>NZ_JAGIZA010000001.1 GCF_017813365.1 Roseomonas indoligenes
ATCCCGTTGCGATCCGTCCTGCGATCGTCGCACGACCAGTCGTTCACCAACTGGCCGGCATCACTCCCGCAGAAGTCCACACCTCTCCACCACCTCACAAGGCGGCCATCACCGGCCGCATACGCTGAACCCCGCTAGAGTAGGGTTTCAAGCTTGGACACGGGGTCCCGACATGAATTCCATGCTTGGACACGACATCATGGCAAATCGACCTGCAAGTCGGATTTAGATGTTATGAGCAATTTCAATAAGATAGCCAATTTGAGCCGGACAACGACTGCGTGAACTAACAGGGGATGCAGGTGCTGGCGGAGGCCGCGCGCCGCTTCCTGGCAGGCTGAGATGGGGGCCGGAACGCCGGGCCCTCCCATCAAGCGCGGGTCCGCGGGCGTGAAGGGGGCGGCAGCGGCGCTTGGTTACGCCGCCGCCGGTGAATCACTCAGGCTGATTGCGGGATGACGCTGATGAGCTGGTCCTCGGTCGGCTCCTTCGCCGGCTTGAGCTTCAGGGCCTGATCGGGCTGCACGTGGCGGCGGCGCTGCGCGGGTTCCAGCGCCACCGTCTCGCCCGTCTCGAGCGAGCGCTCGACCGCCGCCAGCACGCGCATGTCGAGCAGCCCTTCCTCGCCATCCGCCTCGGGATGGCGGTCCTCGAGGATGCAGTCGGAAAAGTACTGCGTCTCGTTGCCGAACTGTTCGACCGGGTCGAAGCTGTGCTCCTTGCTGCCCTCGCTCGTCTTCTCGACATAGGAGATGCCGGTCGTCGCGCCGAACATGAAGCAGGGTGAGGCAAGGATGCTCGCCTTGGTGCCCATCAGGGTGAAGGACTCGGATGGGGCGGTCGCGTAGCTCACCGTGAACTGCGCCACGCGCTCACCGGGGAAGCGCAGGGTCACCGCCACCGTGTCGTGGAAATTGAACCCGCGGTCCGGCGTCTTGGTGCCCACCGCGTGCACCGAGATCGGCTCCTGGCCGAAGAGGTTGCGGACGGCATTGAGCGGATAGGTGCCCATGTCCGGCACCGGGCCGCCCCAGTAGCCGTTGTGGCCGCGCGAATTGGCCTCTGCGACGTCCTGGGTGAAGGTGGACACGAAGCCCCGCAACTCCCCGAACTCGTTGCCGCGCGCGCGGGTGATCATCTCCACCGTGCCGGGCTCGTGGTGGAGGCGGTAGGCGATCATCAGCTTGGCGCCGCTCTTCTGCTGTGCCGCCAGGATGGCCTCGGCCTCCGCCACGCTGGAGGCCATCGGCTTCTCCAGGAGTACGTGGATGCCTGCCTCCAGCGCCGGCACGGCGTACTGCATGTGCAGGAAGTTCGGCGTGGCGATGTAGGCGGCGTCGATCTCGCCAGACTTCAGCAGCGCGTCATACTCATCGTAGGACCATGACTTGATGCCGTAGAGCTTCCCCAGCTTGTCCGCCTTCACCGGATCGCCGGTGACCAGCGCGGCCAGCTCGGAATTGTCGGTGCGGCCGATGCCCGGCATGAAGGCCTGCTGGGAGATCTGCCCGCCCGCGACGACGGCGTAGCGGATCTTCTTCTTGCGTCCGAACATAGGGTCTTCCTTTCGAAGGCCGGTACGGCCCCGCCACGCTTTCGGTCGGCATTACCGGGGGCGACCGACCCAGCTGGGGTCGAGCAGCCGGCCGAGCGGCGGCGGAGGTATAACCCCCGTTCCCATGCTGCGTTGCGGAACGGCGGCTGCCAGGGCTGGCATTGCGGGCCCGGACCGGCCGCCCCATTCAATCCCCCGCCGCATCCCGCCAGAGAAGCACCAGCACCGCCATGACGGCCGGCCCCACGAAGAGGCCGAGCAGGCCGAAACCCTCCACCCCGCCGAGGATGCCGAGCAGCACCCAGAGAAAGGGCAGCCGCGTCGCGCCCCCGATCAGCGCGGGCCGCACGGCATGGTCCGCCACGAAGAGCACGACCATGCCGAAGGCGAAGACCGCGATGGCCGCACCCGTCTTGCCGGCCACCACCAGCAGCAGGGCCGCGACGCCGAAGACCAGCGGCGCCGCGAAAGGCACCATGGCCGCCACCGCCGTCAGCGCGCCGAACATCAGGGGATGCGGCACTCCCGCGACGGCATAGGCGATGCCGAGCAGCACGCCCTCGCCGAGCCCGACCAGCACCAGCCCGCTGACGGTACCGCGCACCGATGCGGCCGCCTGGCGCCCGACACGCTCCACGCCCGGCCCCAGAAGGCGCTCCGCCACGCGCAGCCCCTGCGCCGCCAGCGCCTCGCCATCCCGGAACAGGAAGAACAGGGTGAGCAGGGTAAATCCGAACAGCACGGCCCGGTGCGCCAGGGCACCGCCGAAGCTGCGGCCCAGCCCGATCAGCTCCCCCTCGCTCATCCGGTGCAGGAAGCTCGCCCCGGCCTGCGGCGCGGCCAGGGTCTGCGCCCACCAGGAAGAGGCCTGGGGCCCGACCAGCGGCAGGCCCGCCACCCAGCCCGGCACCGGCGCGCCGTGCTCCTGTGCCTCCCGCGCCCAGTGCAGGGCCTGCCGTGCCTCCTCGCCGAGTTCCAGCGCCGCGGCGCCGAGCGGAAGGAGAAAGAGCAGCGCCATCGCCGCGGTGGCCAGGAGCGGCAGGCCCAGGCGCGCCGCCCCCGGCCGGGCAGCCAGGGCGCGGCGATAGAGCGGCCAGGCCGCCACCGCGAGGATCACGGCCCAGCCCAGCGCCGGCAGGAAGCCCCGGATGATCCAGGCACCGAGGAGAAAGAGCGCCAGCCCGACGAGCAGCCGTGCCAGGGGCTGCACTCGGCCGGGCAGCAGCGGGGCGGGGTGATCCATCCCGCCACGATGCCGTAGCCGCCCTGGCCGGGCCATGGACTTTCCTGAGAGGCCGGCAGGGAAGGCCGGACAGGGCGCGCCGGCCCGATGCTCGCGCCCACGTGATCGCCCCGGGGCGCGGAGGAGCGCGCGGCTTTCGACCCTGTCGCGTTCTGGCCGGAGCAACAGCCTCGTGGACCGCGCCCGGCGCGGTCACGCCGGCGCCCGGGAGAAACGCGATGCGCGCCAGGACCGTCCTTCTCGCTGCCCTGCCGACCCTTTGGCTGGCACTGCCGCCGGGCGCCGTGGCGCAGCCCAACCAGGGGCCGCCCATGCCCAACATGCCGCCGGCGTCGGACGCGCCCGCCAATCGGCCCACCGCCGCCAACCCGAACCCGATGACGCCGAGCCCGCGGGCGCCGGACATGCAAACCTATGTCGGCATGCTGCAGAAGGCGGCGGACGACCTGCGGCGGGAGATCCCACAGGCGGAGTCCAGCGGGCGGACGACCCAGGCCGGCGCCATGTCCCCTGCGCTAATCCAACTGATGCAGGCCATGCGGGAGGCCCGGAGCGCGGCCGAGCGAGCCCCGGAGAGCTTCACCGACAATCCCGTCTTCAAGGACGGCGTGCGGGAGATGCGGGAGCGGTTCACGGACATCACCTCCCGCCAGGAGGAGCAGCCTCGCGCGCTGGATGCGGCGCGCAGCACTCTGGCCGCCCTGGAGCGGATCCGGCAGGCCGCCGGGTCCTGAGAGGCTAGAGCCCCAGCCCTGCCGCCAGCGCGCCGAAGTCCGGCGCCACGGCGTCCCACTCCTCCGCCGGGGACAGGTCCTTCGCCTGCCCCGGCCCATGCTCCGTCGGGCGGGGCACGAAGGCGGTCCGCAGCCCGCAGCGCCGTGCCGCCGCCAGGTCGCCGTTATGGGCGGCGACAAGGCAGACCTCCTCCGGCCGCATCGCCAGCACCTCCGCGGTGCGGAGATAGGCCTCGGGGGAGGGCTTGTAGGCCCGCGCCACTTCCGCGCCGAGAATGCAGTCCCAGGGCAGGCCGGCGCGCTTGGCCATGTCGGTCATCAGGATGATGTTGCCGTTGGAGAGCGGCGCGATGATGTAGCGCGCCTTCAGCCGGGTCAGGCCCGCCACCGAATCCGGCCAGGGGTCGAGCCGATGCCAGGCGAGGTTCAGCTCGTCCAGCTCCGCCGCCTCCACGCGGACGGGGTCGATGCCGAAATCCGGTAGCACCGCCTCCAGGTTCTCCCGGTGCAGCACGTCCAGCCGGGTGAAGGGGCGCTGACCGCTGCGCACAGCCTCCATGGCGGGCTGGTAGCGCCGTCGCCAGGCATCGGCGAAGGCGGCGGGATCGGTGCCCGGCGCGTGGCGGGCCAGGAAGGGCGCTGCCTCCCGCGCCACGCCGCTGCGCCAGTCCACCACCGTGCCGAACACGTCGAACACCAGGGCGCGCACGCCGTCCAGGGCCATCGGCCTTCCCTCCGTCTTGTCCGGTCAGCCTGCCACGGGGGCCGGTCTAGCCCCAGGGGCTCCGGGGGCGGTGGGGGGCGCCGCTCCACGGGCCGGGCGCGTGGCCGCCCATGCCTTCCCTGGTGAGTCCGCCGATGGGGCCTCCCGTAATTCCACCCATCGGCGCGCCGCTCCCCATCTCCATCAGAGCGCGGACCCGGTTCTCCGTGCTGGGATGGGTGGAGAAGAGGTTGTCCATCCCCGTGCCGGAGAGCGGGTTGACGATGAAGAGGTGCGCGGTGCCGGGATTTGCCTCCGCCGCTCCGTTGGGGATGGCGTGGCGCCCCGCCTCCAGCCGCTGCAGCGCGCGGGCCAGGCCGAGCGGGGAGCCGGCGATCGCGGCACCCACCCGGTCCGCCTCGTACTCGCGCGATCGGCTGACGGCCATCTGCACCACCATGGCGGCCAGCGGCGCGACGATGACGGCCAGCAGCACGCCGATCCCGCCCAGCGGGCTGTTCCGGTTCCGGTGGCCGAAGAGCCCGCCGAACTGCGCCAGCACGCCGATGGCGCCGGCCAGGCTGGCGGCCACCGTCATGATCAGCGTGTCACGGTTGCGGATATGCGCCAGCTCATGCGCCACCACCCCCGCCACCTCCTCCTCCGGCATCATCGCCAGCAGGCCGGTGGTAACGGCCACGGCCGAATGCCCGGGGGAACGGCCGGTGGCGAAGGCGTTCGGCTGGTCCTCGTGGATGACATAGAGCGCCGGCATCGGCAGCCCGGCCCGGGCGGCCAACTGCCCGACCATGACGTGCAGCCGCGGCTCCTCGGCGGGGCCGATGGGCTGGGCGTTGTGCATCCGCAGCACCATCGCGTCCGAGTTCCACCAGGCGAAGAGGTTCGTGCCCACGCCGAAGAGGAAGGCGAGGACCATCCCCTGCCGCCCACCCAGCAGGAAGCCGACGACGGCGAAAAGGGCGGCCATCCCCGCCATCAGCACGGCGGTGCGCGAATAACCGGACATGGGACCTGTTCCTCCTCCGCCTTGCCGCTCCTATTTGAAGCGCATGCCCGATACCGACACCACCAAGACCGTGCCCGCCCCCCCGGTTGCGCCGCCCAAGCCGGAAGTGCCGCCCATGCCCCCCGAGATCGGTGGTCCGAAGGGGCCGGAGCCGACCCGCTACGGCGACTGGGAGCGTAAGGGACGCGTGAGCGACTTCTGACGCGCGGGCCCGCCTTTCCCGCCGGGGAGGGCCCGGTCTAGCCTCGCGCCATGATGCTCCGGGCCCTCCTGCTCCTCGCCCTGCAAGGGCCGCTGGCCCTCAGCGCGATCGCCTCGGGCGCGGCCGCCGCGCCTTGCGGGGCCGCGCCCACCGGCACTCTCGCTTCCAGCCCGGCCCCGCGCGCCGACGAGCGCGGGCAGCGGGTGACGGAGAGCAGGATGGCCGCCCTGCCGGTGAACCCCGCCGAGACTCTGCTGGTCGGGGACTCGATCTTCGACTTCTGGCGCTCCGCCGCCGCGGATCTCGGCCAGCCCGTGACGAATTTCGGGGTGGGCGGCGACCGGACGGAGAACGTGCTGGACCGGATCGACCGCGCGGACTTCCCGCGGGATGCCTTCCGGCGCGTGGTGCTGCTGATCGGCACGAACAACCTGGGCCGCGACGACGCCTGCGCCATCCTCGGCGGCATCGCCGCGATCGTCGAGCGGCTGCACAGGCGCCTGCCCCGAGCGGAGGTCGTCGTCGTCTCCATCCTGCCGCGCGGCCCCGGGCTGCGCCGGCGTCTGGAGGATATCGAGGCGGTGAACCAGACCCTCGTTAGGGATCAGGCCGCCATGCGCATCCGCTTCGTGGACGCCTTCACCCCCTTCGTCCAGGCCTGCGCGGGGCAGGAGAAATGCGGGCTGCTGCCAGACCGGCTGCATCCCGGGCCGGATGGCTACAGGCTGCTCGGGGCGAGCATCGCGGCGGCGCTCGACGGGCGGTGAGGAGCCTTCAGAGGCCCAGCAGGTCGAGGGTGCGCGCCACCACGACGCGCTCGTCGTAGAGTTCCAACGCCCGGGCCCGCCCGGCCTCGCTCATGCGCGCGCGCAGGGCGGCATCCCCCGCCAATCGGTTCAGCGCGGCGGCCAGGGGCTGCACCATGGCGGGCGGGACGAGAAAGCCGGTCTCACCCTCCACCACCTGCTCCCGGGGGCCGCTGACATCCGTGGCGACGACGGGCAGGCCCGTCAGCATCGCCTCGATCACCGACATGGGCAGGCCTTCGAAATGGCTCGGCAGGCAGAAGATGTCGGAGGCTGCCAGCACCCGCTCCGTGTCGTGCCGGTAGCCCAGGCGGCGCAGGCGCGGGCCGAGGACGGTGGCGGCGCGGGCGAATTCCGGCTCCAGGTCGGCGCCATGGTCGCTTTCCAGCCGGTTGCCCACCACCCAGAGCGTGGCGCCGGGGACCGACTCCATGGCCCGCAGCAGCTCCGGATAGCCTTTGTGGCGGACGAGACGGGAGAGGGCGGTGATCACCACCGCGCCGGGCGCCTCGCCCAGTTCCGCTCGCAGGGCGGCGCGGGCCTCCGCGTCCGGGTGGAAGCGGGTGGGGTCGCGGCCGTTGCGGGCGGCGATAGGGTGGGGATGGATGCACAGGCGGCGTGCGTCGCCCGCCTCCTCCTCGCTGACGGTCAGGAAGGTATCGGTCAGGCGCCCGCCCAGCCATTCCATCGCGAGGGAGAGGGCGCGGCGCCAGGGGCGGCCGGGCTGGTTGAAGAGGAAGCCGTGCACCGTATAGGCCGTGCGTGGAACCCCCTCCATCCGCGCCGCCACGCGGGCGAGAAGGCCGGAGATGGGGAAATGGCCGTGCACGAGGTCCGGCCGCGTCTCCCGGATGAGGCGCCGCAGCGCGCGGAAGGCGCGCAGGTTCGCAGCGGGGGAGAGGCTGCGCGCCATGGGCACGGGGACGACGGTGAATCCCTCGGCCCGCGGCAGGTCCAGTAGGGGGCCTTCGGCGCAGGCGGCCATCACCTCGTGCCCGCGCGCGCGGGCGGCCCGCATCAGCGGCACGATGAAGTGCCAGAGGGCAAAGTCGACATTGGCGACGAAGAGCACGCGCATGGGCTGCGACTTCGCGCATTTCGCCGGGCTTGTGCAGTCCGGCCGGCACGAAAAAGGGCCGCCGGATCATCCGGCGGCCCTTCTTGCGGGCCCCGCGACGCGAGGCCCTTGCTCAGGCGTGGCTGAGGCTCAGCTGTGCTGGCCGCCACCGCCGGTCGCGCCGCTCTGCTCCAGGAAGGTCTGGCCGGAGTAGGAGGCGAGCGGCGTGCGGCTCTCCGACGCGACCCAGGGGCCGGAGGCGGTGGCGCCCTGCGGGACGCGATCCTGGTCGGCCAGGGCGGGAACGGAGACGAGGGCGCCACCAATAAGGGCGGCGGCTAGGGTGAAGTTACAGAAGTTAAACATCAGAACATGCCTTCAGTCATAGGCGGCGGCATTATGTCGTCGTCTGTCGGCGTTCATATGAACCCCCGGGGGCCCCTCTTCCACCGAAGGAGATGGATGCCACCCATTCCGTGGGCGAATGGCTCATCGTCTCAGCCATTCGATCTCGTCATGGCTCAGTCCCGCCGAAAGCGGGAGATGAAGAAGCCGTCCATCCCGCCCTTGTCCGCCCAGAGGTCGGGCCGGGTCCGCAGTGCGCCCTGCGCCGTGATGGCCTCCTCCAGCCCTGGAACCTCCTCCGGCCGCACCGGATCGGGCACGAGGCCGAGGGCGGCGGTGCGGGCGAGATGCGCCTCGCCCTCCTCCGGCTGGAGGGAGCAGGTGGCGACCACCAGCCGCCCGCCCGGCGCCAGCAGCCCCGCGGCGGCCTCGATCAGCGCGGCCTGGGTAGCGGCCAGCTTCGGCACGTCCTTCGGACGGCGGAGAAGCGGCACTTCCGGGTGCCGGCGAATGGTGCCCGTGGCGGTGCAGGGGGCGTCCAGCAGCACCGCGTCGAAGGCGCCACGGTGCTCGGCGGCCCAGGGGATTGCGTCCGCCACGACAAGCTCCGCGTCCAGCTTCAGACGGGCCAGGTTCTCCCGCAGGCGAGAGGCCCGGTGGGGATCCTTCTCCACCGCCGTCACCTTCGCGCCGGCGGCAACGAGCTGGGCCGTCTTGCCGCCGGGCGCGGCGCAGAGATCGGCCACGCGCTGCCCGACGGAGGGCGCCAGCAAGCGGGCGGGCAGGCTGGCGGCGGCATCCTGTGCCCAGAAGCCGCCCTCGGCGAAGCCGGGGATGTCCGTGATGCGGGTGCCCGGCGCCATGCGGGCGGTGCCGTTGGGCAGGATCTCCGCCCCTTCCGGCGCGGCGACGCCGGGAAGGAGCGAGAGGTCGAGCGGGGCAGGGCGGGTATGCGCCTCCGCGATGGCGCGCACCTTCGGGCCATAGGCGGCGTGCCAGGCGGACCAGAGCCAGATGGGGGTGTCCAGCCGGGCGGCGTCCAGCCCCTCCAGCGCGGCGGGTCCCTCCGCGGCCACCTTCCGGAGGACGGCGTTCACCAGCCCGGCGAAGGGGCGCGGCGCCAGGGCCACCGCCTCCGCCACTGCCGCATGGGCGGGGGTGCCGAGGAGCAGGAGTTCGGCCGCCCCGATCCGCAGCGCCTGCGTGGCGGGCGGGGAGGGTTCCCGGCGCAGATAGGGTTCCAGCACCGCGTCCAGGCTGCCCAATCGGCGCAGCACCGCGGCGGCGATGCGGTGGGCGGCGGCGCGGTCGCGCGGCTGGAGGCTGCCGGGCAGGGCGTCCAGCGCCTCGTCCAGCGCGCGGCGGCGCTCCAGCACGGCGGTGACGAGGGCGAAGGCGGCGGAGCGGGTGGGGTTGGATGGCATGCTGCCCGCGGCTTGGCGCATTTCGCGCGGGATGTGCAGCCCTTTTGCCGCATGCCCGGACTCGCTTTTGCGTGCCCCCGGTCGCGGAGTGGACGAAACCTCACGCGATCCTGTTCACGCCTTGCCTGCCGCGCGCGCCTTCGACTGAGCCCGGAAGAGCAGGGAGAGGCCCGCAAGGGTGAGGATGCCGCCGCCCAGATCCGCCCAGCCCAGCACCTCGTCCAGCACCGCCCAGCCGATCACGGCGGCCACGGGCGGGGCGAGGAGCTGCAGGGCGGCGGCGGTGGAGGGGTTGAAGCGGCGGAGCATGATGAAGAGCAGCGCGTAGCCGCCCACGCCCACCACGGTGACGCTGAAGGCAAGGGCCAGCCAGGCCTGGGTGCTGGCGGAGGTGGGCGGGGGACCGCCGAAAAGCACGGCGAGGACGAGAAGGAGGGCGGCGCTGACGAGGCTCTGGCCCGTGCTGGCCGTCCAGAGGTCCACGCGCCCGCGCGCGGGCGCGAAGACGAGCAGCCCCGCGGCCTGTGAGACGGCGCCGAGAAGGGCGAGGAGGACGCCCAGCGCCTCCGTCGCGCCATGGCCGCCGGCATGGTCCTGCAACTGCCCGGCGAGGCGCACCCCGCCGAGGAGCGCGACCCCGGCCCAGCCGAGCGCCAGCCCGATCCAGGCCAGGCCCGAGGGGCGGCGGCGCAGGAAGATTGCCTCGCCCAACGCCACCACCAGCGGCGTCGCCGCGCTGATCAGGGCGACAAGGCCGGAGGGAATCAGGGCCGTGGCCCACCAGGACAGGGAGAGGTAGCCGCCTGTCCCGAGCAGCCCCAGCAGCGCCACCCGGCCCCGGTCCGCCCGGGCCGGCATGCGGGAACGGGTGGCGACGGCGATGGCCAGCAGCAGTGGCGCAGTGAGGAGAAACCGGATGGCCAAGGCCCAGAAGGGGGGCCATTCCAGCACCACGAAGCGCGCCGCGTTGAAGGCCGCGCCCCAGATGACGACGAAAGCGGCGGCCAGCACGAGGTCGGCGGGCTTCATGGTGGGGCTTCCGGAAGTGCGGCGCCGCCCCGCGAGGGACGGGCTTGGCCTCTTATCAGGCCAGGCCGGGTCCGTGACCGTAGGATTGCTCGGGCGTGGCATGCGCCTCCGCCACGCCGCCGTTCGGCTCCAGCGGCACGCGGGCGCGGCGGGCGAGCGCGGCCTCCAGCGTGTTCTCCAGCAGGCAGGCGATGGTCATGGGGCCGACGCCGCCGGGCACGGGGGTGATCCAGCCGGCGTGCTGGCTCGCCGCCTCGAAATCCACGTCGCCGGTGAGCTTGCCGTCGGGTTTGCGGTTGATGCCCACGTCGATCACCACGGCGCCGGGGGCGACCCAGTCGCCCTGGACCATGTTCGCGCGGCCTACCGCGGCCACCAGAACCTCCGCCCGCCGGCATTCCGCCGCGATGTCGCGGGAGCGGGAGTGGAGCATCGTGACGGTGGCGTCGGCCGCCAGCAGCAGCGCCGCCATCGGCCGCCCGACGATGGCGCTGCGCCCCAGCACCACGGCGCGGGCGCCGGAGAGCTTCACCCCGGCCTCCGCCAGCAGGTGCATCACACCTTTTGGCGTGCAGGGCACGAGCCCGGGCAGGCCGGCGGCAAGCCGGCCGGCATTGACGGGGTGGAAGCCGTCCACGTCCTTCGCGGGGTCCACTGCCTCCAGCACCTTCTGGGCGTCGATGTGCTTCGGCAGCGGCAACTGGACGAGGATGCCGTCCACAGCCGGGTCGGCATTCAGCCCGGCAATGGTCTCCAGCAGTGTGGATTCGGCTACGTCCTCCGGCAGCAGGATCGTCTCGCTGTCGTAGCCCGCCTCCTTCGCCGCGCGATCCTTGGACCGGACGTAGACGACGCTGGCGGGGTCTTCCCCCACCCGCACCACGCGCAGGCCGGGCCGGAAGGGCAGGGCCATGATGCGGTCGGCCAGCCCGGCGCGGATGCGGGCGCCGACGGCCTTTCCGTCGAGGATCTGCGCCGTCATCTCAGGCCGTCAGCCGCCAGAGGGCGGGGAACACCGTGACGTTGAGGAAGATCCGCAGCGCCTGGAGCACGAGGATCAGCACCAGCGGTGAGAGGTCTACCCCGCCCAGGTCCGGCAGGATGCGGCGGATGGGCCGCAGCGCGGGTTCCGTCACGCGCCAGAGGAAGTCGCCGATGGTCCAGACCAGGCGGTTCCGCGTGTCCAGCACGTTGAAGGCGGTGAGCAGGCTGAACACCGCCGCGATGATGAGAACCCAGACGTAGAGGCCGATCACCTGGTCGATCAGCCAGAACAGAGCCGTCATCCCGCACTCCCCTTCCGCCCGCCGTCCGATCCACCGTCGCCGGGCCGTGAAGGCCCCCGTGTATGGCCCGCATTCCCGCCCGTCCAGCGTGACGCTTGACGAGCGGGCGCGGGCGGGGAATAAGCCGCCCCACGCCCGCCGGTCCCCAAGCCTGCGGCCGCGATGGTTAAGGGGCTGTAGCTCAGTTGGGAGAGCGCGTCGTTCGCAATGACGAGGCCAGGGGTTCGATTCCCCTCAGCTCCACCATCCCCTCCTCTTGCCATGTTGAATATGTCTGCCCGTCGCGGGTCTCCGCGCCCGGGGGGGCCTGCCTCGATCGGCCGGTGCTGGCGTCGCCGGCTGCGCCGGGACGAGTGTCCACGCTATGCGGCCAGAAGACATGCGGCGGCGCAACGCGTGCAGGTTCTCATGGTACCGCTTCCTCCAGCGGGGCGGCATGGCTACCGCAGAGGCCGTGGTTCCGAAAACGGGAGAAGCGGGACAATGGGAGAAGGCTGGCTACGCCTCGGGCGAATGCTCTCTACCGAAAAACAACCATAGGTTGTTTTTATGTTTACATGAGCTGCACAGGTTGTAATTAACATCTGGTTACCACCTTCGGAGGTGGTCTTGCTGGTCCGAGCGAAGGACCCAGACAAGGGCGACCAGAATGGTTCATGCAGCGGCACCCGCACGGGCCAACAAGCGGACCTCTAGCCGGCGGTCGGGCCCGGGATGTTGAGGACCGGCACCGCGCCCCGTGTCCTGATCGCCACCTTCGGCTCGCGCGGCGACATACGCCCCCACGTCCTCCTCGCCCGGACCCTCATGGCCCGCGGGCATGAGGTGACCCTTCTGACGAATGAGGAATTCCAGAACTACTGCCGGAACCTCGGCGTGGAGCCGGTCCTCATCTCCACCCCGTTCGGCCGGCATCTTGGCGCCCGGCCCGCGGGCTCGCCCCGCCCGAGCCTCTCGGGCTTCCTGCGGGACGCGAATGCCTTCGTCACCGATGCATTCCGGCAGTGCCACGGCCTCATCCGGGGCGCGGATCTCGTCGTCTACAACGCCTCCGCCTTCTTCTGCGCCGAACTGGCCAGGGAACAGGGGAAGCCGGCGATCCACGTCGCGCTCCAGCCCCTTCTCCCCTCGTGCCGCGCGCCGCTCTCGCTCCTCAGCGGCGCGGGCTGCGGGTCGCTCTCCACCCGCCTCTCCCACCAGGCGATGCGCGCCCTGCCGCTCCTTCTCCGCTCCGGCATCCGCGAAGGGCGCCGGCGAACCGGTGCCGGCGCCCGCCTCCGCCCCTGGACCAACCCGCTGACGACAGGCCTGCACTACGCGGACCAGGTCCTCGCCTTCAGCGAATCCCTCGTGGCCGATCCCGGTGATTGGCCCGGCCGCAAGACCCAGACCGGATTCTGGTTCGACAAGGCCCCTCCAGCGCCCCTCTCCGCGGAGGTGCGCCAGTTCCTCGG
Source organism: Roseomonas indoligenes (assembly GCF_017813365.1). Lineage (GTDB taxonomy): Bacteria > Pseudomonadota > Alphaproteobacteria > Acetobacterales > Acetobacteraceae > Roseomonas > Roseomonas indoligenes. Next base: position 12,866 of record NZ_JAGIZA010000001.1, read on the forward strand.
CGCCGGCCCGCCGCCGGTCTATGTCGGCTTCGGTTCCATGGTCTGGCGCAGCCGTAAGAACGCCCGGCTCGTCATTGAGGCCCTGCGCTTGTTCGAGGGGCGCGTCGTCCTCGGCCCAGCCATCGCCCGGACGGAGGATGATCTTCCGCCCAACGTGCTGCGCCTGGGCTTCCACGACCATGCCGCCCTGTTTCCGCACATGGCCGCCGCGATCCACCACGGCGGTGCCGGGACCACGGCCGAGGGGCTGCGGCACGGCCTCCCCACGGCGGTGTTTCCCGTCATCGGGGATCAGGGCTTCTGGGGCGCCCAGGTCGCCCGCCTCGGGGCCGGCCCGCCGCCAGTTCCCCTGCGCCGCGTCACCCCCGCCATCCTCGCGGACACGCTGCACCGGGTTTCCGCCACCCCCGCTTACGAAAAGGCCGCGGCGGGCCTCGCCACCCGGCTCGCCGCCGAACCGGGGCTCGAACGGGCCGTGGACCTGATCGAGACGCGGCTAACGGAAGCGGCGGCGCAGGAGAGCATCCATCTCGCGCCGGGGCTTCAGGTCCGGGCCGGCCGGCTGGGTCACGGAACCGGTGGGCTGCTCCTGCCTCCCGCGGCGGCGCGGAACCTGGCCCGGTTGAGGAACCCTTTCAGGAAGCAGCCGGTGCCCGAGGGGGCGCTGGAGGCCGGCCGGGCCTGAGGACCTGACCCGGATCTCCGTCGTGACGCGGCCGCGCCGCCGGTGCGGCGGCTAGGGCGCCGCCGGCGCGTGGTGGATCACGAACCACAGTGTCGGCGGCTCCGCCTGGGTCCAGGCGACGCGGTGGCGGCAATGTGCGGGCAGGTGGACCCAGTCGCCGGGACGCAGCCGGCGCGGCACCGCCTCCCCGGCGATCTCCAGTCCGGCCTCGCCTGCTACCAGCAGCACGAACTCGTCCTCCGTCTGGTCGTACCAATGGCCCGGCGGGCTGGCCTGGCCAGAGGAGACGATGCGGCCAATGCGAAGGCCGGGGCGGGAGAGAAGGGTTTCCTCCACCTCCCGGGCCGGGTCGGCGGCGAGGCGCTCGTGCAGGTTGCCGTGCGGGACCACCCGCGCCTCCGAGGTCAGGCCGCCACGCTGCTGGGGCTGGCCACCCGTGCCCCGTTCGGCCCCGTCTCCAGCCCGGTGTCGCCGTAGAGCCAGGCGATGGCGTCGTACCACTGGTCTCGGGACTTGGCGGACATGATGGCGTTGCGCAGCGCCGCATGCGGTCCGGAGGGGTGGTAGATATGGTCCCCCACCTCCCGCGACTGCAGCTGCACGCGGGCGGTGCGGAGCACGCGGCGGCGGCGGTAGGCCTCCAGCGCCGTCTCCAGCGCGCCGGGATGCGCCGCCATTTCCTGGGAGAGGACGACGGCGTCCTCCATCGCCATGCAGGCACCCTGGGCCAGGTATTGCAGCGTGGGGTGGGCGGCGTCGCCCAGCAGCGCCACGCGGCCATCCACCCAGCGCTCCACCGGGTCGCGGTCGCACAGCACCCAGAGCTTCCAGTCGCGCCCGTGGCGGATGATGCTCTGCGCCCGGGGATGGACGTGGGTGAAGCCGGCCATCACCTCCTCCACCGCCACGGGCTGGCCGGCCACGGGCTCCGGCGCGTCGTTGTGGTAGGTGACGACGAGGTTGAACTGCTTCCAGCCGGAGAGGGGGTAGTGGACGATGTGGCACTTCGGCCCGGCCCAGAGGGTGGCCGCGTTCCAGCGCAGGTCCTCCGGCATCGCCTCCGTCGGGATGACGGAGCGGTAGGTGGTGTGCCCGGTCACGCGCGGCGCGCCGTCCCCCACCACCCGTGCGCGAATGCGGGACCACAACCCGTCCGCCCCGATCAGCACCGCGCCCCGAACGGCCTCGCCGGATGACAGGCGGGCGACGACGGTGCTGCCGTCCTGCTCATAGCCCGTGACGCCGGCGCCGGTGCGCAGGGTGATCTGCTCGCTGGCCTGGCAGGCCCGGAGGAGGACGCCGTGCAGGTCGCCGCGATGGACCACGGCGTAGGGATTGCCGAAGCGGCGGCGGAAGGGTTCCGTCAGGTCGATGCTGGCGATGTCCTCGGCCGTCAGCGCGTCCATCAGGCGCAGGCGATCGACATAGACGGCCATGGCGCGCGCCTCATCGCCCACGCCGAGGGCGTCGAAAGCCTGGAAGGCGTTGGGGCCGAGCTGGATCCCCGCGCCGATCTCCCCGAGTTGGGCGGATCGCTCCAGCACGGTCACCTGGAAGCCCGCGCGGGCGAGGCCGAGGGCGGCCGAGAGCCCGCCAATGCCACCTCCCGCCACGAGGATCGGTCCTTCCTGGCGCATCCATCCTCCTCCGCCGGTTCTTTGCCGGTCTGGTTCCCTGATGATCTAGCCTTGCGCGCCGAAAAGGCCCGGCAAGAAAGGTCGGGCAAGATCACGATTGACCCTACACGGATAATACGCACACTGTCTAATTAGAGAAAAGGGAGGACGGCGGCATGGCCGACATCCAAGGGCAGGACGCCGGCATCGCCGCGAAGCGCCAGGAATTCTACAACCGCATCGGCGGGCAGAACCTGACCCCGCTCTGGCTTTCCCTGGCCGAACTGGTGACGCCGGAGCCGCGCAGCAACTGCCGCCCCGCCAGCTGGCGCTTCGCCGAGATCCGCGCGGCCATGATGGAGGCCGGCGGCCTCATCACGGCAAAGGAGGCGGAGCGGCGCGTGCTGGTGCTGGAGAATCCCGGCCTGCGCGGGCAATCGAGGATCACGACGGACCTCTATGCCGGCGTGCAGCTGGTCCTGCCCGGCGAGGTGGCGCCGGCACACCGGCACACGCAGACGGCGCTGCGCTTCGTGCTGGAAGGGAAGGGCGCTTACACCGCCGTGGACGGCGAGCGCACGTTAATGAGCGAGGGCGACTTCATCATCACCCCGCCCATGACCTGGCATGACCACGGCAACGAGAGCGAGGCGCCGATCTTCTGGCTGGACGGGCTGGACATCCCACTCGTGCAGTTCCTCGACGCCTCCTTCGCGGAGCATCTGGGGGAGGACGAGCAGCCGGTGACCCGCCCCCTGGGCGATAGCGACGCGCGCTTCGGCGCCAACCTCCTGCCGCTGGACCACAAGCGGCGCGGCGGCACCTCGCCCGTGTTCAACTACCCTTACGGGCGCACGCGGGAGGCGCTGGAGCGGATGCGGAAGGCCGCGGAGTGGGACCCCTGCCACGGGCTGAAGATGCGCTACAGCAACCCCGTGACGGGCGGGCACGCGATGAACACCATCGGCACCTTCGTACAACTCCTGCCGAAGGGTTTCTCGACCGCTGCCTACCGGTCCACCGACGCCACCGTCTTCGCGCCGATCGAGGGACGCGGGCGCAGCTTCGTCGGCGACGACTTCGTTGTGGAGTGGGGGCCGCGCGACGTCTTCGTCGTGCCCTCTTGGAAGAGCGTGCGGCACGAAGCGGCGGAGGACAGCGTGCTCTTCTCCTTCTCCGACCGGCCGGTGCAGGAGGCGTTGCACCTGTGGCGCGAGGACCGCGGGAACGCGTGAGCCACCGCCCCCCGGTCACCGCCGCAGAACGGGCGGATCCATCGGGCTGATCGCGCCCGCATCGTGCCAGGGCTGGCGCGCCAGGCCGAGGCGGGCGAGCCCGTCGGCCAGGCCCCAGGCGGCCACCGCCTGCCGGTCCCGCACCGCGCGCAGGCTGGTGGGGGAGAGGCCGGTCCAGGGCAGGAAGGGGTTGCGGCGCTGCTGGGCCCAGAGGGCGACGCGCGTGGAGGGGCGGCTGCTCGGCCCGCGGGCGTGGAAGCCATAGGTGTCGGCCACGACGAGGGTATTGGCGGGCACCGCGTAGGTCACCGGCGGGCCGTAGCCGAGGCGGCGGAGCATGTCCTCGGAGATGCGGAGGGATCCGCGGCGGTGATGGCCGTTGCCCTCGCGCCAGGCGAGGCTGGAAGCGCGTTCCCACCAAAGGCGGCGGGGCGTCGCGCGGTGGGAGCCGGGGACATAGACGAAGGGGCCGTCCTCCGCCGGCACGTCGTGCAGGTACAGCCAGGCCTTCATGCTCGGGTAGAAGGTGTCGCTGTGCAGTTCCGTCTGCGGGTCGTCCCCGCCCGTGGCGGCGTGGCTGTGGATGGTCTGGATGAAGAGGACGGCGCCGGCGCGGGTGCTGGCGGCATAGTTCAGCAGGCCGCTCCAGGCAGGCGAATCGACGAGCGTGCGGGTTTCCGGCAGCGCCTTCAGCGTGGCGGGGGAGAGGGGTGTGAGGCGGCTGACGGCGTCGCCCTGCAGGATCTCCCGCGCGGGCGCGCGCAGGGCCTCGATCTCGGCACGCAGGCGCGCGAAGGTCTCGGGCGGCAGGAAGTCGCGTTTCACGACGATGCCGTCCCGCTCAAAGGTCTCGCGGTCCGCCTTGTCCACGGCCCCGGCAAGCCGGGCGCGGCGCGCACTGGCCATGGCCTGGGCGACCGCCACGCGGCGGGCATGCAGGCCCCAGCGGTTGAGGCGGTCGCTGCCGAGCACGGGATTGCCGGCGAAGGAGCGGGCGGAGGTGGCCACGGCGGCGAGATGCAGTGGCGCCATCAGGAACTGTCGGATGGAGCGCCGCGGGCCGCGGGGCGTGGGTTTGCCTGGGGAGCCGTGCATGGCCCCAGCTTCGCACCCCCGGGAGGGCGTGAACCCCCCTCCCATGAGGGCCGCGCGGAAAGGTGATCCCCTCCGCCGCGGGCGCTGCCTGGCCGGGGCCGGTCGCCGCCGCTCAGGAGGCGACGATGCGCGCGGCCCGGATCACCTCGCGCCAGCGCGCGATCTCCGCCTCCTGGAAGCGCCGGTACTGCTCCGGCGTTCCCGGCACCACGTCGAAGCCGATGCGCTCCAGCGCGGAGCGAGTCTCCGCGTGCAGGAGCGAATCGCGCAGCGCGGCGGCCACCCGGTCGCGCAGCGGGCCGGACATGCCGGCCGGCGCCATGAAGGACTGCCAGGAGGTGACGACGAAGTCGCGCAGCCCCGCCTGCTCCGCCGTGGGCACGCCCGGCAGCACGGGATGCGGGCGGTCGCTCGTCACCATCAGGGCGCGCAGCCGGCCGCCCTCGATATGGCCGGCGACGGTGCCGAGGTTCTGGAAGGAGAGGCTGACATTGCCGGCGATCAGGTCGGTCGCCGCCGCGGCGCCGCCAGTATAGGGGATATGGGTGATCTCCGTGCCCGTCCGCAACTTGAACAGCTCCGTGGTGAGCTGGTCGGAGGAGCCGACGCCGGAGGTGGAGTAGGCGGCGCGACCGCCCGCCTCCTTGAGCCATTGGATGAGTCCGGCGACGTCCCGCGCGGGGTGGTCTCGGTTCACCACCAGCACGTTCGGCGTGGTGACGGCCAGGACCAACGGGGTGAAGTCCTTCAGCGGGTCGTAGCCGAGGTTCGGGCGCAGGGCGGCGTTGATGGCCCAGACGCCGATAGAGCCGACCATCAGGGTGTGCCCGTCCGGCGCCGCGCGCATGGCGACGCGGGCCGCCACCTCCCCGTTCGCGCCGGGGCGGTTCTCCACCACCACCGGCTGCCCGATGGCCTGCCCCATGCGGTTGGCGGCGGCGCGGGCCACGATGTCGGAGGGGCCGCCGGCGACGAAGGGCACCAGCACCGTCACCGGTCGGGCGGGCCAGGCCTCCGCCTGCGCCCGGGCGGGGAAGGGGGCCAGGGCGGGGGCCAGGGGCGCGGCGCCGGCGAGTGCCAGCAGGGTGCGGCGGGTGGTCATGGGCGTGTTCCTCCTTGGGGTCGCGCCTTTCCGGCGCGTTGCCGGAATGGTGCCGCAAGGGCTGCCGGGAAGGCGAGGGTTTAAGGCGAGACTTTCCCGGCCTCCCCGCGTTGCGCCGGGCGACCCGCCCGGCTAACCCGGACGCGCCGCAGGGAGAGTTGCATGACGACGGACCTGGAGATCGCGCGGGCGGCCACGCTTCGCCCCATCGCCGAGATCGCCGAACGGGCCGGGATTCCCCTGGATGCCCTGGAGCCGTATGGGCGGTTCAAGGCCAAAATCGGCACCGATTTCATTCGGGCCCAGGCCGGGCGGCCGGAGGGCGCGCTGGTGCTGGTGACGGGCATCAGCCCCACCCCCGCCGGCGAGGGGAAGACCACCACCACCATTGGGCTGGGCGACGCGCTGAACGCGCTCGGCACCCGCACGATGATCGCGCTGCGCGAGCCCTCCCTCGGCCCCTGCTTCGGGGTGAAGGGCGGGGCGACGGGCGGGGGGCGGGCGCAGGTGGCGCCGATGGAGGAGATCAACCTCCACTTCACCGGCGACTTCCACGCGATCACGAGCGCCAACAACCTGCTCTCGGCGATGATCGACAACCACGTCTACTGGGGCAACGCGCTGGACCTGGACATCCGGCGCATCGCCTGGAAGCGTGCGATCGACATGAACGACCGGGCGCTGCGGCTCGGCACCTTCGGCCTGGGCGGCGTCGCCAACGGCTTCCCGCGGGAGGACGGGTTCGACATCACCGTGGCTTCCGAGGTGATGGCGATCTTCTGCCTGGCGCGCGACCTGGACGACCTGCGCGCGCGCCTCGGACGCATCATCATCGGCCAGTCGCGGGACGGGCGTGCGGTGACCGCGCATGAGGTGAAGGCGGACGGCGCCATGGCGGCGCTGCTGCGGGACGCGCTGATGCCCAACCTCGTCCAGACACTGGAGGGGAGCCCGGCGCTGGTGCATGGCGGCCCCTTCGCCAATATCGCGCATGGCTGCAACAGCGTGATCGCCACGAGGCTGGGCCTGCAGCTGGCCGACGTAGTGGTGACGGAGGCCGGGTTCGGCGCCGATCTGGGCGCGGAGAAGTTCCTGGACATCAAGTGCCGCTCCGCCGGCCTCGCGCCCTCCGCCTGCGTGATCGTCGCCACCGTGCGCGCCCTGAAGATGCATGGCGGCGTGGCGAAGTCGGCGCTGGGGGCGGAGGATGTGGCGGCGGTGCGGCGCGGCCTCTCCAACCTGGAACGCCATGTCGAGAACACCCGCAAGTTCGGCCTGCCCGTTGTGGTGGCGCTGAACCGCTTCACCGGCGACACGGAGGCCGAGATCGCGGCGGTACAGGAGGCGATGGTCGCGCTCGGCACGCGCGCCATCCTCTGCACGCATTGGGGGGATGGCGCGGCCGGGGCCGAGGAGCTGGCGCGGGCCGTGCAGGGCCTGATCGCCGGCGGCACGGCGCAGTTCAGGCCGCTCTACCCGGACGACATGCCGCTGGCCGACAAGATCGGGACCATCGCGCGCGAGATATACCATGCGGCGGAGGTTTCGATCCCGCCCGCGCTGGTGACCCGGCTGAAGCGCTTCGAGGAGGCGGGGTTCGGTCGCGCGCCCGTCTGCATCGCGAAGACGCAGTACTCCTTCTCCGCCAATCCCGCGCTGATGGGGGCGCCGAGCGGGCACGTGCTGCCGGTGCGGGAGGTGCGGCTCTCCGCCGGCGCCGGCTTCGTGGTGGCGGTCTGCGGCGACGTGATGACCATGCCCGGCCTGCCGCGCGTGCCGGCGGCGGAGGGGATCGGGCTGGACGCGGAAGGGCGGATCGACGGGCTGTTCTAGCCGGGCTGGATCCCGCGCTCCCGGATCACCGCCGCCCAGACCTCCATTTCGCGGCCCACGAAGTCCGCGAAGGCCTGCCGCGGCATGGGGGCGGGCTCGCTGCCGTCGCGGCGCAGGCGCTCAGCGATCGCGGGATCGGACAGCACCGCCCCGGCCGCGTCATGCAGCCGGTCCAGCACCGGGGCGGGCGTGCCGGCGCGGGCGAAGAGGCCGAACCAGTTCTCGGCGGTGATCGGCAGGCCGGTGGCCTCCTCCAGCGTCGGCACCTCCGGCGCCGCGGGGCTGCGGGCCGCGCCGGTATAGGCCAGCAGGCGCAGCTTGCCCTCCCGCGCCAGGGGCAGGGCGGCGGAGGGATTGTCGAACATCGCCTCCACATGGCCCGCCACGAGGTCCGGCAGGGCGGGGCCGGTGCCGCGGTAGGGAACATGGGTGAGGGGCACGCCGCTGCGCCCCGCCAGGATCTCGATCGCCAGGTGGGACATGGAGCCGTTGCCGGCGGAGGCGAGGTTGAGGCCGCCGCGCGCCCTCGCCAGCGCCAGCAGTCCCGCCGCGTCCTTTGCCGGCGAGGCGGCGGGAACCATCAGCATCAGCCCGTTCCGCACGAGCATGGCGACCGGCGCGAAATCGGCCCGGCTGTCATAGGGCAGCCCCCGGAACAGGCCGGGGTTGATGGCGAAGGGGGCACCCGCCACCAGCAGGGTTGTCCCGTCCGGCGCGCTGCGGGCCAACTCGGCGGTGGCGATCTGTGTGGCGGCACCGGGCTTGTTCTCCACCACCACGGGACGGCCACCCGAGAGGCCCTTCGCGAATTCCTGGGCCAGGAGCCGCGCGGCGAGGTCCGCCGTGCCGCCGGGCGCGACGCCGACGAGAAGGGTGAGGCCGCGCGCGGGCCAGGGCTCCTGCGCCCGGGCGGGGATGGCGGGCGCGGGGGTGGAGAGCAGGGCGGCGAGGAGGGGGCGGCGGCGCATCCGCCGATCATGCCAGGGCCGCGCCGGATGGGAACGCGGCATCACGAGCGCGCGGTGGCCGGTGCGGTCCGGCCGATCGCCCTCATCTTGCGTTAGCGCCGCAGGAGGCCCGCCACACTGATGTCCCGTCCCCTCGCCGATTATGCCCTCATCGGCGACACGCACTCCAACGCCCTCATCGCCCGCGACGGGTCCATCGACTGGCTGTGCTGGCCGCGGCACGACAGCCCCGCTTTGTTCCTGCGCCTGCTGGACGATGAGAAGGGCGGGGCCTGCACGGTCGCATTCGAGCGGCTGATCGGTACCGTCCGCCGCTACCTGCCCGGTACGAACATGCTGGAAACGGTCTTCACAACCGCCACGGGCCGCGCGGTGCTGACGGACTTCATGCCGCTCTCCCGCCCCGACAGGGTCGCGCCGGAAGGACCGGACGGGATCGCGGAGGGGCGGGTGATCCGGCTCCTGCGCTGCGAGGAGGGGGGGGTTTCCGGCCGTTTCCTCGTGCGGCCGACCTTCGACTACGCGCGGCGGCTCTGCGCCCCATCCATGCAGCCGGACGGCACTGCGCTGTTCGAGGCGGGGGAGCAGAGGATGCTCGTTGTCGCCCTGCCGGGCGGGCCGGCCGTGGAAGGGGAGGCGGTTTCGGCGGCGTTCGACCTCGGGATGGGGGAGCGGATGGCCCTCGTGCTCTCGGGCGGAGAGGACGGGCAGACGGTGCCGCCGGTGCGGCTGGAGGAGGTGGAGGAGAGGCTGGCGGCCACGCGGCACTATTGGGACGATTGGAGCGCGCGCTGCACCTACCGGGGCGGCTACCGGGAGGCGGTGCTGCGCTCCGTGCTGCTGCTGAAGCTGCTGACCTACTCGCCCACGGGCGCGATCATCGCGGCCCCGACCCTGGGCCTGCCGGAGGCCGTGCCGGGGAACCGGAACTTCGACTACCGCTACGCCTGGCTGCGCGACGCCAGCTTCACCGTCACGTCCTTCGTCATGCTCGGTTATGTGCGGGAGGCGGCGGAGTACCTGCGCTTCCTGCGTCTGGCCGATCCCAGCCGCGGCAGGGCGCTGAAGCTGATGTACGCCATCGACGGCGGCCCGCCGGCGGCGGAGGAGGTGCTGGATCACCTCTCGGGCTGGCGGGGCGTCGGGCCCATTCGGATCGGCAACGGCGCCGCCGACCAGCAGCAGCACGACATCTACGGCGAGCACCTGATGGCGCTGGAGACCTTCCTGGAGGCGGTGGACTACGACCCGCCGCAGAAGACGAACGACCACCTGCCGGAGGGACTGGTGAACCTGGCCACCCGCGCCCTGGCGGTGCGGCACGCCGAGGACCAGGGCATCTGGGAACCGCGGACGCCGGGCAAGCAGATGTTCCACACCAAGGCGCTGATCTGGGTGGCGCTGGACCGGGCGGCCCGCATGGCCCGGCGCGTCGGCCGGATCGAGGAGGGGCTGATCCGGGACTGGGAGCGCGTGGCGGAGGAGGTGCGTGCCGAGTACCACGAGCGCGGCTGGAACCCCGCCCGCGGTGCCTTCACCCAGTTCTACGGATCGGACCTGCTGGACGCGGCCGTGCTGCGGACCGTGCTGTTCGGCGCGATCGATGCGAACGACCCGCGCCTCGCCTCCACCTACGACGCCATCACGCGGGAACTGGTGGTGGATGACCTGGTCTACCGCTACCGCGCCCCGGACGGGATGGAGGGGGAAGAGGGCACCTTCTCCGCCTGCGCCTTCTGGCGCGTGGGCTGCCTGGCACTGGCGGGACGGACGGAGCCGGCCCGGCTGGTCTTCGAGCGCCTGCTGGGGCGGGGCAACGACCTCGGCCTCTTCGCCGAGGAGATCGACGCGGCGACGGGGGAGCAGCGCGGCAACTTCCCCCAGGGCTTCACCCACATGGCCCTGATCAACCACGCGCTGCGGCTGGAGCGGGAGCAGCGGCGCCGAGCGGCGTGAAAACATGCGGCCTGTGCAACCAGGGGCCGTGAAGGCTGTTTGGGACTAACCTATGATGACGGGCCAGGGCCGGCGGGATGCTCTCCCTGCCGGCCCTGGCCCGTCTTTTGCCTTGTCTGTCTGAGCCTCGTCCTGGGGTCGAAGGGTGGCCCATGCCGATCCTCACCGTCCGACATGTCACGACCTACCGGTACCGCCAGCCTGTCTCCTTCGGGGAGCACCGGATGATGCTGCGGCCGCGGGAGGGATACGACCAGCGGCTGCTCGAGGCCCGGATCGAGATCACGCCGGAGCCCGCCGACCTGTGGTGGATGCACGACGTGTTCGGGAACAGCGTGGGCGTGGCCTGCTTCAAGGCCCGTGCGCGGGAGCTGCGCTTCGAGAGCACGATGCGCCTGGACCACCGCCCGGTGGAGGCGCTGGACTTCCGCCTGGAGCGGCACGCGCGCAGCCTGCCCTTCTCCTACACGATCGAGGAGATGCCGGACCTCGCGCGCTCCATCGAGCGGCACCACGCGGATCCCGATCATGCCGTGGATCTCTGGGCGCGCGGCTTCCTGCGCAAGGACAGGCCGACGGAGACGCTGGAGCTGCTGACGGCGATGACGAAGGCGGTGAAGCGGGACTTCACCTACGTCCCCCGCACCATGCGCGGCATCCAGGAGCCGGGGCGCACGCTGGAACTGGGGAGCGGCACTTGCCGGGACTTCGCGCTGCTGATGATGGAAGGAGTGCGCTCCCTCGGTCTCGCGGCGCGCTTTGTCTCCGGCTACCTCTACTCGCCCGGCGCGGATGGCGCGGGGGCCGGGGGGCATGTCGGCGGTGGCGCCACCCATGCCTGGGTGCGCGTGTACCTGCCCGGCGCGGGCTGGGTGGAGTTCGACCCGACCAACGGCATCGTCGGCAACCGGGACCTGATCCGCGTGGCAGTGGGGCGCGACCCCTCCCAGGCGGTGCCGCTCTACGGCAGCTGGAAGGGCTTCCCGGAGGACAGCCTCGGTATGGATGTTTCCGTCCAGGTCACGGCCGAGCCCTCGCCCCAGGTGGCAGCGCCCGTGGCCGCTCCTGTCTCCTCGTCCGTGCCCCCAGCCCAGCCAAAGCCCGGGGCGACGCCAGAGCCCGCCCTGCCTGCGGGCTGATCCGCCTTCCCCTCCCCCCCTTTCCCCCCGCCCCGACACACCGGAGGACAGTGCCCCATGAAGATCCACGCCGGCTTCGACATCACCTACGAGTGCTACCAGCCGACGCCCATGGTCCTGATGCTGAGCGTCCATCCCTCCCGCATGCCGGACGTGATCGGGCCGCACGAGCTCCGCTTCGACCCGCCCATCGGCGCCACCGAGTACCGGGACGGGTTCGGCAACATCTGTCACCGGATCGTCGCGCCGCGCGGGCGCACCACCATCTCCACCCGCTTCGACGTGCTGGACCCCGGCGTGCCGGATGTCTACGCGCCGGAGGCGCGGCAACTGCCGGTGGAGGAGCTGCCGGACGAAGCGCTGATGTTCCTGCTGCCCAGCCGCTACTGCGAGACGGACCGGATGTCGGACCTCGCCTGGTCGCTGTTCGGGCACACGCCGGAGGGCTGGGCGCGGGTGCAGGCCATCGTGGACTACGCGCACAACCGCCTGACCTTCGGCTACGAGCACGCCAACGTCTTCCGCACCGCCCATAGCGGCCATGGGGACCGCGTGGGCGTGTGCCGGGACTACGCGCACCTGGCCGTCACGCTCTGCCGCTGCATGAACATTCCCGCGCGCTACTGCACGGGCTATCTCGGCGATATCGGCGTGCCGCCGATCGACGCCGCGATGGACTTCTCCGCCTGGTTCGAAGTCTATCTCGGCGGCCACTGGTACACCTTCGACGCGCGGCACAACACGCCGCGCATCGGGCGCATCCTGATGGCGCGCGGGCGGGACGCGGCGGACGTGGCGATCACCACCACCTTCGGATCCAACACCCTGGCCGGCTTCCACGTGGTGACGGACGAGGTGAAGCCGGACGTGTGGGCGTGAGCGATCTGGATGTGAAGGATCCTGCGCCGGTCGAGGTGGTGAACGCGGGGGGCGCCTCGCCCTTCGTGCTGCTCTGCGAGCACGCCTCCAAGCACATTCCTGCGCGCTACGCGGATCTCGGCCTGCCCGCTTCGGAGCTGGGGCGGCACATCGCCTGGGATATCGGGGCGGCGGAGCTGGCCCGGCTTCTCTCGGCACGGCTGGACGCACCGCTTCTGCTGGCCGGCGCCTCGCGGCTGGTGATCGACCTGAATCGGCCGCCGGGGATGCCCAGCAGCATCCCGGAGATGAGCGAGAGCACGCCCATCCCCGGCAATACCGGCCTCTCCGCGGCGGAGCGCACGCTGCGCCAGACCGCTTGGTTCCACCCCTTCCACGGGGCCGTCACCGCCCTGCTGGACCGGCGCCAGGCCGAGGGGCGGAGGACACTCGTCGTGGGCGTGCACAGCTTCACGCCGCGCTACCAGGGCGTGGACCGGCCCTGGCACGCGGGGGTGCTCTTCGCCGGGGCGGAGCGCTTCGGGCGGGCCCTGGCGGCGGCCATCGCGGCCGATCCGGCGCTGGTGGTGGGAGAGAACGAGCCCTATCGGATCGAGCCTGGCATCTACGACTACACCGTGCCGGTCCATGGCGACGCGCGGGGCCTGGATGCCGTGCTGATCGAGGTCCGGCAGGACCTGCTGGGTGACGAGGCGGGGATCAGGGACTGGGCGGAACGGCTGGCCCCGGCACTGGAGCGGGCTGCCGGGGTTTAGGTGAGGAGGACTGTCATTCTTCTTTGCTGCGCCGCAGCAAGTCGCTAGGATGGGCTCGGCCTGCGAGAGGATGGTCGCCCTGACCCGGATCGCCCGACCCTTTCCCCTTCCGCCGCGCCAGTCCGAGCGGATGACGCACCTGCCGGCCTCCCCGCACCGCCTCCACGAGGATCTGGCGGCGCTGGTCCTCGGCACCTTCATGGTCTCGCTGGGGTTGGTGCTCTACGGCGAGGCCCGGCTGGCGACGAGCGGTCTGGCGGGGCTGGCGCTGCTGCTGGGCTACGCCACTCCCTTCAATGCCGGCACGCTGTTCTTCCTTCTCAATCTCCCCTTCCTCGTCTTCGGGTTCTGGCGGATGGGCTGGCGCGTGCTGCTGCGGACGCTGGTCGCCATCGCAGCGGTGTCGCTGCTCACGCGCTTCGCACCGCTCTGGGTCGATGTCGCGCATGTCTCGCCCCTCTATGGGGCGCTGATGGGCGGGATCCTGATCGGGATGGGGGCGCTGGCCCTGGTGCGCCATCGCACGGGGCTGGGCGGCACCAACCTAGTCGCCATGTACCTGCAGGAGAGACGGGGCTGGCGGGCCGGCTACATCCAGCTGGGCTTCGACCTGCTGGTGATGCTGGTGGCCTGCACGGTGCTGGAGCCGCGGCAGGTCGGGATTTCGCTGTTCGGGGCGGTGGTGGTGAACCTGATCGTGGCCATGAACCACAAGCCCGGGCGGTATCTCGGCGTCAGCTAGTCCTTGCGCCGGGCGGAACGTCCCGTCAGTTTGTCGTTCCATGCTGGAACTTGCCGCCCCGCCGGACCGGCTGGCGCTGCGCGCGTGCCGGCTCTTCGAGACATCCGACGCTGAGGAGGCGCGGGAGCGCATCTCCCGCGTCATGCAGCCGCATGGCCTACGGCTGGAGGGGCGGCTGGAGGGACCCGCGCCGCGCTTCCACATGGATTTCCTGCGGCTGCGCGGGGTGGGGCTGGGCACCATCGCCTTCGGCCCGGCCTCGATCGAGGTGCCGCCGCTGGACGGCTATCACCTGCTCGTCCTCTGCCTTTCCGGCGGTGCGGTGCTGCGGGCCGGCGGGGCGGAGCTGGTGGTGGACCGTGAGCGCGGGGCGCTCTGCCCCGCCGGGCAGCCGCTGAGCGGGCGCTTCTCCGCGGATTGCGAGCAGCTGATCCTGCGGATCGACCGGGACAGGCTCCTCACCTTCACCGGTGGGCGGATGGGGCGGCTGGCCGCGCCCCTGGACCTGCGGAGTGCGCGGTTGCGGCCCTGGCTCTCCGTGCTGCGCGGGCTGGCCGGGGATGCGGACGCGGTGCGGCTGATCGGGGAAGACCAGTCCGTGGCGGCGGATTACGAGCAACTGCTGCTGCGCCTGCTGCTGGCGGGGCAGGAGGAGGCGGCGCCGGCGCGGGATACGGTGCGGCCGGCCGCGCTGCGCCGCGCCCTTGGTTTTCTGCAGGCGCGCGCGACGGAGCCGCTGACCCTGGCCGATATCGCCACGGCCGCCGGCGTGCCGGAGCGGACGCTGCACGAGGCCTTTCGCCGGCACCTCGGCACCACGCCGCTGCGGCACCTGCGCGACCTGCGGCTGGACCGGGCGCGGGCGCGGCTGCGGGCGGGCGGGGAAGGGGTGACGGAGGCGGCGCTGGCCGTGGGCTTCACCCATCTCAGCCGCTTTGCCGGGGATTACGTGGCGCGTTTCGGGGAACGGCCCTCGGAGACGCTTCGGCGGGGGTGATCAGGCCGGGGATGCTGGCGGCGGCCTGAGGATCGTCTCGAAGGGCTGCTCGGCAGCGGCCCGGCGGGCGGGGACGATGCGCGGTGCGGGATCATCGGTGACGAGACTATCGAGCTGGCTGGCATGGGCGGCGATGGCCTGCCGCTTGGTGTCCAGCGGGATGGCCAGGGTCCAGCCATCGGCCGGTGCCTCCGGCGGCGGCGCGTAGGAGAGGTGGGCGACGCCGCTGCCCGCGGCGACGGTCGCCGCGATACGGTGGGCGGCAGCGCGGGCGGCATCCACCGGCCAGGGCGCGAGGAGGAGGTTGCAGTCCCGCGCCCACATGACGAGGGTGATGCCGCGCACCGCAGCCTCGAAGACCGGGCCCTCGTCGGGCAGCGGGCCGTCGATCAGCCCGGCCATCAGAAGCCGGTCGGCGCGCAGGCCCAGGCGGCGCACCGCCTCCCGCGTTTCCCCCTCCCGGATCGCGGCGATGCGGTCCGGCGGGAAGAGGTTGGAGCCGGGGTGGGAGGCGCTGCCGTCCTGCAGCACCATGACGAAGGGCGGTCGGCCCCGGCGGCAGGATTCCGCGATGAAGCCGCCGCAGTCCAGGCTCTCGTCGCCCGGCTGCAGCGCGAGGACGAGCGCGTTCTCCCCGCCCGTGATCTCCAGCAGGCCGGCAGGGGGCGGGGCGGGGTCCGTCATGCCGGGATTGAAGGGCAAGCCCCGTGCCGGGCGGAAGGGGCGCTGCGGTGGCCGGATAGGCGCGGCGGCGGGCGGATAGTGGCCTGGGACGTGCTTCTGGCAGGCTGGCCGGGCCTTTCCCTGCACCCGGAGGAGCCGAGATGGACCAGCATCCCCATGATGCCGCGATGGCGCCGCCCGAGGCCGCGCCCCTCGCCAGCTTCCCGCGCGCGGACGGCTCCCGCGTGCCCTTCAAGCTGTTCAGCAGCGCCGAGATCTACGCGCTGGAGCAGGAGCGGATCTATCGCGGCCCGACCTGGAACTTCCTGGGCCTGGAAGCCGAGATCCCGAAGCCCGGCGACTACAAGAGCACCTATGTCGGCGACACGCCCGTGGTGATGACGCGGGCGGAGGACGGGACGCTGGCTGCCTGGGTGAACCGCTGCGCGCATCGCGGCGCGGTGGTGTGCCGCCTGCCGCGCGGCAACGCGCTGTCGCATTCCTGCGTGTACCACCAGTGGAGCTTTGGCACGAAGGGCAACCTGCAGGGCGTTCCCTTCCGGCGCGGCCAGAAGGACGCGACAGGCATGCCGAAGGACTTCGACCCGAAGCAGCACAACCTGCGCCAGCTGCGGGTGGAGAGCTATCGCGGCCTCGTCTTCGCCACCTTCTCCGACACGGTGGAGCCGCTGGCGGAGTATATCGGGCCGGAGATGCGGCCCTATGTGGACCGGGTGTTCCACAAGCCCGTGGTCTATCTGGGCTGCACGCGGCAGTTCTCGGACAGCAACTGGAAGCTCTACATCGAGAACGTGAAGGACCCCTATCACGCCAGCCTGCTGCACCTGTTCCACACCACCTTCAACATCTTCCGCGTGGGCATGAAGGCGCGCTGCATCCCGGACGCCAAGGCGGGGATGCACAGCGTGATCTTCGTGATGAAGAACGAGGAGGATAACGGCGCCGACTACAAGTCGCAGGGCATCCGATCCTACGACGAGGGGTTCCGGCTGGAGGATGACAGCATCCTGGCGCTGGAGAAGGAGTACGAGGAGGTGGCGACGAACCAGATCCAGCCCATCTTCCCGCAGCTCGTGATCCAGCAGATCCACAACACGCTGGTGGCGCGCCAGATCCTGCCCAAGGGACCCGACCATTTCGAACTGGTCTTCCACTTCTTCGGCTACGAGGACGACACGCCCGAGATGCGCAAGCTGCGGATCAAGCAGGCGAACCTGGTGGGGCCGGCCGGCTACATCTCTATGGAGGACACGGAGGCGACGGAGCTGGTGCAGCGCGGCACCGCCCGTGACCCGGAGCTGACATCCGTCATCGACATGTCGCGCGACGCGCCGGAGCGGCGGGACACGCTGATCTCCGAGCAGCTGATCCGCGAGTTCTGGAAGGGATACCGCAAGCTGATGGGCTTCGACGTGGCGGCGACGATCGCGGAATGAGCGAGGATCTGATGCTGCGGCTGGAGCTGCTCTCGCTCCAGGACCGCTACGTGGCGGCGATCGACAACGACCGCATCGAGGAGTGGCCGGGCTTCTTCACGGAGGAGTGCCTCTACGAGATCGTCTCCCGCGAGAACGAGGAGGCGGGGCTGCCTGCGCCGCTGATCCATTGCGACAGCGGGGGCATGCTGCGCGACCGCGTCCTCTCCCTCCGCCACGCCAACATCTACGAGAGGCCGGCCTACCGCCACATGCTCTCCGGCATGGAGTGGCGGGAGGAGGGCGGGGAATACGCCGTCTCCACGAGCTATGTCGTGGTGAACACCTCCATCGAGGGGGCGAGCACGATCTACCAGGCCGGGCGCTACCTGGACCGCGTGGTGCGGACGGAGGGCGGCCTGCGCTTCCGCGAGAAGCGCTGCATCTACGACACGCTGCGGGTGCAGACGCTGCTCGCCTTTCCGATCTGAGGACGACCATGGGTGAATGGCACGACGCCGCCGCGGCGGATGCGGTGGTGGAGGACGAGGTGGTGGGCTGCGTGGTGGCCGGAAAGCCCGTGGCGCTGTTCCGGGTGGAGGGGCAGGTCCATGCCCTCTACGACCAGTGTTCCCACGGTTACGCGAAGCTGTCGGACGGCTTCGTCGAGGACGGCTGCGTGGAGTGCCCGCTGCACCAGGGCCTTGTCGACATCCTCACGGGCGAGCCCCGTTCCGCCCCGATCACCGAGGGCGTCCGCAGCTTCCCCGCGCGGGAGGTGAACGGGCGCGTGGAGGTGGAGATCGAGTGAACGCGACCTGGGAGTACATGACGGGCCAGGCGCATCCCACCCACGCCGCGCTGATCGAGGCGTTCGAGCGCGAGGGCGAGGCGGGCGTGGCCGCACTGCGCCCGGCACTCGACATTCCCTACGGCCCGCACCCGCGGGAGCGCTTCGATTTCTACGCGGCACCGGGCGCCTGGCGGGGCACGCTGGCCTACTTCCACGCGGGCTACTGGCAATCCCGCGACAAGGTGCAGTTTCGCTTCCTCGCGCCGCTCCTTGTCGCGCGCGGGCTGGATGTGGCGATGGTGAACTACCCGCTCTGTCCCGACGTGACCCTGCCCGCGCTGTTGGAGTCCACGCGGCGGGCCGTGCCGGCGGTGCTGGCGCGGGCGGCGTCCCTCGGGCGCGGCGGGGCGGCGCTGGTGGCGGCCGGGCACTCGGCAGGCGGGCAGATTGTGGCGGGGCTGGCGCTGCATAACTGGGGCGGGGCCTCGCCGATCGCGGCGGTCGCCGGGCTGAGCGGGGTCTATGACCTGGAGCCGCTGGTCGGGACGCCGCTGAACGACCGATTGCGGCTGGACGTGGAAACGGCCCGCGCCCTTTCGCCCGTGCGGCGGGTTCGGGGCGGGATGCCGCCCGCCTTTTTCGCCGTGGGCGGGAAGGAGACGCCGGCCTTCCTGGCCCAGAACGCGCGGATGGCGCGGGCCTGGGCGAATGCGGGGAACCTGTCGGGCGAGTACGTCTCCCCCGGCACGGACCACTTCAGCCTGCTGCGCGACCCCGTGGTGATGGACGGGATCGCGGCCCTCTCGCCAGCCGCATCGCCGTGATCACGGGAGGCCTTCGCCACTCACCAATCCGTGAACGGTTGTTTAGAGGAACGACGCTTTCGCAAAGGTATTCACGGCGTGGCCGGGCACCCGCCTTGCTTGCTGAACGGGGTGCCCGCCGGTAGGCTCCGCATGAGGAATCCTGGGTGCACCGCACTTGGTCGGGAAGGGTCGGTTCGATGGTTCAGGTTCTGGATTGCACGTTCCGTGACGGCGGATATTACACCTCGTGGGACTTCGATCCCGCCCTGGTGGACACCTATCTGAACAGCATTTCGCGCCTGCCGATCGACCATGTCGAGGTGGGCTACGTGAACGATCGCCTGACCGGCTACTACGGCGAATATTTCTTCCTGACGGCGGAGAAGCTGACGGCGCTGAAGGCGCGGCTGCGGCCCGACCAGAAGCTGCTGGTGATGATCGACGCCAAGGCGGTGGAGCCGGAGCGGGTGCCCGCCCTGTTCGGGCCCTTGGCAGGCATCCTCGACATGGTGCGCATCGCCTGCGCGCCCGCGCACCTGCCGCACGGCCTGTCGCTGGCGCGGGAACTGAAGAAGCTCGGCCTGCAGGTCGGCTTCAACGTGATGTACCTGTCCACCTTCAAGGACAACCTCGACCACATCCGCCTGGCGATCGAGAGCCCGGACGCCTACGACGCGCTCTCCCTTGTGGACTCTTATGGCGGCGTGACGCCGAACGAGGTGACGCGGCTCTTCAAGGAGCTGCGGGCGCGGATGCCGGACTTCACCATCGGCTTTCACGGGCACGACAACATGTGTCTCGCCTTCGCCAACACCCTCGCCGCGATCGAGGCGGGGGCGGACGTGGTGGACGGCACCTTCACCGGCATGGGCCGCGGTGCGGGCAATGCCCGGACGGAGACGGTGCTGATCCAGCTGGCCCGCGAAGGGCTGAACGCCCCGCTCGACCACCAGGCCCTCTCGGCCGTCGTCGCGCCCTTCGAGGTGATGCAGCGCGAGCAGGGCTGGGGCACGAACCTGCCCTACATGATCTCCGGCGCGAACAACCTTCCCCAGAAGGACGTGATGGATTGGCTGGCGAAGAACCGCTACTCCGTCATGTCCATCGTCCAGGCCCTGCAGCGCCAGGGCGGTCAGGAGGTGGACCGGACCGTCTTCCCGGACATCTCCACCCTCGGCCTGAGGGCCGGCGACGTGCTGCTGGTCGGCGGCGGCCCCTCCGTCCGGCGCCATGCGGAGGCGATCGCCCGTCTCGTCGCCCAGCACGATCCGGTGGTGGTCTTCTCCTCGGCCCGTCACCTGGACCGCGCCGGTCAGATCGGCGGGCGGCAGCTCCTCTGCCTGCCCGGGCACGACGCCTTCCGCGCCCCGCCGGAGGCCCTGGCGCGCATGGCCGCCGTGGTCGTCCCCGCCCCGCCCCGCGTGCCGGGATGCCTGCCCGAGGGCCTCTCCCTCCAGGTGGCCCAGGCCCAGTCCTATGAGACCGATGAGGGCAGCTTCGGCCCGGTCTCCGACAACTCGCCGCTCGCGCTCGCGCTCGGCACCGCCATCGGCCTCGGCGCCCGGCGCTGCTTCCTCGTCGGCTTCGATGGCTACGACATGGCCTCCTCCGCCGAGCAGGAGCTCTCCCGCGAGGTGCAGGCCGTGCTGGACAGCTTCGCCGCGCATCCCAGCGGCGTCGCCCTCTCCAGCCTCACCCCCACCCGGTATCGCGTGAAGCAGGGCTCCATCCACGGCCTCATCGCCGAAGTCGCCTGATCGCCTCAGGGATCTCGGCATGACCGCGACAAGGGTCGCCGCCGTCGTCTTCGACTGCGACGGCGTCCTCCTCGTCTCCAACACGCTGAAGGCGGCGGTGTTCCGGGAGGCGCTCGCCGAGCACGGCTTCCACCCCGGGGACATCGCCCGCTTCTCCCGCTACCAGGTCGCGAATTTCGGCACCTCCCGCTACCGCCTCTTCGAGAACTTCCTGGGGTGGGAGGACCTGAAGGTCAGGCCGGCCTCGGCGGACCGGGATGCGCTGGTCGGGTCCTATGCCCGGCTGCTGCGCGGGCGCTACGCGCGCTGCGCCTCCACCCCCGGCATGCGCGGCGTGCTGGACGGGCTGGCGGCGCGGGGCATCCCGCTCTTCGTCGTCTCCGGCTCGGACGGGGCGGAACTGCGGGAAGTCTTCGCGGAGCGGGGGCTGGCCGGGCTGTTCCGGTCCATCCACGGCTCTCCGGCCAGCAAGACGGAGAACCTGCATCTCGTCGCGAAGGAGATGGGGCGGGGGCCGCCGCTGGATGACGTGTGGTTCATCGGCGACGCGGAGGCGGATCTGAAGGCAGCCGATTCCGTTGGTGCCCGCTTTGTCTATGCCGACCACTTCTCCACCGCCAAGCCGCGCATGCGCGCCCTGGCCGCGGAGCGCGGGTTTCCCGTGATCCGGGACCTGCGCGGCCTGCCCGCACTGCTCGACGCCTGACAAGGAGCCCGATGCCCGTCACCGCCTTCCTCCCCTGCCGCGCCGGCAGCCAGCGCGTGCCCCACAAGAACACGCGCCCCTTCGCCGACCGGAAGGACGGGCTGCTGGGCATCAAGCTGGAGCAATTGCTGGCCTGCGAGGCCATCGATGCCGTCGTGCTCTCGACCAACGACCCGGAGGTGGAGGCGATCGCGGCCCCCGTGGTGGCGCGCTCGGGTGGTAGGCTGCGGATGGACCGGCGGCCGGATCACCTCTGCTCCTCCGCCACCAGCACGGACGAGGTCATCGCCTACCTGCCCTCCGTCATCCCGGAGGGGGACGTGCTCTGGACCCATGTGACGAGCCCCTTCTTCGGCGCGGCGGATTACGCGACGGCAGTGCGCGCCTATCGCGACGCGCGGGCGGCGGGCACGCATGACAGCCTGATGGGCGTGACGGAGATGCGGACCTTCATGTGGGACGCCAAGGGCCCGCTGAACTACGACCGCGCGGCGGAGAAGTGGCCGCGCACGCAGACGCTGACGCCCCTCTATGAGGTGAACAGCGCGATCTTCGTCGCGGATGCCGATACCTACCGTGCGCGCGGCGACCGCATCGGCGCCACGCCGCTGTTATACGCCATCCCGAAGGACAGGACCGTGGACGTGGACTGGGAGGAGGACTTCGCGATCGCCGCCGAGTTGTGGCGGCTGCGGGGCGGGGGGGGATAACGCCAGTGGCCTATGTTTTCGTGTGCACGCCCACCTCGGGCACCGCCTCCATGCTGCGGATTCTCCAGACCATCGGCGGTAAGGCGGTGAAGCTGCGGGCCGCCAACGGCCCGGCCTCGCTGGAGCCGCGCGAGGGTGCAACCTATCTGAATGCGGCGGAGCCGAATCTCCTCTACTGGTTCCGAGGACCGCGGCACTGGGACACCTCGCTGGATGTCTCGGCCTTCAAGGTGATCGCGCATTACCGGGACCCGCGGGACCTGGCGTGCAACCAGTTCTGGTGGGCCCTGCAGCACCCGAACACGCACGACACGCCGGAGGTGGCGGAGGCCAAGCGGCGCAAGGTGGAGGAAGACGGGATTGATCGCTACGTAATGGGCCGCAACAACGTCGCCAGCTACAACATGCTGCGCGGGCTGTCGGACGGACCGCTGGGCGATCAGGTCACCTGGACCTCCTACAACCAGCTCTGCTGCGCCTTCGACTACATGACCGACAATCTCTGCCGCACCTTCGGCCGCGCGCCGTCGGAGGTGGCGGAGGCGCTGCGCATGGAGCGGCCGGAGAACCTGTTCAACAACCCGGACTGGGTGAAGGTGGGCGGCACCTGGCAGGGCGCCGACGTGATGCCCGGCCGCTTCCGCCGCGACCTGAAGCCGGAGACGGCGCAGGCATTGACGGCGAAGCTGGCCCCTGAGCTGGCCTTCTGCGCGCGGCGCGATGCCCCCTTCATGGGGCACCACTATCTCTGATCCGCGCGGCGCCGCAGATCAGCAGGAAACAGGAGGCTGGCCCCCGGGGCCGGGAGGGATGATGGCTCAGCGACCCGACGAACTGCCGGACGAGCGGCCCGGACGGGCGGCGGGCGAGCCGCGGCGGATCGCCGTCCTGCTGCGCTCCCATCTCAAGGGTTCGGCCAAGGCGATGGAACTGGCGGCCCAGCTCTCCGCCGTGCCGGACTGGGACGTGTACTTCGCCGCCGACGAGACGAACGGGGAACTCGACGTCTCGCCCTATCGCAAGGTGCCGCATTCCATCGAGGCCTGCCGGGCCATCGGCCTGTTCACGGACCGGCCGAAGGCCATGGCCTTCCTCGGCGACTATCCGTTCTACGTCACCTTCCCCGCCATCCCCGACTACGACTTTTATCTGATGATCGAGTACGACGTGGGGCTGGCGGACAAGGGCGGCGACTACTTCCACCGGCTGGCGGAGGCCCTTCGCTCCGAGACCTATGCGGAGCTGGACCTGCTCGGGACGAACCACCGGCCTCTGGGCCTTGGGCGCGACAAGCGGCCGCATCGCTTCGCCCAGGCCTGGAAGAGCATCTTCCCGATTATCGGCCTCTCGCGCCGGGCGATCAAACACCTCTACGCGGAGCGCCTGCGGGAGGCGACGCAGCCGCCGCTGAGCGACGGCACGCAGAACGTCTACTGCGAGTTCTTCGTCCCCTCCGCCATGGAGGCGGCGGGCCGCTTCCGCTGCCTGCCGCTGAACGATGTGATGCCGGGCAGCGTGGACAAGGTCTCCTTCAACACGCGGGAGAGCCGCGTGCTCCATCACGAAATGCGCCTGCCCGTGGCCTCCGCGCTGCTGCATCCCGTTCTGGATTTTGCGCAGTACGCGCGGAAGACGGCGGCCATCGCGATCAAGTTCGGGCGCATCCCCGCCTTCCGCGAGGATCTCGATTACTTCCGGCGGCACGGCTACGACCCGGCCGTGCTCGCAGAAACTGAGGCCAAGCTCGACTTGGCCGAGACGCGGCGTGCCAAGGTCGCCTGAGGCGACCCGCGCCGGCGCGATGACCTAGGAGGAGACTGCTATGGCGGCAGAGACCGCGCTGATTGTGGGTGCCGGCTTCGCTGGCGCTGTTTACGCGCGCACGCTCGCGGAAGCGGGCTGGACGGTTCGTGTCATCGACCGCCGGACGCATATCGCGGGCAATGCCTATGACGAGGTGGATGGGAACGGGGTGCGGGTGCACCGCTACGGCCCCCACCTGTTCCACACGAACAACGACGCCGTGGTGGAGTGGATCCAGCAATTCGGGGAGTTCGTGCCCTACCAGCACCGCGTGCGCGCGCTGCTGCCGGACGGGCGCCTCGTGCCGCTGCCCGTGAACGCCGACACGGTTGAGGCGGTGTTGCATCGCCCCTTGCCGGACGAGGCGGCCATGCAGGCGGCGCTGGCCGAGGTCGCGCTGCCCATCGCGAACCCGCAGAACGCGGCGGAGCACCTGAACTCCAAGATCGGCAAGGAACTGACCGACCTCTTCTTCCGTCCCTACACGAAGAAGATGTGGGGCCTGGACCTGGAGGAGATGGACGCCTCCGTCGTCAAGCGCATCCCGCTACGGACGGACCGGGAGGACCGCTACTTCCCCGGCGACCGCCACCAGATCATGCCGCGGGACGGCTACACCGCAATCTTCCGCTCCATCTTCGACCACCCGAACATCCGGGTGGAGACGGGGGTCTCCTACGAGAAGGGGATGGAGGACAGCTACACGCACTGCTTCAACAGCATGGCTATCGACGAGTATTTCGACCGCTCCCTCGGCGAGCTGCCCTACCGCTCCATCCGCTTCCACGCGCGCACGGTGGAGGGTGAGCTGCCTGCCGACATGAACTGGACCGTGACGAACTACACGGATACCGGCCCCCTCACGCGCGAGACGCACTGGGATCTGCTGCCCCACCACCGCGTGGAGGCGACCGGCCGCCGCACTGTGACGGTGGAGGAGCCCTGCGACTACCGCGACAACAACGAGGAGCGGTACTACCCCGTGAAGACCTCCGACGGGCGCTACCAGGAGAAGTACAAGGAGTACGCCGCCCTGGCCGCGGGGCTGGAGCGCATGAGCTTCATCGGCCGCTGCGGCACCTACCAGTATCTGGACATGGATCAGGTCATCAACCAGTCCCTGATGGGGGCGCGGCGCTTCCTGGCGGAGCGCGGGGGGTGACCCCACCGGCCCCCGAGGCACCGGGGACCGGCCCGGTCCTGCGCAGCGGCCCCGGGGGCATCACGCTCCGGCTCGACGAGGCGGTGCGCGATTGGCTGACGGAGCGGCGGGTCTTCTTCGGCCGCGCCAGGGTCGGGTTCCGCAACCTCCGCGCCGTGCACATTCCGGCCGGCGCACGCGTGGAGCCCTATGCCTGCTATCCCGCCGGGGACACCCTCTTTGGGATGGGCGCCTTCTCCTACTCGGAGGCAGCCTTCGGGGCGGAGATCAGCCTCGGCCGTTACTGCTCCATCGCGCGCGGCGTGAAGGTGATGGGGGTGAGGCACCCCATCGAGTGGGTGACCACCTCCTCCATCACCTACGACACTCATCCCGAAAGGGGCTATGCCTCCTTCGCTGCGGCGCACCGGGACCTCGGTGGCGGCGATTTCCAGGCGCAGCGGCCGGCCGGGCTGCGGCAGCCCGGACCCTCTCTCGGGCGCGACGTCTGGATCGGGGAGGATGCGCGGCTTGCGCGCGGCGTCCGGATCGGCACGGGGGCCGTCGTGGCCTCCGGTTCCATCGTGACGAAGGACGTGGCGCCCTACACCATCGTCGGGGGCTCGCCGGCCCGCGTTATCAGGCGGCGGTTCGACGAAGCCCTGTCCGAGCGCCTGCTGGCAACCCGCTGGTGGGAGTACGGGCCGAATGTCCTGCGCGGCGGGACCTACCGCGACCCGCTCGCCTTCGTGGAAGCCATTGAGGCCGGCACCGACCTGCCGGAGCGGCTCGTGCTGGCACCCGTGACGGCCGAGGAGGCGTTGGCGCGGTTCGTAACAGGGTGAATCCCGCCCTTGTGCCGGTCGCGGCCACCGCCCAGAGATAGGGGGAATGGGCGGCTCCTCCCGTAAGGACCGGCCCGCCCGTGATCGCGCGGAGCATGCGCTTGCCGGATCCGAATGTCCTTCCTGCCGTCAACCGCTTCGGCCTCGGCGCCGCGCCCGGCGAGCTCGCCCGCGCGCGGCCCGATCCTCGCGGCTATGTCGCCGCGCAGATTGCCGCCCCCCCGCCGCCGGTGGTGACGGAAACGGTCCCTGCCGACACCGCCGCCGGCCTCTTCCTGCTGACCGAGCGCCGGCGGATCCTGAACGAGCGCAACGCCCTGGTGAAGCGCGGGGAGGCCGATCCCGGCACCCCTTTCATTCGGCCCGGCGACGTCGCCGCGCAGGAGATGGCACTCCTCCTCTCCACCGCCGTGGACACGCGCGTGCCGCTGGTCGAGCGGCTGGCCATCCACTGGTCGGACCATTTCACCACCGCGGGCGGCTTCACCGGCTTCCTCGCCGGAAGCATGGAGCGCCAGGCGATCCGCCCGCACATGCTCGGGTCCTTCCGGGACATGCTGGTCGCGGCCACCCTGCACCCGGCGATGCTGTTCTACCTCGACAACCGGAGTTCCGTGGGGCCGAACTCGCCCTTCGGCCGGGGCTCACGCCGGCGCGGCCTGAACGAGAATCTCGGGCGCGAGGTGCTGGAACTGCACACGCTCGGCGTGGACGGCGGCTACACGCAGGACGACGTGATCGCCCTGGCCAAGATCCTGACGGGCTGGACCATCGACCTGGACGAGCCGCCGAAGCGGCCGGAGCGCGTGGGCTTTTTCCCTGAGCGTCACGAACCCGGGCCGCAGATCCTTCTCGGTAAGACCTACGCGCAGGAGGGGCCGGACCAGGCGATCGCCGCCCTGACGGACCTGGCCCGCCACCCTTCCACGGCCCGGCACGTCACGCGCCGCCTGGTCCGGCACTTCGTCGGGGAAGGGGTGCCGGCGCTGGAAGCCCGCATGGCCGAGGTCTACCGCCGCACGGATGGCGACCTCGGCGCCGTCACACGCGCTCTCGTCTCGGATGGGGAGGCCTGGGGGCCACCGCGCAAGGTGCGGCCGCCGATCGAGCTGCTCCTCGCTGCCTCCCGCCTCCTCGGCGGCCTGCCACCCCAACCCAATCCCGGCCGGGCCCTGAAGGCGATGGGCCAGCCCTTCTGGGACGCGCCTGCCCCGAAAGGCTGGCCGGTGGAGAACGATGCCTGGGCAGCGCCGGACGCGATCAAGACCCGGCTGGACTGGGCCTCGGAACTCGCCACCCGGCTGCCACCGGGCACCGATGCCCGCGCCCTCCTGGACGCGGCCTTCGGACCCGCGGCCAGTGCCGAAACCCGGCGCGCCGTGGAGCGGGCGGCGGATGGCCGGCAGGCCATCACGCTTCTCCTGCTCTCGCCGGAATTCCAGCGGCGGTGAGCGCCGCTTTCTGACGTTTTGCCGCTTGTGGCCGCCGGGAGGCGCCGGGGAGATTTCCGAAGCCGTGTCGGCCTGGGCTGCCGTGTTCATCGCCTGAGGTCACCGGCCTCAGGCGAGCCGAAAGACAGGCGTTAAGCGGCAGCCCAGTTAGGAAAAGATGAGAGGGGGGGCCTGGGGGAGAGAACTCTTCCTCTCCCCCAGTGGCCATCCGGGCCGAAGACCCTACTGGAAGATCCGCGCCGAGAGTGCCGTCTGGTAGATCAGCTGCAGCACGTCGCGGGCGATCTGGAAGGCCTTGGGATCCAGCCGTGGCAGGGCGATCAGCTCGTCGCCCGGTCGCGGGCCCACCTGCGGGTCCAGCACCAGCTCACCGCTCGCACGGCGGATCATGATGTTGGAGAGGTTGCCGCGCTGGGTGAAGCCGCCGGCCTGGCTCACGTAGTCTTCGACCTTCAGGTTGGGGCGCCACAGGATGGCCTGCGGTGCCGTCACCTCGCCGGCCACCAGCACCACCTCGCTCCGCTCGGGGATGACGACCGTGTCGCCGTCCATGAGCCGGGTGTCGGAGCAGCGGCCGGAGCCGTCGGAAACGACTAGCCGTCCCTCGGGCTGGATGCGCCGCGCGCGCGAGATGTACTGGGTGACCAGCCCGGCCTCCGCGGTGCGGATCTCCGCCACGCCGGTGGTGACGGAGGTGGCCGTGAAGAGCTGCCGCTCCAGCCGGTCCAGCGTCTCGTCGATGGTGCGCTTCTGCTGGGCCGCCACGCTCGGACGCAGCAGGAAGACGGAGGCGGTGTCCGCCATGGTCGGGTTTACGGCCACGTGGTCCAGCAACTGGCACAGGCCGATGTCGCGATCCGCGATGAGGACGGAGGGGCCGATGCGGCTGCCCTCGATGCTGACGCGGATGGTCTGGGGCGGGGCGTCGGTGATGAAGCTCACCACGTCCTGGTCCAGCAGCGGGATGCGGCGAAGTTCCGTCACGGTGGTGTAGCGGGACCAGGGCGCGCCGTTGCGCGTGCCGCGCACCACTACGTTGGTGGCGGCGGGAAGCGGGGAGGCCAGCTGGATCAGCTCCTCGCCCTGCATGGCGCGGCCGGGCACCTCGAAGAGGTAGTTGTTGCGCACCGCGCCATCCACGCTGACGAGCGCGCCCTGCTTGTTGACGACGATGGTGTCGCCTTCCTGGAACAGAAAGCGGGTGAGGCGGCCGGCGAGCAGGAAGGGGTAGAGGTCCACGGTCTGCACCGTGCGGCCGCCGCGCTGAATCTCGATGTTGCGGAACGACCCGCGGGCGGGGTCCACGCCACCGGCGCGCAGGAGGTAGTCCAGCACGCTCTCCATCCCCGTGCCGACCTGCCGGCCGGGGCTCTTGACGAAACCCGTGACGAAGACGCCGATCCGGTTGACCCCGAGCAGCACGGCGTAGACCTGCACCTGCTGCGTGTAGATGCGCCGCACCTCGGTCTCGACCACCCGCTGCAGGTCGCCCGCGCGGGTGCCAGCGATCTTGATCGGGCCGATGGATGGCAGGAACAGGTTGCCGTCCGCGTCCACCTGGCCGATCGCCTCGGACTCGATCGCGCCCCAGACGCGGACGGAAACGCGGTCCCCGATGCCGATGACGTAGTTCGGGTTGGGCGTATCGGCCGATGAGGGGGCGCCGCGGGCAAACAGGGCCGCACCGAAGACCGCCGTTGCGGGACCGGGAGCACGCATCGGCTCACCCAGCGGCCCGCTCACCACTGCGCCGCCCTCGGCCGCCGTCGTCGTGCCCTGGCGGGCGGTGGGGCTGGTATCCGGCAGAAGCGTGTTCGCCTGCACCGGCGTGCTGGCGGAGGGAACCGGGGTGGCCTGGGCCAGCATGGGACCAAGGCGGCCGGGGACGGGCTGCTGGAGGAGCCCGTCCGGGGACTGGGCCAGGGCACTTCCGGAGAACAGGCCGGACAGGACCAGGGCGAGGACGCGTCCGCGCATGGCGCGGCGTTCAGGCTGCATGTTCACGGAATCCGGCGAAGATCAGGGAGGCAATTCCATAGACCACGCAGAGCACAGCGAAAATGCTGCCGACGGCGTAAGCGGCCTTGGGATAGAGCGCGGTTTCCGCCAACTGCGGCTGCGTGATGCGCGCGAGGTAGAGCTGCTGCCGCGCCACGTCGATGCGGGCCGATTCCAGGCTGCCGACAGCTGAGGCGAGCTGCTTGTCAGCGAATTCCCGCTCAAGCATCAGCCGCTCGTACCCGGCCAGCTGGGTGGGGGCGGCCTGGGTGCCGTGGGTCAGGCGCTGCCGCTCATTGGCGATCTGCCCTTCCAGCGCGGAGATGCGGTTGCGCACCACCGCGACCTGCGGGTTGTCCGTCCGCATGAAGCCGCTCTTCTCGCGCAGCTCGGCGCGGGCCTGGGCGAGGGCGGCCTCCATCTGGGTCACCGTCGTCATGTTGGCCGTCGCCTCGCTGGTGGGGTCCAGGGCGCGCCCTTCCTGGCGGAAGGTGGTCAGGGCCTCCATGGCGCTGGCCACGCGGCGCTCCGCAATCTCAACCTCGCGCTGGGCGTCCTGCATCGTGTTGCCGCGCTGCCGCTCGCTCAACCCGTTCACCAGGTTCTCCGAGGCGCGGAGAAGGGCCTCGGCCACAGCCTGTGAATCCTCCGGGCGAAAGCTCCGGATGTGCAGGGTGACGGTGCTGGATTCCGTGTCGAACTCCGATGTGACCATCATCCTGTAGTAGCGGGTCAGCATCTCGATGCTGGGATTGGGAACCCAGAGCCGCGCGAGATGGTCGGCCTCCGGCCGGCGCCAGATCTCGACGAGGTTCACGGACTTCCGCACCTCCCGCACCGCGTCCTCGGAGTTGACGTAGTCGCGCACCGCCATCGCCTCCTCCGACACCGGCTTGAAGCCGGCGCCGCCGAGGGCCGCGCCGAGCGCGCCCATGGAGCTGCCGCCGCTGGAGGAGCCGCGGACAAGGAAGCGGGCCTCGCTGACGTACTGCCCGGCCGCGATGCCGTAGAAATACACGGCGGCGAGAAGGGTGGGCAGGATCACGGCCAGTAGGAAGCCGCGCCATTTCCGCAGCGTCTTGGCGAGGGCCGAGGGCCGCCGCGCGGGAACCGACACGCCGGACGTAGCCTGTGGCCCCGCCTCAAAGGCCTTGATAGACGGCGATACCTTCATCGATGTCCTCATACAGCTCGAGTAGGCCGTTCCGGAGCACGACGGCGGTGCGGCAATACTGCCTGATGTGGTCCGCGAAATGCGAGACCATCAGGAGGGAGGCGTTCCCCAATCTATCCTCCAGCATCGTCTGGCATCGTTGGACGAAGCGCTGGTCGCCGGCGGAAATGATCTCGTCCACTAGGTAGCAGTCGAACTTCACCGCGAAGGACAGGCCCATCAGCAGGCGGCCCATCATGCCGGCGGAGTAGGTCTTCACCGGCTCGTGGAAGTACTGTCCGATCTCGGAGAAGGATTGGACGAAGTCCAGCGTCTCCCGCACGTCCTGGCCGTAGATGCGGGCGATGAAGCGGGCATTGTCCGCGCCGGAGAGGCTGGCCTGCAGGCCGAAGCCGGAGCCGAGGGGCCAGGAGACGGACATCTCCCGCCGGACACGGCCGCTCGTCGGGCCTTCCACGCCGGAGATGACGCGCATGAGCGTGGACTTGCCCGCGCCGTTGCGGCCGAGGATGCCCACCGCATCGCCGCGCTCGACGACGGCGTTGATGCCTTTCAGGATCTCCCGGCGCCCGCCACGGACGGGGTAGGACTTCCAGACATCTTCGAGGATCAGAGCCATGGGCGACGCATCCCCGGCTCAGAAGATCTCAAGCTTGCGCCGGGCGGTCCGGAGCGAGAGCAGGCCGAGCAGGTTGACGATGAGGATGCACCAGCCGACGTAGCGGAGGTCGTAGTAGGAGGGGAAAGCATCCCCGAACACGCCCGCCCGGATGCCCTCATGCAGGCTCACCAACGGGTTCCACAGCAGGATCTCGCGGATCTCCGTGGGCAGCCAGTGAAGGGCGAAGAAGGCGCCGGAGAGCGGCATGGACAGGTAGGTGATGGGGTGGATCAGCCGCTCCGTCACCTCCCAGCGCGCCACCAGCGCGGCGACGTTCATCGCGATCCCGTTGCACAGCAGGAACATGAGGAGGAGGCAGAAGAAGATGAGGGCGGGGTTCGCCGGCCAGATCCCCGTCAGCCAAGCGCCGCCTGCCAGGATGATGACGATCACGCCGACGACGGAGGCGGCCTCCAGCAGGTTCCGGGACACCAGCACGTCGACCGGCGTCACCTGCCGGTGAAAGAGGAGGGTGAGGTTGGAATGTAGCGCGCTGCCCGCCCGGTTGACGATGGCGCGGAACATGAAGAAGGGCACGTAGCCGACGAGGCTGAAGAGGAAAGGGTCCACGCCGCCCGGCATGGAGCGCCCGTGCGCCGAGTGCATCAGCCCGACCATCATGCCGAGGAAGAGCGGCTCGAAGAACAGCCAGAGGAAGCCGACATTGTGGCGGCCGAAGCGCGTCTGCATCTCGCGCATGATGAGGGCGCCGATCACCCGGCACTGGGTGGCGAAGCCCTCGACGATCCAGTGGCCCCGCTCCCGCCGGGCCGGCGGTATTGGAACAAAGCCGATATCACTCACGGCCGGTAGACCGCTCCGCCGCGCAGGAGGGGACGCGCCGCGACCCATCCCTGGGTGGGGTCGTTGCAGTAGGTCGCGCCCGGTGCGCCGCCGGGCACGCCGGCCGAGCCGAACTGCAGCTCGCGGCACTCGCGGCCGGAAGCCGCGTTGTACACGCGCGTGAGGCGGGCGGTCGTGACGCCCGCGCTTCCGGAGACGGTCTCGGTCTGGCCGGGCTCGGCGCGGGCGGCGAAGGCGGCCAGAGGATCGGCGGCGCGCACCGGCAGCACCACGCCCGTGGCCGGCGGGGGAGAGGTAGGGGCATTGGCGAGGCCCATGGGATTCCACCAGTTCCCCTGGCCCGGATCCGCCGTGCAGGCGGCGAGGGGCGAAAGGGCGACGAGGAGGAGAAGGGCGCGGCGCGCGCCGGCCCGCGACGATGCGGCCGAAGCTGGGAGTGCGGGAACCCCGGACGGCTCCATGGCCGCCCCGCTGGGCATGGCGTGCTTCATGACGTCAGTCTATCCTATCGCGGCGCAGCAGGCAAAACATCCGCATATGGTTGAGGCCCGATTCGCCGAGCCGCCGCTCGCTTTTCCGCCCGAACTTCTCGCCCGTTGGCCCCACCTGCCCGCCTTCTGGCCAGGGCGCGCGGTGGTGCCGCCCGGCACCCCCGGCGCCCTTGTCGTGACGGAAGGTGCCGCCCCGGCCGGTGGCCCCGCGCTGCGCTTCTCGCTCGGCCCTTTCGCGCCGCCGCGCTTCGCCGGCCGCAGCGCACCACCCCTCCTGTTGGCCGAGGACGCCCCGCTCCTGGCCGAAGGCGAGGCGGATGCCCTGGCCGCGCTGATTGCGCGCGGGCGGATCGGCGGCCCGCCCGGCCTGCCGGATCCCGGGGCCGCAGCCTTCGGCCTCGCCGCGCGGGCGGCGGCGCTGGTGCTGGACCCCTGCGACCCCACCCGCGCGGCGGCAGCGCGCAAGGCCCTGGCAGCGGCCCGCGCTTCCGGCCTTCCCGTGCTGGTCGCGCGCCACCCCTTCGCCGACCGTGCCGCCGCCCCTGTCCTGTCCGGAAGCGCCCTGACCGAAGGCGTTGAGGCCCGGACCCTGCCGCAGCCCCTCTCGCCCTGGACGCTGTTGGACGCAACGGCCCGGCTGCACGGCGCGGATCCCTCCATTGCCGCGCTGGCCGAGGCCGCCGGGGTGCCGCACGACCTGGGCGGAGTGCATCTCACACCGCTGCTGGCCCGCCTGCGCGCCGCCGATCCCTTCCGCCACCGTCCCTGGAGCAGGGCGGAAGGCCTGGCCCTCCTGGCGGATTGGGGGGCGGCCGAGCGGTCCAACCGGGGCGTCTCCGCCTGCATCGGCATCGCGCGCTGGAAGCGGCGCCAAGTCGCCGCACTGCTGGCGCACGAGGGCGGCTCCACCGCTTTCGAGCGCGGGGCAGCCGGTGCCACCCAGCGCGCCGTCGCGGAAGGCGGGGCGGTGGTCGCCTGGGCGGCCTCCCTCTCCGAGACGGAGGCGGCTGCCATCCGGAACAGCGGCGTGGAGCTGCGCCTGCTGGAGGATGGCTTCATCCGCTCACGCGGGCTCGGCGCGCGCTTCCTGCCCGGCGCTTCCTACAGCCTCGATGCCCGCGGGGCCTATTACGACCCGCGCCAACCCTCCTCCCTGGAGACGATCCTGACGGAGGGGAACTTCCCGCCGGACCTCCTGGCCCGCGCCGCGGCGCTGCGGGAGGCCGTCGTGGCGCGCGGCATTTCCAAGTACAACTTGCGGACGGAAGCGGCGCTGCCCGCGATCCCCGGCGGCCGGCGCGCGGTGCTGATCCCCGGGCAGGTGGAGGACGACGCCTCCGTGCGCCTTGGCGGCGGCACGATCCGCTCCAACCTCGACCTGCTGCGGGCCGTGCGGGCCGCCGAGCCCGAGGCCTTCATCCTCTACAAGCCCCACCCCGACCTGGAGGCGGGTTTCCGCCGCGGCCGCCTGCGTGCCTCCGACCTGGCCGGACTGGCCGATGCCGTCGTGGGCGGCGTGCCGCTGCCCGCGCTGCTGCCGGGCGTGGACGCGCTGCACACCCTCACCTCCCTCTCCGGCTTCGAGGCGCTGCTGCGCGGCGTGCCCGTGACCTGCTGGGGCCAGCCCTTCTACGCGGGCTGGGGACTGACGGAGGACCGCGCGCCCCTGCCGCCGGGACGCCGCGGCGTGGCCCGCACCCTGGACGAGCTGGTGGCTGCCGCCCTCATCCTCTACCCGCGCTACCTGGACCCGGTGACCCTGCTTCCCTGCCCGCCGGAGGTGATGCTGGACCGGCTGGACGAACCGGAAGCCTGGCGCGTCTCCCCCCTGACGATCCACCGCGGCGTCGAGGGCTTCGTCCGGGGCCTATTGGCGCGGATCGGAGGGCGACGGTGAGGAGGCTGAGCGGATTGCCCCGGGGCGGCGCCCGCTGGACCTGCTTCGGGCTTTCGTGGACGCACCGGAAGAGGCGGTTCTTTAAGGTCGGGTCCAACCCTGCCCTTGCAATCGCCTCGGCTCCGCGAGCCGAGGGGCACCGTCAGCGCAGCAAGACCAGCGACTAAGAAAAGATGATGAAGAGGGGGGCGGAGAGAGGAAGAATTCCTGCTTCCCCTCCCGCGACAGACCGACGGAGTAGAACTCCGCCGTCACACCAGCGCGGGCGGCGGCTCCACGACAGGCTGGTTGATCATGTTGAGGTGCAGCCGCTGCGCTGCCGCCTCGACCGCCGCGTCCAGGCCAGGGCGCGCGTAGTACACGCCCCGTAGGTGCAGGCAGTGCGCGATGCCGCGCAGGAAGGCTTCCCGCAGCTCCGGTTCCGGCGGGCGTCCCTCCGTCCAGAAGGTGTCCAGCGGGCCGCCATGCACCAGGCCGGGGATCTTGTAGATCGCGTCTCCCAGCGCGTGGGTCGGCAGGTGGTCCAGGATGGCGCGCAGGCCGACGGTGCTGTTGATCGTCACCACGCCCTGCACGCTCTCCGTGATCGCGCCGAGGTTGCCGCCGCCGAGGTAGTGGACGCGGTCCGACACCTTCGCGCGCTCCGCGATGCGGCGCACCCGCCGGCGCCAGTTCTTCATCGCCGGGTCCAGCGGGTGGACCTTGACGAGGAGCTGCGCCTCGGGCGGCGCGTGGGCGGCGAAGGACTGCGTCACCTCCTCGATCGCGGTATCGAGGTCGGGGTAGGCGGAGTAGGCGCGGACAGAGAAGTCCGTCTCCATCTGCATGGCCATGAGGAAGAGCGGCCCGCGACCCTGCAGCCGCGTCATGATGCCGTTCGCGTGCCGGTTGGCGCGTCGCCGCGTGAGGATCCGGGACAGGGTGCCGAGATAGACCTGGATGGGGTGGTAGATCTGGTGGCTGCGGTAGTGGCGGAAGAAGCCCGGCAGCAGCGAGACGAGGTTGTAGACCACGTCCAGCGCCGCCTGGTTGCGGAAGCTGTCGCGGTAGCGCTCCCCGATGTCGGGCGGGGGCAGGGTCTCGGCGAGGGCGATGATGCTGGCGGGGTCGCGGGGGAATTGGCTCTCGCGGTTCATCCCCTCCGCCTCGAAGGTGATCCAGTCCGGGCGGAGATAGCCGAAATCCGTGGCGACCACGGCGATGCCGCGGGCCCGGGCCGCCGCGATGGCCGCCTGATGGTAGAAGCGCTGCTCGCCGAGGAGGAGGATGTCGGTGATGCCGCGCTCCTCCAGGAAACGCGCGATGAAGGCCGGCCATTCCTCCGGCCGCGCCCGGTAATCCACGGCCTCGCTGCCCCACCAGAAGAGCTTGTCGCCGAGGCAGAGGTTGATCCGGTGCACGCCGTGGCCGAGCGCGCGGAGTCGCGCACCGAGCAGGGGGAAGAAAGGACTGATCGGGCCCTGCAGGAACAGGAACTGCCGCCCATTCCGGGTGTTCGTCATCGCCTCGGGCACGCCCGTTCCATATGCAGGCCTGCCGGGTGGCGCAATGGCATGGGGATGGGAGGCAGGGTCCCGCGCACGGGCCGGGGGCTCCTCCCGGTCTGCCGGGCGGTTGCTCAGGCCCTGATCCGAAAGGCCGCGCGGATGTCGGACAGGTCCAGCAGGCGCAGCCCGCGCCGGCGCGCGGCGCGCAGGGCCGCGCGGTCCGGGAAGGGGCGATAGGGCAGGAGCGCCCCGGCCGGCGCCTCCGCCGCCGTGCCGGCCGAGAGGGCGGCGAGCACTTCGCCGACCAGGGGCACCGCCGCCCGGTGCAGCCGGCGCGCGGCGGAGGAGGCAGTGATGCCCAAGGGCAGGGCGACCTCGCGCTGGGCAAGGACCACCCCGGCATCGATCCGCGGCACGAGGCGGTGGACGGTGACACCGTGGGCGGGTTCGGCCTCCATCCCCGCCCAGAAGGTCGGGATCGGGCCGCGATGCCGGGGCAGCAGGGAAGGGTGGACGTTGATCCCGCCCCCCGGCGCCAGGGCGATGGTGGCGGCGGAGAGGATGCCGTCGAAGTGGAAGGTCAGGATCAGGTCCGGACGGGCAACGCGCAGCGCGGCGTGGAAGGCGGGGCCGTTCACGTCCTCCACCACGGTGACGGGGATGCCCCGCGCGCGCGCCAGGGCCGCGAGCGAGCCCGCGCCCCGCGCCAGCGCGGCGGAAAGGCGCGGCAGGGCCATGTTCACCACGAGATAGGCGAGCAGCCGCGGCCCGGAGCGCCGGAGATGCCGCCACGCTTGGCCCAGCACGCCGCCGGCCGCCCGGCGGTAGGGATTGGACAGGCCGAGCAGGACGACGCCGTCCCCATAGAGGTCCAGGAACTCGGCCACGGCCTCGCTGCTCGCCGCGCTGCCGAGGGTGAGGAGCGCGACGCGGAGAGGGGGCGTCAGCCCGCTACCTCGGCCGGCGCGACCCCCGCCGCCGTCTCCGCCACGATGTCCAGCGTGCGGTCGATCTGCGCCTCGGTGTGGGCGGCGGTGAGGAAGAAGCGCAGCCGCGAGGCGCGCTCCGGCACCGCGGGGAAGGTGATGGGCTGCACGTTCACCCCGCGCTCGAAGAGCTCGGCGGAGAGGCGGCCGGCGCGGACGGAGGAGCCGGTCATCAGCGGCACGATGGCATGGCCGGCCGAGGCGCCGGCATCCAGCCCGCGCGCCCGCAGCCCGTCCCGGAAGCGGGTGGCGTTGGCGTTCAGCCGCGCGACCCGCCAGGGCTCCTCGTGCAGGATGTTGAGCGACTGCAGGGCCGAGGCCGCGAGGACCGGGGCGAGGCCGACGGAGTAGACGAAGCCCGGCGCGGTGTGGCGCAGCCAGTTGATGAGCTGCCGCCGCGCCGCGACGTAGCCGCCGCAGGAGCAGAGCGTCTTGGAGAGCGTGCCCATCCAGATGTCCACGCCCGCCGGGTCCACGCCCTGCAGCTCCGCGATGCCGTGGCCTGTGGCGCCGAGCACGCCCATGGAATGCGCCTCGTCCACCATCAGCCAGGCGTCGTGGCGACGCGCGATCTCGATGAAGCGGGCGAGGTCGGGAACGTCCCCGTCCATGGAGTAATGGCCCTCGATAAGGACCAGAGCCCGGCCGGCGCCGCGGCGGGCGGCGGCCAGTTCCCGCTCCGCAGCGGCCGCGTCGTTATGCGCGAAGGGGATGCGGCGCGCCCCCGAGAGGCGCGCGCCCTCCACGCAGGAATTGTGGATCATCGCGTCGTGCAGGATCACGTCGCGCGGGCCCATGAGGTGGCCGATCACCGTGACGTTGGTGGCATGGCCGGAGACGAGGGTGATCGCGTCCTCCGCCCCATAATGCGCGGCCAGCGCGCCCTCCAGCTCCGCGTGTAGCGGCCGCTCCCCGGAGACGACGCGGGAGGCAGAGGCGGAGACGCCGTGGCGTTCGATCGCGGCATGGGCAGCGGCCTTCACGCGCGGGTCGTCGTTCAGCCCGAGGTAGTTGTAGGAGGAGAAGTTCAGATACTCCTCGTTCCCGATCGTCGTGGTGGCGCCGGCCACGCCCTGATGCGGGCGGAAGAAGGGATTGGGGAGGTCGAGCGCCTCCATCGCCGTCTTCAGCAGCTCGAAGTCGCGCAGCCCCGGCACGTCGCTGAAGGAGCGGCCGTCGCCGGCGCCGCTCTCCTCCTGGCGCGCGCGGCGCTTGGACAGGCGCTGCAGCAGCGCCAGTCGCGCGGTGGCCGAAAGGCCGAGGCCCTGGTTCAAGCGCGTGTC
The DNA here is from genome assembly GCF_017813365.1 of Roseomonas indoligenes. Classification (GTDB taxonomy): domain Bacteria; phylum Pseudomonadota; class Alphaproteobacteria; order Acetobacterales; family Acetobacteraceae; genus Roseomonas; species Roseomonas indoligenes. The sequence goes on from NZ_JAGIZA010000001.1 coordinate 50,760, forward strand.
TCCATGCCGGCCAATCTAGGTGGCGCCGGCCCTGTCCGGTAGGGTCGCCGCGTCGGCCGGCGTCGGCTCCGGCGTCAGCGTGTCCGGGCCGGGCGCGCTGGAACCCGGCTCGAACTGGCCGAGCAGGGAGTTGAGCTGCGCCTCCCGCGCCCCGCCGGACAGGCCGTCCACCATGCGCGCGGCCAGGCCCGCCACGGTCAGGTCCTCCGTCACCGCGGAGAGCGGCACGGCCATGCCGAGGCGGGCTTCCAGCGCTCCGCGCAGCTCCAGCCCGCCGAGGCTGTCCAGCCCCAGCCGCGCGACCGGCACGTCGGCCCCGATGCTCTCCGGCGGCAGGCGCAGGATGCGGCCCAGTTCCTCCGCGCCGATCCGGGCCAGCAGGGCCTGGGCCTCGGCGGTGGGCAGGGCCATCAGGTGGGCGCGCATGTCCGCGATGTCGGCATCCGTCTCCTCCGCCCGGCCGCGCAGGGCGGCGAAGGCGGGCTCCCGCAGCACCGGCAGGGCAGTGCCCGCGCGCTTCCAGGCCACGCGGGCGAGGCAGACGACGGGATGGCCGGCGGCGATGAGGCCGGGCAGGGCCTCCAGCGCGTCCCGGGCCGCCATGGGCTCCACGCCCAGGCGGCGGGCGAGGGTGCGGGCCGTCTCCTCCTCCCGCGCCAGGATGCCGGCATCGGCGATCGGGCCCCAGCCGACGGCCAGCGCCGGGCGGCCCCGGGCGCGGCGGCGGCGGGCCAGGGCTTCCAGCCCCGCATTGGCGGCCACGTAGTTCGCCTGGCCCGGATTGCCGAAGGCCGTGGTGGCCGAGGAGAAGAGGAGGAAGAGGTCGAGAGGGTCCTCGGCCGTCAGCCTGTCCAGGTTCTCCGCCCCCACCAGCTTCGGGCCGAGCAGGGCGGCGAAGCGGGCGGCGTCCATGGCGCCTGCCGCGCCGTCGTCCAGGACCGTGGCGGCATGCACCACGCCGGTGATCGGCCCTTCCGCCCGCAACTCCGCCAGCAGCGCGGAGAGGGACGGGCGGTGGGCGACATCCGCCGCGTGCAGGCTGGCCCGGGCGCCGAGGGATGCCAGGGCCGTCACCGCCTCCGGCGCGCCCGGCGTGGCCGGGCCGCGGCGGGAGACGAGGGCGATGCGTTCCGCGCCGTGGGCGGCGAGCCACTTGGCGCATTCCAGCCCGAAGCCGGAGGTGCCGCCGGTGACGAGGATCGTGCCGCCGCTGCGGGGCGACCAGGCGGCGGGGCGCGGCTCCTCCTCGCGCGGGGGCAGCACGACGATCTTGCCGATATGGCCGCTGGCCTGCAGCAGCCGGAAGGCGCCCTCCGCCTCCTCCGCCGCGCGGCGGGCATAGGGCAGGGGGCGGAAGTCGCCGGAGGCGAGGCGGCCGCGGATGGATTCCAGCAGCCGCGCCGCCTCGGCGGGCCGGGCCTTCGGCAGCTGGTCCACGTCCACGCCGAAATAGGTGACGTTGCGGCGGAAGGGGCGCACCGCGATGCGCCGGTCCTCCGCATAGTCGCGCTTGCCGAGCTCGATGAAGCGGCCGAAGGGCTTCACCAAGGCGATGGAGCGCTCCATCGCCTCCCCCGCCAAGGAGTTCAGCACCACGTCCACCCCGTCCGGCCAGTGGCGGCGGAGCGCGTCGTCGAAGCCCGCCGCGCGGCTGTCCAGCACGAGGTCGGCGCCGGCCGCGCGCAGGAAGGCGCGCTTGGCCTCCGTGCCCGCGGTCATCGCCACCTGCGCGCCCGCGGCCTGGGCCACCTGCAGGGCGGCCAGCCCCACGGCGCCCGCACCGCCATGGACCAGCACGCGCTCCCCCGGGGCGATCCCCGCGCAGGTCTCCAGCGCGTAGACGGCAGTGAGGAAGGCGACGGGGATGGTGGCGGCGGCGGTTGAGGTCAGCCCCTCCGGGATCGGCGCCAGGGCCTCTGCGCGGGTGAGGACGGCCCCCGCCAGGGCCCGGGGCGCGAAGCCGAACACGCGGGTGCCTGGGTGGAAGGGCACGCCCGGCCCGGCCTCCATCACCACGCCCGCACATTCCATGCCGAGGCCGGCGCCGGCGAAGCCGTCCTTCAGCGTCTCCTCCGGCAGCAGGCCCTGGGCCCACATCAGGTCGCGGAAGTTCAGCCCGGCGGCCTCCACGCGCAGCCGGACCTCGCCGTGGCCGGGGGTGGGCAGGGGCTCCATCGGCTCCCAGGCGAGGGAGGCGAGGGCACCGGGCTGGCGCACGGCCAGCCGCGCGGCAGGGCCGGGCTGGGGCGGGCGGCAGAGCGGGCCCTGCACCGGGCCGTAGAACAGGCCTTCCTGGGCCACGCGGGGCACGCGGCGGCTGGAGAGGCCGAGGATGACCTCCGGCTCCGAGCCATGGGCGAGCAGCTCCGGCACGAGGCGACGGGCGGCGGCGGCGGGGGCGAGGGCGGCGTCCACCAGGATCCGCCGCGGCGCCAGTTCCGGCATCTCATTCGCCAGCACCCGGCCAAGGGCGCGCACGGCCTCCGCTGCCGCGGTCATCCCGCCGCCCTGGGCGAGAAGCGTGAAGCCCGCGCAGGAGCCGGACGCGGCGGCGGCGATCTTCGTGATCCCGGCGAGGCTGGTGGCGAGCGGTGCCACCTCGGCCGGCCCGGCCGGGTTGGCGACCGCGACCACCGCCGCGCCCCGCAGCGCGCGGGGCGGCAGGGCGGAGGCGTCCTCCAGCCGGTGGGACTCCACCACGGCACCGGCCTTGGACAGGGCGGCGCCCAGAGCCTCCCCCAGCGGCGCGGCGCCGGAATCGGCGAGGAGGACGAAGCGCTGCCCGGACGTGGCGGCGGGGATGGCGGGGGCAGGGGCCGGGCGCTGGGCGGCGACGAGAAGGGCGGCCCAGGGCGAGCAGAGCAGCGGCTCGGCCCGCGGCGCCGCCCAGCCCTCCGCCGCAAGGGCGTCGCGCCAGGCATCGGCGCCGGGCAGGGCGGGCAGGGACCAGCTCTGCGGGTCCTGGCCGCGCACGAAGTCCATCAGGCGGCCGGGAACCGGCTCCACCGCGAGCAGGGTCCCGCCTTCCGCCAGGGCGGCGGCGAGGCCGTGCAGGATTCCGGTGGCGGTACCCCCGCGCGCGCCGGGATGCAGCCCGACGACGAGGTCCGCGACGACGGGCGGCGGGGCACCGCTGGCGGGGTCCCAGTCCACCGCCACCACCTCCGCCATCGGCTGGGCGGGGGGCTCGGGGCGCGTGTCGCCGGCCAGGATGTGGAGGATGCGGCGGCCGGAACGGGCGAGGCCGGCCGAAAGGTGACGGGTGAGGGCGGCGGGGCCGAGGTCGAGCACGCGGAGCGGGCGGTCGGCCGGCCAGGCGGCCGCCACGGCCGCGGCGGCATCGGCCAGCACCTGGCCCATGCGGTCGAAGGCGCCCGATTCCTCGGGAACGCGGAGGCGGGCGGATTCCGGCGGCAGGTGGCCCGCCAGGGCCTCCGGCAGCCGCTCCGTCGCCTGGGCGATGATCGCGAGGTCCTGGGCCAGGGCGGGCCGCTCGATGAGGACGGAGCGCCAGATATCCTCCGGTGCCGGAAGATCCTCGGCGGGCAGCAGGCGCCAGCCCGGGCCCTCGGCAGCGGCCAGCCCGTCCTCCACCAGCGCGCGCAGCATGGCGACCGCATAAGGGGTGGAGGGCTGGATGAGGCCGTCGCCGGCGGCCGCGAAGCCGCGCGCCGTGGCGGCAGCGACATAGCCTTCCAGCAGCAGCGCGTACTCGGAGAGATCGAGGGATTCGTCGCGCGCCCCGGCGGCGCCGAGCGCAAGGTCCAGCGCGCGCCCGGGATCGGGGGCGGGCAGGAAGGGATCCAGGGCGGGTTGGTCCTCCAGCCGGAAAGCGGAAACCTCCGCCGCCTCGGCCCGGCCCAGGCGGGCGCGCTGGAACCAGACACCCTCGGCCAGCGCCACGGCGCGGCCCGCGGCATCGCCGAGCACCAGCCTGGCCTCCGCCGCGCGGCTGCCGGCATGGGTGAGGGCCAGGGCGGCGCGGGTGGCCGGGGCGGCGCCGCGCCGCAGCACCAGCCGCTCGAATCGCACGGGCACCAGCGCTTCGCCCGGGGTCTCGCCCAGGCGGTCCATCATCGGGCGGTCCCCGGCGCCGCCGCGGTCTGTCAGCAGGCCGATCAGGCCCTGCATCGCGCCGTCCAGCCGCACGGGGTGGAGGAGAAAGCCCTCGTCCGCCGGCGCCGAGGCAGGAAGGTCCAGCGACACCTCCGCCGAGCGGCCGCCGGCATTGATGGCGACGTGCTGGACCGGGCGGAAAGCCGGGCCGTAATCCAGGCCGCAGCGGGCGGCCACGGCGTGCAGCGCGGGCTCGGCCACGCCCCGGCCGCCCTCCGGCGCCGGGGGCAGTTCCGGCAGGGACCCCAGTGTCGCAGGGCGCAGCAGGCCGCGCGCGTGCAGGGACCAGGCCTCGCCGCTCATGCGGCGGCGGGATTCCAGGCGGAAGGTGCCGTCATCGGCCAGGCGGAAGCGGACCTCCTGGCTGCCGCCCTCCCGGTCGCCGGGCGGCACGGGCAGGGGGCGCAGGATCTGGAAGGCGGAGAGCTCCAGCGCCTCCGCTTCCGGGAAGCGGCGCGCGGCGGCGGCCAGCGCCATCTCCGCCATCCCCGCGGCGGGCATCACCGCCTCCTCGCCCAGCCGGTGGTCGGCCAGCCAGGGCAGCAGGGCGGAATCCACGTTGCGCGTCCAGTGGGCGAAGCCCTCCGCCGGATCGGATTCGCGGCGGAAGCCCAGCAGGGGGTGGTCCAGCACCGGGTCGTGCAGCCGGTAGGACTCCGCCGTATCGGGATACCAGTGCCGCCGCCGGACATAGGGGGTGGGGGGCAGGCCGCGCCGCAGGGCGGGGCCGGCGAAGGCGGGGGCCCCCCGCGGATCGGCGCCCGCCGCCGTCGCGCGGTCCGCGATGCCGGGAATGGGATCGCCCGGCAGGTCGCGCTTGGAGAGGGTGGCGAGGATCGGCGCCTCGGCCTTGGCGGCGCGCAGGGCCTCTCGCAGGTAGGATTGCAGGATGGGGTGAGGGCCGACCTCGATCACCGGCCGCGCACCGAGCCGCCCGGCCTCCGCCGCCGCATCGGCGAAGCGCACGGGCGCGCGCAGGTTGCGCCACCAGTACGTGGCGTCCGCCATCCCTTCCAGGAGCCCGCCGGTGACGGTGGAGAGGAAGGGCAGGCGCGGTGCGGCGGGCTGCAGCCCGGCCAGGGATTCGCGCAGGCTTCCCTCCACCTCGTCCATGGCGGCGGAGTGGAAGGCGTAGTCCAGGTCCAGCGGGATGATCGTGTGCCGGTCCCGCCGGGCGGCGGCCACGAGGCGGGCGATGGCCTCCGCCGGTCCCGCCACGGTCAGGGCGCGCGGCGCGTTGCGGGCGGCGATCTCCAGCCCCGGGCCGCACTCGGCGAGGAGGGGCAGCGCCTCCTCCTCGGAGGTGTTGAAGGCCGCCATGCGGCCCCGGCCCCGCGTGCGCGCCTGCGCGGTGGAGCGGGCGACGATGAGGCGGGCGGCACCGCCCAGGTCCAGGATGCCGGCGGCCAGCGCCGCGGCGACCTCGCCGACGGAGTGGCCGAGCACGAGGGCGGGGGTGATCCCTTCCCCTGCCAGGGCGGCGACGAGGCCGTGCTGCACGGCGAACAGAGCGGGCTGGGCGACTTCCGTCGCGGCCAGGGCCTCGGCGGTGATGCCGTCCGCCAGGGCGGCGGCGACGGACCAGCCGAGGCGCGGGGTCAGCTCGGCGTCCGCGGCCTCCACCGCCTCCCGGAAGGGGCGGGAATGCGCCATCGCCTCGCGCGCCATGCCCGGAAACTGGGAGCCGTTGCCGGAGAAGGCGAAGGCGGGGCCGGCCGCGCCCGCCGCCGTGGGGGCAACGCCCTGGATTCCGGCGGGCTCGCCCTCCGCGTAGGAGGCCAGCTGGTCCGCGAGGGAGGCGGCGTCCCCGCGCATGACCAGACGGTGAGGGTGCAGGTCGCGGTGGCGGGCCAAGCCCCGCAGCATCGCCGGGGCGTCCTCCGGCCGGGCGCGCAGGGCGGCCGACCAGGACCGCGCGGCAGCCGGCAGCGCCTCGGAGGAGCGGGCGGAGAGGACCAGGGGCGGCAGCGCCGCGGCCGGCCCGGCCTCGGCGGGACGGGCGGCGGTGACCGGCGGCGGGGCGAGGAAAAGGGACGCGTTGGTGCCGCCGAAGCCGAAGGAATTCACCCCGATCACGGGCGCGCGGCCGGGCAGCGGCTCCCGCGCCGTGGGGACGCGGATGTTGAGTGCCTCGAAGTCGATCCGCGGGTTCGGGGTGTCGAAATGCAGGTTCGGCGGGATCTCCCGCTTCTCCAGCATCAGCAGAGCCTTGATGAGGCCGGCCATGCCGGAGGCGGTCTCCAGGTGGCCGATATTCGACTTCACCGAGCCGACGGGCAGCGGCACCGGGCGGATGCCGGCTGCCCGCGCCGAGAGGACGCTGCCGATCGCGGTGGCCTCAACCGGGTCGCCGGCCTGGGTGCCGGTGCCATGGGCCTCAAAATAGGTCACGCGGGACGGGGCCACCCCGGCCTCGTCCAGCACCTGGCGGATCAGGGCGGCCTGGGCCTGGGGATCGGGAAGGGAGAGGCCGATGGAGCGGCCCACCGAGTTCACTCCCGCGGCCAGGATCACGCCGCGGATGAAGTCCCCGTCCGCCAGCGCGGCGCCGAGGGGCTTGAGCACCACCGCCCCCGCGCCCTCGCCGCGCACGTAGCCGTCGGCGCCCGCCGAGAAGACGTGGCAGCGCCCGGTGGGGGAGAGCATGGAGGCGCGGGAGAAGCCGGTGAACGGGTAGGGCGAGAGGAGGAGCTGCACGCCACCCACCAGGGCCGCCTCGATCCGGCCGGCGCGCAGCGCGTCCACGGCATGGGAGAGGGCGACGAGGGAGGAGGAGCAGGCGGTGTCGATCGTCTGCGCCCCGCCGCGCAGGTCGAAGACGTTGGTGATCCGGTTCCCCAGGATGGAGAGGGTGTTGCCGGTCATGAAATAGCGGTCGAGGCTCGCCGGATCCGACAGCCGCAGCTCGGCATAGTCCGTGGAGGACCCGCCGACGAAGACGCCGATCTCCCGCCCCGCGACGGAGGATGCGGGCCAGCCCGCATCCTCGAGCGCCTCGGAGACGACCTCCAGCAGGACGCGCTGCTGCGGGTCGGCCTCCGACACCTCGCGGGGGGAGAGGCCGAAATGCGGGGCGTCGAAGCCCGCTATGTCGCCGAGATGGCCGGCGGCGAAGGTGTAGGAGCGGCCTGGCTCGCTGCGGTTGGGGTGGTAGAACCAGTCCTGGCTGAAGCGGTCCGCCGGCAGGGTGGAGACGGCGTCCCGCCCCTCGGCAAGGAGGGACCAGAAGGAATCCAGGTCGGGCGCGCCGGGGAAGCGGCAGGCGGCGCCAACCACGGCGATGGGCTCGGCGCGGAGCGGCCGCGGGCGCGCGCCGTTCTCCGCCTTCGGGCGGGTGGGGCGGCGGTTCATGTCGGGCCCGTGCTGCGGCTGTGGCTCAGGGCGGCCCGGTCGCGCAGCGCGCGCGGGCGCAGCCAGGAAGGCAGGGTGGCGCGCAGGAGACGCGCGCGCCCGGAGGTGCGAGCCAGCCGGCACAGCACCTCGTCCACCCGGGCGAAGTGCTCGTCCCAGCGCGGCGCGCGCCAGCCGGCGAGGCGCGCGAGCTGAGCTTCCCGGGCCTGGCTGTCGGTTTGCATGTAGTCGAGGATGGCGGAGCGCCAGGCGATGCCGTCCAGCGGGTCCAGGTAGTCCGGCACCTCGCCGCCGACCTCGCGCAGGGCGGGCAGGTCGGAGCAGATGGCGGGCACGCCAAGGGCCAGCGCCTCGGCCAGCGGCAGGCCGTAGCCCTCCGCGAAGGAGGGGAAGAGCAAGGCGCGGGCGCCGCGCAGGATCTCCCACACCTCGCGGTCCGCCACTTGGCCAACCTCGCGCACGGTGCCGCGGAGCGCGTCGCAGCGCTCCAGGATGTCCACCACGTTCTCGTTCTCCCAGCCGCGACGCCCGACCACGAGGAGGTGGGGCGTGCGCTGGCCCATGCGCCGGGCCAGGTCGCGCCAGAGATGGAGCAGGAGGAGGTGGTTCTTGCGCGGCTCGATCGTGCCGAGCACGACGAAGTAGGGCTCGGCCGGCAGGGCCGGGTTAGGAGCCGGCGGCGGCTCGATCCCGAGCGGGGCGACCATCACCGGCGGCGGGATGTCCCGCACGCGCAGGTGCGGGCGCAGCGCCGCCTCCGTATCGGCCGAGTTCACGATGATGGCGTCCGCCAGGGCCGCGGTGGTGGCGATGCGCCGGAGGTGCCGCTCCGCCTGGCCGGGGCGGGCGTATTCGGGGTGGGTGGCGGGGATGAGGTCGTGGATAAGGGGGACGAAGGCGCAACCCGCCTCCCGCATCATCCGGATCGGCCGGTCCCGTTCCAGCGCGCGGTGGGAGACGAGGAGGAAGGCCTTCGGGTCCGGCTCCTTCAGGCGCCGGGCCAGTTGCCGCTGGCCGAGGCCGCCCATGACGCGCCAGCGAAGGCTGGCGGAGAGGCGGCGGGCGCGGGCGGCGTCGCGGGCGCCCGGATCGGTCTGCCCCCAGGCGCGGGCGAGGATGGCCACGTAGCCCACCACGGCGCGCCAGGGCAGCGCCACGTAGTCACCCGCGAGCGCCTGGGCGACGAAGGTGCAGCTGCCTTCCGGCATGGCCGCCCAGCGGCGGGCATAGGCCATCTCCACGCGGTCGATGCCCGAGGGCGCGACCTTGGCGCTGCATGCCAGCAAGCGGGAGATGTCGAGCACGATGTGCGGCGGCCGATCCGCCGGCCGGGCTTCGGGCATCAAGTTTTCCTGGCCGTGAGGCACCCACATGTCCTGTCCCAGGGAATTTATCTTTTACTGCAACTCAGGGGTGTAAGGCCATCACCTTTGTAAGCCAGTGGTAAAGCGGTGAAGGCCGAAGCAGCACGGGTGGAAATCCCGGCCCGGTTCTTGGCAGAACTGCGGGCGGATATCAGGAGACCCCCTGCCGGCACTCTGACAGACCCGATCACGTCTTCGCGATCTGGCATTTTACTGTGCCGCGCCCCTGTCCGTTGCCCTTCCCTCGCCGCCAAGCGCTTCCCGTCCCATTCTGGCCGCTTACCAGGAGGAGAGGCGTGAATGGCGGAGCGGCGGATCCTGATCACCGGGGCGTCCAGCGGGATCGGAGCGGCGGCGGCACGGGCCATGGCCGGGCCGGGTGTCGCCATCGCGGTGCATTGCCGGGGCAACCGGGCTGGGGCGGAGGCCGTGGCGACCGATCTGCGCGCCGCCGGCGCCGAGGCGGTGGTGCTGACGGGCGACCTGACGGAGCCGGCAACCCCCGCACGGCTGGTGGATGAAGCCGTGGCGGCCTTCGGCGGGCTGGAGGTCGTGGTCGCCAATGCCGGCTTCGCCGACCGGACGCAGATCGGGGCGATGACGGACGAGAATTTCGCCCGCAGCGCCGACACGATCCTCTGGGGCTTCATGCGCCTGGCGCGGGCGGCGGGGCCCCACCTGCTGCGGGCCGGGGAGGCAGGAAGCGCTGCCCGGATGATCGCCGTCTCCTCCTTCGTGGCGCACCTGTTCCGCACGGATGCCGCGACCTTCCCCGCCAGCGCGGCGGCCAAGGCAGGGGTGGAGGCGCTGGTGCGTTCCCTGGCTATCGAGTGGGCGCCGCACGTCACGGTCAACGCGGTGGTGCCCGGCTTCACCCAGAAGGACCCGGGCGCCCATGTCGCCCTGGAGGCGCCGGCCTGGGAGGCGATCCTGGCCCGCATCCCGCTGCGGCGGCTGGGACAGCCGGCCGATGTCGCGGCCGCCGTGGCCTTCCTGGCCGGGGTGGGCGGGGCCTACATCACCGGGCAGGCGCTGCATGTCAGTGGTGGGGTGGTGATCTGAAGGTCTGATCTGTCCGGGGGCAGGGGGGCGCTGCCCCCTGAACCTGCATCAGGCTGCCGCGGGACTGACTGGATACGCTAGCCGCGGTGATCGGGGTTGATCCCAACCTTTGCAATCGCCTCGACTCCACGAGCCGAGGCGCACCGTCAGTCGGGCAAGCCCAAAGCCCAGAAAAAGATGATGGTGAGGGGCCCGGGGAGAGGAAGAATTCCTTCTTCCTCTCCCCGGGACAGACCGCCCTCAGAAAGGCAGCCCGACATAGTTTTCCGCCACCGCCGCCTGGGCGTTGCGCGAGCCCGCGAGGAAGTCCAGGTCGGCCATGCGGATACGGTGCTCGAAGGGGGTCTCGGCCGCGTCCACGTGCAGCATGGTGGTCATCATCCAACTGAAGCGCTCGGCCTTCCAGATGCGGCGCAGGGCGGTTGCGGGATAGGCATCCAGCCCCGATTCATCGCCGCGCCGCAGGGCGGCCTCCAATGCGCGGGACAGGACGAGGACGTCGGCCACCGCCAGGTTCAGTCCCTTGGCGCCGGTGGGCGGCACGATGTGGGCGGCATCCCCGGCGAGGAAGAGGCGGCCGCGGCGCATCGTCTCGCAGACGAAGCTGCGGAGGGGGATGATGCCCTTCTGGAAGATCCGGCCATCCGCCAGCTTCCAGTCGCCGGCGGTCTCCAGGCGGCGGTGCAGGGCGGCCCAGATGCGCTCGTCCGGCCAGTTCGCGATGTCGTCGCGCGGATCGCACTGGATGTAGAGGCGCTGGATCTCCGGCGTGCGGGTGGTGAGGAGCGCGAAGCCCTCCTCATGCCGGGCGTAGATCAGCTCGTGCCAGGAAAGGGGGGCATGGGCGAGGATGCCGAGCCAGCCGAAGGGGTAGGTGCGGTCGTATTCCCGGCGCTCGGCGGCGGGGATGGCGCGGCGGCCGGGGCCATGGAAGCCGTCCGCGCCCACCACGTAGTCGCAGGACAACTCGTCCGGCGTGCCGTCCGGGTGGCGGAAGGCGATGCGGGGCCGGTCCGTCTCGATGTCGTGGAAGGCCGTGTCGGAGACGCCGAAATGGATCCTGCCGCCATCGGCCAGGCGAGCGGCGATGAGGTCGATCAGCACCTCGTGCTGCGGGTAGAGGGTGACGCGCTTGCCGCCCGTGAGTTCGTCCAGCGGCAGGTGGAAGCGCGTGGCGCCGTACTGCAGGGTGATGCCGTCATGCGCGTGGCCCTCCCGCGCCATGCGGTCGCCGAGGCCCATGTCGCGCATCAGCTCCGTGACCCAGTGCTCCAGCAGGCCGGCGCGGATGGTGCCCTCCACCGCCTCGCGCGTGCGGCTCTCCACGATCACGCTCTCGATGCCCGCGCGGTGGAGGAGATGGGCGAGGAAAAGTCCGGCAGGGCCGCAGCCGACAATCCCGACCTGGGTGCGCGTGAAGTTCCGCTGGGACATTCCGGACCTGTTGTTCTGGCTTGGACGACCGTTGGATATCGAACCATTCCCCGCCGCGGCAAGGGTGGGCGGCGCCAGCTTGCGGGGGCCGGGGCGGCGCGGCAAGACAGGGGCAAGGACATGGAGGAGCGCCCGATGAGCGACGAGAGCCCGCTTCTGGTAACGCGGCAGGGCGGCGTGGTGCGGGCGGTGCTGAACCGGCCGGCGCGGCGCAACGCACTGAACGGGGCGCTCTCCGCGGCGCTGGACGGGCTGCTGGCGGAACTGCGCGAGGACCGTGCGGCGCGGGTGCTGATCCTCTCCGGCGCCGGCGGGCATTTCTGCGCAGGGCTGGACCTCGGCGAGGTGGGCGGCGAGACCGGTACGCCGGAGCAGCGCATGGCGGCGCAGCTTGAGCGCAACCGGTCCATCGGCGCGCGCTTCGCGGCGATCGCGGCGCTGCCGCAGGTGGTGATCGCGGCGGTGCAGGGATCCGCCTTCGCGGGGGGGCTGGGCTTCGTCTGCGCGGCGGACATCGCCTTCGCCAGCGCGGATGCCCGCTTCGCGGCGCCCGAGGCACGGCGCGGCCTGGTGGCGGCGCAAATCCTGCCCTGGATCGTGCGGCGGACCGGGCGCAGCCATGCCGCGCGGATGGTCCTGCAGGGGAACGTGCTGGACGCGGCGGACGCCGGGCGGATCGGGCTGGTGCACCAGACGGCGGCCGACGCGGCGGCGCTGGACGCGCTGGTGGAGGCGACCGTGGCCGACGTGCTGCAGGGCGCGCCCGGGGCACTGGCCGAGACGAAGGGCATGCTTGCCGCGCTGGGTGGCGCCGTTCCCGAGGGCTACGCCGAGGCCGGGGCGCAGTCCTTCGCCCGCTGCGCGGCCAGCGGTGAAGCGGATGAGGGCATCGCGGCCTTCAAGGCGCGCCGCGCGCCGGCCTGGCTGGCCACTCAGTCCTCGTAGATCATCTTCCGGGTCATCCCGCCATCGCTGACGAACTCGGCGCCGGTGACGAAGCCGCTCTCCGGGCCCAGCAGCCAGGCGGCAAGGGCGGCGATGTCGGCGGCGGTGCCGACGCGGCCGGCGGGGTGCTGGGCGTGGTCGCTCTCGCTCAGCCGCTCGTCCCGCACGTTGATCCAGCCGGGGGAGATAACGTTCGCGCGCACGTCGGGGCCGAGGCTGATGGCGAGCGCGTGAGTGAGGGCGAGGAGACCGCCCTTGGAGGCGGCGTAGCTCTCCGTATCCGGCTCCGACTGGTGGGCGCGGGTGGAGGCGATCGTGACGATGGCGCCCTTCGCCTGCCGCAGCAGCGATTCCGCCGCGCGGGCCAGCAGGAAGGTGCTGGTGAGGTTGGTTCCGATCACGCGGGACCACTCCTCCAGCGTCAGCTCGCGGATAGGCTTCCGCACCATGATGCCGGCGTTGCAGACGAGGCCATCCAGGCGGCCTTCCCTGGCAGCGATCCCATCCACGAGGCCGCGCACGGCCGCTTCGTCCGATATGTCGGCCTGAACGTGACGAGCGGCGGTGCCGGGGCCGCCCGGATCCGTGTCGGCGGTGACGACGTGCCAGCCATCACCGGCCAAGCGGCGTGCGATCCCCTCGCCGATGCCTTTCGCGCCCCCCGTGACCAGCGCCACCCGCCTGGCTTCCACCATCAGCCGCCCTCCGCATCTGCCCTGGGGCAACGCGGAGGGCGGGGCGTGGTTCAGGCCGCCCTGACCTCCGCCACGAATCCGGCGACGGTTCCGTTGAGGCGCTCGGCCTGCTGGGCGAGGTCGGAGGCGGCCGAGAGGACCTGGCCGGCGGCCGCCCCCGTCTCGGTCGAGCCGCGGCTGACATCGGCGATGTTCACCGTCACCGCTTCCGTCGCCCGGGCCGTTTCCTGCACCGTGCGCGCGATCTCGCCGGTCGCCGCGCTCTGCTCCTCCACCGCCGCGGCGATCGCGACGGCAATGCCGCTCACCTCCTCGATCGTGCGCCCGATGCCCCCGATCGCCACCACCGCCTGGTCCGTCGCGGCCTGGATTCCCGCGATCTGCGCCCCGATCTCCTCGGTGGCCTTGGCTGTCTGAGAAGCGAGTGTCTTCACCTCGGAGGCGACCACCGCGAAGCCCCGTCCCGCTTCGCCCGCACGCGCCGCCTCGATCGTCGCGTTCAGCGCGAGCAGGTTCGTCTGGCCCGCGATGTCCGTGATGAGCCGCACCACGTCCCCGATCCGCGCCGCGCCTTCGGCCAGGGCCTGCACCGTCCCGTCCGTCCGCCGCGCATCCTCCACGGCCCGCCCGGCCGCGGCCGTTGCCTGAGCCACCTGCCGGCTGATCTCGCCGATGGAGGCGGTCAGCTGCTCGGCGGCGGCCGCCACCGTCTGCACGCCCCCGCTCGCCGCCCCGGCGGCCGCCACCACCCGGTCCGCCCGCTCGCTCGTGCCCTCGGCCGTGCCGGTCATCCCGCGCGCGGTCGCCTCCAGCTCCGTGCTCGCGGCCGAGAGGGTCCGCACCATCTCCCCTGCGCGCCCCTCGAAGCCGCGCACCAGCGCCTCGAGCCCCGCCGCGCGCGCCTCCCGCGATGCACGGGCGGATTCGGCCTCGGCGGAGAGGCGGTCGGCCTCGACCATGCTGTCGCGGAAGACGGCGACGGCGGAGGCCATCTCGCCCAGCTCGTCCCGGCGCCCGGCGCCGGGGATGGCAACACCGGTGTCTCGGGCGGCGAGGCGGCGCATGGCCGCGGTGATGCCCATGATCGGGCCGGAAATGCCGCGCACCAGCCCGAGGCCGACCATGAGGCTGACCAGGATCGCCGCGGCGAGGATGCCGATGATCCAGGCAAGGGCCGAGGCGCCCAGCGCCTTCCCGGCGGCGGCGGCGGCGTTGCCGCCCTCCGTCTGGAAGCGGCGGGCGGCGTCGGTCGCCTGCCGGACCGCCGCGAGGGGCTGGGTGGTGGCTCGGAAAAGGATCTCGGAGGCGCGGGTATTGTCGTTGGCGCGCGCGGCGGCGACCATGCCCTCGCTGTGCGGGCGGTAGCCGGCCCAGGCGGAGTCCATGGCGCGCAGCAGGGCCCCTTCCTCCGCGCCGCTCACCAGGGCGCGGTAGCGGGCCAGCGCGTCGTCCACCAATTTGTGGCTCTCGACCGTCAGGCCGATGGAGTGGCCGCGGCGCTCATCGGCGCGCAGGATCATCTGCGTCTCCCGCGCGCGCAGCTTCTCGAACTCCAGCGCCACGTCGCCGAGGGCCTGGGCGCTGGGCAGCCAGTTGTCCGCGAGATCGGCGGAGACGCGGTTCATCCCGTCGATCCGGTGCAGGGCGAAGCCGCCCAGCCCGGCCAGCACGGTGAGGAGAAGGCCGATCGAGAGCAGGATGCGGCCGCGGATGCGCAGCCGGTTGAGCGGGAGGGGCATGAGGGGTGTCCAGGCCGCGCCGACGGCAGGATTGCCGCGGCCGCCCCCATGCTGCGCCGCAATCCTCAAGCCTTCCTGAATCGCCCCTTCCGGACGCGGCGGGTCACACCGTGAGAAGGCGGCGGACGGAGTCCTCCTCCAGCGCCCCGGCCTCGCCGTCCAGCGCCACCTCGCCGCGGACCATGACGGTGATGCGGTCGGCCAGGTCGCGGGCGAACTCGAAATACTGCTCCACCAGCACCACGGCCATGCCGCGGTCCTTCGCCAGGTGGCGGATGACACGGGCGATGTCCTTGATGACGCTGGGCTGGATACCCTCCGTCGGCTCGTCGAGGATCAGCAGGCGCGGGCGGGCGGTCAGGGCGCGGGCGATGGCGAGCTGCTGCTGCTGGCCGCCGGAGAGGTCGCCGCCGCGGCGGCGCAGGAACTGGCGGAGGATGGGGAAGAGGTCGAAGACCTCGGACGAGATCTTGCTGCCGCGCGGAGCGGCGGCGAGCGCCGTCTCCAGGTTCTCCTGCACGGTGAGGAAGGGGAAGATTTCGCGGCCCTGGGGGACATAACCGATGCCGGCGCGGGCGCGATCGGCGGGGGACATGCCGGCGATGTCCTTACCCTCCCACTCGATTCGGCCGCCGCTGATGCGCTCCACCCCCATGACGGAGCGCATGAGGGAGGACTTGCCGACGCCGTTGCGGCCGAGGACGCAGGTGATCCTGCCGGGATCGGCGGAGAGGTTCACGCCGCGCAGGCAGAGGCTGGCGCCGTAGGAGAGGCGGATGTCGGTGGCTCGCAGCATCCCTCAGCGCCCCAGATAGACTTCGATGACGCGCGGGTCGTTCTGCACAGTGTCGATGCTCCCCTCGGAGAGCAGCGTGCCCTCGTGCAGCACCGTGACCCTGCTGTTCAGCGCGCGGACGAATTCCAGGTCGTGCTCCACCACCACCACGCTGCGGGTGCCGGCGATGCGGCGGAGCAGGGCGGCGGTGTGCTCGGTCTCCTGGTCGGTCATGCCCGCCACGGGCTCGTCCACCAGCAGCAGGTCGGGGTCCTGCATCAGGAGCATGCCGATCTCCAGCCATTGGCGCTGGCCGTGGGAGAGAATGGCGGCGGGGTCCCCAGCGCGGGCGGAGAGGCCGATCTCCTCCATGACCGTCTCGATCCGCTTGCGGGCTTCCCCGCCCAGGGCCCAGCGCAGGCAGGACCAGGGATCGCGCGGCGCCTTCAGCGCCAGTTCCAGGTTCTCGAACACCGTCAGCGCGTCGAAAACGGTGGGCTTCTGGAACTTGCGGCCGATGCCGAGATTGGCGATGCGGGCCTCGTCCATCCTGGTCAGGTCGGCATCCCCGAACCTGACCGTGCCGGCGGTAGGGCGGGTCTTGCCGGTGATGACGTCCATCATCGTCGTCTTGCCTGCGCCGTTGGGGCCGATGATGGCGCGCAGCTCCCCGGGATCGACGATGAGGGAGAGGTTGTTGAGGGCACGGAAGCCGTCGAAGACGACGGAGACGCCGTCCATGTAGAGGCCGGGCTTGCTCACTTCGCGGCACTCCGGAAGAGGCCGATGAGGCCGCGGGGGAGGAAGACCGTAACGGCGACGAAGAGGCCGCCGAGCACGAAGAGCCAGAGGTCCGGCGCGACGGAGGTGAGCCAGGTCTTCAGCGCGTTTACGGAGAAGGCGCCGAGGAGGGCGCCGATGAGGGTGCCGCGGCCGCCGACGGCGACCCAGATCACCGCCTCGATCGAATTGCCCGGGGCGAACTCGCCGGGGTTGATGATGCCGACCAGCGGCACGTAGAGGGCGCCGGCCAGCCCCGCCAGCACGGCAGAGAGGACGAAGACCGTGAGCTTGAAGGCGGTGACGGAGTAGCCGAGGAAGCGCACCCGGCTCTCCGCATCCCGCACCGCGACGAGGACGCGGCCGAGCTTCGTGCCGACGATGTGGCGGCAGAGCACCAGCGAACCGGCGAGCAGCGCGAGGGCGGCGTAGAAGAGGCCGGCGCGCGCGCCCTGGGTGTTCAGCGGCACGCCCAGCAGCTGCTTGAAGTCGGTGAAGCCGTTGTTGCCGCCGAAGCCCATGTCGTTGCGGAAGAAGGCGAGCATCAGGGCGTAGGTCATCGCCTGGGTGATGATGGAGAAGTAGACGCCGGTGATGCGGCTGCGGAAGGAGAGGTAGCCGACGACGAAGGCCAGCAGTCCCGGCACCACCATCGCCATCAGGATCGCGTAGGGAAAGTGGTCGAAGCCCAGCCAGTACCAGGGCAGTTCCCGGTAGCCGAGAAAGACCATGAAGTCCGGCAGCACGGGATGGCCGTAGACGCCGCGCGGACCGATCAGGCGCATGAGGTGCATGCCCATGGCGTAGCCGCCGAGGGCGAAGAAGGCGCCGTGGCCGAGGGAGAGGATGCCGGCATAGCCCCAGGCCAGGTCGATGGCGAGCGCCAGCACGGCGTAGCAGATCCACTTGCCCGTGACGGCCACTGTGAAGTCCGAGACGCGGAAGGCGCTGTCGGCGGGCAGGTGGTTCAGCAGGGGCAGCAGGGCGAGGAGCAGGATCGCGATCAGGATCGCGCCGCGCAGGATCTGCCGGGCGGGGATGCCGCGGGTGGTCCCGGCGGGGGCGGTGGTGGCGCTCATGCCTCGGCCGCCCGGCCCTTGAGGGCGAAGAGGCCGCGCGGGCGGCGCTGGATGAAGAGCATGATGATCACCAGGACTGCGACCTTGGCGAGCACGGCGCCGGCCCAGGGCTCGATGACCTTGTTCAGCACGCCCAGCCCCATGGCGCCGACGAGGGTGCCGATGAGGCTGCCGACGCCCCCGAAGACCACGACCATGAAGCTGTCGATGATGTAGCCCGTGCCGAGATTGGGGGAGACGTTGTCGATCTGGGAGAGCGCCACGCCCGCCATCCCGGCGAGGCCGGAGCCGAAGGCGAAGGTCAGCGCGTCCACCCGGCCCGTGCGGATGCCCATGGTGGCGGCGGTGCGGCGGTTCTGCACCACCGCGCGCATCTCCAGCCCGAAGCGGGTCAGGCGAATGGCGGCGAGGGTCAGGCCGAGGACGAGGAGGGAGAAGACGATAACCCAGAGGCGGTTCTGCGTGATGTTGATGCCGCCGGGCAGGGAGAGGATGCCCTGCATCCAGGCGGGGGAGAGGACCTCCCGGTTCTGGGCGCCGAAGGCCAGGCGCACGGCCTGTTGCAGGATCATGCCGACGCCGAAGGTCATCAGCAGGGTTTCCAGCGGGCGGCCGTAGAGGTGACGGATCAGCCCGCGCTCCAACGCAGTGCCCGCGAGGCCGGCGACGAGAAAGGCGGCGGGGACTGAGAGGGGGAGGGACCAGGGCAGCAGCCAGGGGATGCCGCGGCAGGCCTCCTGCACCACGAAGGTGGTGTAGGCGCCGAGCATGACGAACTCGCCATGCGCCATGTTGATCACGCCCATGACGCCGAAGGTGATGGCGAGGCCCAGCGCGGCGAGGAGCAGGACGGAGCCGAGGGAGAGGCCCTGGAACAGGGTTTCCGCGGCGCGCTTGAAGGTCAGGCGGCTGTCGATGGAGGCGACGGCGCGGTCGATCTCGGCCGTCATGTCGGGGTTGGCGGCGCGGGCTTCAAGCAGGAGGGCGCGGGCGTCCTCGGAGGAGGCTTCGCCGAGGGTGGCGATGCCCTGGCGCTTCACCGCGGCATCGGCGGCGACGAGGCGGGAGGCGGCGAGGGCGAGTTGCTGCCGCTCCTTCACGCGCGGGACGGATTCCCTGGCGATGGCGGCTTCCAGCGGGGCGACATTGTCGGCGCTGCGGCTGCGGAAGACGGAGTCCGCGGCGGCGTAGCGTTCATCCGCGTGGGCGGAGACGAGCTGCAGGCGGCCCAGGGCGCCGCGCAGGGCGGAGCGGACGCGGTTGTTGATGCGGACCGTCTCCGCGCCCGCCGTGTCGGCGGGGCGGCCGGTCGCGGCATCGGTGCCGTCCGGCAGGATGACGGTGCTGCCGTTCTTGCGGAGGGTGCTGTCCGACAGGGCGCGCAGCACGGGCAGGGCGCGGGCGTCGCCCCCGGCGCCCAGGCGCTCCACCGCCTCCGCCTGGGTCCCGAAGCCGCCGGCGAGGCCGGGCAGCGCGTCGAGGAAGGCGTCCTGCGCGGCGGCAGGAAGTGCGAACAGCAGGACCAGGAGAAGGGGGAGGATGCGCGTCATGATCGTGCGGGCGGCGGGTTGCCCCGCCGCCCTCTTCTCCATCAGCCCCGGCGGTTCTTGTTCTCGGGGATGAAGGGGGACCAGTTCTCGGCGGGGATGGCGTTCGGCGTCTTGTAGACGATGTTGAACTGGCCGTTCTCCATGACCTCGCCGATCATCACGGGCTTGGAGAGGTGGTGGTTGGTGCCCATCACCTCCTCATAGCCGCAGGGCGCCATGATCTTCTGGCCGTACATCGCCTCGCGCACCGCATCCACGCCCGTGGACTTGGCCTTCTCCACCGCCTGCACCCACATGCGGAAGCCGGTGTAGGTGGCCTCCATCGGGTCGTTGGTCACGCGCTTGTCGGACTTGATGTAGTCGGCCCACATCTTCTTGAAGGCGGTGTTCGGCGCGCCCTCCACGGACATGAAGTAGTTCCAGGCAGCCAGGTGGCCGACCAGCGGCTTGGTGTCGATGCCCGCCAGCTCCTCCTCACCGACGGAGAAGGCGACGCAGGGGATGTCCTCGGCCTTGATGCCCTGGTTGCCGAGCTCGCGGTAGAAGGGGACGTTGGCGTCGCCGTTGATGGTGGAGACGATGGCGGTCTTCTTGCCCTCGCCCGCGAAGCGCTTCACGCGGGAGACGATGCCCTGCCAGTCGGAGTGACCGAAGGGAGTGTACTCCTCCATGATGTCGGCGTCCGCGATGCCCTTGCTGTTCAGGTAGGCGCGGAGGATCCGGTTGGTGGTGCGGGGATAGACGTAGTCCGTGCCGAGCAGCGCGATGCGCTTGGCCTCGCCGCCGTCCTTGCCCATCAGGTATTCCACGGCCGGGATCGCCTGCTGGTTCGGGGCGGCGCCGGTGTAGAACACGTTCTTGGACTGCTCCTCGCCCTCGTACTGCACGGGGTAGAAGAGAAGGCCGTTCAGCTCCTCGAAGACCGGCAGGACGGACTTGCGGGAGACGGAGGTCCAGCAGCCGAAGACCACGTCGCACTTGGAGACGGCCAGCAGCTCCCGCGCCTTCTCGGCGAAGAGGGGCCAGTTGGAGGCGGGGTCCACCACCACGGCCTCGAGCCGGCGGCCCATCACGCCGCCCTTCTTGTTTTGGTCCTCCACCATCATCAGCACGGTGTCGCGTAGCGCGGTCTCGCTGATGGCCATGGTGCCGGAGAGGGAGTGGAGGACGCCGACCTTGATCGGGGCTCCCTGGGCGAAGGCGGGGCGGATGGCGGGCAGGGCCAGGGCGCCGCCCAGGCCGGCCAGGGCGGCGCGGCGGGTGATGTTGCTGTTCATTCTTCTCGCGTCCCACAAGGGCCGGTGCGCCCGCGGGGCTTCCGCGGCGGGCCGGTCTGCCAGCCGGTTTGCGAGAAGCGTGCCAGCGGGCGAGGACGCTTCCTCCCCGGCCTGCTGGCGCCGGTTTGTGCATTCCGGCCCGCCCCTGCGCCAATCCTTGGCAGGACGGAATGAAGGGGCTGTAACCCCTTACAGGTCGCCCATCCAGCGCGGCAGGGCCAGCGCGATCTCCGGCACGAAGGTGACGGCGAGCAGCACGGCCGTCATGGCCAGCAGGAACCACCAGACCCAGACCATGGTGCTCTCCATGGTGCAGCCGGCGATGCGGCAGGTGACCATGAGATTCACGGCCGTCGGCGGGGTGAAGGCGCCGATGGCGACGTTCATGGTGATGATCACGCCGAACCAGGTCAGATCCCAGTGGAACAGGGCGGCGATGGGCAGGAGGATGGGGAGGAAGATGAGGTAGGTGGAGATCGCGTCCAGCGCCGTGCCGGCGATCATCAGCAGCACGGTGATGGCGAGCAGCATGACCGTCTCGTTCGTGGTCAGGCCGATCAGCAGGGTCGCCAGCGCGTCGAAGATGCCGGCGGCGCTGCCGGCATGGGCGTAGATGGCGGCCAGCGCGATGATGAGGAGGACGACGGCGGAGATCTCCGCGCTGTCGCGCAGCACCTCGTAGATGTCGCGCCAGGTGAGACTTCGATAGACCACCACGCCAACGAAGAGGCCGTAGAAGACGGCGACCACCGCCGCCTCTGTTGGGGTGAAGGCGCCGGAGCGGAGGCCGCCGAGAATCACGACCGGCGCGGCGAGGCCCCAGAGGGCTTCGAGGAAGGAGCGCCAGAGGCGGGCGGCGGTGAGGGGCGGGCGGGCGGAGCGGGGCTCCGGCAGGCCGAAGCCGCCGCGCCGGGCAAGCCAGACGGCGGGGATGATGAGCGCCAGGCCCGAGAGGATGCCGGGCACGACGCCCGCCAGGAAGAGCGCGGGGACGGAGACGCCCGGCACCAGCACGGCGTAGACGATGAAGGGGATGGAGGGCGGGATCAGCACGTCCGTCGATCCGCCCGCCGCGGTGAGGGAGGCGACGTAGGAAGGCGGGTAGCCTTGGCGGAGCATGGGCGGCACCATCACGGCGGCGACCGCCGCCGCATCCGCCGCGCCGGAGCCGCTGACGCCGCCGAGGATCATGCAGAGCAGGACGGCGACGATGGCCAGCGCCCCCGTGCGGTTGCCGACGAGAAGCTGCGCGAAGCCGACCATGCGCGCGGCCACGCCCGCACGCTCGAACACCATTCCCGCGAGGACGAACATGGGTAGGGCGAGGAGCGGGTACTTCGCGATGCCCGTCCAGATGTTGGTGGGCAGGGCCATGACGCCCATGCCCTCCATCGCGATCACCAGGAAGCCGGTGAGCCCCATGGCGACGCCGATGGGCACGCCCGCGATCATGAGCAGGATGAAGAGGCCGACGAGCAGCAGGATCGCGAGAGTCACGCGCGGGCCACCCGAATCATGCGGCCGAGAAGGCGCGCGCAGATGACGAGGGACATGAGCGGCATCCAGCCCGTGTAGAGCCATTGCGGCACGCCGAGGCCGGGGGAGAGGACCTCGAAGCGGTACTCGTCCCAGGTGTAGAAGGCGCCAAACCAGGCGAGTGCGCCGAAGACGAAGAGTCCGCAGAGGAGGACGAAGATCTCCACCATGCGGGCGGTGCGAAGGGGCAGCTTCTCGGTGAAGTAGGTGACGCGGATATGCCGGTCGGCCCCGAAGGCCGCGGCGCTGCCGAGGAAGGTCATCACCACCATGATCGCCACCGAGTACTCCTCGGTGAAGGCGATGGAGATGTCGGTGAGGTAACGCATGGCGACGTTGGCCATGGTGATCACGGCCAGCACCGCCATGGCGGCCGCGGCCAGCGCGCCTTCCACGGTGATGGGGATGCGCGGCGGGGCTTCCCCGAGCTGAAGGCCCGGGGCCTGGATATCGGCGTGATCGGTCATGGTGGCCTTGGGTGCGTCAGCTCACGCGGGCGATGGCGGCCTCGGCCTTGCGGACGAGGTCGGTGCCGACCGTGGCGGCCCATTTGTCATAGACGGGGCGGGTGGCCTGGGCGAAGGCGCGCTTGTCGGCGGGGGAGAGGTCGATCACCTCCACGCCGCGCCGCGCGCATTCCTCCAGCGAGGAGCGGTCCCCGCCGGGCATGACGCCGAGGCCCTTGCGGGCAGCGGTGTTGCCGGCCTGCCCGGCCTCCCGCGCCGCCTCCACCACGATCTCGCGGTCCCTCGGCTCCAGGCTGGCGAGCACGGGCTTGCTGATGGAGACGATGCCGGCATCGGCGCAGTAGTTCCACATCGTCAGGTGCTTCTGCGCCAGCGTGTCCATGCGGAAACCGAGGAAAAGGTTCACCGGGTTCTCCTGCCCGTCCACCGCGCCGGTGGAGAGCGCCGGCTGCAGGTCGGCGAAGGACATCTGCACGGGGTTGGCGCCCAGCGCCGTGTAGATCTCGGAGAAGATCGCGCCGGCGGCGAAGCGGATCTTCAGCCCGCGCAGGTCGGCGGGGGCGCGGATCGCGCGCTTGCTGTTGCTGATCTCGCGGAAGCCGTTCTCGCCCCAGGCCAGGGGCTCGATGTCGCGCTGGGCGAGGGTGCGGAACAGGGCGGCGCCCACCTCGCTCGCCACCAGCGCGTCGAAGGCGGCATGGCCGGGCATGAGGAAGGGGAGGGAGAAGAGGTTCATCTCCCGCACCTGCGGGGAGATGTTGATGGTGGAGAAGACGGCGCCGTCGATCACGCCCTGGCGGATCGCCACCAACTCCCGCGTTTGGTCGCCGCCGACGAGGGAGGAGCCGGGATAGACCTTGAAGTTCAGCCGCCCCTCGCTGCGCTGGTTCACCAGGTCCGCCCAGACGAAGGCGGATTCCGAGAGGGCGATGGGGCGGTTGCCCACCACGGTGATCTTGTATTCCGGCTTGTAGCGGGGCTGCGCGGCGGCAAGGCGCGGGGCGGCCAGGACCGGCAGGGCGGCGGCGGCCGAGAGCAGGGTTCGGCGGTGCATCGTCTCGGTCATTGTTTCCCTCCCCGTATCGTTGCGCGCACTCTGCGAGGGGCGGGCGACGGCGGCAAGGGGTGGCGCCGATGTCCTGGCGGCGACACCGGTCGGCCGGAATGCTGCCATCGTTGGGACGTTCTCTTGCCCCAAGCTCCACGAGGAAAGCATCGATGATGCCGGTCAGGACCATTCTCGCCGTCGGGGCGGCCGGGCTGCTGCTCTCGGCCTGCGTGCCGCCCCCGGGCTACTACGCGCCCGTCTACTCGCAGCCCTACCCGCCGCAGGCACCGGCCGGCGGCTACGCGCTGCCGCCGCCGGTTCCGCCCGGCGCGACGGGGCCGTCCTCCTATGACAGCCCGCCGCAGTACCGCGGCTACGGCGCCGCCCCGGCCTACCGACCCGGCGAGGAGCCGTACGGTGCCAGGCCGGATGGTGGCCCGGGCTATGCCGGGCCGCCCCAGGGCGGGCCGGCAGGGTGGGGCGACGGGTACGGCCGGGACAGGGCTCCCCAGTACCAGCAGCCGTATCAGCCCCCGTACCAGCAACAGGACCAGCCGCGGGACCAATTCCAGTATCAGCAGCCGTACCAGCCCCAGTACCAGCAGCAGTACCAACCCCAGGACCCGGCCCGGTACCAGCCGCAGGACGAGACGTCCTACGGCCGGCCGCTGCGGAACCGCCTGGACGACCCGGAGCCCGGCACCTCGTTCGACGGGCGGCGTGACGCCCCGCCGCAGTCCTATGACAGCTCACCGGGGCTCGGCCAACCGACCTGGCGATAGGCGCGGGCAGGGGAGGGGCAGCTGACGCACCTCGCCTATATCGACAGCAGCAACCTCTTCATCGAGGCCCAGAAGGTCAGCGCGGTGGCGCGTGGCCTCGCCAGCAGCCCCCAAGATGCGGGGCAGAGGGGCGTGCCCGATTTCCACTACCGGCTGGACCTCTACCGCCTGATGGCCCTGCTCGCCCGGGCCGAGGGACCGGTGCGGGCCGTGCTCTTCGGCAGCACCACGGACACCAATGCCGGCGTGTGGCGCCACGCCGCCGGGGCCGGCTTCGAGGTGGTGACGGTGGAGCGGGGCTTCTCCGGCCGGGAGAAGCGGGTGGATACGAGCCTGGTCACCCGGCTCTGCCGCGACGCCTACCGCTTCGGCGACCCGCGCCGTGACCGGATCACCCTCGTCGCCGGCGATGGCGACTACGAGCCGGCGGTGACGCAGCTGGTGGCGGACGGCTTCGCGGTCACCGTGCTGTACTGGTCCCATGCCAGCCGGGAACTGCGCGAGGCCGCGACGGCCTTCCACGCGCTGGATCCCTACATCGCCGATCTCGCGCTGGGGTAAGGCGGCGCTCTCAGGCCGCTTCGGCGCGCAGCCTCGCCTCCACCAGGGCGAGGTCGTCCGGCTTGTCCACGTCCACGGCCGCCGCGCCGAAGGGCATCTCCGTCACGGCAACGGGCGTGCGGCAGCGCGCGCCGAGCGCGTCCAGCCCCTGCCGCAACGTCAGCCGGCCCAGCGCGTAGCGGATCAGCGGCCGGATGCCGAGCATCCGGGCCATGGTCAGGGGGCGCTTCCGCTGCGCCTCCAGCCGCTGCCAGAACGCCAGCACCTGCGACGCCTCCGGCCGCGCGAGCAGGAAGAGATTGCAGCCGCTGAAGCTGCCGTCGCGGAAGCGCAGCCAGGTGCGCCGCGTATCCGGGAACTCCGCCAGGATCGTCTCCCGCCGCGCCAGCGCCGCGACCGCGGAGGCGCCTGGCGGCGCCGTCCGCAGCAGGTGCTCCACCATGTCCGGCGTCAGCAGCGCGTGGTCGGCCGTGGTCACCAGCAGCGGCGCCCCGAACTCCTCGAGCACCGCCGCCGCGCTGCGCGCCGGGCTCGTCGCCGAGGGGCGCAGGACCACGCCGTCCAGCGCCGTCTCCAGCCCTGCCAGCACGCGCCCTGGCTCCTCGATGGACACGACCACGCGCCCGACCCCTGGCGCCGCCCGCAGCGCGGCCAGCACCCGCAACAGCATCGGCCTGCCCGCCACCGGCAGCAGCGCCTTGTGCGAGACGCCGGCCGCCGCGGCCATCGGGTCCGTCCCGCGCCGCTGCCCCGCCAGCACCAGCGCGGTCACGCCGCTCAAAGCGCCTTCCCGTAGACGCGGTAGGTCTTGTAGGCCTTGGCCCCGAAGGATTCCGCCATGTGGCGCATCGGCAGGTTGTCCTCCAGCACCCAGGACATCTCGATGCGCCGGATCCCGAGCGCCAGCGCCTCCTTCCGCAAGGCCTCCACGAGGAACAGCGGCAGCACGCGCCCGAACATGCCCAGCCCGATCTCCCGCCGCACGCCCATCAGCGGCACGCGGGCGGAGGAGACGCCGGCCACCTTCAGCCGCCACAGCAGCCTGGCCCAGCCGAAGGGCAGCAGCCGCCCGCCCAGGTCGCGGATGGCCTCGTTGAGGTTGGGCAGGCACACCGCGAAGCCCACCGGCCGCCCCTCGATCTCGGCGAACCAGACCAGCCGCTCGTTCAGCAGCGGGCGCAGCTCGGAGGCGAGGTGCGCCACCTCCTCCGCGGTGAAGGGCACGAAGCCCCAGTTCCCCGACCAGGCCTCGTTGAAGATGTCGATCAGCGCCGCGACCTCCTCGCGCAGCGCCGCCTTGCGCATCGGGCGCAGCGTGACGCCGGAGGGCAGGCCGCGGGCGATCGCGCGCGCCGCCGCCTGGGGCAGCGGGTCCAGCCCGTCGCTCACATAGGCCAGCATGTCGCGCGCCTTGGCATAGCCCAGTGCTTCCAGCCGCCCGCCGGCATAGGGCGGGTCATGCGGCATCATCAGCATGGGCGGCGTGTCGAAGCCGGAGACGAGCAGCCCCGTCTGCTCGTTGATGGAGAGGCTGAAGGGGCCGAGGATCTGCCGCCGCCCGCGATTGCGCGCCCAGTCCTCGGCGGTGGCCAGCAGGGCCGCGAAGACCTCCCCGTCGTCCTCCGCCGCCAGCAGGCCGAAATGCGCGGGGCGGCCGCCCT
Source organism: Roseomonas indoligenes (assembly GCF_017813365.1). Taxonomy (GTDB): domain Bacteria; phylum Pseudomonadota; class Alphaproteobacteria; order Acetobacterales; family Acetobacteraceae; genus Roseomonas; species Roseomonas indoligenes. Next base: position 76,982 of record NZ_JAGIZA010000001.1, read on the forward strand.
CCATCTCCGGCACAAGCCGGTCGTCCTGCGCGCTGATGCGGCCGACGTCGCGGCCATCGCGCCGCGCGATCCAGAACGCCGCCTCGGCGTGGCGGAACCAGGGATTCTTCGCCGGGGAGAGCGCTTCCCGCCGCTCCAGCAGCAGGGGCGGCACCCAGGCGGGATCGTCGCGCATCAGCGCGTGCGGCAGGCGGATGAACCGCTCCATCCCCGCACGGTCCGCGACGGGGATGATCTCGACGGGGGGGCGCGTGCCGGGCGCGCTCACGCCGCCTCGCCGGAGGATGACCGTCCGGCAGGGGCGGCGCGGGTGGCGGACCGGGCCGGGCGGTCGCGCGGCGGCGCCCCGGTCAGGCGCTCCACCCAGGGGTAGCGCCGCGCCTCCTCCTGGTCGTAGCCCAGGTTGAAGGCGTGCGGGCTGCGCGGGCGCTGGCGTGCCTCGGCGTAGTAGGTGCCGAAGGCGCGGTCGATCACGTAGCTGGTGATGCCGTAGTTCCCGCCCTCGTGGTGGAAGTGGTGGGCCAGGTGCAGCTCCTTCATCCGCCGCAGCAGGCGGTTGCGCGGCTTGAAGTTCAGGTGCTGCACGCAGTGGCAGAACTCGTAGAGGCAGGTGATGGCGAAGCCCGTCGCGCAGGCCGCCGCCGCGCCGGCCGCGCCACCGATGAGCCAGCCGAGCGGGATGAGGATGCCGATGATCGTCGGCACCGTCGTCACCGGCGCGCCGAACAGCACGTCCAGCCGGTGAGGGTCCTGGTGGTGGTCGAAATGCACGCGCTTCCAGAGGGCCGCCGTGAGCGGAGACCGGTAGAGGAAGCGCGCGTGCAGGACGAAGCGGTGGATCAGGTACCAGGCCAGCGGATAGGCCAGCACCGTGGCCGCCACCGCCAGCAGCGGCCGCGCCGCGCCCTCGGCCCAATGCACGGCCAGCGCCGCGGAGACGATGCCGAGCACCGCGTAGAGGTGGATCGCCGGGTGGGCCACATAGGCCACCACCAGCTCCCGCAGCGTCATCCGCCCGAGGTCGAAGCTTCGCCCTTGCCGCCAGGGACCATACATCCGATCAACTCCTCGCCCGTATCAGCCGGTCAGGCCGCTCAGGCTTCCTCGCGCCAGAGGCGCATCAGGCCGGCAATGGCGAAGCAGGGCAGCATGGACCAGGCCGCTGGCAGCGGGCCGAGCCCCCCTGCCTCGCCGATCGCGATGAAAAGGCCCTGGGCCACGAGATAGCCGAGCCCCAGCGCCAAGCCAACCGCCGCGCGCCGGCCGCCGCCCTGCTGGCGCGGCAGGCCGAAGGCCGAGGGCACCGCGAGGAGGAGCATGAGGAAGGGCGCCAGCGCCGCTGCCGCCACCGCCTGGAGACGCGTGGCGAAATAGGCGGGGCCGCGGGTGACCGGCCCGAACCCCCTCCTGCCGCGCAGCAGCTCCGTCAGGCCCTGCGCCTCGGTCGGCCGCGCCAGGTCCCGCATCTCCGCGGGCGAGGGGCCCTCCGGCCAGGTGACGTCCGGGGTCGCTACCTCCCGCGCCGCGCCCAGGCGCAGCACCCGCGCGCCTGTCAGCCGCCATCCCTCCGCCCCGTACCGAGCCTCCTCCGCCGCGATCCGCTGCGCGACCCGCCCCACCGCGTCCCGCCGCACCAGCAGCACGCCGCCTAGCGCCGTGCCATCCGGCGAGACCGCGTCCGCCGCCAGGATGTCCGCCCCGCTCCGCAGCCAGATCCGGCGCGAGAGCGCGAGCGGCCGGTCCTGCGCCTCCCGGTGGTTCCACCAGTCGGACAGCGCGCGCTCCGTCCGCGGGGCCAGCCCGGCCTGCAGGCCGACCTGCAACGCGGCGGCGAGCAGGCAGGCCGGGGCCAGCGCCGCCATGATCCGCCACATCCCGATGCCGGAGGCACGCATGGCCGTGATCTCCAGCCCGGCCGCCAGCCGCCGGAAGGTCAGGATCGCCCCCACCAGCACCGCCAGCGGCACGAGCTGCCCGAGGGTGGAGGGTAGGCGCAGCAGCGCGTAGCGCCCGATATCCAGCACCCCGCCGCGGGAGAGCACGTCCCCCGCCTTGTCCAGCAGGTCCAGCAGCTGGAGCAGCGCGGCGAGGCCGAGCAGCACGGCCGCTGCCCGGGCGAGGAAAATCCCCGTCAGATAGCGCGCGAGCACCAGCGGCATCAGCGGCGGGCCCTCACCGGGCCTCACGGGTCCGGCGGGGCAGCAGCCGCGCCAGCCGGCCGATCCACCCCGCCGCCCGGTCCAGCCACTCCAGCACCCCGTCGAAGGCGCCCTCCTCCGGGTGGCGGTTGCTGTGCCAGAAGACGACGAGGCTGAAGGCCGTGAAGAGGAGGAACAGCAGCCACAGCACCGGCCGGGGGTCGATCCGCCCGAGGTCGCCCAGGGATTCCACGAGCTGGAGGGCCTGCTGGTAGACCACCAGGATCACCGCCCCCAGCAGGATCGCGACGGAGCGGCGCGACCGCTTCGCTGCCAGCCCCATCGGCACCGCCAGCAACGGCAGCAGCAGCAACGAGGCCGCGCGCACCAGCCGCCCGTGCAGCTCCCCCACCATGCGGCGCGCCGGCACGGGGGAATCCGGCCGGCCCAGCCCCGTCCAGAGCTCGTCCAGCGTCATCTCCCGCTCATCCGCGCCGCGCAGGCGGAAGATCGGCAGCCGCCGCACGAAGGGCCGCGACTGGCCGGAGGAGGCGAAGTTCAGCGTGGAGGCGTGGCCCTCCTGATCCAGGGTCACCTGCCGCCCGTCCCGCAATTCCAGCAGCAGCTCGCTCTGCGCGGTGTCGAGCACCATCTCCCCCTCCGCCGCCGTGGTCAGCACCTCCGTCCCGTCGTCGCGGCGCTGGTGCAGGAAGATGCCGTGCAGCAGGCCCGTCTCCGGGTCCCGTCTTTCCACGAAGACGGTGAGGCGCCGGCCGACCTGGGCGAACTCGCCCGGAACCAGCGTGGCGTTCCACCCCGCCTCCGTGAGGGTGTGCAGCGCCGCGCGGTAGGCGTAGCGGCTGAGGGGCTGCACGTATCCGTAGAGCGCCCCGCCGAGCAGCGCGCAGACGAGCCCCACCGCCATGAAGGGGCGTGCCATCCGCGCGAGAGAGAGGCCGGAGGCCTGCAGCGCGTCCAGCTCGTGATCCTGGCTGAGGCGGGAGATGACGCTGTAGACCGCGAGGAACAGCGCCGCCGGCACGGCGAGGCCGAGATAGTGGGGGATGAGGTAGAGCAGGAGCTGCGCGATGGAGCTGGCCGGGCTGCCGGCGCCCGCGAGCAGGTCGAAGAGGCGCAGCAGCCGTTCCAGCAGCAGGGCCGGCAGGACGAGCAGCAGCGTGCCCGCCAGCGGCCGTGCCAGCAGGCGGAGCATGTAGCGGCTGACCAGCCCGCTCCCCGCCGGCGGCCTTCCTTCGGCCGCGGCCCTTGCCCGAGGGCTCATCGCCTGCCGCTCAGGCCGACGCGGCGTCCCAGGCTCCCCGCAGGCGTCGCAGCAGGCTCTCCCGCACCGCCTCCTCCGGCTCCACCGCCTGCCCCAGCGCTGGCGGGCCCGGCCAGCCGGCATCCGGGAAGACCTGGTCGAGATGCGTCCGCTTGCCCTGGTAGCGGGGGATGACGTGGAAGTGGACGTCCGGGTCCACCATCATCAACATCAGGTAGTTGATCTTCTCATAGCTCACGAAGTCCCGCAGGATCGGCTCGATGCGGGATACGGCGGCGTGCAGGTCTGTGAAGGCGGCGGGGCTCAGCGCGCCGAAGGCGCCCGCCTCATCCCGGCAAACCAGGACGAGGGCGCCGAGCGTGACCTGCTGCTGGCGCAGCAGCACGCTCCAGTGGCCGGTCTCACCGATCAGCGTGGCGGGGTAGCCGAACTTGGTCATCGTGGCATTCGGTAACGCGTTGGGCATGGGGAAACTCGCGCGGCCGGGAAGGGGGCGTCTCTTGGCCGGGCGGACTATAGGTTCGCCGCCCCGGCGGTGCCAATTGGCCGCCCTGGTGCTGCTCGTCCCGTTTCTCACGGCGGCACCGCCCGCCTTCGCGGCGCCGGAAGACGGCCCGCGCGTGACCGCCTGCGCGGCGGCGGACGCGCCGCAGGGGCCCCGGCTGCAGGTCACCGTCACCGGCGCCCGCCGTGTGGCCGGCAACGCCACGATCACGCTCTACGGCCCCCGGCCGGAGCATTTCCTGGCCAGCCGGGCCTACTTGGCCCGCCAGCGCATTCCGCTGCGGGCGACCTCCGCCGAGGCCTGCTTCGCCCTCGCCGCGCCCGGCACCTACGCCATCGCCGTCTATCACGACGAGAACGACGACCACGACTTCAACCGGACCCTGATCGGCATGCCCGCCGAGGGCTATGGCTTCTCCAACGACGCCCCGACCGTCACCGGCCTGCCTGCCTTCGCCGATGTCCGCTTCACCGTACCGCCAGGGGAATCGAGGATGACGATCCGCCTGCGCTACTGACCCGCAGGACCGCGGGCGGCGCCGTGCGGAAGGGGCCGTTCGCCACGTCCTGCACGCGCAGTTCCACCTCCACCCGCCAGCCATCGCCGTCCCGCCCGATCCGCAGGATCTGCCAGCCCGGCGGCCCGCCATTCCCGGCCGCGAGCGCCTGGGGCGGCCCGAGGACGGGGATGGGACCAACGGGGCCGGGGATCGCTCCCTGCATCGGCCGGTGGTGGTGGCCGTGCAGCACCAGCTCCGCCCCGTGCCGCGCCAGCACACCGCGCAGCGCCGGCCCGTCCGCCAGCGCCTTCCGCCGCCCGCCAGGGCCGGGCAGGGGCGGGTGGTGGATCAGCACGATCCGGAACAGCTCCATCCCCCCGGCCGCGTCGAGCAGCGCCGGCAGGGCGGCCAGCTGCGCCGGACCCAGACGCCCGGCGGCCGAGCCGGGAAGCGTGGGCACGGCCGAGGAAAGGCCGATGAGCGCCACCGGCCCCCGCCGCCGCAGGAAGGGGAAGGGGGCCTCGCCCGCCTCCCCCGTCATCCAGGGCGCCCATTGCCCGATCCCGCTCACCCAGGGCACGGCCGCCGTGGCGTCGTGGTTGCCCGGCACCACCGTCACCCCCTCCGGCGGGCCGAGCGCGGCCAGCAGCTCCCGCGCCGCCGCGAACTCCCCGGGCAGGGCGAGGTTCGTCAGGTCGCCCGTGACGGCCACATGGTCCGGCGCCGCCGCCGCCACGTCCTCCAGCAACGCCCCGGCCGGCACCGCGCGCCGCCGCTTGCGCCGCCAGGCGAGATAGGCGAGCAAGCGCTTCCCCGCGAGTTGCCCGAGCGGGCGGATCGCCCCGGAGGGTACAGGCAAGTGCAGGTCGGACAGGTGCGCGAGGGTGAAGAGCATGGGGGCACGCAATCTCGCCCGTCCCCGGCGCCAGCACCAGCCGCCCCCCCTCCAGCCCGATGGATTGGGGAGTCCCCCGTGCCGGTCTGGAGCATGCTGGGCTCCGAGCTGCTCCGCCGCGCCCTGACGCGGGCCGGGGTCACGGATGCCGCGCCCTGGGCGGGAAATGTCCCCACCGGCCCGCTGCTGCTTCTTCGCGCCGACCAGGTCTACGACGCCTCGCTCGTGAAGGGCCTTGCCGGCCGCCCCGGCACGCTCCTCCTCCGGCCCGAGGACGGGGTGCCCGTCGCCGCCCACCTGCCGGCGGCGGCTGAGGCCGCCCCCGTCGCCGCCGCGCTGCTGGCCGGCAGCCCGGCCGGGGATCCCGCCTTCGCCGGCCTCGTCGCCGCACGGCCGACGGACCTCGTGGACCTCTACAACAAGGCCCTGCGGAAGCGCGGCAACCCCTATCTCCTCCGCCTGGATGCCGGCACGCGCGGCGCGGTGGAGTGGGAGATGTTCGGGGGCTCCTACAAGGGCGTCACGGACGCGATCACGAAGCACGTCTGGCCCCGCCCGGCCTTCCAGGTGGTGCGGGCCTGCGCCGCCCTCGGCATCACGCCGAACATGGTGACCTTCGCCAGCCTGATCCTCGTCTTCGTCGCGCTCTGGCTTTTCGCGATCGGGTCCTGGTGGCCCGGGCTGCTCGCGGCCTGGGTGATGACCTTCCTGGACACGGTGGACGGCAAGCTGGCGCGGGTGACGCTGACCTCGACCCCGCTGGGCAATGTCTTCGACCACGCGATCGACCTGATCCACCCGCCCTTCTGGTGGCTGGCCTGGATCTACGGCCTCTCCGCCATCGGCATGCCGCTGGCCTACCCCGTCACGATCGGGGCCATCGTTTTCGGCGGCTACGTGGCCCAGCGCCTGCAGGAGGGGCTGTTCCTCGGCCTCTACAAGATGGAGATTCATGTCTGGCGGCGCTTCGACAGCTTCTTCCGCCTGTGGATCGCGCGCCGGAACCCGAACCTGCTGATCCTCAGCGTCTTCACCCTGTTCGGCCGCCCGGACTGGGGCATGCTCGCCCTGGCCGCCTGGACGGTGTTCGGCTGCCTGGAGCAGGTGGTGGTGACGGTGCAGGCCGGGCTGGCCCGCCGCCGCGCGCCGCTGCGATCCTGGCTGGAGGGATGAGCGCGCCGCGCATCGGCCTCATCACCAACCCGCTCAGCCGTGCCTTGCGGGAAGGGCGGCACGGGCTCGATGGGGCCACCACCGCCGGGATGCTCCGCTCCGCCCCGGCCACGCCGGAGGCGCTCCGGTTCGTGCTGGGGGATTTCGCGGCGAGGGGTGTGGACCTGCTCGTCGTGCAGGGCGGCGATGGCACGCTGCGGGAGGTGCTGACCGCCCTGCCGGCCTGTTTCGAGCGCCCTCCGGCCGTGGCGCTCCTCGCCACGGGCAAGACGAACCTCGCCGCCCGCGTCCTCGGCACCGCCGGTCCGGGGGAGGAGGGCCTCGTCGCCCTGCGCCGCGCCGCGGAGGCCGGCACCCTCCGCCGCCGCGCCGTGCCCGTGCTGGAGGTCGCCCGCCCCGGCCGGGATGAGGCACCGATGCGGGGTTTTCTCTTCGGTGCCGGCGCCTTCACCGTCGCGAAGGGGATGGCAGACCGTCGCCTGCACCGCCGCGGCATCCACGACGGTCTCGCGGTCGGGCTGGCATTGGCCGGCACCGCGATCCGCGCCGTCGCCCGGCGCGCCCACCCCCTGCGCGCCGGCTTCGACATGGCGCTCTCGGTGGATGGCCAACCCGCCCCGCCGGGGCGCCGCTTCCTCCTCCTCGCGACGCCGCTGGACCGGCTGATGCTCGGCCTTTGGCCTTTCTGGGGCGGGGAGGATGGCGCGCTGCGCTGGCTGGACGTGAAGGCCCCGCCGCGGCGGCTCGCGGCGGCGATCTGGGCCGCGCGCCGGAACGGCGACGGGGGCGCGATCCCCCCCTGGATGTCCGCCGCCGGCTATGCCAGCGGCCGCGCCGGACGGATCTCCCTTCGCCTCGACACTCCCTTCGTCCTGGATGGGGAGGTCTTCGAGCCCGGCCCCGAGGGGCTGCTCCTCTCCGCCCCCGCCACCGTCACCTTCGCCGCGCCGTGAGCGACGCGCTCCTCGCCCTCGTCGCGGCGGAGCTGGCCTTCCCCGGCGACCCCAACCCCGCCATGCGCGCCGCGCAGCGGCTGGCGGAGGACATCCTCGCCCGGCATGGGGCGGCCGTGGAGGCAGTGCTCTTCTACGGCTCCAACCGGCGCAGCGGGGATGGTGCGGGGCTGCTGGACCTCTACGTCCTCACCACCTCCGACCGCGCCTTCAACGGCCCGGGCACCCTGGCCTTCCTCAATGCCGCGCTGCCGCCCAACGTCCTGCACTGGCGCCTCGATGGCCCGGGCGGACCCCTGCGCGCCAAGGTCGCCGTGATGACGCTCCGCGCCTTCGAGCGACGGATGCGGCCGGGCTCCATCGACACCACCCTCTGGGCGCGGTTCTGCCAGCCCACCACCCTCATCCACGCGCGTGACGAGGCGACCCGCCGGCGCGTCGAGGCGGCCGTCGCCCAGGCCGTGGAGACCGCCATCATCTGGGCCCTGCGGCTGGGCGCCCCCGCGCAGCCGCCCGCCGCCCTCTGGCGCCACCTCTTCGCCAGCACCTACGGGGCCGAGCTGCGCGCCGAACGCGGCAACCGGCCCGAGAGCATCGTCGCCACCGCCCCCGCCTGGTTCGACGCCGTCCTGCCCGCGGCCCTGTCCCGCCTCGCCTCGCGCCTTCCAGCGGATGGGCGCAGGGCCTGGTCCCGGCGGCGCGTCGCCGGGAAGGCGCTGAATGTCGCCCGCTTGGTCAAGGCCGCCTTCACCTTCGATGGCGGGCCGGACTACCTGGCCGACAAGGTTGCCCGCCACTCGGGCGTGGCCGTGGAACTGACGCCCTGGCAGCGCCGGCACCCGATCCTGGCGGCGCCCATCCTCCTCTGGCGCCTGCGGCGGCGGGGCGCAGTGCGCTGACTGGCCCTGGCCTGTCGGTCCGTCCCGGGGAGGGGAGGAAGGGATTCTCTCTCCCCGGACTCGGTCCAAGCAGTGCTCCGGACCCATCATCTTTTCCTGGGCTCTGGTTTCGCTGAACCGAGGCGACTGCGACGGCAGGACGGGGTGCTGGCCGAAAAGGGTTGACCTATCGGGCCAGTTTCGCGGCAGCCCGATGCAGGTCCAGGAGGCTCAGCCTCCGGGTGGGAGTCCAGGGGGCGAAGCCCCTTGGGGCAGCCGCTCGTAGAGCACCCGGTTCCGGTTCCCGATGCGCACGCTCCGCACCGGACGGTAGGTGGCCGCCAGGTCCTGCGCCAGCAGGTTCTCGGAAACCGGGTTGATGCGTGCGCGGGTGCTATCCGTCGTCACGATGTAGTCCGGGCGGGCGGCGAGGATGCGCCGCAGTTCCGCGACGGGATCCACGCCGATCCCGCTCGCCTCGCGCTGGTCGTTCAAGTGGGTCGGGAAGACGAAGGGTGAGGGCAGGGGGCTGCGGGTGAGGAGGTAGAGGATCGATTCCCCGTCGAAGACATAGAGCGTGGCACCGGGCCGCACCGCGGAGGCGAGGGCCCGCACCTCCGTGCCGTTGCCGCGGGAGCGGAGATGGAGGACCGCCGGGACGGCTGTTGCGATGGCGCCGAGGGCGAGAAGGGCGGGGGCAGCCGGCACCTTCCAGATCCGGGCGCTCTTCCGGCCCAGCAGCGGGGATGCGGCAATCGAGAGAGGCAGGAGCAGCGGGAGGGCGTAGTGGTTGTAGTAGGTGCCGAAGAGGAGGACTCCGAGCACCGCCGCCACGCACCAGCCGGCGACGAAGCCGAGGGCGCGCCGCTGCGACGGCTCGCTTGCCTCCGCCCAGCCCTGGCGCAGGCCCAGCACCGCCAGGAGGCCGAGGGGCAGCAGCAGCCCGGCCATCGCCGCCAGCCGGGGCAAGGAGGAGCCGAGCACCGCCGTGTTGCGCTGGAAGATCGAGAGGAAGTTCGCGAAGACGAAGGCATGCGCCTCGCCCATGGCCGCGTAGGCGGCGAGGGCGGTGGCGGTCGGGAGGAGCGCGCAGGCCACCCAGGCGAGGGTGGCGAGGAGCAGGAAGGTCCATCCCGCCCGCGCCCGCCAGCCGGCCCAGAGGAGGGCGAGGCCGAGGAACGCACCCTCGAACACGGCGGTGTACTTCACCTGCAGGGCTAGGCCCGTGGCAAGCATCGAGGCCGCGCCCAGGCCCAGAAGGCGCGCCGGGGTGCCGGGACGCGCCCCCGCGCGCAGCGCGATCCAGGCGGCCGCGGCGACGGGGAGGTTGTAGAAGACCGGTGCCTGCCCGCCCTCTCCGCCGAAGGCGCCGAGCCAGAGCAGGTAGGCCGCGCCGGCGAGGAGGCCGCCGCGGCGGGAGGCCAGCTCCGCGCCGATCCGGAATACCAGGAAGGCCGTGGCCGCCGCGAAGAGGGTGGCGACCAGCTGGTACTGCACGATCCCCTCTCCGCCGAGGGCACGGATCGCGGCGTAGATCAGGAAGAGGCCGACCGGCTTGCGGTCCCAGATGTCGCGATAGGGCAGGGCGCCCCCGAGCAGCCGGTCGCCGACGAGCAGGTAGAACTGCTCGTCGCCCTCGATCACCGGATTGCCGAAGAAGAAGCCGCGCGCCAGGAGGGCCAGGGCCAGAAGGCCCAGCGCGGCCGGAAGGTCGCGCAGGGCGCCGCCGCGCCGTGCCCCCATGGGCGCCAGGCGCCTACTCCGCCGCCAGCGGGACGCTGAGAAGGCCCAGCGCGTGGCCGGTGCGGGTGATGGCGTCCACCGCGGTATCGATCTGCGCGGGCGTCAGCGCGGCGCTCACGCTCATCCGCAGCAGCGGCTTGCCGCCCGGCGTGGCCGGGCCGAGGGCGAGGTTGGTGTAGACCCCTTCCGCCAGCAGCCGGTTCCAGAACATCACCGCCGTCTCCCGGCTGGGCATGGAGAGGGAGACGATGGGGCTCGGCATGGCGCTGAGCAGGAAGCCCGCCGCCACCAGCCCCTCATGGAGCTTCTGCCCGTTCCGGCGCAGCGCGTCGCGCAGCTCCGGCCGCGCCTCCATCACGTCGATCGCCCGCAGGACGGAGGCGGCGACGGACGGGGGTAGGGAGGCGGTGAACATGTAGGGGCGCGCGGAGAGCCGCAGCGCGTCGAACCCGTCCAGGTCGGAGGCGAGGAAGCCGCCGATCGCGCCGAGGCTCTTGCTGAAGGTGCCAACGACGAAGTCCACGTCGTCCTCCACCCCTTCCGCCTCGGCCAGGCCGCGGCCCTTCTCCCCCAGCACGCCGAGGGAGTGGGCCTCGTCCACCAGCAGCCAGGCGCCGGCCTCGCGCTTCACCTCCGCCATCTCCCGCAGCGGGGCGGTGTCGCCAAGCATGCTGTAGATGCCCTCGGCCACGATGAGCTTCTCGCCGGGCTGGGAGGAGAGGATGCGCAGGCGGCGCCGGAGGTCGTCGGGGTCGTTGTGGCGGAAGCGCGTGACCTGGGCGTGGCCCAGCCGGGCGCCGTCGTAGATGCTGGCATGGCTGTCGCCATCCAGCAGAAGGTGGTCGCCCTTTCCGGCGAGGGTCGAGAGGGCGCCGAGATTTGCCTGGTAGCCGGTGGTGAAGACCATGGCCGAGCGGCGCTTCAGGAAGGCGGCCAGCCGGCGCTCCAGCGCCGCGTGCCCGTCATAGGTGCCGTTGGCGATGCGGGATCCGGTGGTGCCCGTGCCCCGCTCCTGCGTCGCGGTCACCGCGGCATCGATGCAATCCGGGTCGAAGGTCAGGCCGAGATAGTTGTTGGTGCCGAGCAGCAGGATCCGCCGCCCGCCCAGCAGGGCCTCGGTGGCCGAGAGGACGGCGTCGAAGGAGACGCCGAAGGGGTCGCGCCCGGCCGCGCTGACGGCCGCGTGCTCATCGCGCAGGGCGCGGAACTTGGAGAGCACCGTCAGGCCGCCAGGCTCGGGTCGCTGACGAGAACGCGGACAAGGTCCCCGACGGTCTCGATCTCCGCCATCCGGTCCATCGAGATGATGGTGTCCAGGCGAGTCTCCAGCAGCATGATGAAGTCGATCGCGCCCACCGAATCGAAGTTCAGGTCCCGGAGGATATGTGTCTCCATCGTCAGGGGGCCGGTCAGCTTCCCCGACTCCTCCAGGGCCGCGGCGATCTCCCGCAGGGCGGCCTGCTCATCCAGCATCTTGTCTTCCCCTACGAAGAAAACCCCAAAGCCCCCCCGGGCCCCTCCGGACTAAGGCTTCCCGTAAGCTGGATGCAAGGTTCATCCTGTTGCGGAACTGTCATCTGCCAAGAGCCATTGCGCGGAAGGCACAGCTTGGCCGGCGAGCAAGAGAAGTGCCGAGAGGATGGAGGCCGCCCCCGCACCGGGGAGTCCGAACAGGGCCAGCCCGGCCAGGGCCAACGGGATGTAAACCGCTGTCGTTACAGCCCTAAGCCGCAGTGCGAGGCCGTGCCGGCCCATGGATACCAGCAGCGGTTCCAGGGCGAAGCCGGCGAACCCGAAGGAGGAGGCGAGGCCCAGCAGCAGCATGACGGGATAGGCCGCCCCCCCTTCCGCCCCGCCCACGAGACGAAGCAGCCATTCCCCCAGCGCGGCCAGGATCATCATGAAGCCGAGGGCCAGGAGGGCCGATAGGGCAAGGCCGCGGCGCATCAGCCGGCGCAGCCCTGCCCGGTCCCCCTCCGCCGCCAGGCGGGCCAGTTCCGGGTAGAGGGCGGGGGTGAGGAAGCGGCTGGGCTTCAGGGCCGCCTCCCCGATCTGGCGGGCCAGGGCGAAGAGCGCGGCCTCCGCCGGGCCGAGCATCCCGCCGACGCATAGGGTCGCGAGGTGGGTGGAGCCGAGGGAGAGGGTGGTCATCAGGTTGGTGGACCAGGCGAAGCCCCAGATGCCGGGATGAGCCTCCGTTGCCCGCAGGCGCGGCGCCCCCGCCTCCCGCCGCAGCAGTCCGCGGCGCGAGACCTCCCCCCAGGCCGCCGCGATCAGGACGAGGCCGCCGAGGATGGTTCCCGCGTACCAGGCCGCCAGGAAGCCCGGCAGCCCCGCCCCGGTCGCCGCGGCCAGCCCCGCCCCGGCGAGCCGGATCACCGCCCCCATCGCGTCCCGCCGCGCCAGCAGGTCGAAACGGTCGAAGAGGCGGAGCAGCCCGACCGGGGTCGCCAGCACCAAGAAGGCCGTGCAGGTGGCGTAGAGGGCACCCAGCGGCACCACCTCCGGCGGCCAGCCGAAGACGGGACCCAGGAACCACGCCGCCACGGCGCAGCCGAGGCTTCCCACCAGCCCGGAGCCGATATCCAGGGCCAGGGTGAAGCGGAGCAGGGCCTGGAAGGCGGGCCGGCGCTCCGGTTCCAGGCTGCCGGCGCCGTAGCGCAGCACCGCCTGCCAGGACTGGAACTTCACGAAGGAGGCGGCCGTCTGGGCGAAGCCGTGGATCAGCACCAGCACGCCCATCCCCGTGGCGCCGAGGCTGTGCATGCCCAGGCCGAAGGCACCCAGGTTCAGCAGCGCCGTGACGGCCTTGCCTCCCAGCAGCAGGCCAGCGTTCCGCAGGATTCGCCGGAACAGCGCATCCGCCCCCGCCTTGTCCGTTCCTGCCTTGCCGACGGCATCGCTCATGCCCCGCCCTCCCGCAGCCGCGCCAGGATGCGGGCGGCCCGGGCGTCCCAGGTATAGGTTTCCAGCAGCACCGCCCGCGCCCGCGCGCCCAGCGCCGCGGCCCGTGCGGGATCCGCGAGAAGGGCCCGCGCGGCCGAGGCCCAGGCCGCCGCATCCCCGGGCGGCAGCAGCAGCGCCGCCCCCGTCCCGGCCAAGATCTCCCGCAGGGCGGGAATGTCGGAGGCGAGGATCGGCCGTCCCGCCGCCATGTATTCGAACAGCTTCAGCGGCGACATCCAGCGCCCGATCTCCCGCCCGGCGGACGAGGCCACGTTCGGCGCGGGCGGCGCCAGCAGCAGATCGAAGCGGGCGAGGTAGGCGGGCACGCGCGCGTGCGCCACATGCCCGTGGAAGTGCAGGTTGGCCCCCCCGGCGAGGCGCGACCGCCAGGCCGCGATATCCGCCTCCATCCCGCCCACCGCGTGCAGGTCGCATTCCGGCAGGGCCTCCGCCAGGGCGGCCACCGTCTCCATGCCCTTGCCGGGATAGAGGTGGCCGACATAGCCGAGCTGGGGGGCGCCCGGGCGCCCGGGCCAGGGCTCGGGCGGCGGGCCGGGATCCGTTAGGGGATCCGCCCCGTCATGCGCCACCATCACCGGCCGCCCCGCCAGGGCCGGCACGGCGGCGGCGTAGTCATCCGCCAGACTGCGGGAGATGGCGACCATGAGCGCCATGCGGGGGTGTCGGAACAGCCAGGATTCCGCCAGGCGCCGTGCCCGCCGCCGCGGCAGCGCGTGGGCCTCGTAGACGAAAGAGGCGGGAATGCGCGCCGCCGCGGCCGCCAGCGCATAGGCGTGGCGGCCATAGAGGAGGTCCGGCGCCGGCCTCGCCGCCATCTCCCGCGCCGCCAGCAGGGGGTAGAGCAGGTTCTTGCCCAGCGGCAGGGCCGGCGGCGCCCGCAGCACCAGATCGAAGAGGGGCGGCATGCCGAAGGCCTCGAAGACCGCCGGCGCATCCGCCTGCCGGCCCCGGGCGTAGAGCGTCACCTCATGCCCCGCGGCGGCGAAGGCACGGCACATGCCCATGACGTTCACCGCGCTCGCCACCCGGGAGGGGAGGGCGGTGCCGGCGATATAGGCTATGCGCATGGCGCGCCCCCGCCGGGGGCCACCCTTCGGGACCGCTGGAAGGCCGCATGGACGGGACGGAGAGCACCGGGCGACCGACGCCGGCCCGCATCTGGGCGCTGCTCGGCCCGCGCACCGGCGACAACAACACCGTGCTGGCCCTGGCCGAGGCCGCGGCGGCGGAGACGGGCGGTGTGGTGGCGGAGATCCGGCTGCGCCACAACGTCCTGCGGCTGCTGCCCCCGGCCCTGCTCGGGGCCGGCCTGGCGAGCCTGGACCGGGACTCCCGCAAGCGGCTGGTGCCGCCCTGGCCGGATCTCGTGATCGGCGTCGGCCGCCGCAGCGTGCCGGCCGCGCGCTGGGTGCGCGAGCGGTCGGCGGGGCGCGCCCGCATCGTCCAGACCGGCCGCCCCCGCTGCGATCCCGCCCTTCTCGACCTGGTGGTGACCACGCCGCAATACGGCGTGCCGCCCGGGCCCAACGTGCTGGAGCTGCCGGTCACCCCCACGCGCCAGACGCCCGCCCGGCTGGCCGAGGCGGCGGCGGACTGGGGGGAGGACTTCGCGCGCTTTCCCGCGCCGCGCCGGGCCCTTCTCCTCGGCGGCTCGTCCTGGCCCTGGCGCCCCGACGAGGAGGCGGTGGAGGGGGCCTGCCGGGCCCTGGTCGTCCGGGCGGAGGAGGAGGGCGGCAGCGTCCTCGCCATTGCCAGCCGGCGCACCCCGGCGGCCCTGGCCGGGCGCGTGCGCGGCCTTCTGGCCGCGGCACGGGTGCCGGCGGCCCTGCTGGAGGGCAAGGGGGAGCGGAACCCCTATCCCGGCCTGCTCGCCCTGGCCGACAGCATCGCCGTCACTGCCGACAGCGTCTCGATGGTCTCCGACGCGCTGGCGAGCGGGCGTCCGGTCAGCCTGGTTCCCGTCCGGGCAAATCGCGTCGGCGAGGCCCTGCTGCGCGGGATGCGCGCGCTGCGACTGGCGGATGCCGACGAGGCCGCCTCGCCCGTGGTGGGCGCCCTGGGTCGTGCCTGGGGGAGCCTGGTGCGGCGCGGCTTGGTGGGCTGGCCGCGCGACCTGTGGTTCTTCTGGCGGGGGCTGGAGCATCAACGGCTCACGGAGGGCCGTTCCGCCCCGCCGGACGCCACGGCGGCGGCGCTGGCGCGCATCAGGCCGCTGCTGCGGGGTGATGGGGCCGGGGAAGCTTGCCCCGGCTGCGATCCGCCAGCGCCAGGGCATCCGGGCGGATGTGCCTCCCCCGGATCCCATGCTCCACCTCCGCCCGGGTGACCGAGCCCTCGTCCAGGCACTCCGCCAGCAGGGCGAAGAAGAAGGTCTCCTGCCGGGGGTCGGGGTGGGGCTTGTAGCGGGCCCGGGCGGTCCAGAACCGCAGGAAGGGGCGCACCACCGCCGCCGGGATCGGGCCGAAGCCGCGGTCCCGCAGGGTGAAGTCCACGGGCAGGCCGGTCTTCCAGGGCTGGGTGCGGCGCTTGGTGGTGTGCAGCAGGCGCGTGTCGGGGGCGAGCCGGTCGAAGTCGTTCCAGACGGATTCGAGCAGCCCGACCGTCTCGCGCGGCTCCTGCCGCAGCTCGATCAGGTCCACGTAGTCCAGCCGGTGCGCGAAGAGCGCCTCCAGCATCGTCTCGAAGCGCCAGTGCGGCAGCTTCGCGCAGTCCAGCAGCATGACGCTGGACGCGAGGTAATCCGCCGCGCCGTTGTGCCCGGGGCGGGCGCGGCAACATATGGCCTTGCCCTCGCGGTCGCGGGCGAAAAGCTCGCCCACGTCGCCGGCCGCGAAGACGTCGGGGTCCACAACCAGGGCCAGGCCCCGGTGCCCCATGGCGTCGGGCACGGCGAAGCGGAGAGGGGTAAAGGATTGAAGGTCGTCCATCGTCCAGGTGCGGGCATGGCCCGCGCGCAGGAAGCTCCGTCCCTCGGCCGCGCGCAGCGGCGCGGAGTGTTCCGCCTCCAGCAGGCGGACCTCGAAGGCGTCCGGGTCCCGCGCGTTGCGGCGGAAGGAGTGGGCGGAAACCAGGGCGCCGAGCCGCTGCTTCGCGTTGGTATGGATGAAGACGACGGGACGATCGGCGGGGCGCTCCGTCCGGTCGGTGGGCGTGGCGGACTGGCTCATCCGGTTCTCCGCGGCCGCGCTCTGGCGGCGCTGGTGCTGGTCTCGTGCCTGCTGGCGGGCTGCGCGGGCGGGGGGGCGACCCCGCCGGACCCGGCCGCGCGGCAGGCGTTGGCACGGTTCGACGGGCTATACCAGGGCCAGCAGATCCCGTCCGTGGTCGGGGGGAACTGCCGGACCCAGTCGCGCACCGTCTGGTTCCGCGTGCGGGACGGCGACGTGGAGCTGCGGAGCTCCCGCCGGCGCCACTCCGCCGTGCAGCGCCCGATCATGGCCGGCCGGGTGCGGCCGGATGGCGAGATCGCGCTGAACCGGGACGGCTCGGACCGCTTCGCGGCCGGCCAGATCGTGGGCAATCGCCTGACCGTGACGGAGGTTCCCCCGGCCGTCGGCGCCCTGGCCAGCGGCACCACGTGCCTCTACCGCTACGAGGCCGAGCGGCAGCAGGGAGATGACGAGGCCGAGTAGGCCCTGGTCCGGCCAGGACCCGCTCAGCCACGGGCGGTGCCCCGGTCGAGGCTGGCCCACCACTCCAGCGTGTCCCGCAGCCCTTCGTCGAACCCGATGCGCGGGGCCCAGACGAGGCCGGGAAGCTGCCGCACGGGGCTGGAGGACCAGTCCCGGTGCAGGATTTCCCTCGCCTTGCCGAGCCCGAAGATGCCGCCCCGCCCGGTGATCCGCGCCAGGGCGTCCGCCGCCGCGCCGGCCGCCAGCATCGCGCCGTCCGGCACCCCGACGAAGCGGGGCCGATTCCCGAGGGCGGCGGCGATGCGGCCCAGAAGCTCGCGCCAGCCATGGCCCTGGTGCTGGCCGTCCGTGACCTCGAAGGTCCCGCCCAGCGGGCCGGAGAGGCAGAGGGTGGCCACCGCGGAGGCCACGTCCCGCGCGTGGACCATGGTGATCCGCGGCTCGGGCGCGCGGGGGGCCGGAACGATGGCGGAGCTGGCCAGGCGCCGCAGCGTCAGCCCTTCCCGGTCGCCCGGCCCGTAGATGACGGTGGGCCGCAGCACCACCCAGCGCCCTGCCGGGCCGAGGACGGCCGTCGCCGCCTCCTCGCCCGCCCGCTTGCTGGCCGCGTAGGGGGAGAGGCCGGGTTCGCGGGCCGCGAGGGAGGAGAGGATGACGCAGCGCGCCTCCGGCGCCGAGGCGGCGACCGCTTCCGCCAGCCGCACGCTGCCGTCCCGGTTCACGGCCATGAACTCGGCCTGTCCCCGCGCCTTGGTCAGGCCGGCAAGGTGGACAACCGCCTGCGCCCCATCGACCAGCCGGCGAAGGGCGGCCGGGTCGGACAGGTCGCCGGGGACAGGCTCGGCGCCAGTCGCGGCGGCCCGCCGTCCGTCACGGACGAGCATCCGCACCCGCCAGCCCGCGGCCGCGAGGGCCGCGACGGTGTGCTGCCCGAGGAAGCCGGTCCCGCCGGTGACGGCGACCAGCGGGCCCTCGCTCATCCCGGTGGCGTCGCTTCGAAGCTGGGGGCGAGCGGACCCGTGCCGTCGGCCGGCTGCTGGGCCAGGTAGCGGCTGCGCGCCAGGGAGCGGCTGAGCTTGCCAGAGGAGGTGCGCGGCAGGGTGCCCGGCGAGACCAGCACCACCCGCGCCTCCACGCCGTGGCGGGATCGCAGCAGGCCGGCGACCTCCGTCGTCAGCCGTTCCCGCGTCGCGCTGTCCGGCGCGCCGCGGGCCTCGACGAGCATCACCACCTGCTCCACCCCGTCCTCCTCCACGGAGAAGGCGGCGGCATCCCCGCTGCGGGCGGTGGGCAGCGACTGCTCCACCGCCCATTCCAGGTCCTGCGGCCAGACGTTGCGGCCGTTCACGATGATCAGGTCCTTGGCCCGGCCGGTGATGACCACCTGCCCATCCAGCCGGTAACCGAGATCGCCCGTGCTCAGCCAACCCTCGGGCGAGAGGGCGGCCGCGCTCTCCTCCAGCCGGTTGTCGTAGCCCTGCATCAGCCCGGGGCCGCGCACCACCACATGGCCGACGCGCCGCTCCGGCAGCGAAGCGCCCGCGGCGTCGCGAATCTCCAGTTCCGTACCGGGCACCGGCGGGCCGCAGAGGGCGAATTCCCGCAGGCGCATGGTGCCGTCCGAGGCCGGGGCGGCCACGCCCTCGCGCTCCAGCCGGTCCAGGTCCACCGTGTCCGTCACGAAGCCCTTGTCCAGCGGCGCGAAGCTGATGGCGAGCGTCGCCTCGGCCATGCCGTAGCTCGGCACGAAGGCTTCCCCGCGGAAGCCGTCCGGCGCGAAGGTCTCGGCGAAGCGCGCCAGCACCTGCGGGCGGATCATGTCGCCCCCGATCCCCGCTGCCCGCCAGGAGGAGAGATCGAGCGGCGCCTCCCGCGACGGGTCGGGCCGGCCGCGGCGGGTGCAGAGCTCGTAGCCGAAGCTCGGGCTGTAGGAGAGGGTGGCGCGGTGCGCGGAGATCAGGCGCAGCCAGAGCTGCGGGCGCCGGGCGAATTCCTGCGGCGAGAGGTAGTCCACCGTCACCTGCCCCGCGAGCGGCGCCAGCATGAAGCCCACCAGACCCATGTCGTGGTAGAGCGGCAGCCAGGACACCGCCCGGTCATCCTGCCCCAGCCGGAGGCCGTGCTGCAGGATGGAGCGGATGTTCTCCATCAGCGCGCGCCCGGTGACGGCGACGCCGACCGGGAAGCGCGTGCTGCCCGAGGAAAACTGCAGGTAGGCGATCTCGTCCTCGCCTAGCGGGCGCGGCTCGGGCAGCGCCGCCTCCCGGGCCTCGTCCACGGGCATCCCCGCCACCGTGCCGAAGATCGCCAGCCCCGCCCCTTCGGCAAAGGGCTCCAGCCAGGATTGCAGCGCGGCCGGCACGAAGAGGGCCGAGGCCTGCGACGCCTGGGCCAGCCGGGCGATGTGCTCGATATAGGTCTCGCGCCCGCCGAAGGCGGTGGGCAGGGGCAGGAGCGCCGGCACCAGCCCGGCATACTGGCAAGCCAGGAAGGCGGCGACCACGTCCGGATGCGTCTCCGCGACGATCGCCACGCGCTCCCCCCGCGCTAGGCCGGCGCCGAGCAGCCGCCGGGCCAGGGCCCGCGCCTCCGCGCGCAGGGCGGCATAGGGCAGGGCGCGGGTCACCGCGCCCCGGCCGTCATGGAAGCCGAAACCCGTCTCCCCCTGGGCAGCGTAGTCCAGCGCCTCCGTCAGGGTGCCGAAGGTGCCGAGGCGCTGGGGGATGGTGTTCCGTGTCGGGAGCCGCTCCACCTCAGCCCGCCCCTGTCATGGCGGGCGCGGGGGCCGCCCAGGAGCGAACGAGCGCCTCGGCCTGCTCCAGGTCGTTCGGGTAGTCCACCTCGCCCCAGCTGAGGCCCTCGATCGAGGTGACGCGAATGTCGCCCGTGCCGGCGAGGGCGTGGATGACCGATAGGTACCAGCGCCGCAGGCCCTCAGGCTGGCGCAGCGCCGCCTCCAGCCCCGCGGCGAAAAGGGCACCGCCGCCGTCCTGGAAGCGCAGCATCCCGATGGACTCGCCGTTCGTCTCCTCCGGGGACAGGGTCTTGCCGATGGCGCGCAGGCGCGTGCCCTCGACCGAGACCTTCATGTCGTCCGCGTCGTAGCCGGGCTTGCGGTCGATGGTCACGGTGATCGGGGCGTCGGGCGCGGCGAGCAGGTGGCGCAGCACGGCGGGCTCGAAGAGGGTGTCGCCGTTCAGCAGCACCATCTCGCCGGCCTGCAGCAGGTCGCGCACCAGGAAGCAGCTTCCGATGTTCTCCGCGACGGCGAAGAAGGGGTTGAACCGGGTGCGGACGCGCAGGCCCGGCGGGGTGATGCCGGGCAGAGCTGCCTCGATCGCCGCGGCCTCGAAGCCGGTGACGAGGGTGGCCTCGGTGATGCCGGCCGCCGACAACCCGCGGAGCTGCCATTCCAGGATGGACCGGTCGCCCACGCGCAGCAGGCACTTGGGCGCTCGCTCGGTCAGGGGAAGCAGGCGCTTTCCCTGACCGGCGCAGAGGACGATGGCTTTCAAGGCTGCTGATCCAGGTTCAGACAAGGGATTTTTCCTCGTGCCCGGTGCTGGCACGGTGTTCGGTGTTGGCCCGGTGTTCGGGACTGACACGGTGTTCGCTGCTGGCACGGGCCGGCGCCCCGACGGGCGGGGCCTGCGGGCACCAGCCGCGGGCATCCGCATCTTGGGCCTCGCCCGAGGGCGTGCCGTCGAGCAGGGCGAGGATGTCCTGGCGGAGGATTCGCCACTCCTCCTCGCCGAGTTGGACGAGGCCGAAGGCGCGCAGCATGTAGGCGCCCTCGGCGGCGAAGAGGGCGACGCGCGCGCGCCGGCCTTCTTCCGTCCTGAGGCCGAGGACGCTGAAGCGCTCGCTGTACCAGGTCTTGGTCTTGGCGACGTGGTCGCGCGCCTCGATGAGGGCGGCCATCAGCCCGGCCGCGCGCGCCTTGCTTGCCTCGGTCATCGCCAGGCTGATCTCGATGTGCCCGCGCAGGGCATCGACCGGGCAGGAGGAGGCGCCGATGCAGGCCGCCAGCCGGGTGTCGTGCTCCCGCTCCCAGCGCTCCATCAGGGCGGCGATCAGGTCGTTCTTGGTCCCGAAGCTGGACTGCAACCCGCCCTTGGAGCACCCCGCCGCCTTGGCGACGGCGTCGATCGTCAGGCCCCTTGTTCCCTCGGCGAACAGGATGCCCTCGGCCAGGTCCAGAACCTTGTCGCGGTCGATCGTGGGGCGACGTCCCATGCGTCCCTCCCCGATCGGAACGAAGAAATACGTACGTATGGGCGTTTTAAGCGGGGCCCTTCAAAAAGCAATACGGCGGAAAGGAGGCAGCGTGCCGCCGGGTGGCACGGGGCTGCCGGTCGCCGATGCCTCTGGGGCGGCATCGCCCGGGGTCCTTGCCGGGGGTCCTCGCCCGCAGGACCTGCCGCAGTGGAAAGCCCTGGTAGTACCCCCCCCCTCTCTGACCAGGGTCAGCAGCCCGGCTGTCCGACACTGACCTCCTTGCTGCGCTACCGTGAATGCCGCCGGCCCTGGGACCAGCGCTCGCCAGACATCATGGACCCTGGGTTCAAAGATTTGCCTGCTATATAGACGATTGCACCCAAGATCGTCATCAGAGACCCGGCCCCGACCAGATGTGCTCAGATCTGCACAGTTGGGCGGCATATCCGGCTTGCCTTCCCGAGCCGCGCCGTGATCTATCCGACCTGAGGGAGTGGCCTGCAACGGTGCAGGCCAGGGCGATCTCCCCGAAACCATCCGGCGGTCCAAAGGCGGCCCGCCTCCCGGTTCCCCCTGGGAACCCCGGAGCGCGCATGACGGATCTCCTTCCCCCCGCTGGACGGGCCGGTGACGCGCCGGGTGGACACAGCCTCTTTCCCGTTTTCTTCGACCTCGGCGGCCAGCACGTGCTCATCGTCGGCGGCGGGGAAATGGCGGCCGCGAAGGCCCGCCTCCTCGCTGGCACCGGGGCGGAGATCCGGGCGGTGGACCCGGCGCCGGAGGACGAAATCCTGGCCATGGCGGAGGAGGGAGGCCTTCGCCTGGAATGCCGCGGCTTCGAGGCAGGGGACCTCGACGGCGTCCGCCTCTGCTACGTCGCGCTGGAGGATGGGGATGCCGCGGCGGCCGTGGTGGCGCAGGCCCGGGCCCGCGGCGTGCTCGTCAACGCCGTGGACCGCCGCCCGCTCTGCGACTTCACCACCCCCGCCATTGTCCAGCGCGGCGAGATGACGATCGCGATCGGCACGGCGGGCGCTGCCCCGGCCCTGGCGCGCGACCTGCGCGGGCGGGTGGAGACCGCGGTGCCGCCGGCCTATGGCCGGCTGGCCGGCTTCTGCCGGGCCTGGCGCCCGGCGGCCACGGCCCGGCTGGCCGGGCGCGACCTGCGCCGGCGCTTCTGGGACGCCGTGCTGGACGGACCCGTCGCCGAGGCCGTGCTCGCCGGGAACGAGGCAGAGGCGGACCGGAGCATGGAGGCGCTGCTGGAGAACGCCGCCCGCACCGGGCTGCCCCGGCCGCCCGGGCAGGCGCTGCTCGTCGGGGCGGGGCCGGGTGATCCCGGGCTTCTCACCCTCACGGGGCTGCGCGCCCTGCAACGGGCCGATGTCGTGCTCTACGACCGGCTTGTCAGCCCGGAGGTGCTCGCCCTGGCGCGCCGGGACGCGCGGCGGATCGACGTGGGCAAGCGCTGCGGGCGGCACTCGATGAACCAGGCGGCGATCAACGCGCTTCTCGTCCGTTATGCCCGCGAAGGGCTTCGCGTCGTGCGGCTGAAGGGCGGCGACCCCTTTGTCTTCGGGCGCGGCGGCGAGGAGATGGAGGCAATGCGCGAGGCGGGGCTGAGCGTGGGCGTGGTGCCCGGCGTCACCGCGGCCGTCGCGGCCGCCGCGGCGCTGGGCATTCCCGTGACGCATCGCGGCGTCTCTCGCGGCCTGCACCTCATCACCGCGCACGGGGTCGACGGCGCCCTGCCGGAGCACGACTGGAAGGCCCTGGCGGCACTCGGAGGCACGCTGGCGGCCTATATGGGAATGCGGACCTTGCAAGGGCTGGTGGAGCGCCTGATGGGGGCGGGCCTGCCCGCCTCGACCCCCGTCGTGGCGGTGGAGAACGCGACGCTGCCGGGCCAGCGGGCAATCCGGGGCACGCTCGGCACAATCGCGGCACGGGTGGCGGAAGCAGCGCCGGAAGGGCCGACTCTCCTGCTGATCGGGGAGGCCGTGACCCTGGCCCAGGGCGGGACCGTGGCGGAGAGGGTGCTGGATGCAGCCTGACGGTGCCGGTCCCGCTTCGGACGAGGCGGAGCCGGAGCACCCCTTCGCGCCCTTCATCCGCACCCTCGGCCGCGGCCCCGGCCGCTCCCGCGCGCTGACGCGGGAGGAGGCGCGGGAGGCGCTTCGCATGGTGCTGGCCGGCGCGGCGGAGCCGATCCAGGTTGGCGCCTTCCTCATGCTGCTGCGCTACCGCGGCGAGGACCCGGAGGAACTCACAGGCCTTGTCGAGGCCGCGCGGGAGGCCGTGGGAGCCGGCCCGGCGATGGATGGCGGCGGAGTGGAACTGGACTGGCCCTCCTACGGCTCCGGCCGCACGCGGGGGGCGCCCTGGTTTCTGCTGGCCGCACTGGCGCTGGCGCGCGCCGGGCACCGCGTGCTGATGCACGGCTCCAACGCCTTCACCTCCGGGATGCCCGTGCTGGAGGCCCTGCCGCTGCTCGGCCTGCGCGCCGTCCGCTGCCGGGCGGAGGCGCTGGAGGCAGTCGGGGTCTCGAACTTCGCCTACCTGCCGCTGCGCGCGATGAGCCCGCGGCTGGATGAGCTGCTGCATCTGCGCTCCTTTCTCGGCCTGCGCTCCCCTATCAACACCGTGGCCCGGCTGATCAATCCGGCGAACGCGCCGGCCGGCGTGGATGGCGTGTTCCACCCGCCCTACATCGCCGCGCATCTCGCCGTGGCGCAGCGCATGGCCCGGCCGCGCCTGCTCGTCGTCAAGGGCGGGGGAGGGGAGGCGGAGCGGGGGCCTGCGAAGCCCGTGGCCGCGCACCTGATGGCCGGGCCGGAGGTAGAGGTGCTCAGCCTGCCGGCGCTGCGCGAAACCCGCGCCGCCGCCAGCGATTTCCTGGGGGTGTGGCAGGGCCGCGTCCGGGACGCGCATGCGGAGGGCACGGTGATCGGAACCATCTCGCTCGGCCTTCTGGCCATGGGGCGTGCGGCGACGCCCGGGGCGGCCGATGCGCGGGCGGCGGAGATCTGGCACGGCCGGTTCGGCTGAGGGCGCCGGCATGCCCCGCCGTCCCGCCAAGCCGCGCCGGACCAGCTGCGGCGTCCTCGTCAGCGACGGGGCGCGTCTCCTGCTCGGCCACGCCGCGCGCTCCGTGCTCTGGGATATTCCGAAGGGCGTGGCGGAGGCGGGGGAGGGTTTTGCCGAGGCGGCGGTGCGCGAGCTGCGGGAGGAGACAGGCTTGCAGGTTTCGGCCGAGGACCTGACCGATCTCGGCGTGCACGGCTACCTGCCCGGCAAGGACCTGGCCGTCTTCGCCTGGCGGGTCGAGGCGATGCCGGCCGTGGAATCCCTGCGCTGCACCTCCCGCATCCCCGTCTCCGGCGGAGGGTGGGTTCTGGAATTCGACCGTTTCGCAGTCCTGCCCTGGGACGAGGCGCTGGGGCGCGTGGGCAAGAACATGGCGCGGGTGCTGGGTACGCTTCGCGCCGCGCCGGGATGGCCCTTCGGTGGCCATGGGCAACGGCATGGCAGTGTCCCAGGCGGTCAACCGGATCGTTGATGTTGCTGATAATCCGGTACGGGGGCTGGTTGTCATGCACCTGCCAAGACCGCGCCTTGGACCCATGAAACCCGAAGTTGGGGACCCTGGAGCGAGGCCCCGACTAGGCCTGACCTCTTTTCTTCTGCGAGTTGCAGAGATTGCTCTGATGGCCCTTTGCGGCACCTCCAGGAGGCTTCCAGTACCTGGAACGCCGCCCGTCATCCCTGCGTGGGGCTGATGACGTAGATCTCGGGCGTATGCAGCGGAGCATTGGAAAGGCGAAGTTGACCGGCCAGCTTCCCGACTATCGTGATTACTGTCCTCCGGCGGGTGGCACGGACGGCAGGAGATACGCGGGCCCGCTTTCTGGCTCCAGTCTTACCAGCGGTAACTCAGCCCACGGTAGACGGCGCCCTGTCCCTGGGTTGAAGGTCTCCGACGCACCATTGGCTGGAACCAGCTATCGCGACATTGGCGATGGAGCGCTCGTCTGTGAGGTTCCAGGCCTCGAGACACCCGGACAGCCTCGTTCCGCGATCGAAGCTGACCCTGAGGTTCAGCAACGCATAGGGATCGACCCTGAGCTGGTTGGCGTTGTCGGCGTAGTAGGACCCGGGCGCCCACCCGACGTTCGGACCGGGCTGAATGCCGCTCGGGTGCGAGTAGAGCAGCTCCGCTCGCCGGTCGTGTCGCGGCACGCCGGGGAGTTGGTTGTTCCCGTCGCGAGCATCCCCGTCGAAGAGGAAGCTCCCACTGCAGGAGCAGCAGTCAGGCGAGAAGGCGAACAAGGCCTCTCGGGTGGCGACGCATGGCTTGCGTTGTCAGGGACCGGTAGACTCTCGTGTCACGCCTCCCGGACAGGATCATCCGAGCGCCAGACTTCCCCGGCTCGATCCAGGCCCCTGGCCATCTCGGATGACCGGGACAATCTGTCCCATGCCGGATCCGAAGGGAGGGCGTGACGAACGGGCTAACGGTCGGGTAAGTCATTCCTTATGCGCCGCCCGCGGACAGGCCTTGCTCGTTTTCTCGCTATCCTGCTGCTTCTGCAGTGGGCGGGGGCCGTGCTGCCGCATGCCAGGGCCATGGCGCAGCTTGCTTCTGCACAGGCCATCGAGCTCTGCACCCACGAGGGCAAGCGCCAGATCCTCCTCGACGAGGACGGCAAGCCCGTAAAGCCGGTGCAGGCGGACGACTGCTGCACCCTCTGCCAGGGGCCGATGGCAACCACGCCGTCGGAGCCGCCCAGGCTGGCTCAGCCCGTCGGCTACGTGCTGGTCATTGGCCTTTTCGGCGCGGAAGGACTTCCGACCACCCCGCCGCGCGCTCCGCCACAACAGCCCAGAGCACCGCCCCTTTCCTGATACCGGTCCGTAGCCGGGTGCGACCTCTTGTGTCGCGCCCGGCCTTGTCGCGCGTGCTCCGCTCGCGTGCCTCACCGTTATCCAGGAAAGCGCAGCATGCGCCCGACGAGTCTTCCCTCGCGCCCGACCTGCGCCCCATCCCGTGCCGCTCCAGCCATCGGCCTGAGCTTCGCCCTTCTCGCCTCGACGGGCCTGACCGGCCCGGCCCTGGCCCAGCAGGCACCAGCGCCAGACCCGTTCATCGGCGATCCGGTCCGGGTGCCGGAGGTCTCGGTGACCGGGGCGGCCCCCGGCCTCCGCGGCTATCTCGCCCCGGAGTCCTCGACGGCCCTCCGCCTTCCGGCACCGATCCAGGACGTGCCTGTGGCTGTCCAGGTGGTACCGGACACCCTGATCCAGGACCGGGCGGCCCTGACCGTGCGTCAGGCCGTCGAGACTGTCAGCGGGGTGACGAGCAGCAACGCCATCCCCGGCTCGGTCGCCTTGCGGATCCGCGGGTTCAACGACGGGTCTGCCAACCTCCGCGACGGCTTCCGCGAGACCAGCAACCAGCAGGACGTCCAGGGCATCGAGCGGATCGACATCCTCAAGGGGCCCGCCTCCGTCCTCTACGGCGGCAACCTCTCCTCGGGCGGTGTCGCCAATATCGTCACCCGCGCTCCGGTGGACGGCCGCTTCGGGACGGTGAGCGGCACGGTCGGCAACTACGGCCTCTTCCGCTCAACCTTCGACATCAACGAGGGCGACGTGACCGGGGACGGAACCCTCGGTTTCCGGCTCGACGCCGCACTGGACCGCAGCAACTCGTACCGGGACTTCGGCGGGTCCAGCAGCCAGTTCATCAATCCCTCGCTCCGCTGGCGCCCAACGGCCCAGGACGAGGTGGTCATCCGGGCGCAGTACCTCCGGAGCGACTTCAGCTACGGCCTCTACCAGTCGCCTCTCTCAAGGCAGACCCTGTCGCTGCCGCTTTCCCGCAACTTCGACGACCCGAACCAGGGGGCGTCGCGCCGTGATGCCGGGCGGGTCAGCTACAACTGGGTCCACTCCTTTGGCGAGGGCCTGCGATTCCGGTCCGGCCTCAACGCCTCCGGAGTGGACTACGATCTTGGCACCGACCGCTTCTCGACACTCCGAATCCTGGCCGACAACCGGACAGTCCAGCGCACCACGATCTTCGGGCCGCAGCACATCCGGGACTACGACCTCCAGAACGAGCTTTCCGGCACCTTCATGACCGGGCCTGTCCGGCACGACTGGCTCGTCGGCGCCGAATCCTACTGGAGCGCGAACACCTCCGTCGGCTTCCAGACCACCCTGCCCAACCTGGACCTCCTCAACCCCGTGTACGGCGTCGTGCCAGGTGCCGCGCGCCTTGCCTCCAATACCCGCAGCAGCTTCGCCAATCACGCGGGCTACGTGCAGGACTTCGTGACGCTCACCCCCGAGCTGCGCGTCCTGCTCGGCGGCCGCTACGATTCGACCGAGACGTCGAGCCGGAACCGGATCACCGGCGTGGAAGGCGAGAACTCGGCAGGCCGCTTCTCGCCGCGCATCGGCATCGCCTACGAGCCGATATCGGACACGACCCTGTTCGCGAACTGGGCCAACAGCTTCGTGCCGACGACGGCAACGACGGCGAGTGGTGCCGCCCTTTCGCCGAGCACATCCGAGCAGTTCGAGGTCGGGGTCAAGCAGGTTTTCCTCAGTGGCCGGGCCCAGGCGACGGTCGCGCTCTTCCACATCACCCGCACGAATGTCCCGACCACGGACCCGGCCAACCCCGTCTTCTCGATTGCCTCTGGCGAGCAGCGCAGCCGGGGCGTGGAGGTCGATCTGGCCGGCGAGATCCTGCCGGGGTGGAACGCGGTGGCGAGCTACGCCTTCACCGAGGCCGAGGTGACCCGCGACAACCGCCTGCCCATCGGCAACAACCTCGCGGGGGTGGCCCGGCACGCGGGCCAGGTCTGGACCACCTACGAGTTCGGTGGCGGATCGCCCCTTCGGGGCGTCGGCATCGGCGGTGGCGTGCGGGCCGAGAGCCGTCGCGAGGCGACCCTGCCCAATACCTTCTCGCTTCCGGCCTATGCCAGGCTCGATGCGGCCGCCTGGTACCGCTTCGAGGTCTCGCGCACGCCCCTGCGCGCCCAGGTCAACGTCCAGAACATCAACCACCAGCGCATCTACGACACGGACGGCGCGAACACCCTCCGGGTGAACGTGCCCTTCACCGTGCTCGCGTCGCTGACCGCCCAGTTCTGAGGAGGACGCCTTGTCAGAGAACGATCACCCTCCGGCGGAGACCGGCCTCTCCCGGCGCCGTCTTGCCACCTCCACGCTCGCCGGTGGCCTCGTGGGGCTGGGCGCCCCTGTTGCCATGGCGCAGTCAGCGCCCCAGCCGCTTCCCAGGCCCCGCATGCTGCAGCGGCCGGGAGCGCCAGCGCCGCTCAAGGTCGCGATGCTTGTTTACCCGGGGATGATCATGCTCGACCTGGTCGGTCCGCAGACGATCCTGAACATGCTCGGGTCCGACATTCACCTCGTCGGGGAGACCAGGGATCCGGTCCTGACGGATATCAGCCTTCCCGTCGCGCCGACCTGCACCCTGGCCGAGTGCCCCCGCGACCTCGACGTGTTGTTTGTGCCGGGCGG
Organism: Roseomonas indoligenes; assembly: GCF_017813365.1. Classification (GTDB taxonomy): domain Bacteria; phylum Pseudomonadota; class Alphaproteobacteria; order Acetobacterales; family Acetobacteraceae; genus Roseomonas; species Roseomonas indoligenes. The sequence goes on from NZ_JAGIZA010000001.1 coordinate 105,422, forward strand.
GCTTATGGGGTCTGTCGCCTGCATGAAGAGCGGGGCGGTGCTGGACTTCCTCGTCGACCGGGGGAGCAGTGCGCGCTACGTCACGAGCGTCTGCACGGGTGGCCTCGTGCTCGGCGCCGCTGGTCTCCTGCGCGGATACCAGGCGACAGCCCATTGGGGTGTGGCCGACCTCCTGCCGCTCCTGGGCGCGACGAAGGTTAACGCCCGCGTGGTGCAGGACCGGAATCGGCTGACCGGCGCCGGTGCAACGGCAGGCCTCGATTTCGGCCTGACCCTCGCCGTCCTGCTGCGAGGCCAGGAGGCGGCCGAGCGGGTTCAGCTCCTCCTCGAGTACGAGCCGGTGCCGCCGTTCCACAAGGGCACCCCGGACCTGATCGGCCCGGAGCGCATGGTGCAGGTGCGTGCTGGCCGCGTTTGGATGGACGGCCAGGCCCGGGAAGCGGCACTCGCCGCGGCTCAGCGTCTCGGCCTCTGAATGGAACGACCTCGGGACGGCCGGACGGATCCTAAGGGGTCGGACCTCCGGTGCCCGCACTCCCGTGCTGCTCCAGGATTTCGCGACACACCTCGTTCAGGAGAAAACCCTATGACCCGCCTTCTCATCGGCCTCAGCGTCCTTGGCGCGCTGATCTCTGGCGCTGCCCTGGCGCATGTGACAGTGGACCAGCCGACCCTTCCGGCAGACAGCTACGTCCGCATTGCCATCCGTGTCCCGCACGGCTGCGAGGGTGCGGCTACCACGGGCATCCGCCTCCAGGTGCCGCCGGAACTGCGCGGCGCGAAAGCCATGCCCGTCGCGGGCTGGGCGCTGACCACGCGCATGGAGGGCGGCGTAACTGTCCAGGGAGAGCACGGCACGGCGCATGTCCCGCGCGAGGTGTCCTGGCAGGGCGGCAATCTGCCGGATGACCAGTACCAGGAGTTCGTGCTCCTCGTCCGCACCCCGGCCGAGCCGGGCGCGACCCTCTACTTCCCTGTCGTCCAGGACTGCGAGGGCGGGAAGGTGTCGCGCTGGATCGAGCGCCCGTCGGCCCCCGGGGAGCGCCTGCGCTACCCGGCCTACAGCGTCCGCATCACGCCCAAGGGCTGATGCGGTGACGCGGGCGGCCGGACGGAGAAGGGGACCGATGAGCCTGCCAGGCTGCCTACGCGCCGCAGGGGTGGCGCTGCTGCTGTGCTTCGCGACCGTCACGGGCGCCTGGGCCCACGCTTCGCTCGTGGAAGCGAACCCGCCTGACGGCGCCACCCTGCAGGGGAGTCCCCCAAGCCTTGCTCTCCGCTTCGACGAGGAGGTCAGGCTCCTGGACCTCCATCTCGTGGGGCCGAACGGCCCGGTCACCCTGGCCGGGGTGGCGCACGGCGTGGGTGACCTGCTCTCGGCACGGCTGCCACCCGACCTGCCGAACGGCACCTATCTCGCCAGCTGGCGGATCGTCTCAGCCGACGGGCACCCTGTCGGCGGAAGTCTGGCCTTCGGAGTGCGCGCGGCTCCGGTGACACGCTCGGCACCGTCCGACGACGCCGGAACCGCCTGGAGCACCGCGGGCGAGGTGCTGCGGTTCCTGTTCTACGTCGCTTTCGCGCTTGGCGCAGGCGGTGCCCTGTTCCGGGCGCTGGTGCAGGAGGTCGGCAGAGGCGAGCGGCGCGGGATGGCGGCGGCGGCGCTGGGGGGGGTCGTTCTCGCCCTGCTGACCCTTCCGGTCCAGGGTGGGGCGATGCTGGCCGCCCCGTTCCCATCAGGCCTGTCCGACCCTGGCATGATCGTGGCGGCCTCGACGTCGACGGTGTTCCTCCGTTGCCTGGTCGCCGCCGCAGGGATGGCGCTCGTGGCGACTTCCCTGATCGTCGCCGGGAAGGTCGCCAGGGCGGCAGGCGTCCTCGGCACGGTCATCGCCGCTGTCGGCCTGAGCCTCTCAGGTCATGCAGCGGCCGGGGGAGCGGCAATGCAGGCGCTTCTGGCGGCGCACGCGCTCGTCGCGGCCTACTGGCTCGGCGCATTCTGGCCTCTCCTCGTGCTGCTGGCCCGGGAAGGCAGCAGAGCGTCACCCGCGGTGCGGCGCTTCGCCGCCCTGGCCATCCCGGCCGTCGCCGTCCTCCTCGTCAGCGGCGCGATCCAGGCGCTCCGCCACATGCCGGCCTGGGACGCCCTGGTGACCACCACCTATGGCCAACTGGTCCTCGCCAAGATCCTCGGGGCGTCGCTGCTCCTGATCCTGGCCGCCGTGAACCATCTCCGGCTGACCCCTGCCTTGCCGACGCAGGGACCTGCCGCCCTGTCACGCAGCATTAAGGCCGAGGGACTGATCGGCCTTGCCGTCCTCGGCATCACCGCCGTGCTGAGCGCGACATCGCCCCACGCCGCCCAAACGGGTGATGCCGGTCACGTGCATGCCGTGCACCGTCACAAGGAGGGCACCGAGCGGAATGCTACCGCCCGTGTGAGCGGGTGGACCGTCCATCTCCTGGTGAGCCCCGGTCTCACTGGCTCGAACCGGATAACCCTACGTCTCGAGCGGGATGGTCACCCTGAGGGCCCGGCAGAAGTCTGGCTCGAACTCTCCCAAGAAGGAGCGGGAGTTGTCGGGCTCCGCCGCAGGATGTCGCCGACACAGCCCGGCACCTTCGTCCACGAAGGGCCGGAACTGGCCATCCCGGGACCGTGGAAGGCGAGAGTGGAACTGCTGGTGAGTGACTTCGAGCAGATCTCGGCCTTCCTGGAATTCGACGTCGCTGCAGGGAGGTGAACCGCTCGGCCTCGCCGGCTGAACCTGCGCCGCCCGTCCTTCCTGATATGCCAGCGCCCATTCCAGTCCTTGCTGGACGGCGATCAGCCTTCCGTAAGTAGACGCTGTCTGGAAGACTAGACTGTGCTGAGCGGCCAGATTTGGCCTGCTACCGGCGCTTCAGAAGGCGATCAGCGCGGCGCGTCATCGTCACGCAATTCAACCCGGTTGGTCGAGGGGGGATCGATCCGGGCCGCTGAGCGTTCCGGAACCTGGGCCGCCAGCCTCGCCCCCGGCAGGGCTCCTCCGGCAGGCAGGCTTCACGGACGCCCAGAGCGCAGCAGGCTTGATCGGATCAGCAACGATAGGGTGCCGGAGGTGCCCGAGTGTCAGCTCTTCCACTAGGATCTACCGAAAGCGGCCATTCCGCTCCTGATGTCGTGGAGGGCTCTCCACCCCGGACGCCCCGGACATGATGGCCTTGGCCCGGTCCGACGTGAGCGCGTGACGTCCAGACCGGGTGCCGGCGATCAAGCTGGAGAACTGCGCCTATAACATCCGGGCATGGACTCAGTTCGCCTGGTCAGTTCCCGGGCACGGGTCTTCCGCGTCACCTTCGGCAGGTCGCAACCGCCGCAGGACATCCCCATGCTCCGGTCCATCCTCTTCTGTCTGGCGGCCACGTTGCTGACCTCGGCTGCCATGGCCCAGGCCTCCGGCTCCCCGACCCTGGATGCCGTGCGCGCCCGGGGCTTCGTCACCTGCGGCGTCTCCGGCACGAACCCAGGCTTCGCCTTCCCGGACAACAGGAGCGAGATGAGGGGCAGCGAGGCCGAATTCTGCCGCGCCGTCGCCGCCGCCGCCCTCGGCGACGCGGGCAAGGTGCGGTTCGTGGTGCTGACCTCCACGAACCGCTTTACCGCCCTGCAGTCGGGCGAGGTGGACCTGCTCGTCCGGACGGCCACCTGGTCGTTGGCGCGGGAGACGAGCCTCGGTCTGCTCTTCGCCGGGACCACCTTCTACGACGGCACGGCCTTCATGGTGCACTCATCAGCAGGGGTGAAATCGGCGCGGGAACTGGACGGGGCCACCATCTGCATCCTGCCGGGGACCACGACCGAGCTCGCAGTGGCCGACTACTTCCGGCGCACCAGCATGCGCTTCACCCCCGTGCTCATCGACAACGTCTCGGAACTCCGCGCCGCGTTCCGCGCCGGACGATGCGACAGCTACTCGACCGATGCCTCCGCTCTGGCCAGCTTCCGGTTCGGAGAGGGACCGCGCGCCGGCGACTATGTCCTTCTGCCCGAGGTCATCAGCAAGGAGCCGCTCGGCCCCTTCGTCCGCAAAGGCGACGACAAGTGGTTCGACGTGGTCCGCTGGACCCACCATGCCATGCTGGCCGCCGAAGAACTCGAGGTGACCAGCAGCAACGTCCAGGAGGGACTCGCCAGCGCAAACCCGGACATCCGCCGCCTGCTGGGGGTGGACGGCGACCTCGGTCGCTCCATGGGCCTGGACAACCGCTGGGCTTTCAACGTCATCCGGCAGGTCGGCAACTTCGCCGAGGTCTGGGACCGCACCATCGCGCCGCTCGGCATCCCGCGCGGGCAGAACCGGCTCTGGACCCAGGGCGGCCTGCAATACGCGCCGCCGATCCGCTGATACCCTGCCGCGCCCCGCCTAACCTGCCATCCAGTCCCGCATCGAGGCATCCATGCACGACCTGACCCGCTGCGTTCAGCACCCCGAGGTCTCGCACGAGGGCTTCCGCAGCCTCACCGTCCCGACCTACCGCGCCTCCACCATCACCTACCCGGATGCGGAGAGCTTCGCCGCCCGTGGTACGCGCGGCTTCGACGGCTACACCTACGGGCTGCACGGCACGCCGACGATGCGGGTGCTGGAGGCGCAGATGACCGCACTTCACGGCGGCGTCCGAACCGTGCTCGTCCCCTCCGGCCAGATGGCCGTCATGCTGGTCTTCCTGACCTTTCTGGCGCCGGGGGACAGGGTGCTGGTGCCGGACAATGTCTACAGCGGCGTCCGCGGCGCCTGCCGCGACTACCTCGCCTCGCGCGGGATCGAGTGCACGTTCTACGACCCGCTAATCGGCGCCGGGATTGCCGATCTGATCGACGATCGCACGAAGCTCGTCTGGGTGGAATCGCCGGGTTCCGGGACGATGGAGGTGCAGGATATCCCGGCCATCGCGCACGCGGCCAAGGCCCGCGGTGTCCTGGTCGGGTGCGACAACACCTGGTGCACACCGCTGCTGTTCAAGCCGCTGGAGCATGGCTGCGATTTCGCGTCGGAGGCGCTGACCAAATACGTGGGCGGGCATTCCGACCTACTGCTCGGCTCCATCACCGTGAAGGACATCGAGTTGCGCCAGCGCATGAAGGTGGTGCTGCGGGCCTTCGGCGTGGGTGTGTCCCCGGACGAGGTCTCGCTCGCGCTCCGCGGCATCGAGACCATGGGCGTCCGCCTCGCCCATGTCGGCCGCGTCTCCGAGACCTTCGCCCGGCGCCTCCGGGACCATCCGCTTGTGGAGCGGGTGCTGCACCCCTGCCTGCCCTCCTGCCCGGGCCATGAGTTCTGGGCACGGGACATCAAGGGCTCGGGCGGCGTGTTCAGCATCGTCCTCAAGCCCGGGGCAGAGGCGGCGCTCAACCCGGCCCTGACGGCGATGAAGGTCTTTGCGATCGGGGCCTCCTGGGGCGGTACGCGCAGCCTGATCGCGCCCATGGCCGTAAAGGGCGACCGTGCGGTGAATCCCTGGACGAATGAGGGCGCGATCCTGCGCATCAGCATCGGGCTGGAGCAGGAGGGCGACCTCTGGGGTGATCTGGAGAACCTTCTCGTCGCCCTCGGCGCGGGTACGATCCAGGCCGCGGCATGAGCAAGACCGCCAGCGCCACCGCGCGCCTGCTACAGGAGCTCCTGCGCTTCCCGACGGTCAACCCGCCGGGCGAGACGGCGGCGCTGGCGGAGTTCCTGAGGGGGCAGTTCGCTCCCCTCGGAGCCGAGATCGACCTCATCAAGGCCCCGAGGGAGAATGGGCCGACCCACTTCATCGCGCGCCTTCGAGGGGACGGAAGCAAGCGCCCCGTCCTCCTGGCCGCCCACTCCGACGTCGTGCCGGTGGAGCGGGACCGCTGGAGCGTGGATCCCTTCGGCGGCGTGATCCGGGACGGCTATGTGCTCGGGCGTGGGGCGATGGACTACAAGGGCGGCCTGGCCGTCTTCGCCCGTGCCGTGATGATGCTGGCCGAGAACCGCGTGCCGCTGGCCCGGGACGTGATCTTCCTCTCCGAGGGAGACGAGGAGAGCGGGCCGCACAACACGCGATGGCTGGCCGAGCAGGCCTGGGACAGGATCGACTGCGAGTTCGCCCTGAACGAGGGGGGCTGGATCTTCGTGGACGGGGCCGGGACGCCGCGGCAGGTGAACATCACCACGCGGGACAAGAACACCATCGTCCTGCGGCTGCGGGCGCGCGGGGCGCCGACCCATTCCGCCTGGCCGGGCGTCGCCTCCCGGACAGCCATCGGCCGACTGGTCACGGCCCTGGCGAAGCTGGTCGCGACCGAACCGGCACCGATGATGACGGACCTCACACGCGGGTACTTCGCGGCCTTGTCCCGCACCACCGAGGGGCCGATCGCGGAGGACTTCCACACACTGGCGACGAGCGAGGACGAGGAGGCCGGCGGTGCGGCCGGGCAGCGGATTTTCGAGATGGGGGCCTATCCCAACCTGTGGCACGCGCTCATGCGGAACACGTGCTCCATCACGATGCTGCAGGGCGGGATCAAGGAGAATGTCATTCCCGGCAGCGCCGAAGCAAAGCTGAACATCCGGCTGCTTCCCGGGCAGGGATTGGACGATGCCACGGCCTATGTGCGCGCAGTGATCCAGGACGACACAATCGAGATCGACGCGCCCGCGTTCTCGTCGCTGGATGAGGCCCGGGAGAACGTCCATGCGCGCACGAACCGGCCCGCCTCGTCCACCGATACCGATCTCTACCGGGCGCTGAAGTCCCATGCGGAACGGATCTGGCCTCAGGCAGAGGTGACGCCCGCGCTGTTCGAGGCAGGGACCGATGCCCTGGCCTGGCGGATGCGGGGCGTCCCGGTCTACGGCATCTACCCGTATCCCGTGGACAACGAGACCATGGTCCGAATGCACGGCAACGACGAGCGCATCGGGATCGACTCCCTCGATCAGGGAACCGAATGGGTCTACCGCGTCCTCGTGGAGGTTGCCGGGCGCTGACTGCCTCCCTTGTCCCCCGAAGCGGCGCGGCTGCGGTGCCGTGCCGGGTTGTCGGCGGTGCCCCGGTCACGCGCGGCCAGCAGGGCGGCCACGAGGTCCTTGACCAGGATCGATCGCTGGGTGTCCGGGGGGAATAGCAGGTAGGTCTTGAAGTAGACCTCCGGTTCGAAGGGCCGGATTTCCAGGCCGCGCTCAAGGAAGCCCTCGGCGGTGACCGCCTGGGTGAGGCCGACGCCCACACCCGCCAGCGCCAGGGCGCAGACGGTGGCCGCGAAAGGTGTCTCCACGACCACGTTCGGCCGGGCACCGGCGGCGTCGAGCACCGCGTTCATGCGCGCCCTGGCCCGGTCCTCGGGGGCCAGTGCGACGAAGGGCACTCCGTCCAGATCGGCCGGGCGGATCACCGCCTTCGTGGCCAGCGGATGACCAGGGGGCATGACGCAGCTGGCGCGACCGGTGGAGAAGACCCTGTGCTCGACCCCGGACAGATCCACTTCGTCAGCTGCCAGGCCGAGGCTGAAGTTCCCGTTCACGACGAGTTCGCGGACCTGCGCCGAGGAGGCGATCTGAAAGGTGATGGCGATCTCCGGGTGCTTGTCGCGGAAGGTCCTGATCGCCCTGGGGACGAGCGTGTTGCCGTAGGCGGCGAGGCTCGCGATGCGGATGCTCCCGGCACCGAAGTCCCGGATCCGCGCGGCAGACATCCTGAGGCGGTCGAGACCAACGAAGCTCGTGCGGACGTCCGCGTAGAAGAGCTGGCCCTCGGGTGTCGGCACGAGGCGCCCACGGATCCGGTTGAACAGCGGGAAGCTCAGGGCCTCCTCGAGGTCGGCGATCGCACGGCTCACGGCAGGCTGGGTGACTTGCAGGAGCTCTGCGGCCCGGGAGGCGGAGCCGCTGACCATGACCGCGTTGAAGACCTCGAGCTGGCGATGATGCAAAGCCCTGTCCTCCTCCGTTTCATGGACCCGACCAAGGGACGATACAGTCCGCAAGTGCAGGGAGGACATTAACCAGCCCGTTGAACTCCATGCGCAAGGGTTATGAGGCGGGATAACCCCCATCCGGACAAGTTCATGAAAGTAGGGGCGTTTCTACCCTTTTTGCCCACGCCTCTGCGGTCCGGCAGGCCGGCGATAGCCTTTGACACTGCCCCGGCCGCCCGTCCCATGTTCGGACATCGAACGGGAGTCGCCCGCATGATCGGCCGCCGCACGCTTCTGGGATCCGCCGCGGCCATCACACTGGCGCGCGCCGCACTCGCCCAGCCCGCTGCGGCCCGCGTTCTTCGGTTCGTCCCGCAGGCACCGCTGACGGTGCTGGACCCGGGCTACACCACGGCCAACGTCACGCGCGCCCATGCCGTGCTGGTCTACGACACGCTCTTCGCCGTCGACAGCACCTTCCGGCCCTGTCCGCAGATGGCGGAGGGACACACCGTCTCGGAGGACAGCCGCCTCTGGACCATCCGCCTCCGGGAGGGCCTGCGCTTCCACGACGGCTCGCCCGTGCGGGCGAGCGACTGCGCGGCGAGCATGCGGCGTTGGGCGTCCGTCGATACGCTGGGACAGGTCGCGGCGACCGCTATCGAGGCTTGGGAGCCGGCCGACGACCGGACCCTCCTGGTCCGGCTCAAGCGACCGTTCCCGTTCCTGCTCGAGGCGATGGCGTCCCCCACGGGCATGCTGCCGGTGATCATGCCCACGCGCCTGGCGGCCATCGCCCCGGGGCGCCAGACGGCCGAACTCGTCGGCTCCGGCCCTTTCCGCTTCGCCGCCGACGAGTTCAACTCGGGCAGCCGCGCCGTCTACCAGCGGTTCGATGGCTACGTCCCGCGCCAGGAAGCGCCGGACTGGAACAGCGGCGGCAAGCAGGTCCACTTCGATCGCCTGGAGTGGCTGGGCATCTCGGACGCCGGGACGGCCGCGGGTGCGCTTCGGGCCGGTGAAGTGGACTGGTGGGAGCAGGCCATGGCCGACCTGCTGCCGCAGCTTCGACGCAACCGGGACATTGTCATCGATCGGGCCGACCCGACCGGCTACGTGGCCATCCTTCGCTTCAACAGCCTGCACCCGCCCTTCGACAAGCCAATGATGCGTCGTGCCGTGATGATGGCGGTGAACCAGAACGACTACATGGGTCTGGTGACCGGAGGAGACAGCAACGCCTACCAGGTCTGCCACTCCCTCTTCCCCTGCGGGACGCCCTACGGCACCTCCCCATCGGCGGACCCGATGCGCGAGGACGGGAACCTGGACCTGGCCAAGGCCCTCATCCGCCAGGCAGGTTATGCGGGCGAGAGGGTCGTCATCATCAACCCCACGGATTTCCCGAGCATCGCCCCCATGGGGCAGGTGACCTACGACCTGCTGCAACGCCTCGGCCTGAATGTGGAGCTGGTGGAGACCGACTGGGGCAGCGTCCTGCAGCGGCGCAACAACCGCGGCCCGGTCGAGCAGGGCGGCTGGAGCATCTACCACACCTGGAACAGCGGCGGCAGCGTGGTAGATCCGGTGCGCAACAACACGCTCCGTGGCCAGGGAGAGCGCGGGATGGCGGGCTGGTACTCCAGCCCGCGCATGGAGGCCCTGGTGCAGTCCTGGCTGGACGCCGGTGACCTTGCCGAGCGCACCCGCCTGGCGGCCGAGGTCCAGGCGCTCGCCTTCGAGGATGCGCCCACGATCCCGATCGGGCAGTTCTATATCCAGACCGCCTATCGACGCAGCCTGACCGGCATCAGGCCGTCGCCGACACCTGTGCCCTGGGGTGTGCGGAAGGCCTAAGCGCTCCCGAGGCGGAGTGCACTCAATTTCCTACGCAGAGCATCTTCCGGTCACCCGGGATCCGCTTCCGTGATTCACGCCCTGACCAGCGCAGCCGTCCCGAGGAGCGGGCGCACCGGGACCCGGTCGTTCATGATCGATTGAGTGTTATAATATCGCGCGACTTTGCCCTTCGCCTGAGGGCACGAATTCTGCTTGAGGGCCGGTCCATGTGCCGCGTAGGTCTCCTCGTCGTTGCCCTCGCGGCAGTGATCGCCTGGTGACCTGCCCCTGTAGAAGCGGTCCGCCGGTAATGTGACCTGGCGGCTGTTTTAGGGAGGCTGAGGATGGGCCGGAAAAGGACGCACACGCCCGAGGAGACGGTGGCCAAGCTGCGGCAGGTCGAGGTGCTGACAACTCAGGGTGAGACGGTGTCGGAGGCGGTACGGACGACCGGGGTCACAGACCAGACCTAGTACCGCTGGCGCGCCGAGTTTGGTGGCCTGAAGCTGGATCAGGTGAAGCGGCTGAAGGAGCTTGAGCGGGAGAACGTGCGGCTTCGGAAGCCAAGAGGTTCGCCGGACGTGGATGAGTTCACTCGCGAGTGCCTGGCCATGTTCGTTCGGACAACGGACCCGGGTTCACAGCCAAGACCGTGAAGGGCTGGATCAGCGGCGTAAACGCGAAGACCGCATTTATCGAGCCCGGCAGTCCCTGGGAGAACGGCTATGGCGAGAGCTTCAACGGCAAGCTGCGCGACGAGCTGCTCAATATGGAGGTGTTCAACACGCTCGCTGCGGCAGAGGTCCTCATTGAGGAATGGCGCCGCCACTACAACACCGTTCGTCCACACTCCTCGCTCAACCACCGCCCGCCTGCGCCGGAGACCTTCCTCACGTACTGCCTGCCGCCGCCAACCGGCCAAAACTCCTCCGGCTCAGTCCAGGTCCTGCCGATGCGCCATCAACATCCTGCGCGGAGCACCTCGTGGGGGCTTGTCACTGCTCCTGCGCGAATTGTCGCCCGAACGCGGTATCGGGGTGCTCCTCGTCACGCATGACGTGGCGCTGGCATCCAACCTCTCCGACAGGGTATTCGATCTTCCGAAGCAAGGGCCGTGTAGACTTTTCCACGACGGCTTACCCCTGTGTGTCGGCGCTGGACCGGGACCCTGGACTGCCGTTCCCCACAGCGGCTAGCGCCCGAGGCCCATCCGAGCGGCGGTGGCCAGCTTGTCAGCCCGTTCGTTCATCGTGTTCCCGGCATGGCCGCGCACCCATTTCCACTCGATCTGATGCGGCTTGGCGGCGGCCAGCAGGCGTTGCCACAGCTCGTAATTCGCCACCGGCTCCTTCGCGGCGTTGCGCCAGTTGTTGCGCACCCAGCCGTGCACCCAGCGCGTCACGCCGTTGCGCACGTACTCGCTGTCCGTGTGGATCACCACGCGGCAGGGCTTGTTCAGGGCTTCCAGCGCGGCGGCGGCGGCGGTCAGCTCCATGCGGTTGTTGGTGGTGGCGGGCTCCGCGCCCGTCATCTCCTTCTCATGCGCGCCGAAGCGCAGGATGGCACCCCAGCCGCCCGGGCCGGGATTGGGCTTGCAGCCGCCATCCGTCCAGATCTCCACCACCGCCTCGGCGGGGGCGGCCACTCCATCAGACGCCATAGGCGGAAACTCCGGTGGCCTGAGCGTGGAAGCGCAGGCGGCGCAGGTACTCCAGCGGGTCCTTGCGCGTCACCAGCGCGCCCGGCGGCGTGTTGGTCCAGTCGTAGAGGCGGGTGAGCAGGAAGCGCAGCGCGGCGCCGCGGCACAGAACGGGCAGCGCATCCAACTCCGCCTGGGAGAGAGGCCGGGCGGCGTTGTAGCCGGCCAGCAGGGCGCGCGCCTTCGTCACGTTGAAGGCGAGGTCCGGCTCGAAGCACCAGGCGTTGAGGCAGATGGCGATGTCGTAGGCCAGGATGTCCGTGCAGGCGAAGTAGAAGTCGATGAGGCCGGAGACGCGGGGCTTCCCGCGCGTCTCCTCCAGGAAGAAGACGTTGTCGGGAAAGAGGTCGGCATGGATCTGCCCGCGCGGCAGGTCAGCCGGCCAATCCCGCAGGATCCCCGCCAGATGCCCGTCCAGCTCGGCGCAGAGGCCGGGCTGCACCGTGTCGCCATTCGGGCGGCAGCGCTCCAGCAGCGGTTCCCAGCCCTCGGGGCCGAGGGAGTTCGGCCGCTCGGCCGTGAAGCCCTGCCCGGCGGCGTGCAGGGCGGCCAGGGCGCCGCCGAGCGGGCCGCAATGGGCCACGGAAGGACGGCGGGGCCAGACGCCCGGCAGGAAGGTGCAGATCGCGGCGGGCCGCCCGGCCAGCTCCCGCAATGCCTCGCCATCATGTCCCGCGACGGGCTCCGGGCAGGCTAGGCCGCCGGCCGCCAGGTGGCGCATCAGGCCGAGGAACCAGGGCAGCTCCGCCGGGTCCACGCGCTTCTCGTAGAGGGTGAGGATGAAGTCCCCGCCCGTGACCTTCAGGGCGTAGTTGCTGTTCTCCACCCCCTCCGCGATGCCGCGGAAGGCGATCAGCTCGCCCAGGTCATAGCCCGACAGGAAGGCGCGCAACGCCTCGTCGGACACCTCGGTATAGACAGCCATGGAACCCCCTGGCCGGGGTCCATGCCCCAGCCCGGGCGGATCGGCAAGCTACTCGGCGGCGGGTGCGGGCACCCGGGCGGGGCGGTCCCGCAGGGGGCGGGGCAGGTTGAAGATGATCTTCTCCTCCGCCACCGTCACGTCCTCGATCTCCAGCGTGAAACGCTCCCGCAAGCGGGTCACGACCTCGCCCACCAGCAGCTCCGGCGCGCTGGCGCCGGCGGTGATGCCGATGGTGGAGAGGCCGTCCACCAGGGAGGGGTCGAAATCCCGGCCGCGCTGGACGAGCACGGCGCGGGGGCAGCCGGCGCGCTCCGCCACTTCCCGCAAGCGCACGGAGTTGGAGGAGTTGGGCGCGCCCACCACCACCATGAAGTCGCAGCGCTCCGCGATCGCCTTCACGGCCGCCTGGCGGTTCGTGGTGGCGTAGCAGATGTCCTCCTTGATCGGGGCGGACAGGTCGGGGAAGCGCGCGCGCAGCACGTCCAGCACCTCGGTCGTGTCATCGACGGAAAGGGTGGTCTGGGTGGCATAGGCCAGCGGACCCGGCGGCGGCTGCACGGCGGCGGCCTGCTCGGCGTCCTCCACCAGGGTCACGCTGCCGGCGGGCAGCTGGCCCATGGTGCCGATGACCTCGGGATGGCCGGCGTGGCCGATCAGCAGGATATGGGCGCCGTCCTTGAAGTGCCGCTCCGCCTCCCGGTGGACCTTGCTCACCAGGGGGCAGGTGGCGTCCAGGTACATCATCTGCCGCGCCTCGGCGGCGGCCGGGACGGATTTCGGCACGCCATGGGCGGAGAAGATCACGGGCTGCCCGTCGTCGGGGATCTCGTCCAGCTCCTCGACGAAGACGGCGCCCTTTGTCTGAAGGGTTTCCACGACGAAGCGGTTGTGGACGATCTCGTGGCGGACATAGACCGGGGCGCCGAAGCGCTCCAGCGCCAGCTCCACGATCTTGATGGCCCGGTCCACCCCGGCGCAGAAGCCGCGCGGACCGGCCAGCAGGACCTTCAGGGTCGGCTTGGCAATCCCGGTGGCGAGGGGGAGGGGGACGTTTGCGGTCTGGTCCATGGCGTGCGACTTGGTTCCTCGGAGCCGGCGCGAACAGCCCCCGGCCGGACCGTGGGCGCGCCTTTCTAGCCGCCTGTGGCCCCGCCGCCCAGGGTTTCCTGCCGGCCTTCCCCGAGAAGATGATGGCGCAAGGAGTGCCTTTCGCGTGACCCGAAGCTTCCGCCCGGCCGCCCTCCTGGCCCTCTCGCTGCTTCCCCTTCTGGCGGCCTGCGGGCGGGGCGGTGACGTCCTCAGCCAGCGCCCCCGGGCGCCCTGCCCCCGGGTGGCCCTGCTGGCGGATGCGGTGGACCTCACCCGCTACCGGGCCGGCGCCGTGCCGGATGTCGGGACGGTGGAGGTGGATGCCCGGATGGTGGGGCTGCAGGCCCGCTGCGACTACGCCCCGCGGGAGGCCGGGCTGGACGTGACCCTGGTGGTGCAGGTGACAGCCGAGCGCGGCCCGGCCGCCATCCGCGCGGCCGACCTGCCCTATGTCGTGGCCGTGACCGACGAGGCCGAGGGCCGCATCCTGAACCGCGGGACGGATACCGTAACCGTGACCTTCGCCGGGAACGAGCGCCGCACCGCCGCCCAGGGCGAGCAGATGATGATCCGCATCCCCGGCGACGTGCGCCGGGCGGCGGAAAGGGTGGTCCTGGTGGGCTTCCAGCTGACGCCCGAGGAGCTGGCCGCCAATCGCCGGCGCGGCGCGCGGTAGAGGTTGCGCCCGGGAGGGCATTCGGGCACCAGGGAGGGGACCCGCTGATTCCGCGCGGGAGAGAGGGGTGGCGACACCCCCGCCGAAGGCGCAACCGGCCCCCGGAAACGCTCAGGCAGAAGGACCGCGCGGGGAAGGGTTCTCTGGAAAGCCCGGTGCCTGAGAGGGCACCGGCACCGACGGAGTAAGGCGACCCGCCTCACAGGGGGACGCCGAATCTCTCAGGTCTCGGGACAGAGGGGGGCCACGATCTGAACCGGCCGCGTCCGCGTGGCCCTGGGGGATGCGTGGCCGAAAACGAAACACTGCTCGAAACGCCGCTGGCCGGCCTGCACCGCGAACTCGGCGGGCGCATGGTGGGCTTCGCGGGCTATGCCATGCCCGTTCAATATCCGGCGGGCATCATCGCCGAACACCTGGCCTGCCGGTCCGGCGCGGCCCTGTTCGACGTCTCCCACATGGGCCAGGCGGAGTTGCGCGGGGAAGGCGCCGCGGCCGCGCTGGAACGGGTGACGCCAGCCGAGGTCCAGGCCCTGAAGCCAGGCCGCCAGCGCTACGCCCTGCTGCTGAACGGGGCGGGCGGCATCATCGACGACTTCATGGTCGCCAATCTCGGCGACCGGCTGTTCCTCGTCCTCAACGCCTCCCGCAAGGCGGTGGACGTGGAAGCTATCGGCGCCGCGCTGCCGCCCGGCGTCTCGATCGTGCCGCGGCCGGACCGTGCCTTGCTGGCCCTGCAGGGGCCGGGTGCGGAGGCGATCCTGGCCGGGCTGGCCGAGGGCGTGGCCGCGCTGCCCTTCATGGGCGTGCTGGAAACCCCTGTGGCGGGCATCCCCGCCCTGGTCACCCGCTCCGGCTACACGGGGGAGGACGGGTTCGAGATCGGCGTCCCCGCCGAGGGTGCCGAGGCCGTGGCCCGGGCCCTTCTGGCCGCCGGCGCGGCCCCCGCCGGCCTCGGCGCGCGGGACAGTCTCCGGCTGGAGGCCGGGTTGCCCCTCTACGGCCAGGACATCGACGAGACCACCTCCCCGGTAGAGGCGGCGCTGACCTTCAGCCTGGGCAAGCGCCGCCGCATGGCCTGGGACTTTGCCGGCGCGGAGCGGGTGCGGGAGGAGCTGGACAACGGCCCCAAGCGGTTGCGCGTCGGCATCCTGCCCGAGGGCCGCCAGCCCGCCCGGGCGCACACGGAAATCGCCCTGAACGGCCTGCCGGTGGGGGAGGTGACCAGCGGCAGCTTCGGCCCCAGCCTGAACGCCCCCGTTGCCATGGGCTACGTCGCCCGCGCCCATGCAGGGGATGGCACGGCGCTTGAACTGATGGTCCGCGGCCGGGCGCTGCCCGCCCGGACCGCGCCGACGCCCTTCATCCCGCATCGCTACAAGCGCACCCCGTCAATCAGCACAGGAGCCATCGCATGAGCGAGACCCGTTTCGCCGAGAGCCATGAGTGGGTGCGCCTGGACGGCGACGTGGCCGTTGTCGGCATTTCCGACCACGCGCAGAGCGCCCTGGGCGACGTGGTCTTCGTGGACCTGCCGGAGGTGGGGCGCGAGGTGACGGCCGGGGAGGCCGTGGCGGTGGTGGAGAGCGTGAAGGCCGCCTCCGACATCTACGCCCCGATCTCCGGCACCGTCGCCGCCGTGAACGAGGCGCTGGTGGACAACCCCGCCCTGGTGAACAGCGGGGCGATGGGCGAGGGCTGGTTCTTCACCATCACGCCGAAGGACACGTCCGAGATCGGCAAGCTCATGGACGCGGAGGCCTACGCGAAGCACGCGGAGGAGGCGCATTGAGCGCGCTGGAGAAGCTGGCGGCGCTGGAGGATCACGCCGCCTTCGCCACCCGCCATATCGGGCCGGGCGAGGAGCAGATCGCCGCCATGCTGAAGGTGGTGGGGGCAGGAAGCCTGGACGAGCTGGCCGCCCGCACCGTGCCCGCCGGCATCCGGGACAGCCACCTGGACGCGCTGCCGCCGCCCGTGGGCGAGTGGGAGGCGATCGCGGAGCTGCGCGCGCTGTCCGAGCGGAACGCGCGGGTGAAGTCGCTGATCGGCTGCGGCTACAGCGGCACGCATACTCCGCCGGTGATCCTGCGGAATGTGCTGGAGAACCCGGGCTGGTACACGGCCTACACGCCCTATCAGGCGGAGATCGCCCAGGGCCGCCTGGAAGCCCTGATCAACTATCAGACGATGGTGTGCGACCTGACGGGCCTGCCCGTCGCCAACGCCTCCCTGCTGGACGAGGCGACGGCGGCGGCCGAGGCCATGGCGCTCGCGCTCGCCGCCCATAAGGGCAAGTCCACCGTGCTGGCCGTGGCGCCGGACCTGCACCCGCAGGTGCTGGCCGTTCTCCGAACCCGCGCGGAGCCGCTGGGCATCACGGTGGAGGTCACGGACGACTACGCGGCCCTGAAGCCCTTCGCCGTTGTCCTCTCCTACCCCGGCACCACGGGCGAGGTGCGCGACATCGCGCCGCAGATCGCCGCCGCCCAGAAGGCGGGCGCTCTCGCCATCGTCACGGCCGATATCCTGGCGCTGACACTCCTCAGCCCGCCCGGCGAAATGGGCGCGGACGTGGTCGTGGGCAGCACGCAGCGCTTCGGCGTGCCCATGGGCTATGGCGGGCCGCACGCCGCCTATATGGCGGTGAAGGACGGGCTGAAGCGCCTGATGCCTGGCCGCCTCGTCGGCGTTTCCGTCGATGCCGCCGGCCGCCCGGCCATGCGCCTGGCCCTGCAGACCCGCGAGCAGCACATCCGCCGCGAGAAGGCGACGAGCAATATCTGCACGGCGCAGGTTCTGCTGGCCGTGATGGCCGGCATGTACACCGTGTGGCACGGGCCGGAGGGGCTGACGCGCATCGCCCGCCGCGCGCATCTGCTGGCCGGCCTGCTGGCCGATGCGGCCATCCGCGCCGGCTTCACGCTGCGCCATGAGAGCTTCTTCGACACGGTGGCGATCGAGGCCGGCGACAAGGCCGAGGCGCTGATGCAGGCCGCGCTGCGCGCCGGCTTCAACCTGCGCCGCGTGGATGCGGGCTGCGTCGCGGTCGCGCTGGACGAGACGGTGACGCGGCAAGACCTGATCGCGCTGATCTCCGCGCTCTGCGAGGTGGCGGGATACGAGCGTGCGGGGCTGGATGCGCTGACCGCAACCGAGCGCCTGCCCGCCGCCCTGGCCCGCCGCACGCCCTTCCTCACCGCTTCCGTCTTCCACGCGCACCGGTCCGAGCACGCGATGCTGCGCTACCTGAAGCGGCTGGAGGACAAGGATGTCGCGCTGAACCGCAGCATGATCCCGCTGGGATCCTGTACGATGAAGCTGAACGCCACGGCGGAGATGATCCCCGTGACCTTCCCCGGCTTCGCGGAGATCCATCCTTTCGCCCCGGCGGATCAGGCGCAGGGCTACATCGAGATGATCCGGCGCCTGGAATCCTGGCTCTGTGCCTGCACGGGCTTCGCGGCGGTTTCCCTACAGCCGAATGCGGGCAGCCAGGGCGAGTATGCCGGGCTCCTCGCCATCCGCGCCCATCACAGGGCGCGCGGGGAGGGGCATCGCGACATCTGCCTCATCCCGTCCTCCGCGCATGGCACCAACCCCGCCTCCGCCGTGATGGCGGGGATGCGCGTGGTGGTGGTGGGCTGCGACCGCGACGGGAACGTGGACCTGGACGACCTGCGCGCGAAGATCGAGGCGCACGCCGCCAACCTCTCCGCCCTGATGGTCACCTATCCCAGCACCCACGGCGTGTTCGAGGAGGGCATCCGCACGATCTGCGATGCCGTGCACGCGGCCGGCGGGCAGGTCTATATGGACGGCGCCAACATGAACGCGCAGCTCGGCCTCACCAGCCCGGCCGCGATCGGCGCCGATGTCTGCCACCTGAACCTGCACAAGACCTTCTGCATCCCGCATGGCGGCGGCGGGCCGGGCGTGGGGCCGATCGGCGTTGCGGCGCATCTGGCGCCGCACCTGCCGAACCATCCGATGCTGGCCGAGGCCGGGCCGGAGACGGGCTTCGGCCCCGTCTCCGCCGCGCCCTTCGGCAGCGCGGGCATCCTGCCCATCTCCTACGCCTATATCCGCATGATGGGCGCGGCCGGGCTGACGCGCGCGACGCAGGTGGCCATCCTCAATGCCAACTACGTCGCAAAGCGCCTGGAAGGGCACTACCCCGTCCTCTACCGCGGGGTGGCGGGGATGGTGGCGCATGAGTGCATCCTGGACTGCCGCGGCTTCCAGCAGGGCGGCGGCGTGCTGGTGGAGGACATCGCCAAGCGCCTGCAGGATTTCGGCTTCCACGCCCCCACCATGTCCTGGCCCGTTGCCGGCACGCTGATGGTGGAGCCGACCGAGAGCGAGCCGCAGGAGGAGTTGGACCGCTTCGTGGAGGCGATGATCGCCATCCGCGCGGAGATCCGCGCCGTGGAGCAGGGCGTGGCCGACAAGGCCGACAACCCGCTGAAGAACGCCCCGCACACGGCGGAGGAGGTGACGGCGGAGGCCTGGGCCCACCCCTACACCCGCGCGCAGGCCGCCTTCCCGCTGCCCTGGGTGGCGGCCGCGAAGTACTGGCCGCCGGTGAAGCGCGTGGACAATGTCTATGGAGACCGCAACCTGGCCTGCACCTGCGCGCCGCTGGAGGCGTACCAGGAGCACCCGAAGGTGGCGGCGGAGTGACACCGCCCCTCTGGGAGGTGCTCTCCTCCCGCACCGTGGTCCGCGATCGCTGGATCGAGCTGCGCGCGGATGCGGTGCGGGATTCGAAGGGGAACGTGCTGGACCCCTTCTACAGCCTGTCCTACCCGGACTGGGTGCAGGTGGTGGCGATCACGCCGGCGGACGAGCTGGTGCTGGTCCGCCAGTACCGCCACGGCGCCCGGGCCTGGGTGCTGGAACTGCCGGCCGGCGCCATCGACCCGGC
This sequence comes from Roseomonas indoligenes, assembly GCF_017813365.1. Taxonomy (GTDB): domain Bacteria; phylum Pseudomonadota; class Alphaproteobacteria; order Acetobacterales; family Acetobacteraceae; genus Roseomonas; species Roseomonas indoligenes. The sequence continues at coordinate 124,507 of NZ_JAGIZA010000001.1, forward strand.
GGATGCCGATGAATGCGCGGCCGCCGCGCGCGAGCTGCGCGAAGAAACCGGCTACAGCGCCGCCGAATACCGCTCCGTGGGCGCGCTGAGCCCGAACACGGCCACGCACCGCAACCTTTCCCGCACCGTGCTGGCGCTGGACGCCACGCACACCCATCCCACGGCGCATGAGGCGGGGGAGGACATCACGGTGGAGCTGTGGCCAATCCCGCGCGTGCTGGCGGGGCTGCGGGATGGACTGCTGCCGCAGGCCATGCATGTTTCGGCCCTGTTGCTGGCGCTGCAGGCCGCCGGCCGGCTCGACCTCCGCCTGAAGGACCCGACATGAGCGAGATCCGCATCCTCCCCGTCGAGCAGCGGCACCGTGCCGACTGGGACAAGCTCTACGCCGGCTATGCCGAGTTCTACCGCGTGACGCAGACGCCCGAGATGCGCGACCGCGTCTGGTCCTGGATCCACGACCCCGCGCATGAGACGAACGGCCTTGTCGCCGAGGATGCGGAGGGCCGCGCCGTGGGCCTGGCGCATTTCCGCGGCTTCGCCCGCCCGCTTTCGGCAACAACCGGCGGCTACCTGGACGATCTCTTCGTCGATCCCCAGATGAGGGGCAAGCGCGTTGCCGATGCGCTCATCGAAGCCCTTGCCGAGGAAGGCCGCCGCCGCGGTTGGAGCGTCATCCGTTGGATCACAGCCGAGGACAACAGCCGCGCCCGCGCGGTCTACGACCGCGTGGCGAAGCTGACGCCCTGGCGGACCTACGACATCCCGCTGTGACACGCCGCCGGGCGCTGCTCGCGGCGCCCGCGCTGATGCTCGCCCCGGCGGGCTGCTCGGCCGAACCGCGCCCGACGGAGGCCCGCATCACCGAATCCCGCACCATCTGGCGGGATGCCGCACGCGCGCGCGACATCCCCGTCCTCATCCGTGAGCCCGCCGGCACCGGCCCGGCGCCTACGATCCTCATCTCCCACGGCCTCGGCGGCTCCCGCGAGGGGCTGGCCTATCTCGGCCGCGCGCTGGCGGAGAGGGGCTACCTCGCGGTCCATCTCCAGCATATCGGCTCTGACGACAGCCTCTGGCGCGGCGGCGGGGATCGTATGATTGGTCTCGCGGCCGGGGCGCTGAACGTACAGGCGGCGCTGGACCGGCTGCTGGACAGCCAGTTCGCGCTGAACAACCTGCCCGACCGCGCCGATCCCGGGCGCCTGGCCATGGCCGGCCACTCCTTCGGTGCCTGGACGGTGCAGCACATGCTGGGCGAGCGCCTGCCCGGTGGGGACCGCGGCCTGGGCCTGCCCGATCCGCGGCTGAAGGCCGGCGTCGCCCTATCGCCCATTCCCGCCATCGGCCTGCCGCCGCGCCTGGCCTATGGCGGCTTCGCCGTGCCGATGCTGCACATTACCGGGACCGAGGATCACGGCTTCATCGAGGGCATCCGCGCCCCCGCCCGCCGCGCGCCCTTCGAGGAATCCCGCAATCCCGGCGCCCTGGCCGTGCTGAACGGCGCCGCCCACGCCTCCTTTGCCGACGAGGCGGAGGCCGGGGGTCGCTGGGCCGACAGCACCTACCACGCCAGGGCTGCCGCGCTCTCGGTCACCTTTCTGGACGCCGTGCTGCGGGCAGACGGGGCAGCCCGGCAGCTTCTGCGTGGGGGCGCGGCGGAACTGCTCGGGCCGGGGGACGAGTTCATAGAGCGGGGTCTCTGAGGCCCCTTCCGCACCGGGCCACATGGCGGCAGAAGGGGCCTTATCGGCCGCTCCCAGGGCGGCCCAAGAGGATTGTCCCGCATGAGCGTCGCCCCTAGCCTCGAAGCCGACCTGGCCGAAACCCTTCCCGCGCACATCAAGAGCGTGGGCACCAGCCAGATCGGCCTCGTCGCGGACCGGGGCCGGGACGACCCGGACGTGGTGAAGCTCTGGATCGGCGAGGGCGATCTGCCCACCCCGGACTTCGTGGTGGAGGCCGCCCACAAGGCCATGCTGGCCGGCGAGACCCGCTACACCTATTCCCGCGGCATTCCCCAGCTTCACCAGGCCTTGTCCGACTACCACCGCCGCCATTGGGGCGTGGAGGTGACGCCGGAGCGCTTCGCCATCACCGCCGGCGGCATGAACGCCATCATGCAGGCCTGCCAGGCCCTGCTGGAGCCGGGCGACGAGATCATCATCCCCACCCCGAACTGGCCCAACTTGGCCGAGGCCGCCCGGGTGAACGGCGCCGTCCCCGTCACCGTGCCCTATCGCCGCAGCGCCGATGGCCGCTTCTCTCTGCCGATCGAGGACATCGAGGCCGCGATCACGCCCCGCACCCGCATGGTGGTGGTGAACTCCCCCTCCAATCCCACTGGCTGGGTGATGCCGCTGGCGGAGATGGAGGCGCTGCTCAAGCTGGCCCGTGCGCGGGACCTCTGGATCCTCTCGGACGAGGTCTACTCCCACTTCACCTACGGCAACGCGATCGCGCCCTCCTTCCTGCAGATCACCACGCCGCGGGACCGGCTGATCGTCACCAACACCTTCTCCAAGAACTGGGCGATGACGGGCTGGCGCGCCGGCTGGATCATCTTCCCCGACGGGCTGACGGGCGCCTTCTCCAAGCTGGCCCAGTACAACACCACCTCCATCCCCACCTTCATCCAGCACGCCTGCGTCACGGCGCTGGAGGAGGGCGACGCCTTCATCCGCACCATGGTCGGCCGCTGCGCGGACAGCCGCGCGATCATGGTGGAGGGGCTTTCCCGCCTGAAGGGCGTGACGGTCTTCCAGCCCGAGGGCGCCTTCTATCTCATGGCGAAGATCGACACGGCCGAGACGAGCCTGGACCTCGCCTTCCGCCTGCTGCGGGATGCGAAGGTGGGCGTGGCCCCCGGCACCGCCTTCGGACCGGAAGGGGAAGGCTTCGTGCGCATCTGCTTCGCCGTCAGCCCCGGCCTGGCGCGGGAGGCGGTGGCACGGCTGGCGCGGGTGCTCGGCGAGAAGTAGCCGGCGCGGCTTGCCCGATCCCCCGGCCGGGGCGACCCTTCCGGGGAGGAGGAAACACCATGCCCCGCTATGACCTGGAGGGCCGCGCGGCCCTGGTGACAGGCGCCGCCTCCGGCATCGGCCTCGCCACCGCGCGCGCCCTGGCAGAGAACGGGTGCGCCGTGGCCGTGAACTTCCTGCCCGGCGACCCGCGCGGGCCGGAGGCCGCGGCCGAGCTGCGCGCCACCGGCGCCCGCATCCTGGAGGCGCCCGGCGCCATCGGAGACGGCACCGAGGCCGCCATGGTGGAGGCGGCCGTCGCCGCGCTCGGCCGGCTGGACCTGCTGGTGAACAACGCCGGCACCCCCGGAACCGTCCGCACCATCCCCGGCCGGGAACTGGACGCGATCACGGACGAGCTGTGGGATTCGGTGCTGGACACCAATCTCAAGGGCCTGTTCCGCACCACTCGTGCGGCCGTGCCGGCCCTGCGGGAGGCGCGCGGCGCGGTGGTGAGCATCGCCTCCGTCGCGGGCATGACGGGGCGCGGCTCCTCCATGGCCTATGCCGCCAGCAAGGCCGGGGTGATCGCGCTCACCCGCCACCTCGCGCGCGGGCTGGGGCCGGAGATCCGGGTGAATGCCGTGGCGCCGGGCGCCGTGGACAGCACCTGGCAGATCGAGTGGACGGATGCCCAGCGGCGCCAGTCCATCGAGAACTGCCCGCTCGGCCGCCGCTGCGTGCCGGAAGACATCGCGGAGGTGGTGCTCTTCCTCGGCTGCGCCGGCGCCATGGTGAACGGCCAGACCCTTCTGGTGGACGGGGGGCTGACCCTCTAGATAGCGGAAATGGCCGCCAAGCCCCGCCCGACGACCCGGCCCGACTTCGCGCTGGAAGCCGCCCATGACGGTCCGGTGGCCGGGGTGGACGAGGCCGGGCGCGGCCCGCTGGCCGGCCCCGTGCTGGCCGCGGCCGTGATCTTCCCCGGCCATCCGCCGGCGGAGCTCGCCGCGCTGCTGGACGACAGCAAGCGCCTGGACGCCAACCGCCGCGAGATCGCCCATGACGCGCTGCTGGCGGCGCGGGCGGAGGGCACCGTGCTGATCGGCGTCGGCGCGGCCAGCGCGGCGGAGATCGGGGCGCTGAACATCCTGCGCGCGACGCATCTGGCCATGCTGCGCGCCGTTTCCCGCCTGCCGCTGCCGCCCGCGCTGGCGCTGGTGGACGGCAATGCGCCGCCGCGCCTGTCCTGCCCGGTGCGCTGCGTGGTGGGCGGGGATGGGCTGTCCCTGTCCATCGCCGCCGCCTCCATCATGGCGAAGGTGGTGCGGGATCGGGCCATGGCGCGGCTGGGCGCGCGCTGGCCCGATTACGGCTTCGCCCGCCATGCCGGCTACCCGACGCCGGCGCACCGCGCCGCGCTGGCACGCCTGGGCCCGACACCGCACCACCGACGCGGATTCAGCCCGGTGGATCAAGCCGTTCTGGCCTTGTCCTGAGTCGCGCCTTGACCGGGCGACTCGGCCATGGGCATGGTGGGAAGGGGGCTCGGCGCGGCGCGACGCGGGGACGCGACGCCGCCGCCGACAGGGATTCGGAGCTGATGGCGCGTTTGGGAACCGGGCTGGACCTGCCGTTGGACTCTGTCCTGCGCGGCGATTGCATCGAGAGCCTGAAGCGCCTGCCACCGGCCTCCGTCCACGCCATCTTCGCGGACCCACCCTACAATCTTCAGCTCAAGGGCGCGCTGCGCCGCCCGGATGACAGCCTCGTCGATGCCGTGGACGAGGAGTGGGACCGCTTCGACGACCTCGCGGCCTATGACGCCTTCACGCGGGAATGGCTGGCGGAGTGCCGCCGCATCCTGCGCAAGGACGGCACCATCTGGGTGATGGGCGCCTACCACAACGTCTTCCGCCTCGGCGTCGCGCTGCAGGACCTCGGCTTCTGGATCCTGAACGACGTGGTGTGGCGCAAGTCCAACCCCATGCCGAACTTCCGCGGCCGCCGCTTCACCAACGCGCACGAGACCCTGATCTGGGCCGCGCGGGGGGAGGAGAGCCGCTACCGCTTCAACTACGCCGCCATGAAGTCGATGAACGACGACAAGCAGATGCGGAGCGACTGGCTCATCCCGCTCTGCACCGGGGGTGAGCGGCTGCGCGGGGAGGACGGCCGGAAGCTGCACCCCACGCAGAAGCCGGAGGCGCTGCTGCACCGCGTGATCCTCTCCTGCACCGCACCCGGCGAGGTGATCCTCGATCCCTTCCTGGGGACCGGCACCACGGCGGCGGTGGCGAAGCGCCTGGGTCGCCGCTTCATCGGACTGGAGCGCGACGAGGGCTATGCCGACGCCGCCGAGGCGCGGATCGCGGCGGTGGAGCCGCTCTCCGAGAGCATCGCCCTGGCCCTGCCGGCGAAGCGCGACCAGCCCCGTATTCCCTTCGGCGCGCTGGTGGAGCGCGGCCTGGTTCCCCCCGGCACGAAGCTGTGGGACCGGCACCGCCGCTGGATGGCCGAGGTGGGCGCGGACGCCACGCTGCGCTGCGGCCGGGTGGCCGGCAGCATCCACCAGGTCGGCGCGGCCGTGCAGGAGGCACCCTCCTGCAACGGCTGGACCTTCTGGCACATCGAGCGCCGTGATGGCTCGTTGCGTGTGATTGACGAGCTGCGCCAGGAACTGGCACCGGGCTCCTGATCCGGCGCCCTGCCAGGGGCTGGCAGACACCTCCTTCGACGGATGGGCTGATGCGCTTCCTCCCGGTTGTCCTCGCCCTCCTGCTGCTGACGGGCTGCGCGGGAACGGGCGACAGCGCCCCGGCATCCCGCTCGACGCCGCAGGAGGAAGGCGGGGCGCTGCCGGTGGAATTCGATGGCTTCCGCCGGGTCGGCAACCCTCTCAACTTTGAGGGACAGCCCGGCGGCGCGGGCCTCGGTGCCGGCGTGCGCTACGCCCCCGCAAATGGCGAGCGCATCGCGCTCACGGTCTATATCTACGACCGCGGCCGGCCCCGCGCGCCGGAGGGCGGCGCGAGTCCGGACGTGCTGGACGAATTGCGGACGACCACGGCCGAACTGAACGCCGCCGTGCGGGCGGGGATCTACCGGTCGGTGAAGTTCAATACTGGGATGAATCTGGGGCAGGGGAATGTACCGACCGAGCTGCGCTGCCTGAATTTCAGCATGGTCCAGCGCGACGGCACTCCCACGGGCGACAGCGTCTGCGTCACCGTCGTGAACGGGCGCTTCATGAAGGTGCGGCTCACCGTCTCCACCCCGCCGGAGCCCGTCATGGCCGGGGTGCTGGCCATCGCCATCCTGCAGAGGTTCCGTGGCCTTGGGATGCAGAACGGAACCCCGGCCTCGGGCCTGCGCACCTAGGGTACCGGTTGAGCGGCGGGCTCCGGCTTCCCGGCGGCGCCGCCCTGGTCCGGCTCGGGCCACTCCCGCCGCAGCACAGCCAGCACGGCTTCCAGCGCCGGGTTGTCCGCGCCGGTCCAGGCCAGGATCAGCTCCGCCGAGAGCGGCGGCGTGCCGCGCAGCGGGCGCAGCACCACGTCCACCGGACGCAGCCGGTCCGCCGCCCGCGGCACCAGCGCAAGGCCGATCCCGGCACCCACCAGGGCCAGGATGGAATGGGTCTGGCTGACATGCTGCACCCGCCCGGGCGCCACGCCGGAGAGCCGCAGCACGGACAGCACGAGATCGTGCAGGTATCGCCCTTCCACCGGCGGGTAGGTGATCAGCGGCTGCCCATCCAGCACGGCCGGGTCCACCGCCTCCTCCGCCGCCATCGGGTGGTCGCGCGGCAGGGCGAGGAGCATCTCCTCCCGCTCCAGCCGCAGGAAGGGGACGCCGCCCGCCGGCGGCCGCAGCAGCCCGGCATCGATGCCGCCCGCGCGCAGGGCCGTCCACTGCTCCACCGTCACCATCTCCCGCAGGTTCAGCTCGATCCCCGGCGCGCTTCGGCGGATCAGCGCCACCAGCCGCGGCAGCACGGCGTAGCTGGAGGCGGCGGTGAAACCGAGGGTGAGGCTGCCCGTCTCCCCGCGCGCCACGCGCAGCGCCTCCCGCGCCGCGCCCTCCGCCATGCGCAGCATCCGCCGGGCCTGGTGCAGGAACACCTGCCCCGCCGGGGTCAGCCGCACCGCCCGGCTGGTCCGCAGGAACAGGGCGAAGCCGATCTCGTGCTCCAGAAGCTGGATCTGCCGGGAGAGGGGCGGCTGGGTCATGTGGAGGCGGGCCGCGGCGCGGCGGAAATGCAGCTCCTCGGCCACGGCAACGAAGCAGCGAAGCTGGCTCAGTTCGAACATTGATCCAGTTTGTGGATCGAACGATCCGCATTCAAGCTTGGACAAGCATCGCCCGGCCCCGCCAGTCTGCCGCCTGACAAGGGCGCCTCAGCCGCCTGCAACGGGAACAGGGACAACCAGGATGAACCGCCGCGACCTTCTCCGTGCCAGCCTGGCGGGCACGGCGCTTTCCGGCCTTGCCGCGCCCGCCCTGCGCGCCCAGGGGACGAACCAGGGAGCGAACCAGGGCTTCGACCACACGATCCGCATCATCGTGCCGAACGCGCCGGGCGGCACCAGCGACATCCTGGCCCGGCTGATCGCGCCGGATCTGACGCGGATCCTCGGCCAGACCGTGGTGATCGAGAACCGGGCCGGCGCCGCCGGCAACATCGGCGCGGACGCCGTGGCGAAGAGCACGCCGGACGGCCACACGCTGCTGCTGATGGATGTCTCCACCCTCGCCATCAACCCCACGCTCTTCCCGCGCATGCCCTTCGACGTGCAGAAGGACCTCGCGCCGGTTTCCATGCTGATCTACGCGCCCTACCTGCTGGCGACGAAGTCGGCGCTGCCGGTGCGCGACGCCGCGAGCTTCGCGGCCTATGCCAAGGCCAATCCGGGCCTGAACGTCGCCAATGCCGGCGTGGGTAGCCTGACGCACCTCACCTCCGCGGAGCTCGGCACCTTCCTGGGCGGGCACTTCACCCAGGTTCCCTATCGCGGCGGCGCCCCGGCCCTGGTGGCGGTGACGACGGGGGAGGCGGACCTGATCGTCAACGGCGCCACCGCCACCATCCCCTTCGTGAAGAACAACCAGATGCGCGGCATCGCCGTCTCCGGCGAGCACCGGCTGGAGGGGCTGCCGGAGGTGCCGACCTTCAAGGAGCTGGGCTGGCCCATGGCCGATTCCGGCACCTGGCAGGGCATCATGGTCCAGGGCAACACGCCGAAGCCGCTGGTGGAGCGCCTGCACGCCGCGCTGCGCGAGGTGGTGACCGTGCCGACCATCGCCGCCCGCTTCAAGGAACTCGGCGCCGAGCCGCGCACGGACGGGCCGGAGGCCTTCCGGGAGTGGCTGGGCCGCAGCACCACCACCTTCGGGCGCATCGTGCAGGCCAACAACATCAAGGCCGAGTGAGGGGGGTGACCGGGGATCTCCTCCGCCCGCCCGCGGAACTGACGCGCCACGCCGCCGCCCTCTTCACGGCGGCGGGGCTGGATCGGGAGAAGGCGGAGAGCACCGCCCGCCTTCTCGTGCTGACGGACATGATGGGCCGCCGCACCCACGGCCTTGCCCAGGTGCCGGCCTACCTGGATCAGGTCGAGCGCGGGCTGATGGAGCGAAGCGGCGAGCCGGAGGTGCTGCGCGACACCGGCGGCACGGTGGTCTGGGACGGCGGCTACCGCCCCGGCCTCTGGCTCATGGAGCGCGCGCTGAAGCTCGGCTTCGAGCGCCTGCCGCAGCACGGCACCTTCACCCTGGCGATGCGGAAGAGCCACCATATTGGCTGCCTCGCCGCCCTGGCGAAGCAGGCGACGGATCGCGGCTACCTGGCGATCATCGCTTCCTCCGGCCCGCATACGAAGATCGTCGCGCCCTTCGGCGGGAAGGAGGGGCTGTTCAGCCCCAACCCCTTCGCCATCGGCTTTCCCGCAACGGAATTCCCGGTCCTGGTGGACATCTCCTCCTCCATCACCTCCCTCTCCATGACGCGGGAGAAGGCGGCGGCCGGCGCGCAGTTCGACAATCCCTGGGTGCTCGACCACGAGGGGCGGCCGAGCCGCGATCCATCCGTGGTGGAGGGAGGTGAGGCGCGCGGCAGCCTCATGCTGCTGGGCGGGACGGATGCCGGCCACAAGGGCTTCGGCCTCGCGCTGCTGGTGGAGGCGCTGACGGGCGGGCTGGCGGGCTACGGCCGCAAGGACGCGCCGACGCGCTGGGGCGCCAGCGTCTTCCTCCAGTTGCTGGACCCGGCGGCCTTCGCGGGGCGGGATGCCTTCGTCGCCCAGATGGATTTCCTGGCAGACCGCATCCACGCGAATCCGGCGATCGACCCCGACGCGCCCGTGCGCCTGCCCGGCGAGAAGGCGGCGCGCCTGATCGCCGGGGCGGAAAGGGATGGCGTCCGCCTGCCCGCGGCGCTGGCCGAGGCCCTGCGCGGCCATGCGGCACGGCTGGGGGTGGAGGCGATAGTTTGAAACAGGGGGCCTGAAACGGGAACCGCCCGCCCCGGTATCCCGGGGCGGGCGGTCCGAAGCCAGCGGTGGCGCGGCGGGATCAGCCCCGGCGCAGCGCCCGCATCGTGGCGAAAGCCAGCGCCGTCTTCACGACCGTGCCCGGCACGAAGAGCAGGAAGCCGGCCATCCAGGCCTTCTCGAGCCCGACATGGGCAGCCAGCCACAGCACGCCCGGCACGAAGACCGCCAGGTGCGCCGCCGCGAGCACCGCCGCCTGCCGCAGCGCGCCGCGCCCAGCCTGCCCGGCGATGACGGCCGCGGGGATGAAGCCCAGCAGGAAGCCCGCGGTCGGGCCCATCAGCGCGGCCGGGCCGGCGCCGCCCGCGAAGACCGGCAGGCCCACCGCACCCTCGGCGAGGTAGAGCGCCACCGTCGCGGCCCCGAGGCGGGAACCGCCGAGCGCGCCGATCAGCAGCACGGCCAGGGTCTGCAGCGTGGCCGGCACCGGCCACATCGGCAGGGTGACCTGCGCGGAGGCCGCCAGCACGGCGCTGCCGAGCAGGGCCATGGACAGGAAGCGCAGCGCCGGCCGCGCGGCAAGGAATGGGATGGCGGTCATGGCGAAGTTCCCCTTCTCCGGGCGCCACGCGCCCGGGGGGCATCGCTTGCCACGGCCCCCTCACCCTCCGCAAGCGGGGGGACCGCCAGGGGCAGGAGCCGGCGGATCGCTGTAGGCAAGGCGGCCCGGGCAGCCTCCGGCGTCATCCACGCCATCCCTTCCGGGGCGGGCAGGGCGGCGGGGGGCGCCTCGGCCAGCCGCATGTCCAGGTCCATATGGGTAAAGCCGTGCCGCGCCAGGCCGGGGCGCAAGATCCAGTCCAGCCCGGGCAGGGGGGCGTGAGGCAGGGCTTCCTCCAGCGTCCAGGGCTCCTCCCGCCAAGGGGCGCCGGGGATTTCCAGCATGCCGCCCAGGAGGCCTTCCGGCGGGCGGTGTCGCAGCAACAGGCGGCCGGCCGGATCGCGGGCCAGGAAGTGTAGCCCGTGGCGCAGCTTGCGGGCCGCCTTCGGTGTCTTGGCCGGAAGGCTCTCCTGGATGCCCTGCTGGCGCGCCCGGCACTCCTCCCGCCAGGGGCACAGCGCGCAGGCCGGGCGGCGCGGCGTGCAGATCGTGGCGCCCAGGTCGAACAGCGCCTGCACGAAATCGCCGGGCCGCGCCCGTGGTGCCGCCTGCTCCATGAAGCGCGCGGCGACGGGGGCGATCAGGCGGCGGGCGCCGGGCAGGGGATCGGTGATCGCCATCAGCCGGGCCACCACCCGCTCCACGTTCCCGTCCACCGGCACGGTGGGGCGGTCGAAGGCGATGGCGGCCACGGCGGCGGCCGTGTAGGCGCCGATCCCCGGCAGCTCGCGCAGCCCGGCCTCCGTGTCGGGGAAGCCGCCCCGCGCCGCCACGGCCTTCGCCGCCGCGTGCAGGTTGCGGGCGCGGGCGTAGTAGCCCAGCCCCGCCCATTCCGCCGCCACATCCTCCCACGCCGCCGCCGCCAGGGCCGCCACGTCAGGGAAGCGCGCCAGGAAGCGGGCGTAGCGCGGCCCTACGGCCACCACGGTGGTCTGCTGAAGCATCACCTCCGAGAGCCAGATGCGGTATGGATCGCCTTCGCCGCGCCAGGGCAGGGTCCGGCGGTGGCGGTCATACCAGGCGAGCAGGGGCTCGGCGGGCGGGGGTGTGTTCATGGCGTCAGGCAAAACGCGGGCAGGGGAGGGCGGGTCGGGGCCGAAGTCCAGCCCCCCCGCGACACCGCGCCCAGGCCGGGCCGCTCCGGCCGGGGCGCAGCTGCCGGCCAAGCCCGTGGCGGTGCCCCCGGCCATGCCTCCCGCCATGGTCGATCCGCGCCGCCCCGATCTCGGCCTTCGGCCCCTGGGCGGCTTCATCCCCCGCCTGACCCGCCCGGCCTTCAAGCGCCGCAGCCCCGCCGGCGCCCTGCTGATGGCGGACTGGAACGGGATCGTCGGCCCGGCCATCGCGGCGGTGACCGTGCCGAAGCGCCTGACCGGCGGCACCCTGACCATCGGCTGCTCCGGCCCGGTGGCGATGGAGCTGCAACACCTCGCCCCGCAGCTCATCGGCCGGGTGAACGCCGCCCTGGGCTCGGTGACGGTCCAGACCCTGAAATTCGTGCAGCAGGCCCCCTCCGGCCCGCCCGTCTCGCGCCCACGCCCGGCCGTGCCGCTTCCCGATACGGTTCGTGGCAGGCTGGACACGGTCGGTAGCCCCGAACTGCGCGATGCCCTGGCAAGATTGGGCCGCGGGGTTTATCGAACCCGCTGACGCGACCCCCCGCCTGACGAATGGGAGCCTTGGACTTGATGAGCCCGACCCGCCGCAGCCTTCTCCTCGCCGCCCCGGCCATCGGGCTGCTTCCCTCCCTCGCCCATGCTCAAGGGACGGCACCCGGGACCGCACCGGCGAACGACCCGCGGCTCGGCGATCGCTCCGCCGGCCGCGCGGATGCGGGGGCGACGGTGGTCGAGTACTTCTCCCTCACCTGTTCCCACTGCGCGAACTTCCACAACACCGTCTGGCCGCAGGTGAAGTCGCGGCTGGTGGATACGGGCAAGGTGCGGATGGTGTGGCGGGACTTCCCGCTGGACCAGCTGGCGCTCGCCGCCGCCATGGTCGCCCGCGCCCTGCCGGCGGAGCGGTATGAGGGCTTCGTCGGTGCCCTCTTCTCCTCCCAGGACCGCTGGGCCTTCGCGCGCGGCGCGGACAATATCGGCGAGATCGCGAAGATCGCCGCCCTGGCCGGGATGAACCGCGCGGAGGTGGACAACGTCCTGAAGGACACGGCCCTGCAGCGCGGTGTTCTGGAGATGCGCCAGAAGGCGCAGCAGGAGTTCAACGTGAGCTCCACCCCCACCTTCATCTTCAACAACAAGCCCCAGCCCGGCGAAGTGACCTATGAGCGCTTCGCCCAGCTAGCCGGCGTCTCCGGCAGCTGATGGACACCAACCCCGCCGATCTGGCCGGGGCGGGCGCCCTGGAAAGCCAGGCGGGGGATGTGGACCCCGCCGCGGTGCAGGACGTGCCCGCGGCGGAGGGCACCGCGCCGGAGGCCGAGGACTCCGGGGATGACGGCCCTCGGGAGCCGCGCACGGCCGTTCTCTCCCGCCTGCGCATCGCCGGCTTCAAGTCCTTCGCCGAGGCGACCACGGTGGAGGTGCTGCCGGGGCTGACGGGCATCGTCGGGCCGAATGGCTGCGGCAAGTCCAACGTGGTGGAGGCCCTTCGCTGGGCCATGGGCGAATCCAACGCCCGCCACATGCGCGGCGGAGAGATGGACGACGTCATCTTCGCCGGCACCTCCAGCCGCGCGGGCCGCAACCAGGCCGAGGTGACGCTGAGCCTGGAGGAGGCCGCCGGACTCGCCCCGCCGCCGAACTCCGAGGTGGCGGAGCTGGAAATCACCCGCCGCATCGAGCGCGGGGCGGGCACGGGCTATCGCATCAACGGGCGCGAGACGCGCGGGCGCGACGTCGCCACCCTTTTCGCCGATATCGGATCGGGCGCGCGCGCATCCGGCATGGTCAGCCAGGGGCGCGTCTCCGCCCTGATCGGCGCCAAGCCGGAGGAACGGCGATCGGTGCTGGAGGAGGCCGCGGGCACCGCCGGCCTCCGCGCCCGGCGCCACGAGGCGGAGCTGAAGCTGCGCCAGGCCGAGACGAACCTCACCCGCGCCGACGACCTGCGGACCCAGCTGGAGGGCCAGCGGGAGAGCCTGAAGAAGCAGGCCCGGCAGGCCGCCCGCTACCGCAACCTCTCCGGCCTGACCCGCGCCGCGGAGGCGGAGTGGATGGCCCTTCTGGCCGCCCGCGCCGAGGGGCAGCTCCTCTCCGCCCGGCAGGCGCTGGACGCCGCCCGCGCCACGACGAAGGCGACCGAGGCCGCCGCCGAGGCCGCCACCCGCCGCGCCCATGCCGCCGACATGGCCCTGCCCGGCCCCCGCGCCGCCGAGGCCGCCGCCCGCACCGCGCTGGAGCGCCGCCGGGTGGAGGGCGAGGGGCTGGCCGCCGCCGAGGCCCGTGCCCGCGCCACGCTGGATGCCGCCATCGGCCGCCTCGCTCAGATCCAGGCGGACCACGCGCATGCGGCCACGGTGGTGCACGACGCCGAGACGGCCGAGTCCCGCCTGAACGCCGAGGCCGGGGAGCTGGCCGGCGCCCTGGCCGCCCTGCCCGCGCGGATCGAGGCCGCCGCCGAGCGGCTGGCCGCCGCCGAGGATGCCGCCCGCGAGCGCGAGGCCGAGGCCGAGCGCGCCGCCGAGGCCGCCTCGGAGGCCGCGCTGGCCTTCGAGCGTTTCCAGGATGCCCGCCGCGCCGCCGAGGCGAACCTGCGCCGCGTGGCCGCCGAGGCCGCGCGATTGGAGGAGGAGCGCGCCAAGGCCCAGGCCGCCAATGTCTCGCCCGAGGCCCTCTCCAGCGCCGCCGCCGAGGCGTCCAATGCCGAGGCGGCCCTGGCCGAGGCCCGCGCGGGCTTCGAGAATGCCGAGGCCGCCCGCGCCGCCGCCGCCGCCCGGGAGGCCGAGGCGAAGCGCGCCGCCGCCGAGGCCGAGGCCGAGGAGGCCCGCGCCCGGGATGCCGCCCGGGTTGCCGGTGAACGGGCCCGCCGTGCCGCCGAAGGGCATGATCGCCTGAAGCGGGAGCACGAGGGGGCCAGGGCCGCCTGCATCCCCGCCGACCGGCTGAAGGCCGCCCGCGCCGAGGAGGCGGAGGCCGCCCGCGCAGCCGAGGCCGCGGCCGAGGCGCTGGCGAAGGCCGAATCGGACCGCGCCGCCGCATCCGCCGCACTGGGCCGCGCGCGCACCGCCGAATCGGAAGCCGGCGCCACCCGCGCCCGCGCTGCCGCCGAGGCCCAGGGCCTCGCCGCCCTGCTGCGGGCCGGGGAGCGCGGGAGCGCCGCGCCGGTCCTCGACTCCGTCGCCGTGCCGCCGGGGCTGGAAGCGGCTCTCGGCGCCGCGCTGGGGGAGGGGTTGGACCTTCCGGCCGACCCGAAGGCGCCTCGCCACTGGCGCGCCCTGCCGCCGCTGGATCCCGCGCCCCGCCTGCCGGAAGGTGCGACGCCGCTCTCCGACCTCGTGCAGGCTCCGCCGGAGCTGGCCCGCGCCTTGTCGCAGATCGGGCTGGTGGAGGACCAGGCGCGCGGCCTTGCCATGCAGCCCGCCCTGGCCCCCGGCCAGGCCCTGGTCGCGCGCGACGGCGGCTTCTGGCGCTGGGACGGGCAGGGGGCCAATCCCGGCGCGCCGAGCCCCGGCGCCGAGCGCCTGCGCCAGCGCAACCGCTTGCGCGCGCAGGAGAAGGCGCGCGACGAGGCGGAGGCCGCCCTCGCCAAGGCGCGCGCGGAGGCCGAGGCCGCCCGCGCCGCCGAATCCGCCGCCAGCGCCGCCGACAATGCCACCCGCAACGCGCGGCGCGAGGCCGAATCGCGCCTTTCCCGCGCCCGGCAGGAGGCCTCCCGCCTCTCCGCCAGCGCCGCGATGGCCGAGAGCCGCCTATCCGCGCTGACCCCGGCCCTGGAACGGGCCGAGGTCGAGCGGGCCGAGGCGGAGAAGCTCCTCGAGACCGCCCGTGCCGCCCAGCAGGCCGCGCCGGACGCCGCCGCCGCCCGTGCCGCGCGGGATGCCGCCGTCGCCGCGCTGCGTCAGGCCACGGGCGCCGAGGAAGCGGCCCGCAACGCCCGCCGTGCCGCCGAAGGCCGGCTGGATACGGCCCGCAGCGCGGGATCCGCCCTGGCGGCCCGTGCCGCGGCGGCCGAGGGCCGCCTGGCCGCGCTGGAGCCGCAGATCGCCCGCCTGGCCGAGGGAAAGGCCGAGGCCGAGGCGGCGCGGGAGGCGGTGGAGCGGGAGGGCGCCGGCAATCCCGACCCCGAACTCGCCCGCAACGCCGCCCTGGCCGCCCGCAACGCCCTGGCCGAGGCGCGCCGTGACGAGGCCGAGGCGCGCGCCGCCCGGCACGCGCTGGAGGTGGAAGCGGAGCGACTGGCCACCCGCCGCGCCGCGCTGGAGGAGGAGGTCGCCTCCTGGGCCGCCCGCCGCGCCGATTCGGCCGCGCGCCTGATCGAGCTGACGGCCCGCCAGGAAGCCGCCGCCATCGAGGCTGCCGCCGCCGCCGAGGCGCCGGAGGAGGCAGCCGCCCTTCTCGCCAATGCCTCCCGCATGCTGGCCGAGGTGGAGGCCGCCCATGCGGAAGCGGCCGCCGCCCTGCACGCCGCCGAGACGGAGGCGCGCGAATCGGCCGAGGCCCGCCGCCTGGCCGATGCCGCCTTCGCCGCCGCCCGCGAGGCCCAGGCCCGCGCCGACGGCGCCGCTGCCCGGGCCGAGGACGAGGGCAGGGCGGTGGCCACCCGCATCTTGGAAAAACTCGGCCCCGAGGCGGAGCTGCCCGAGCCGCCGGAGGACCTTTCCGACGCCGCCGAGGAACGTTCCCGTCGCAAGGCGGAGCGGCTGGCGCGGGAGCGCGAGGAGATGGGCCCCGTCAATCTCCGCGCCGAGGTGGAGATGGCGGAGGTGGAGGAGCGGCTGATCAACCTGGAGAAGGACCGGGAGGAGATCGGCCATGCCATCGCGAAGCTGCGCGGCTCCATCGGCCATCTGAACCGGGAGGGGCGAGACCGCCTGCGCGCCGTGTTCGAGCGGGTGGACGCGGAGTTCCGCGCGCTGTTCTCCCGCCTGTTCGGCGGCGGGCGGGCGCATCTGGCGCTGGTGGGGTCGGACGACATCCTCGAGGCCGGGCTGGAGATCTACGCCGAGCCGCCGGGGAAGAAGCTCTCCTCCCTCTCGCTGCTTTCAGGCGGGGAGCAGGCGCTGACGGCGCTGTCCCTCATCTTTGCCGTGTTCAAGTGCCAGCCCGCCCCGGTCTGCGTGCTGGACGAGGTGGACGCGCCGCTGGACGACGCCAATGTGGAGCGCCTCTGCACCCTGCTGGAGGCGATGACGGAGGGCGGAACGCGCTTCCTCGTCGTGACCCACCATCCGCTGACCATGGCGCGGATGCACCGCCTCTACGGCGTGACGATGCAGGAACGGGGGGTGTCCCGCCTCCTCTCCGTCGATCTCGGGCGGGCGGTGGAACTGGCGGAATCGGGCATGGCCTGAGCGGCGCGGCCTTGCGCCGCCCGCCCGCCGCTCCCTTCTCTGCGCCCCGATCCGAATTGGAGGGGCCGATGCGCTCCCTGTTGCCCGCCCTCGCCCTGTCGCTGGCCGCCACCGCCGGCGCGATGGCCCAGAGCCGCCCCGCCACCTTCCCCACGCGGGACGTGGCCGTGACCTACAACGTGCTCGGGGCCCGTTCCCCCCAGGCGCCGCGGGACTTCGCGGTCGCGGTGCTGGCCTCCGAGGGGCTGCTGCGGGTGGAGACCTCCGCCCTTCCCGGCTGGGGGCTGGCGGACCGGCGAACCGGGCGCATGGAGGTGGTGATGGATTCCATGCGGATGGTCACGCCGAGCCCGCTGAAGCCGGAGGATTCCACGCGCTACCTCCGCATGGCCGAGACCGCCCGGCTGACCCGCGCCGGCACGGCCAGCCAGGCCGGGCAGAGCTGCACGAACTACCGCTGGGAGGAGGGGGGGCAGCGCGGCACCGCCTGCATCACGGCCGACGGCGTGCTGCTGCGCGGCGTGAACGAGCGCGGCGAGGGGGTGGAGGCGACGAGCGTGGCCTATGGCCGCCAGGACCCCGCGCGCTTCCGGGTTCCGGAGGGCTACCGGCGCGTCGATCTCGGCGACATGGCCCGCAGCCTGGGCCTGAGCCTGCCGCGGCGCTGAAGGATCAGCCGGTGATCAGCTTCAGGAAGACCAGCACCGCGATGATGGCGACAATCCCCCATGCGGTGGCGCGGGTGAACATGGCCCATCCCGCCTGACGCTCCGGCAGGATGTCCTTCGCGTCCACCGGGACGTAATCGACGTGCTGCTGGGCCTCGGCCATGGATCCGCCTCCTTATGGGCCAGCCCCGGTCCGGGGCGGCGATGAGACCATTTCTGTAGGGGTGGCGAAATGGCCGGACAAGGGGTTCGCGAAGGCACCCCCTGCCATCGGCACTGCCAATACCACCCGACCCTCCTCCAGCCGTGCGGCGCCTGAGGCGGCCCAGGCCAGGGCGGCGGGGTAGATCCGGTGCTCCTGCTCCAGCACGCGCGCGGCCAGGGTGGATTCGTCCTCCCCCGGCAGCACGGGCACGGCGGCCTGGGCGATGATCGGTCCCTCATCCACGCCGGGGGTCACGAAATGCACGGTGCAGCCGTGCAGCCGCACTCCGGCGGCGATGGCGCGGGCATGGGTGTCCAGGCCTGGGAAGGCGGGCAGGAGGCTGGGGTGGATGTTCAGCATCCGCCCGGACCAGGCGGAGACGAAGCCTTCCGTCAGCACGCGCATGAAGCCCGCCAGCGCGATCAGCCCGATCCCCGCCTCCTCCAGCACCGCCTGCATCGCCGCCTCGAAGCCGGCGCGGTCGCGGCCGTACGGGCGGCTCTCCACCACGGCGGTGGCGATGCCCGCCGCCCGCGCGCGCTCCAGCCCGGCCGCATCGGCGCGGTTGGAGAGCACGAGCGCCAGCTCGGCCGGGTAGTCCGGGTGGCGCGCCGCCTCGATCAGCGCGCCGAGGTTGCTGCCGCGGCCGGAGATGAGGACCGCGGCGCGGGTCTTCAGTTCGGCCATGCGGCGGAGAGGCCTTCCATGCGCACTTCCGGCTCCGGCCCTTCGCCCACCTCGATCACGCCGATGCGGTGCGCGGTGTCGCCGTGCTCCTTCAGCAGGGCGACCGCGGCCTCCACGTTCTCGGGCTCCACCACCACGCACATGCCGATGCCGCAGTTGAACACGCGCAGCATCTCCTCCGGCTCCACCCCGCCCGTGCGGGCCAGCCAGGCGAAGACCGGCGGCACGGGCCAGGACCCGGCCTGGATCACGGCCATCGTCCCCTCCGGCAGCACGCGCGGCAGGTTGCCCGGCAGCCCGCCGCCGGTGATGTGGGCGGCGGCCTTCACCAGCCCCGCGCGGTGCAGCGCCAGCACCGGCTTCACGTAGATGCGGGTGGGCTCCAGCAGCGCCTCCCCGAGGGTGCGTCCGGCGGCGAAGGGGGCAGGGTCGGTCAGGCCGGCATTCCCGGTCTCGATGATCCGGCGCACCAGGGAGTAGCCGTTGGAGTGGACGCCGGAGGCGCCCAGCCCCAGCACCACGTCGCCCGGCCCGACATCGCCGGTGGGCAGCAGCGCCCCTCGCTCCGCCGCGCCCACGGAGAAGCCGGCCAGGTCGTAGTCGCCCTTGTGGTACATGCCCGGCATCTCCGCCGTCTCGCCGCCCACCAGGGCGCAGCCGGCCTGGCGGCAGCCCTCGGCGATTCCCGACACCACATCGGCCGCCTGGGCCACGTCCAGCGCGCCGGTGGCGAAGTAGTCGAGGAAGAAGAGCGGCTCCGCGCCCTGCACCACCAGGTCGTTCACGCACATGGCAACGAGGTCGATGCCCACCGTCGAATGGTGCCTCGCGTCGATCGCCAGCCGCAGCTTCGTGCCCACGCCATCGGTGGAGGAGACGAGGACGGGGTCCTGGAATCCCGCGGCGCGCAGGTCGAACAGCGCGCCGAAGCCGCCGAGTCCGCCCATCGTGCCGCTGCGGTCCGTGGAGCGCGCCAGCGGCTTGATCCGGTCCACCAGCGCGTCGCCGGCCTCAATGTCCACGCCGGCGTCGCGGTAGGTCAGTCTGGTCATGGCGGTCCTTGATCGGCTATCCCAGGGGAGTTCTCTGGGGAGCGGCTTATGCAGGATACGGACGGTCGCGGAACCCATCATGTTCGCGCGGCCGGCGCAATCCGGCTCCCGCGCGGGGCGGGGCTGCGCGCGATTCGCGGCGCGGCCCTCCTGCTGGCCCTGGCCGGTGCCGGGACGGCCGCCTCGATCGCCCTCCCCACGGCGGCGATGGCGCAGGACGATCCGGCCGTGCAGCGGGGCGTGCCGGCGGAGGCGACGGCGGCCAATGCCGTGCTGGCGAAGGAGCGGGCGATCGCCAATGCCCAGCGCATCGCCTACCAGCGCTACGCCGCCGCGGTGGGGCGCGACCCCAATGCCTCGGCGGGCACGATCGAATCGCTGGTGACGAGCATGGTGGTGGAGCAGGAGCGCTCCACCTTAAACGGCTATTCCGGCCGCTACACCATCCGCTTCCGCGGCGCCGGCTCCTCGTCCTCCGGCGCCAGCACCGCCGCGGCCGGCTCCTCCTCGGGCGGTTCCGGCGCCCCCGCGGCGCCGCGCCCGTCCGGGGACAGCGCGGCCTATGTCCCGCCGCCGGGTCCGCCCCTGAACCCGATGACGGCCCTGCTGGATGCCCGGACGAATTTCCGGTCCCTCGACGAATGGCTGGCGCTGCGGCGCCGCCTGCTCGCCCAGCCCTCCGTCGGCAGCGTGGAGATCCTGGCCATCTCCACGGAGGGCGCGAAGCTGCGGATCGGGCTTCGTAGCCCTCCGGCCACGGCGGCGCAGGAACTGGCGGCGGGCGGGATCGCCCTGGCGCCCGCCCAGCCGACCGTGCCGGGGATGCCTGGCCCGGCCCCCGGTTCCGAGTGGCGGGTCGGCCTTGCCGGAGGGGCCTGATCCCGCCCCTTCCACCCGCGCGGGGACGGTCCGCCCCGAGCCGGATTCCCAACCGGCCCCGGCGGGGGAGAGCGCGCTGTTCACCCTGCCCAACATCATCACCCTCGCGCGGCTCTTCGCCGTGCCGGCGGTGGTGTGGCTGGTGATCCAGCACCGGCTGGACATCGCCTTCCTCGTCTTCGTGGGCGCCGGGATCTCGGATGCGCTGGACGGGTGGCTGGCGCGGATCCGCAACGCCCGCTCCTTCATCGGCGCCGTGCTGGACCCGGTGGCGGACAAGGCGCTGCTCGTCTCCGTCTACGTCACCCTCGCCATCGTCGGGGTCTTGCCGGACTGGCTGGCCATCCTGGTGGTGTTCCGGGACGTCCTGATCGTGGGCGGGCTCCTCCTGCTCGCGCTCATGGGGTTGCGCCCGGCCATCAAGCCGTTGCTGGTCTCCAAGCTGAACACGGCGCTGCAGATCGCCCTGGCCGGCGCCGCCCTGTTCCTGGCGGGGTTCGGGCTGGATGGCGGCCCGCTCCTCCCGTCCCTGATCGGCTGCGTCACCGGCACCACCATCGCCTCCGGCGCCGCCTATGTGCGGGGCGCCGCGCGGTCCCTCCCGGCATGAGCGCGCCCCTGCCGCCCGCGCAGGTTCCGGCCCAGGCCGCGCCTCGGCCGGCCCCGGCCCCGGCCCTGCCGCGATCGCCGGGGCCGCGCAGCGCCACGCGGGCGCAGCGGCTGGGGCTGATCTTCGGGGTGCTGGCGGCGCTGATCTTCGCGCTGTGGTTCTTCTCGGGGATTCTCACCCCCTTCGTGCTGGCGGTCTGCGTGGCCTATTTCCTCGATCCCGTGGCCGCGCGCCTGGCGCGCATCGGCGTGCCGCGCTGGCTCGGCGCGGGGCTGCTGGTGGCGGGGCTGATGGCCTTCTCCCTCATCGCCCTGCTGCTGCTCTACCCGCTGCTGATCTCCCAGATCGGCGTGCTGCTGGCGCGGCTGCCGACCTATGTCGCGACCATCGGCGCCCGGGTGCAGGAACTGCTGGCGACGCTGGAGAAGGCGATGGAGCCGATGGTGCTAGACCCCCGGCTGACGGACCTCGCCGTCTCCCAGGTCGGGTCGATCCTCGTCTGGCTCGGCACCTCCGCGACCCGGCTGATCGGCGGCGGCTACGCGCTGTTCAACGTCTTCACCTTCGCCGTCGTCACCCCCGTGGTGGCCTTCTACCTGCTGCGCGACTGGCCGCGGCTGATGGGGCGGCTGGAGACCTGGCTGCCCCGCCGCAACGCCGCCGTGCTGCGCCAGCTGGCGCATGACACGGACCGCGTCCTCTCGGCCTGGCTGCGGGGGCAGCTCATCTGCTGCGGGCTGCTGGCGGTGTACTACGCCCTGGTGCTCTCGGCGGTGGGGCTGGAACTCGGGCTGCTGGTGGGGCTGCTGGCGGGGATCTTCACCTTCATCCCCTATGTCGGCTCCCTGACCGGCATGGCCACCGCCATCCTGCTCGCCATCGGCCAGTTCGGGTCACTGCGCGGGGTGGCGATGGTGGCGGGGGTCTTCCTCATCGGCCAGATTGTGGAGGGCTACATCATCTATCCCCGCCTGCTGGGGGACCGGGTGGAGCTGCACGCCGTCTGGGTGATCTTCGCCCTGTTTGCCGGCGGCGTGGCCTTCGGCTTCCTCGGCGTGCTGCTGGCCGTGCCGATCGCGGCCGCCATCGGCGTGCTGGCCCGCTACTGGCTGCGCCGCTACCTGGAGAGCCCGCTCTACCTCGACCCGCCGCGGACGGGGGCGTGATGGGGCGCCAGCTTCCCTTGCCCCTCCTCCCGCGGGAGGCGGTGGAGATCGAGCCGATCCCCGATTCGTCCAACGCGGTGGCCCGCACCTGGCTGGGGGACCCGACGAGCTGGCCCGCAGGCCGGCTGGCGCTGCACGGGCCGGAGGGCAGCGGGAAATCCGCCTTCCTCGCCCAGGCCGCGCGCCGGCTGGGGCTGCGCCGCCTCTCCGGCCCCGCCCTGCGCGGCGTACCGGACGGCGCGCCCACCGCGCTGGACGACGCCGACTGCGCGGCGGAGGAGCCGGCGCTGTTCCATCTCATCAACGCCTGCGCCGCGGGCGGCCACCTGCTGCTGATGGCCGGGCGGGAGGCGCCTTCCCGCTGGGAGGCGCGGCTGCCGGACCTGGCCAGCCGGCTGCGCGCCACCGCCGCCGCACCGCTGGCCCAGCCCACGGATGCCCTGCTGCGCGCCCTGCTGGCCCGGCACTTCGCCCGCCGCCAGCTGCGGGTGGAGCCGGCGGTGCAGGACTGGCTGCTGGCCCGTCTGCCGCGGGAGGCGGCCGTGCTGGCCGAGGCGGCGGCGCGGCTGGACCGGGCGGCCCTGGCCGATGGTGGCGGCGTCACCCGAACCCTGGCCCGCGCCTGCCTCGCCGGGCTGATCGACGGCAGCGGGGAGGGCGCGCCGGAGGAAGATGACGATTACGTGGCAGGCCCTGCGCCGGCCTCTGTTTCCATGGGCACCCTGCTGTAAAGCTGCCGGGATGGACGCGAACACGGACAAGCCCGAGGCGACGAAGCCCGAACCCGGCCGGCCCGAGAGGTCAGCGGCTCCGCGCGCCGCCCGGACGGGCCGCCCGGCCTCCGTCCGCGGCGCGACGGCCCCGGATGCGCCGAAGGAGCTCGCCGCCGTGGAGCCGCCGGCCGCCCGCGTCATCCGCGCGGACCGGCAGGCCGCGCTTCGCGCCAGGCCGGCCTTGACCCCGCTTCCCCCCGCCGCGGCGGATGTACCAGAGGCCGCCCCACGCCCCGCCGAGCCGGCGGACCCGGCGACGCACGGCTCGGGGCGTTTCATCAACCGCGAGCTCTCCTGGCTGGCCTTCAACGAGCGCGTGCTGGAGGAGGCGGCCAATCCCGCGCACCCGCTGCTGGAGCGGCTGCG
Organism: Roseomonas indoligenes; assembly: GCF_017813365.1. Taxonomy (GTDB): domain Bacteria; phylum Pseudomonadota; class Alphaproteobacteria; order Acetobacterales; family Acetobacteraceae; genus Roseomonas; species Roseomonas indoligenes. The sequence goes on from NZ_JAGIZA010000001.1 coordinate 147,494, forward strand.
CTTCGTCGCCATCTCCTCCGCCAATCTCGATGAGTTCTATTCCGTCCGCGTCGCCGGGCTCTTGGGGCAGGAGCGGGAAGGGGTGGTCGCCGTCTCCCCGGACGGGCTGACCCCCACCCAGCAGCTGACTGCCATCAACGAGCGGGCGGGGCGCCTGCTGGCCGGGCAGCAGAAGGCGTGGCTGAGCCTGCGCGGCCAGCTGGCCGAGGCCGGCATCCGCGTGGCCGATCCGGCGGAGCTGTCCGAGGCTGACCGGGATTGGCTGGCGGCCTGGTTCATGGACCGTGCCTTCCCCGTGCTGACGCCGCTGGCGGTGGACCCGGCGCATCCCTTTCCCTTCATCGCCAACCTCTCCCTCTGTCTCATCATGAAGCTGGTGCGGGAGGAGGATGGCGGCACGATGCGCGCCCTGCTGCCCCTGCCGCCGCAGCTGGACCGCTTCATCCGCCTGCCCGGCAGCGGCGCGCTGCGGGCGGACGGCACGCGGGATCCCGTGCGCTTCCTGCTGCTGGAGGAAGTGGTGCTGCTGAACCTGCGGCACCTCTTCCCCGGCTTCATCCTGGCGGAGCGCGGGCTGTTCCGTCTGATCCGCGACACGGATGTGGAGTTCGAGGAGGAGGCGGAGGACCTGGTCCGCTCCTATGAGAGCGCGCTGAAGCGGCGCCGCCGCGGCCGGGCGATCCGCCTCTCCGTCACCGTCGATACGCCGCCGGACATGGTGGACCTGGTGGCGGAGGAGCTGGACGCGCCGCGGGCGGAGATCTTCCACTCGGACGGGCTGCTCGGCCTCTCCGACCTGACGCAGCTCATCCTGGACGACCGGCCGGACCTTCTCTTCAAGCCCTATACGCCGCGCTTCCCGGAGCGGATTCTCGATTTCGGCGGGGACTGCTTCGCGGCAATCCGCGCGAAGGACATCGTGGTCCACCATCCCTACGAATCCTTCGACGTGGTGGTGCAGTTCCTCCGGCAGGCCGCGCGCGACCCCGCGGTGGTGGCGATCAAGCAGACCCTGTACCGCACCAGCCGCGACAGCCCGATCGCGCGCGCGCTGATCGAGGCGGCGGATGCCGGCAAGTCCGTGACGGCGATGGTGGAGCTGAAGGCGCGCTTCGACGAGGAGCGCAACATCGCCCTGGCCCGCGAGCTGGAGGCCGCTGGCGTGCAGGTGGTCTACGGCTTCGTCGAGCTGAAGACCCACGCGAAGGTCTCGCTCGTCGTGCGCCGGGAAACCGGTGGGCTGCGCTCCTACGCGCATTTCGGCACGGGCAACTACCACCCGGTCACCGCGCGCATCTACACGGACCTGTCCTTCTTCACCGCCGATCCCGGGCTGACGCGCGACGCGGCGCGGCTGTTCAACTACATGACGGGCTATGCGCGGCCGGAGACGATGGAGAGCCTCGCCTTCGCGCCGCTGACCCTGCGCCCGACCCTGATGGGGCTGATCGAGGGCGAGATCGCCAATGCGCGGGAGGGGAGGCCCTCCGGCATCTGGCTGAAGATGAACTCCCTGGTGGATGAGCGACTGATCGACGCGCTCTACCGCGCGAGCAATGCCGGGGTGAAGGTGGATTGCGTGGTGCGCGGCATCTGCTGCCTGCGGCCGGGGGTGAAGGGCTTCTCCGAGAACATCCGGGTGAAATCCATCGTCGGGCGCTTCCTCGAGCACTCCCGCATCCTCGTCTTCGGCAATGGCCACCGCCTGCCCAGCCGCCGCGCCCGCGTCTTCATCAGCAGCGCCGACCTGATGGCGCGCAACATGGACTGGCGCGTGGAGACGATGGTGCCGGTGGAGAACCCCACCGTCCACGCGCAGGTGCTGGACCAGATCATGGTCGTGAACCTGAAGGATCGCGACCAGTCCTGGGAGCTGCACCCGGACGGTGCCTATCGCCGCGTGGAGCCGGGGGCGCAGCCCCTCTCGGCCCACGAGTACTTCATGACCAACCCCTCCCTCTCCGGCCGGGGCAGCGCGCTGCACCACGCGCCCCGCAGCCGCGCGCCGGCCCGGCGCCGGCCGGACCGCGTTGCACAGGACTGAGACTTGAACTTCTCCGCAGAACCCGCCCCGCCGCGCGTGGGCGACGTTGCTCCGCAACGCGCCGGGGTCGTCGATCTCGGCTCCAACTCCGTCCGCCTCGTCATCTTCGAGGGGCGCGGGCGCAACCCCGTGACGATCTTCAACGAGAAGGCGGTGCTCGGCCTCGGCCGCGGCCTGCACGCCACGGGCAAGCTGAACGCGCAGGCGGTGGAGGGAGCCCTGACGATCATGGGCCGCTACATCGCCATTGCCCGCGCGATGCATGCGGACCCGGTGGAGGTGCTGGCGACGGCCGCGATGCGCGACGCCGCCAACGGCCCGGCCTTCGCCGAGGCCCTGCGTGCCCGCATGCCCGGCGTTCCGCTGCGCATCCTCTCCGGCGAGGAGGAGGCGGCGATGTCGGCCGAGGGGCTGCTGCTGGGCGTGCCCGGGGCGGACGGTATCCTCGGCGACATCGGCGGCGGCAGCCTGGAACTGGTGGACCTTTCGGCCGGGCGGCCCACCCGCTCCGTCAGCCTGCCGCTGGGCGTGATCCGCCTGGCCGAGCGATCGGGCGGGGATCCCGGCCGCGCCCGCAGCATCGCGGACGAGGCCCTCTCCGCCGTGCCCTGGCTGGAACGGGGGCAGGGGCGGGACCTCTACCTCGTCGGCGGTGCCTGGCGGGCGCTGGCGAAGGTCCACATGACGCAGGTCGGCTACCCGCTCTCCATCGTCCATCACTACGTGCTGCGGCGGGAGGAGGCACGCGATCTCTGCGCCGCCGTGATCGCCGCCGGCGAGCGCCCGAATCGGCTGCCCGGCGCCCCCTCTAAGCGGGTGGCGGACCTGCCCTATGCCGCCACGGCACTGCGGCGCCTGCTGCGGGAGACGGCGGCGCGGCGCGTGGTCTTCTCCGCCAATGGGCTGCGGGAGGGATGGTATGCCAGGCTCCTGACCCGCGCCGTGCGCGACCAGGACCCGCTGCTGGCGGCCGGCGAGGACCTCGCAGCGCGTTTCGGGCGTGAGCCGGACATGCCGCCCGCCCTTCTGGCCTGGACCGCATCCCTGTTCCCCGGTGAGACGGCGGCGGAGGCGGCGCTGCGCCAGGCGGCATGTCAGGTCTCCGACACTGGCAGCCACGACCATCCGGACTACCGGGCGGAGCAGGCCTTCCTGCGCGTGCTGCGCCAGCCCGGCGTGGGGCTGGAGCATCAGGCGCGCGCCTTTCTCGCCCTGACCACCGCGCTTCGCTACGACGCGGAGGACGCCGCCCTTCTCGCCCCGGCCCGCAGCCTGCTGCCCATGGGGCTGCAGCTTCGGGCGGAGCGGCTGGGGGCGGCGCTGCGGCTTGCCTATACCCTGTCCGGCGGCACGCCGGCGCTGCTGGCCGGCACCAGCCTTCGCCCGGGCAATGGGCGGCTGGCCCTGCGGCTGGTGGAAGGCAGCGGCGTCTTTGCCGGAGAGAGCGTGAAGCGCCGCGTGGACGCCCTGGCCGCCGTCATGGGTCTGACCGCCGCCGTGGAAATGACCCCAGGCCCGGGCTGAAGGCGTGCCGCCGGGGCGGGTTCGGCCCCGGGACGGCGAAAGACGGCAGCACGGTTAAACCCGCGTGAAGACCCGGTGTTCAGGGCGGTGAAGGATCGCGTCCTCACGCCTTGTTGCGCCGCGGCAAGCTTGGCCGCGGGGCCAGGGACTGCGATCCCCTGAACTTCCGACCGACGGAGCCGGAGACGGGAACCATGACCGCCGACCACCGTTCCTCGCCGATGCGCCCCCTAAGCCTCTACCATCTCAATCCGCTCCTTCTGGGCCCCCTCTCCGACTGGGGCGGCGAATTGGAGCGGGTCGCGGCCCTCGGCTTCACCGGGGTTTGCCTGCCGCCACCCCTCGCGCCCGGCCGCTCCGGCAATCCGCTGGAGGTGGCCGACCATGACCGGCCGCACCCGGCGCTGGAGGCGGGCACGGACGCCGCCGCCGCGATCCTTGCCCTGGCCCGTGCCTGCCGCGCCGCCGGGCTGGACCTCTGGCTCGACCTGCTGCCCCACCACGTCGCCGCCGAGGGCGCGATGGTAGCCGCCCATCCCGATTGGTTCGAGAGTGCAGGCGCCTCCCTGCCGGACCCGCGGGCCCCGCGCACGCCGCTGGGCCTGGCGCGGATGGACCTTGCCGCCGAGGGGCCGCTCGGCTTCTGGGAGGCCCGGCTGCGGGACTGGGCCTCGGCGGGGGTTGCAGGCTTCCGCGTTCTGCGGCCGGGCGAGGTGCCGGGCCAATCCTGGAAACGCCTGACGGCCGCCGCGCCCGGCGCCGGCTTCATCGGCTGGACCACCGGCATGCCCTGGCACGAGGCTGCGGCCCTGCGTGGGGCCGGCTTCGGCTGGCTGGCCTCCTCCCTGGCCTGGTGGAACGGGCGCGATCCCTGGCTGCTGGCCGAGCACGAGGCGCTGGGCGCCCCGCTGATCGGCTTCCCCGAGGTGCCCTTCGGCCCGCGCGCCGCGATGGATGAGGGCGACGAGGCCGCGCGCGCCCGTGCCGCCGCCCTGTCGCTCCGCCTCGCCGCCACGCTCTGCGAAGCGATTCTGGTGCCGCAGGGCTTCGAGAGCGGCGCGCGCCGCACGGCCAATCCCGCGCAGGACCGTCCGGGCGACCTGGCCTGGGCGCGCGAGAACGCGCCCTACGACCTTTCCGCCGAGATCCGGGAGGCGAACGCGACACTGGAACGGCTGGCGGCGCAGGCCGGGGCGCCGCTGCGTCCGCTGAGCGGGCCGGGTGCGCCGGTGCTGGCCGTTCTGCGCTCCGCGGCTGATCCGCGCGCTTCCGACTCCGCGGCGCTGGTGATCGCCAACCCCGACCGGCACGCCTCCGCCACCCTGGCGCCGGAATCGGTGCTGCCGGCGATCGGCGGCGGGCCCGCGCCCTTCACCGGCGCGGACGGGGTGGAGAGCCTTGTTCCCGGCATTCCCGTGCTGCTCTCACCCGGCGAGGTGCGCGTGCTGGAGGCGCGACGGTCGAAGCCCGTGATCCGCCCCGCCGCGGCCCGCCTGACGCCGGAGCAGGGCGTGGCGCTGCCGCGCATCGGGATCGAGGCCGTGACGCCGCTGGTGGATGGCGGCCGCTTCCCCGTGAAGCGCACGGTGGGCGAGGTGGTGACCGTGGAGGCCGACATCGTGGCCGACACCCATGCCACCTTCGGCGTGGCCCTGCTGTGGCGCGCCGCCGACGAGGCGGAGTGGCGCGAGACGCGGATGGTGCCGCTGGGCAATGACCGCTGGACCGCGAGCTTCCCGCTGGAGCGCATGGGCCGCTACAGCTTTGCCGTTGAAGCCTGGCTGGATGTGTTTGCCGGCTACCGCGACGAGCTTTCCAAGAAGCACGCGGCCGGCGTGAACGTGACGCTGGAGCTGGAGGAGGGGCGGCGGCATGTCGCCCGCGCCGCGGGGCGTGCCGGCGCCGCGCAGAAGGCTCTGGCGGCGCTGGCGAAGTCGCTGGAGGCCGCCGGGGAGGCGGAGCGGCTGACCGCGCTGCTCTCGCCCGAGACGGCGCAGCTGATGGACGTGGCGGATGACCGCCCGCATCGCGAGCGCCAGGAGCCCGTGGGCACGGTCGAGGCGGAGCGCATCCAGGCGCGCTACGCCAGCTGGTACGAACTGTTCCCGCGCAGCCAGTCCGGTGACGAGAGCCGGCACGGCACCTTCCTGGACGTGATCCGGCAGCTGCCGCGCGTGAAAGCGATGGGCTTCGACGTGCTGTACTTCACGCCGATCCACCCAATCGGCCGGAAGAACCGCAAGGGGCGCAACAACACCCTCACGCCCGGCCCGGACGACGTGGGCAGCCCCTATGCCACCGGGGCGGAGGAGGGCGGGCACGACGCCATCCACCCGCAGCTCGGCACGCTGGAGGACTTCCACCGCCTGCGCGACGCGGCGATGGAGCACGGGCTGGAGCTGGCGCTGGATATCGCGGTGCAGTGCTCCCCGGATCATCCCTGGCTGAAGGAGCATCCGGAGTGGTTCGACTGGCGCCCTGACGGCACGATTAAATACGCCGAGAATCCGCCCAAGAAGTACCAGGACATCGTGAACGTGGACTGGTACGCGGAGGGGGCGATGCCCTCCCTCTGGGTCGCCATCTATGACATGGTGAAGTTCTGGGTGCGGCAGGGGGTGAAGACCTTCCGGGTGGACAACCCGCACACCAAGCCCTTCGCATTCTGGGAATGGATGATCGGCGAGATCCGGGCGGAGAACCCGGAGGTGATCTTCCTGTCGGAGGCCTTTACGCGGCCGAAGGTGATGTATCGCCTGGCGAAGGCCGGCTACAGCCAGTCCTACACCTATTTCACCTGGCGCGAGACGAAGGCGGAGATGGCGGAGTACCTGACGGAGCTGTCGACGACGGCGCCGCGCGACTTCTTCCGCCCGCACTTCTTCGTCAACACGCCGGATATCAACCCCGTCCACCTGCAGACCGGCGGACGGCCGATGCACCTCAGCCGCGCCGCCCTGGCGGCGACGCTGTCGGGCCTCTGGGGCGTGTACCAGGGCTTCGAGCTCTGTGAGGCGACCCCTCTTCCGGGCAAGGAGGAGTACCTGGACAGCGAGAAGTACCAGATCCGCGTCTGGCCGGACCGCCGCCCCGGGGACATCATGGACGAAGTAACGCGGCTGAACTTCATCCGCCGCGCCAACCCCGCCCTGCAGTCGCATCTCGGCGTGACCTTCCTGCCCGCCTTCAACGACAACATCCTGTACTACGAAAAGGCGAATGCGGACCGCTCCAACGTGGTACTGGTTGCCGTGAGCATGGATCCCTCCCAGGTCCAGGAGGCGGGCTTCGAGCTTCCGCTCTGGCGCTTCGGCCTTCCCGACAATGCCGGGCTGGAGGTCGAGGACCTGATGAACGGCAACCGCTTCGCCTGGTACGGCAAGGCGCAGCACATGCGCCTCGATCCCGCCGGCCTTCCCTTCGCCATCTGGCGCGTTCGCCCCTTCGGCGCCTGAGACGAGACATAGACATGCCCGACGACGCCGCCCTTCCCACCAACGACGCCCTGCCGAACCACCAGCCCGATCCGCGCGACCCGCAATGGTACCGGGACGCGGTGATCTACCAGCTGCACATCAAGTCCTTCTTCGATTCCAACGATGACGGCGTGGGCGACTTTCCCGGGCTGATCGCGAAGCTGGACTACATTGCGGAACTGGGCGTGGACACGCTCTGGCTGCTGCCCTTCTATCCCAGCCCGCGCCGCGACGACGGATACGACATCTCCGAGTACACCGGCGTGCACCCGGATTATGGTTCCACCGAGGACGCGAAGCGCTTCATCGAGGAAGCGCATCGCCGCGGTCTGCGCGTGATCACGGAACTCGTCATCAACCACACCAGCGACCAGCACCCCTGGTTCCAGGCCGCCCGCAACGCGCCCGCCGGCTCGCCGGAGCGCAACATCTACGTCTGGTCGGACACGGACCAGATCTACCAGGGCACGCGGATCATCTTCCTGGACACGGAGAAGTCCAACTGGACCTGGGATCCAGTGGCCGGCCAGTATTTCTGGCACCGCTTCTTCTCCCACCAGCCCGACCTGAACTTCGACAACCCCGAGGTGATCGACCGCGTGCTGGGGGTGATGCGCTTCTGGCTGGATGCCGGCGTGGACGGGCTGCGGCTGGACGCGGTGCCCTACCTGATCGAGCGCGACGGCACCAACAACGAGAACCTTTCCGAGACGCACGACGTCCTGAAGCTGATCCGGGGCGAGCTGGAGCGCGGCTATGCCGGTGCCGGCAAGATGCTGCTGGCCGAGGCCAATATGTGGCCGGAAGACACGCAGCAGTATTTCGGGGGGGGCGACGAGTGCCACATGGCATTCCACTTCCCGCTGATGCCGCGCATGTACATGTCCATCGCGCAGGAGGACCGCTTCCCGATCACGGATATCCTGCGCCAGACGCCCGATATCCCCGAAGGGTGCCAGTGGGCGATCTTCCTGCGGAACCATGACGAGCTGACGCTGGAGATGGTGACCGACAAGGAGCGGGACTATCTCTGGAACACCTACGCCGCCGACCGCCGCGCGCGCATCAATCTCGGCATTCGCCGCCGCCTCGCCCCGCTGCTGGAGCGCGACCGCCGGCGGATCGAGCTGATGAACGGGCTGCTGATGTCCATGCCCGGCACGCCCGTGATCTACTACGGCGACGAGATCGGCATGGGCGACAACATCTATCTCGGCGACCGCGACGGCGTTCGCACGCCGATGCAGTGGTCGCCCGACCGCAACGGCGGCTTCAGCAAGGCCGATCCGGCGGGGCTGGTGCTGCCGGCCATCCAGGACCCGCTCTACGGCTTCCAGGCCGTGAACGTTGAGGCGCAGGCGCGCGACGCGCATTCCCTGCTGAACTGGACGCGGCGGATGCTGGCCACGCGCAAGCGCAGCCAGGCCTTCGGGCGCGGCACGATGCGGCTGCTCTACCCCGGCAACCGCAAGGTGCTCGCCTATGTGCGGGAGATGGGCGAGGAGGCGATCCTCTGCGTCTTCAACCTCTCCCGCTCCGCCCAGGCAGTTGAGCTGGACCTCTCCGACATGGCCGGCCGCGTGCCGGTGGAGATGCTGGGCGGCACGGCCTTCCCGGCCATCGGGCAGTTAACCTATCTGCTCACGCTCCCGCCCTACGGGTTCTACTGGTTCGTCCTCGCAACCGAACAGGCGCTCCCGCCCTGGCATGTGAAGGCACCCGAACCCTTGCCCGACCTCCGCACCATCGTCTTCCCCACCACGGCCACCGCCATGGGTCCTGCCCAGCGCGTGGAGATGGAACGCGAGGTGCTGCCGGCCTGGCTGCCCAAGCGCCGGTGGTTCGCGGCCAAGGACGAGAAGATGGAGGGCGTCTCCCTCCGCGCCCTCGCCCCCGTGCCCGGCAGCCAGCACAACCTGCTGGCTGAGGTGGAGGTGCGGCTGCCCGGGCGTGCGGAGCGCTACTTCGTGCCGCTGGCCGGCATGGGCGAGGATGAGGCGACGGGGCCGCTGGTGCAGCAGCTCGCCCTTTCCCGCGTGCGGCAGGGCCGCCGCGTGGGCTACCTGACCGACGCCTTCGCCTCCGACACCTTCGTCCACCGTGTCCTGGCCGCGCTGCGCGACGGCGCGGTGGCGGAGACGGATGACGGGCCCGTGCTGTTCATGGGCGGCGAGCGCATGGCCGCGCTGGAACTGGGCGAGACGCCGACCGTGCGGCGCCTGCCGGGCGAGCAGTCCAACTCCTCCATCATCGTGGGGGAGGAGGTGGTCCTGAAGCTCCTCCGCAAGGTCTTCTCCGGCATCCATCCGGAGGCGGAGATGACGCGCCACCTGACCGATGCCGGCTACGCCAACATCGCGCCCCTGCGCGGCGAAGTGGTCCGCAACGGGACGGATGGCGAGCCCGTGACGCTGATGCTGCTCCAGGGCTTCGTCCGCAACCAGGGCGACGGCTGGGGCTGGACGCTGGATTGGCTGGCCCGCGCCGCCGACCAGACGCATGGCGAAGAGGACGTGCTGGCGGGCTACCTGTCCTTCATCGCCGCCCTCGGCCGGCGCCTGGGCGAACTGCACGCCGTGCTGGCCCGGCCGAGTGACGACCCCGCCTTCTCCCCGGAGGTGGCGGGCGAGGCGTCCCGCACTGCCTGGGCGGAGGGCGCGATCGCACAGCTCGATCCCGCGCTGGACCTGCTGGAGAAGGCGGCCCTGGAGGGCGAGGACAGGGCCCTGGCCGATTCCCTGCTCTCCCGGCGCGACGCCTTGCGCGACGCGGCGCGGCGGCTGGCGCAGTCCGCCGACGGCGCGCTGATGACGCGCGTGCACGGCGACTTCCACCTGGGCCAGGTGCTGGTCGCGCAGGGCGATGCCGTGATCGTGGACTTCGAGGGCGAGCCGGCGCGCACGCTGGAGGAGCGCCGCGCCAAGGGCAGCCCGCTGCGCGACGTGGCCGGGCTTCTCCGCAGCCTGGACTATGCCGCGGCCGCAGCCGCCGGCGCGCTCAGCACCGCGCCCGCCGATCGGCGCGACGCGCTGCTGGCGCGGTTCCGCGAGGAAGCGGGCGCTTCCTTCATGGCCGCCTACCGCGCGGCGGAGGAGGAGTCGCCCCGGCAATGGGCGCCGGAGGGCACGCGCGACGCGCTGCTCGACCTCTTCCTGCTGGAGAAGGCCGCCTACGAGCTGCGCTACGAGGTGTCCAACCGCCCGGCCTGGCTACCCATCCCGCTGCGCGGCCTTGCCGCGCTGGCCGACCGACTGGTGAGCGCATGAACGACGCCTTCAACGCGATCGCGGAGGGCCGCCACGGCGACCCCTTCGCCGTGCTGGGCCGCCACGGCGGCACCGTCCGCAGCTTCCAGCCGGGAGCCCTCTCGGTGGAGGCGGTGCCGGAGGGCGGGGCGCCCGTCGCGCTGAATCAGGTGCACGAGAACGGTCTGTTCGAGGGCGAGGTGCCGGGCGACCGGTACACCCTTCGCATCGCCTGGCCTGGCGGCGTGCAGGAGACCGAGGACCCCTACTCCTTCGGCGTGATGCTGGGGGAGACGGACCTCTACCTCTTCGCCGAGGGACGCCATCGCGAGATGGGGCAGGTCTTCGGCGCGCATGCAATCACGGTGGATGGCGTGCCGGGCGTGCGCTTCGCCGTCTGGGCGCCCAACGCGCAGCGCGTCTCCGTAGTGGGCAACTTCAACTCCTGGGATGGCCGGCGCCATCCGATGCGGCTGCGCGGCGGCACGGGCGTGTGGGAGATCTTCCTCCCGCGCCTGGGCCCGGGGGAGCGCTACAAGTACGAGATCCGCGGCGTCCATGGCGGCGTGCTGCCGCTGAAGGCCGATCCGATCGCATCGCAGTCGGAACTCGCGCCGGCCACGGGATCCGTGGTGGCCGATCCCACGCCCTTCCCCTGGAGCGACGAGGCCTGGATGGAGGCGCGCGGCGGGCGGCAGGCGCCCGACGCGCCGGTCTCCATCTACGAGGTTCACCCCACCTCCTGGTGGCGCGCCGAGGATGGACAGGCGCCGGACTGGGACGGGCTGGCCGGGCGGCTGATCCCCTATGTGAAGGGCATGGGCTTCACCCACGTCGAACTGCTGCCGATCATGGAGCACCCGTTCGGCGGCTCCTGGGGCTATCAGCCGCTCGGCCTCTTCGCGCCGACCGCGCGCTTCGGTTCGCCGGAGGGCTTCTCGCGCTTCGTGGATGCATGCCATGCGGCCGGGATCGGCGTGATCCTGGACTGGGTGCCCGCGCATTTCCCATCCGACCCGCACGGGCTGGCGCAGTTCGACGGCACGGCGCTCTACGAGCACGCCGACCCGCGGGAGGGGTTCCACAAGGACTGGAACACCCTGATCTACAATTTCGGCCGGAACGAGGTCCGCGGCTTCCTCATCGCGTCCGCGATGCACTGGCTGGAGCGCTTCCACGTCGATGGACTGCGCGTGGATGCCGTGGCCTCCATGCTGTACCGCGACTACTCCCGCAATGCGGGGGAGTGGGTCCCCAATCGCTATGGCGGGCGAGAGAACCTGGAGGCGGTGGAGTTCCTGAAGGAACTGAACGAGACGGTGCGCCTCCGCTGCCCCGGCGCGATCATGGTGGCGGAGGAGAGCACCGCCTGGCCGGGCGTCTCCGCCCCCGTCAGCGAGGGCGGGCTGGGCTTCCACTACAAGTGGAACATGGGCTGGATGCACGACACGCTGCACTACATGCAGGAGGATCCGGTCAACCGCCGCTGGCACCATGGCGAGATGACCTTCGGTCTCGTCTACGCCTTCTCCGAGAAGTTCATGCTGCCGCTCTCCCACGACGAGGTGGTGCACGGGAAGGGATCGCTGCTGGGCAAGATGCCCGGCGACGACTGGCAGAAGCGCGCCAACCTGCGCGCCTATTTCGGCTTCATGTGGACCCACCCCGGCAAGAAGCTTCTCTTCATGGGTTGCGAGCTGGCGCAGCCGACGGAGTGGAACCACGATTCCCAGCTGCCCTGGCACCTGCTGGACGACCCGCGCCACCGCGGCGTGCAGGCGCTGGTGCGGGACCTGAACCGCGCCTATCGCGACCTGCCCGCGCTGCACCGCCGGGACTGCGACCCCGCCGGCTTCGCCTGGGTGATCGGGGATGACGTGGCCAACAGCGTCTACGCCTACCTGCGATACGAGGAGGGGGCGCCCCCGGTGCTGGTGGTCTGCAATCTCACCCCGGTGCCGCGCGACGGCTACCGGATCGGCGTGCCGCAGGGCGGCTGGTGGCGGGAGGTGCTGAACTCCGATGCCGGGGAGTATGGCGGATCGAATCTCGGAAACGGGGGCGGCGTGGACGCGGATGCGGAGCCGGCCCATGGCCATCCGGCGTCCCTGGTCTTGACCCTGCCGCCGCTCTCCACCCTCATCCTCTCACCATAGGGGATAGAACGGAGAGCCGATGCCCAGCCCCCCCGACCGCCTGGAACCCGGAAAGCCCTATCCACTGGGGGCCAGCTGGGATGGGTTGGGGGTGAACTTCGCCGTCTTCTCCGCCCATGCGGAGAGGGTGGAGCTCTGCGTCTTTAACGCCAATGGAAGGCGGGAGGTGTCGCGCCACGACCTGCCGGAATGCACGGACGAGGTGTGGCACGGCTACCTGCCGGAGGCGGGGCCGGGCACCGTCTACGGCTACCGCGCCCATGGTCCCTACGACCCCAACCGGGGGCACCGCTTCAACCCGACGAAGCTGCTTCTCGATCCTTACGCGAAGCAGATCACGGGGGGCATCACCTGGTCCGACGCGCTGTTCGGCTACCGCGTCGGCGGCCCGCGCGCGGACCTGACGATCGACCGGCGCGACAGCGCGGCGGCCATGCCCAAGGGCGTTGTGGTGGATGACCGCGGCTTTGAGTGGGGCCATGACCGGCTGCTTGAGAATCCCTGGTCCACCACGGTGATCTACGAGGCCCATCTCAAGGGGCTGACGATGCTGAAGGAGGAGGTGCCCGGCCCGGTGCGCGGCACCTTCCAGGCGCTGGGCCACCCCACCGTCATCGAGCACCTAGCGAAGCTCGGCGTCACGGCGGTGGAGCTGCTGCCGGTGCACGCCTTCCTGCAGGACCGCTTCCTGGTGGAGAAGGGGCTGACGAACTACTGGGGCTACTCCACCCTCTCCTTCTTCGCGCCGGAGCCGGCCTATCTCGCGACCGGGCACCTGAACGAACTGCGCGCCGCGGTACGCCGCCTGCACGAGGCGGGGATCGAGGTGATCCTGGACGTGGTCTATAACCACACCTGCGAGGGATCGGAGATGGGCCCGACCCTCTCCTGGCGCGGGCTGGACAACGCATCCTACTACCGCCTGCTACCCGATAACCCACGTCATTGCATCAACGACACCGGCACCGGCAATACGGTGAACATGTCGCATCCGCGCGTCGTCCAGATGGTGATGGACAGCCTGCGATACTGGGTTGAGGGTTTTCACGTGGACGGCTTCCGCTTCGACCTCGGCAGCGTCCTCGGGCGCGAGGACGGAGGCTTCGATCCTGGCGCGGGCTTCTTCGACGCGCTGCGGCAGGACCCCGTCCTCTCCCGCGTGAAGCTGATATCGGAACCCTGGGACATCGGGCCGGGCGGCTACCAGCTGGGCAACCACCCGCCGGGCTTCGCCGAGTGGAACGACAAGTTCCGCGACGGCGTGCGCCGCTTCTGGAAAGGGGACGAGGGCGTGCGCCCGGACCTCGCGGCGCGGCTGACAGGATCGGCCGAGCTGTTCGACCGCCGCAAGCGCCGCCCCTGGGCCAGCGTGAACTACGCCGCTTCCCATGACGGCTTCACGCTGCACGACGTCGTCTCCTACGAGCAGAAGCACAACAAGGCCAATGGCGAGGGGAACCGCGACGGCCATGGCGACAACCACAGCCGCAACTGGGGCTTGGAAGGCGAGACGGACGACCCGGAGATCAACGAGACCCGCGCCCGGCTGAAGCGCGCCCTGCTGGCCACGGTCCTCTTCTCCGCCGGCACGCCGATGATCCTGGCGGGCGACGAGATGGGCCGCACCCAGGGTGGCAACAACAACGCCTATTGCCAGGACAACGAGACATCCTGGGTGGACTGGAAGCGCGCGGCGGAGGGCTCCGCGCAATCCCTCGTCCGCTACACCGCGCGGCTGGTCCGCCTGCGCCGGCGCCTGCTGCCGCTGCGGCCGCCGCGTTTTCCGCATGGCCAGTCGCAACCCATGCCCGGCCTGGCCGATACGGAGTGGTTCGGACAGGACGCTCAGCCCATGACGCCGGAGGCCTGGCGGGATCCCATCGCCAAGACCTTCGCCATGCTCCGCGCCGATATCGAGCCGGCAGGGGGGGTTGAGACGGTCCTACTGATGATGAACGCGGACAGCGCCGACCAGCCCTTCACCCTGCCGCCCTCGGTGCAGAACTGGACGATGGTGCTGGATAGCGCCGATCCCGACGCGGACGAGCGCATGCTGGACAAGGAGGAGACAGTGGTGACGGTCGGTGCGCGCTCGGTGGTGCTTCTCTGGAGCCGGCTGGACCCGGCATGACCACTCTTTGGGGGCCGGTGATCCACGAGACCGGCGCGACATTCCGCATCTGGGCGCCTTCCAGCGAGACCGTCTCGCTGGAGGTAGAGGGCATGGCACCCGTCCCGATGACGGCGGGCGACAAGGGCTGGTTCACCGCGGACGCGCCAGCCCGGCCCGGCGCCACCTACGCCTTCCGCACCGCGCCCGACCTGGTGGTGCCCGATCCCGCCGCGCGCGCAACGGGGCCGGGCGGCGTGCACGGTCCCTCCGTGCTCGTGGACCACGCTGCCTATCCCTGGAAGGACGGCGCCTGGCGCGGCCGCCCATGGCACGAGACGGTGCTCTACGAGCTTCATGCAGGTGCCTGCGGCGGCTACAACGGCGTGCGCGCCCTGCTGCCCCGCCTGCGCGAACTCGGCGTGACGGCGGTGGAGCTGATGCCGCTGGCCGCTTTCCCCGGCGGCCGCAACTGGGGCTATGACGGCGTGCAGCCCTTCGCTCCCGACTCCTCCTACGGCACGCCCGACGAGTTGAAGGCGCTGGTGGAGGAGGCGCACGCGCTCGGCCTTTCCGTCTTCGTCGATTGCGTCTTCAATCATTTTGGGCCGGACGGCGCCTATATCCACGCTTATGCCAAGGCCTTCTTCGACGAGGGCATCCACACGCCCTGGGGCGCCGCGATCGACTTCAAGAAGCCGGAGGTGCGCGCCTTCTTCGAGGAATGCGCGATCATGTGGCTGCGCGACTACCACATGGACGGGCTGCGGCTGGACGCGGTGCACGCCATCGCCGACCAGCCCTGGCTGGACGTGCTGGCCCGCCGCATCCGGCAGGAGGTGACGGGGCGCGAAATCCACCTCGTGCTCGAGAACGAGGGCAACACCGCCTCCAAGCTCACCCCTGGCCTCTACGAGGCCCAGTGGAACGATGACGGCCACAACGTGCTGCACCCGTTGCTGACGGGTGAGCGCGAGGGCTACTACGAGGACTTCGCGGATGACGGCGCGAAGAAGCTGGCCCGCGTGATGGGGGAGGGGTTCCTCTTCCAGGGCGAGGAGATGCCGCATCTCGGCCGCCCGCGCGGCGAGCCCTCCGCGCACCTGCCGCCCACCGCTTTCGTGCTGTTCCTGCAGAACCACGACCAGGTGGGCAACCGTGCGATGGGCGAGCGGCTCTCGGTGCTGGCGGACCCCGCCACGCTGCGCGCCGCCGCGGCCCTGCTGCTCCTCAGCCCGCAGATCCCCATGCTGTTCATGGGCGAGGAGTGGGGCTCGAAGTCGCCTTTCCTCTTCTTCACGGGCTTTGAGAACAAGGAGCTCGCCGAGGCGGTGAAGGAGGGGCGGCGCAAGGAGTTCGCCCACTTCAAGGCTTTTCAGGACGAGGCAGCCCGCGCCCGCATACCCGACCCGAACGACCCCAGGACCTTCGAGGCCTCCCGCCCCGATTTCGACGAGGCCGCCCGCCCGCCGCACGACGCCGTGCTGGCGCACCACAAGGCCCTGCTGACGCTGCGCCACGCCGAGATCGTCCCCCGCTTGAAGGGCGCGATGGCGGAGGGTGCGGAGGCGATCGGCCCCGCTGCCGTGCTGGCCCGCTGGCGCATGGGCGATGGCGCGCGGCTGACGATCGCCGTGAATTTCGGCGCCGAACCGGTGGCCGCCAGGGCATCCGGCGCGCGCACGATCTTCGAGGGCAACCCTGGCGACGCGGCCGCGCTTTCCGGCGGCACGCTGCCGCCACGCACCACCATCGCCCTGCTGGACCCTTCCTGACCATGAGCGACGACGACCTCCGCGACCTCGCCCGGGAAGCCGGCATCGCCGCGCAGTGGCGCGACGTTCACGGGAAGGACCACGAGGTCGGGCCGAAGGCTATGCGCGCTATCCTGGCCGCGCTGGACATGCCGGCCGACAGTGCCGCCGCCATTCGCGAGAGTCGGGAGAAGCTGGCGGCGGAGCGGCGAGGCCTCCCGCCCCTCTGCACCGCGATCCAGGACCGCCCCATCCTGCTGGGCTTGCCCGGGGAGCCGGATTTCCGCCTGACGCTGGAGAGCGGCGAGGTGCGGGAGGGCCGCGCCTGGCAGCAGGAGGGACTCCTCACCTTGCCGGCCGTGCATGAGGCGGGATACCACCGCCTGCGGATCGGCGAGCACGAGACGACCCTTGCCGTCTGCCCGCAGCGCTGTCACGGCATCGCGCCGGGCACGCGTCCCTGGGGGCTGGCGGCGCAGCTCTACTCGCCACGTCGCCACGGTGATGGCGGGATCGGCGACTTCACCGGACTCGCGCAGCTCGCCACCTCCGCCGCGCGGCACGGGGCGGATGCCATCGCCATCTCGCCCGTCCACGCGCAGTTCTCCGCCGATCCCGAGCGCTTCTCGCCCTACGCGCCGTCCTCGCGCCTGTTCCTGAACGTGCTGCACGCCGATCCGGCCGTGCTCGGCGATGCCGCCCTGCGCGCGGCGCTGGCGGAGACGCGGCTGGGGGACGAGTTCGCGCGGCTGGAGTCCCTCGATCTCGTGGACTGGCCCGCCGCCACCCGCCTGCGCCTCGCGCTGTTCCGCGAGATGTTCGACCGTTTTCCCGGCGACGCGTCGTTCGACCGCTTCCGTGCCGAAGGCGGCGAGGCGCTGGAAAGCCACGCGCGATTTGAGGCCCTGCACGCCCATCTCTACGGCCGCGACCCCGCGCTGTGGCACTGGAAGGACTGGCCATCGGAATACGCCACCCCCGATGCTCCGGGCGTCGCGCGCTTCGCCCAGGAATACCAGCGGGAGGTGGAGTTCCACGCCTTCCTTCAATGGATCGCTGATCGCGGCCTCGGCGCGGCGCAGGCGGCCTTCAAGGGGGCCGGCGCGAAGATCGGCCTGATCGCTGACCTCGCTGTGGGGACCGATGGCGGCGGCAGCCATGGATGGTCGCGGCAGGATCAGATCCTGCAGGGCGTGAACGTCGGCGCGCCGCCCGACATCTTCTCGCCCCTCGGCCAGTCCTGGGGCATCGCCGCCTTTTCGCCCAAGGGGCTTCGCGACAACGGCTTCGGTGCTTTCCTGGAGATGCTCCGCGCGGCCATGCGCCACGCGGGCGGCGTGCGGATCGACCACGTGATGGGTCTCGCCCGCCTCTGGCTCGTGCCGAATGGGCAGCCCGCGACGGAGGGCGCCTATCTGCACTTCCCCGTGGACGACATGCTCCGCCTCGTCGCGCTGGAATCGCAGCGCCACGGCGCCATCGTGGTGGGCGAGGACCTCGGCACCCTGCCGGAAGGCTTCCGCGAGCGGCTGGATTCCACCGGGCTGATGGGCCTGCGCGTCCTCTACTTCGAGCAGCGCGAGGACAAGACCTTCGTCCCGCCCTCCCAGTGGTCCCCCGGCGCGGTGGCCGTCACCACCACGCATGACCTGCCCACGGTCGCCGGCTGGTGGAAGGGCCGGGACATCGCCTGGCGCGCGCAGCTCGGGCTGTTCGGCGAGGGGAAGGACGGGAGCGAGCAGCGCCAGGAGCGCCTGCTGGACCGCGCCCGCCTCTGGCAGGCCATGCGGGAGAACGGCATGGCCGAGGGCGACATGCCCGACGCCGACGAGGGCGGGAAGGTCGCGACCGTCGCTGCCCGACAGGTCGCCTCCGCCGCCTGCGCCCTGGCCCTGTTGCCGCTGGAGGACGCGCTGGCGTTGGAGGAGGCGCCGAACCTGCCCGGCACCACCGGCGCCCACCCCAACTGGCGCCGCCGCCTGCCCGGCGAGGCCGCGACGTTGCTGGACGAGCCTGATACCGCCGCCCGACTGAACGCTTTCGCGAAAGCCCGCTGATGACCGCCCCGACGACGCCGCGCGCCACCGCGCGCCTGCAGTTCCACAAGGACTTCCCGATCGACGCGGCGGTGCCGCTGGTGCCGTATTTCGCGAAGCTCGGGATCAGCCACCTCTACGCCTCGCCCCTGCTGAAGGCGCGGCCCGGCTCCACCCATGGCTACGACATCGTGGACCCCGACCGCATCAACCCCGAGTTGGGCGGGGAGGAGGCGCTGGAGCGGCTCGTGGCCGCGCTGCGCGCCCATGACATGGGCCTGATCCTGGACATCGTGCCCAACCACATGGGCGTCGGCGGCGCGGATAATGGCTGGTGGCTGGACGTGCTGGAATGGGGGCCGAAATCCCCCTTCGCCCGGTTCTTCGACATCGACTGGAACCCGCCCGACCCGGCGCTGAACGACCGCATGCTCGCGCCCTTCCTCGGCGCGCCCTACGGCACGGTGCTGGAATCCGGTGACCTCGCGCTGCATTTCGAGCCCGAGAGCGGCAAGATCTACGCGGAGTATTTCGAGCACCGCTTCCCGCTCGCCCCGCGCAGCTACGCGATGCTGCTCACCGCGACCGATGAGTCGCAGCTCGCCGGCCTCGCCCAGGTCTTTCGCGCGCTGGCAGTGGAGGGCGAGCCGGAGGCCATCCGCGCCGCCGCGGGCCTCGCGCTCGACATGCTGCGCCATCACGCCGGGGCCCCCGAGGGGCGCGCGCAGATTGACGCCGTGATCGCCGCCCACGATCCGAAGGACGCGGCGGGCCGCGCGCGCCTGCACGCCCTTTTGGAGGTGCAGAACTACCGCCTGGCCTGGTGGCGCGCAGCGACGGACGAGATCAACTGGCGGCGCTTCTTCGACGTCACCTCCCTCGGTGGCCTGCAGCAGGAGCGGCCGCAGGTCTTCGAGGCGACGCATCGCCTGATCCTGAAGCTCTACGCCGACGGCATGATCGACGGCGTGCGCGTGGACCACGTGGACGGCATGGCCGATCCGCGCGGCTACTGCCGCAAGCTGCGCCGCCGGCTGGAGGCGCTGACGCCGCGCCGCCCGGCGGAGGCGCCGAAGGGCCACCCGCTGCTGCTGATCGAGAAGATCCTCGCTCCGCACGAGAAGCTGCGCCTGGACTGGATGGTGGACGGCACCACCGGCTACAACTTCATGGACGAGGTCTCGGGCGTGCTGCACGACCCGGCCGGCGCCGAGCCGCTGGCCGCCACCTGGCACGTCATGACCGGCCGCCCCGCCGATTTCGGCGAGGAGGCGCGCGAGGCCCGGCGCCAGATCCTGCGCTACAATCTCGCCTCCGAGCTGAACGCCACCTCCTTCGCGCTGCGCCGGATCGCCATGCGCGACCTCGCCACGCGCGACTTCACCCTGACCGGCATCCGCCGCGCGCTGACGGAGGTGCTGGTCCACTTCCCGGCCTATCGCTCCTATCTCGGCATCGCCGGGCGCAGCGAGGCGGATCGGCGCCTGCTGGACTGGGCCATCGCCGGGGCCCGCCGCACGATCCGCGAGACGGACCGCCCGCTGCTGGACCTGCTGGATTCCTGGCTCGGTGGCGATCCGCCGCGGAGCCTGCCGCACGGGCAGCGGCGGGAACGCCAGCGCGCGGCCATCCGCTTCCAGCAGCTCTCCGCTCCTGTGGCCGCGAAGTCGGTGGAGGACACGGCCTTCTATCGCTACGGCCGCCTCATCTCCCGCAACGACGTGGGCTCCGAACCCTCCCACTTCGCCGAGAGCCCGGCGGCCTTCCACTCGGATTGCCGGGACCGCGCCCGCTATTTCCCGCGGGAGATGCTGACCACCGCGACGCACGACCACAAGCGCGGCGAGGACACGCGAGCCCGCCTCGCGGTCATCTCCGAGATGCCGGAGGAGTGGGCCGCGACCCTCACGCGCTGGACGCGGCTGAACAGCGTGCTGAAGAAGGAGGTGGACGGCGAGCCCGCGCCCGACGCCACCGACGAGATCATGCTTTACCAGTCGCTCATCGGCGCCTGGCCGCTGGACCTCGACCCTTCGGATGAGGAGGGTGTGGAGGCCCTGGTGAAGCGCCTCGCCGCCTGGCAGGAAAAGGCGCTGCGCGAGGGCAAGCGCCGTTCCGAATGGGCCGTGCCGAACGAGCCCTACGAGGCTGCCTGCCGCGACTTCCTGACGGCCATGCTGGCCAAGGACCGCCCCTCCCGCCTGCGGGAGGAAGTTGCGGCGCTGGTGGGCCGCATCGCCCCGGCGGGTGCCTCCAACGGCCTCGCCCAGACCCTGCTCCGCTGCACCTCCCCGGGCATCCCGGACCTCTACCAGGGCACTGAGTTCTGGGATTTCTCCCTGGTGGACCCGGACAACCGCCGCCCCGTGGACTTCCCGGCGCGCGCAGCGGCCCTGGAGGCCGGTGAGCCTCCCGCCGCCCTGCTGGCGCCCTGGAGGGACGGCCGGGTGAAGGCGGCCCTCATCGCCCGTGCCCTGTCCCTGCGCGCCCGCCTACCGGACCTTTTTGCGGAGGGCGAGTACATTCCGCTGGAAGCGGAGGGGGAGCGGGCGGCGCATGCCCTTGCCTTCGCCCGCCGCCACGGGGATGCCGCTAGCCTCACCGTCGTCACCCGCCTGCCGCTGCGGCTGCTGGGAGAGGATGGCCTTCCCCGGCTTCCGGCCGAGGCCTGGGGCGACACCGCCCTGCGCCTGCCCCCGGCCCTGGCCGCACTCCGCTGGCGGGATGCGCTGGGGGAGGGGACGGTGCCTTCCGGGGAAAGCATGCCCCTGGGCGGCCTCCTCTCCGCCCTGCCCGTCGCCCTGTTGGAAGCCGAGGCGGGCTGAGGGGAGGGGAGGGGTACTGAGGGCGGGGTTCTAAAAGGCGAAACCAGCCCTAAGATACGGCCCCAATGTTCGCGACATCGCCTTGACCGCTGACCCCGCCATCGGGCCCGGCACCGGATCCCCCCGTAGCTGGGCGGAGGAGCGCCTTGCTCTGGCGCTGGAGGCATCCGGCATTGCCGGTGCTTGGGACTGGGACGCGGAGACGAACCTGATCCACGGCGATGCCAGGGCCTGCGCCCTGCACGGCATGGACCCCGCGCTGGGCCGGAAGGGCGCGCCCGGGCCCGAGCTGCTTGTGCACGTGGTGCCGGAGGACCGCGCGGCGCTGGACCGGGCGCTCGCCTCAGCCCTCGCCGGACGCACGCCGCTGAACATCGCCTACCGCACCTGGCTGCCGGGCGGGGACGTCACCTGGGTGCAGCTGCGCGGCCGCGTGTTGCGGGACGATCGCGGCACGGCCACCCGCCTGGCCGGGGTCGCGCTGGACATCTCCGACCAGAAGGACACGGAAGCGGCTTTGCGCGAGAGCGAGGCCCGCTTTCGTGCCATCGCCGACACCATGCCCCAGGCCGTCTGGTCCACCCCGCCCGACGGCAGGACCGACTACTTCAACAGCCGCTGGTACGAGATGACGGGGACCCATCCCGGCCAGTCCGACGGCGCGGGCTGGCTCGACGTCGTGCATCCCGACGACCAGCCCCTGGCGCAGGAGCGGTGGCGCCGTGCCGTGGAGACGGGCGAGCCCTACGAGGTGGAGTACCGCCTGCGGATGGCCGATGAAAGCTGGCGCTGGTTCCTCGTCCGCGGCCTGCCCGTGCGCAACGCGCGCGGCCGGATCACCCGCTGGTTCGGCACCTGCACGGACATCCACGAAATCCGCAGCGCCGCCGAGGAACGGGAGGTGCTGAGCCATGAGCTCAGCCATCGGATCAAGAACATCTTCTCCGTGATCACCTCCCTCATCTCGCTTTCTGCCCGGGGCTTCCCGGAGGTGGCGGGCTTCGCGGCCGATCTGCGCGGGCGCATCAACGCCCTGGCCCGCGCGCATGAATTCGCCCGCCCGCACAGTCAGGTCAGCCGGCCCGAAGCCCATGACCACACGCTGCTGGCCTTCCTGCGGGAGGTCCTCGCCCCTTACGACCCTGTCGCCGACGAGGAGCCGCGGATCCTGATCGCGGGGGAGGACCGGCGCTTCGACGACAGCGCCGCCACCCCCCTGGCGCTGCTGTTCCACGAACTGGCCACGAATGCCGCGAAATACGGCGCCCTTTCCGTCCCTGATGGCCGGGTGGCGATCGTGGTGGAAGCGGAGGGAGAGCACCTCCTGCTCCGCTGGAGCGAGAGGGGCGGGCCCCCGGTGGACGGCCCGCCGGGGCATGAGGGTTTCGGAACCCGTCTCGCGATGGTCAGCGTGCAGGGCCAGCTCGGCGGCCGCATCACACGCCGCTGGCACCCTGAGGGGCTGGAGCTGGAGGCTCGCCTACCCGCCAGCGCCCTGGACCGCCGGCGCGGCGCCCGCCAGTAGCCGCATCTCCACGGGCGGCAGGGCGGCTTGGCCCTGCCGCAGCGATACGGCGAAGCGCACGGCCTGGTTCAGGGTGGATTCCGTGTAGGGCTTGGGCAGGATCCCGACGGGGCCGTGCACGCCCGGGCCGATCTGGCGGGGATTGGCGGTCAGGTAGACCACCGTCGCGCCATGGACGCGCGCCAGGGTCTCCCCGAGTGCCGGGCCGGTCGGGCCATCCCGCAGGTTCAGGTCCACCAGGGCCAGGTCCACGCCGTCCCGGGCCGCGGCAATGGCCTCGCCAGAGTCAGCGGTCATGGCGATGACCTCATGCCCAAGCGCCTCGAGGGAGTAGGCGAGGTCGAGGGCGATCAAGGCCTCGTCCTCCACGATCAGCGCGCGCAGGGACATGAAAACTCAATCCAGGTTAAACGCGATAAGAACAACCGGGTGGAAGTGGCTGAGTTTCGGGCAGCGGACCGTTTTGCTGCCCGGCGCGTGATGCATGTCACGGTACCAGGCGGAACAAGGTCACCGTCCGCTCCTCCCGGTCCTCCAGCTCCCGTGTCACCGGCACGGCGTAGCGCGCGATGGGGGAGAGACCGGCATGGGGCAGATAGGCCCGGCCGGGATCGGCCAGGATCACCGTTGCCCCCTCCGCCGCCAGCCGGCGCAACCAGGGCAGGATGTGGTTGGTCATCGGCGCCTCGTAGCAGACATCCCCTGCCATGATCGTATCCCAACGGCAGGGGCTGCCGACAACGTCCCCGGGGGCTTCGGCCACCACCACGCCGTTCAAACCTGCGTTGAGGCGCGTGGCGGCATGGGCCAGCGGGTCGATCTCGGCGGCCTCCACCATTGCCGCCCCGGCTTTCGCGGCGGCGATGGCGGCCAGCCCACCGCCCGCCGCGAAGTCCAGCACGCGCTTCCCCGCCACGGGGGAGGGGTCGTCCAATATCCAGCGGGCCAGGGCCTGGCTGCCGGGCCAGGCGAAGGCCCAGAAGGGCGGCTCGATCCCCTGCTCCCCGAGCCAAGCCTCGGTGGCCTGCCAGATCGAGGTGATCTCGGTGGCGAGGTAGAGCGGTACCTCCGGCACCAGCGGCGGGCGGGCGATCGCGGTATTGGCGGTCACGAAAGCCTCCGGGTCACCCCTCACGGCCGGCCCAGCAGAAAGGCCAGCACCACCAGCAGCCCAGCGTCCCGGTTCGACTTGAACAGGCGGAGGCAAAGGGCCGGGTCGTGGATGTCCAGCCGCCGCACCTGCCAGGAGAAATGCGCGGCCGGCAGCAGCAGCCCGGCGAGAAAGAGCGGGTGCAGCCCCGCCGTCCACCCCGCCGCCGCCAGCAGCAGGATACAGGCCGTGAAGGTCACGCCCAGGAACCCCGCCGTCCGGTCCCCGAGGGTGAGCGCGGAGGAGCGGATGCCGACCAGCGCGTCGTCCTCGCGGTCCTGGTGGGCGTAGATCGTGTCGTAGGCCAGGGTCCAGAAGAAGGCGGCGCCCCAGAGAAGGAAGGCGGGCGCGGCGAAGTGGCCGGTGGCGGCCAGCCAGCCCGTCGGCGCTGCCCAGGTGAAGACGAAGCCGAGCATCGCCTGCGGCCAGTTCGTGACGCGCTTGGCCAGGGGATAGAGCACGATCGGGACGAGGGAGGCGGCGCCGAAGAGGATCGCGGGCAGGGGCAGCTGCACCAGGATCGCCAGCCCGACCAGCATCAGGCCCGCGAGGAAGGCCAGGGCCTGCCGCGGCGTCACGGCGCCGGAGGCCAGCGGCCGCCCGCGCGTGCGCTCCACCTGCCGGTCCAGGTCGCGGTCCCAGAGGTCGTTCACCACGCAGCCCGCGCCGCGCATCACCACTGCGCCCACCCCGAACAGGAGGGCCAGCCAGAGGCCCCGGCCCCAGGAGGGGGCGGCGACCGCGAAGGCCCAGGGGCCGGGCAGGTAGAGGAGCCAGGACCCGATCGGCCGGTCCAGCCGCATGAGCAGCGCGTAGGGCACCCATGCTGCGGGCAGCCAGGCGGGGAGGCCTTCGCGACGGATATCGGTGTAAGGAGCCACCCCAGCCCCTTCCGACGGATCACCGCCCTTGTCCATCCCGCGCCTCCACACCGAGCATGAGTTGCGGGAAGGGCATGGCATCCCCGCCGCGCCCGGCCAGGGGCGCTATCTCGGCGCGGTGATGCGGAAGGCGGTGGGGGATCAGGTGATCCTCTTCAACGGGCGGGACGGGGAGTGGCGCGCCCGCATCGCCGCCATCCGCAAGGATGACGCCACCCTGGTGCCAGACGTCCTCCTGCGTCCCCAGCCCCCCGCCGCCGGCCCCATCCTTCTAGTGGCCGCCCTGAAACGGGAGGCGATGGAATGGGTGGTGGAGAAGGCCACGGAACTCGGCGCCCGGGCGATCCGCCCCGTCCTCACTGCCCGCTCCGTGCCGGACCGGGTGAACCGCGCCCGCCTCCTCCTCATCGCGCGGGAGGCGGCGGAGCAGTGCGAGCGGCTGGACGTGCCGGCGTTGGCGGAGGCCGCGCCCCTGCACGCGGTGCTGGATTCCTGGGACGGATCCCCCCTGATCGCCGCCGCCGAGCGCCGCGGCGCCACCCCCCTGGCGGCCTGCGTGACGGCGCCGGACCCCGCGATCCTCATCGGGCCGGAGGGGGGCTTCACGGGACCGGAACTTGACGCCTTGGCAGGTCGTCCCTTTGTTGCACTGGCCAGCCTCGGCCCCCGAATCCTCCGGGCGGAGACGGCGGCGGTCTCGGCGCTCGCTGTGGTGCAGGCGATCCGCGGCGATTGGGCCCACCACGGGAACGAGTAGAAGAACGCATGTCGAATCCTGGGGAGGCCGACCTCACGCCCATCGAGTCCACGCGCGACCTTGCCGGCTGGTTCGCCGCCGGCAGCAAGCCGCGGGACGCCTGGCGCGTCGGCACCGAGCACGAGAAGATCGGCTTCCGGACGGAGGGCTTCCTGCCCCCGGTCTATGAGCCCAACGGCATTGGTGCCCTGCTGGAAGGCTTGGTGGGCAAGGGCTGGGAGCGGATCGAGGACAACGGCAAGCTCATCGGCCTCAAGCGCGGTGAGGCGAGCGTGAGCCTGGAGCCGGGCGGGCAGTTCGAGCTTTCCGGCGCGCCCGTCGCCACAATCGGCGAGACCGAGGCGGAGCTGGAGGACCACCTGCGCGACCTGCGGGAGGTGGCAGAGCCCCTGGGCATCGGCTTCGCCGGCCTCGGCTTCCACCCGCTGGCGACGCGGGAGGCGATGCCCTGGATGCCCAAGACCCGCTACGCCATCATGCGGAACTACATGCCGCGGGTGGGTGACATGGGGCTGGACATGATGCTCCGCACCGCCACCGTGCAGGCCAACCTCGACTTCGGCGACGAGGCGGACATGGTGGAGAAGCTCCGCATCTCCCTCGCGCTCCAGCCGCTCGCCACCGCCCTTTTTGCCAATTCCCCTTTCCGGGAGGGCGAGGCGACGGAGTACCGCAGCTTGCGCGGCCTGGTCTGGACCCGCACGGACCCGGACCGCACGGGCATCCCCCCGATCGTCTTCGAGGACGGCTTCGGCTTCGAGCGCTTCGCGGACTGGGTGCTGGACGTGCCCATGTACTTCATCATGCGCGATGGCCGCTTCGTGGACGCCACGGGCTGCACCTTCCGCCAGTTCATGGCGAAGGGCCTCCCCTCCGACCCCTCCATCCGCGCCACGATGGGCGATTGGGCGGACCACGTGACCACGGTGTTCACCGATGTCCGCCTGAAGCGCTTCCTGGAGATGCGCGGTTCCGACATGGGCTCCGCCACCATGGTCTGCGCCCTGCCGGCCTTCTGGGTGGGGCTGCTCTACGACGATGCCGCGCAGAAGGCGGCGGCCGCGCTGGTGCGGGACTGGTCGGTCGCGCAGATGCACGCGCTGCGAACCGACGTGCCGCGGCGTGCGCTGGATTCCGTGATCGGCGACGTGCCGCTGCGCGACGTGGCTCAGGCGGTGCTGGCGATCTCGCGGGACGGGTTGCGCGCCCGCGGCCATGGGGAGGAACGCTTCCTCGCACCGCTGGAGCGCATCGTCTCCTCCGGCGAGACCCAGGCCGACCACTGGCTGCGCCGCAATGCCGGGGAGTGGGGCGGGGACGTCTCCAAGGTGTTCGGCGAAGCGGCGCTGTAATCGGGAGGGGCTACCGCCCCTCCGCCGTCACCGTCTCCACCGCCGATCGCGTCTCGTCCGCGAGCCGCGAGAGGTCAATCATCGTCACCGTGATCTCCTCCGCCGAGGTGGCGTTGCTCTGGCCGATGCGCGTCAGGACTTCCACGCGCTCGGCGATGCTGCCCACCGTCGCCTCCTGCTGCTCCATGGCGATGGCGGTGGCACCGGACAGGCGGGCGCTCTCGCCCACCAGCCGCTCCAGCTCGTCCATCGCCTCGCCCACGGCGGCGGCGTTCTGCCGGCCCTCCCGCGCGCGGGTGCCGGCGCGCACCACCGCATCGGCGATTTCCTGCGCCAGGGCCTCCGTGTTGACGGCCAGCGCCCGCACCTCCTCTGCCACAACGGAGAGGCCGCGCCCGTGCTCCCCGGCCCGCGCCGCCTCGATCGCGGCATTGATGGCCAGGATGTTCGTCTGCGTGGCGATGCGGCCGATATTGGCGGCGATGCGCGTCACGCGCTCCGTGTCCTCGCCCACGGAATCCACCACCTCCACCAGCCCCGCGATTTTCGTGAGGCTCTCGGCCAGCAGGTGGCGGGCGGCCTGCGTCGTCTCGTGGGAGCCCTGGGTGATGCCTCCGACGGAGCGGATGGCGTCGCGGCTGTGGCTCAGCGCCTCCGCCAGGTGGTTCAGCTCCGCGAGCTGCGTCATCGCGCCATCCGAGATCTGGCCGATGGCGTCGGAGGCCTGGGTGGTCGCCACCGCCGTCCGCCGTGCCCCGTCCAGCGCCTGCTCGCCCAGACGGCGAGTGGTGAGGAGGTTGTCGCGGAACACCAGAAGGGCGCGGGCCATCTCGCCCACCTGGTCGCGGCGGGCGGTCTCCGGCACCTCGGCCTCCGCCTGCCCATGGGCCAGGCTCTCCATGGCGCCCGCCACCCGCGCCAGCGGGCGGGCGGTGAGGCGGACGAGGACGAGCCAAGTGAGCAGCAGCCCCACCAGCCCCACCGCCAAACCGACGCCGTTCACCAGCCGTGCCGTCCGCGCCACCTGCGCCGCCCGGTCCAGGTTCCCCGCCGCCTCGTCCCGCACAACGCGGCGGGCCTCGCCCACAAGGCTGTCGAACGTCACGGCGCGCACGCGCCAGGCATCGTTCAGCGCGGCGTAGCGCTCCCGCCGCTCCTCGGCGAAGGCCTGGCGCATCTCCTCGCCCAGCGGGCCCGTGCGCCGGATCATGTCCCGCGTGAGCGTGACGAGAAGCGGGTCCAGGCGATCGCCGATGCGCGCGATCAGCCCCTCGTACTCGGCCGTCAGCAGCTCCACCTGCCGGGTCACGCGGCGGGCGGCCACCGGCGGCCGCACCTCGCCCAGCGCGACGTTGGACAGGAAGCCGCTGAAGGCGAAAAGGGCGCTGGCGAAGCCGTCCACCGCCTCGGTCTGGCCGCGCTGCCGGATGCCCAGCTCCTCGATGATGACGGCCTGCCGCGCCCCGAGGAGCGCTGCGCCGCCGGAGAGGGTGCCGAGGACCACCAGCATCAGCAGCACGATCCCCGCCGCGCGGACGCTGATCCGCCCGGTCCAGGCAGCAAGGCGGCCGCGCGCCGCAGCCTCAGCGGGCATGGGCCTGGATCCCCGACCCGGCCGCGAGCGAGCCGTTCCACACCTCGGCGCAGTCCGGGCCGCATCGGTCGATCCAGCGCGGCAGCACGGTCCAGTTGAGGAGCCCGCGCCGCAGCTTCGCGTCATCGGGCGTCATCGGCACGGCGGTCAGGCGGCCGGCCGCGCCGTTGCAGCCCGGTGCGCCCGCGGCGCAGCGCATCCCCTCCGTCGTCTCGCCCTCGACGCCCGCCCAGATCGCTGTCTCCAGGCCGTTCAGCCCTTCCCGCAACGGCGTGCGGACATCCTCGGGCAGAGCATTCCAGGCCGTACGGTTGGCGACGAAGATGGAGACGCCCCAGCTCAGCGCCATGTCCTGGATGTGCGTGGCGACCGTCTGCAGCCCGATGGCGCCGCCGGACAGGGCGCCGGTGACGGCGCATTCCACGGCCCCGTCTCGCATTGCCTGCACCATGCCGCCGAAGGGCACGGAGACCGGGGTGGCGCCGAGCGCCTCGAACACCTCCCCCTGCCCGAGGGAGGAGATGCGGATCCGTCGGCCCGCCAGTTCCGACAGCCCGGCGAAGGGGCGCCGGCACCAGACAACCTGCGCGGGGTAGGTGAGAACCGAGAGCAGCTCGATCCCGTAGCGCTCGGCCAGCAGTCGCTGGAGGTGGGGGCGGTAGAGCTGCACGGTCCGGCGCAGCGCCGCGATGTCCGGGTTCTGCAGGGGCAGGTCCAGCGCCTGGAACTCCGGCTCCTCCGCCGCCGCCCCGGCGAGCAGGATGGTCCCGAAGGGCACCTCGCCGCGCTGGATCCGCGACAGCATCGCGTCCGGCGGAATGCCCGAGCGGTCGGAGGGGGTGATCTCCGCCACCACCCGGCCCCGCGTCAGCTCCGACACGCGCTCCCGCCAGAAGGGCTCCTCGTAGCGGGTGTACTGGGACACGCCGCCGAGGCCGCCGACCACGCGCAGCCGCAACGGCTCCTGCGCCGCCGCGCTGCCCGCGCCGGCCAGGGCCAGCAGCGCCGCGCCGAGCAGCCCCCTGGCAACAAGATGGAGTGCAGGGAGGCGGGGGGGCGTTTCGCGCATCGGCATCCCTTGGCGGGCAGGCCGCGGCCCGAACCCAATCGCGAGGACGATAGCCTCGGCCCGAGGCGTGCCGCCAGGGCCGGGGCCAACAGGGTCGGGCCGGATCAGGCCGGGTTCAGGAGCCGGGCCATGTAGACGCGGCGGAGGCCGTTCTCCTCCCGCTCCTCCGTCTCCCGGAAGCCGGCCCGGGCATAGAGGGCGCGGTTGCGCTCCATCCGCGCATTCGTCAGCAGCCGCAACTCCGGCAGGCCCCACCGCCGGGCCTCCGCCTCCGCGAAGGCGAGGAGGGCGCGACCGATCCCGCCGCCATGCAGCCCGGGCTCCACCGCCAGGTTCTCGATCCAGAGGTAGTCCGCGCGCGCTTCGATCACGGCCAGGGCGATGATGGCGCCGCCCCGCTCCATCACATGCGCCTGCCCCCGGGCGATCCGCGCGGCGTGGTCGTCGTCCATTGGTGCGGGGCGGCGGCCGATCACCGGGATGTAGGGGGCATAGGCCCGCTCCACCAACGCGCGGATCGCCTCCGCCTCCTCCGGCCTTGCAAGGCGCAACGGATCATCCCCTCATCACCAGCGCGATCCCGCCCGCCGCCGAGATGGCGAGGATGGCCCAGCGCAGCCGCGGCCCGTGAAGCCAGCGCCGCGCGGGGCCGGAAAGCGCCGCACCCAAGGCTACGCCCGGCAGCAACCCGAGGGCCAGCCACACCTCCCCCCAGCCCAGCCGGCCGGCGGGGATCGCCATGGCCAACAGGGTGAGGTGCGCCAGGAGCCAGAACAGCCCGAGGAAGCCCCGCACCGCCTGCGCCGGCAAGTGGGAGACCACCAGCCCCATCAGCGGCCCGTGCACGCCGGAAATCCCGCCCATGACGCCGGAGACGAGGCCCGCGCCGGCCAGCATCGGCACCGTCGGCCGCAGCCGTGGCACCACGACGGCGAGCGCCACGGCGACGAGGGTGACGATGCCGTAGCCGCGCGGCGTGGCGATGCCCGGCTGGACCACGGACAGCGCCATCCCCGCCGCCGTCCCCAGCGCCACGCCGAGCACCGAGGGCAGCAGCATTCCCTTGGGCACATGGGCCGAGTCCACCCGCCACTGCCCGAACATCATCGGCAGGGCGGAGAGGATGAACGGCACCGGCACCAGCCGCGGGTCGATGGCGACGAGCATCGGCACCCCCACCAGGGTCAGCCCCAGCCCCGCCGAGAGCTGGACGACGGAGGCGATGGCGACCGCAAGCGCCGCGAGGACGAAGTCCCAGCCGCCCAAGTCAGACGGCCGTGCCGCCGATCGTCAGCCCCGTCATCTTCAGCGTCGGCTGGCCCACGCCCACGGGCACGCCCTGGCCCTGCTTGCCGCAGGTGCCGATGCCCGCATCCAGCGCCATGTCGTTGCCGATCATCGAGACCTGGGTCAACGCGCTCGGCCCGTCGCCGATCAGGGTCGCGCCCTTCACCGGCGCGCCGAGCCTGCCGTCCTCGATCATGTAGGCCTCGCTCGCGGAGAACACGAACTTGCCGGACGTGATGTCCACCTGCCCGCCGCCGAAGTTCACGGCATAGATGCCGCGCTTCACGCTGCGCAGGATCTCCTCCGGGTGGTGCTCGCCGCCGAGCATCACCGTGTTCGTCATGCGCGGCATCGGCGCGTGGGCGTAGCTCTGGCGCCGCCCGTTGCCGGTGGGGGAGACGCCCATCAGCCGCGCGTTCTGGCGGTCCTGGATGAAGCCCGTCAGGATGCCGTCCTCGATCATCACCGTGCGGCCGGTCGGCGTGCCCTCGTCGTCGATGGTCAGCGATCCCCGCCGGTCGGGGATGGTGCCGTCATCCACCACCGTCACGCCCTTGCTGGCCACCCGCTGGCCCATCAGCCCGGCGAAGGCGCTCGTGCCCTTGCGATTGAAGTCGCCCTCCAGCCCGTGGCCGATCGCCTCGTGCAGCAGGATGCCCGGCCAGCCCGGCCCCAGCACCACCTCCATCTCGCCGGCCGGCGCCGGCACGCTGTCCAGGTTCAGCACGGCCTGGCGCAGCGCCTCGTCCACCGCGGCCTTCCAGGTCGCCTCGCCCAGCACGCGGTCGTAGGAGAAGCGGCCGCCGGTGCCGTAGCTGCCGGTTTCGCGCCGCCCGTCGCGCTCCACCACCACGTTCACGTTCAGCCGCACCAGCGGGCGAAGGTCCGCCACTTCGCGCCCGTCCGCGCGGATGATCCGCACGGCCTGCCACTCGCCGTACAGCGAGGCCATCACCTGCACCACGCGGGAATCGCGGCCGCGGGCATAGGCGTCGATTCCCGCCAGCAGCGCCGTCTTCGCCTCGAACGGCAGCAGCGGCAGCGGGTTGGCGGAATCGTAGAGCCGGGCGTTCGTCGCGCGCGGCGGCTCCGCGACGCGGATCGTTCCTTCGCCCGGCAGGCCGCGCACGGCGGCGGCGGCGCGGCGCAGGGCAGGGGCCGTCACCTCCCCGGCATGGGCATAGGCGGCGGCCGCCCCGCGCACGGCGCGCAGGCCGAAGCCGCGCTGCGTGTCGAAGGTGGCGGAGCGGATGCGCCCATCCTCCAGGCTCGTCATCTCGCTCTCCCGGTACTCCAGGAACAGCTCCCCATCCTCGGCGCCGGAGAGGGCATCGGCGGTGATGCGGGCCGCCTCGCCCCCGTCCAGCTCGCGGAAGAACAGGCGCGCGGTGGCGTCGAGCGGCGTGTCGCCCGTGTTTGAACCCGTGGTCGAATGGATCATGCCGAACTCTCCTCGACCGGCGGCACGGCCAACCGGACGGTGGTGCCCTTGCCGGGCGTGCTGTGCAGATCCAGCCCGATCCCCATCGCCCCCGTCAGGGCGCGGGAGAGATAGAGGCCGAGGCCGGAGCCGGGATACCGGCGGCTCAGCCCGCCCTCGAGCTGGGTGAAGGCCTCGAAGGCGCGCGGGATGTCCTCCTGCGCCATGCCAATGCCCGTGTCGGAGACGACGATCTCCATCCCGCCCCCTTCCCGGGTCGCGGCGGAGAGCGTCACCCGCCCACCGGCGGGGGTGAACTTCACGGCATTGGAGATGAGGGCGTCCATCACCTGGCGCAACCGCCCGCCATCGCCGCGCATCGATGGCAGCCCTGCCGGCAGCGCCTCCTCGAAGGCGATCCCCGCCCCCTCGGCGAGGCGGCGGCCGGCGACGGCGGCGGCCCGCAGGATCGGCAGCGGATCCAGCACCGCCCCGCGGAGGGAGAGGGCGCCGGCCTCGATCCGCGTCGCCTCCAACAGGCCGTCCACCAGCCCCAGCAGCTGCCGCCCGGCCGCCAGGACCTCCTTCGCGTGGTCGCGCACGGCTTCCGGCCGCGTCTCCTCCAGGATGGCCTCGGAGAAGCCGATCACGGCGTGCAGCGGCGTGCGCAGCTCGTGCGTCATCGTCGCCAGGAAGCCGGACTTGGCGCGGGACGCCGCCTCGGCCGCGTCGCGCGCCGCCTCCAGCTCCGCCCGCGCCCGCCGCTCCTCCGTCACGTCGCGATAGGCGCGGATGAAGCCGCCGCCGGGCATGGGGTCGGTCCGCACCTCCAGCACCGTGCCGTCCGGGCGCGTGCGGACGAAGCGGCCCGTCTCCGAGATGCTGCCCCGGCTGCGCGCGATCGCGTCCCGCGCCGCCGGGCTGGTCAGGTCCCCGAACTCGAGGGAGGCGAGCTGCAGCAGCCGTAGCTCGTCCACGTGGCGCCCCGGGCGCATCGTCTCCTCGCCCAGCCCCGTCAGCCGCGCGGCCAAGGCATTGGCCGCGATGAGGAAGCCCTCACCGTCGAACAGGGCCAGGCCGTCCGGCTGGTTGTCCAGCATGGCCTGCAAGGTCTCGGTGCGCTGCCGGGTGGCGGCCTCCGCCTTGGCGCGGCGGGTCACGTCCGTGAAGACGGCCGCCAGCCCACCATCCGGCAGCGGCACGATCCGCGCCACCACCACCGTGCCGTTCGGCCGGGTGCGGATCTGCTCGTAGGCGGTGGGATTGACGAAGTCGTCCTGCATCAGCAGCAGGGCCGCCTCCACCTGGGGCCCGTACTCGCCGGAGGCCACGCGGCGGGCGATGATGTCCGCGTGGTGCTCGCCTACCGCCACCTCGGACCCTTCCATGATCCGCTGATAGGCCGCGTTCACCAGCCGCACCCGCCGGTCCGGCCCATAGACGCAGACGCCGTGCGGCAGCGCTTCGAGAACGGTCCGGTAGAGATCCTCGGACGGCGGGGGATCGCTCAAGCGGGCCGGCCCGCGCGGGGCCCCCGCAGCGCGTGCAGCAGCACCAGCGCGCCGGCCAGCACCGCCACCGCCACCGTCTGGTGCAGGGTGCCGAGCCAGGCCGGCACCGCATGCACCAGGGTCGAGACGCCGAGGCCGTACTGGAGGAGCACCACCGCCGTGCAGCCGCCCGCCGCCCGACGTGCCGGCCCCCGCGGCAGGCGGGCCAGCCCCAGCGCGCCCAGTGCAAGCGCGGAGAGGCCGGTGAGGGTGGCGAGCAGCCGGTGGTTGAACTGCACCGTCGCCACATCCCCCACCAGGGCATGGAGGAAGGTGGTGGCGCCGGTGCCGCCATAGCCCTCCGGCACGATCTGGCCGGCCATGAGCGGGAAGGTGTTGTAGTCCAGCCCCGCCTTGATCCCGGCCACGAAGCCGCCCGCCAGCATCGTCAGCACCACCAGCCCCGCCGTGGCATGGGCCAGGGGCCGCAGGAAACGGGCCTCGGCCGGCGCGTCCCGCCCCGGCCGAAGCAGGGAGAGCGCGGTCCAGAGCAGCACGGCGAACAGCAGGAGCGCGAGGCTGAGATGGATCACCAGCCGCCAGGGGGAGACGGCCGTGCGGTCCGCCTCGAAGCCCGAGGCGACCATGAACCAGCCCACCGCCCCCTGCAGCCCGCCCAAGGCCAGCAGCAGCACGAGGCGCCTGCCGTAGCCTTTCGGGATCGCCCCGCGCATCCAGAACCAGAGCAGCCCCAGGCCGTAGACCAGCCCGATCAGCCGCCCCCAGAGGCGGTGGGTCCATTCCAGCCAGAAGATGCCCTTGAAGCCCTCCAGCCCGAAGCCGCGGTTCACCAGCTCGTATTGCGGGATGGTGCGGTAGAGGTCGTAGAGGCGGTTCCACTCCGCCTCGCTCATCGGCGGCAGCGTGCCGCGGAGCGGGGCCCATTCCATGATCGACAGGCCGGACCCCGTCAGCCGGGTGGCGCCGCCGAGGGCAACCATCACCCAGACCATGGCCGCCACGGCCAGCAGCCACCACGCCACCGCGCGGGCCCGCCCGGTCGGGGCGGCCGCGGTGCTCAGAAAAGGGGCCTGGGCGTCGAAGGGCATGATGTCCCGAAGGTGGGAGAGAGGGCAGGGCAGGGCAAGCGCGCGGACCGTAGGTACGGCAGGGGGGTATTATCCGACTGTCCCAAGAGGGCCGCAACCGCCGCGCTGGACGCACCCGCCGCCCCCTGCTACCCCCCGCCGCCGCATGCTCCCCACCTCCAACCCCTCGGAAACCCCGGATTCCAGCGCCCCGGCGATCAGCGTCGTGGTGCCGGTCCGGAACGAGGCGCCCAATGTCGCGCCGCTCGTCGCGGAGATCGCCGCCGCCCTGGCCGGCACGCCGCACGAGATCATCTACGTGGATGACGGCTCCACGGATGCCACGGCGGAGTCGGTGCGGGCGCTGGGCACGGTGCGGCTGCTGCGCCACGCCTCCTCCTGCGGGCAGTCTGCCGCCATCGTCACGGGCATCCGTGCCGCCCGCGCCCCCTGGATCGCCACGCTGGACGGGGACGGGCAGAACGACCCGGCGGACATCCCGCGCGCCTGGGCCCGGGCGAGGGCGGAGGGAATGGACACGCTCGTCGCGGGCTGGCGCACCACCCGCAAGGACACGGCCACGAAGCGCGTGACCAGCCGCATCGCCAACCGCATCCGCGCCAAGCTGCTCGGCGACGCCACCCCGGACACGGGCTGCGGGCTGAAGGTCTTCCCGCGGGAGCTCTTCCTCACCCTGCCGCCCTTCGACCACATGCATCGCTTCCTCCCCGCCCTGGTGCTGCGCGCCGGGGGGCGGGTGGTGAGCGAGCCGGTGGGGCACCGCCCGCGCACGCGCGGCGTCTCCAACTACGGCACGCTGGATCGGCTGGCGGTGGGGGTGGTGGACCTGCTGGGGATGATGTGGCTGCAGCGCCGCTGGAAACGCCCGCGCCTGCTGCCCGACGACCCGGCTTCCCCATGAACGCCACCCCGTGAGCGCCACGACTGGGGCCGGCACCCCCGCCACCCGCACCCGCCGCGCGGTGGTGGCGGCCGGGCGGATGGCGCTGCTGGCCGCCGGGCTGGGCGTCGCGGGCTGGATCATCCGCACCCTCGGCCTCGCCCCTGGCGGCGAGAGCGGGATGGCCTGGGTGGACCACTGGATTCGCGGCCAGGGGCTGTTCGGCGAGGCTGTGTTCATCGCCGCCGGCACCGCCGCCGCCGCCGCCGGCCTGCCCCGCCAGGCCGTGGCCTTCCTCGGCGGCTATGCCTTCGGCGCCACGATCGGCACGGCGCTCTCGCTGCTGGCGCAGGTGCTGGGCTGCGCCATCGCCTTCCTCTGGGCCCGCATGATCGGCCGCGGCTGGGCGGAACGGCGGCTGCAGGGCCGTTTCGGCCGCCGCCTGCGCCCGCTGCACGACAGGCTGGCCGGCAGCCCCTTCGGCGCCACCCTGGCGCTGCGGCTGCTGCCCGTGGGCAACAATCTCGCCCTCAACCTGCTGGCCGGGCTGTCCGGGCTGCGGCTCGCGCCCTTCCTGGCGGCCTCCGCCCTGGGATACCTGCCGCAGACCCTCGTCTTCGTGCTGCTGGGCGATGGGGTGGCGGTGGACCGCACGGCGCAGCTCCTCCTCGGGGCGGCGCTCTTCGTCGTCTCCGTCGTGCTCGGCATCTGGCTGCTGCGGCGGGAGCCGGCCGGGGGCTGAGGGCCGCGCCCCCGCCGCCACGGGTTGTTTTGCCCTGGGTATGATCCTCGGAAGGGACTAAAAGTAACCACGACCCTCGCGGCTCGGGAAAGCATGCCGCGTCCCCACTGACGGAGACCGGCCATGAAGACCGGCCAAAAGATCCCGGCCCTTCTCCTGCTCGTCCTGGCGCTGCTGCTGCCCTGCAGCGGCGCGCTGGCCCAGCGGATCGCCCTCGTCATCGGCAACAGCGCCTATCAGCGGCACGGCGCACTGGCGAACGCCGCGAGCGATGCGAGCGGCGTCGCCGCCGCCCTGCAGAAGCTGGGCTTCCAGACCTCCGCCTATCTGGACACGGACCGGCCGACGATGATGCGCGCCCTGCGGGAGTTCGGGGACCGGGCCCAGGGCGCCGAGGTGGCGCTCGTCTTCTATGCCGGCCACGGGGTGCAGGTCAGCCGCGGGGCAAGCGCCGAGAACTACCTGCTGCCCGTCGATGCGCGCCTGGCCGATGTGCGGGACGTGGAGGACGAGGCGATCGGGCTGGAGCGCCTGCTGGAGCGGCTGGACGGGGCCAGGACGCGGATCGTTATCCTTGATGCCTGCCGCGACAACCCTTTCGCCGCCCAGATGGCGGGCCAGACCGCCTCGCGCGGCGTCTCGCGCGGCCTCGCGAGGGTCGAGACCTCCCAGCGCGGCACGCTGCTGGTCTTCTCGACGGAGCCGGGCAACGTCGCGCTGGACGGGGCCGACGGCGCGAGCCCCTTCGCCGCGGCGCTGATCGACTATCTGCCGACCGAGGGGATCGAGGTGCGGCAGATGCTCACCCGCGTCCGGCAGAGGGTGTTCCAGGCCACCGGTGGAAAGCAGACGCCCTGGAGCAATGACGGCCTGTTCAACGACGTCTTCCTGGCCGGCGTCGTCCGCCCCGCCGAGGCTGCCAATGCTCCATCCGCCCCGGACCCGGGCACGGCGATGGAACTGGCCTTCTGGAACTCCATCCAGGGCACCAGTGATCGGCAGGAGCTTGAGGCCTATCTCGCCGCCTTCCCGCAGGGCCGCTTCGCCGCCCTGGCCCGCGCGCGGCTGGAGCGGCTGGGCAGCACCGCCGCCGCCACCTCCCGCATCGTCGGCAAGCCCCCGGTGGCCGAGCCCGCCCTGCAGCGCGAGCCGCTGGACCGCGCCGGCGTGGCGGAGGCACAGCGCCTGCTGACCGGCATGGGCTTCGAGACCGGGGGTACGGACGGCGTGGCCGGGGGGCGCACGCAGGAGGCCTACCGCGCCTGGCTCTCCGCCGCCGGACGCGACACCGGGGAACCGATGGATTCCGTGACCCTGGCCGCGATGCGGGATCCGCCCCCGGCGGACCAGCGCGCCGCCGCCCTGCTGGAGTTGGGGACGCGGCAGCAGGCGGCCGGGCAGAACGCCTTCGCGCGGCGCTCCTACGACCGCGCCCGGACGCTGGACCCGGGTGGCGAGGCCGGCCGCACCGCCGGCCGCCGCCTGGCCGCGCTGCCCGCCGATCCGCAGCCCCAGCCGGCCCGCCGGGCCGCGGCCCGGACCGGATCCCGGACCGCGCCCGAGCCGGTGCAGGAAACGGAGGTATCCCGATACCCAGTCCCGAACTATTCCGGAGGGCGGGTGACCTACGGGCAGCCGGGCATGGGCGGCACCGGCCCGGCCATCGGGCCGCAGGGCAATGGCGACCGCCCGCCCCGCATCCCCGGCTTCGGCGGGATGCCGGGAGGCGGTTTCTCCGGCGGCGGGGGCAGCGGCTACCGGGGATCGCGCTGGTAGGCTGGGCGATCCCGGCCTGACTCCCGGGGCCGCTACTGCAGGCTGCCCCAGCGCGCCGTGGCCGGCTCCGCCGCGGCCCATTTCCAGCGTTCCCCATCCCCGCCCTTCTGGCGGCAGGCGGTGGTGAGGAACCACTCCTGCGTGCGCTCCGCCCCCTCGCCCTCGGCGATGGAGAACAGCGCCTCCCGGCAGGTGGCCAGCGGCGTGACCATCTCCCGCACCAGCCGGGCCTCGCCCTCCTCGTCGCCGAAGGGAATAGTGTGCTCGCTTCGCCAGGCCAGGGTCTCGCCGGGGGCGAGGCGGCCGATGGCCTCCGCCACCGCGTCCTGCTCCCCTCGCGCCCGGACGCGCACGGCCCAGTTCAGCCCGGCCTGGACCGCCGCGCGCGTGCCCACCGCGATGCCGAAGCCCAGGGCCGGGTTCGCCGTGGCCGTGCCGGCCGCGACACCCGCCGCCGCGCTCGTCAGGTCCGTGGCGAGGCCGCAGCCGGAGAGCGGCACCAGCACCAGGAAGGGCAGGGCAAGGCGCCGCATCACTGCAGGCTGCCCCAGCGCTCGGTGGCCGGTTCCGCGGAGGCCCAGCGCCAGTTGGCGCCGTCCTGGCAGACATAGGCGGTGTAGAAGCCGCGCTGCGGCTGTTCCTCCGGCCGGGTGGTGGCATCCACGGAGAAGACGATCTCCTTGCAGCGGATCGTCCCGGCCTCGATCAGGCGGACCACCGTCACCTCGCCGCGCTCGTCCGGCTCGATCGGCACGCCGTGCTCGATGGACCAGGGGGCAACGCCGCCCACCGGCAGCGGGCCCGCCGCCTGCGCCACGCGGGTCTGCGCCTCCCCATGGGCGCGCCGCTGGGCGTAGTGCAGCCCGGCCCGCACCCCCGCCTGCACGCCCAGGCCGATGCCGGTCGTGACGGTGGCACTGGCGCCGATGGCGTCCGAGATGGCGGCAGCGCCCAGGCCGGCACCGGCGGCCGAGGTCTCGCCCAGCAACTCGGAGCAGGCGGGCAGGGTGAGGCCGAGAAGGGCGAGGAGGAGGTAAGGGGCGCCCCGGGCGCGGGGTGGCCTTCGGCTGTGCTGCGACATGCTTTTCTGGTGCGTCCTTCCCGGGTGGGTCACGGTGTGATGAGGGGGCCGATGACGGCCATGAAGCGGGAGAGCATCTCCCGCAGATCCGGCAGGCCGGAGGGCGGTGGGGGCGGGGCGGCCCCTTCCGGCTGGCGTGCCCGGAACCGGGCCAGCGCCTCGGCCGTGCCGGACAGGGGGAACTCGACCGGCTCCTTCATCGCCTGCGGTTCCGGCACCAGCAGCCCGTCGATCCGGACGAGGACGCGGGTGGCCCCCGGAAGCTCTGCGGCGGCACGGGCCAGGTCGCCCTCCCGCGGGGCGCAGACGAGGGAGCGTCCCTCCAGCCCGCAGGGCATGTCGAAGAGGCGATTGGGCGGGAATCGAAGCTGGGCGGTGCCCGTCAGCGCCAGCAGCCCGCGCCCGGCGCCTTCCAGCGAGAGGTCCCGGGCGGTGACCACCGGCACCAGCTTCCCGCCCCGGTCCGCCACCTCCAGCGCCAGGGCCGCGAGACCGGCCGAAGCGGGCGAGACGGGCTGGCGGTTGAGCATCCGGCACTCCGACCGATCCGTCATGCGGTCCACGGAGCAGGAGAGGAGCCAGGAGCCGACCGATTCGGTGCCGCCGCCGGAACCACTCCCCTGGGAGAGGGCCGGGCCAAGGGGTGGCAGCACGAGCAGGAGCAGGAGGGCGACAAGCCGCGTCATCCCCACCACATTCGCACGGGCGCGCCCGCCGCGCGGCGCGCGATCGCGTGACAGGTGACAGGGAAGCCGCAGCATGACCGCGAAGCCACAGCGAACCGCTCGCCTGCCGGACGGGACGGAGGTACCGGTGCTCGGCCAGGGCACCTGGCACATGGGCGAGCGCGGGAGCGACCGGCGGGCGGAGGCGGATGCGCTGCGACTCGGCCTGGACCTTGGCATGACCCTCATCGACACCGCGGAGATGTACGCGGACGGCGGCGCGGAGGAGGTCGTGCGGGACGCGGTGGCCGGGCGGCGGGAGGAGGCCTTCATCGTCAGCAAGGTCTATCCCCAGAACGCCTCCCGCGCCCGCATGGCCCGCAGCTGCGATGCCAGCCTTCGCCGGATGGGGGTGGAGACGATCGACCTCTATCTGCTGCACTGGCGCGGCGGCGTGCCGTTGGCGGAGACGGTGGAGGCCTTCGGGCGCCTCGTGGAGGCGGGGAAGATTCGCCGCTGGGGCGTCTCCAACCTCGACCTGGACGATCTGGAGGAGTTGGGCGCCGCCCTGCCGGACTGCGCCACGGACCAGGTTCTCTACAACCTGGAGGCCCGAGGGCCGGAATACGACCTGCTGCCCTTCTGCCGGGACCACGGGATGCCGGTGATGGCCTATTCTCCCGTGGGGCAGGGCGGGCGGCTGCTGCGGAATGCGGCCCTGCGGGATGTGGCCGCGCGCCACGGCACCGGTCCGGCGGCGATCGCGCTCGCCTTCACCCTGCGGCAGGAGGGGATCATCGCCATTCCGAAAGCCGCCGCTTCCGACCATGTCCGCCAGAACGCGGCGGCGCGGGACATTGTGCTGACGGAGGAGGACCTGCGCGCCCTGGACGCCGCCTTCCCGCCACCCCGGCGCAAGCAGGCTCTGGCGATGCTCTAGGCTTCGTCGGAAGGCGGGTTCACGCCGAGGCTCCGCATTGCATCCACCAACTCCCGCGTGCGGAAGGGCTTGCGGAGGAAGCGCTCATTGGGGCCGAAGTTGCGGGCGTTGCCGTGGGCCGGGCGGCCGGTGAGGTAGATCACCGGCAACTCGGGGTGCTTCTCCTGAGCGACCTTCGCCGTATCGAACCCGTTTGGGCCGGGTCCGAGGTCGATATCCGTCAGCAGAAGGCTGCACCCCGCGCTGGAGTCGAGATGCGCCAGCGCGATATCGGCAGTGGCGGCAGGGCGCACGGCGAAGCCCTCCGCCTCGATGATGTCGGTCAGGACATCCCGGACGAGGTCGTCGTCTTCCAGCACAACCACGTCGAACATCGGTCCAGTCCTGGCCATCACCCGCCCTCTTCAACGCACCTAACGTCGCGGGGGTGAAAGTGTTGGGCCCGATAGAACGCTCAGACGGCCATAGTGGCAACCGAGCCACCGTCCACGCGGTAGTTCGCACCGTTGACGAAGCTCGCCCGTTCCGAGCAGAGCAACGCGATCACCGACGCCACCTCCTCCACGCGCCCGCGGCGGTGCAGCTCCAGCGTCGGACGCTCCTCCTTCAGGAAGGACTGCACGGCCTCCTCGAAGGACGTGCCGCGCTCCTTCGCGCGCTTCTCCATCATGGCGTCTGTCATCGGCGTCTCGATATAGGCGGGGGAAACGCTGTTCACGAGTACGCCCTGGCGCGCATAGGTCTTGGACAGGCCCTTGGTGAGGTTGAGGATCGCGGCCTTTGCCGCGCAGTAGGGCAGCTCGTCCGGATAGGGCTGCACCGCATCCTCGGAGCCGATCAGCACCACGCGCCCCCAGCCCTGCTCCACCATGCCAGGGATCAGGGCGCGGCAGACGCGAACGGCGGAGAGGAAATCCACCTCCAGCGCCGTCCTCCAGTCCTCATCTGTCAACGTGTGGAAGACGCCCGTCGGTCCGGTGATCCCGGCGGCGTTCACCAGGATGCCCACGGGCCCGAAGGCCTCACGCGCCGCGA
The DNA here is from genome assembly GCF_017813365.1 of Roseomonas indoligenes. GTDB lineage: Bacteria > Pseudomonadota > Alphaproteobacteria > Acetobacterales > Acetobacteraceae > Roseomonas > Roseomonas indoligenes. Next base: position 189,417 of record NZ_JAGIZA010000001.1, read on the forward strand.
GCGCCAGGGCCTCCACCTCGGCGGGCTTCGTCAGGTCGGCGGCCACGGCCTTCACCGCGCCGTCCAGCCCGGCGGCGGCCTTCTCCAGCGCACCGGCATCCTTGTCGGACAGCACGACCTTCGCGCCCTCGGCGAGGAGGAACCGCGCCGTCTCCAGCCCGATCCCGGAATCGCCGCCCGTGACGACCGCCACGCGGTCCTTGATGCCGAGGTCCATGTGCGCCGACTCCTTCCCGCGTTATGTCGGGTGCTGGACGCGGCCGCGGACGCATGGTTTCCGAGCGCGGCGGTCGGGCATTCTCACGAATCGCGTGACACGAGGACAGGCCATGAGCAACAGACCCCCCCTTCGCATCGCCGTCGCCGGCCTGGGCGCGGTCGGCATGGCCGTGGTCGCCGCGCTGGAGAAGGGGCTGCCGGGCTGCGCGCTGGCCGCCGTCTCCGCACGCGATATCGGGGCCGCGAAGGCCCGCCTCTCCGCCGCCACGTCGCGCGACGTTCTCGTGGTGCCGGTGGAAGCGCTGGAGCCGCTGGCCGACATCGTGGTTGAGGCCGCCCCCGCCGCCCTGCTGCCTGCCATCGCCGAGCCCTTCCTGCGCGCCGGCAAGGGCGTGGTGGTGCTGAGCGCGGGCGCGCTGCTGCGGGCGGAGCACCTGCTGGAGCTGGCGAAGGAGCATGGCGGCCAGATCACCGTGCCCACCGGCGCGCTGATCGGGCTGGACGCGGTGGCGGCCGCGGCGGAAGGCACCATCCACTCCGTGCGGATGGTCACGCGCAAGCCCGTGCGCGGCCTCGTCGGCGCGCCCTATCTCGTGGAGAACAACATCGCCATCGACGACATCAAGGAACCGCTGCGGATCTTCAAGGGCACGCCGCGCGAGGCGGCAATCGGCTTCCCTGCGAACCTCAACGTCGCCGTCGCCCTATCGCTCGCCGGCATCGGGCCGGACCGGACGGAGCTGGAGATCTGGGCGGACCCGGCGCTGACGCGCAACACGCACCGGATCGAGGTGGACGCGGATTCCGCCGCCTTCTCCGTGCAGATCGAGAACATCCCGAGCGAGAACCCGAAGACCGGGCGCATCACCGCGCTCTCCGTCGTCGCCTGCCTGCGCAAGATGGGCGCGCCGCTGCGGGTGGGGACCTAGCGCAGCCTCTCCCGGATCCACGCGTAGCCGCGGGCGCGAACCTTCGTGGCGATGCGCGTGGAGAAGTGGATAAAGCCGTGCGGGGATTCGGGGATCAGGTGCATCTCCGCCTCGCCGGCCGCACGCCATCGTTCCGCCAGTTCCAGCGTGTCGTCCCGCAGCGGATCGAGCGCGCCCACGAACATCAGCGCCGGCGGCAGGTCCTGCAGGTCGGCGTAGAGCGGCGAGAGGTCCGGTGCGCGGCGCTCCCCGTCGTCCAGTTCCGGGGTGAGGCGGCACAAGGCCTTCCTGAGGTCGCGGCCTGGCAGGACGAGGGTGTCGCGCCCGGCCTCGCGCAGGCTCTTCGTGCCCGCAAGGTCGTAGACGCCGTAGTGCAGCACGACACCGCGCACGCGCCCCAGCAATTCAGGCCACGCTTTCAGCCGCAGCAGCGTGGCGACGGCCAGGTGGCCGCCCGCAGATTCGCCGCTCGTCACCACCGGCAGCGCCGCAAATTCCGGCAGCCCGCCGCCCAGCAACCAGCGCGCGGCCGCGACGCAGTCCTCGATCACGTCCTGGACGGGCGTGCGGCCGGCAAGCCGGTACTCGACCGACACCACAGCGACGCCGCAGGCGCGGATGATCCCGGCGTTCAGCCCGTCATCCACGCGGGCATTGCCGATGGCCCAGCCGCCGCCGTGGATGTCGAGCACCACGCCCTTCACCGGGCCGAGGGGGCGCAGGATCCGCACGGGCACGCGAAGCCCGCCCGCCTCCGCGATCCGCTCCTCCAGATGCAGTCCGGCCCGCCGGACCGCCCGGTCGCTGCCGATCTGCGATAGCCGCAGGAGCGACTGGATGAGGATCTGGTCGAAGCGGTTGCGGATCTTGAAGCGCGGCGCCCAGGCCAGCTTCCGGTTGAGCCGCCGCGCCTCCTCGAGGTCGCCTTCGTCGATGTCGAGTGCTGGAATGGCGCAGGTCCCGAAAGTATTGCCAAGAGCGGTGGGAACGGCCCGGCCCCGCCCGCGTTTCGCCCTTAAGCCACCACGCTCGAGAGCGGACGCCCCGCGAAGAAGGCTTCCAGATTGTCCAGCACCAGCTGCCGCTGCGCGTTCTGCGCGGAGGCGGCATAGGCAGCGACATGCGGCGTGAGCACGACGCTGGGGATGGCGCGCAGCCGTTCCGGCACCTTCGGCTCATCCTCGAACACGTCCAGCGCGGCGCCGGCAATCGCGCGGCGCTCCAGGGCGTCGCACAGCGCTTCAGTGTCCACCACGCTGCCACGGGAGATGTTCACCACCTCGCCCTCAGGCCCCAGCGCCTCCAGCACGGCGGCGTTCACCGCGTGCCGGTTCTTCGGCGCCGCGCGCACGGCCACCATCAGCACGTCCGACCAGCGGGCGAGGGAGGCCAGGCTGTCGTGATAGGCGTAGGGCACCCCCTCCGCCACGCGGCGGTTGTGGTAGGCGATCTCCATTCCGAAGGCGGCCGCCCGGGTGGCGATTCGCCTGCCGATGGCGCCCAGCCCGTAGACACCCAGCCGCCGCCCATAAAGGCCCGGCACCAGCGGCAGGCGCTCCACCGCGTTGCCAGTCCAGCGTCCCTCCCGGACGTAGCGGTCCCCCTCCGCGATCTTGCGGCCGCTCGCGAGCACGAGGCCCATGGCGAACTCCGCCACGGCCTCCGCATTGGCCTCCCCCGCATTGGTCACGGCGATGCCGCGTGCGGCGGCGGCCTGCAGGTCCACGCCCTCGAAGCCCGTGCCGTAGCAGAGGACGAGGCGGAGCCCCGGCAGCGCCCCGATCAGCGCCGCATCGGTCCTGATCCCGCCCAGCGTGATCAGCGCCCGCGCCTCCTCAGCCCCCGCCGGCACGAAACCGGCCTCGGAGCGCTCCATGGGGCCGAGCAGCGTGTACCGCTCCTCCAGCCGCGCCACGAGCGGCTGGGGCAGGCGCGGTGCCATCAGGATCACGGGCTTCAAGCAGGCATCTCCCAGGGCATGACGCGGCGCAGCATGCATCCCGGTGGCTAGCCCCGGAAGCGCCCGAGGAAGGAAACCACCTCCTGCAGGCTCGGCGGGTGCTGCAGCACCGCCCAGCGGTCCTTGAGGAAGGCGAGGTAGGCCTGGCCCAGCGCCGTGGTGATTCCATAGGCCAGGGCCGCGTTCACGGCCCCGCCCGCCACGGTCCCGATGCCCGGGATGAACTTCAGCAGCGTGCCGAAGCTCCGCGCCGCCACGCGCCCGCCCACCCCCGCGGCGGCCGGCCCGAGCAGCGCGGCGGCCACGGCCTTCAGCGGCATCTCCTCCGCCGGCGTGCCCATCCGGACCGTCACGTCCACGATCATCTTCGCCTGCACGCCGAAGAGCAGCGCGGCGTCGGCGAAGGGGATGGGCGTGGCGGCCAGCGCCGCGGCGACCTTGGCGTGGGCGGCGATGGCGGCCTCCGCCTCCGCGATCTTCGGGGCGAGGGCGACGAGATTGGCGGCCGCCGCGGCCGCGCGCCGGCCCTCCGGCAGCGCCTCCACCGTGGCCGACACTAGCGCCTCCAGCCCCCGCGCCTCCACTCGGGCGCCGCCGGGAAAGAGGCGGGGCGCGGCCACCACGCGTAGCGCGGCCCGCGCCTCCGGGATGAGTTCGCGCACGGCGTCGGTGAGGCGGTCCTCGCCCCAAGCCTTGGTCAGCACCAGGATCACGGGCACGCCCTGGGCCGCCAGCAGCCGCGCGAGGTCCCGGTCCGCCGGCTCAACCCGCTCCCCCGCCGCATCGACGCAGAGCCAGGCGAGGTGAAGCCGCTCCTCCTCCGGCAGGGTCGCCAGCCGGGACAGCTCCGCCTCCACCGCCGCCCGCGTTTCCTTGTAGGCGCCAGGCTCCAGCCCGCGCGTATCGGCCAAGTGCAGGGGCGCGCAGGGGTGGCGGTACCAGGTGGCCACGGTGGAGACCGGCGCGCCTTCCCCCGTCTCCGCGGCCACGCGGCCGAAGACGGCGTTCACCAGCGTGCTCTTCCCCGCCCCGGACCGCCCGGCCAGCAGCACGTTGCAGCGCTGCATCCCCGCCATCCGGTCCTCCACCCCCGGCACGGCGGAAACCGCCTCGTCCAGCAGCGTCGCCCCGCGCCCGAGGAGGCGGCCGACCCAGCTCCCGCGCGCAGGCGCCGGGCGGGTGAAGCCCCGGGCCACGGGGGAGGTGTCGCCGAGGGCGGAGAGCTTGCGGACCCGCAGCGCCGTCAGCCGGGCATGCAGGGCAGGGGGGGCGTCCGCGCCCTCCACCAGAAGGGGGCGCAGGGCGCGGGCCAGCGGCAGGGGCTCCGTCTCCGCCAGCCCGGCGGCGGCCGCGATCTCCGCTCGCTCCCGCCCCGTGCAGAGCAGGAGGAGAGGCAGGGGATCGCCGCCCGCCACGGCCCGGCGGGCATGGTCCAGCGCGATGGCGATCGGGTCCGGCTTGACGGTCCTGCTGAACATCGGGAGGAGTCTGCCCGGCATGGCCGCCCCCGTCCAACCCGAGCCGAGACGTTTCGCGGAACCCTCGCCGGAGGGTGACAGCGCCTCCCTCATCGCCGCCCTGCTGGCGGGGAGCGAGGGGGAGCTGGCGGCGGAGCTGGAACCGGCGGTGGAGGCCTTCATCGGCAACGCCGTGTTCCGCTACGTTTCCTCCGAGGCGCTGGTGGCCATCAGCGTCACGGCGATCTTCTTCGTCCTGGCCGCGGTCGCCCCATACCTGCCGAGCATCACTTGGGCCCTGGCCGCGGCCGGGCTGGTGCTGATGTGGTACCTCGTCCACTTCGCGCAGGGGCTGGTCTCGGCCTGGCCGCTGGCGCGGGCGCTGTTCCTGCTGCGGGGAGCGCCGGTGTTCCGCTTCGCCCTCTTCGTCCTGGCCCGCTACGCCATCACCATGCTGGAGGCGAAGATGGAGGAGATTGGCCGCGCCGCCTCCCTCATCCCCCGGTTCGGCATCCGCCTGGCACGCGTGGTGTACCAGGATGACCGGGACCGCGTGGCTCTGGCCCTGGCGGATGCGCTGGCCCGCCCGGTGCGGCGGGAGCTGCTCTGGACCGCCGCGCTGGGGCTGTTGCCGATGCTGGTGGTGATGTTCGGGTTCCGCTCCGCCCTAATGTGGAAGGCCGGGCTCTACGGGGTGGCACACATGGCCTGGTACGAGCTGCTGCTGCTGCCCTTCCGCGGCGGGCTGGGCGGCTAGACCGCGGAGCGGAGAAGGGCCCGGCGAACCGGGCCCCTCCCTTCCTCAGCGCGTGGCGCGGTCCACTGCGCGCCCGACGGCGGTGCCGGGCGGGTTGGACGGCGTGCCGTCGGATTGGGACGGATAGGCACCCGAGGTATTGGTGCCCGCCGCGCGGTCCACGGCCCGCTCCGCCGCGGTGCCGGGCGGGTTGCTGGCGCCATGCGTCGTGGCCGCGCTGTGTTGTGCCGGGCGGTGCTGCGTCGTGCTGTGCTGCGCGGGGCGGTGCTGCGCGGGCGGCGTGGTGGCGCGATCGGCCGCACGGCCGACCGCCGTGCCGGGCGGGTTGGCGCGCGTGCCGTCCGACTGCGCGGGATGGGCGCCGGAGGTGTTGGTGCCCGCGGCGCGGTCCACGGCCCGGCTGGCGGCGGTGCCCGGCGGGTTGGCGCGGGTGCCGTCGGACTGCGAGGGATAGGCGCCGGAGGTGTTGGTGCCGGCCGCGCGATCCAGGGCGCGGGTGGCGGCCGTGCCGGGCGGGTTGCCGGGCGTGCCATCCGCCGGGGCCGTCGTCTGGGCCTGGGCCGCCAAGGAGAGCATCGCGGCGGCGGCGGTGCCGAGAAGGGCGAGGCGAGCGATCATCGAAGGCGTTCCTTCTATCGGGGAGGCCGTTGGCTGGCCTCCCACAACCGGAAGCCTCGCGCCGGGTTGCGCCACCACCATGACGGGGAGAAGGTCACTTCGCGGCAGGCGTGGCGCTTTCGGGGCAGCCGCGCGGGCGTCCCTCAGCCCGGCAGAAAGGGGCGGGACGCCCCCAGCAGCATTTCCAGCCCATGGGCCGGCAGCAGAACCGCCCCGTCCTCGCCCAGTAGCGCCCGCGTGTTCACCGCCAGCACGGTGGGATCTCCCATCGCCGCCGCGATCCGCGCGCGCAGCCCGGCATGGGCCTCCGCGCCGGGCTCGGCATGGGTGAGGACGACGAGGAAGGGGATGCCTGCCCGCCGCAGCGCCTCCGCGAATTCCGCCAGCGTGCCCTCCCCCGCGAAGGCGCGCCCGCCCTCCGCGTTCACCACCAGCCAGACCAGGTGCGGCCGTCGCGCCGGTCCTGCCTCCGCAATAGCCTCATCCAGCCGCGCCACCTGGGCCGCGCTCTCGGCCGTCTCCAGCCCGCGCGTGTCGCCCAGGGCAAGGCCAAGGACGGAGTCCCGCCCGTGCCAGCGCGTGCCCGCCGTCACTGGCGCCCCGGCGCCGGAGGGCGCGGCCTCCTCGCCCAGCACCGCGTTCACCAGCGCGCTCTTCCCCGCCCCGGTCGGCCCGACGAGCAGGATCCGCCCGCGCCCCGCCGCCCAATCCGGCGGCGCCAGGACCCGCGAACGGAAAAGGCCCGGGATGGCGCCGCGAAGCGCCCCCCAGGCCCGGTCCAGGATACCCATCGGGGTCAGTTGAAGGTGATGGGCGGCGCGTCCTCGCCGGTGTCGGGCATCGGCACCTCGATCCGGACGCTATTGGGGTCCACGCCCGTTCCCTTGTCGATCCAGTAGGTCACGCTCTCCGGCCAGATGATGACGATGGCCACGAGCGCGAGCTGGAGCAGCAGCCAGGGAATGGCACCCCAGTAGATGTCGCGGGAGAGGACCGACTTCGGCGCGATGCCCCGCAGGTAGAACAGGGCGAAGCCGAAGGGCGGGTGCATGAAGCTCGTCTGCAGGTTGATGCAGAGCAGCACGCCGAACCACACGAGGTCGATGCCGAGCTTGGCGGCCACCGGCGCCAGCAGCGGCACGATGATGAAGGCGATCTCGAAGAAGTCGAGGAAGAAGGCCAGGAAGAAGACGAAGATGTTGACGGCGAGGAGGAAGCCCACCTGACCGCCGGGCAGGCCGGAGAGCATGTGCTCCAGCCAGAGCCCGCCATCGACGCCCTGGAACACGAGGGAGAAGACGGTGGAGCCGATGAGGATGAAGATCACCATGGCGGTGATCCGCATGGTGTTGGACATCGCTTCCCGGATCAGGACCCAGGAGTAGCGCCCGTTGATCCAGGCCAGCGCCACCGCGCCGACCGCGCCCATGGCACCCGCCTCCGTCGGCGTCGCCAGCCCCAGGAAGATGGTCCCGAGAACGAGGAAGATGAGGACGATGGAGGGCACCATTCCCTTCATCACGCGCCAGTAGAGCGGCCAGCCGCGCTCGCCCAGCGCCTCCGCCGGCAGGGCCGGCACCTTGTGGGGCGCGAAGATGGAGACGCCCGCGATAAAGGCCATGAAGAGCAGGATCTGCAGGATCGAGGGCCCGATCGCGCCCGCGTACATGTCGCCGACCGAGCGGCCGAGCTGGTCGCCCAGCACGATCAGCACGAGGCTGGGCGGGATCACCTGCGTGATGGTGCCCGACGCCGCGATCACGCCGGTCGCGATCCGCATGTCGTAGCCGTACTTCATCATGATGGGCAGGGAGATCATGCCCATCGCGATGACGGAGGCGGCCACCGTGCCGGTGATGGCGCCGAGCACCGCCCCGACGAGGATGACGGCATAGGCAAGCCCGCCCGGGATCTTGCCAAAGAGCTGCCCCGTGCCCTCCAGCAGGTCCTCCGCCAGCCCGCAACGCTCAAGGATGGCGCCCATCAGGGTGAAGAAGGGGATGGATAGCAGCAGGTCGTTCGACAGCGTGCCGAAGACGCGCAGCGGCAGGTTGCCGAGATAGGCGGTGGTGAAGAAGCCCAGCTCGATGGAGATGAAGCCGAAGAACAGCCCCACCGCGGCCAGGGAAAAGGCCACGGGGAAGCCGAGCAGGAGGAAGATCACCAGGCCGCCGAACATCAGCGGCGGCATGTAGTCCGCGTTCATGGAAAGATCCGTCCGGTCGTCGTCTGGTTCACTGGCCAGGAAATCACTGGAGAGGCCGCTCGTAGTTGACGACCGCCTCGCTCGCCGGCCTCAGCCCGCGCAGCAGCGCGATGCGCTTGATGAGCTCCGAGACGCCCTGCAGCGTCAGCAGCGCGAAGCCGATCGGCATCAGGATCTTCACCGGCCAGCGCATCAGGCCGCCGGCGTTCTGGCTTCCCTCCCCGCGCTGCCAGCTGTCCAGGAAGAAGGGCCAGGTCATCCAGGCCAGCAGGATCATGGCCGGCAGCAGGAAGACGATGATGCCGAACACGTCCACCCACAGCCGCCGCCGTTCGGACATGTTGCCGTAGAGGATGTCCACCCGCACGTGCTCGTTCCGGAACAGCGTGTAGGGGGCGCCCAGCATCACCATGCCCGCGAAGAAGTACCACTGCACCTCAAGCCAGGCATTGGACGAGTAGGAGACGCCGTAGCGCACGAAGGCGTTCCCGGCACTGACGGCACAGGCCAGCAGCGTCAGCCAATCGGCGATCCAGCCGATCTTCGTGTTCAGGTCGTCCACAAAGCGGCTGAAGGCGAGCAGTGGCTTCATCGTATCCGTATTCCTTGGGGTGCCCGGGGGTGTGCCCGGCGGGCGGCCCTGCCGCCGCGCCTAGCGGCGCGGCTGGGCCGCCTGCTGCTGCTCCTGCGCCTGCATCAGGTAGACGAAGCTGTCATAGGAGTTCTCCGCCACCCGGAACCACTGGAGCTGGGTGTCGCGATACGCCTTGAAGTGGTCGTACACCTTCTTGAAGCGCGGGTTCGCCGCCGCCGTCTCGTCGTAGAGCTCGAAGGTAGCGCGGTAGCAGGCCTGCATCACCTCGCGCGGGAAGGCGCGCAGCTGGGCGCCGCCCGCGATCAGGCGGCGCAGCGCCAGCGGGTTCTGGTTGTCGTACTTGGCAATGGTCTCAATCGTGGCGTCGCGGCAGGCGCTGGTCAGCGCCTCCTTGTAGAGCGCCGGAAGCTCGTCGTACTTCGCCTTGTTGATGTGAAGCGAGAGGTTCAGTCCGCCCTCCCACCAGCCCGGGTAGTAGTAGTAGGGCGCCACCCGGTTGAAGCCGAGCTTCTCGTCGTCATAGGGCCCGATCCACTCGGCGGCGTCGATCGTGCCGCGCTCCAGCGCCGCGTAGATGTCGCCGCCCGCGATCTGCTGCGGCACGGCGCCGAGCTTCTGGATCACGTTGCCCGCGAAGCCGCCGATGCGGAACTTCAGGCCGGACAGGTCCTGGACCGTGCGGATCTCCTTGCGGAACCAGCCGCCCATCTGGGCGCCCGTGTTGCCGGCCTGGAAGGAGACCATGTTGTAGCTCTCGAAGAACTCCTTCATCACCTCGTGCCCGCCGCCGGCATTCAGCCAGGCGTTCTGTTGGCGGAAGTTCATGCCGAAGGGGACGGTGCCGTCGAAGGCGAAGGTCGGGTCCTTGCCGGTGAAGTAGTAGGAGGCGGTGTGGGCGCACTCGATGTTGCCCTGCTGCACCGCGTCCACGGTGCCGAAGGCCGGCACGATCTCGCCGGCCGCAAAGGTGCGGATCTGGAACTTGTTGTCCGTCAGTGCCGCCACGCGCCGCGCCACGACCTCGCCCGCGCCATAGATCGTGTCCAGGCTCTTGGGGAAGGAGGAGGCCATCCGCCAGCGCAGCTCCGGCGCGGTCTGGGCGATGGCGGGGGCAGCAAGCGTCGTGGCCGCAGCAGCGGCCAGGGGCGCGCCCGCGACGAAACGGCGGCGGTTCATCGGATGTTTGGCTCCCGGTATGGCCCGTCGGACGCGGGCGTTCCTTTCGCCCCTTAACCTTCCCTGGGCCCTCTGCCTAGCACTGATCGCGCGCGCGCGAGGAGGCGGGGCGTTACGCTGTGGTCATGCGGACCGCCGCGGCGGGTTCCCTGCCGCCCGCGCGTGCCCGGCCCCGGCAGAAATCGCCCGGGCTTTGGGGAAGCGCGTTGAAGCGATGGACTGTTCATTCTTCGTTCATGCGAGGCCGGGAATGCTGTGCGGGCCGGAAGAGCCGGCGATCCCTCAGGACGAGACCGGAACGCCTATGTCCCCCTCCGCCTCCCCCCGCATCCTGCACCCCATCCACTCCGCCGCCCTGCTCGAAGGGCCGGCCGGCGTGGCGCTGCACCTGCACGGCATCGACGGCGTGCTGACCCAGGTGCCCCTGACCTTCGCCGCGCTGCGCGAGATCGCGGCCCTGGCCGGCGCCGCCACCGCCCGGCCCGCTTCCCGGGACTGAACGGGCCTCAGCCCAGCAGCACCGCCACGTGCTCGGCCAGTTCCGCCTGGCGATAGGGCTTGTGCAGCACGGGGATGCCGGCCGCGAGCGCCGCCAACTCCGCATAGCCCGTCACCAGCAGGATCGGCAGGTCGGGCCGCATCGCGCGCGCCCGCTCGGAGAGTTCGGCCCCCGTCATGCGCGGCATGGCGAAGTCCGCCACCATCAGCCGGACGGAGGGATCGCTCTCCAGCACGCGCAGGGCGGAGATTCCGTCATCCGCCTCCACGGTCTCGTGGCCGAGATCGGCCAGGAAGCCGGCCGTCACCTCGCGCACGGTGGCATCGTCGTCCACCACCAGCACGCGCACCGGCTCCCGCGCCGGCGCCACCTCCTGCGCTTCGCCATTGGCCTGCGCTGCCGCTCCGTCCGCCGCGGGCAGGTAGAGGGCGACGCGCGTGCCCTGCCCGGGCCGGCTGTCGATGGTCAGCCCGCCGCCGGATTGCTGGACCAGGCCGTAGACCATGGGCAGGCCCAGCCCCGTGCCCTTGCCCACGTCCTTCGTGGTGAAGAAAGGCTCGAAGACGCGCGCCAGCACCTCCGGCGTCATGCCCGTGCCCGTGTCGGAGACCGTGACGCGCACGTAGGAGCCCGCCGGCAGGTCGGGCACCTGCTCCGCCGCCACCGTCACCTCCTCGGTCGCGATGGTGATGGCGCCGCCGTTCGGCATGGCGTCCCGCGCATTGATGCAGAGGTTCAGCAGCGCCAGTTCCAGCTGCTCCGGGTCCACCGTCGCCGTTACCGGTTCCGGCGCCAGCCGCCGGCGCACCTCCACCGTGGTTCCGTTCGGCCCGGCCAGGCTGCGCGCCAGCAGGTCCCCCATGCCGAGGACAAGCTGGTTCACGGAGACGGTCCGCAGCGCCAGCTCGTTCCGGCGGGAGAAAGCGAGAAGGCGCCGCGTCAGCGCCGAGCCCCGTTCCGCCGCCATGGTGGCGTTCCGCAGCAGCCGTTGCAGCCCGGGATCCTCCCCCACCCGCCGTCCGGCAAGCTGCAGGCTGCCAAGGATAGCGGTGAGGAGATTGTTGAAGTCGTGCGCGACGCCGCCGGCCATGGTGCCGAGGGCCTGCATCTTGTCCGCCTGGCGCAGGCGCCCCTCCATCTGGCGCGCCTCCGTCACGTCGCGCCCGATCGTCACCAGCACGCCGTCGCCCAGCGCCACGCGGCTTACCTGCATCCAGCGGACCGCGCCCTCCGCCTCGCCCGGTTCCTCCACAAGTTCGGAAACGGCGCCCTCCGCCAGCGCGCCCGCCTCGGCCCGCGCCAGCCGCGCCGCCGCCTCATCGGAGAGGAGCTCGGATTCGCGCCGGCCGAGAAGGGACTCGACCGTGCCGCCCAGCGCCGCCGCCCTAGCGCCGTTCAGGCGGATGAAACGCCCCGCCGCATCCTTGAAGGAGAGCTGCTCCGGCAGATTCTCCAGCAGCCCGCGCATCAGGGCGCGCTCCGTCTCCAGCGCGTGGCGCAGCGCGTAGCGGTCCCGCGCGGCCGTAACCATGGAGAGCAGCGCCGCCGGCTCCCAGGGCTTGGCGGCATAGCCGGCGATGCGGCCGCGATTCACCGCGCCCACCACCGCCTCCAACTCGGCATATCCCGTCAGCAGCAGCGCCTCGGCATCGGAATAGGACCGCGCCCGTTCCAGGAAGGCGTCGCCCGTCAGCCCGGGCATGCGCTGGTCCGAGAGGATGACGGCCGGGCGCAACCCGCCCGCCAGCATCCCCAGCGCCTCCTCCGGCCGGGTGGTAGAGACGACGTCGAATTCGTCCTCCAGCAGGTCGGTGAGGGCGGTCAGGATCTCGGCCTCGTCATCGACGAGGAGGATCGTGGCGCGCCCGCCCGGAACGGCCTCTTCCGTCACGCCGCGCCCTCCGCCGGCACGCGGACCGTGAAGCGCGCCCCGCCGCCGGGCGCGTCGTCCACGGCGATGCTGCCGTGATGGGCCTGCACCACGGTATAGGCGATGGAGAGGCCCAGCCCCGTGCCCGCACCAACGGGCTTGGTCGTGAAGAAGGGCTCGAAGATGCGCGCGCGGATCGCCTCCGGCACGCCGGTGCCGGAGTCGCTCACCTCGATCACGTAGTCGTCGCCGTCCAGCCGCGTCGCCACGCGGATATGGCCCGGTCCCTGGATCGCATCCGCCGCGTTGCCGACGATGTTCATCACCACTTGGTTGAGAAGGGCCGGGGAGCATCGCAGGATTCGCGGCGCCTGGAAGTCCTGCACGACCACGATCCGGTCAGAGAGCTTGTGGGTCAGCAAGGCCAGCACGGTGGAGATCGCTTCCGGAACGTCCACTTCCTGCGCGCCGCCCTCCTCCATGCGGGAGAAGCGGCGGAGGTTGGAGACCAGCTCCTGGATCCGCCGCAGCCCGACCGCCATCGATTCGGCGCGCTGCACGGCCTTGCCCACGGCCTTCGCGGCTTCCGGGTCCCCGGCCACGCGCGGGGCCAGCCCGTCCAGCAGACGCGTCACCGTGCCCTGATGCGCCAGGATGAAAGCGAGGGGGTTGTTGATCTCGTGCGCGATGCCCGCCACCAACTCGCCGAGGGAGGCCATCTTCGCTGCCTGCACCAGCTTGCCCTGGGTGTCGCGAAGGGCGTGGTTGGCGGCCCCCAATTCTGCGTTCGCCCGCTCCAGCGCATCGGCTAGCGCCGCGCGCGCCTCGGCGGAGGCGGCCTCGGCCCGCGCGCGTTCCACCTCACGCAACCGCTCGCGCAGCGCGGCCTCGATCCGGCGGTTTTCCTCGCGCAGCAGCTTGCGGCGGACCAGGGCGCGCACGCGCAGCCGGATCGCCTCACCCACCGCCTCGGCGGGCAGGACGTCGTCGGCCCCGGCCTCGAAGGCAGCCACGGGGCTGGCCCGCGCGCCCTCCAGCGCCACGATCCGGAAGGCAGCGTCCGCGTCGCCGGCCCGCGCCGCATCGGCGGACCGGATCGCGTCCAGGCGCCGGCACAGCGCCAGGCCCTCCGGCCCGAGCCCGGCGAGGTTGATCAGCACCCCGTCCCACCCCTCGCGGCCCGCTGCGGCCTCCGCCCCGGCGCTGTCCACCGCTTCCACGCTGTCCCCGTCCGCGGCGAGGAGGGAGGAAAGCCAAAGGCGGTGCGTCGGGCCGTCATCCACCAGCAGCAGCCGAGCCCGGCGGAAACCGGTGCCGGGGGAATCCGGCATGTCCTCGGCATCGCTGCGGCGGAGCAGGGCGCGGAGCCGGGCCAGGATCAGCTCCCGCCCTGCCGATTTCGGGGCATAGGCGTCGGCGCCGCTCTCCAGTCCCTGGCGCTCCAGGTCCGCGCCGCCGCCGCCATCCCCGGCATCGGTCAGCATCAGCACGGGAAGGGCGCGGGCACGCACGTTCAGCCGGATGCGGCGCACCAGCTCGTCGCCGTTCATGCCGGGCAGGTGGTAGTCGGCGATCACCAGGGCGGGCAGGGGGCCGTTCAGCCCGTCCAGCGCCGCCTCCGCCGTCGCGGCGCGCGTCACGGCGAAGCCATCCGCCTCCAGCATCCGGCGGAGCTGGAGGGCCTGGGTCTCGGAATCCTCGACCAGGAGGATGCGCGGGACCTCATCCCGGTTCCCGGCCTGCCATGCGGCCCCGGCGCTCACTTCGGTCGCACGCCCGTCTCGGTCCCACCCGCCGCTTTCGCCAGGCGCGGACCGATGAGGTCCAGCGGCAGCAGGGACGAGACCCCACCCAGCCGCACCGCCGCCGCCGGCATGCCATAGACCACGGCGGTCGTCTCATCCTCCGCCAGCGTCAGGCCGCCGGCATTCCGCAAGGCGGTCAGTCCGCGCGCCCCGTCCTCGCCCATTCCCGTCAGCAGGATGCCCATGCCGCGCGGCCCGAGGTTGCGGGCCATGGTCTGGAACAGCACGTCCGCCGCCGGGCGCTGCCCGCCCACGGGCGGGGCCTCGCTGACCTGCATCAGCCCGCCGGCGGTGATGCCGAGATGCCGGTCCCCCGGCGCCACGTAGACATGGCCGGCACGGGGCAGGATGCGGTCCTGCGCGAGGGTCACGCGCGGCGCCACCAGCCCGTCCAGCCAGGCGGCGAAGCCCTCCATGAAGGGGGCACCCATGTGCTGCACCACCAGCACCGGCACGGGAAAGTCCGCCGGCAGCGCCCCCAGCACCCGTGCCAGGGCCGGCGGCCCGCCGGTGGAGGCGCCGATCCCCACCAGCGCGGGCTGGGCCGGTGCGGGAAGGGGGGCGAAGTGGCGCGGCGTAGGGAGGGGCGCGGAAAGGCTTCCCGCCCGGCGCCGGATCACCGGCACCTGGCTCATGATGTAGAGCTGCGTGCAGATCCCCTCCGCCGCCCGCTCCCACCCCTCGCGCCCGGGGCCGAGCGGCTTCTCCACCACGGTCAGCGCCCCCGCCCGCAGCGCGTTCATGGAGATGCGGAGCCCCCGTTCCTCCACTGCATCGGCGATCACGACGATCGGGGTGGGGTGTTCCGCCATGATGCGGCGGGTGGCCTCCAGCCCATCGATCCCGGGCAGGCGGATATCCATGGAGATCACGTCCGGCCGCACTCGCGCGATCTCCGCCAGCGCCTCCTCGGCCGAGGGCACGGCGGCGGCCAGCTGCAGACGGGGATCGCGCGAGACGATGTGCGACAGCAACTGCCGCACCACGAGGCTGTCCTCCACGATCATCACGCGCACGGGTGACGCCAAGGGCACCTCAGATCAGCTGGCCGATGGTGGCCAGGAGAGCCTGGCCGTCGAAGCCCTGCTTCGTCAGGTAGGCGCTGGCGCCCAGCTCCATGCCCCGCTGCACGTCGCCGGGGCTGTCGCGGGAGGTCATGAGGATCACCGGAAGCTCCGCCAGATGCGGATCCGCCCTGATGGCTTCGATAAGCCCGAACCCGTCCATCCGCGGCATTTCGACGTCGGCGAGCACGAGGTCAACCGATGCGCCGGGTTCGCGCAGAGAGTTGAGCGCGTCCACCCCATCCACCGCCAGGGTCACGCGATAGCCGCCGGCCTCCAGGATGCTGCGCTCCAGCGTGCGGGTGGTGATGGAATCGTCCACCACCAGGATGTGGCGCCGCCGCTGCGGCGCGGCCGGCGCGGGCCGGGCGGCGCCGGGGCGGGCGGTGTAGGGACGCGCCGCCTCCCGCAGCCCGCGGTCAAGCAGCCCGTCCGGGCGCAGCACCAGGGCCACCGCCTCGTCCTCCAGCAGGGCGGCGCCGGAGACGAGGGCCGTGTCCAGGCCGGGCGCGTCCACCTCCGTCACCACCAGGCTGCGCGCGTCCCGCAGGGCGGCGACCGTCAGCGCCAGCCGCGCCCCGCCGCGGGCCAGCAGCACGGCGGGAACGGGGCCCGCCGCCGGCTCCTCTGCCCGGCCGATCAGGGAAGCCAGGGAGGCGAGTGGAACCAGCGCCTCCCCGCCCTCCAGCGCTAGCCGAGCGACGGGCCGCCCCTCGGCGGCGAAGATGGCGTCGGGATTGATCCGCAGCAGTGGCCCCACCGTCACCAGCCCGTTGCCGCCGGGCAGGCCGAGCACCTGCCCGCCCGCCTCCACCAGAAGCAGGGAGCGCCGGCCGGTGGAGGGGGGGAGGGCGATGACCACCTCCGCACCCCCGCCCGGCCTGGGGCGCAGCGCCGCGCCGCCATGCAGGGCCACCGCCGCCTCCGCCACCACGGAAAGCCCCATGCCGCGGCCGGAGAGCCGGTCCACCTCAGTGGCCGTGGAAAAGCCCGGCTCGAAGACAAGGGCGAGGAGGGAATCGGCCGAGGGCGGGGGCGCGCCCGGCGCGCGGGGCGCCAGCAGGCCGCGGAGGACCGCCGTCGCCTCGATGGCGGACAGGTCCGGCCCAGGGCCGTTGTCCCACACCGTCACGGCAAGCCCGCCGCCCGTGGCGGCCACGCGCAGCCCGATTTCCGCCCGCCGCCCGTCCCGCGGCGCGCCGTGGCCGAGGGCGTTTCGCAGCAGGTGCAGCACCGGGTCCTTCAGCGCCTGCAGCACGCGACGTTCCGCCTGGATCTCCAGCCCCTCGGTGCGGACCGTCACCTCGCGCCCTGCCTCCCGCGCCATCTCCCGCGCGGCGGCAGCGAGGGGGCCGAGCACGGTCGCGGCGGGGACCAGGGCGATGGCCTCCACCTCCTCCTGCAGGGCGGCGGCGGCGCGGTCCAGCGCGTCCTCCATCGCCCGCCCCTGGCGGGAGAGACCGGCGAGATGGCGCACCGCCTCGCCAAGCGCCGCGTCGAAGCCGCGCAGCCGGGGGGCAAGGGCGGGATCGGCCGGAAGGGCGGCGCGCAGCCCGTCCCAGCCCCGGCGCAGGGCGCGAAACTCCGCTTCCAGCCCGCGCAGCCCGGCGATGGTGGAATCCTGGCGCCCGATCAGGGCCTTCAGCCCGTGCATGGCGGCGGAGAGGCGCTCCACCCGCGCCGCCTCCACCCGCAGGTGACCCTCGCCAGGTGCTGCGGGGGCTGCGGCGGCCGGCGCGGGGGCGGGCGTCTCCGCCGCATCGGCCGCGGCCGGTGGCTGGGGCAACGGCGGCGCGGCCAGGGGTGGGGCGGGGGCGCCGTCCAGCGCTGCCAGCACGGTCTCCACCGACGGTGCCTCCACCCCGGCCGCCATCGCGGACGCGGCCGATTCGATCGCGTCCAGCCCGCGGTGCAGCAGGGCCAGGATGGCCGGGGCGAGATGCGCCGGGCCGCCGGCGGCCGCGTCCATCTCCCGCGCCAGCAGCGATTCCACGCGATGCGCCACGGCCTCGAGCCCGGGCAGGTCAACGGCGCGGGCGGCGCCCTTCAGGGAATGCGCGCGGCGGAACACCTCGCGCAGCGCCGCGGGCTCCAGCGCCACGGCACCGTCCGCATCCTCCGCGGCCAGGGCCTCGCGGATGGCGCCCAGGTGCTCGCGGTGCTCGGCCGCGAAGGCCGCCAGCAACTCCGCCCGGAAGTCGGACACGCCCGGCGCCCCGCTCTCAGATGCGGTAGCGATCGGCCAGCCGGACCAACCCCTGGCTCAGCTCGCCCATGTTCGCCGCCGCCTGGTCCAGCTGCCGCGTGCCGGCCGCCGTCTGCTGGCTGGCCTGGCGGATGTTGGACAGCGCCCCCATCACCTGCTCGATTCCGAGTTGCTGCTGGTTCGTGCTGGCGACGATCTGCTGGAAGGTCTGCACCGCCTCCTGCACGCTGGCGGTGATCTCGCGGATGGTCTTGTGGCTCTGCGCCGTGCGCTCGCGCCCGGCGGCGGCGCGCTTCACCGCCTCCTCCGTCAGCATGACGGAGGAATTGATGCCGCGCTGGATATCGCCGAGGTTGGCGCGCACCTGCGCCGTCGCCTCCTTCGCCTGGTCGGCGAGCGATTTCAGCTCGGCCGCCACCACGGCGAAGCTGCGGCCCTGCTCGCCGGCCGCCGCCGCCTCGATCGCGGCGTTCAGCGCGAGGAGGTGGCTGCGCTCGGAGATGTCGTTCACCGTCGCGGTGATCTCGCCGATGGCCTGGGTCTTCTCGCTCAGCGCCACGATGTTCTCGGCCACGCGCTCCGCCTGCTCGCGGATGTTGTCCATGGCGCGCACCGTCTCCTCCACCGCGCGCAGCCCGCCGTCGCTGGTTCGGACGGTGGCCTGGGCGGCGGCGATCACCTCCTGCGCGCGCTTGCCGATCTGGCTGCCGGAATGGGTGATCTCGTCCACGGTCGCGGCCGTCTCCTGCACCGCGGCCAGCTGCTCCTCCACGGATGCGGCCTGCTCCTGCGTGCTGGCGCGGATCTCGGCGGTCGCGGCGTCCAGCTGGTGGGTGGCGTCGCGGCTCTGGCGGGCCAGGTCGCGCAGCCCCGCCACCATGGCGTTCAGCGTCTCGCCCAGGCGGCCGAACTCGTCGCGCCCCTCCCGCGCCGGCGTGCCGGAAAGGTCGCCGCGGCCGATGCGCTGCACGAACTCGACCAGGGTCTCCAGCGGCCTCGCGATGGCGCGGCGCACGAGGAGGGTGACGGCCACCGCGAGCAGGACCGCCAGCCCCATGCCGCCGAGGATCAGCACGCGGGAACGCTCCGAGATCTCGTCCAGCCGCTGCTGCCCGATCGCCCCCAGGCGCTCCATCGCCGCGTCCACCCGGTCCAGCGACTGGTCCAGCTCCGTCGCGCTCTCGGCCACGCCGGGCTCGGCGGCCAGCACGGCGTTCACGTCATCGGCGGTAAGGGAGCGGAGCTTCGCCTCCACCCGGTCCCGGTGGCGCTGAAGGGCGGCGTTCACCTCGTTCAGCGCGGCGACCACGCGCTGCCAGGCCTCCAGCCGATCCTGCGCGACGGCGGTGGCGGCGAAGCCCTGTGCCGTCGTGATCGCGTTGTTCAGCAGCGTCGCCATGCGGGCGCTGCCCTGCTGCCAGTCCGCCGTGGGCACGGTGGCCGGGGCGGCCTCCGGCGCCGCGCGCCGGCCGAGATAGGCGATCATGATGCGCGACCGCGTGTTGCGCAGGTTGATCTGCGCGTTCCGCACGTCGTCCACCTGGCGCGCGACGCTGCCGTCGCGCATCGCGACCAGGCGGGTGGAATCCCGCACCGTCTCGAACTGGTCCAGGCTCCAGAAGCCCAGCAGGATGGTCAGCAGCGTCAGCGCGACGAAGCCCAGCAGGGCGCGGTTCGTGATGGACACGCGGGTCAGGCTCCGTGTGCGTCTGGAGGTGTGGAAGGCGCGGCATAGGACCGCAGGAGACGGTCGAGGTCGAGCACCGCGAGGACGGCGCCGGTTTCCGGCAGCAGCGCGTGGAAGGCCACCGCGCCGCCCGGGCTGGCGGGGGCGCGCTCCGGCGGCAGGGGCTGGGGCTCGGCGGCGGAGAGGGCGCGGGCGACGCGCAGCGCCAGGCGCCGTCCCCCGGGGCCGGGCCGCAGCAGCACGTCGTGCCCGCCGCCTTCCGGTGCATCGCCGGGGGAAGGGGCGTCCGGCACGGCGCCCGTCAGCGCGGCAAGGTCGAGCACGGCGTAGAGGCGCCCGGCACGGGCGCGCAGCCCCAGCATGGCGGCCGGGGCGCCGGGCAGCGGGCAGGGCGGCTCCGCCGGCAGCACCTCCGCCACCCGGGAAAGGGGAAGTCCGAAGTTCTCCGCCCCAACGGCGATCAGCAGCACGGGCGCGCCCCGGGGCGGCTCCGGGGCGCCGCGCCGGGCCAGGGCCTCGGCGCGCTCCTCCAGCAGCCGCGCCGTGCGCGCCTCGCCGATGGCGCCGAGGATCGTCGGGTCGGGCAGGAAGCGCAGCACCATCAGCCCACCCCCCCTGGCCTCGGTTCCAGGTGGTGCCGCGCGAGGGCGAGCAGGGTTTCCGCCGTCATCCCGTCCCCTTCCTCCAGCACGGTGTCGCCGGGCAGGGCGCGGGCCAGCCGCGCCGCATTCGCCACGCTGCGACGCCCCGCCGCTTCGGCCCCCCGGTCCAGCAGCAGCAGGCCCAGTTGGTAGTGCGCCGCCACGAAGCCCTTGTCGAGGTAGAGGGCGCGCCGAAGCGCCGCCTCCGCTTCTCCCGGCTCTCCCAGGCCGCGGGCAACGAGGGCATCCAGGTAATGCAGCGGCGCCGCGGTGGGGTGGGCCTCCAGTCCCGCGCGCAGCGTGGTCCGGGCATCGTCCAGCGCGCCCGAATCCGCCTCCGCCCTGGCCCGCCCGATGACCGCGGGGAGGTCGCTGGCCGCAGGGGCGCTGGGGCCGGCGGGCGCGGCCGGCAGGACCGGCAGGGGATGCGGCGGCGGCAGGAGGGGCTGCCAGGGCTGCGGGTCCGGCACCGCCGGCTCCATTGCCTCGGGGATGGGGGAGGGACGGTCCGGCGGTGTGCCCCGGAGGGGGCGCCAGGCCGTGGCGCCGGAGAGGGTCGCTGCCTCCAGGAAGGCGCCGTAGGCCGGGTCGGGCTCTGCATGGCCCAGCAGCAGCCAGCCATCCGGCACCAGGCGACCGGCCAGGGCCCGCACCATCTCCGGCACCCCGGCGCGATCGAAATAGATCAGCACGTTGCGGCAGAGGATCAGGTCGAAATCCGTCATGCCCAGGGGCAGCGTGCCGTCCAGCAGCCCTAGCAGGTTCTGCCGCTCGAAGCGCACCGTGCCGCGGTTTTCCGGGCGGAGCTGCCAGGCCCGGCCGCCATCCACGGGAAGGAAATCGCGCTGCCGCTCCGCCGCCTGCATCCCGCGCAGCGCCCAGGGGGAGAAGCGGGCGGCGCGGGCGGCGACCAGCGCCGCCTCGCTGATATCCGTCCCAAGGATGGAGATGCTCCAGGCCCTGTGCTCCGCCCCCAGCAGCCGGCGGAGGAGGATCGCAAGGGAATAGGGCTCCGCCCCCGTGGAGCAGCCGGCGGACCAGATCCGCAGGCGCCGCGCCTCCGTCCGCCGCGCGATGAGACCGGGCAGGATGCTGTCCCGCAGCGCCGCGAACTGGCGGGCGTCTCGGAAGAAAAAGGTCTCGCCGATGGTGATGGCAGATTCCAGGGCGGCCCACTCCGCCTCGCCCTCCGCCGGGTCGCGCAGCAGGGCGGCGTAGCCCGCGGAGTCGCCGGCGCCGGTGGCGCGGATCCGGGCCCGCACCCGTTCCCAGAGGGCGGCGTCCTTGTCCTCGTAATAGGCGTGGCCAGTGCGGGCGATGATCAGGCGCTTGAGGGGCGCGAAGGCCTCGTCCGGCCGGGGCGCGTCGCTCATGCGGCGATCAGGACTCCTCGGCCGTCGCGGTCCACCGCGCCAGACGGGCCTGCGCCTGCCCGGTCAGCGCGCCCAGGATCGCCGCCTCCTCCGCCATCAGCAGCCTATCCGGGGCGAGGAGATGGGCCGTGCCGCCCCCGGAGGCCGCGGGAAGCTCCACCGCGCCCGCCACGACCCCGCCGAGGGAGGTGTCCTCCTCCGTAGGGCGCAGCGGCAGCCCGGCCGGCAGCACGTCCGCCGCCCGGTCCACCAGCAGGGCCACGGGCCCCGCCGGGCCGGTGACCGCGGTCTCCAGCAGGATAAGGTGGCGATAGGGATGCAACGGCCCGGCCGGCAGGCCGAGCAGGACGGTGAGGGCGACCACGGGCACCGCCGACCCGCCGAGGTTCAGGAAGCCTGCAAGCGGCGCCGGCAGCCCCGGAGGCGAATCCAGGTTCGGCAGGGGAAGTAGGGCCCGCACCGCCTCCCGCGGCAGCGCAAGGAGGGCCCCGCCGGCGGAGAAAAGCACGAGCGCGCCCTTCCCCGCAGGGGAGCCGGGCAGCGGAGGTTCGGGTAGCGCTGCCATGGAGGAGCTCACCGGAGAAGCGCGAGGGCAATCCCGGCCGGCGGGCGCGGCCGGCCCGGGGCCTTCCTCAGGCCCGGCGGCCGCGTCGGGCGGCCGGACGCTCAGCGGGCTGCTGCAGCGGCTCGGCCCCGGCGGGTCGGCCGGCATCGAAGCCAAGGAAGCCGATCTCCGGCCGCGGGCTGCCGCCGTCCCCGGCGAAGAGCCGCGCGCGCAGCGGCGCGGTCGCCACGGCCGGGGCCGTCCGGCCGCCGCGCGGCGGGTCGCTCAGAAGGCCGGATGGGCGCGCGGGGGCATCGGGCTCGGGCTCATCCGCGGCGGGGCTGGGGGCGCGGGCGGCGGCCTGTGCCTCCCGCCCGGCCCGGCCGCGGCGCGCATTTGCGGCGGGGGCCGGCGCCGGCGCCGGCTCGCCGGGCGCGAAGGTCGGGCCGCTGCCGGCGCTGCCGCGGGCGGAGAGGAGATAGAAGGCGATCTCGGTCCGCCCCTGGTCCACCGCCGCGTCCACCGGCGTCAGGCCGAGCTGGTTCCGGGCGTTGAGGTCGGCGCCGCGCGCCATGGCCTCCTTCGCCGCCCCCAGGTCGCCGCGGTTCACCGAGTCGAACAGCGCGTCGTTGGGGGAGAGGCTGGCGCTCGGCGTCTCCGCGGGAATGGGGTCCACGGCCCGGCGGTTGGCCAGGCCCGGCAGGGCGGGCGGCGGCGGGCGGGCGGCGCTGCCCTGGCCCGACGGCATCGGCGCATTGCGGCCGATCATGCCGCCGCCCGGTCCGCCCATCTGGGCGAAGGCGGGCGAGGCCAGCATTGGGCCGGCCAGAACGAGGAGGAGGGGGAGGCGGCGCATGGTCTCTCCTATAGTCCCCCGCGCCCGGCGGGGCCAATCCCGCGGCGGTGGAACGGCCGTCAGGCGCAGCCCTGGCCGCGGAAGCTGTAGCCGGAGACGCGACCTTCCCGCAGCGCAAAGGTCACGTCGCACTGCACGGGGGCGTAGGTCGTGCCGACGAAGCCGCCCCCGTAGAAACCCCCGCCGTAGAAGCCGCGCCCGACGGACCCGATGAAGGGTCCGCCCGCGAAGCCGCCGGGCAGGGCGACGGTGCGCTGCTCGTCGTATTGCAGGAACTTCTCTCCGCCCGTCTCGTAGTGCCGCGTCGGCACGCCGAGTGCCGAGACCAGTTCCAGCTCGGAGCGGCCGACGAAGGTAGCAAGCCGCTCATCCAGGGTGGGCCTGGTTGCGCAGGCGGTGAGGGCCAGCATCGGAAGAAGGGCAAGGGCGCGTCTCATGCCCTGCATCTGGGATGTCCGGTGCGGTTCTGGAAGGGCGGTGTTCACGGTTCGGCCCCCGCTCAGCGCGCCGGGGCCGGCCCTTCCGCGGTGATCCCGGCCTCCCGCACGAGGCTGCCCCAGCGCTCCATGTCGGCCGCCATGCGCCGCCCGAAGGCCTCCGCCGTGCCACCCGCGACATTGTAGCCCTGCGATGCCAGCGCCTGCGCCGCCTCCGGGGAGGCGAGCACGGCATTCGCCGCCTCGTTGAGGCCCGCCAGCACCGTGGGGGCCACCCGCGCGGGGGCAAGAAGGCCGAACCAGTCCCGCACCGTCACGCCTTCCACCCCGCCCTCGGCCAGGGTGGGGGAATCGGGCAGAAGGGCGAGGCGGGCCGGGGCCGTGACGGCCACGGCACGGAGCACGCTGCCGCGGGTCAGCTCCGCCGCGCCGCTGACGGGCATGAACATCGCCTGCACCTCGCCTGCCGTCACCCCCGTCACGGCGCCCGCCGTGCCGCGATAGGGCACGTGCAGCAGCCGCAGCCCGGCCTGGCGTTGGAACAGCTCCATCAGCAGGTGGTGCGGCGTGCCGATGCCGGGGGAGGCGTAGTTCAGCGCCTCCGGCCGGGCTTTCGCGCGGGCGACGAACTCCGCGAGGTCCGCCCCGCCGGAGGGGTGCAGGACCAGGGCGTAGTCCACCTCCGTCAGCATGGCGACGGGGGCGAAGGAGGCGAGCGGGTCGTAGGGAAGGCTCGCGTAGAGCCCGGCATTCATCACCAGCGTGGTGGTATGGACCATCAACGTGTGCCCGTCCGGCGCGGCGCGGGCGACGAGGCCGGCGCCGATGTTGCCGCTGGCGCCCGGCCGGTTGTCCACCACCACGGGCTGGCCGAGCCGCTTCTGAAGGCCTTCCGACACGACCCGCGCCACGATGTCCGGCGGCGCGCCGGGGGTGAAGGGCACGACGACGGTGATGGGCTGCCGGCCCGTGCCGGGCTGGGCGAAGGCCGGCAGGGACAGCGTGGCGGCCCCCGCCGAGGCGAGGAGCAGCCGGCGCCGGGCCAGGCGCGTCGGGGGGCAGGCGAGGTCCATGGCGGGCTCCGTCCGGATGGGCGGGGCGGGAATAGCCAATCCGCAACTCATTCGCAATTGCGGCGATCCGGATGCTGGACCGGCTTTCCGGCGCCGCGCCCCCTTCCGTCCCGCCCGGTCCCGGCGCAACCATTCGCGCCGCACCGCGAAAAGGACGCCCGCCTTGCCCGATCCCGCCATCCTCGACCGCCTGCGCGCCGCCGTGGAGAAGAACTTCGAGGCCGAGACGGCCTTCCTCTCCGAGCTGGTCCGCTTCCCCAGCCTGCGCGGGCGGGAGGCGCCGTTGCAGGACTGGTTCGCGCGGCAGATGGCGGGCCGGGGCTATTCCGTGGACCGCTACACCCTCGCCGACGTGCCGCTGGAGAGCCACGAGAAGGCCGCGCCGATGGTGGATGTGGACCCCGCAGGTTCCGTGCAGGTGGTGGCGACGAAGCGCGCGAAGGAGGCGGGCGGGCGCAGCCTGATCCTGCAGGGCCATATCGACGTGGTGCCGGAAGGTCCGACCTCCATGTGGACGCACCCGCCCTATGGCGGCGTGGTGCGGGACGGCTGGCTCTATGGCCGCGGCGCGAACGACATGAAGGCAGGCGTCGCCGCCATGGTCTTCGCCATGGACGCGCTGAAGGAAGCGGGGCTGACGCCGAAAGGCGACATCCACGTGCAGACCGTGACGGAAGAGGAGAGCACGGGGAACGGCGCCCTCTCCACCCTGCTGCGCGGCTACCGCGCCGATGCCTGCCTCATCCCGGAACCGACCTCGGGCACCATCACCCGCGCGCATACCGGCACCATCTGGTTCCGCCTGCGCGTGCGCGGCGTGCCCGTACATGTGGCGGTGGCCGACAGCGGCACCAACGCCATCCTCTCCGCCATGCACCTGATCCAGGCGCTGCAGAAGTTCACGGTGGAGCTGAACGAGAAGGCGAAGGCCGATCCCTCCTTCGGCGGGGTGAAGAACCCCATCAAGTTCAACCCCGGCATCATCCGCGGCGGCGACTGGGCCTCCTCCACCCCCTCCTGGTGCGAGGTGGACTGCCGCATCGGCCTCACGCCCTCCATGGAGGTGGCGGATGTGCAGAAGGGGATCGAGCGCGCGGTGGAGGCGGCGCGGGAGGGCGACACCTTCCTGGCGAACAACCCGCCGGAGATCACCTGGCACGGCTTCGTCGCCGACGGCTACGTGCTGGAGGAGGGCAGCGAAGCGGAGCGCGTGCTGGCCGCCGCCCACGGGCAGGTCTTCGGCGCCGACATGGAGGAGCGCCTCTCCACCGCCGTGAACGACACGCGCTACTACGGCCGCTACTACGCCACCCCCGCCCTCTGCTACGGCCCGGGCGGCGAGGGGAACCACGGCTTCGACGAGCGGACCAACCTGGAGCTGCTGAAGAAGACCACGCTCTCCATGGCCGCCTTCATCGCCGACTGGTGCGGGGTGGAGTAGCCCCGCCATGGCCCGCTACGTCACCGGCGCCCCTCCGCCCTCCCTCGACCCGGCCGTGGTCGCGCTGCTGGAAAAGGCGGAGACGGCGACCATCGGGCACTGGCGCCACTGGGGCTTCGTGGACCGCCGCGTTGCGCCGTTGCTGCCGCGCAGGCGCGTGGCGGGTACCGCCTTTACGGTGATGCTGCCCGCCAATGACGGCACCATGCTCGCCCACGCGCTGGACCATCTGCGCCCCGGCGACGTGCTGGTGGTGGACCGGCTGGGCGACAGGCGCCACGCCTGCATCGGCGGTGGACTCGCCGTGGCGGCCCAGGCGGCGGGTGCCGTGGCCGCCGTGGTGGACGGACCCTGCACCGACCTGGAGGAGATCGAGGAGGCCGGCTTCCCGGTGTGGTGCCGCGGCCTCGCCCCGGTCACCACGCAGATCTTCGACATGGGCGGGGCGATGAACGTGCCGGTCAGCATCGGCGGCGCGGTGGTGATGCCGGGCGATGCCGTGATCTGCGACAACAGCGGCGTCCTCGTCCTGCCGCCGGGCGAGGCGGAAGCCGAGGCCCGACGCGCGATCGAGACCCAGGCCCGCGGCGCGGAGACCGCCCGGCGGGTTGCCGCCGGGGAACTCCGGATGGGCGTCGTGTCCGGCGCGACCGCGCGCGTGACGGGAGGGTAGGGGGGGGCGCCCCCTACTCCTTCCGCACGCCCCAGAAGACTGGCACCGTCGTCGGCCGGATGCCCGTGACGTTGCTGCGCCAGGCGGCGTTGGCGCGGAACTGGCCGCCGTTGATGTAGGGCAGCACCTCGTAGGCGCGGGCATGGACGCCATCCAGCAGCGCGCGGCGCTTCTCCGGGTCGCCCTCCGCCGCCCAGGCGGCGCGCAGGCGCTCCAGCTCCTCGTCACACGGCCAGCCGGCCGGCGCCGCGTCGCAGGTGCTGGCGAGGTAGAGGTTGGAGAGCGGGTCCGCCGAATCCAGCGCGTTGGCGATGGTGATGAACATGTTCCAGCCGCCCTGCGCCGGCGGCTCCCGCCGGTTGCGGCGGGCGGTGAGCGTGCCCCAGTCCATCGCCTGCACGTCTATGTTCAGCCCGATGCTCTTGAAGGCGTCGGCCATCACCAGGGTGGAGGCGTTGTTCAGGCCGTTGTCGGTGGCGTTCAGGAAGACCACGGGCCGGCCGTCATAGCCCGCCTCCTTCAGCAGGGCGCGGGCGCGCTGCAAGTCGGGCTGCTGCAACCCGCGCGCGCCGGCAGCGGTCTCCAGCGGCGTGCCGCACATGAAGTAGGAGGGACAGTAGGGCACCTGCTCGGCAGGGCGGATGCCCATTCCCTCCAGCACGTCGCGCTGGTTCAGCGCATAAAGCAGCGCCTGTCGCGCGCGGGGATCGTTGAAGGGTGGTTGCGCGTGGTTCAGCCGCAGCCAGGCCATGCTGCCCACCGGGTTCACCGGCGCCACCTTCACGGCCCGGTTGCGCTCCAGCGTCGGGATCAGGTCGGGCGGGGGCTGCTCCACGAAGTCCAGCTCGCCGTTGCCGAGCGCGTTCACCGCCACCGTGGCGTCGGGCATCGTTACCCATTCCACGCGGTCCACGAAGACGGCCTTGCTGCCGGCCAGCCCGTCCGGCGCCTCCTCCCGCGCGCGGTAGTTCGGGTTGCGGCGATAGACGGCACGGTC
Source organism: Roseomonas indoligenes (assembly GCF_017813365.1). Taxonomy (GTDB): domain Bacteria; phylum Pseudomonadota; class Alphaproteobacteria; order Acetobacterales; family Acetobacteraceae; genus Roseomonas; species Roseomonas indoligenes. The sequence goes on from NZ_JAGIZA010000001.1 coordinate 216,500, forward strand.
GCCCGCCCGCCACTCATTCGCCTGGAAGATGAAGGGGCCGGAGCCGATGGCCTCCGTGATCGCCGTGCTGGGCGGGGTCTGGGCGATGCGCTCGGGCATGATGAACAGCGCGCTGCCCGTCGGGCGCGCCAGGGCCTCCAGCACCAGTCCGAATGGGCGGGCGAGGCGGATCTCGAAAGTCTTGTCGTCCACGACCTCGATCGCGCTCGCCGCCGCCGCCAGCGCCCGGCCCACCACGTCGCGCTGCGCCCAGCGCTTGATGGAGGCCACGGCGTCCACCGCGCGTACGGGCTGCCCGTCATGGAAGGCCAGGCCGTCGCGCAGGGTGAACCGCCAGTTCATCCGGTCGTCCGAGACGGTCCAGTCCCGCACCATCTGCGGCCGGGGAACGCCCTTGCTGCCGAGGCCGAAAAGCTGGTCGTAGACGAAGAAGCCGTGGTTGCGGACGGTGGCCGCCGTGGACTGCACGGGATCGAGGCTGGAGGCCGGCAGGCTCAGGGCGATCCGCAGCGTGGTCTCAGCGGCGGCGGGCCCCGTCCAGGCGAGCGCGGCGCAGGCCCCGAGGTGGAGGAAAAGGCGGCGCAGCACCATGGGGAAGCTCCTTCGGCGGCCGGGGAGAGCCGGCCATTCACGCAACATTTAGCACGATCCGTGCCTGCCATGAGCAAGCGCGCCATGCCCGCCGCCGAGCGGTCAGAACGCCCGCACCGCTTCCTTCGCCGCCTCGTACTCGGCGCGCAGCCGGGCGACCAACTCCGCCGTCGGCTGCACCGCCCTCACGGCACCGATCCCCTGGCCCGATCCCCAGATGTCCTTCCACGGCTTGTTGCGGCTGGTGGAGAAGTTCACCGAGGATGGGTCCGGCCGCGGCAGGTTGTCCGGGTCCAGCCCGGCCTTGCTGATGGAAGGGCGCAGGTAGTTGCCGTGCACGCCCGTGAAGAGGTCACTGTAGACGATGTCGCCCGCAGCCCCCTCCACGATCATCGCCTTGTAGGCCTCGGCCGCGCGCGCCTCCTCCGTCGCGATGAAGGCGCTGCCGATATAGGCGACGTCCGCCCCCATCACCTGCGCCGCCAGGATGGCGCGGCCGGTGGCGATGGCGCCGGAGAGGGCGATGGCGCCGTCGAACCAGGCCCGGGTTTCTTGCACCAGCGCGAAGGGAGAGATGCTACCGGCATGGCCGCCGGCACCGGCCGCCACCAGCACCAACCCGTCCGCGCCCTTCTCCACCGCCTTGCGCGCGAAGGTCTGGTTGATGACATCGTGCAGCACGTAGCCGCCATAGGCGTGCACCGCCTCGTTCACGTCCGGTCGCGCGCCGAGGGAGGTGATGACGATCGGCACACGGTGCTTAGCGAGGAGGGCGAGGTCGTGGTCCAGCCGGTCGTTGGAGCGGTGGACGATCAGGTTGATCGCGAAGGGCGCTGATGGGCGATCCGGATGGGCGGCGTCATGCGCGTCCAGCCGCTCCCGGATCTCCGCCAGCCAATCGTCCAGTTGCTCGGCGGGCCGCGCGTTCAGCGAGGGCATGCTGCCCACGACGCCGCTGGTGCATTGCGCGACGACGAGATCCGGCACAGAGATGATGAAGAGCGGGGAACCGATCACCGGCAGCGAGAGGCGCTGCCTCAGCAGGTCACGCAATCCCATTCGATCTTCCCCGGCCGTTCCTCGGCCGGAAGCCTACCGCCCCTCCCGCCTCCACGCCACCACGGCCACCCCCAGCACCAGCAGCAGCGCCAGCGGGGGCGGCAGCAGCGGCAGGGCGGAGATGCCCGTCACCGTGTGATCCTCCCGCCGCACCAGCCCGATCCAGCCGGGGCCGCTCGCATCGCGCCCCATGGCGACGCGGCGGATATCCGGCAGGGTCGATCCGTCGCCGATCCAGCGTGCCGCGCCGCCGCTGGCGTTCACCACGTTCCCCATCCGCCCGGGATCGGCGCGCAGGTCCGCCACCTCCGGCGGGTTGGCGGCCTCGGCGGCGGCGAAGGCGGTGCGTGTGCCGTCGGTCGCGGACCAGACGCCGGGCGAGGTCGCCGGCACTTCCACCACCGCGCGCCCGCCCTCGCGCCGGTCCGGCGCGTGGCGGCTGGTGGTGCCGTCCGGTGCGGTGACCGTGATCTCCGGCGGCGGCGCGTCGGAGAGGCTGCGGCGCGTGACGGTCATCCGCCCCTGGACGATGGCGGCCGTCAGGTCCTCCTCCTCCAGCTCCGGCTCGCGCATCAGCCAGTGGGCGATGCGGCGCAGCAGCTCCGCCTGCGGCCCGCCGCCATCATGCCCGCGCGACCAGAGCCAGATCTGGTCCGAGAGCAGCAGCGCCACGCGGCCCTCGCCCACGCGGTCCATCAGCAGCAGGGGATTGCCGTCCGGCCCGTTCATGATGTTGGCGCCGCTGCGCGGCTCCGCGCGCAGCATCCGGTACCAGCGGCCCCAGCTCGCCTGTGCGGCGGCGTTGGCGTTGGCGCCCGTCAGCCCCTCCGTCACCGGGTGGCGCAGCCCCGTCTCGCTCACCTGCGCGCGGAAGGGGGTCTCCAGCAGCGCCGCGCCACCGGGCAGGGGGCGTGCGGGGAGCACCTGCCCCAGCGGCGTGTTGGCCAGCGAGGCCGGCCCGGTGAACTCCGGCCCCACGGACATCAACAGCGCGCCTCCCAGGCGCACATGGTCGGCGATGTTCCGCAGGTATTGCGGCGGCAGGATGCCGCGGTTGGAGAAGCGGTCGAAGACGATGAGGTCGAACTCGCGCAGCTTCTGCTGGAACAGCTCGCGCACGGGAAAGGCGATCAGCGCCAGCTCGTTCAGCGGCGTCAGGTCGTCCTTCTCCGGCGGGCGCAGGATGGTGAAGTGGACGAGATCGACGTTCGGATCGGCCTTCAACAGCCGCCGCCAGGTGCGTTCGCCCGCGTGCGGTTCGCCGGAGACCAGCAGCACGCGCAGCCGGTCCCGCACGCCGTTGACCGTGACGATCGCGCTGTTGTTCAGCGTGGAGACCTCGCCCGGCCGCTCCTCGGCCGTGATCTCGATCACGCTCGGCCCGCCGCGCTCGATCGGAAGGGCGATGCGGTGCTCGCGGCCGGGCACCACGCTCTCCGTCCGCGGCGCACCGCCGTCGCGCCGGATGGACAGGCGCACGGGCGTGTCGGAGGCGGGCACGCCCAGGTCCTCCACCACCACGCGCATCTCCACGCCGCGGCCGACGATGCCGAAGCCCGGCGCCTCGATCACGCGCAGGCGGCGATCCACCTCGCCCGCGCGTCCCGGAAGCAGCAGGTGCAGCGGCGCGTCGGCGGGGAAGTTCGGCGGCACGTCGTGCACCTGCCCGTCGCTGAGGGCGATGATCCCCGCCAGCCGCGCGCGGGGGATATCGGCCAGCCCACGCTCGATCGCGGCGAAAAGGCGCGTGCCCTGGTTGCCGCCCTCCTCCGCGACGACGGTGCGGATCTCCAGGTCGGGCAGGCGCCCGGCACGGGCCTCGATCCCCGCGCGCGCGGCGGCGATCGCGGCGTCCCGCCCGGCAACGGTGGTGGAGGCGCTGTTGTCCACGGCCAGCAGCGCGATGTCGGGCCGTACCTCCCGCGTCTGCTGCACCAGCCGCGGATTGGCGATGGCGCCGAGGATCAGTAGGAAGGCCAGCGCCCGCCACCCGGCCCCGCGCGCCCGCCGCCACAGCGCGGGTGCCAGCGCCAGCACTGCCAGCACGGCGAGCGCGACGACGAGCCAGGCCGGAAGGACCGGCGCGAAATCGATGGAGGAGAGGGAGCGGACCATCAGTTCCCCAGCCTCTCCAGGATGGCGGGCACGTGCACTTGGTCGCCCTTGTAGTTGCCGGTCAGCGCGTAGATCACGAGGTTGACGCCGAAGCGGTAGGCCAGCGTGCGCTGCCGCGCCCCGCCGGGGATGACGGCGTAGGGATTGCTCCCCCGCGCATCCACGGCCCAGGCCGAGGCCCAGTCATGACCCCCGATGATGACGGGGGAGACGCTGTCATTCGCGCGGTCCGTGTCCCGCGCGATCCAGACCGGCCCGCCGGCGTAGCGCCCGGGCAGCTCCGGCAGCAGATAGAAGGCGCGCTTCAGCACGTGATCGTCCGGCAGGGGCGCCAGGGGCGGCACCTGCAGGCGCGAGGTCAGCCGCCGCAGCGCCGCGTCCGCGCCGAGCGAGACGCCCTCGCCCGAACCCTCGTTGCGCGTGTCGAAGAGAATGATGCCGCCGTTCCGCATGAAGGCGTTCAGCGCGTCCACCGCCCGCGCGTCCGGCGCCGCCGCATCCGGCAGCACCACCCAGAGCAGGAGAGGATAGAGCGAGAGGTCGTCCACCCCCGGACGCAGCGCGACGGGCTCGGCAAGGTTCGCGGCGGTGCGCCGGTTCACGTACTCGGACAGCCCGGCAAGGCCCTGGCGGGATACCTCGTCCGTCGCGGTGTCGCCCGTGACGACATAGGCCAGCCGCGTGGCCAGCGCCGCCGACCCTTCCGGTGCCCCCTGCGCCTGCGCCAAACCTGGCACCAGGATCGCCAGCGCCAGCAGGGCCGCGCGGGCGCGCAGACCCAGCCCACGGCTCTGTAGCGACAGCAGCAGGTCCGCCGCCAGCAGCACCAGCGCCGCCGCCAGCAGCCAAGGGCCGAGGTCGCGCTCCGCCGGCACGCCGCCGATCCGCGTCTCCCGCGCGCCGGAGGGCGGGGCGGCGGCCGGGGCAGGGGCGGGAAGGCGGGCGGAGAGGTTCAGCGCCCGCCGCTCCCCGCCCTCGCCTGATGTGCCGTACCAGCCCGGCGGGTGGCGCGGGCCGGGCGTGGTGGAGTCCAGCCGCGCCGCGCCGATCGGTCCCGCGACGGGCGGCGGGGCGCCGAGGCGGCCGAAGCCGTCCAGCGTCTCCACTGGCGCCAGCGGCGCCTCGCCTTCGCTGCCCGCGACGCCGGAGGAGAGGGCGACGATCCGACGGAGCATGTCGATGTAGAGCCCCGAGAGGGGCAGGTTGGACCAGTCCGCATTGGCGGTGACATGGAAGAGCACGATCCGCCCCTGTCCCCGGTTCTCGAAGGTCACCAGCGGCGTGCCGTCGGACAGCCGCGCCCAGCTGCGCTCCGCCAGACGGGGAACGGGCTCGGCCAGGACCTGGGTGCTGACCGTCACCTCGGCGGGCGGCGTGAGCCCGGCGAAGGGACTGCCCTCCGCGAAAGGCGCCAGCGTCTGCGGCCGCTCCCAGGAGAGCGCGCTTCCCAGCGCCCGCTCTCCCGCGCGCAGCGGCACCGGCAGCAGGGCGTCGCCCTTCTCGGCAAGCCGCGGCCCGGCGAAGCGCAGCAGCAGCCCGCCGCCTTCCACGAAGCGCGTCACCGCCTCCGTCTCCGCGCCCTCGGCCAGTGGCCGGTCCGCCAGGACGAGCACCGCCAGGCGGCGGGAGAGCAGCACGTCCAGCGTGCCGCGCCGCACTTCCGCGAAGGGGGAAAGGGCGCGGTCCAGGTAGTAGAGCGAGCCGGTCAGGGGCGTGTCGGCCGACTCCTCCTGCGCGGCCAGCAGGCCCACGGGGCGGCGGCGGAAGCGCTCGTCCAGCAGCACCACGCCGGCAGCGCCGGGCGGCGCGCCCTCGGAGGTACCTTCCAAGGCCAGCTGCGTCACGCTGTTGCGGATCTCCACCGGCAGTTCCAGCGATCCTTCCGCCTCCGTGGCGCCGGCGGCGAGCGGCAGGGTGGCGCGGCCGAGGGTGCGGCCATCCGGCGTCATCGCCAGCACCGCCGCCTCCCCCGCCGGGCCACCCGGCGCGCGGCGCAGGCCGAGCACGAGCCGATCCGCCTCCGCCCGCGGCGGCAGCAGCACGCGCGCCGTGCCGGGCGCCCCGCGCGCCACCTGCAACGGGCCGGCATCGGCCAGCGCCGCCATCAGCGCCGCGCCGTCATCCCCGCCATGGGCCAGGCCATCGCTGACATAGAGGCTGGGGGATCCCCCGTTGCGCCCCCCATCACGCCAGTTCCGCAGCGCCTCCAGCGCCGCCGGGCGGTCCGGGGCCCAGGGATGGGGCCGCAGCGCCGCCAGCCGGGCGCGCGCCTCCTCCGCCGGCATCCACCCCGTGGGGCGGGGCGGCTCGCCTGTGACGGTGGGGCTGGTGGGAAGGATCGCCACGCGCCGGGTGGCGCGGGCGGCGGCGTCCAGCGCCGCGCCCGCTGCGGCCATGCGGTCAGGCCAGTCGGCGGCGGAAGCCCAGCCGTCATCCACCACGATCAGCAGCGGCTGTTCCACCGCATCGCCCTGCGCCGCGTTCCAGACGGGGCGCGCGAGCCCGAGGATGATCAGCGCCGCCGCCAGCAGCCGCAGCAGCAGCAGCCACCAGGGCGTCCGCGCGGGCGTCTCCTCCACCGCCGGCAGGTCGCGCAGCAGGCGGGCGGGCGGGAAGGACTGGGTGCGCGGCGTGGGCGGCGTGACGCGGAGCAGCCACCAGAGGGCGGGCAGAACGGCCAGCGCCACCAGCAGCCAGGGCGCGGCGAAGGAGAGGGCGCCGGTCATGAACGCCTTTCGTGCATCGTGTCCGCAGTCCGCAGCCGGGTCATCGCGCCCCCTGCGGGGCCAGGGCCTGCCAGAGCGCCATCAGCGCAGCTTCCGGCGGATGGTCGGTGCGGTGCGACAACATGCGAAAGCCCAGCGACCCGGCCAGCGCGGAAAGCCCGGCCCGGTGCGCCGCCAGCCGCTCCTCATACAGTCCGCGAATGCCCTCCACCCGTGGCACCAGGGCGGCATCCGTGCCGTCCAACGGCTCGAACCGCACCCGGCCGCCATAGGGCAGGGTCTCCTCCGCGGGATCGGTCAGCACCACCAGCGTGGCGCGCAGCCCGGCGGAGGCGAGCGGCGCCAGGGCGGCGCGGATCTCCGGCAGGGGGGTGAGGAAGTCGCCGAACAGCACCCCGCGGGCGTGCCGGGGCAGGGCGGTGTCGGCGGGCGGGCCGGATTGTCCCTCCAGCCGCATTGCCAGCGCCGGCAGGGCGCCCCGGCCTGAAAGACCGCGCCCGCCGCCCAACAGCCGCACCCGCTCCCCGCCCCGCAGCAGCAGGGAGGAGAGGGCCAGCAGTAGAAGGTCGGCCCGCGCCCGCTTGGTGGCGCGCGAGGGATGGCCGGACCAGTCCATCCCCGGCCCGGCATCCCGCCAGAGCGCCACGGTCTGGGCGGATTCCCATTCCGTTTCCCGCAGGTAGAGGCGGTCCGACTTGGCGCTCTGCCGCCAGTCAACCCGCGCGGCGTCGTCGCCGGGCAGATAGGGGCGGAACTGCCAAAAGCTGTCGCCCTGGCCGGAGCGGCGCCGGCCATGGACGCCCTGCATCACCGTGGCGGCCACGCGCTCCGCGGCCACGACCAGGGGCGGCAGCCGGGCGGCGGCGGCCTCTGCGCGAAGGGAGAGCGGGCCACCTTCAGCCAAGATCGGCCTTCAGCGCACCGATCACCTCGGAGAGACGGACGCCATCCGCACGCGCCGCGAAGCCGAGCGCCATGCGGTGCCGCAGGATCGGCTCGGCCAGGGCGAGCACGTCCTCCACGCTCGGGGAAAGGCGCCCGTCCAGCACGGCGCGGGCGCGGGTGGCCAGCATCAGCGCCTGCGCGGCGCGGGGGCCGGGGCCCCAGGACAGGTGCTCCCGCACGGCAGGAAGCGTGGCGGTATCGGGCCGGGCGCCGCGGACCAGGCGGAGGATGGCGTTCAGCACCGCTTCCCCCACCGGCAGGCGGCGGATCAGGGATTGCGCGGCCATCAGCTCCGCCGCCGTCAGCGCCGCCTCCGGCCGGGCCTCGGTGGCGCCGGTGGTGGCCAGCAGCATGGCGCGCTCCGCCGCCTCGTCCGGGTAGCCGATCTCGATCTCCAGCAGGAACCGGTCCAACTGGGCCTCGGGCAGGGGGTAGGTGCCCTCCTGCTCGATCGGGTTCTGGGTGGCCAGGACATGGAAGGGGGCGGGCAGGTCCAGCACCTCGCCGCCCACGGCCACCCGGCGCTCCTGCATCGCCTGCAGCAGCGCGGACTGGGTGCGGGGGGAGGCGCGGTTGATCTCGTCCGCCATCAGCAACTGGCAGAAGACGGGGCCGCGCAGGAAGCGGAAGGCCCGACGCCCGCCCTCGGCCTCCTCCAGCACTTCCGAACCCAGGATATCGGAGGGCATGAGGTCCGGCGTGAACTGCACCCGGCGGGCGTCGAGCCCCATCACCGTGCCCAGCGTCTCCACCAGCTTCGTCTTGCCCAGGCCCGGCACGCCCACCAGCAGCATGTGCCCGCCGGCCAGGAGGGTGACGAGCGCCTGCTCCACCACCTCCTCCTGCCCCAGGATCACCTGGCCCACCGCGGCCCGCACCCGGGCGAGGCGGGCGGAGAGGGCCTCGGCCTCCCGTAGCAGCCTTTCGGCATCACCTGTCACTTCCGTGACGCCGGGCACTTCAACCATGCATGGCCCCTTCTCATATGGCTGGACGGTAACGCCCGACCCCCGCCCCTCCTGAAGATGGAGGCGGGACGGTGGATAGGGAGGGTAGGGCCCTTCGATGGCGCGGAGGAAGTCACATGGCGCTGGGGATGCATGACGTTACGCAAGGCCGGAAAGCAGAGATGCCCCCGATAGCCCGATCGCCCAGGACGATCTGCGGCGACTTCCGCATGCGGATCGCCAGGGACGGCACCTGGTACTACCAGGGCAGTCCGATCGGCCGGAAGGAGCTGGTCTGCCTCTTCGCCACCGTGCTGAAGCGGGAGGCGGATGGCAGCTACTGGCTGGAGACCCCCGCCGAGCGCGGCCGGATCGAGGTGGAGGACGCCCCCTTCGTGGCCGTGGAGCTGACCTGGGGCCATTGCTGCGGCGAGGGTGCCTGCGAAACGGGTGCGAGAAAGCCCCCTGCGCGCCAGTGCCTGACCTTCCGCACCAACCTGGACGAGATGGTCTCGGCCGACGAGAACCACCCGATCCGTGTGGAGATCGACCCCGTCACCCGGGAGCCCCGCCCCTACATCACCGTCCGCCCGGGCCTGGAGGCCCGGATCAGCCGCCCCGTCTTCTATGAGCTGGTGGCGCTGGCCCAGCCGGAGACGGTGGATGGCCGCGAGGTGATGGGCGTGTGGAGCCAGGGCGTCTTCTTCATCATCGACGACAGCCCCACCCCCGAGGATCTGCCCGAGGACCTGGAAGAGCTGGACGACGAGGTGGCGTGACGGACGCCCTTCCGGCGCTTCGGCCCGGCCCTGTTACGCCCGGCCTCGCCCCGGCCGATATCGAGGCGCGGCTGGCTGATCCCGCCCGCCTGGCCCGGGCCGAGGGCGACGTGCAGCCGCCGGCGGGCCACCGCCGCTCCGCCGTGCTGGTGCCGATCCTGCTGCACGCGGCGCCGACGATCCTGCTGACCCAGCGCGCCGCGACCCTCTCCTCCCATGCCGGGCAGGTGGCCTTCCCCGGCGGCCGGATCGAGCCGGGCGAGACGCCCGAGGCCGCGGCCCTGCGCGAGGCGGCGGAGGAGGTGGGGCTGGACCCCCGCCTGCCGCGCCTGGTCGGCCGCCTGCCGGCCCTGGTGACGGGCACCGGCTTCCACGTGATCCCTGTCGTGGCCCTCCTGGACCCGCCCGTGGCCCTGACCCCGTCCCCGGACGAGGTGGCGGAGATTTTCGAGTACCCGCTGGACCGCCTGCTGGATCCGGCCTCGCCGGAGCGGCGCAGCGGCGTCTTCGGCGGCCGCACCCGCCACTACTGGCAGTGGCCGCACGAGACCCAAACCATCTGGGGCGCGACCGCGAGCATGCTGCACAGCCTGGCCCTGGCGCTGCGGGGCTGAGCCGCTCCGGCCCAAGTCCTCGCTTCTGCGCGAGCGCATGAATTGGACCTTCGCTGCAACATCAACTGCGGCGACCCTGCCACGAGGACGCCCGGAGTCGCGGGCAGGGGGATGGACATGGCGATCCGGGACGGGCTGCGCGTCGGGCAGATGGGCGTGACGCTCATCGTGAAGGACGTGGACGCGGCGGCGGATTTCTACCGCGACGTCCTCGGCGCCGAGGAGATCCGGCGCAACGCCTCGCCACTGCCGGTCGACCCGCCCGGGCCTCACGCCCACTGGGCGGAGCTGCGGCTGGGTGACGTCCATCTCGTCGTGGCGCGGGAGAATCCGCGCTGGCGGGAGGCGCCGCGCCCGGACTGGCCCCGCTCGCCCCTCTCGGCCGGCGCTTCCGCCGTCGGGCTGACGCTCTACGTGGAGGATGTGGACGCCACCTTCGCCCGCGCCCTCGCCGCCGGGGCCACGCCGCAAACCCGGGATGGCGCGCCGGAGGACACCTACTGGGGCGACCGTGTGGTGGGGTTCCACGATCCCTTCGGCCATGTCTGGCGCATCCAGACCTGCCGGGAGGAGGTGGATTACGAGGAACTGCCCGCCCGCTACGAGGCGGCGTGGCAGGCCCATCGCGCCGCCCGGGCGAATTAGCCGCCGCCCTACCACCGGGCGCTACCGGGCGTCATATAGGTCGGCGATGCCCTATCTTGCCGAGGCGATCCTCTTCCTCGCCCCCTTCGCCCTCTACGCGCTCTGGCTCCGCTTTAACCCCGGCCGGGCCGTGGCGACGCATGTCATCGCCCTGGCCGTGGCGGGGCTGGTGGTCGCGATTGGGGGCGCGATCTTCTACGGGCTGTCACGGGGGAGAAGCCCCACCACCCTCTACGTTCCCCCGCGCATCGAGGCGGACGGCCCCGCCCGCCCGGTGCCGCCCGCGCGCGCGCCATGACCGACGATCCCCCCGTCGCCCGGATCGCGCCGCCATCTATCCTGGCCGAACCTGCCCCCGCCGCCGTGCTGGCGGCCCTGCCCGGCAGCCGCGCCGTGGGCGGTGCCGTGCGCGATGCCCTGGCCGGGCGCCCCGTGGCGGACGTGGACGTGGCCGCGCCCTTCCCGCCGGAGGAGATCGCCGCCCGCCTGACCGCCGCCGGGCTGCGGGTTCATGAGACGGGGCTTGCCCATGGCACTGTTACGGCCGTTCTGGCCAGGGAGCCGAAGAGCCAGCCCGTGGAGGTGACGAGCCTGCGCCGGGACGTGGTGACGGATGGCCGGCACGCCGTGGTGGAATGGACCACGGACTGGCGGGAGGACGCGGCGCGGCGGGACTTCACCATGAACGCCCTGTCGCTCTCCGCCGCGGGCGAGCTCTGGGATTATTTCGGCGGGCGCGCGGACCTGGAGGCCGGGCGCGTGCGCTTCGTGGGCGACCCCGCGACGCGGCTGGCGGAGGACCATCTCCGCGCCCTCCGCTACTTCCGCTTCCAGGCCCGCTACGGCCGCGGCGAGCCCGACCCGGCGGCGGTGGCGGCCATCCGGGGCGCCGTGCCCTCCCTCTCCCGCCTCTCGGTCGAGCGGATCTGGATGGAATTGAAGCGCCTGCTGGCCGCGCCCGACCCGGCGGAGGCGGTGGCGCTGATGGAGGAGACGGGGGTGCTGCCCGCCGTGCTCGGCCCCGCCACGCTCGGCGCCGCCGGGGTGCTGCGGGCCCTGGCCGCCATCGGCGCCCCGCCGGACCCGATGCTGCGCTTCGATGCCCTGCTGACGCATGGCGCCGCCGAAGCCGCGCGGCGCCTGAAGGCCAGCGGGGAGGAGGTGGCGCGACTGGTGGCCCGCTACCGCGCCGGGCACGACATCCTGCCGATCCAGCCCGCCATCGCGACGGGCGGGCCGGACGACGACGCCCTGCGCCGCCTGCTGGCGGAGCAGCCGCGGGACCGGCTGACCGATGCCGCCTGGCTGCGGCAGGCCGTGAACCGGGCCTGGGGCTGGCAGGGGCCCGAGGATTCCGCCTGGGACCGCTTCCGCGCCCGGCTGGCCGAATCGCCCCTGCCGGTCTTCCCCCTCCAGGGGCGGGACGCGCTGGCGCTGGGCATGAAGCCGGGCCCGGAGATGGGCCGGTTGCTGGCCGAGACGCGCCGCTGGTGGCTGGAAGGCGGGTGCACGGCCGATTCCGCGGCCTGCCGGCACCGATTGGCGGGAATGATGAAGGCCATTCACACGGAGACGCTTCCGAAAACGTGATCGGCCGGGTTACCCATGGTTCATAACCCGAATCTGAGGCCCGCCATGTCACCTGCCCTCGTCGTCTGGGCGCCCCGCGTACTCTCCGTGCTGCGGATCGTCGCGGCGCTGATCTTCCTGCTGCACGGCACGCAGAAGCTTTTCGGCTTCCCCGCCCCGCCGGCCAACGGCCTGCCGCCGGCCATGTCCCTCTTCTGGGTCGGCGCGATCCTGGAACTCGGCGGCGGCATCCTGCTGCTGCTCGGCGCCTTCACCCGGCCGGTCGCCTTCATCCTCTCCGGCGAGATGGCCTATGCCTACTGGATGTTCCACGCGCCCCGGAACCTCTACCCCACGCTGAACGGCGGCGACGCGGCGATCCTCTACTGCTTCGTCTTCCTCTACCTCGTCTTCGCGGGCCCCGGCCCCTGGAGCGTGGACGCGGCCCGCAACAAGGCCTGACCGGGCGGCCGGGCGGGGCCTCCACCCGTCCCGGCTTCCCTGCGTCCACTGGCCATGGGCGGGTCCCCTGCGCTAACCGCCCGCCCATGGCCCCCACTTCCAAAGCCCGGCGCCTCGACCCCGAGGCGAGCCGCGCCCTGATCCTCCGCCTCTGGCGGGAGGAGGTGCGGCACCATCCCCGCCGGATCCTCCTCGCCCTGCTCTGCACCGGCCTCGTCGCCGGCCTCACTGCCCTCTACCCCGTGGTGATCCAGCAGGCCTTCGACCTCTTCGCCGTGGGTGACCAGCGGATCGTCTGGGCCATTCCCCCCGCCATCGTCGCCCTCACCGTCGCCAAGGCGCTGGCGCAGTACGGACAGGCCGTCTCCATCCAGTCCACCGTGCTGCGGGTGATCGAGGGGCTGCAGAACCGCCTCTTCCGCGCGCTCACCCGCGCCGACTTCGCCGCCGTCTCGCGCGAGGCCCCCGCCCGCCACGCTGCCCGCTTCACCGCCGATGCCGCCGCCATCCGGGAGGCGCTGACGAAGGCGATCAACGCGGTAGCGGACGTGCTGACGGTGGTGGGCCTCGTCGCCTCCATGGTCTGGCTGGACTGGAAGATGTCGCTGATCGCGGCGCTGCTCTACCCCGTGGCGGTGGTTCCGATCCTGAAACTCGGCAAGCGCATCCGCCGCGCCTCCGGCGGCATGCAGGAGCGGTTGGGGGAGGCCGCGGCGGTCCTGACCGAAAGCTTCGCCGCCGCCCGCGTGGTCCGCACCTACCGGTTGGAAGCGGCGGAGGAGGCGCGGGCCGCGCGGCTCTTCGCCAACCTGCGCGCCAGCCTTCTCTCCATCGCCCGCACCCGCGCGAGCCTGGACCCGATGCTGGAGGCGATCGGCGGCGTGGCCGTGGCCGCCATCCTCGCCCTCGTCGGCTGGCGGGTGTCCCAGGGGGAGGGGACGGTGGGCGAGTTCACCGGCTTCGTCGCCGCGCTTCTCATCGCATCCCGCCCCGTGCGCGCGCTGGGCAGCCTGAACGCGGCGCTGCAGGAGGGCCTGGCCGGGCTTTCCCGCGTGAACGCCGTGATCGACGCGCCGCGCCGGATCGAGGATCGCCCCGGTGCACCCGCTCTGCCGCCCGGCCATGGCCGCGTGGGCTTCGAGGATGTCGCCTTCGCCTATGAGGACGGCCGGGTGGCGCTGGATGGCGTGACCTTCGTCGCCGAGCCGGGCCAGACGATCGCGCTCGTCGGCCCCTCCGGCGCGGGCAAGTCCACGGCGCTGGCCCTGGTGCCGCGCCTCTACGATCCCACCGCCGGCCGCGTGACGATGGACGGCGCCGACCTGCGCGCGGTGTCGCTGGAGAGCCTGCGCGACGCCATCGCCTATGTCGGGCAGGACGCGGTGGTGTTCGACGATACGGCGCTGGCCAACATCGCCTGCGGCCGCCCCGGCGCCACGGTGGCGGAGGTGGAGGAGGCCGCCCGCGCGGCCGCCGCGCACGACTTCATCACGGCGCTGCCGGAGGGATACGGCACGGTGCTCGGCCCCGGCGGTGCACGTCTCTCAGGCGGGCAGAGGCAGCGCATCTCCCTCGCCCGCGCGCTGCTGCGGAATCCGCGCGTGCTGCTGCTGGACGAGGCGACGAGCGCGCTGGACACCACCAGCGAGGCGGCGGTCCAGGTTGCGCTGGCGAGGTTGCGCGCGGGCCGGACCACGCTGGTGGTTGCGCACCGCCTCTCCACCGTGCGGGATGCGGACCTGATCGTGGTGATGGACGCGGGCCGCGTGGCCGAATCCGGTACCCACGCGGAGTTGCTGGCGGCGGGTGGCCTTTATGCCGGGCTGGTCCGTGCCCAGGCCTTCGCCACCGCCTGAGAGGACGCCCTATGGCCCCACCCGTCATCCGCTTCGCCACCCTGGAGGCGCGCCCCTGGGTGAACGGCCTGGGCATCTCGCGCGAGATCGCCTCGGGCGAGGGCTGGACGATCGCCGTGGCCGATCTCGGCGCGGCGGCCGCCTTCTCGCATTTTCCCGCGCAGGACCGGGTCTTCACGCTGATCGACGGGCCGGGCGCCACCCTTTCTTTCATGGATCGGCCGCCGCTGCCCTGCCTGCCCTTCGTGCCGGCCGGCTTCCCCGGCGACGTGCCCTGCCACTACGAACCGCGCGAGGGCGCAGCCCGCGCCTTCAACCTTATCGTCGGGCGCGGACGGTTCGAGCCGCGCGTGGCAGTGCGCGGCCTGGCCGCGGGGCAGGGATTGGTGCCGCCCGCCGGTGCCCTGGCGCTGTTCTGCGCTGGCGGCGCGGTGCGGATCGGCGATGCGCGGCTGGAGGTGGGCGACACGATGCTGGAACCGGGTTCTGCGGTGGCGGCGGACGGGCCAGCGATCGTCATCCTCGTGGAACTGGGCTGAGGCGCCTCAGCTCTCGCGCTCAATCCCCGCGGTCTCGATCACGCCCTTCCACAGGGCCACCTCGCCTTCCAGGTAGCGCTGGAACTCTGCCTGCGGCATGGGCGCGGCGGTGAAGCCGGATGCCTCATAGGCATCCCGCACCCTCGCGGTGGCGAGGGCCTTCGCCGTCTCAGCCTCCAGCCGCGCGAGGATGGGGGCGGGCAGGTGCGGCGGGGCGACCAGCCCATACCAGTTGTTCACGCGGAACTCGCCGAGACGGCCGTCCAGCACGGGGGTGGATGGGCTGCGCGGCCAGGCCTCGGCGGTGGAGACGGCCAGCAGGCGCAGCGTGCCCTGCTCCACCATCGGCCAGCCCGCCGCGTCGCTGAAGCCGACATCGACATTGCCGGAGGCGAGGTCCGTCAGCAGCGGCGTTGTGCCGCGATACGGGACGTGCAGGGTCTTCACGCCCATGCGGATGTTCATCAGCTCCAGCGAGAGATGCGTGGAGGAGCCGATGCCGCCGGAGCCGAAGCGCACCTCCGCCGGCTTCGCCTTCGCCCAGGCGATGAAGGCGTCGATATCCGCCGCCGGCAGGTCCTTCCGCGCCACCAGCATCAGCGGGCTGGTGGTGAGGCGGGAGACATGCGTCATCGTCAGCGGCGTGTAGGGTGTCTTCCGCAGCAGCGGGCCGATGGTGATGTTGCCGGAGCTGGTGATGCCGAGCGTGTGGCCGTCCGGCGCCGCGCGGAATACCTGCTCGATCCCCAGCGCGCCGGCGGCGCCCGCGCGGTTGTCCACCACCACGGGCTGCCCGAGGGCGGGGGCGATGGTTTCCGCCAGCACGCGGCCCACAAGGTCCAGTCCACCGCCTGCGGGGAAGGGCACGATGATCCGCACAGGGCGATCCGGCGCCCATGACGCCTGGGTCTGGGCCTGGGCCGCGCGCAGCAGCGCGGGGGCGGCGAGCAGGCCGAGGGCCGCCCGCCTGGAAAGGGCCTGGGTCATGATCGTCTCCGGGATCAGGCGGGAAGGGCGACGCTGCCGCGCGGCGCGTGGGGCGGGCGGGGCAGGCCGAGATGGTCGCGCAGCGTGGTTCCCGCATAGGCGGTGCGGAACAGGCCTCGCCGCTGCAATTCCGGGACCACCAGTTCGCAGAAGGCGGCGAAGCCCTCGGGGAAGGTCGGCGGCATCACGTTGAATCCGTCCGCGCCGCGCTCCTCGAACCATTGCTGCATGTCGTCCGCCACCTCCTCGGCGCTGCCCACGACGATGTGGTGCCCGCGGGACACGGCGATGCGCTCGTAGAGCTGGCGGATGGTCAGGCTCTCGCGCCGCGCCAGGTCGGCGATCACCTTCAGCCGCGCCTTGCCCACATCCGTGTCCGGCAACTCCGGCAGCGGCCCGTCCACGTCATAGGGTGAGAAGTCGAAACCGCCCGTGAGGAAGGAGAGGATGGAGAGGCCGACATCCGGGTGCAGCAGCTTCTGGAGTTCCGCCATCCGGTCCTCCGCCTCCGCCCGCGTGCGGCCGACGACGGGAAAGAGGCCGGGCATCACCTTCACCGAATCCGCGTCGCGCCCATGGGCGGTCAGGCGCGCCTTGATGTCGGCGTAGAAATCCTGCGCCTCCGGCAGCGTCTGGTTGACGGAGAAGATCACCTCCGCCGTGCGCGCCGCGAGATCCCGCCCTGCATCGGAACCACCGGCCTGCACGAGCACCGGGTAGCCCTGTGGCGGGCGGGAGAGGTTCAGCGGACCCTTGACCGAGAAGTGCTCGCCCTTGTGCTCCAGCACGCGCAGCTTCGCGGCGTCGAAGTATATGCCGCTGCTCTTGTCCTTGAGAAAGGCATCATCCTCGAAGCTGTCCCACAGCCCCTTCGCCACCTCCACGAACTCGGCGGCGCGCTTGTAGCGGTCGCCATGGGCCAGATGGCTTTCCCGCCCGAAGTTCCAGGCCTCGTTGGCGTTGGAGGTCGTGACGATGTTCCAGCCGGCCCGGCCGCCGGAGAGATGGTCCAGCGTCCCGAAGCTGCGTGCGGTGTGGTAGGGCTCGGAGTAGGTGGTGGAGCCGGTAGCGACGAGGCCGATCCGCTCCGTCACCATCGCGAGCGCGGAGAGGAGCGCGATCGGCTCCAGGATGTGCTCGCGGGTCGTGCGGCGCACCGCGGGCCAGTCGGTCTGGGGCACGCAGTTGTTGTCCGCCAGGAACAGCATGTCGAAGCACGCCGCCTCGGCCCGGCGCGCCACCTCGGCATAGGCGCGGATGTCCATCGGCATCCCCGCCCAGGCATCGGGATGCCGCCAGCCCGCGATGTGATGGCCGGTGGAGAGGAGGAACAGGCCGAGGCTGATCTGGCGGCGTGGCGGGAGGGACATGGCGCGTTCCGATCGAGGGGCTGGAGAGCCCGCGATGAACGCCCATCCCCTACAGCCGGTCTCGTGCCGGCTAATTCACGGGGTAAGCTAGTGCGTCAGCAAAATTTTGCAAATTCCTGCGGGGATTAGGCCGCCTATTCCCGCCGCAACACCCCGTCCACCAGCCGGTCCGCCCAGGGACGGCTGCGGAAGTCGGTGCGCAGCCCGGCCTCGTCGTACTCGTCCCGCACCCAGTCCAGGAAGGGCAGCCGCCCCTCCGCCTGGCGCGCATAGAGGCGGAAGAAGGCGTCCAGGATTCCCGTGCGGGAGGCGGAGACATGGCCGTGGCGCCAGTGCAGCTGCCCCAGCGCCTCCGCACTCGTCCCGCCTTCCAGCAGCAGGAAGATCCCGGCCGCCAGCCCCGTCCGGTCCGCGCCGGACTTGCAGTGGAGGAGGGCGGGCTCCTCCATCGCCGCGTAGATCCCGGCAAGGCGCAGGATGCGATCCCGATGGGGGGCGCCGCGGCTCTCGAATGGCGCGTCGACATGGGTCAGCCCCAGCCGGGCGGCCTCGGCGCGGGAAAGGGCGTCGGAACCGCAATTCACCCTCTCGCCGCGCAGGTTGACGACCGTCCGCAGCCCGAAGCGTCGCGCCGCGTCCTGCAGCTGCCAGGGGGACGGATGGTTGGACCGGTAGAGCCGCCCCGGTGCCACCACGCCCCAGTTACGCCAGCCCTGCCGCAAGATCGCGTGGTCCACGAAGAGGCTGTTCATCACCGCGGCCCGGCGTCCGGCGGGGGTCGTCAGGTCGTAGTTGGCGCGGGGGGGCATGGGGCGGGAAATAGGGTGGGGAGGGCGGAAAGGGCAACGCCCGGGGAAACATCCCTCGCCGGCGGGGCGTTAGACGGGCGCTGACATTTCAAGAGGAGGCCCGCCATGTCGTCCAAAGCCCACATGCCGCCGGTTCCGCCCGAAAACCAGGCGCCCCATCACGGCGGCAGCACCCCGGGCCAGGGTGAGGTCAACCCGAAGGAGGCCAAGAACACCGCGGCCAACCGGGCGAAGTACGATCCCGGCCAGCAGGGCCAGACCGGCAGTACGGGGATCAACACCCACCACCAGGGCTACCAGCAGGATCGTTGAACCATGGTCAAGGGAACCGAGGACAAGGACAATTCCGGCGGCGGGCCGGGCAGCAGCCACCAGGGCGGCAACCACGGCCATGCGCACCGGGAGAAGGGCAAGACCCTGCCCGGGCCGGCGACCAATAGCGACAAGAGCCAGGTCTCGGGCGGTGGTGGTGAGCGCGACAGCCACCATACCCATGATCCGGAGAAGAAGGGCGACCGCACGGGCTATTGAGACCCGTTGATGACGATCCCGGGGGAAGGGCCGGAGCGGGAGAGCCGCTCCGGCCCTTTTCTCAATCCGCCCGGGCGCCGGTGATGCGAACCGCCTCCTGCCACATGGGTCGTTCGCTCTTTCCCCGGTCCACGGCGCCCTCGGGCGTGGACCAGAGCAGCTTCGTGCCGGTCTGCAGGGCGCGGCGCTGCACCACCGGGTCCTCCGCCACGGACTTCAGGGCCGCGTTCATCCGGTCCACCGCCACCCGCGGTGTCGCGGCCGGGGCGACGAGGGCGGCCCAGGACGTCACGACGAAGTCCGGCATCCCCGCCTCCGCCATGGTCGGCAGCTCCGGCAGGCTCGGCCAGCGCTCCGCGCTCGTGACGGCGAAGGCGCGCATCCGCCCCTCCTGGATGATCGGAACGTAGGAGGCGAGGTTGTCGATGGCGCAGGTCAGGTCGCCCGAGAGCATGGCCGGGGTGATCTGGGCCGCGCCGCGGAAGGGAACGTGCTCCGCATTCAGCTTCAGCCGGCTGGTGAGGAGGCCACCGCAGAGATGCGCCGTGGTGCCCACCCCCGGACTGCCATAGCTGATGCCCTGCGGCCGCGCCCGCGCCCAGGCGATGAACTCCTGCAGCGTCCTCGCCGGGCAGTGCTGGCTGCTGACGATCACCACGTTCGGCAGCTCGTAGGTCAGGGCCACCGGGATGAAGTCCCGGTCGATGTCCCAGGGCATGCGGGAATAGAGGAACTGGTTGATCGAGAACTGCCCGATCGTGGCCATGCCGAAGGTGTAGCCGTCCGCCGGAGCCTTCGCGACCGCGTCCATCCCAATGTTGCCGCCCGCGCCCGGCCGGTTCTCGATCAGGATGTTCTGGCCCAGCCGGCCCTGGAGTTGCTCGCCATAGATGCGGCTCATCACATCCGTGGAGCCGGAGGGCGGGAAGGGGACGATGAAGCGGATGGGGCGGTTGGGCCATTCGCCGGATTGGGAGAGAGCAGGGTGCAGGGCAGGCAGGGCCAGCCCGGCCCCGAGAAGGGTGCGGCGCGCGATCATGAGAGCTTCCCTCGGACGTTTCTCGTTGGGAGCGAGCCTAGCGAAGCCGCCCTGCCGCGCGCCAGCCGTTATGGCCAGCGCACCTCCGGCGGCATGGACATGAGGATGGCCTCCACGTTCCCGCCCGTCCGCAGGCCGAACAGCGTGCCGCGGTCGTGCAGCAGGTTGAACTCCACGTAGCGGCCGCGGCGGATCAGCTGGTGGTCCCGGTCCGCCTCGGTCCAGGGCTCGTGCATCCGGCGGCGGATGATGGCGGGATAGGCGGAGAGGAAGGCCTCGCCCACGTCCCTCGTGAAGGCGAAATGGTCGGGCAGGCGGCTCTCGTCCGGGTCCTCCCGGCCCAGCCAGTCGTAGAAGATGCCGCCCAGGCCGCGCGGCTCCCCCCGGTGGGGGAGGAAGAAGTACTCGTCGCACCATTGCTTGAAGCGCGGGTAGTAGCCGGGGTCATGCCTCTCGCAGGCCGCGCGGAAGGCGGCGTGGAAGCCTGCCGCGTCCTCCTGCGCCTCGGCCGAATCCGGGAACATCGGCGTCAGGTCGCCCCCGCCGCCGAACCAGGCGCGGCTGGTGGTGATGAAGCGCGTGTTCATATGCGCCGCCGGCACCTTCGGGGACCGCATGTGGGCGACGAGCGAGACGCCGGTCGCCAGGAAGCGCGGATCCTCCTCCGCCCCCGGGATCTGGCGCCGGAACTCCGGGCTGAACTCGCCGTGGACGGTGGAGACGTTCACCCCCACCTTCTCGAAGACCCGCCCCTTCATCACGGACATCACGCCGCCCCCGCCGCCCTCGCGCTCCCAGGGCGTGCGGGCGAATCGGCCGGGCGGCATCGCGGCATGGGGTCCGGTCGTGCCCTCGTCCTCGATCGCCTCGAAGGCGGCGCAGAGCCGGTCCCGCAGCCCCTCGAACAGGGCGCGGGCCGGTGCCGCCAGGGGGTGCTCCGCCGGATCGGAGCGACCGGCCGGAGCGGTTGAGGGGGAGGGTTGTGTCATTCTGGCCATCGCGACGTTGCGGCGGGGGGACGTGCCGTTGCCACCCCGCGTTTCACACCGTTATATGGCGTCATCGACGGCTTGGCATGGCGCGGCCCGCGCCTGCCCGGCCTGCGCCCCGCACCCGGTCCCAAAGGTTCGGCGGGGGAGGAAGCAACCGCCCGCCCGGCGCTCGGGACGGGAACGGAGAACAGGACGAGCGATCGAATGGCCGATGTGCTGGCTTCCCCGCCCAAGACGAGTCCCTCCGAACCCGGCCCGCGCCACGCCGATCCCGCCGGCGTGGTGCACGAGGGGGAGGGGCCGGTTCGCCGTGACTTCCTGAAGCTCGCCACCGGGTCCTTCGCGGCGGTGGGCGTGGCCGTGCTCGCCTGGCCCTTCATCCACTCCATGAACCCCAGCGCCGACGTGCTCGCCCTCTCCTCCACCGATGTGGAGCTGGGGCCGATCGCCGAGGGGCAGGCGATCACCGTGGTCTGGCGGGGCAAGCCGGTCTTCGTTCGCCACCGCACCAGGAAGGAGATCGACGAGGCGAAGGCCGTGAACGTCTCCGAGCTGCGCGACCCGGCGCCCGATTCGGAACGGGTGAAGCCCGGCAAGGACCAGTGGCTGATCGTGATCGGCGTCTGCACCCATCTCGGCTGCGTGCCGCTGGGGCAGAAGTCCACCGACCCGCGCGGCGACTACGACGGCTGGTTCTGCCCCTGCCACGGCAGCCACTACGACACGGCCGGGCGCGTGCGCCGCGGGCCGGCGCCGCTGAACCTGGCCCTGCCCACCTACGCCTTCACCTCCGACACCCGCGTCCGGATCGGCTGAGGAGAGAGACCATGGCCGAGGGCCTTCACGACTCCGATATCCCGAACCCCGTCCTGCGCTGGGTCGACCAGCGCCTGCCCATCCTCTCGATGGTGCAGCGGGAGTACGGCACCTTCCCCACGCCCCGGAACTTCAACTACTTCTGGAACTTCGGCGCGCTAGCGATGATCAACCTGGTGATCATGATCGCCACGGGCGTCATCCTCTCCATGCAGTACGCCGCCAATACCGGGCTGGCCTTCGATTCGGTCGAGCGCATCATGCGCGACGTGAACTACGGCTGGCTGCTGCGCTACGCCCACGCCAACGGCGCCTCGATGTTCTTCATCGTCGTGTACATGCACATCTGGCGGAACCTGTACTACGGTTCCTACAAGACGCCGCGCGAGCTGCTTTTCATGATCGGCGTGGTGATCTTCATCCTGATGATGGCCACGGCCTTCATGGGCTACGTGCTGCCCTGGGGCCAGATGTCCTTCTGGGGCGCCACCGTCATCACCAATCTCTTCTCGGCCATCCCCGTGGTCGGCCAGCACATCGTGACCTGGCTCTGGGGCGGCTTCTCGGTGGACAACCCCACCCTGAACCGCTTCTTCTCCCTGCACTACCTGCTGCCCTTCGTGATCACGGGCGTCGTGTTCCTGCACATCGCCGCGCTGCACATCGTGGGCTCCAACAATCCGCTGGGGATCGAGCCGAAGGGGCCGAAGGACACCATCCCCTTCCACCCCTACTACACGAGCAAGGACAGCGTCGGGATCATCGTCTACCTGCTGGTCTTCGCCGTCATCGTGTTCTTCATGCCGAACTACCTCGGCCACCCCGACAACTACATCCCGGCCAACCCGCTGGTAACGCCCGCGCATATCGTGCCGGAATGGTACTTCCTGCCCTTCTACGCGATCCTGCGCGCCGTCCCGAACAAGCTGGGCGGCGTGGCGATGATGGGCGGCGCGCTGGTCATCCTCTTCTTCCTGCCCTGGCTGGACTCCTCGCCGGTGCGCTCCATGCGCTTCCGTCCGATCGCGAAGTGGGCCTTCCTGCTCTTTTCGGTGAACTTCCTGGTGCTGGGTTGGGTGGGCGGCAAGCCGGCCGAACAGCCCTACATCCTCATCGCCCAGATCTGCGCGGCCTACTACTTCGCCTACTTCCTGGTGATCCTACCGCTGCTGGCGAAGTTCGAGCGGCCGCTGCCCCTGCCCGAGAGCATCTCGGCCTCCGTCCTCAAGCACCGCGGCGGGGGACCATTGCCCGCCGGCGCAACCGCCAAGCCGATGGAGAAGGCGTGATGCGCCGCTACGCGACGACCCTGAAGGCGGCGGCGCTGGCGGCCGCCCTGGCCCTCGCGCCCGCCGGGGCTTGGGCGCAGGGGCATGACGAAATCCACCTGCCGGATACGAAGTTCTCCTTCGAGGGGGTTTTCGGCACCTTCGACCGCGCCTCCGCCCAGCGGGGCTTCCAGGTCTACAAGGAGGTGTGCTCCGCCTGCCATGCCATGCGGCACCTCTCCTACCGCCACCTGAGGGGGATCGGCTTCAACGAGGCGCAGGTTGCGGCCCTCGCATCCCAGTTCCAGGTGCAGGACGGACCGAATGACAACGGCGAGATGTTCGAGCGGCCGGCGCGCGCCTCGGACCATTTCCGCCGGCCCTTCCCGAACGATGCCGCGGCCCGTGCCGCCAACAACGGTGCCCTGCCACCGGACCTGACCGTGATGGTGAAGGCGCGCGAGGGCGGGGCGGACTACCTGCACGCCCTTCTGATCGGCTACGAGGAGCCGCCGCCGGGCGTCACCGTCGCCAACGGGATGCACTACAACAAGTACTTCCCGGGCCATCAGATCGCCATGCCGCCGCCGCTGAACAGCGAGGGCCAGGTGACCTATGCGGACGGCACGAAGGCGACGGTGGACCAGATGTCGCAGGACGTCTCCACCTTCCTCGCCTGGGCCGCGGAGCCGGAGCTGGAGCAGCGCCGCTCCATGGGCGTGCGGATGATCATCTACCTGGCGATCCTGGGTGGGCTGGTCTTCGCGGTGAAGAAGAAGATCTGGGCGCGGCTGCACCAGACCGAGCCGGCCCCCTAAGGTCGGCCTGAGAGCCGGGCCCTGAAAGCCAAAGGCCCTGCCCCGGTAACGGGGCAGGGCCTTTCTTAGTTCGGGGAACCGCTCGTCAGGCCGAGGCTGGGGCGGGGTCGGCCGGCGTTTCCAGAGCGGCGCGCACGCGGTCGGGGATCGTGGCCGCCAGATCCTCCAGCCGCTCCCAGGCCACAGGGCGGGAGAGCAGGAAGCCCTGGGCCCGCTCCACCCCGAAGCGCGCCAGCACCTGCAGCTGGGCGGTGTCCTCCACCCCCTCCGCCACGGCCGGGACCGAGAGGGCGTGCGCCATGCCCGCCACCACCTCGATCAGCGCCATACCCTGCGCGTCCCGCGCGCAGTCCGTCACCAGGGCGCGGTCGATCTTGATGGCGTCGAAGGGATAGTCGCGCAGCCGGGCCAGGGTGCCGTGCCCGCCGCCGAAATCGTCCAGCACGACGCGCACGCCGAGCTCGGCCAGGCCCTTCATATTGGCCATCGCCGCCCCCGTATCCCCGGCCAGGGACCCTTCGGTCATCTCGATCACCAGCCGTTCGCCGCCGATGCCGTGCTTGCGCAGGGCGCCCGCTACCTGCGCATCGAAGCCCGGCATGCCGAAGGTGCTGGCGGAGGCGTTGACGGCGATGGTGAAGGGTGGGCGGCCCTGGGCGATCAGGCGGCACGCCTCATCCACCACCCAGCGATCCAGTGAGCCGGAGTATCCCATCCCCTCGATCACCGGCAGCACGTCGGACGGGCGGAGGGAAAGGCCGGTGTCGGTCCGCCAGCGCAGCAGCGCCTCCACGGAGCTTACCTCGCCCGTCTTCAACTCCACGATGGGCTGGAAGACGAGGTGGAAGGGCACGACTCCGCCGGGCGCGAAGGCCTCCCGCAGGCGCGTCTCCAGCGCCGCGCGGCCCACCACCTCCCCGCTCGTGCTGGTGCCGGCGGAGCGAGTCACGCCGCGCCCGGCCCGCTTGGCGGCATAGAGCGCGGCGTCCGCCCGCTCCAGCAGCGCCTGCACGTCGCCCGCGTGCCAGGGGATGGCGGCGAAGCCGATGGAGGCGCGCAGCGGCACGGGGGAGCCGTTGAGCATGAAGGTATCGGCCAGCGCCGCGTGGATCCGGCCCGCCAGTCCCAGCCCGGCCTCAGGCTTATCCACCCCGCGCACCAGCACGACGAACTCGTCGCCGCCCAGCCGGACCACCGTGTCCATCGAGCGCACCGTGGCGGTCAGCCGCCGCGCCACCTCGACCAGCGCGCGGTCGCCGCCCGCGTGGCCGTAGGTGTCGTTGATCGGCTTGAAGCCATCCAGGTCGATCATGAGGATGCCGAAATCCCGCGGCTCGATCTCGGCGAGCATCTCCTCCATGCCCTTGCGGTTGCACACGCCCGTCAGCGCGTCCGTGCGGGCGGCGCGGTGGACCTCCCGGATGGCGTGCCGCAGCGTCAGCGCCGCCGACACCCCGCGCGCCAGATCCTGCAGCCGGTCCACTATGGCCGGGGTCAGCTCGCGCGGCTGGCGATCCATCACGCAGAGCGTGCCCACCGGCGTCCCGCGCCCACCTCGCAGGGGGGCGCCGGCGTAAAAGCGCAGGTTGGGGTCGTTCAGGACCAGGGGATTGGTGCCGAACCGGGGATCCGCCTTCAGGTCGGGCACCACCATCACCTGCTCGGGGTCACTGATGGCATAGGCGCAGAAGGCGTCGTCCCGCGGGGTGGTGCCGGCGTGCAGCCCCTGGATCGCCTTAAAGAACTGCTCGTGCTCGCCGACGAGGGAGACGCCGGAGATCGGCACCCCCACTAGGTCGCTCGCCACCCGGACGAAGGCGCCCATCAGCTCCTCCGTCACCTTGTCGAAGGAGGCGATGTCCGCCACGTCCAGCAGGCGCTCGGCCTCGTTCCCGGACCAGGTTTCCGGCATCTTGCCCCCCAATCCCATAACCACGTGATCCGAACGTCATTGAACAACCTATGGTTGCCGTTAGCAACCCGGAGTTGCCGCTTCTCCCGGCCTCTGGTGCCACCCCGGCCTCTCCGCTAGAGCGGGGCCGCCGGGGGGGCAATTCCCTCCCTCCCGCACGCCCCGGCAGGGAACGGAGCCCGCGATGCCCGACCAGATCACCCCCGTCATCGGCCTCATCGGCGGCTCCGGCCTCTACGACATCGACGGGCTGCAGGACCGGCGCTGGGAGCGGGTGGAGAGCCCCTGGGGGGAGCCCTCGGACGAGCTGCTTTTCGGCACACTGGACGGGGTGCGCTGCGTGTTCCTGCCGCGCCACGGCCGCGGCCACCGGATCCCGCCGAGCGAGCTGAACTACCGCGCCAACATCGACATCCTGAAGCGCGCGGGCTGCACCGAGGTGCTCTCCCTCTCCGCGGTCGGCAGCCTCAACGGCGACCTGCCGCCCGGCACCTTCGTGATCGCGGACCAGTTCATTGATCGCACCTTCGCCCGCAAGAAGAGCTTCTTCGAAACGGGCTGCGTGGCCCATGTCTCCATGGCGCACCCGCTCTGCCCGCGGCTGGGCGACGTGCTGGAAGCGGCGGCGCGGGAGATCGACCTCCAGCACAAGCGGGGCGGCACCTATCTGGTGATGGAGGGCCCGCAGTTCTCCACCAAGGCGGAGAGCGAGCTGTACCGCGCCTGGGGCTGCGACGTGATCGGCATGACGAACATGCCGGAGGCCAAGCTCGCCCGGGAGGCCGAGCTCTGCTACGCCACCGTCGCCATGGTCACGGATTTCGACTGCTGGCACCCCGACCACGACGCCGTGACGGTGGACGCGGTGGTGAAGGTGATGACGGAGAATGCCAGCCGTGCGAAGGCGCTGGTGCGCCGGGTGGTGCCGATGCTTGGCGCCCCGCGTGGGCCCTGCCCCTCCGGCTGCGATCGTGCGCTGGATAACGCCATCGTCACCCCGCCCGCGAACCGGGATCCCGCGGTGATCGCGAAGCTGGACGCGGTGGCCGGCCGGGTGCTGAACGCGGCCTGACGGGCCGCCCGGCCGAGTATCGATCGATACCCTGGCAGTGCGCCTTCGCGATGCCATCTCAGGCGTTGAAGGCAGCGCAGGAGAGGCGGGCATGATGGAAGACGGCGTGGCGGGCGGTCCCTTCACCATGCGGCCCCACCCCTCCCGCCGCACCCTCGCGCCTCTCGCCCTTGCCGCGGTGGTGGCCCGCCCGGCCCTGGCGCAGGAGATGCCGGCCTTCCTGGACGTGGCCGGTCGCCGGCTGGTGCTGAACGGCACGGGGGTGCGCCGCTTCCTGGCCATCCCCGTCATCCGCGGCGCGCTCTACCTGGAGCGCCGGAGCTCCGATGACGGCGCCATCCTTGCCTCTCCTGGGGTGAAGGTGCTGCGGCTGCGCTACGAGGTCTCCGTGCCCCGCAGCCGGTTGGTGAGCGGCTGGGAGGACGGGTTCCGCGAGGGCTGCGGCTGCGAGATGCCGGCCGATTTCCGCGCCCGGTTGCGCGACCTGCCGTCCGGGCAGGTGGAGGAGTGGCTCTTCCTGCCGGACCACGGGGAGATCGCCTATGCCGGGGAGGCGCCCGTGCGCGTCACCGCCCACCAGGGCCGGATGATGCTCGCCAGCTTCATCGGCCCGGATTCGAGCAGTGAGGGGCTGCGGCGCGGCCTTCTCGGCCTGAGCTGAGCCTCAGCCGAAGAGCCGCAGCACCGCCTCGCGCTCCACCGCACCGATCGAATCGGGCGTCCAGCGCGGCGCGTTGTCCTTGTCCACCAGCAGGGCGCGCACGCCTTCCGCGAAGTCCGGATGCGCCGTCACGCCGCGGGTCAGCGCCAGCTCCATGGCCAGGCAGGCCGGCAGGTCCATTCCAGCCCCGCGCCGCAGCAGCTCCAGCGTCACCGTCATGGAGGTGGGCGACATCCGGCGCAGCACCGCCAGCTGGGCCTCGGCCCAGGGGGTTCCCTCCGCCACCAGGACCGCGGTGATGGAGACGAGGTCGTCTGGCGCGAAGCAGCGCTCGATGGCCGCGCGCTCCGATTCGATCCGGCCGGGCGGCACGGCGGCGGCGTGGTGCGTCACCACCCCCGCATCCCCCGCCAGCAGCGCCTGGCGCAGCGCCGGCAGCCTCGCCCGGGGGACGTGATGCGTGGCCAGCCCCGCCTCCACCGCCTCTGCCCCTTGCAGCCGGGCGCCGGTCAGGGCGAGCCACTTCCCCATCGCCCCGCGCCGCCCGGGCAGCCGCGGCAGCACGAAGGAGGTGCCGACATCCGGGAAGAGCGCGATGGCCGTCTCCGGCATGGCCAGCAGCGCGTGCTCCGTCACGACCCGGTGGCTGCCATGGACGGAGACGCCGATCCCGCCGCCCATGCAGACGCCGTCGATGAGGCTGATCCAGGGCTTGGGGAACTCCGCAATAGCGCGGTTGAGCGCGTATTCCGTGCTGAAGAAGCGCTCGATTGTCGCGGTGTCGCCGGCCAGGGCGGCGTTGCGGACGGCGCGCACGTCGCCGCCGGCGCAGAAGGCGCGGCCCCCCGCACCCTCCAGCAGCACGAGGTCCACGGCGGGATCGTCCCGGAAGCGGGCCGCAGCCTCCGCGAGCGCGTCGATCATGGGCTGGTCCAGCGCGTTCAGCGCGCGCGGGCGGTCCAGCAGGATCGTGCCCGCCCGCCCCTCGGTCCGGGCGACCACGCCCGATTCGGCCTTGTCCATCGCCGTTCCGCTCCCCCTTGCTTCTCTCCCGGCTAGCCGCCGGCGCCCGCGCGGGCAAGGTCGCCGTGGTTGACACCGCCGCCCCGCCCCGCGATCCCATGCCGCATGGCGCAGCAACCCGTCACCGCCGGCACGGCAGGCCCGGCACCCCTGGTGATGGAAGGGATCGGCAAGGCCGGGCACGCCGAGGGAACCCAGGCCCTGGCCTGGCTGGAGCTGCAGGTCGAGAGGGGCGAGTTCCTCACGCTGCTCGGCCCCTCGGGGGCAGGAAAGAGCGTGGCGATCGAGCTCGTGGCCGGCTTCCTTCAGCCCGAGGCCGGGCGAATCCTGATCAAAGGCGAAAGGCAGGCGCGGCTTCCGCCCTGGCGGCGCGACATCGGCCTTGTCCTCGAGCAGCCGGACCTCTTCCCGGAGATGGACGTGCTGTCCAACGCCGCCTTCCCGCTGGAAGCGCGGGGGATGGGCCGTGCGGAGCGGGAGGAGCGCGCGGCCGCGATGCTGGAGCGCTGGGGCATCCCGCCCGCCCTGGCCCGGCTCCGCCCCGCCGCCCTCTCCCCCGCGCGGCAGATGCGGGTCGCCATGGCCCGCGCCACGGTGCACGCCCCGGCGCTGCTGCTGCTGGACGATCCCTTCCGCGCGCTGGACGGGGCGGAGCGCGAATCGCTCGCCGCCGATCTTGCCCGGTTGCGGCAGGCGCTGGGGTGGACCGTGCTGCACGCCGCGCGCGACCCGGTGCTCGCCTCCGTCCTCTCGGACCGGATGGTGGTGCTGCAGGGCGGCCGCGCACACCAGACCGGCACGCCCCAGGCCCTGTACGAGAACCCGGCCGATCCGGTCGTGGCCGCGCTCACCGGCCCCTGCAACCGCCTGCCCGGCCGCGTCCTCTCGGTGGAGGACGGGGTCTGCCTTGTGCGGCTGGACTGCGGGCTGGAGGCGACCGGCCTGCCGGTCACGGGCCCCGAGGGATCGCCCGTGCCGGGCGCGAACTGCACCCTGGTGATCCGGCCGGAGCACGTGGCCGTCGCCCCGTTGCCGCCCGCCGCCATGGGGGAGGACGCCGTGGCGGCGAGGCTGATCGAGGCCCGCTTCGCCGGCGGCGAGGTGCGCCTGCGCCTGGCCATCGGGGAAGGGGGTGAGCTGGTAGCCCATCGCCCCACCGGCCTGCCCCTGCCGCAACCCGGGGAGGAGGCCTCCATCGCCTGGAATCTCTCGGCGGCGCGGGTGCACCGGGACCCGGCCTGAGGCACATCACGCGCTCGGCATCACGGTGGGCGCCCAGGGGCGGTTCGCCTGGCGGCACGCATGGGTTAAGCTAGATGCAATCCCGACAGCACGGGCGAGAGGCGGCGATGCCCCAGCAAGGGACTCCATCGGCGTGGCGAATCGGGCGCAGGCGGCTCGCTCCGGTTGCGCTGGCCCTGGCCGCGACCGCTCGGAGCGCCCGGGCCCAGGCGCGGGACCTGACCGTCGTCTCCTGGGGCGGCGCCTACCAGGACGCCCAGCGCGAGGCCTTCTTCCGCCCCTTCCAGCGCGCCACCGGCGGCCGCCTGCTGGAGGAAACCTGGGACGGCGGCATGGAGTCGCTGCGCGACGCCTCCCGCACCGCGCGCTGGGACCTCGTGCAGGTGGAGGGCGACGAGCTGCTGCTCGGCTGCCAGGAAGGGCTGCTGGAGCCCATTCCCGCCGATGAGGTGGGTGGCGCCGACCATTACGTGCCGGGCGCCCTCGCGCGCTGCGGCGTGGGCAACATCCTCTACGGCTTCGTCCTTTCCTATCGGCGCGGCGGGGTCGCGCCGGGTGGATGGGGGGATTTCTTCGACACGGCCCGCTTCCACGGGCCGCGCGGCATGCGCCGTGGCGCCAAGACGACGCTGGAGATCGCCCTGCTCGGGGACGGCATGGCGCCGGAGGCCGTCTATCCTGCCCTGGCGACCGAGGAGGGCGTGGCGCGCGCCTTCCGCCGCCTGGACGCCATCCGCCCGGACATCCGCTGGTGGGACCAGGGCAGCGAGCCCCCCCGCGCGCTCTCCGCCGGGGAGGTGACGATGGCCGTGGCCTATAACGGCCGGATCGATGCCGCGAACCGCGAGGATTCGGCCGATCTCGGCATCGTCTGGTCCGGCCAGCTGCTGGCCCAGGACAGCTGGGCGATCCTGAAGGGCAGCCCGAACCGGCAGCGCGCCCTGGCCTTCCTGCGCTTCGTCGGCGACCCCGCCGTGCAGGCCGGGCTGCCGCCCCGCATTCCCTATGGCGTGACGGCGAAGGGGGCGGAGGACGGCTTGCCGGACGACGTGCTGGCGAACCTGCCCACCGCCCCGGACAACGCCCGCGGCGCCCTGCGGGTCGACGATGCGTTCTGGCACGCCAACCTGGACCGGCTGGAGCGCCGCTTCGCCGCTTGGGCGAACAGCGGCCCAGGGCGTTGAAGGTGCGGCGTTGAAGCCCGATTCCTTCCGCGCCGCGCTGCTGGCGGCGCCCCTGGCGCTGCTGGTCCTGCTCGGGGCCGTGGCTCCGCTCGGCGCGCTTCTCCGGCGCGGCACGGGGGAGACGGAGGTGGCGCCTGCCCTGCCGCGCACCCTTCGGGTGCTGCGCCAATGGGACGGGAACAGCCTGCCGGACGATATGGCCTTCGAGGCGCTGGCGGCGGACCTCGCCGCCCTGCGGGCTGCCGGGCCGGCGGGGGCGGAGGCCATGGCCCGCGCGGCGGAGCGCCTGGCCGCGGACGTGCCCGCTCTGCGCGAGGTGCTGCCCGGCACGGCCGAGCGCGCGGAGAGGACGCGCACCACCCGCGCCGCCGCCATTCTCGTCGCGGACCCCGCCTGGGGAGAGCGGGAGAGCTGGGTGGCGCTGCGCCGGGCCGGGCAGGCGATGTCGGGCTTCCACCTTCTCTCCGCCATTGGGCTGCGGATCACGGCGGAGGGCGGGCTTGAGGACGGGCCGCGCGGCCCGCACGCCCGGGCGCTCCTCGCGCGCGGCCTCTGCGCGGCCGTGCTGGCGGTGCTGGGCTGCCTCGTCCTCGCCTGGCCGCTGGCCCGCTGGATCGCGGAAGCGCCGCCGCGCCGGGCCGCCATCCTGGCCGCCCTGACCGTCCTGCCTCTCTTCTCCGGCGAGGCCGCGCGGGCGGTCGGCTGGGCCCCACTGCTGGGGCCGGGGCCGGAGGCCGGCCTCGTCGTGACCACGCTGGGGCTCCTGCCGCTGATGGTCTTGCCGATCGCTCTCGTCCTCCACCGGGCGGGGCCGCGCCTGCCGCGGGCGGCGGCCGCCCTCGGGCTTTCGCCGCGGAAGGTGTTCTGGCGGATCAGCCTGCCCCTCGCCCGACGCGGAATCGCGGTGGGCTGCGCGGTCGTCTTCGCGCAGGCGCTCGGGGTCTTCATCGCGCCGGGGCTGCTGGACCCGGAGGCGCCACTGGCCGCCGGGGCGCTGGCCGTCGCCGCCAGGGGCGGGGACTGGGGGCAGGCGGGGGCGCTCGCCGTCTGGCTTCTCCTGCCGGTGCTGCCGGCCGCCTTCCTGCTGCGCCGGGGCCTGCGGGGATGAGGCGGTTCCTTCCCCTCCTGCTGCTCCTGTTACTGCTGGCGCCCCTGGCAGGGCTGCTGCTGGCGGGCCGGACGGAGGAGGGCGTCGGGGCCTCCCTGGCGAACAGCCTTCTCGTCGCAGCCGCCGCCGCGGCCTTCGCCGCGCCGCTCGGCGCCATGGCCGGCGCGGGGCTGCGTGGCCGCTTCCTCGGCCCCGTCCTGGCGCTGGTCGCGCTGCCCGTGCTGCTGCCGCCGGTGCTGCCCGCCGCCGCCCTGCTGCTCATGGCGGAGCGCTTCGGCGGGGTGGCCCGGCTTCCCGGCCTGGCGCTGTGGCACGCAGTGCTCGGCGCGCCCCTGGTCGTGGCGATCACCTTCCTGGCGCTGGACCGGGTGGATCCGCGCCTGTCCCGGGTGGCGCAGGCCCTCGGGGCGGAGCCGGAGGTGGCGGCGCGGCGGCTGCTGCACCCGCAATTCGCTCGCGCGATGGCACTCGGCGCGGCCCTCGTCTTCGCCCTTTCCCTGGGGGAGAGCGGCCCTGCCGTCCTCCTCGGCGCGGAGACCCTGCCGGTGTCGGTGCTGGCCGGCGCCGTGCCGCTGGCGCCCGCGATCGTTGCGATCGTGCTCGGCGCCACTTTATTGCTCCGCCGCAGGGCGCCAAGCCCGGCCGGCGACGTTCCCCCTTGGCGAAACGCGCCCATCACCGAGGAAGAGACGCCGTGATTACCCTCCATCGCCGCACCATCCTGGCCGGCATCCCCGCCCTGGCGGCCACCGCCCTTGCCCGCCCCGCCAGCGCGCAGGCGCCCGCCGGCCCGTTCAGCCTGCCGCCGCTGCCCTACGCGGCGAATGCCAACGAGCCGCATATCGACGCGCAGACGATGGAGATCCATCACGGTCGCCATCACCAGGCCTATGTCACCGCGCTCAACAACGCGCTGAAGGACCACGGCCAGCTCGCCGCCCTGCCATTGCCGGAGCTTCTGGCGAAGCTGGACCAGGTGCCGGAGGCCATCCGCACCACGGTCCGCAACAATGCGGGCGGGCACGCCAACCACAGCATGTTCTGGCCCGTTATGGGCGGGCGCGGCGGCGCGCCCACGGGCGACCTGGCGCAGGCCATCACCCGTGACCTCGGCGGCTTCGACAAGCTCAAGGCCGACTTCAATGCCGCCGGCGTCGGGCGCTTCGGCAGCGGCTGGGTCTTCGTGACGGCGGCGCGGGACGGGAAGCTGGCGCTCACCACCCGCCCGAACCAGGACACGCCGCTGATGGACGGCCAGCGCGTGCTGTTCGGCAACGACGTGTGGGAGCACGCCTACTACCTGAAGTACCAGAACCGCCGGCCGGACTACCTGGCGGCCTGGTGGAACGTGGTGAACTGGGACCGGGTGGCGGAGCGCTACGCGGCGGCGAAGGCCGGCACCCTGGGGGTCTGAGGCGCCGGTGCGCGGCTGGTCGGCCTAGAGGCCGACCGGCTTCCCGGCCACCACCACCGCCAGGGAATCCGGCAGCAGGACCCGCGCCGCCACCGCCGTCAGCCTTTCCCGCGTCAGCGCCGCGAGGCGGGCGGGGCGGTTGGACAGCCAGTCCAGCGGGCGATTGTTCCGCCGCAGCGCCAGCAGGATATTCGCCACCTGCCGCGTGGAGGTGAAGGAGAGCGGCTGGCTGCCCGTGAGGTAGGCGATCGCCTCCTCCCGCTCCGCCGCCGTCGGGCCTGAGGCGGCCATGCGCGCCCATTCGCCGCGGAGGACCGAAAGGGTCTCTGCCATGCGGGCGTTCTCGGTGGCCACCGAGCCGATGATGAGGCTGCGCCCCGCCACCGGCTCCGGCCCCGCGCCGATGCCATAGGCCAGGCCCCGCTCCACCCGAACGGCCAGCATGAGGCGGGAGGAGAAGCCCCCGCCCGAGAGGATGCGCAGGACCACGCCCGCCGCCTCCCAGTCCTGGTCGTCCACCGCCAGCCCCTGGTGGCCGAAGACGGCGGCGGATTGCGGGCTCTCCATCGGCAGCACGGTCACGCCCGTGGCGGAGAAGGGCGGGAGGCGCGGCAGACCGGCCGGCTCCTCGGAGGGCCAGTCCCCGAAGAGCGCGGCCATCACGTCCTTCAGCTGATCCGCCGTGATGGCGCCGGAAGCCGCGACGAGGAGGCCGCCCTTGCGGAGCTGCCGTGCCGGCACGCCGCGAAGCGTGTCGGCCGTCAGGGTGGCGATGCTCTCGGCCGTGCCGCCGGGCGGGTGACCGTAGGCGCCGGGCAGGGCGGCGGACCAGAAGGCGCGCCCGGCCTGGCCGCGCGGGTTCTCCAGCGCCTGCCGCGCGCCGGCGATGGCCCGGGCACGCACCCGCTCGATGTCCGGCGCCTCCATGCGGGGCGCGGTGAGGGCGAGGCGGGCGAGGCGCGTGGCTTCCGGCAGGGCGTCGCCGATGCAGCGGAAGCTGCCGGAGAACTCGTCCCGGTCGGCGGAGAAGTTGAAGGAGATGGCGTTGTCGCGCATCGCCTCCTGGAAGGCGTTGGCGTCCATGCCGCCGGCGCCCTCGGTCAGCAGGGCGGAGGCCAGCGCCACTGCGCCCTCCTGTCCCGCCGGGTCCAGCGCGGCGCCGCCGGGAATGGAGAATGCGATGGAGATGACGGGGACCGAGTGGTCCTCGGCCAGCCAGGCGCTCACGCCGGCCGCCTCCACCACCTGCACGGGCAGGGTGAAGCCGCTGGGGATCGTGTCGCTCATGGTGCGCGCACGCCCTCCGGCAGCAGCCAGCCCGTGAGGGAAGGATGGGTAAAGACGGCGCGGGCGGCGGCCATCACCGCTTCCGGCGTCACGGCGCGGATGCGGGCGGGCCAGTGCTCCACGGCATCGACGGGAAGGCCGATGGCGAGCGCCCCACCGAGCAGGCGCGGGGCGGCGCCGATGCCGTCGAGTGAAAGCATGACGCCGGCGGTGAGCTGGCGCTGGCTGCGCGCCACCTCCTCCGCCGTCACGCCCTCGTCCAGCAGGCGGGAGACCTCCTCCTCGATGGCGGCCTCCAGCCTCGCGGGCGTCGTGTCGCCGCGCGGGGTGGCGTAGAGGGCGAAGGAATCCGCTCCAAGCTCGTCGCTGTCGTAGCCGGCGCCGGCCGCGATCGCGAGGCCGCCCTGGACCAGCGCCTTGTGCAGGCGCGAGCCCGGCCCCCCGCCGAGGAGATGCGCCAGCACCTCCAGCGGGTGGGCATGGGCCTTGTCGCCTTCCGTCCGTCCCCAGGTGAGGGTGGGCGCGATCCAGGAGCGAAGCATCTGCGCCTCGCGCAGGCCGGGGTCGTTGCGGACGATGCGAGCCTCCAGCGGGGCGACCGGTGGCTCGGCGCGGCGGCGGGGGATCGGCTCGCCGCCCTCGGCGCCGCCATACTCGTCCTCCACCACGCGGCGCAGCGCCGCCTCGTCCACCGCGCCGTTGACGACGAGCACGGCATTGGCCGGGTTGTACCAGCGGCGGTGGAAGGCGACGATGTCGTCCCGCGTGATGGCGCGGATCTCGTCCTGCCAGCCGATGATGGGGCGGCCGCGCCAGTGCTGGCGGCCCCACATGGTGGCGTCATACAACTCGCGGAAGCGGGCGCGCGGGCTGCTGTCGGTGCGCTGCCGCCGCTCCTCCAGGATCACCGCGCGCTCGGTCTCCACGCCCTCGGCGGGGTAGAGGGGGGCGCGGAGGCGATCCGCCTCCATCATCGCGACCAGCTTGAGCCGGGTGGCCTCCACGGTCTGGTGGTAGGCGGTCACGTCGCGGGAGGTGAAGGCGTTGTCCTGCCCGCCTTCCCGCGCCACGCGGCGGGAGAACTCGCCGTCCGGCACGTGCTCGCTGCCCTTGAACATCATGTGCTCGAGGAAGTGGGCCAGGCCGGACCGGCCTTCCGGATCATCCCCGGCGCCGACGCCGTAGAACAGGTAATGCGCCACAACGGGCGCCCCGCGCGTGCCGACATGGGCCACGCGCAGCCCGTTCGGCATCTGCCAGAGGGTCGCGCCGAAGAGCGGCCTCTCGGCCGGAATGGGCTGCACGGCCGGAAGCGCGGCGGGCAGGGGGGAGGTACCGGCGGGCACCGTCTCGGCCGGGGCGCGCCGGGCCAGGACAGGGCTTGCCGCGGCGGCGGCCAGGGCGGCGCGACGGGTCAGTGGGGGCATTCCCGGCATGTGGGACCTCGACAGGCCTCGGAGAATGGCCGGGCGGGCTCGCTCTCGTGAAAACCCGGCCCGGCGGGCATCCTAGAACAGGCCGTCCAGGAGGCCGCGCTGGCGGCGCTGGATGATCGGCGTCTCCCCATCCTCCGGGGAGCGGCCGAGGGCCGAGTTCTCGCGCAGGCGCTGCGACTCCTTCTGGGCGTCCAGCACCGTGCCCGGGCGGGGCGGGTCCTGCCAGAACATCATGCGCTCCACCACGTTCTGGCGGGGGCGGTCGAGCCGGAGGCTCTCCTCGTCCACCCGGCGGCGGATGCTGTCATCCACATTCCCGGCGCCGGAGGCCCGGCTGGCCTGGGACAGCAACGCCGATTCGGCGGAGGAGGGGCGGTCCGTCCGGCCCTCGCCCAGCAGCGTGCCGGGGACCAGGGTGCTCTCGCCACGCTCGCGCGCGGAAAGCTCCTGCGGGCGCACGGCGCCGGGGCGGGGCGGGGGCAGGTTGCCCAGGCTCGGCGGGATGGAGAGGGGGGCGCGGGTGACGACCTGGAACTCGTCCGGAGCGTCGCGGGTCAGGCCGAGCATGCGCGAGGTGTCGCCGCCGCAGCCCGCGAGGGCCAGCAGCGAGGAGGCCAGCAGCGGGGCCAGGAGGAGGGGGCGAAGGGTCATGACGGCCGCTTCTCTAGCAAAGATGCGCATGGGGCGGAAACAGGGGGCTCGGAGGTGAACGTTTCGTCACGCCGTCTCTCGCTCCGGCGGGCGGGAGGTCACGGCCTCGATCAGCAGCACGACCACGCCGAGGACGATGGCGGCGTCCGCCACGTTGAAGACGTACCAGTGCCAGCCCCAGGCATAGGCGTCCACGAAATCGACCACCGCGCCGAACCGGGCGCGGTCGATCACGTTGCCCACCGCGCCGCCGACGATGGCGCCGAGGGCGAGGGCCGTGCGCCGGTTCTCGGCCTTCGCCATCCAGCGGACGAGGAAGACGGCGATGGCGGCCGCCAGGGCCGCCAGGGCCCAGGCGTGCCAGGGCGCGCTGCCCGAGAGCAGGCCGAAGGTGACGCCGCGGTTCCAGACCATGGTCAGGTCCAGCCCGAAGCCGCCGCCGCCGATCAGGTTCACGTTGCGGAGGGTGGGAAGCTGGAGGACCTCCAGGACCCACCACTTGCTGGCCTGGTCCGCGACCAGGACCAGCAGGGCGAGGATCAGGCCCCGGCGGAGGTTGAGGGCAGCCATCAGCCGACCGCCGCCTCACAGCGCAGGCAGAGGCCAGGGTGGGCGGCGGAACGCCCCACCTCCGGCAGCACGCGCCAGCACCGCTCGCACTTGTTGCCGGGGGCCGGGGCGAAGCGCACCGCGGCCTCGGGCGCCATCTCCACGCCCTCGCCGGTCGGAACGCTGTCCAGCAGGAAGAGGTCGGAGGTGATGCAGAGCTCCGCCCAGGGAAGGTCCGACAGGTCGGCATTGGCCGAGGCCAGCGCCAGCTCCGGCGCGGCCTGGAGGGAGGAGCCGATGACGCCACCGGCCCGTGCCTTCTCCAGCGCGCCCGTCACCAGCCCGCGAACGGCGCGAACCCGCGCCCAGCGATCCGCCAGGGCATCGTCCCGCCACTCCGCCGGGATCTCCGGGAAGGTCTGGAGGTGGACGCTGTCCGTCCCTTCGCCGAAGCGGGCGAGCCAGGCTTCCTCCGCGGTGAAGACGAGGACGGGGGCGAGCCAGGTGCAGAGGCAGCGGTGCAGGATGTCCAGCACCGTGCGCGCGGCGCGGCGGCGGGGCTCATCCGGCCGGTCGCAGTAGAGGCTGTCCTTGCGGATGTCGAAGAGGAAGGCGGAGAGGTCGGAGGCGCAGAAGTTGTGGATCTCCGGCATCACGCCGGACCAGTCGTAATCCGCTGCCGCCTTGCGAATGCGGGCATCAATCCCGGCCACGCGGTGCAGGATGAAGCGCTCCAGCTCCGGCAAGTCGGCGTAGGGCACCTTCTCCGCCTCGGTGAAGCCCTCCAGGCTGCCCAGCAGCCAGCGCAGGGTGTTGCGGATGCGCCGGTACAGCTCCGCCTGCTGGCCGAGGATGGTCTTGCCGATGCGCAGGTCGTCCGCGAAGTCCGAGTTCATCACCCAGAGGCGCAGGATGTCCGCGCCGTAGTCCTTCATCACCTCCTGCGGGGCGGTGACGTTCCCGAGGGACTTGGACATCTTCCGCCCGGACTCATCCAGCACGAAGCCGTGGGTCAGGATGGCCTTGAAGGGCGCGATGCCGCGCGTGCCCACCGATTCCAGCAGGGAGGAGTGGAACCAGCCGCGATGCTGGTCCGAGCCCTCCAGGTAGAGATCGGCCGGGAAGGGCAGGCCGTGGTCCGGCAGGACGAAGGCGTGGGTCGAGCCGGACTCGAACCACACGTCCACGATGTCCATCACCTGCTCGTAGTCGTCGGGATTGCGCGCGTTGCCGAGGAAGCGGGCGGCGGCGTCCGGCTTGTACCAGGCATCCGCCCCTTCCTCGCGAAAGGCGCAGATGATGCGGTCCATCACCGCGGGGTCGCGCAGCACCTCGCCGGACTTCTTCTCGACGAAGACGGCGATGGGCACGCCCCAGGCGCGCTGGCGGGAGATGCACCAGTCCGGCCGCGCGGCCACCATAGAGCCGATGCGGTTGCGGCCCTGGTCCGGCACGAAATGCGTGTCGGCGATCGCCTGCAGCGCCTTCGCCCGGATCTGATTCGCGTCGTCCATCGCGATGAACCACTGCGGCGTCGCGCGGAAGATCACGGGCTTCTTGCTGCGCCAGGAATGCGGGTAGCTGTGCTTCAGCGAACCCTTGGCGGCCAGCGTGCCCATAGTTTCCAGCGCGGCCCAGACGGCCTCGTGCGCCTTGAAGACGTGCAGGCCGGTGAAGCCCACGGCCTGCACGGTGTAGGTGCCGTCGTCGCCCACCATCTCCGGCACCGGCAGCCCGTTGGCGCGGCCGAGCGCGAAGTCGTCCTCGCCGTGGCTGGGCGCGATGTGGACGAAGCCCGTGCCGGCATCGGCGGTGACGAAGTCGCCCGCCAGCATCGGCGTATCGTGGTCATAGGCACCCTGGCCGGCGGCCCAGCCGCGCAGCGGGTGCGCCAGGATCGTGCCGGCGAACTCCGTGCCCTTGATGACCCGCCGCACGGAATGCGCGGCCAGCCCCGCCTCCTTCGCGAAGGCGGGGAGCAGGGAGAGGGCGACGATCAGATTGTCGCCGGTGGCGAGGCGGGAGCCCTCCTCGATGCCGTCCACATGGACCAGCGCGTAGTCGATCTCCTCCCCGTAAGCCACGGCGCGGTTGGCGGGGATGGTCCAGGGGGTGGTGGTCCAGATCACCACCCGGGCGTCATCCAAACCCTGCGCCCGCGTGCTCACCACGGGAAAGGCGGCGTGCAGGGTGGGGGAGGTGACGTCGTGGTACTCCACCTCGGCGTCGGCGAGGGCGGTCTTCTCCACCGGGCTCCACATCACCGGGCGCAGGCCGCGGTAGAGGGAGCCGTTCATCAGGAAGCGGCCGATCTCCTCGGCGATCGTCGCCTCCGAGGTGAAGTCCATCGTGGCATAGCGGTCTTCCCAGTCGCCCAGCACGCCCAGGCGCTTGAACTCCTCGCGCTGGATGTCCAGCCACTTGCGGGCATAGGCGCGGCACTCCTCCCGGAACTCCAGGATGGGCACGCTGTCCTTGTCCATCTTCTTCGCGCGGTACTCCTCCTCGACCTTCCACTCGATCGGCAGGCCGTGGCAGTCCCAGCCCGGGACGTAGTCCGCGTCCTTGCCCGACATCTGGGCGGCGCGGTTGATCACGTCCTTCAGGATTTTGTTCAGCGCGTGGCCGATGTGCAGCGGACCGTTCGCGTAGGGCGGGCCATCATGCAGAACGAACTTCTGCAAGCCCCGGGACCGTTCGCGGAGCTGCCCGCGCAGGTCCTGCGCCGCCCAGCGCGCGAGCGTGGCCGGCTCCTTCTTCGGCAGGTCGCCGCGCATGGGGAAGGGGGTCTTCGGCAGGAAGACGGTGCCCTTGTAGTCGCGGGCTCCCTCGGGCTTCTGGGTATCGGCGGGGGCGTCGGTCATGGTCGGTCCGGTGTTCGGGGCCGGGCCCGGGGCTGGGCCGGGGCGGCGAGAGGTGGCTGCGGCGGTGTCTCCCGGCCCTCAGGGGAGGACCGGGCCGGGAATTCGCGCCCCCA
Source organism: Roseomonas indoligenes (assembly GCF_017813365.1). Lineage (GTDB taxonomy): Bacteria > Pseudomonadota > Alphaproteobacteria > Acetobacterales > Acetobacteraceae > Roseomonas > Roseomonas indoligenes. Next base: position 256,493 of record NZ_JAGIZA010000001.1, read on the forward strand.
TCGGGTTTGATCGCGGCCGGAAGAGCATGGGCGCCATATGCGGAGGGGGCGGGGCAGGGGTCAAGCGACCGGGCTCCCGCCGGCGGGCGGATCGGCTCCCCGCGCCGGGCGGGGCTGGGCAAGCGGGCCGCCCGGCCACAGGCTGCCGCCAGAGCCAGAAAGGAAGGGCCGTCCATGAAGGTCACCGCGATCCGCGCCTACCAGGTCGCCTGCGACATGCCGGAGCCGCTGGGAAATGCCCTGCAGGTGCTGCGCCGCCGCGCCGCGGTGCTGGTGCAGGTGGTGACCGACCAGGGCGTCTCCGGCTGGGGGGAGAACGCCTCCTCTCCGGTTGCGGCCGGCGCCTATATCCGGAAGGTGCTGGCCCCGCTGCTCCTCGGCCGGGACCCGCGCGCCACCCTGCCGCTGCACCGGGCCATGCTGGGCACGCTGAACTACGACCGGCGCGGCGTCTCCCTCATGGCGACGAGCGCGCTGGACATGGCCCTCTGGGACGCAAGGGCGAAGATCGAGGGGGTGCCGCTCCACGCCATGCTGGGCGGCGCGGTGCGGGAACGGGCCACCGCCTATGTCAGCGGCCCCTTCATGCGGCCCGGCGAGGACCCTTATGCCCGCGTCCCCGAGGAGGCCGAGGCCCATCGGAAGGAGGGGTTCCGGGCCCTGAAGCTCCGCAGCGGCCTCTCCCCGCGCGCCGATGCGGCGATCGTCGCCACGCTGCGCCGGCAGCTCGGGGACGAGGTGGCGCTGATGATCGACGTGAACCGCGGCTACACCCCCCGCGCCGCGCTGGAGGCCGCCGACCGGATGCAGGAGGCCGGGCTGCTCTGGATCGAGGAGCCGCTCGCCCCCGACGACCTGCCGGGCTACCGCATGCTCTCCGGCCTGATGCGCACGGCCATCGCGGGCGGGGAGGCGCTGGCGGGGCTGCCCGCCTTCCGGGACGCGCTGATCGAGCGGACCTTCGACATCCTGCAGCCCGACCTCTCGGTCTGCGGCGGCTTCACCAGCGCCATGGGCATCGCCGCGCTGGGGGAGGCCTTCGGCATCCCCGTCATGGCGCATGTCTTCGGCACGGTCGTGAACTTCCACGCCTCGCTGCAGATGACCGCCGTGCTGCCGAGCCACCGGGCCGGGGATCCCTGGACCTATCCCTTCTTCGAGTACGACCGCACGCCGAACGCGCTGCGCCGGCTGCGCGGGGACCATCCGGTGGCCCCGGACGGGACGGTGGCCATCCCCGATGCGCCGGGGATCGGGGTCGATCTCGATCCGGCCGAACTGGAGCCCTACCTGCAGGAATACTGGGAGGAGGCGGTCTGAGCCCCGCTACTCCGGGCGGACATTGGCCCGCCGGATCACCTCCGCCCATTTCGCGTCCTCGGCCCGCAGGAAGGCCGCCAGCTCCTCCTCCGTGCCGCCGATCGGGTCGGCGCCCTGGGCTGTGAGCCGAGTGCGCATCTCCGGGGTGTGGAGCATGCGCGTCACCTCTCCGTTCAGCCGGTGGACGATCGGCGCGGGGGTGCGCGGCGGCGCCAGCAGGGCGAACCAGAGGGAGGAATCGTAGCCTTGCACCCCGGCCTCCTCGAGGGTCGGCACCTCGGGCAGGGAGGCGGCGCGGGCGGGCGTGGTGACGGCCAGCGCCTTGACCTGCCCCTGCCGGATCAGCGGCAGCGCCTGGACGATGGAGAGGATGCTGAGCTGCACCTGGCCGCTCAGCAGGTCCGTCAGCGCATTGGCGCCGCCGCGATAGGGGACATGGACCATCCCGATCCCCGCGAGCCCGTTCATCAGCTCCATGGACAGGTGCTGGACCGATCCGGTGCCGGGCGATGAGTAGGTGACGGTGCCGGGCTTCGCGCGCGCCGCCTCGATCGCGGCCTTCATGTCACCGGCGGCGAAGCGCGGATGCGCCAGGATGACCAGCGGCGAGGAGGCGACGAGGGTGACGGGCGAGACATCCCGCACGGGGTCGTAGTCCACCCCGGGATAGAGGCGGGGGTTCGTGACATGGGAGGAGACCGTCATCAGCAGCGTGTAGCCATCGGGCGGCGCCCCGATCATGGCCTGGGTGGCGATGGTGCCGTTGGCGCCGCTGCGGTTCTCCACCACAACCGGCTGCCCCCAGGCCGTGGAAAGCTGCTGGCCGATGTCGCGCGCCATGATGTCCGCGCTGCCGCCGGCGGTGAAGCCGACGAGGATGCGGATCGGGCGGGTGGGATAGTCCTGCGCGGCGGCCGGAGCGCCGGCCAGGGCGGCCGATGGGGCGGCGGCGAGCAGGGCGCGGCGGCCGAAGCCGGGCTGCGAGGCAGCCAAGGAGGCGCGCAGGGAGCCGTGCGCGGTGCAATCCCTCATGGAACGTCCTCTCCGGTCCCTTGAGCGGGCGCCTTGGGGCAAGGCTCGGCTTCCGCATCGCTGGAAGTCAAGGACGTCCCGCCCGCCCCGCTTTCGTCCGGGCCGTCCGGCCCCTTACCCTGCGTGAATGGCGCTTTTCGAAACCATCATCGGCCTTCTCCTGGCGGCGGCCCTGCTCACGGCCTTGGCCCATCGCCTGAAGGTGCCCGCTCCCGCCCTGCTGGCCCTCGGCGGGCTGGCGGCCGCCTTCATCCCCGGCGTGCCGCTGGTCACGATCGACCCGCAGCTGGCGCTGGCCCTCTTCGTCGCCCCCGTTCTGCTGGACGCGGCCTTCGATGCGTCCCCCCGGGACCTGCGGGACAACCTGGTTCCCGTCGCCACCCTTGCCCTGGTGGCGGTGGGCATCACCATTGCCGCCGTGGCCGTGGTCGCCCGCTGGGTTCTGCCGGAAATCCCCTGGGCGGCCGCCATCGCGCTCGGGGCCATCGTCGCACCGCCCGATGCCGCGGCCGCCACCGCGGTGCTGCGGCGGCTCAACCCGCCCCACCGGATCATGGTGATCCTGGAGGGGGAGAGCCTGTTCAACGACGCCAGCGCCCTGCTGGTCTTCCGCCTGGCGCTGGCAGCCGCGGCCACGGGGAGCTTCTCGCTGGCCAGCGCGGTACCGATGCTGCTGGTGACGGCGGTGGGCGGCGCGGCGCTGGGATGGGCGGCCGCGCGGCTCTACTTCGCCTTCACCCGCCGGGTCTCGCTGGAGATGCCGATCAGCGTGATCCTGCAGTTCCTCGGCACCTTCGGCGTCTGGATCCTGGCGGAGGCGCTGCACGTCTCGGCCATCATCACGGTGGTGGCCTACGGCATGACCCTGGCCCGCCACGCCCCGCGCAGCACCGGGGCCCGGCGCCGCATCGCATCCTACGCGGTGTGGGAGGTAGCGGTCTTCGTGCTGAACGCCCTGGCCTTCCTGCTCATCGGGCTGGAGATGCGCGTCATCCTCGGGCGCCTGGACGGGGCGTGGGAGGGGGTGGCGCTGCTGGCCGCCGGCACCTGCCTGGCGGTGATCCTGGCCCGGCTGGGCTGGGTGATGGCCTACAACGCCGTCGCCCGCCTCGCGATGCGGCGCTTCGGCCCCTACGCGCCCCGCGGCCGGCCCCTGCCGGCGCCGACGGTGGGGGGCGGGCTCCTCATCTCCTGGTCGGGGATGCGGGGCATCGTCACCCTCGCCACGGCCCTGGCGCTGCCGGAGGATTTCCCCTTCCGGGACCCGATCGTTTTCGCCGCCGTCTGCGTGGTGCTCGTCACGCTCGTGGTCCAGGGCAGCACCATCGGCCCGTTGCTGCGGCGCCTCGGCCTGTCGGAGGACGACACGGTGGAGGCGGAGGTGCGGCTGGCCCGGCTGAAGACCTCCAAGGCCGCCATGCGCGCCCTGGAGGAGACGCCCGCCTCGTCGGCACGGGACTCCCTCCTGCGGGAGATGAAGGCCCGCGCGAAGCTGGACGAGGAGGGGATCGAGGCGCCGGCGCCGGACGGCACGGCGGCGCTTCAGGGCCGCGCGGTGGAGGCGGCGCGGGACGTGCTGGAAGCCCTGCGGCAGGACGGCACCATCGGCGACGATGCCTTCCACGTGCTGGAGGAGGAGCTGGACCTGATGGAACTGGCGGCGGACCCGCGGGTGCGGCCGGTCTGATCAGGCTTCCGGCGCCGCCTCCTCCTCCGTGGCGGCCGGCTCGCGGAGGTAAGGCTCCACCTTGCCCTGGAGCTTCATCGTCATCGGTTTGCCCTTGCGGTCCACGGCCTTGCCGACGGAGAGCCGCACCCAGCCCTCGCTGACGCAGTACTCCTCCACATTGTTCTTCTCCACGCCCTTGAAGCGCACGCCCACGCCGCGCTCCAGGAGCGACTGGTCGAAGAAGGGGCTGGCGGGATCGGCGGAGAGGCGGTCGGGCAGGGTGTCGGTCATGGCGGGCCTCGTTGGCGGCAGAAGGGGGCGGGCGGAAAGGTGGGGCGTGTTAGCGGGGGGCGTGGCGGAGTCCAAGCCCCGGCCGGTTCACGCCCCCATCCGCACCTCGTTCACGCCGGGCTCCAGCTTCACCCCCAGCCGGGCGTAGAGCTCGGCCAGCCGCGCCTCATAGGCGGCGGCGCTGAAGGTCGCGGCCCGGCGCTGCCCGGCCCAGGAGAGGTGCTCGCGCAGCTCCTCGTCGGAATCCAGGGCGCGGATCCCCTCCACCATGGCGCGGATGTCGTAGGGATTCACCTTCACCGCCGCGTCCCCCACCACCTCCGGCAGGGAGGAGGTGTTGGAGGTCAGCACGGGCGTTCCGAGGCTCATCGCCTCCAGCGCCGGCAGGCCGAACCCCTCGTAGAGGGAGGGGAAGAACACGGATTTCGCGCCGCGGATGACGGAGACGAGCAGCCGGAAGGGCGCGTAGTCCAGCAGGATGATCTGCTCCCGCAGCTTTCGCTGGGTCAGCTTCTGCTCGCCCTGCTGGGTCATCCAGCGCTGGTGGTCCTCGAAGAGCAGCCGCATCTCCTGGTCGCTCTTCCAGGCCTGCTTGCCCAGGATCACCAGCGGCGTCTTGATGCCGGAGACGAGGTGCGCCTCGATCAGCCGGCCCAGGTTCTTCTTCGGCTCGATGGCGCCGAAGAACAGGTGGTAGCCCTTCCACTCCAGCCCGAAGGCACCGCGGATCTCGTCCCGCGCCTGGTCCTCCGGCTTGTTGGCGAGCGATGCGGGCAGTTCCACGGACTGGTAGGTGTTCGTCACCTTGTCCTCGGGCGCGCCGAGCAGGTTGATGACGTCCCGGCGGGAGGTCTCGCTCACCGTCACGATGTGATCGGCCTGCTGCATCAGCATCCGGCACAGGCGGAAGTAGCGGCGCTTGTGGTCCAGCGTCGTGAAGGGCAGGCGCAGCGGCACCAGGTCGTGGAAGGTGTAGATGTTCTTCGCCCCTGGCATGCGCATGGGCAGCGGATAGGTCCAGTGCGCCACGGCCGGCGTCTTGCCGCCGGTGCTGATGGGCACGGTGCCCGGGAACATCTTGAAGCGGTTGTGGGCGCGGTTGAACACGTCCTCGATGTTCCACAGCCGGTCGAAATGCGGCATGCGCCCGGCATAGGTGTCGGCCACCACCTGGCCGGTCACGGGAATGTGCGAGGCGGTCTCGCCGAAACCGGCCGCGAGCGTCCGCCGGAAGCGTCGCACGCGGCGCCCGAGGGTCATCCGCTCGATCCCCGGATCGTCGAAGAAGGCGATCTCGCGGATCAGGTCGCTCCACTTCGGGTTCACGTGGCGTCCGTAGAGAACCTCCACCTCCGCCCCCGCGGCGCCCAGCCGGTACGAGAGATTCCGGGCATAGGTCGAGACGCCGGTGCCGTGCTCCAGGGCGAGGTTGAAGCCGTCGATCAGGATTCTGGGGCGCATCGGAGCGACCCTATAGACGATGATCCCCGCCAGCCAAACGCACGGCCCGTGGTGCCACCCTGGCCTTGCCGCACCCGGCGCGGCATGTTCCCCGGCGTGCCGGAAGGGGAACGAAGGATTGCCGGAGAAGCGGGGCGAAGGGGCCGGGGATGCGGGCGCGCTGCTGGCCCGGGGCGATGCGGCGCGGGACTCCCGCCGCTGGGCAGAGGCCGCTGAGGCCTATGGCGCCTATCTTCGCCTGCGCCCGGAAGATCGCGGCATCCTCGTCCAGCGCGGCCACTGCCTGAAGGAGGATGGCGATCCCGGCGGCGCCCTGGACCTCTACCGCCGCGCGGAGGCAATGGAGCCAGGTGACCCGGACATCCACCTGCAGATCGGCCACGCGCTGAAGCTGCTGGGCCGGCGGGAGGCGGCGGCCGAGGCCTATGGCCGCGCCCTGCTGCTGGACCCCCATCAGACGGCCGCCTGGACGGAATGGCGCACGGCCCTCTCCCACCTGCCGGCCCCGCGCGCGGGCGGGCCGGTGCTGGACCTCTCCGACCTCGTCTCCTGGTTCTTCCATCGCCGGGCGCCCAGCGGCATCCAGCGCGTGCAGGCGGAGGTGGCGTCGGCGTTGGCGGGGCAGGCGACGCTCTGTGCCATGCACCCGGAGGAGGACGGCTGGCGGGTGCTGCCGACGCCCCTGTTCCGGCGCCTGCACGACCTTTCCCGCAGCGGCGCCGATGCCGAGGAGCCAGCCTGGCGCGACACACTGGCGGTGCTGGCGGAATGGCGCCGCACCGGCCCGGCCCTGAAGCCCGGGCCGGGCACGCTGATCCTGATGCCCGGCACGGCCTGGTGGCTGCCGCGCTACGCCACCGCGCTGCGCGCCGCCCGTGCCGCCGGGGCCCGCCACGTGCCGCTGCTGCACGATTGCGGGCCGCTCGTGCTCCCGGACCTCGCCGGGCCGGCGGTGCGGGCGGAGTTCGGGCGCTGGTTCTCCACCCTGCCGGTGCTGGCGGACGGCGTCCTCGCCGTGTCCCACGCGACCGCGGCGGAATACCGCCGGCTGATGGCGCGCCATCTGCCGGACTGGCCGGCGCCGCCCGTCCTCGTCGTCACGCCGGACGGCTACGATCCCGCGCTGGAGGAGCCCGAGGAGGCCCCCGCCACGACCCAGGCACCGGCGCGCCGCCTCGGCCGCCTGCCGATCCTGCGGGAGGCACCGCGCCCCGTCGCCGCCCCGCGCGGCGCCGCCCATCCGGACCTTCCGGACGAGCCCTTCGTCCTCCTCGTCTCCAGCCTGGAGCCGCGGAAGGGTCATCTCCTGGCGCTCGCTGCCTGGCGGATGCTGCTGGACCGGCGCGGGCCCGCGGGCACGCCGCGCCTCGTCTTCGCCGGGCGACGGGCAGAGGGGGACGAACCGGTCTTCGCCGCCCTGGCCGCCGACCCCGCCCTGGCGGAGCGGGTGACGCCGCTGCACGATCTGGACGACGCGGCGCTGGGCCGCCTCTACCGGGGCTGCCTCTTCACCCTCTATCCCAGCCGGCACGAGGGATGGGGGCTACCCGTCTCGGAATCGCTCCTTCACCGGCGCGTGCCCGTGGTGTCGGAAATCCCCTCCCTGATGGAGAGCGGCCGCAACGGCGCCGTGTTCTTCACCCCAGGCAGCGCGGATGATCTGGCCACCGTGGTGGAAGGCCTGCTCGCCGATCCGGCGCGCCTGGCCGCGGCCGCCGCCCGGATCCCCAGCCATGGCGGGCTGCGCCCCTGGGCGGAGATCGCCGAGGAGATGCTGGCGGGCGCCCGCCGCCTGTCGCGGGAGCCGCAGGACCCGGCGCCACCCCTGCCGCTCGCCTACGCCATTCGCCTCGGCCATGCCGGCTCGCCCGGGCCGCATGCCGGGTTGGCGCGGGCCGCCGCCGTGCCGGAGGGCGGAGGCTGGCTCCCGCCGGAGGAATGGGGCGCCTGGACCCGTCCCGGCCGCGCCGCGCTGGCCGTTCCCGCACCGTTCGAGGGACCGGCCCGCGTGGTCGTCTCGCTCCGCTCGCCGCCAGGGGCGGAGGGGGTGGTCCGCGTGACGCTTGGCCGCAAGGGCGCCGCTGCCGTGATGGTGGAGCGTCGGGCGGAAAGGGAGGGCGAGGTGGCGCTGGAGATCGGCCCCGGCGACCCAGCCCTTCAGGTCGTGCTGGAGAGCATCCCCGGCGGTGAGCTGGAGGATGGAACCCGCGTGGGAACGGGCGTCGTTTCCGTGGCGCTGATGCGGGCCGGGGAACCGGGGGATCGGGTGGCCTATCTGGAGAACCGCTTGCTGGTTCCCGCGCTATTGCTCTGATCCTCTGGCGACGGTCTGTCCCGGGGAGAGAAAGAAGGAATTCTTCCTCTCCCCGGACCCCTCACCATCATCTTTTTCTGGGTTTTGTTCTTGCCCCGCTGAGTTGCGCCTCGGCTCTACGAGCCGAGGCGACTGCGGGGGCAGGATCTGCTCGATCGGAGAGGGCGCAAACAGCTCAGGTCAGTCCCGCGGCAGCCATAAGGGGTTCCAAGGGCCTCAGGCTCTTGGCGGGGATCCAAGGGGCGGAGCCCCTTGGGGCCACCCACGATCACACCGCCGCTGGCACGTCCCTGTAGAGGCGGCGCAGCTTCTCCAGAAAGGGCGCCTCCCCTTTCTTCCGCGTGCCGGAGACGGGATCGGTGCCGAGGACGGTGTCGCTCGCCTCCTGCGAGAGGCCGCGCACGTAATCCAGCCGCGGATCGCGCAGCGCCGCCACCTCCGCGGCGCCGCCGCCCGTGCGCAGCACGGCGGCGGCCAGCACCCCGTCCTCCACCGCCTGGGTCGCGCCCTGTCCGAGGGTGGGCACCATGGCCTGCGCGGCATCGCCGAGGAACAGCGCCCGGCCAGCGGCGCCGTGGCGCAGCACCGGGGCTTCCTGCATCCGGGCCCAGTGGATGCTGTCGATGCCGGCCTCGATCCGGTCCAGCATCCAGGCCACGGCGGGGCTGGGCGCGCCATGGGCGGGGGTGAAGAGGGCGCGCTGGAAGGCGGCGGTCCGGGCCTCCGCCGGGATGCTCCCGCTTCCGTCCAGCGGGAAGGCGCCGGCGACGTAGGTGGCGTTCCCCGGCACCTGGAAGGCGAGGAGGCGGTTCGGCCCCTCGAACCACTGGCCGTAATCGTCGAATGGACAGGTGTCGGCCCTCTCCACCAGCATGCGCCAGATGCAGACGCCGAGTTGAACGGAGGGTGGTTCCCCTGCCGTCAGCGCGCGCAGGCGGGAGTAGCGTCCGTCGCCGCCCACCAGCAGGTCGAAGCCGCCGTGCCGGGCCAGGGCGCCGTCCGGGGTGCGGAAGACGGGGACGAGGCGGCCGGCGGCGTCCTCCTCCAACGCCTCCAGCGCGTGTCCCTGGCGGATGGCGGGGGCGATGGGGGCGCGGAGCAGCCGGTAGAGCTCGGACCAGCGGATGCGGACGCCCGGCTCATCCGCCACCTCCAGCATGTCGAGGTCCAGCAGGGGCGTGCCGTCGCAGAGCTCCACGATCCAGCGGCGCCAGGGCAGGGAGGCTTCCCGCAGCGCCGCGTGGCGGGCGGGGTTGTGCAGGCGCAGCGCCTTCAGCGCGTTGGGGCCGAGGTTGAGGCCGGTGCCGGCCTCCGCGTGCTCGCCCGCCGCCGCGCGCTCGAAGACCGAGACGTCCAGGCCGGGGGTGCCGAGAAGGCCTTCCGCGAGGAGGGAGCCGGCCACGCCGCTTCCGATGATCCCGATCCGCATCACGCCTCCTCCGCCGCGATCACGGCCACCAGACCGCCGCCGGGCGGGCCCTGATGGGCCGCGCCGCCGGAGACGAAGACGCGCCCATCCCCGGCCACGGCGGCGATGATGGCGCCGACCGCCCCGCGCAGGTGGCGCTGCGCGTCGATATCCGTGTCGCCGAGCATGGTGTGACGCTGGCCGCGGATGGACAGGCTCCGGTCCGGCTCGGCCTTCGCCAGGATCGCGCGGATGCGCGGGCGCTGCGCTTCCGGCACGTCCGGATCCGCCTCCAGCCCCGCGGCGCGGAAGGCGGCCTGCACGGCGCGCAGGTCCAGCGCGTCGGCCATGGGGCGCACGGCCATGCGCAGCCCCGGCGCCCAACCCCGGGCGGTGCCGAGCACCACCACCTCGTCCCGCGTCACCTCCACCCCGGCGGAGGCGCTGACGCGCGGGGAGAAAAGGTCCGTGCGTTCCAGCAGGGCGGGGCCGCGTGCCTCCTCCGCCGGCACGTCGCCCAGGGCGAGGGCCGCGCCCATGGTGCCGCCCGCGACGGAGTGCAGCAGCAGGCCGGGGCCGCCCGCGGGGGACTTCACCTGCACCAGGGCGACATCGGCGAGGTCGGCGATGCCCGCATCCGCCACCGCCGCGCGCACCGCATCGGCCACGCGGGCGATCTGGGCGTCGTTGCCCACGTCCCCGGGCGCGACGGGCGGGCCGAAGGCGGTGCCGATGGCCAGGCCCGCCTCGCCGGCGCCCTCCTCCTCCGTGAAGACGATGTAGTGGGGGGACAGGACCCCTTCCGTGCCGCCGGAGAGCACGCAGGGGATGCGTCCGGCCAGCTCCTCCGCCGCTTCACCCGTCTCCCGCGCGAGCAGATGCATCAGGGACTGGCTGAAAAAGCCGCGGGTGAAGTCGTTCAGCCCGCCATTGCCCTCGGTCTTGCCGATCACGGCGCGGATGGAGGCGGCGGGGACGATCCCATCCGCGATCAGGGTGGCGAGGGCGGAGACGTCGCCGGGATGCGCCATGGACAGGCGGTGGAGGGTGAGGCGCGGCACGGGCGGCTCCGGTGGTGGCCCGCCGTGCCGGGCAAGAGGCGGGCCACGTTACGCCAGGGAAGGCCAGCGCTCCGCCCAGGGGTGGGCCTGCTCGTACTCCGCCCCCACCGACATCAGCACCGCGTCGGACCCTGGCGGGCCAACGAGCTGGAAGCCGCAGGGCAGGCCATCCACGGGATCGCAGGGCAGGGCGAGGGCGGGCAGGCCGCCGAGATTGGCGAAGTTGGTGAAGACGGCGTGGCCGCGCGGGCCGACCGGCTGGCCGTCGATCATTGGCGGATGGGCCTCCCCGGCCGGCCAGGGCAGGGCGGCGGCGGAAGGGGTGAGGATGGCGTCGCACTCCGTCGTCAGGAAGGCGGCCATGCTCCGGCGGAAGGCGGCCATCGTGTCCAGCGCCGCCATCAGCGCCCCGGCCGGCATGGCGCGCCCGGCCTCCGCCATGGCGCGGAGGTTGGGGGAGCGGGGATCGGGGTTCCCCGGCAGGGTGGAGAGCAGCCAGGCCAGACCCGCCCCGCCGATGGCGCCGAAGAGGGGCAGGATCTCGTCCAAGTCGAAGGGCGGCGGGCCTTCCTCCACCGCGTGGCCCAGCGCGGAGAGGCGCTGCGCGGCGGTGGCGACGGATGCGGCGATGCCCGGATCAACCGGGTGGTCCCCGAAGCGCGGGACGTAGCGGATGCGGAGACGCGGCATCCCCTCGGGCGGCATGAAGGGGGGCAGGCCGCGGGAGGCGGGGTCCCGCACCGGGTCCGGCGGGGCCATGACGGAGAGGAGGATGGCGGCATCGCCGACGCTGCGGGCGATGGGGCCGATCACCTCCAGGTCCAGCAGGATCGGCGGCAGCCCGTCGGCGCGGGGCACGCGGCCGGGGGTGGGCTTCATGCCGACGAGGCCGGTGTGCGAGGCCGGGCGGCGGATGGAGCCGCCGCCATCCGTGCCGATGGCGATCGGGCCCAGCCCCGCGGCCACCGCCGCGACGGCCCCGCCGCTGGACCCACCGGGGGTCAGCGCCGGGTTCCAGGGATTGCCGGTGGGGCCGAATAGGGCATTGCTCGTGTAGCCCTCCAGCGTGAACTCCGGGACGTTCGTCTTCCCGAGGATCACGGCACCGGCCGCTCGGAGCCGCGCCACGGGCAGCTCGTCCCGCACGGAGACGAAATCGCGATGCGTGGTGCTGCCCCATGTGCAGCGCAGCCCGGCGACGGGGATGTTGTCCTTCACCGTCAGCGGCACGCCGTCCAGCGGGGAGAGCGGGCACCCGGCGGCCCAGCGCGCCTCGCTGGCCCGCGCCGCCTCCAGCGCGCGCGCGGGGTCGAGGGTGATGATGGCGTTGAGGGCCGGATTCAGCCGTTCGATCCGCGCCAGCACGGCCCGCGCCACCTCCGTCGGGGAGAGGATGCGGCGGCGGTAGTACCGGACCAGGGCTTCGGCCGTGATGAGGCAGGGGTCGATGGCTGCGCGCTCCGGTGCCTGTGGCGGACCCGATCCTTCCGGCACCGTTCTTGCTGCCGGGTGCCTGGCGCCGCCGGGATGTCCCAGGGGCGGGAAGAGAGGCCTCCATGCAACAGAATCCGTCCCGCCGCCACCTTCTGGCCGCGGCCGCGGCGCTCTCGGCCGGCGGCCTAGCCCGGCCCCATGTTGCGCGAGCACAGGCCATGCCGAAGCTGCGCTTCGCGCTGGACTGGGCGAAGCAGGGGCCCAACGCCTACGCCACCATGGCGCTGGAGAAGGGGTATTTCCGCGAGGTGGGGCTGGACGCCACGGTGGATCGCGGCTTCGGCTCCGGCCGCGTGCCCGTGGATATTGCGGGTGGCGCCTATGACATGGGCCAGGCGGACATCAATCCCGTCATCAAGTTCATGGCGGAGAACCCGAATTCCGGCCTCGTCGTCACCGGCATCTGGGGCGACCGCTCCCTGCTCTGCGCCGTGACGCGCGCGGATGGCGGGGTGAGGGCGCCGAAGGACCTGGAGGGCCGGACGCTCGCCGCGCCGGAATCCGATGCGGGCCGCCAGCTCTTCCCCGCCTTCGCGAAAATGGCCGGGGTTGATGCGGGCAAAGTGAACTGGATGAGCGTGAGCCCGGAGCTGCGCGAGCCGATGCTGGTGCAGAAGCGGGCGGACGGCGTGACGGGCGCCATCACCTCCGTCGGCATGTCGCTGAAGGCGCTGGGGCTGGACTTCCCGCAGCAGAACATCCTGTACTACCGCGACCACGGGCTGGACCTGCTGGGCACCGCCTACATCACGACGAAGGCCTTCGCGGAGAAGAACCCGGAGGTGGTCCGCAACGCGCAGCGCGCCCTGTTCCGTGGGCTGATCTACGCCAACAGGAACCGGGCGGAGAGCATCGCCGCGCTGAAGAAGGCGGAGCCGCTGACGGATGTGGCGATCGAGACCGAGCGGCAGGCGATCAGCATGGAGCAGCAGGTCATCTCGGACCACGTGATGAAGAACGGGCTCTCCAACCCCGACATGCCGCGCTTCCAGAAGGCGATCGAGGCGGTGGAGGGTGCCTACGGCCTGCCGAACCGGCTGAAGGTGGCGGACATCTACACGGACGCCTTCCTGCCGCCGATCGCGGAGCGGCGGCTCTAGCCGCGGGTCAACCCGGAGGCACGGCGGCGGCGAAGGCGCGCGCGATCGCGTCCCGCCGCGCCACCCAGATCCGGTCGCCGCGCGCGGCGAGCATCCGCAGGGTGTCGCGGAAGGCGGGGAAGCGCGCGGGGCGGCCACAGATGCGCAGGTGGAAGCCGATGTTGAGCAGGCGGGGGTGTCCGGCCTCCGCCTCCTCCTCCAGCACCGCCAGGGCATCCGCCACGTAGTCCACCATCTCCCGCGCGCGGACGAAGCCGTTGGGGTGGAAGAACTTCATGTCGTTGGTGTCGAGCGCGTAGGGCACCACCAGCAGCGGCTTTTCCCCGGCGCGATCGTAATACGGCAGGTCGTCGTCGAAGGCGTTGGAGGCATAGAGGAAGCCGCGCTGCCGCAGCAGGTCGCGCGTCCAGGGACTCTCGCCTCCGCGGCAGAAGAAGCCGCTGGGCGTTTCGCCCGTGGCGGCGCGGATGGCCGCGACGCAGCGGTCCAGGTCGGCGGCCTCGGCCTCCGGCGTCGCGTAATCCGCGTGCGGGCGCCAGCGCCAGCCATGCACCGCCGCCTCGTGCCCGCGCGCCGTGGCCTCGCGGGCCAGGTCGGGGATCCGCTCCACCGCGCGGCCGCAGAAGAAGATCGTGGCGGGCAGGGCGGCATCGTCCAGGGCGCGCAGCATGCGCCAGAGACCTGCGCGCGGGCCGTAGCCGAAGATGCCTTCCTGCCCCTGGTCCCTCACCCCTGGCGGGACGACGCTCATCACCTCGCCCATCGCCTCGCTGCGCGGGTCGCCGTCGCCGACCTGCTGCTCGGAGCCTTCCTCGAAGTTGACCACCACGGAAACGGCGAGGCGGGCGCCATTGGGCCAGCGGAAGTCCGGCCAGCGCCCGGCATAGCCGCGCAGGTCGCGATGGTCGGGGGGCATGGGCTGGGTCATGCGGAATCCCTGGCGCGGGGGCGGGGCGCTGGCAAGGTGGGCGCGCGGAATGGCCTGCCTCTTGCAAAGGCCGCTCCGATGCTCGAACGGATCGCCTCCCCTGCCGAGACCACGGCCGGCCCCGCAACGCCGCGCGGCCACCGGCTGGACATCGACGGCGTGCGCGTGCGCTACGGCCAGTCGGTCGCGGTGGACGGCGTTTCCCTGACCGTGGAGCCAGGGGAGATCCTGGCGCTTCTTGGCCCCTCCGGCTGCGGCAAGACGACGCTGCTGCGGACGGTGGCGGGCTTCATCCGCCCGGATGCAGGGCGGGTGACGGTGGATGGCAGCCCGATCGACCACCTGCCGCCCGGCAAGCGCGGCGTGGGCATCGTGTTCCAGTCCTACGCCCTGTTCCCGCATATGACCGTGGCAGAGAATGTTGCCTACGGGCTGGAGGCGCGGCGGATGCCGAAGGCCGAGGTCGTCCGCCGCGTGGAGGCCGCGCTGGCCGCCGTGCGGATGGAGGCCTTCGCGGAGCGCCGGCCGCGCGCCCTTTCCGGCGGGCAGCAGCAGCGCGTGGCACTGGCGCGCGCGCTGGCGATCGAGCCCGCCATCCTGCTGCTGGACGAGCCCTTCGCCGCGCTGGACCGCGCGCTGCGCCTGGACCTGCAGCTGGAGATCAAGCGCATCCAGCGCCGCTTCGGCGTGACGGCGGTGCTGGTGACGCACGACCAGGACGAGGCGATGAGCATGGCCGACCGCATGGCCGTGATGCGCGGCGGCCGGGTGGAGCAGGTGGCGGCGCCGGCGGAGGTGTACGACCGTCCCGGCACGCCCTTCGTCGCGGGTTTCGTCGGCACCACCAACGCGCTGCACGGCCGGGTGGAGGCGCGGGAGGGCGCCGGATACCGCGTGCGGCTGGATGTGGGCGCGACGGTGCCGGTGGAGAGCCCGCGCGGCTTCGCGGTGGGGGATCGCGTGGTCCTCTGCGCGCGGCCGGAGCATCTGGCGCTGCGCGAGGCCGGCGATCCCGATCCCGCCGCCTGGCCCGCGCGGCTGCGGCTTTCCCTGCCGCTCGGCCCCTCCCTCGTGCACGACGTGGAGGCGGGCAGCACGGAGATGAAGCTGCACGAATCCCGCCGCGGCGCGCCGCCCGCGCCCGGCCCCGTGCGCGTGGCGCTCTCGCCCGCGGCCCGCCCCACCCTTTTCCCAGCCGGAGACCTCGCATGACCACGCTCAACCGCCGTGCCCTGCTGGGCGCGGGCCTCGGTGCCGCCGCGCTGCCCTTCCTGCCCCGTGCCGCCTACGCGGCGGGCAGCGTGACCGGCGCCGTCTATCCTGGCGGCTGGGACGAGGCGCTGCGCGCCGTCCTCACCCCCGCTCTGAAGCAGGCGCACAATGTGGACGCCTCCTACGAGCCGCTCTTCGCCGTGGACCAGATCGCGAAGGCCCGCGCCTCCCGCGGGGTGGCGCCCTTCGACGTCTTCGTGCTGGATCCCGGGCCGCGCGTGCAGGGGATCGACCTGAACCTCTACGAGCCCTTCGATGCCTCTAAGCTGAGCAACCGTGCGAAGCTGCCGTCGGGCTATGCCGACCAGTACGGCGCGGGCGTGGCGGCGCAGGTGGTGGGCATCGCCTACAACCCGAAGAAGCTGCCCAAGCCCGCAGGCTGGCGCGACCTGTTCAAGCCGGAATACGCCTCCCGCCTCGGGCTGACAGGCTTCGGCACCACCTTCGGCACCGTCTCCCTGATCGAGATGGCGAAGGTCTTCGGCGGATCGGAGACCGATGTGGAGCCGCTGTTCACGGAACTGCGGAAGATCCTGCCGCAGGTGGCGGCGGTGGCGCAGCCCGCGGCTATGCCCGGCCTGTTCCAGCAGGGGCAGATCGACGTGATGTACACCAATACCTACACGGTGAGCCTGCTCAAGTCCCGCGGCGTGGATATCGAGTTCGCCCTGCCGGAAACGGGCGGCGTGGCCTTCGGCACCACCATGCACATCGCCAAGGGCGCGAAGAACATGGAGCAGGCCTACCAATACATCGACACCATGATCTCCACCGGGGTGCAGTCCGGGCTTGCCCAGGCGCCGTTCTTCTTCGTGCCAGTCAACACGGAGGTGACGCCGGGTCCCGACGTGCCGATGCGCTCCATCGCCGACTTGTCCAAGTTCGTCACCCACGACTGGGCGAAGATCAACCCGCTGCGCGCGCGCTGGATCGACCGGTTCAACCGCGAGATGGCGAAGTAGGCCGATGGACGAGCGGGGGGCATGGCGGCTGGCCCTGCCGCTCGCCGTCGCGCAGATCCTGTTCTTCCTGGCGCCGCTGCTGATCCTGGCCGCGACCTCCTTCGCGACGGACGAGAACCTGGTGGCCTTCAGCCACCAGGCCTGGGCCGATGTGGTGGCGGACGGGTTCAACCTGCGCGCCACCTGGAACACGCTGCGGCTGGGCGGGCTGACGGTGATCGCGACGGTGGTGCTGGCCGTGCCGCTGGCGCTGCTGCACCTTGCGGCAGGGCCGGGGCTGAAGAAGGTGATCCTGCTGGCGGCGGTGCTGCCGCTGCTCACCTCCGTGGTGGTGCGCACATTTTCCTGGATCGCCATCCTCGGGCGGGAAGGGGTGATCAACAACGTCCTCGTCGGCACCGGCATCACCGCCGGGCCCGTGCCGCTGCTGCAGACGGAGCATGGGCTGATCCTGGCGCTGACGCAGATCGAGATGCCGCTGATGCTTCTGCCGCTGATCGCCTCCATGGGGCGGATCGACCCGGCGCTGCTGGACGCCTCCGCGGCACTGGGCGCCTCGCTGTTCCGCACCTTGCGTAAGGTGGTGCTGCCGATGGCGCTTCCGGGGCTGCTGGCGGGGGCCACGCTGGTCTTCGCCTCGGCGGCCACAGCCTTCATCTCGCAATCCGTGATCGGGGGCGGGCGGCTGGCCTATCTGCCCTATCTCGTCTGGCAGCAGGCGATGGTGGTCTTCAACTGGCCGCTGGCGGCGGCCCTGGCCCTGACGCTGATGGTCTCCGTCATCATCGTCGTCCTCGCCCTGTCCGCATTGGGAAGGAAGATTGCGGATGCCTAGGCTGCTCGCCCCCTCGGACCGCCCCCTGGCGCTGCTCATCCTGGCGCTGGCCCTCCTGGCGCTGCTGATCCTGATCGGGCCGGTGATCGTGGTGCTCGTCACCTCCTTCACCACCTCGCAGGCGCTGCGCTTCCCGCCGCCGGGGCTGACGCTGCGCTGGTACGAGGCGCTGTTCGATCCCGCGCGTTCCGCCCAGATCCACAAGGCGGCGGGGAACAGCCTGCTGGTGGCGGTCACCGTGGCCGCCTTCTCCACCGGGCTCGCCACCGCTGCCTCGCTCGGCATCGTGCGCGCCCGGGCGCGCTGGGCCCGCGCGGCGGAGGGGGTGTTCATGGCCCCGCTGGTGCTGCCGGGCATCGCCTATGGGCTGGCGACGCTCATGTTCTTCTCCTGGCTGCGGCTGCCGCCCTCCTTCTGGCTGCTGGTGGCGGGGCACGCGATGATCGCGACGCCCTTTGCGCTCCGCACCGTTGGTGCCAGCGCGGCGGGGCTGGACACGACGCTGCTGGACGCCTCCGCCTCGCTCGGCGCCTCGCCCTGGCGGACCTTCCGGCGCGTGGTGCTGCCGCTGATCATGCCCGGCGTGGCGGCGGGGGCCTTCCTGGCTTTCATCTCCTCGCTGGACAACGTGCCGGTCTCGCTTTTTCTCGGCTCCGCCGAGAACGACATGCTGCCGATCCGCATGTGGGGGATGATGGAATCCTCGCTGGACGTGCGCGTGGCCGCCGCCTCCGGCGTGCTGGTGGCGGTGGCTTTTCTGCTGCTGGTGGTGATGGACCGGACGGTGGGGCTTGTGCGGAGGATGGCCGGCTGATGCGCCTGGAACCCCTGACCCCGGAGGGCTTCGCGCCGTTCGGCGAAGTGCTGCAGTTGCCCGACGCGCCGGGGCGCCACTTCTTCAACGGGGCTCTGCGGACAGATCGCCCCGGCGCCGGGCCGAGCCTATCCCTGAGCTACAAGGAACCCTCCGCCACGCCGCTGACGGTGCGGCAGATGGAGCGGCACCGCTTCTCCTCGCAGAGCTTCGTGCCGCTGGATCCCGCGCGCTTCGTCGTGCTCGTCGCGCCGCATGCGGTGGCGGGCGGGCCGGACATGGCGCGCGCGCGGGCCTTCCTGGCGGAACCCGGGCAGGGCGTGACCTATGGCGCCGATGTCTGGCACCACCCTTTCACCGTGGTCGGCGGGGCCGCGCGCTTCGCCGTGTTCATGTGGCTCGACGGCACGACCGACGACGAGGAGTTCGTGGACGTGACGCCCTTCACCCTGGAGTTGCCCTGATGGCTTACGAGGTGCGCCGCGACTTCCGCGGCTACGGCGCCAACCCGCCAGACCCGAAATGGCCGGGCGGCGCGCGCGTCGCGGTGAACTTCGTCATGAACTACGAGGAGGGCTCGGAGCCCTCGATCCAGGACGGCGAGGGCTACACGGAATCCGGCCTGACGGAGGCGCTGGGCCTGGGGCAGATCCCCAAGGGTCGGGACCTCGCGGCCGAGGGGATGTTCGAGTATGGCTCCCGCGTCGGCTTCTGGCGCCTGCTGCGGCTGTTCCAGGAACGCGGCATGCCGATGACGGTCTTCGGCTGCGCCCTGGCGCTGGAGCGCAACCCTGAGGCGGCGGCCGCGATCCGCGAGGCCGGCTACGACGTGTGCTGCCACGGCTGGCGCTGGGTGAAGCATTTCGAGCTGAGCGAGGAGGAGGAGCGCGAGCATATCCGCCGCGCCGTCGCCTCCCTGGAAAAGACGGTCGGGCACCGGCCGGATGGCTGGTACTGCCGCTACGGACCCAGCGTGAACACGCGCCGCCTCGTCGCGGAGGAGGGCGGCTTCCTCTATGACAGCGATTCCTACGCGGACGAACTGCCCTGGTGGGTGACGGTGGAGGGCAAGGGCCACCTCGTCGTGCCCTATTCCCTGACCAACAACGACGGGAAGTATGCGGGCTGGATGGGCACGGGGGACCAGTGGTTCTCCTTCATCCGCGACGCCTTCGACACGCTCTACGCCGAGGGCGCGAAGACGCCGAAGATGATGTCGGTGGGGCTGCACATGCGCCTGATCGGCCACCCCGCCCGGGCCGCCGGGCTGGCGCGCCTGCTGGACCATATCGGGAAGCACCAGGACGTTTGGGTGACGCGGCGCATCGACATCGCCCGCCACTGGACCGCCACGCACCCCTATCCCGGCCGCGGCCTAAACGAGTGAGGCGCCGCGTCCGGCTGGGAATGCTCACCCCCTCCTCCAACACCGTGCTGGAGCCGGTGACGACGGCCATGCTGGCGGGGCTGGAGGAGGTTTCCGCCCATTTCGGACGCTTCCGGGTGACGGAGATCGCGCTCTCCGACACCGCGCTGGCGCAGTTCGACGATGCGCCGATCCTGGCCGCCGCCGAACTGCTCTCCCAAGCCAGGGTGGACGTGATCGCCTGGAACGGCACCTCCTCCGGCTGGCTGGGCTTCGATGCGGACCGCCGGCTCTGCGCGCGGATCACGGCGGCCACGGGCATTCCCGCCACCACCTCCATGCTGGCGCTGAACGAGGTGCTGGCGGCCACGGGCGTCGCGCGGCTGGGCCTCGTCACGCCGTACACGGACGATGTGCAGGCGCGGATCGTCGCGAACTACGCGGCCCTGGGCCATGGATGCGCCGGGGAGAGGCACCTGGGACTGCGGGACAACTTTTCATTCGCCGAGGTGGAGGCGGAGACGCTCACGGGCATGGCCCGCGACGTGGCGGGGCAGGGGGCGGAGGCGCTGGCGGTAATCTGCACCAACCTGCGCGCAGCACCGCTCGCGGCCGCCTGGGAGGCGGAACTGGGCGTCCCGGTCTACGACACCATCGCGACCGCCGTCTGGGGCAGTCTGCGCCTGGCGGGCGTGGACACGCGGCGCGTGCAGGACTGGGGCGGGCTGTTCCGTATGGTGTGAGCAAGCGCTGGCTGGGCACTCTTTCTCGGTATGTCAGCTGGCGTTGCAACTGGGCGGGGCAGTACCCGTTGGAGCGTTGCGTAGGACGAAACGGACCTGACAGCCAGAACCGGTGGCGCTCCCGGGGGCAAGTGAACGGCCCTGAAAAAACGTCAGCAGGGCTGGCGCTTGCACCCGGATCGCTTTATGCTGCATTGCACAATAACCCGTTCCCGAAGCGGGAGACAACAGCCGGCCATGGCCCATCCTGAAGGACGGAGCCGATGCAGCGACGCCAACTTCTGCGCCTTTCCGGCGCCGGGGTGCTCTGCACCCCAACCATCCTCCGCAGTGCCCGCGCCGCGAGCGCCGCGCCGGAGCCCGTGGATGTCGAACTGATCCTCGCGGTGGATGTCAGCCGCTCCATCGACGCGGAGGAGCACGAGACGCAGATGCGCGGCTATGCCGCCGCCTTCCGCGACCCGGAGGTGATCCGCTCCATCAAGGGTGGCGGGATCGGCGCGATCTCCTGCACGCTTTTCACCTGGTCCGACAGCGACAGCCAGGAGGACCTGGTGCCGTGGATGCGGATCGGCGACGAGGAATCGGCCGAGCGCTTCGCCGCCGCCATCGACGCCGCGCCGCGCCGCACCTGGAGCTACACATCCATTTCCGGCGCCATGGAACACTCGCTCCAGCTCTATGCCCAGGGACGCTTCGAGGGCACGCGGCGCGTGCTGGACATCTCCGGCGACGGCATGAACAACTCCGGCCGCCGGCTGGAAACGGTGCGCAGCCGCATGCTGGAGGAGGGCATCGTGACCAACGGCCTTGCCGTGCTGGACCGCGCGCCCGGCCCGGGCAACGGAGCCGCCGCGCTGGAGGACTACTACCGCGAGGAGGTGATCGGCGGCCCCGGCGCTTTCCTCGTTGTGGCGGAAGGGTTCGACGCCTTTGATCGTGCCGTGCGTCGGAAGATCGCGCGCGAGATTGCGGGGATCGAGTGCGGGCCGCGCTTCGCCGGGATGCCTGTGGTGGACAGGGTTTCTGCATGACCGGCGAGTCAAGCCTGTTCCTGAGTCTCGTCCTGCGTTACGCAGTCTCATGCCCCGCCTGACGATCGTCTCCACCCGCGACTACCGCCAGCACGTGCTGGAGATCGAGGAGCGCGGCAACGGCACGCATTCCGTGGTGGTGCACCCGCCCGCGCGCCTGGGAAAGCCGCGCGTGGTGGAGCCCGCGGGTGACTCGACGCTGCTGATCGACCTCCTGAACCAGGCCAAGGCGGAGATCGACGTGGTGATGGGGCCGAAGCCCCCGCCGCGCCGCCCGCCGATGCGCCGCCGCTTCGGCTGAGGCCCCGCCTCGCCGCTGCTGGGCCCGCTTAAGGCCCCGCGGCAAAGGAGCGGGCTGTGTTGCGTCGATCTTGGACGGTCCGCCGTTCACCCGCGCGGAGAAGCCCTTTCCGGTCACGACGCCGAGCGCCGCCAACATGTCGTGGCCGGCGACGAGGGCGCCGGGTTCACGCCGCGCAGGTGCGACCAGGGCTGGCCGCGCGCACCGTGCCACCGGCACGCCGCCCGGGATCAGGCTCGGCGCGTTCGTCACGCGCCGCATCCGCTGGGCGCGCGCCGTCCAGCCCGGCACCGGGAAGGGCGCCCGGGAAGGCCACGGCGAGCGAGCGCATGGTATGGGCGCGCATCAGCGCCTCGGCCTGTTCCGCCGCGCCGGCCTCGATGCAGCCGAGGATCGCGGCGTGCTCCGCCTCTGCCAGCCCCCGCTCCGCCCGGCTGGCCAGCACGCGGCCGCGGCTCATCACGTGATAGGCGCGGAGGGCGCGCAGCGTGCGGATCAGCAGGGCATTGCCGGTGATCGCGTGCAGGGTGCTGTGGAAGGCCTCGTTCGCTTCCAGCAGCCGGTCCGGGTCGTCGGCCGCGGTGGCGGCGCTGATCGCCTCCAGCCGGTCCCGCAGGGCGGCCAGCCCCTCCGGCGTGGCGCCGCGGGCGACGAGGCCGGCGGCCACGCCTTCCATGGAGGCGCGGATCAGGCCCATCTCCAGCAGCCGGCCCTCGTCCGGGGCGGCAACGAAGGTTCCGCTGCGCGGGCGGCTCTCCACCAGCCCCTCGCCCTCCAGCCGTCGCAGCGCCTCGCGGATGGGCTGGGCGGAGATGGCGAGCGCGGCGGCAAGGCTGCGCTCCGACAGCTTCCGGCCTGGCGGCAGCGTGCCGTCCACGATCGCCTCGCAGAGCCGCTCATAGGCGCGCTCGGCCAGGGATGGGGCGTCGTCCGTGACGAGCGGTTGCAGGGGATGGGGCACGCCCGACGCTATGGCAGTTCAGCAGAGCGCCGCAAGGGCGCGGGGGTCACGCCGGAGCCGGCAGGCGCATCCACTCCGGAACCATGGGCCGCAGCACCGCCTCCCCGCAGGCCAGGGCGGGGGCACGCGCCGCCTCCAGCCGGAGCAGGGCAAGGCCGAGCCCTTCCGCGCCGGACCGCATGTCGCCGACAACCCCGCCGTCCAGCGTCACCGGCGCGTCGCGTGGGGGCAGGGGGCCTTCCACGGCCACCGGCACCAGGCGCCGCTTCAGCAGGCCGCGGTAGCGGGTGCGGGCCGTCAGCTCCTGGCCCATGTAGCAGCCCTTGTCCCAGGCGATGCCGCCCAGCTCGTCGAATCCGGCCTCCAGCAGCACGGTCTTGTCGCGGTCCAGGTCCCGCGTGCCGTCGGGCAGGCCGAGCGCCAGGCGGTGGCGGTCGTAGGCCGCCGGGTCACCCTCCAGCGCCGTGCCGTAAGTGCGCCAGCCCGCCGCCTCCAGCCGCGGGTCGCGGCGGGCCAGGGCGGCCATGGGCGGCTCCTCCGCCCAGACCGCACCGACCGGCATATCCCCGGTGCGGTCGGAGAGGGTGACCTTCGACCGCAGCCGGAATCGCGAGAGGCGCTCCACCACCATCGCCGCATCGGCGCGCGGCAGGTCCAGCAGGATGGCGTCCCCCGCGATCCCCGGCGCCTCGAACATCAGGAAGTCGGTGGTCCACTTGCCCTGGGGGGAGAGCAGGGCGGCCCAGCGCATGCCCGTGCCCAGCCCCGTCACGTCGTTGGAGACGAGGCCCTGGAGAAAGGTCTCCCGGTCGGGGCCGGAGACGGCGACGAGGCCGCGGTCGGGAAGGGGTGTGGCTGGCATGGGGGGCAGATCGGGCGCGCGCGGCCCGGCTGCAAGCCGTGCTGGCCCTATCCACTGGCCCCATTCTCCCTGGGGCGTGCTACAAACCCCCGGTCATGCGGATCCTCTTCGTCACCTCCACCCGGATCGGCGATGCCGTGCTCTCCACCGGCCTGCTGGACCACCTGATCCGCACCCATCCCGGCGCGCGGATTACGGTGGCCTGCGGCCCGGTGGCGGAAGGCGTCTTCGCCCGGATGCCCGGGCGGGAGCGGACGATCGTGGTGACGAAGCGGCCGCTCTCCCTGCACTGGTTCGACCTCTGGGCGCAGGTGGCCGGCACCTTCTGGGATCTGGTGGTGGATCTGCGCGGCTCCGCGCTCGGCTATCTCGTGCCCGCGCGGCGGCGGGTGGTGATGCGGGGCGGGCGGCGGCCCGGGCACCGGATCGGCCATATCGCCGGGGTGCTGCGGCTGGACCCGCCGCCCCGCCCGGTGGCCTGGTTCGCGCCGGAGGATTCCGCCCGCGTCGCGGCCCTGCTGGGGGATGACCGGCCGATCCTCGCCCTCGGCCCCACCGCCAACTGGTCGGGCAAGGTCTGGCCGGCGGAGCGCTTCGTGGCCCTGGCCGAAGCCCTGACCGCGTCCGGCGGCCCCTTGGAGGGCGCGCGCCCGGTCCTGCTGGGCGGGCCGGGCGAGGCGGAGCGCGCCATGGCGGAGCCGGTGGTCCGCGCCCTGCCCGGCGCGCTGGACCTGATCGGGAAGCTTGCCCTGCCGGAGGCCGCGGCGCTGCTGGAGCGGTCCCGTCTCTTCGTGGGGAATGATTCCGGCCTGATGCACCTCTCCGCCGCGGCGGGGGCGCCGACGCTCGGGCTCTTCGGCCCCACCCCCGCCTCCGAATACGGGCCGGTGGGCCGCGCCGCGCGGGCGGTGTTGGCGCCGGACGGGCAAATGGAGGGGCTTTCCGTGGAGATGGCCCTTGAGGCAGCAACGGCCCTGCTTCCCTCGCCCGTCGCGGTCTAGACTTCGCGGGCCGCCAAGGAACGGAGCGCAGCATGAGCCGAATTTCCGCCCTCATCGTCGCGCGCAACGAGGCGGAGCGGCTACCTGACCTCCTCGCCAGCCTGGAGCCTGCCGACGAGATCGTGGTGGTGCTGGACCGCAGCACCGATTCCAGCCTCGCCATCGCCTGGAAGCGCGCCCACCGCGTGATCGAGGGCGCCTGGGCGACGGAGGGCGAGCGCCGCAACGCCGGGCTGGAGGCCTGCTCCGGCGACTGGGTGCTGGAGGTGGAGCCGGATGAGCGCGTGCCCGCCGAGCTGTGGCCGGAGATCCGGCGGGTCGCCGAAACCTCCACCCATGCCTGGCACCGGCTGCGGATCGACAACCATGTGGGCGACCGGCTGATCCGGCGGGGCTGGGTGGGCCGGATGGGCGCGGCGGAGAAGCCCGTCCTCTCCCGCCAGGGCGCCAAGCGCTGGCGCGCCGGCGGGAGGAGTGCCGGGGCGGAGTGGGGGGGTGCCGAGGGGCCGCCGATCCTGGTGGCGGGCCTGCACCGGGTGGTGGATCAGGACGTCTCCGGCCTGCTGCGGCGGCTGGACCGGGAGACGGATGCGGAAGCGGCCGACCGTCTGGCGGCGGGGCGCACGGGCACGCTGCCCGGCGCGCTGGCGGGCTCCCTGCGCGGCTCCTTCGGCTCCTACTTCCGGCATGGCGGCTGGCGGGAAGGGGGATGGGGCGTGCTGCTGGCCGTCTGCGCGGGGATGGTTCCCGTGCTGTCCCACCTGAAGGCGCGGCTGGAGCCGGAACGGTACGGGAACCCGGACGCTTGATCCTCCTCCTCACCCAGAACTTCCCGCCCGATCCCGGAGGGATCGAGACGCTGATGGGCGGGATGGCCCGGGCTCTGGCGGAGAGTGGGCGGGAGGTGCTGGTCCTGGCCGACCACATCCGGGGCCGGGGGCTGGGGGAACCTGTGTATCCGTCCGGCCTGGAACTGCGCCGCTACGGCGGGCCGCGCCCGTTGCGCCGGCTGGTGAAGGCCTTCGCCGCGCGCCGTGCCCTGGCCCGGCATCCCGTGGAGGCGGTGATCGCCGACAGCTGGAAGAGCCTTGAGGCCCTGCCGCACCCCCGCGTACCGACCCTGGTGCTGGCGCACGGCATGGAGTTCCCGCGCGATCCCTCGGCCCGCAAGCGGGGGCGGATCGAGCGGGCGCTGGCGAAGGCGGATGCCGTGGCCGCGAACTCGGCCTTCACCGCCGGGCTGGTGCGGGCCTTCCTGCCGGGCGGGGCGCCGCCCCTCTCGGTGGTGCTCCCGCCGATCGAGGCGCAGCCAGGGGCCGGGGAGGCCGACCGGGTGGCGGTGGCGGAACTGCGCGGGGCGGGGCCGCTGATACTCTCCCTGGCCCGGCTGGAGCCGCGCAAGGGCGTGGACATGGTGATCCGCGCCATCCCCGCCCTGGCAGCGCGACATCCCTACCTGCGCCACGCGGTGGCGGGCGGGGGAGAGGACCTGCCGCGGCTGCGCGCCCTGGCGGCGGAACTGGGCGTGTCGGAGCGGGTGCATTTTCTCGGCCGCGTGGAGGCCGGGATGAAGTCGGCACTCCTCGGCGGGGCCGACCTCTTCGCCATGCCCGTGCGGCGGGAGGGGAACTCGGTGGAGGGCTTCGGCCTCGTCTACCTGGAAGCCGCCTGGCACGGCCTGCCCGCCCTGGCCGGGCGGGACGGCGGCGCGGCGGAGGCCGTGGCGGACGGGGACACCGGGCGGGTCTGCGATGGCGCCGACCCCGCTGCGGTGGAGGCGGCCCTCGCCGGGCTGCTGGAGGATTCCGCCCTGCGCCGCCGGATGGGCGAGGCGGCGGCGCAGCGCGCGCGGGCGGAGTTCACCTGGGACGCGGTGCTGCCCCGCTATCTGGCGCTGCTGAACGGCGGAGCGCGGTGAGCGCGAGCGCGGCCACGAGCAGCAGGCCGATCCACCATTCCTGCCAGATGCCGTAGCTCAGCATCCCTACTGTGGCGGCGGCGGCCAGCACGCCCGCGCCGGCCGGGCCCACCGCCGCCGCCGCGGCGCCCAACCCGAGCATCAGCAGCGCCACGAGCGCCGCGCCCACCCCGCCCAGCTCCAGCCAGACCTGGATCGGGGCGTTGTGGGTGTGCAGCGGCAGCCGCTGCGCCTCCTTCCGCCCGAACCAGGCCCGGGAGAAGTCGGAGGTCAGGCCGTAGCGGTCCAGCGTCGCGGCATCGAACCGGTCCTGGCCGCCTGGGATCGTCCGGGCGGCCTCTCCGCCCCAGCCGAGGACGGGGCGCTCCGCGATGCGGGACAGGGCGAAGTCCCAGATGAGGATGCGGTGCGCGGCGGATGGCTGCATCGTCTCCAGCGAGGGAAGCCGGGGCAGCATGGCGCCCACGAGAACCGGGGCCGCCAGGAAGCCGACGGCCAGAACCGCGCCGATCGCGCGGGCAATCCGGGGGCCGATCCAGGCCGCGGCCCCGGCCGCGAGCAGCCCGGCGACGATGGCGATCTTCGCGGATTCCGCCGGCAGCAGGAAAGCGGTGAGCAGCCCGCCCAGCACCAGCGCCGCCTGCGCGGCGCGGGGGATGCCGCGCAGGAAGGGAACCACCGGCAGCAGCACCGCGAGGGTGGAGACGGCGGGCTTCAGGCTGAAGGACAGCGTGCCCGGCACGTCCCGCATCCCCCGGATGCCCGCGCGCAGCGCGCCGCCGACGAGATGGTCGAGGAGGGCGAGGAGGATGGCGATGCCCAGCCCCCAGGCCAGGCGGCGCAGGATCGTATCGGCCTCCCCGGGCGCTGGGGTTGAGACGGCGCCGCAGGCGAGGGAGCCGAGAAGGATGAAGCCGCCCATGACGAGCGCCGTGGTGGCCGCGAGAGCCGGCGCGGGCGCCCAGGCCGCGGAGACGAGGCACCAGAGAAGGGGGAGCAGGGCGAGAAGCGCGGTGCGCCCCGGCCTGGCGAGCCGCCCGCCCGCGCGCAGATGCCCGGCCAGCACCGCGGCGAAGCCGATGGTGGCGGCCAGGGCGATGCCGCGGAACTGCCCCACGGCAACCAGCGGCACCGCCAGCAGCAGGATCCCCGCGGGCAGGGCCGCCCCCGGCGGGATGCTGGGTCGAGGGATGGGCATTCTCGTGGCGGCTTCCGGCGGGGTTGGGGCCGGCGGGATGGACCAGTCCTGGCAGGCGCGCAAGCGGCGGGGGAACCTTCCGGGCCGGCCCGCGCGAAGGCGGGGCCGGCCCGGCATCGGCGGGTGCCGGGGGGCGGCGCCTGCCGCGCCAGCGGGGAGATGCGCCCCGCTGGCGGATCGGAACTGAACCACTCCCGGGGATTTGGCCCTGGGTTGGCGGGAATGGGCCGGGGCGCCCCTACCGGGATGGGCAGGCGGCGTCATCGCGGGGATTGACCCGGCCCATCCATCCGGGGCCCCGCTCCCGGGTCTCGAATGTCAGATGAGAATGACTATCAATAGCACAAAAGGCAAGAGGCCATCTCTGTCTCGTCGCGCGGCCTCCCTCTACATTGGGGGGAACCCGCGAAGAACAAGGAAACGCTGCCGATGCGCTTGGCCCGACGTGTCCTCCTGGGCGGCCTCGCCCTCGCCCCGCTGCTGCCCCGCCCCGCTCTCGCGCAGACCGCCGCCGAGGAGGCCGCCCTGACCCCGATCCTGTTCGTGCACGGCAACGGCGACCACGCGGCGCTGTGGATGACCACCCTCTGGCGCTTCGAGAGCAATGGCTGGCCCCGGGACCGGTTGCGCGCACTGGATTTCACCGATCCCCTGGCACGGGACGACGACGCCGTGCCCCAGCCCCTCCGTTCCTCCTCGGACCAGGCCTGGAGCGAGCTGGCGGAGGAGGTGTCGGCCCTGCGCGGGCGGACCGGCGCGGCCCGGGTGGCGCTGGTTGGCAATTCCCGCGGCGGCTACCCCATCCGCAACCACGTCCAGCTGCACGGGGGCGGGGGGGAGGTGTCGCACGTCGTCACCTGCGGCACGCCGAACAACGGCATCTGGGACTGGGACGCCAACGCCAACCGCGAGTTCAGCGCCCGGTCCGCCCTGCTGCGGCGGCTGAACGCGGGGGAGTCGCAGGTGGTGCCGGGAACGGATTTCCTGGCCATCCGATCCGACTCCAACGACCTCTACGCCCAGCCCGATGGCCGCTATCTCGGCCGGCCGGGGGTGCCGACCGGGGTTGGATACGCCAGCCCGGAGCTCCGGGGCGCCACCAACATCGTGCTGCCCGGGGTGGACCACCGGGAGACCGCCTATTCCGCCCGCGCCTTCCGCGAGATCTTCCGTTTCATCGCCGGCCGGGAGCCGGATCGGCTGGACCTGGTGCCGGAGGAGCGGGTGGTGCTGAACGGCCGCGTCACCGGCACGCCGGGCGGGGTGCAGACCAACCGGCCGGTCGCGGGGGCCATGGTGGAAGTCTACCGGCTGCACCCCGGCACCGGCGCGCGCATGGCCGGGCCGATCCACGCCAAGCTCACGGGCGCGGACGGTCTCTGGGGCCCGCTGACGGTGGGGCCGCACTGGCTGTTGGAGTTCGTGGTGGCTGCGCCGGACCACCCGATCACCCATTCCTACCGCAACCCCTTCCTCCGCTCCTCGGACGTGGTCCACCTGCGCCCTGCCGCGCCGCCCGCGGCGGCGGATCGCGGGGCGGCGGCGCTGGTGCGCTTCAACCGTCCGCGCGGCTATTTCGGCATCCCGCGCGATGCGGTGCTGCTGGACGGGAAGGAGCCCGCCGAGGTTCTGCGCGGCGTGGCGGCCGGGGCCACCGCCACGGCGCGGCTGCCGGCGGAGCGGATCGGCACGCCGGTGGTGGGGCTGTTCAACGAGGAGCGGGTGGTAGCCCGCGCCTGGCCGCTGGCGGAGAACCGGATCACGGTGGCCGAGCTGACCTGGTGAGGGCCTTGGGGTGAGCGGCCGGGCCGGCTAGCCCGCCTCCTGCATCCGGGACCGGCGCCCGGCGGCGCGGGCGAGGATGGCACGGCGCTCGGCCTCGCCGGCGGAAGGCCATGCGGCGATCTCGCCGATGCTCCGCCCGCAGCCCTGGCAGATCTCCCCCTCATCCAACCGGCACAGTCCGATGCAGGGGGAGGGAGGGGCGGGGTTCCCTTCCCGGGTCTCCGGCCCGCTCAGGGCGCGGCGGCCCTGTCCCGGCGGTCCAGGCCCCGGGCCAGGGCGCGCGACAGGGGCGGGCCAACCAGGACCACCACCAGCATCCGCATGGTCTGCAGCGCCATGACGAAGGACATGTCGGCGCCGCTGGCCGCGCCGATCACCGCGACCGAATCGATCCCGCCCGGGCTCATGGCGAGATAGGCCGTCAGCGGGTCCAGCCCGAGCACCTTCGCCAGGCCGAGGGACATGGCGGCGCAGAGCGCGATCAGGACCACGACCGAGAGCAGGATCTTCGGCATCACGCGCGCCGCCTGGGCCAGGGCGGGCCGGGTGAAGCCGAGCCCGATCTGGCAGCCGATGGCCCCGAACCCGACCGCCGTGAGCCATTGCGGCAGCTGCAGCTCCAGCAGCCCCGCCGAGTGCAGCACCGAGCCGACGAGGAGCGGCAGGAGGATTGGCCCGGCGGGGATCCGAACGATCCGGCCGAGCCAGGCCCCGCCGAGGGTCAGGACCAGGGCATTGGCGAGGCCCAGCGGCTCGATTGCGGGGAACCAGGGGGCGGGGGGCGGGGGCGCCACGGCCAGCCAGTGGGCGATCAGGGCGGCGCTGGCGACCACGCAGGCCACGCGCGTGTACTGCATCAACGCGACCATCCGGACATCCGCCCCGAAGGCCTCCGCCATCACCACCATGGCGGAGGCGCCGCCGGGGGCGCTGCCCCAGATGGCGGTCGTGCCGGGCAGCACGCGCCAGAAGCTCATCAGCCAGCCCAGCACGCTGCTGGCGGCCAGGGTGGCGAAGACGGCCAGCAGGATCAGCGGCCAGTCATCCATGAAGGAGTGCAGGATGGCCGGCGTGACGATCGTGGCGATGAGGGTGCCCACCATGCCCTGCGCCCCGACATAGAGCGGCCGGGGCAGGCGGAGCGTCGCGCCCGCGACGCTGACGAGGATGCCCGCGAGCATGGGGCCCATGAGGGAGGCGCCGGGGATGCCCGCGGCCCGGAACCCAAGGGAGAAAAGGGCGGCCAGGGCGACGAGCAGGGTCCACCGGGACCAGCGGGGCAGCCGCGCGATGCCAAGTTCCATGCCGGTGCCCGTATGCTGCGTTGCGGCAGCCACCCTATCAGGAAGGGCGGCGGCCGTCATGGCGGCCTCCCGCGCCGTGCCGCGCTGCGCTATCACCGCCCCTTGCTGAATGGAGGCCCGCGGTACGATGGCAAGCTATGACCTGATCCTGCGCGGCGGCACGCTGGTCCTGCCCTGGGGCGAGGCGCGTGCGGACGTGGCCGTGCGCGCGGGCAAGATCGTGACGATCGGCGACCTGCGGACGGACGAGGCGGCGGAAGTGATCGACTGCGCCGGGCTGCACGTGCTGCCCGGGCTGATCGACCCGCATGTCCACCTGCGCGATCCCGGCGACCCGGCCGTGGAGACCATGGGCACCGGCACCAAGGGCGCCGTGCTGGGCGGCCTGACCGCGGTGTTCGACATGCCGAACACCCAGCCATCGATCACCAGCCAGGAGAAGCTGGACTGGAAGCGCGGCCACATCCGCGAGACGGCGTATTGCGATGTCGGCATGTATATCGGCGGGGCGCGGAGCAACGTGGGCGAGCTCGGCGCGCTGGAGCGCGAGCCGAATGTCTGCGCCATCAAGGTCTTCGCGGGCTCGTCCACCGGCGACCTGATGATCGAGGACGACGAGACGCTGGAGCGCGTGATGCGCAACGGCGGCCGCCGCATCGCCTATCACTCCGAGGACGAGTACCGGCTGCAGGAGCGCAAGCCGATGTTCGCGGCCGGCGGGCCGCACAGGCTGCACATGGAGTGGCGCGACGTGGAGTGCGCCTTCCTCGGCACGCGCCGCTTAATGGCACTGGCGCGCAAGACGAACCGCCCAGCGCACATCCTGCACGTCTCCACCGCCGAAGAACTGGAGTACATGAAGGACTTCCGCGACGTCGGCACGGTGGAGGTGCTGCTGAACCACCTGACGCAGTGGGCGCCGGACGCCTATGACGCGCTGGGCGGCTACGCCGTGATGAACCCGCCTATCCGCGACAAGCGCCACTACGACGCGGCCTGGGCGGCGATCGCGGACGGCACGGTGGACACGGTGGGCAGCGACCACGCGCCGCACTCCAAGGAGGCGAAGGAGCGGCCCTGGCCCGCCACCGCGGCGGGGCTGACGGGCGTGCAGACGATCGTGCCGCTGATGCTGAACCACGTCTCGGAGGGGCGGCTTTCCCTTTCCCGTCTCGTGGACGTGATGGCGGCGGGGCCGGCGCGGGTCTATGGCGCGATCGGCAAGGGCCGTCTTGCCGCCGGCTACGACGCGGACTTTACCGTGGTGGACATGGGCAAGTCCCGCACGATCGAGCTCGACTGGCTCGTCGCCCCCTGCGGTTGGAGCCCCTTCGCGGGCACCCGGTGCCAGGGCTGGCCCGTGATGACCGTGATCCGCGGCCGCGCCGTGATGCGGGAGGACGAGGTAATCGGTGAGCCCTCCGGCGAGCCGGTGCGCTTCGACGGGACGCGGGTGGAATAGGGTAGGTTAAGCCGCTCCATGTCATCCCTGTCATGTCGCGCAACTGTGCATGGCAGGGCAGGGTGGGAGCGTTGACGCGCTGGCGGGCCCCGGTGTCGTCTCCCCTGGCAGATAGGGGGAGTCGATGGCGGGGATGGGCGAGTCCGGATTGAGTCCGTGGTCAGCGGCCCCTTGAGCCGCTGACGCGCCGCGCGTGCAGATCTTCCCGCCCTATGCCGATACCATCGCCCGCGCGGCGCTGCTGGCCACCGCTGGCGCGCTGCTGGGCGGGCTGGGCCTGCTGATCGTGCTGCCCTTCACCGCGCATGTCACGCGGCAGGACATCACGGTGGAGCAGCCCATCCAGTTCAGCCACGAGCACCACGCGGGTGGCCTCGGCATCGATTGCCGCTACTGCCACACCTCGGTCGAGCAATCGCGCTTCGCCGGCATCCCGCCGACCGAGACCTGCATGACCTGCCATTCCCAGATCTGGACCAATGCCGCGATGCTGGCGCCCGTGCGGCGTTCCCTGGCCGAAGGCGATCCGATCCGCTGGCAGCGCGTGCACCGGCTGCCGGACTACGTCTATTTCGACCACAGCGTGCACGTGGCGAAAGGCGTGGGCTGCTCCACCTGCCATGGCGCCGTGCAGCGCATGCAGCAGATCCGGCAGGTGGCGCCGCTGACCATGGGCTGGTGCCTGGATTGTCACCGTGACCCCGCGCCTAACCTGCGGCCGAAGGAAGAGATCTACGACATGGATTGGAGCGCCCCCGCGAACCAGCGGCAGCAGGGGCAGAAGCTCATCCATGACTACCTGATCCGCACGGAAGGCCTCACCGACTGCTCCCGGTGTCACCGATGAGGGGCCATCGATGAGCGCGCCGCCCCTCACCCGCCGGCAAGCCGCCCTGGCGCTCCTGGCCTCCGCTGCCGCCCTCACTTCCTGCGACAAGCCGGAGGAGGAGATCGTCCCCTATGTCGAGCAGCCCGACCGCGTGGTGCCGGGCGTGCCGATGCGCTTCGCGACAACGCTGACGCTGAACGGCTACGGGCGCGGCGTGATCGCCACCTGCTTCGAGGGACGGCCGGTGAAGCTGGAGGGCAACGCGGCGCATCCCGCGAGCCTCGGCGGCACGGATGTGTTCCTGGAAGCGGCGATCCTCTCCCTCTACGATCCCGACCGCTCCCGCGCCGTGCGGCAGGGGCTGCGGATCGGTGCGCTGGACAACCTCGTCTCGGCGCTGGAGCCGCGACTGCGCGGGCTGGAGGCGCGGGGCGGGGAGGGGCTGCGGATCCTCACGGGGAACGTCACCTCGCCCACGCTGCTGCGGCTGATCGGGGCGGTGAAGGCGCGCTTCCCGGCGATGCGCTGGCACGCGCACGAGGCCTTGGGCGAGGAGAACGCGCGCGCGGGCGCGGCGCTGGCTTTCGGACGGCCTCTCTCCGCCATGCCCCGGCTGGACCGCGCCGCGGTGGTGGTGGCGCTGGACGCCGATCCGCTGGGGCCGGGGCCGGACCAGCCGCGCCATGCGCGAGGCTTCGCGGCGCGGCGGCAGGCGCGGAAGGCCGGCGGGGAAGGCTTCTCCCGCCTCTATGCCGCGGAGCCCGTGTTGAGCCTGACGGGCGCCAAGGCCGACCATCGCCTGCCCGCACGGCCGGAGGAGATCGCGGCGGTTGCCGCCGCGCTGGCGGCGCGGCTGGGGCTGGACGTGCCGGCGCCCGAGTTGCCGGGGCCCGCGCGCGGCTTCGTGGAGATGGCGGCGGCCGACCTGGCGGCGCATCCCGGCGAGGCGCTGGTGCTGGCCGGGCCCTGGCTGCCGCCGGATGTGCAGGCGCTGGTTCACGCTGTGAACGCGCGGCTCCGTGCGCCCGTGGACTATCGGGAACCACCGGTTGAGACACCGGAACCGCTCTCGGCTCTGGTGGAAGACCTGCGCTTCAGGCGTGCGGACACGCTGGTCGTCATCGGCGCCAACCCCGCGCATGACAGCCCGGCCGCGCTCGGCTTCGCGGAGGCGCTGGGACGTTCCCAGGCCTTCACCCTGCATCTCGGCCCCTATTTCGACGAGACGGCGGCACTCTGCCGCTGGCATGTGCCGGAAACGCACCCGCTGGAGGGCTGGGGCGACGCGCGGGCAACGGACGGCACCGCTTCCGTCATCCAACCGCTGATCCGGCCGATCTACGACACGCGCTCCGCCATCTGGCTGTTGAACCTGCTGCTGGGGGACCGCGACACGGGGGACCGGGACGCCGTGCGCGCCACCTGGTCGGCCGGGCGGCCCGCCGGGGAATTCGAGGCGTGGTGGCGGCGCGTGCTGCACGACGGCGTGGTGGAGGCGAGCGCCGCGCCGGTCGTCACGCCCCCCGAACCGCGCTTGGCGCCGCCGGCCGCGTCTACACCGGGCTTCACGCTGCTGTTCCGGCCCGATCCTTCCGTCTGGGACGGACGCTACGCCAACAATGCCTGGCTGCAGGAGTGCCCGAAGCCGATCATCCGGCAGGTTTGGGGCAACGCCGTGCAGATCGCGCCGGAGGAGGCGCGCGCCCTGGGGCTGAGCGCGGGCGACGTGTCCCGCCTGCGCCTGGATGGGCGCGTGGTGGAGGCGACGGTGCTGCTTCAGGGCGGGATGGCGCGCGGGGTGGCGGCGCTTACCCTCGGCTACGGGCGGCGTCGCGCCGGTGCGATCGGCGACGGCCTGGGGACGGATGCCTACGCGCTGCGCCCGGCCGATGGGTCCTGGTCGGCGGCGGGGCTGGTGCTGGAGGCGACCGGGCGGACGGCGGAGATCCTGCGGCCGTCGGACGCGCACCGGATCGAGGCGGAGGAGGCCGATCTTTTTCCGAGCCTCGAACTGGCGGAGTTCCAGCGGAAGGCCGCCGGGCCGCCGCACGAGGAGGAGAAACTCCCGACCTTCTACGAGCCGAAGAACGGCGACACCTATGCATGGGCCATGGTGATCGACAGCACGCTCTGCATCGGCTGCAACGCCTGCGTCATCGCCTGCCAGAGCGAGAACAACGTGCCGATCGTCGGCCCGGAGGAGATCGCGCGCGGGCGCGACATGCACTGGCTGCGGATCGACACCTATGAACTGGGCCCGGAGGAGAACCCGCGGCCTGGCTTCCAGCCCGTGCCCTGCATGCACTGCGAGACGGCGCCCTGCGAGCCGGTCTGCCCCGTGGCGGCTTCCGTGCACGATTCCGAAGGGCTGAACGTGCAGGTCTACAACCGCTGCGTCGGCACGCGCTTCTGTCAGGCGAACTGCCCCTACAAGGTGCGGCATTTCAACTATCGCGGCTACGCGGACGGGCAGGAATACGCGAATCTCGGCGCCCCGGGCATCGCGGCCCAGCGCAATCCGGAAGTGACGGTGCGCGCCCGTGGCGTTATGGAGAAGTGCACCTACTGCACCCAGCGCATCTCCGCCGCCCGCCGCGCGGCGGAGAAGGAAGGGCGCGCGATCCGGGAAGGCGAGGTGACCACTGCCTGCCAATCCGCCTGCCCATCCCGCGCCATCAGCTTCGGCGACAAGCGTAACCCGGCATCCGCCGTGGCGGCGCTGCGGGATGAGCCGCAGCACCATGAACTGTTGGGCCACCTGAACACCCGCCCGCGCACCACCTACCTCGCCGATGTGCGCAACCCCCGCCCGGAGGGGGGGACATGAGCGGCGCCACCGAAGGGCTGCTGCCGGAGGACGCCAGCTACGGCTCCCTCGTCGGCACGGTGGCGGACCCGTTGCTCCGGCGGAAGGCGGGGCGGCTCTACTGGGGGTTCTTCGCGGCGGCCGGGCTCGGCACGCTGGTGATGGTGGTCTCGATCGCCTGGCTCTTCATCGAAGGCATCGGCATCTGGGGCGTGAACACCAACGTCGTCTGGGGCTTCGCCATCGCCAACTTCGTGTGGTGGCTGGGCATCGGCCATGCCGGCACCTTCATCTCGGCGGCGCTGCTGCTGACGCGGCAGCCCTGGCGGGCCGCGATCAACCGCTTCGCGGAGGTGATGACGCTCTTCGCCGGCAGCATCGCCGGGCTGTTTCCCATCCTTCATCTCGGGCGACCCTACCGGGCCTATTGGCTGCTGCCCTATCCCAACACCATGGACCTCTGGCCGCAGTGGCGCTCCGCGCTGGTCTGGGACTGCGCGGCCATCTCCACCTACCTCATCTTCTCGCTGTTGTTCTGGTGGATCGGGCTGATCCCGGACCTCGCCACCATCCGGGACCGGGCGCAGACGCGGGCGCGGCAAATGATCTACGGTGCGCTGGCCCTGGGGTGGCGCGGTTCGGCGCGGCACTGGCATCTGCACGATGTCCTCTACCGCACCATGGCCGCCATGGCCCTGCCGCTGGTGGTCTCCGTCCACAGCGTGGTCGGCATGGACTTCGCCGCCAGCCTCATGCCGGGATGGCAGGAGACGATCTTCCCGCCCTACTTCGTCGCCGGCGCCCTCTTCTCCGGCTTCGGCATGGTGGTGGTGGTCGCCGCCATCATGCGGCGCGGCCTGGGGCTGGAGGACGTGGTCACGCCCCGTCACTTCGACGCGATGGCGAAGATCGTCCTCGCCGGTTCCGTTGCCCTCTGGCTCGCCTACGGCACGGAATGGTTCAACGCCTGGTACAGCGGCGATCCGCTGGAGCGGGCGCATGTGGCGCATCTCTTCACCGGCCCCTACGCCCCGGCCTACCTGCTCCAGCTCTTCTGCAACCTGGTCGCGCCGCAGCTGCTGTGGTTCCCGTCCATGCGCCGGCGGATCTGGGTTGTGGTGACCGTCACGCTCGTGCTGCAGCTCGGCATGTGGCTGGAGCGCATCCTCATTATCGTGAACACGCTCACCCACGGGCAGCTCCCCACGACCTGGGCGCTCTATGTCCCCACGATCTGGGACTGGATGCTGCTGGGCGGCACCATCGCCTTTTTCGTGCTGCTGTTCCTGTGCTTTGCGCGCCTGCTGCCGGCGGTGGCGATGCACGACCTGGGCAAGCTGCTGCATGAGCGGAGGACTGAGGGGTGAGCGCGCCGATCGTCCTCGCCGAGTTCCGCGACCCCGACACGCTGGTCGAGGCGGCGCGGCGCGCGCGGGCGGCGGGCTTCAAGGGGCTGGACGCGCACACGCCCTTCGCGGTGGAAGGGCTTTCCGACGCGCTGGCGCTGGAGGCACCGAGGCTGCGCCCGGCCATGGTGTGCGCAGCGGCGCTGGGAGCGGGGTTCGTCTACCTGATGTGCTGGTACAGCGGGGTGATCGACTATCCGCTGAACCTCGGCGCGCGGCCGCTGCACGCCTGGCCGGTCTTCCTCGTCCTCGCCTTCGAGGCCGGCATCCTGGCCGCGACCTTCACGGGCATCGCGGGCTTTTTCATCGGCACGGGGCTGCCCCGGCTGAACCACCCCGTCTTCGCCGGGCGGGACTTCGACCGGGCCAGCCAGGACCGCTTCTTCCTCACCGTCTCCGACGAGGCCGCGGATGCGGAGAGGCTGGCCGCGCTGCTGGACGGGCTGGGGCCGGTCTCCGTCCGGGCGTTGCAGCCGTGATCCGGGCCGCGATCCTTCTGCCGTTCCTGCTGCTGGCGGCCTGCAAGCAGGAGATGAACCAGCAGCGCAAGGAGAACACCTACGCCGCCAGCGCCCTTTCCAAGAACGGCAGCACCGCCCGGATGCTGCCGGAGGGCGCGGTGGCGCGGGGCGACCTGGCGCGGGATGAGATCGCGGCGAACCCACCGCCCGTCACCGCGGAACTGCTGGAGCGGGGGCGGGAGCGCTATGCGATCAACTGCGTGCCCTGCCACGGCGCGGCGGGGGATGGGGACGGGATGATCGTGCGGCGCGGCTTCCCGCCGCCGCCCTCCTACCACACGCAGCGCCTGCGGGCGGTGCCGGCGCGCTACATCTACGACGTGATCACGGATGGCTACGGGGTGATGTACTCCTACGCCGCGCGGGTGCAGCCGGCGGACCGCTGGGCCATCGCGGCCTATATCCGCGCCCTCCAGCTCTCCCGCCACGCCACCCTGGCGGAGGCGCCGGACGCGGCGGGGCGCTTGCCATGAGGCCGCTGCCCTGGCTCCGCGCCCATGCCGGGCGTGCCGCGCTGGCGGGGGGGGCCGCGGCGCTGCTGCTGGCGGCCTGGGCGCTGCTGGCGCCGGCGCGGGCGCCGCTTGCGGGGTGGCTGGTGGGACTGGTCTTCTGGATCGGCATCGCCCTCGGCGCGCTCGGCCTTCTCGCGATGCGGGCGCTGACGGGCGGGAAATGGGCGGGGTCGCTGCGCCCGGCGCTCGGCCCGGCGGCAGCGAGTCTGCCCTTCTTCCTCCTGGCCTGCCTGCCGCTGCTTTTCGGGCTGCGCACCCTCTATCCCTGGGCCTCCGATCCGGGGCTGCTGCCGGTGGAGGACATTCCGCGCCTCTACCTGAACGCCGACAGCTTCGCCGCGCGCACGCTCCTCGCGCTCGTGGGCTGGTCGGCGCTGGGCTGGTGGCTGC
Source organism: Roseomonas indoligenes (assembly GCF_017813365.1). Classification (GTDB taxonomy): domain Bacteria; phylum Pseudomonadota; class Alphaproteobacteria; order Acetobacterales; family Acetobacteraceae; genus Roseomonas; species Roseomonas indoligenes. Next base: position 294,853 of record NZ_JAGIZA010000001.1, read on the forward strand.
TGCGGCGGCCCGGGGCGGTGGCGGGCGGGCTGGGACTGGCCTTCCACCTCGGCGCCCTCACGCTGATCTCGGTCGACTGGATGCTCTCGCTGGAGCCGCGCTTCTTCTCCACCGCCTTCGGGCTGGCGACCTTCCTGCTGCAACTCCTCGCCGCGCTCGCCTGGGCCGCCACGCTGCGGCCGGAGCAGGAAGGGGACGATCCCGGGCGCGCGGGGGACCTTGCCGGGCTGCTCTTCGCAACCGCGCTGGGTTCGCTCTACCTCGGGTTCGCGCAGTTCCTGGTGTCCTGGTACGGCAACCTGCCGGAAAAGGCGGCTTGGTTCCTCAAGCGGGAGGAAGGGATCTGGATCTGGCTCCAGGCCCTCGCCCTCGCCCTCGCGGCGGCCCTGCCATTGGGGGCGATCCTGTTGGGGCGCGTGCGGCGCAGCCCGGCGGCGCTGGCGCGGCTGGGGCCGCCCGTGCTGGTGGGCGTGGCGGCGCACCAGGCCTGGATCGTGGCGCCGGCGGTCGGCCCCTGGGCGCTGCCGGCGGCGGCGCTGGGGCTGGTGGCCGTGGGCGGTCTCTGGGTGGGGCTGGCCTATGGTCCACTGGCGGCGCGGCTGGAGGCGAAGCATGGCCGCGCGTGAGATGACGGAGCGTCGGCAAAGGGAATCGGTTCGCACCGGCGTCGTGCTCGGCGTCGGCTTCGGCACGCTCGCCTTCCTTGGGCTCGCCCTGTTCGGGATCAGCTTCTACGTCCGCTGGATCGGCGCGCCGCCGAACGACCCGCCGCGCCCCGTGCCCTTCCCCGAGCCGCGCTTGCAGGCCGATTCCACCGCCGACATGAACGCGCTGCGGGGTGAGCAGTCGCGGCAGATGGAGGGTTACGCCTGGATCGACCGGAATCGCGGGCTGGTCCGCATCCCCGTCGCCCGGGCTATGGAGATCCTCGCCGCGCGCGGCGCCGCCGGGCTGGATCCGCTGGAGGCGCCGCCGCCGGAGCCACTGCCGGTGCGGCCGGACGCCGTGCGGTCCAGGGCGGTGCAGCCCCCTGCCGTGCAGCCCCTGGCCGCGCCACCGGAGAGGGCAGGGCGATGAGGCGCCTCCTCCTCGCCCTGATGCTGGCCCTGGGCCTCGCCATGCCCGCCCGCGCCGCGCTGACGGAAGCCGAGCTGGCGGAGGCCGGGCTGAACCCGCCCGCTGGCGCCGCCCTGCCGCTCGACCTTCCGCTGCGGGACGAGACCGGGCGCCCCGCCACGCCCGCCGACGTGCTGGGGGGGCGCCCCGCCGTGCTGGTCCTGGCCGACTACACCTGCGAGACGCTCTGCGGCACCGCGCTCGGCCTCGCCGCCTCCGCTCTGGTGGAAACGGGACTGCGGCCGGGGGTGGATTACAGTTTCCTCGTCCTCGGCATCGACGCGCGGGACGGGCCGGAGCAGGCGGCGGCGATGAAGGCCACCTATCTCGGCAGCTTCCCGGAGGTCATGCGCGCGGCACGCTTCCTCACCGGTCCGAAGGCGGTGCTGGACCGGGCGCAGGCCGCCATCGGCTACCGGGCGGAACCCGACCTGGCCTCCGACCGCTACGCGCACCCGCTCGCCGCGATCGTCCTGACGCCGGCCGGCACCCTCTCCCGCGTGCTGCCGGGGCTGGCGCTGGAACCGGTGGCGCTGGCCGGTGCCATGCGGGATGCCGCGTCCGCCGGCGGGGGCGGGTTGGTGGAGATTGGCGTCCGGCTGCTCTGCTACGGGCTGGACCCGGCGCGCGGGATCTACAACGCCGTGGTGAAGCGCGGGCTTGCGATGGGCACGGCCGCAACCGCGATCCTGCTCGGCATCGCGGCGCTGCTGCTCGCGCGGCGGGGCCGGCGCGCATGATCCGTTTCTGGCCCGCCACCGCATCCGATGTCGCGGCGCAGGTGGATCAGCTCACGGGCGTGCTGCTGGCCATCTGTGGCGCGATCCTCCTCCTCGTCGGCTGCCTGCTGCTGGGCTTCTCCATCCGCTACCGCCGCGGCTCCTCCGCCAAGCGCGGCGCCCTGCCGGAGATCGTCAGCCGGGAGGTGGAGGTGGGCTGGACGGCCGCGACCCTCTTCCTCGCCCTTTTCCTCTTCGCCTGGGCGACGGGGATGGAGTTGCGCGCCAACCCGCCGCAGCCCGATGCGATCGAGGTCCATGTCCTCGCCCGGCAATGGATGTGGAAGACCCGCCACGCCAACGGCGCGCAGGAGATCGACGCCCTGCACGTCCCGCGCGGGGAGCAGGTGCGGCTGCTGATGACCTCGCAGGACGTGATCCATTCCTTCTTTGTCCCGGCCTTCCGTGCGAAGCAGGACGTGCTGCCCGGCCGCCTGACGGAGCTTCGCTTCACCGCGACGGAAACCGGCACCTACAACCTGTTCTGCGCCGAGTATTGCGGCACGCTGCACGCCCGCATGGGCGGCACCGTGACGGTGATGGAGCCGGAGGACTTCGCCCGCTGGCTGGCCGTGCAGCCCCGCGGCGACGACCTGGCCCGGGAGGGTGCGGCGCTGTTCGTCTCGCTGGGCTGCGCGGGCTGCCACGGGGACCGGCGCGGCGGCAGCGCCACGGTGCGCGCGCCGAAGCTGGAGGGCGTCTACAACAGCCCCGTCCCGCTGCAGGACGGTCGCGTGGTGACGGCGGACGAGGCCTATCTGCGCGATTCCATCCTGCAGCCCCGGCGGGACGTGGTGGCGGGCTTCCCGAACGTCATGCCCTCCTTCGCCGGGCTGGTGCATGAGGAGGAAATGCAGCGCCTGCTGGCCTATCTGCGATCCCTGAAGGACGCGCCGTGAACCACATCACCCCCGCAATCCCGGCGCCCGACGCCATCCCGCACGAGGAGCCGAGCTACCTGACGGCGGAGCGCGGGATCGGATCCTGGCTGCTCACCACGGACCACAAGCGCATCGCGCTGCTCTACATGGCCGCGCTCACGGCCTTCTTCTTCATCGGCGGGGCCGGCGCCGTCGCGATACGGCTGGAGCTGTTCACGCCGAAGGCGGACGTGCTGACGGCCGATGGCTACAACCGGATGTTCACCCTGCACGGCACGGTGATGATCTGGTTCTTCCTCGTGCCCTCCATCCCCACCACCCTCGGCAACTTCCTCATCCCGCTGATGGTCGGGGCGCGGGACCTCGCCTTTCCCCGGCTGAACCTGCTGAGCTGGTACCTGTTCATCTTCGCTGGCGCGGTGCTGATCTACGCGCTGGTCGCCGGCGGGGTGGATACGGGCTGGACCTTCTACACGCCCTTCTCCACCACCTTCTCCAACGGCTACGTGCTGCTGGCGGGGCTGGCGATCATCCTGGCGGGCTTCTCCTCCATTGCCACGGGGGTCAACTTCCTCGCCACCATCCACCTGCTGCGCGCGCCGGGGATGGGCTGGTTCCGCCTGCCGCTCTTCGCCTGGGCGATCTACGGCACCAGCCTGGTGATGGTGCTGGCGACGCCGGTGCTGACCGCCGTGCTGCTCCTGGTCATCGCGGAGCGCGGCTTCGGCCTGCCGGTCTTCGACCCCTCCCGCGGCGGGGATCCGCTGCTGTTCCAGCACCTGTTCTGGTTCTACAGCCACCCCGCCGTCTACATCATGATCCTCCCCTCCTTCGGGGTGATCAGCGAGATCGTCACCTGCTTCTCCCGCCGCAACGTGTTCGGCTACGATTTCATGGTCTACGCGATCCTCTGGATCGCGATCGCGGGGTTCCTGGTCTGGGGGCACCACATGTTCGTCTCGGGACAGTCGATCTACGCCAGCCTCGCCTTCTCCTTTCTCTCCTTCGTCATCGCCGTGCCCTCCGCGATCAAGGTGTTCAACTGGACCTTCACCCTCTACCGCGGGCAGATCACCTTCGAGGCGCCGATGCTCTACGCCGTCGGCTTCATCGGGCTTTTCACCATCGGCGGGCTGACCGGGCTGTTCCTCGCCTCCATCCCGATCGACGTGCACGTCTCCGACACCTACTACGTCGTCGGACACTTCCACTTCATCATGGTGGGCGGGGCGGTCAGCGCCTTCTACGGCGGGCTTTCCTTCTGGTGGCCGAAGATCACGGGGCGGAAATACCCGATGACCTGGGCGCGCTTCGCCGCGATCCTCATGTTTTTCGGCTTCGGCTTCACCTTCTTTCCAATGTTCATCATGGGCTATCTCGGCATGCCCCGCCGGTACCAGGTGTATCCGGAGGAGTTCCAGGTCTGGCACGTCATGTCCTCCGCCGGCGCGGTGCTGCTGGCCGGGGCCTACCTGCTGCCGATGGGCTACCTCGCCTGGTCGGTCTTCTGGGGGGAGAAGGCGGAGGACGATCCGTGGAACGCGACGGGGCTGGAGTGGAGCACCTCCTCCCCCCCGCCGCGCGACAACTTCCGCACGCCGCCGGAGGTGGATGAGGGCCCCTATTTCTACCATCCGGAGGGCGAGGGGCCTGGCCACGACCACGGCGACCCGCATCGCGACCAGGTCCGCACGCCGTGAGCGGCGCGCTGCGCGAGCCCTGGCGCAGCCTGCGCCGCCAGAGGGAGGCCGCCGCCTTCGGCACCTGGATCTTCCTGGGGGGCGAGGCGATGCTCTTCGCCGGCCTCATCCTCGCCTTCGCGGTGATGCGCGCGCTGCACCCGGCGGGCTTCATCCTGGCGGGGCGGGAGACGGAGGTGGCGCTCGGCACCGCCAATACCGCCATCCTGCTCACCAGCAGCCTGACCATGGCCGTGGCGGCGGAGGCGGCGCGGGCGGAGCTCCGGCGGGCGACGCTGTGGGGGATGGGGCTCACGCTCGCGCTCGGGGCCGCCTTCCTGGCGGTGAAGGGCTTCGAGTGGTCCTCCGACCTGGAGAAGCACCTTTTCCCCGGCGACGGCTTCGCGCTCGCGGAACCGTCGGCGCAGATCTTCTTCGCGCTCTACTGGATCATGACCTCGCTGCACGCGATGCACATGCTCGGCGGCATGACGGTGGTGGCATGGCTGGGCTGGCAGGCCTGGCGCAGGGCGCGGCCGCTGCGCAGCCCGGCATTCGAGGCGGCGGCGCTCTACTGGCACCTCGTCGATATCGTCTGGATTGTCCTCTACCCGCTCCTCTACCTCGGCGGGCGCGCGCCATGAGGCGGGGGATCGGGGAGGAGGTGCCGCGGACCCTGCCCGCCATCCTCCGGCACGTCCTGCCTGTCTGGCTGGCGCTGCTCGTCCTGCTCGGCGCCTCGCTCGCCCTGGCCTATGCGCCGCTGCACGGGCTGAACGGCGCGGTCAGCCTCGGCATCGCGGCGGTGAAGGCGATCCTCGTGGCAGTGTTCTTCATGAACCTGCGCCGGCCGGACCCGCTTCTCCGGCTGGCCGGCGCGGCCTCGCTCATCTGGATGAGCTTCCTCTTCGCCCTCACCTTCGCGGACCTCACGGCCCGCGCGCCGCAGACCCAGCCGCAGGCGGGCCAGGGGAGGGATTCCGAGCCGCCGATGCGGCAGCCCTTCTGAACCTCAGGCCGGGACGATCGCCAGGGCCAGGTCGCCCGCTGCGATGGTGGGGGTGAGACGCAGCCCCGCATCATCCGCCGTCGCCTCCATCTGCCCGGCCTCCCGGCCCGCAAGGGTGTCGAACAGCGTGACTCGGTAGCGCCCCGGCGCCAGCCCGGGCACGCGGATGCTGGCCTGGACCGTGCCGCTGGCCTTCACCGGGCGCCGGCCTTCCACAGCCTCGCCCAGTTCCTGCCGCAGCAGCCACACCACGGCCTGCGACGCGTCGCCGCAGCCGAAGGCGTGGACGGCGCCACTCTCCACCGCGATCTCGTCGTTCAGGTTGCGGCGCAGGAAGCGCGGCCAGTCGATCAGCGGCAGGAAGCGCGAGAGGGCGCCCTGTGCCGCGCGCATCCCCGGCGTCAGCACGTGCGGGTCCCGGTTGGGCCAGCGCATCCCGCCTCCGGCGCCGCCGGAGGCGAGGTGCGCCCACTGGATGTGGCGGAAATACTCGTCGTCATAGGCCGCGGGGAGGGTGATGCCGTGGTCCTTGAAGGTGTGGATCGGCCCGTGCTCCGAATCGAAGAAGGGCCTCATGTCGTTGATCTCCGACAGCGCCTCCCGCGTCAGCCGCCCCGCGCTCACGGCGGGGGCCACCGTGTCCATCGGGTCGTCGATCGTGCCTTCCTCGTAGAAGTGGCTGTTCGCGAAATCCAGCAGCGGGTGGCGGAAGATCGGCTCCACGATCCAGGGCTTCCAGATCAGCTCCGGCCCGAAGACGGAGACGCATTGGAGGTGCGCCCGCCCGTGCAGCCGGATCTCCAGCTCGCGCAGGAAGGGGCTGACATCGTCGATGTAGTTCGGGAAGGCGTCTGGCCGGTTGTCGCCCTGGGCCGGATGCATCTCGTTCCAGAGGTCCCAGGCGAAGAGGGCGCCGCTGCCGCCCCAGCGCTCCGTCGCGAAGGCCAGGCGCGCCTTCACCAGCGCGCGCGTCTCCGGACAGACCATGAGCTGGGAACGGTCCGCGCAGGGGCCGCCATGGGCGCGGTTGTAGGGGTGCCTGTCGAAGCGGATCCAGGTGAAGAAGGTGTCCATCGGCGTGAGCAGGATGTAGAGCCCGACCCGCTCGCAGAGCGCGAAAAGATCGTCCCACAGCTCGACCACCGCCGGGACGAAGTTGCCGGCCGGACGCTCGAAGTAGTGCTCCTCGCCCTCCGCGTATTCCAGCATCAGGCGCAGGCAGGTGACGCCGCTCTCCTTCAGGGCGCGCAGGTGGCGTTCCACCTCCGGCAGGTCGCGGCGGCCGAGGAGGCCGGACAGCTCCGGCCAGGGAAGGGCGTCGTTCTGCCCGATCGGCGTCCAGGGCTCGCCGGCGGCGGTGATGAAGTAGGGCGCGCCCGGCGCGCGCTCGATCCAGGGTAGCCCCCCCGCGATCAAGGTGTTGGAGCGGGGCGGTGCGCTGGCAGACATGGCCGGCAATAGGCCGCAGAGGCCCTTTGCCGTCCAGGGGGTGAAGCCCTCAGGCAGGCGCTTCCAGGTGGCGGGCGAAGGCGTCGCGGATAGCGACCATCGCCTGGGCGGCGTTCTCCGCGTGGCGGCGGGCGGCCTTCTCGCTCGAATCCACCTCGTCCACCGCCTCGGCCGCGGCCTCCGCCGCCTCGGCGAAGCCGTCGCGCAGCTCCTCCAGCCAGTTCCGCACGTCCTCGGGCTCGCCGGAGGCGCGCAGGTCGTCCACCACCCCGTCCACTTCCCGCGTCATGCGGTCCGGACTGGCACCGCGCTGGAGCACGGTGGAGAGGCGGGTGAAGGCGGCGCGCGTGGGCGAGGGGGCGCGCCGGGGCGCCGCGGCGGGCGATCGGGCCATGAATCGGGGTCTCTTCGGTTCGGGGAAGGGATGGCGGCTCGCCGCGCAGACATGAAAAGTGGGGATGGAAGAGGTGAAAACCAAGGCGCAAGCACCTGAAAAGGTGATCTTTTTCGTCCTAGATCAGCCGTTCCGGCCAGGGCTGCGGGACCGACCCCGGCCCCGGCCTGGCATCCCCCACGCTGCGGGGCGGGGGATCGCCCGGGACCGGCCCGGACCAGCAATCCACCGCGCCGAGGCTGCGGGTGCAGCGCGGCTGCTCCGCCGTCACCGCCTCCGGCCGGCAGTAACGCTCCCCCGCGTCGAGATAGGCGATGGAACAGTCCCGCCCGGAGATGCCGGAGACGACAAGGTCCGGCACCGCCCGCCCGGTGAGCATGAGGGAGACGCCGTTCGCGGCGGCGAGGGGCACCACGGCCTCGCAGCCCGGAAGGGTGCCGAGGAGGGGGACGAGAAGAAGGAGAATGGGGACGTGGCGCGGCATGGCCCCATGAAACACGCGCCGGGCTTAACGCCCCGTGACGCGCCCGCTATACCCCGGCCCCGATTGCCCGTTGGCCGAGGCCGGATCGCCAGGGCCCGTAAGGGGGTCCACCAGGGGAAAAGGAACCCGCGTGCCCGATATTTTCGACGAGGTGCAGGAGGATCTGCGCGCCGAGCGCGCCCAGCAGCTCGGCATGCGCTACGGCGGCGCCTTCGCGGCGGTGGCGCTCCTGGCGGTGATCGCGGTCGGCGGCTGGCAGGGCTGGCGCTGGTACCAGACGCGCGAATCCGAGGCCGCGGCCAATGCCTTCCTCGTCGTCCACCGCGAGACGGAGGCGCAGGGCGCCGACCTCAAGGCGGCCGCCGGCAAGTTCGATTCCATCGCCGCCCAGGCGCCGGAAGGCTACCGCACCCTGGCCCGGCTGCGCGCGGCCGCGCTGAAGTCCGAGACGGGCGACCTGCCCGGGGCGCTGGCCGAGTGGGACGCGGTGGCGGGCGATACCGCGGCCGACCCACTCTACCGTGACCTGGCGAGCATGAACTGGGTTCTGCACGGGTTGGACACCCAGGATCCCGCCACGCTGGCCTCCCGCATCGCGCCGCTGGCCGTGGATTCCAGCCCATGGAAGGCCTCCGCGCGGGAACTGCAGGCTATGGTGGCAATCCGCCAGGGCAACACGGCGGAGGCGCGGCGCATCCTCCAGGCCCTGGTGGCCGATGCCACGGCGCCTCAGGCGCTGCGCGACCGTGCCGGCCGCGTGATGGCGCAGCTTCCGAGTGCGTGATAGGACCTGCGACGCGATGACCTCTCCCTCCCGCCGCGCCTTTCTCCTGGGTGGTGCCGCCCTCGCCCTCTCGGGCTGCGAGACGATCGACAGCATCTTCGGCGAGTCGAAGACGCCCCTGCCGGGGGAGCGCCTGCCCCTGATCCAGGCCGATCGCGACATCGAGGTGGATCCCGCCCTTGCCGGGCAGCCCGTGGCCCTGCCAGTTCCAGCGGCCCTGACGGAATGGCCGACGGCCGGCGGCAACCTGGCGCACGACCCCGGCCATGCCCTGGCCGGCGAGGGCCTGCGCGAGGCATGGCGCGCGAGCATCGGCACCGGCTCCTCCTACCGCCGCCGCATCACCAGCGGGCCGATCCTGGCCAATGGCACTGTCTTCACGGCGGACGCCTACGGCACCGTCTCGGCCACCGATGCCACCTCGGGCGGCCGGCGCTGGACGCGGGAGACGACGCCGGAGAAGGACGACACGGGCGCGGTGGGCGCCGGCCTCGCCTTCAGTGACGGCACCCTCTACGCCGCCACCGGCATGGCCGAGGTGCTGGCGATGGATCCCGGTACCGGCGAGATCCGCTGGCGCGCCTCCGTCCCCGCCCCCACGCGGGGCGGGATCGCCGTCTCGGCCGGCCGCATCTTCGTGCCGACGGTGGAGAACCAGCTCCTCGCCCTCTCCACCGAGGATGGGCGCACCCTCTGGACCTATCGCGGATCCCAGGTGGGCGCGGTGCCGCTAGGCCTTCCCGCCCCTGCGGTCGAGGGCGAGACGGTTGTGGCCGGCTTCCCCTCCGGCGAGCTCGCCGGGCTGCGGGTCAGCGATGGCCGGGCGGTCTGGACGGAGAGCCTCGCCGCCAGCGGCCCGGACGGGCGCGCCGGGACGTTCGGCGAACTCTCCGGCATCTCCGGGCTGCCCGTGATCCATGATGGCCGCGTGATCGCCACGGGCCAGGCCGGCAACACGCTGATGGTCGATCTCCGCGCGGGCCGCCGCCTGTGGGAGCGCGACGTGGGCAGCGCACGCTCCCCCGCCGTGGCCGGGGACTGGATCTTCCTCGTCACGCCGGAGAACCAGCTGGTGGCCATGGGCCGGGCCGATGGCCGCGTGCGCTGGCTGGCCGTGCTGGATGAGCGTTCCGCCCGCGACCGCCGCCGCACCCCCGCCAGCTTCGGCAGCCCTCTCGTGGCGGGCGGGCGCATCCTCGTCCCATCGACCTTGGGCGAGCTGCTGCTGGTGGACCCGGCCGATGGCAAGGTCGCCGGCCGCATCCGCCTGCCGGGCGGTGCCTCCCTGCCGATGATCGCGGTGGGCGGGACGATCTACCTCGTCACGGATGACGGGGTGCTGGTCGCCCTGCGCGGGGCCTGATCGCCGGCCGATGGCCTGTTCGGGGGAGTGAAGAAAGAATTGTTCCTCTCCCCGGAATTGGTCCTGCTTGATGGGCGGTGGGCCTCGGCTCCTGGTGCCGAGGCGACGGCGAGCGCAGGACGGCGACCGACCGTAGAAGGCTGACATATCAGGTCAGTTCCGCGGTAGTCCCACCGCGGGGGCCGGGGTGGCCGCTGCCGCCCCGGCGGGGGTTCGAAGGGGCGGCGCCCCCTGGTGCCGGACAGGCCAGAACACGGCCCCCTCTCACGCCGCGCTTGACCCCCGCGCCCCGGCGGTGCTCTTGCGCCTCATGCTTCCTCGTATCGCCGTGATGGGCCGCCCCAATGTGGGCAAGTCCACCCTGTTCAACCGCCTCGCCGGGCGGCGCATCGCCATCGTGGACGACACGCCCGGCGTCACCCGTGACCGCAAGGAGACGGTGGCCCGCATCGCCGGCAGGGACGTGCTGCTGATCGACACGGCCGGGCTGGAGGAGGCGGCGCCGGATACCATTCCCGGCCGCATGCGCGCCTCCTCCGAGGCGGCGCTGAAGGCGGCGGACCTCGTTCTCTTCGTGGTGGACGTGCGGGCCGGGCTGACCTCCGCGGACCGGTCCTTCGCCCAGTGGCTGCGCCGCCACAGCAAGCCCGTGCTGTTGCTGGCCAACAAGGCGGAGGGGCGGGAGGGTGCCGCCCGCGCGCTGGAGGCCTATGAGCTGGGCCTCGGTTCCCCCCTGCTGGTCTCGGCCGAGCACGGGGACGGCATGGGCGAGCTGCACGACGAGATCCGGGAGGCCCTGCCGCCCGAGCCGCCAGAGGAGAATGACGAGGACGAGGCGGACGACAACCGCCCGCTCCGCCTCGCGATCGTCGGCCGCCCGAATGCCGGCAAGTCCACCCTGCTGAACGCCCTGCTGGGCGAGGAGCGGATGATCACCGGGCCGGAGCCGGGGCTGACCCGCGATGCCGTGGCGGTGCAGTGGACGGACGAGACGGGCAAGCCGGTGCGACTGGTGGACACCGCCGGCCTGCGCCGCCGGGCGCGAATCACCCAAGCCCTGGAGCAGATGTCCACCGCCGCCACCATCGCCGCCCTGAAGGAGTGCGAGGTGGCGGTGCTGGTGGTCGATGCCGTGCAGGGCATGGACGAGCAGGATCTGCGCATCGCCCGGCTGGCGGAGCGCGAGGGGCGCGGCGTGGTGATCGCCTTCAACAAGTGGGACGCCGTGGAGGACCGCAACGCCGCCCGTCGGAAGCTGGAGGATGTGCTGATGGCCTCCCTCGCGCAGCTGAAGGGCGTCTTCGTCGTGCCCCTCTCCGCGGCCACCGGCCGGGGGGTGGAGAACCTGATGCCCTCCGTGCGGGAGGCCTATGCCCTCTGGAACCGCCGCGTGCCCACAGGTGCGCTGAACCGCTGGTTCGAGCGCGCGCTGGAGCGCCACACGCCGCCGCTGGTGGACGGGAAGCGCCTGAAGCTGCGGTATGTCACCATGCCGAAGGCGCGGCCTCCGACGCTGCTGGTCTTCGGCACGCGGGCGGAGCAGATGCCCGAGGATTACCGCCGCTACCTTACCAATTCCTTCCGCGAGGCCTTCGATATGCCGGGCGTGCCGATCCGGGTGAACACGCGCGGGACGGAGAACCCCTACGCCGATGAATCGGACGGCTGACACGGCCGGGTGGCCCTCCGTTCCGGCGGTGGGCTAGCCTGGGGCGGCCACCGTTAGGATCGATCATGCCGCGCCTGCGCTCCCTGTTCCCGTCCCTGCGTCGGGGACCTTCGGCCGGGGAGCAGGCGGTGATGCGCCGGCTGGCGGAGATGGACAACGCGCTGACGCGGCGCGCCCTGGCGGCGGAGGAGAAGCTGGAGCGCCTCTCCCGCCGGATGGAGGAGATCACCGCCTACTTCGCGCAGCGCGCCCATCCCCTGCACCACACCCAGTCCAACTACCTGGGAGACCACACGGCGCTGACGCTGCTGCAGGGGCGGCACATGCTCTACGTCGACACGCGCGGCATCGACATCGCGCCCCACCTGATGGTCCACGGGATATGGGAGACGGGATACACCGCGCTCTTCGAGCGGCTGGTGCGGCCGGGCGCCACGGTTCTCGATGTCGGGGCCAACCTTGGCGTCTATGCCATCCTCGGCGGCGCGAAGGGGGCCCGTGTGCACGCCTTCGAGCCGAATCCCAGGCTCTGCGAGCTGCTGCGCCGCTCCATCGCGGTGAACGGCTTCACCGAGCGCGTGACGCTGCACGAGGCCGCCGTCGGCGATGTGGAGGGGGAGGTGCAGCTTGCCTTCGACACGGACTGGCCGGGCGGCGGGCATGTGGTGCCGCCCAACTCGACGGTCGCGGGCCGGCCCTGCCGGGTTGCGGTGCCGGACCGGCTTTTTCCCGATCCCGGGTTCCGCCTGGACCTCGTGAAGATGGACGTGGAGGGCTTCGAGGGGCACGCGCTGCGCGGGATGCGCGATCTTCTCGCCCGCTCGCCGGAGGTGCGGATCATGATGGAATTCGCCCCGGGCATGATGGCGTCCCAGGGCATGGGGCCGGCGGAGACGGTGGCGTTGCTCTCCGGGCTCGGCTTCCGGTTCTGGAACATCGGCCTGGATTCCGGCCTCACGCCTGTCGAGGCGGATGTGCTGGCCGCGGAGAGCGGGGCCGGCGTGCGCAACATCCTCGTCGCGCGGAAAGCGCCCTAGAGCCGCGCGTCCCGCATCCAGGCCAGGGTCAGGGCCGCGCCCTCCTCCAGCCCGATGCGGGGCCGCCAGCCCGTGGCCTGCGCCATGCGATCCAGCGAGAGGGCGGGGCGGTCGGCGGGGAAGCGGCCGGTTACCGTCGCCGCCTCGCCCGGTTCCGCCACGCGCCAGTCCAGCCCCGGCAGGGCGCGGGCGAGGGCAGCGCAGTACTCCTCCGGGCCGGTGGCCTCGCCGCTGCCGATGTTGAAGACGCCACGGGCCACGGGGGTGTCCAGCAGGGCGATCAGCCCCGCGGCGATATCGGCGGCATGCACCTGGTCGCCGCGCCGGGCCCCCGCCAGGCGCACGGGCGTGCCGGACAGGGCCTGGGCCGTAATCTCGAAGGGCGGGGAGAGGGTGTCGCGCAGCCCCGTCGGGTGCTCCCAGCGGCCATAGATGCCGCCGAGGCGGGGCGCAGCGACGGAGAGGCCCTCCAGCGAGGCGAGGCGCAGCAGGGCCTGCTCCGCCGCCAGCTTTGTAATGCCGTAGAGGGCGGTGGGGCGAGCCGGATCGTCTTCCCGGAACAGGTCGGGGACCGTGTCGGGCACGCCGTAGACGGCGCCGGAAGAAGGGGCCACCAGCCTCTCCGCCCCGGCGCGCAGGGCCGCTGCGAAGCAGGCGATGGAGCCGCCGAGGTTCACCGCAGCGACCGTGCCGGGGTCCGCCCGCTCCCGCGCCGTGCCCGCGGTGACGGCGGCGGCGTGCAGCACGGCCCGGACGGGCGCGCGGGCGAAGGCGGCGTCGAGATCCTCCGCCCGGGTCGCATCCCCGACCACGGCGTGCAGCCGGCCGGGGAGGGCGGCGAAAAGGGTAGCCGCCATCGGGGGCAGGGGCCGGGCGTCGAGCGCCACCACCTCCTCGCCACGGGTCAGCAGGGCCTCCACCACGTTCAGCGCCACGAAGCCGCTGGCGCCGGTGACGAGGAGGGCCATCCTCAGGCCGCCCGCGCCGCTTCGCCGGGCAGGCAGAGCGCGGCGATGGCGGGGGCCACATCCGCGGGCTGGGCGAGGCTGGCGGGATCCTCGCCTGGCATGGCCGTGGTGCGCAGGCGAGTGTTCACCGGGCCGGGGTCGTGCAGCATCACGCGCAACGGGGTGGTTGCGACCTCCTCGGCCCAGGTCTGCACGAGGTGCTCCAGCCCCGCCTTGGTCGCGCCATAGGCGCCCCAGTAGGGCCGGGGATGCCGCGCCCGGTCGGTGGTGAGGATCACGGCCCGCCCGGCATCGGAGGCGCGGAGCGGCGGGTCCAGGGTGCGGATGAGGCGCCAGGCGGCGGTCATGTTCACCGCCACCACATCCGCCCAGTCCTTCGGGGTGATGTGGGCGACGGGGGTGAGGGTGCCCAGCACGCCCGCCGCATGGACGAGGATGTCCAGCCGCCCGAAACGCTCCACAATGGAGGGACCGAGCGGGTCCAGCTTGTCCACGTCCTTCGCCAGGTCGAAAGGAAGCAGGGTGGCGGTGCCGCCCAGGGCACGGACGGCATCGTCCGTCTCCTCCAGCCCACCCTGGCTGCGGCCGGTCAGGACGAGATGGGCGCCGAGGCGCCCCAGCTCCACCGCCGTCGCGGCGCCGATCCCGTGAGAGGCGCCGGTGACGAGGGCGACGCGCCCTTGCAGCGGAAGGCTCATACGCCGTTCAGCGCCAGCAGGGCCGGCTCCCGCTCCTTGTGGCCGACGAGGTCGGTGAGGGGGATGGCGTAGTCGCCGGTAAAGCAGGCGTCGCAGTAGCCGGGGTCCTTCGCGTCCCGGCCGGGGCGGCCGAGGGCGCGGTAGAGGCCGTCCAGCGAGATGAAGGCGAGGCTGTCCACGCCGATGATGCGCGCCATCTCCTCCACGCTGTGATTGGCGGCCATCAGCGCCTCCCGCTCCGGCGTGTCGATGCCGTAGAAGCAGGAATGGGTGGTCGGCGGGGAGGAGATGCGCATGTGCACCTCCGCGGCGCCGGCCTGGCGCATCATCTCCACGATCTTCTTGCTCGTGGTGCCGCGCACGATGGAGTCGTCCACCAGAATAATCCGCTTGCCCTCGATCGCCGCGCGGTTGGCGGAGTGCTTCAGCTTCACGCCGAGGTGGCGGATGTTGTCCGTGGGTTCGATGAAGGTGCGGCCGACATAGTGGTTGCGGATGATCCCCAGCTCGAAGGGGATCCCGGCCTCCTGCGCGTAGCCCATGGCGGCCGGTACGCCGGAATCGGGCACGGGGACGATCACGTCCGCCTCCACGCCGCTCTCCCGCGCCAGCTCGGCGCCGATGCGCTTGCGGGTGTCGTAGACGGGCGTGCCCTCCACCACGGAATCGGGTCGGGCGAAGTAGATGTACTCGAAGATGCAGAAGCGGTTCGCGGTGTTCGCGAAGGGCTTCACGCTGCGCACGCCCGTGTCGTCGATCACCACGATCTCGCCGGGCTCGATGTCCCGCACGAACTCGGCGCCGACGATGTCGAGCGCGCAGGTCTCGCTGGCCAGGACCCAGGCATTGTTCTGGTCCGCGCCCAGTCGGCCGAGCACCAGGGGGCGCACGCCCAGCGGGTCCCGTACGCCCATCAGGGCGCCGTCATGCAGGGCCACCAGGGAATAGGCGCCGTCCACCTGCTTCAGCGCGTCGATCAGGCGATCGAGCACCGTGGCGTAGAGGGAGATGGCGATAAGGTGGACGAAGACCTCGGAATCCGTAGAGGACTGGAACAGGCAGCCGCGGCGGACGAGCTGGCGGCGCAGCGCGAGGGCGTTGGTCAGATTGCCATTATGGGCCACTGCGAACCCGCCGAAGGCGAAGTCCGCGTAGAGGGGCTGGACGTTGCGCAGCGCCGTCTCGCCCGCCGTAGCGTAGCGGTTGTGGCCCACCGCGGCGCGGCCGGGCAGGGAGGCGATGACGCGGGCATCCCCGAAGATGTCGCCCACCAGCCCGAGGCCCTTGTGGGAGCGGAACCCCTTCTCCCCGAGGGAGACGATGCCGGACGCCTCCTGGCCGCGGTGCTGGAGCGCGTGGAGCCCGAGGGCCGTGAGCGCCGAGGCGTCCGGAGCGTTCCAGACGCCGAAGACGCCGCATTCCTCGTGGAAGGCGTCGTCATCGGTGTCGAACGGGTTGGTCGTGGTCTCGGTCATGGCGGTCAGATCCGGTTGCGCGCAGGGGGCCGCAACAGTTCCTCGGCGGTGGGTGCCCGGCCGCTGGGCGGATCGGGCAGGCGGGGTCGGTACTGGGCGGGCAGCTGCTCGTTGAGCCAGGCCGCACCGTCAGCGATGGAGGGCAGGAAGCGGGACTGGCGGACCGGCTCCGGCCAGATGGACGTGTCCGGAACGAAGGCTCCCGCCGCGATATAGGCAACCAGGATCACGATCACACCCCGGCCGATCCCAAAGACGATGCCCAGTGCCTTGTCCACGCCACCGATGATGGAGTTCCGCACCAGCCCGGCGATCAGCGCGATCAGAATCTTCAGGATAATGAGGGTGACGATGAAGACGGCGGCCAGGGCCGCGACATCGACCAGCCAGGGAGCGGCGGCCGTCCACTTCTCAGGGAATACGCCGTTGAAGGCGTGGCGCGTGCCTTCCAGCATGTAGAAGGAGAAGAGGATGGCGCCGATCCAGGCGCCCACCCCCAGCACTTCGCGGATCAGGCCGCGCATGTAGCCGATGACGCCGGAGATGGCGACAACGGCGAGGAAGACGGCGTCGACCCAGGTCATCGGGGGCGGGATATAACGGTGCTGCGGCGCGGCGTCACGCGGAAGGCACCCCGGGCCTCGCGGGGGAGGCATGTTGCAGCGCCATGACGGGGATGGCCGGGCTGGCCCGCTCTGCCGGATAGGGCACTGAGTGGATTGTTCTTTTTGGCCGGCTGTCCGGCTATTGCCGGTGCCTGGGCCGCGTCCCCTGGGTATGTCCAAAGTTTGCCGAAGTGGCGGGGCAAGCCCTCGAGTGTCACCGGAGGCCGATTCCCATGCTCGGCCGCGCCGGCCATGGCCAGGGCGGCCAGCCCCGGTGAAAGGTGCGCCATCCCTATCCCGCACCTCGCCTCTCCGGACGATAACCCAGTAAGGACTGGTGGATCCCCACTGGCACCGTGGCGAACGGCCCTTTCCCGAAATGCCCCTGACACATCGCGCCCTCCTCCTCGGCGCCCTGGCGCTCGTCGCCGCAGTCATCCTGCTGGTGGCTCTCGTGCGGCGCCGTCGGGGGCGCCGGGTCGACCAGCTGGGGGCGGTGATGCACCGAGACGTGGTGTGGCAGAGCCGCCGGGTTCTCAACGTCGGCGAGACCGCGGTCTATGAGAGCGCCTGCGCCGTGGCGGCGGCGATCGACCCCTCGCTCCGGATCTGGCCGCAGGTCAGCCTCGGCGAGGTGGTCCGCACCGAGGGACGTTCGGAGGCGGACCGGGAGGCCTTCCGCTGGATCAACAGCAAGCGTGCCGACTTCCTCGTGGTGGACGGGGAGGGCTGGCCGCTCGCGGTCATCGAGTACCAGGGCTCGGGCCACGACCTCGGCAATGCGGCGGAGCGGGACGCGGTGAAGCGGACGGTGCTGTCGCGGGTCGGCATCCACTATATCGAGGTGCCCGCCCCGCTGGCCCGCAAGCCCCGCCGGCTCGACGCCCTGCTGGACGAAGCGCTGCGGCGGGCGGCCGGGGCCTAGTCGGCTTCGGCCGGCTCCGCCTCCTTCGCCTTCTTCGCTGCCGGCTTGCGCGTGCTGCTGGCCGCGAAGGGGGCCACGAGGTCGGCCAGGTGGCCGATCTCCGTCATCCCCAGCCCGTCCGGCGCCGAGAGCGCCCGGCCGCCGCGCGCCACGCGGCGGGGCAGGGTGGCGGCGGCGAAGCCGAGCTTCGCGGCTTCCCGCAGGCGCAGTTCGGTCTGGGCCACCTGCCGGATCTCGCCGGAGAGCCCGACCTCCCCGAAGAACACCATGTCGGGCGGGCAGGGGCGGTCGGTTGCGGCGCTGAGCAGGGCGGCGGCCACGGCCAGGTCGGCTGCGGGCTCCTGCACGCGCAGACCGCCCGCGATGTTCAGGTAAACGTCGTTCATGCCGAGCGTCATGCGGCAGCGGCTCTCCAGCACGGCCAGCAGCATGGCCAAGCGCCCGGAATCCCACCCGACCACCTGCCGGCGGGGGCTGCCGCCGGTGGAGGGGGATAGAAGGGCCTGCACCTCCACCAGCACGGGGCGCGTGCCCTCCAGCCCGGCGAAGACGGCGGAGCCGGCGATGTTGCCGCGCCGCTCCGCAAGGAACAGGGCGGAGGGGTTGGTCACCTCGGCCAGCCCCTGCTCCGTCATCTCGAAGACGCCGATCTCGTCGGTCGCGCCGAAGCGGTTCTTGGTGGCGCGCATGATGCGGAACTGGTGGCCGCGATCGCCTTCAAAATAGAGGGTGGCGTCCACCATGTGCTCCAGCACGCGAGGGCCGGCGAGCGTGCCCTCCTTCGTGACATGACCCACCAGCACCAGGGCGAAGCCCTTGGCCTTGGCCAGCCGCCCGAGCTCTGCGGCGCAGGCGCGGACCTGGGAGACGGTGCCGGGGGCGGAATCCAGGCTGTCCAGCCAGACGGTCTGGATGGAGTCCATGATGACCAGCCCGGCATCCCGCTCCTCCTCCAGGCTGGCGAGGATGTCGCGCAGCGAGGTGGCGGCGGCGAGGCCCAGCGGGGCGCCGGAGACGCCGAGGCGGAGGGCGCGGAGGCGCACCTGCTCGATCGCCTCCTCACCCGAGATGTAGAGGGTGCGCTTGCCCGTTTCGGCGACGCGGGCGGCGGCCTGGAGCAGGATGGTGGACTTGCCGATTCCGGGATCGCCGCCCACCAGCACCACGGAGCCGGGCACGAAGCCGCCGCCGAGCACGCGGTCCAGTTCCTGGATCCCCGTGCGGGTGCGGGGCGGAGGGGCTGCTTGGCCCTTGAGCGCCACGAACTCCACCTTGCGCCCGCCGAGCGCGGCGGTCTTCGCCGGGCCCGGCGCGCGGGCCTCCACCACCTCCTCGGTCAGAGTGTTCCACTCCCCGCAGCCCTCGCACTTGCCCTGCCACTTCGGGTGGACGGTGCCGCAGGACTGGCAGACGAAGCGGTGGGTGGATTTTGCCAAGGGATGCCCGATCAGGAACGAAACGTGGACATTCCCGGATGTAGCGCGGGGAGGGGCGGGTTAGAAGGGGCCAGCCCCCGGCGCCGGATCAGGCCGGCGCGGCCGGCTGGCTCACTGCCTCGGGCACCAGCTCCGCGCTGCGGGAGCGGAACAGGTCCGCCGAAGGGACGGGGCGGCCGAGCAGGTAGCCCTGCACCCGCGGGCAGTTGCGGCTGCGGAGTATCTCGAGCTGCTGCTCGGTCTCCACCCCCTCCGCGACGACGATCATGCCGAGGCTGCGGCTGAGGGCGAGCACGGCTTCCACGATCGCCGCGGATTCCACGTCCTGACCCAGGCCCCGCACGAAGGACTGGTCGATCTTGATCTCGTCGAAGGGGAAGCGCCGGAGATAGCTGAGGGAGGAGTAGCCCGTGCCGAAATCGTCCAGGGAAAGGGCGATCCCCATGTCCTTCAGGGCGCGTAGCAGGGTGAGGGCGCGCTCGGTCTCGCCGATCAGCAGACCTTCGGTCACCTCCATCTTCAACCGCTGCGGCGGCAGGCCGGACCGTTCCAGCACCTGGGCGATGACGGCGAGCAGATCGGGCTGACGGAATTGCGCGGGGGAGATGTTCACCGCCACGCGACAGGGAATGGGCCATTTCGCCGCTTCCGCGCAGGCCGTCTCCAGAACCCAGCGGCCGAGCGGGCGGATGAAGCCGGATTCCTCGGCCAGCGGCACGAACTCCGCCGGCGAGACGGCGCCCCGCTGCGGGTGGTTCCAGCGCAGCAGAGCCTCGGCGCTCACCATCTCCCGCGTGCGCGTGTCGCATTGCGGCTGGTAGGCGAGGTGCAACTCGCCCCGCTCGATCGCCATCCGCAGGTCCCGCTCCAGGGTCCGGCGCTGCATCAGGCGCTGGTCCAGGGCGGCCTCGAAGAAGCAGTGGATGCCGCGCCCGTCTCGCTTGGCGCGGTCGAGCGCCGTGTCGGCGTTGCGGAGGAGCCGGGGCACGGTCCTGCCATCGGCCGGGGAAATCGCCACGCCGACGCTGGTGCCGAGCTGGAAGGTCTGCCCCTCGATCTCGAAGGGCGCCGACAGGGCCTCGATCACGCGGCCAGCGAGGGCGGCCGCGTCCTCCGGCGCGCCCAGATCGGCCTGGAGAATGGCGAACTCATCGCCGCCCAGCCGGGCAATGGTGTCGCCACCGCGCACCAGCACGCGCAGCCGCTCCGCCACCTGCAGCAGCAACTGGTCCCCGCCGTCATGGCCGAGTAGGTCGTTCACCGTCTTGAAACGGTCGAGGTCGAGGCAGAGCACGGCGATGCTGCGCCCCTCCCGCGTCGCCGTCTCCAGCGCCTGGTTTGCCCGATCGGCCAGCAGAGTGCGGTTGGGGAGCCCGGTCAGCCCGTCATGCAGCGCCAGGTAGCGGATCCTCTCCTCCGCCCGCTTCCGCTCGGTCGGGTCGCGCACAGCCACGGCATGGGCGAGCGGCGCCCTCCTCCAGCCCTCCTCGTCCGCGTCCTCGATCACGCGGGACATGATCTCGACAGGGGTGCGGCGGCCGCTCTCCGCGGTCAGCTCCACCTCCAGTGGCGAGGTGGTGTCCGGCCGGAGGGAGGCGTCGTCCTGCAGCCGCGCGACGGCCTCCGCTGGAAGAATCGCCGAGATGTCCTGGCCGACCAGCGCCTCCGCCGGCCTTCCGAGCAGCCGGGCCAGAGGTTCGTTCACGTCCAGGATCTTGCCGCCGCGATGGATGAAGAGGCCTTCGGAGGTGTTGTTGACCAGGCGGCGCAGCCGGTTCGCGTCCCGCGCGCCCTTGCCCCACAGCTTTTCCTCGAAGGCGACGCTGATATGGCTCACGACCGCCACCGTGCCGACCACCGCGGCGACGGTGATGGCGATCAGCCGCTCGTCCAGGCCGCTATCGGCTGCCCAGACGCCGCCATCCGGAACGATGGTGGCGCCGGCCATGCCGATGAAGTGCAGGGCGAGGATCGAGCCCGCCAGAAGGCCACTGGCCAGCAGTCGCCTCGGCCGGTTGTCCAGCCGGCGCGAGAGGGCCGTCGCTGCCAGGCCCGCGCCGATGAGGACGGCGAGGACGGCATGCACCGGGGAGAACTCGAGGTGTCCGGGCAGGCGCATGGCGCTCATGCCCGTATAGTGCATGGCGCCCACGGTCAGGCCGAGCACGGCGCCTGCCAGAACGGCACGCATCCTACCGGAACTCGTGCCGGACCCACCGAGGCCGGGGATCTGTCCGATCTGAAAGGCGAGAGCCGCGCCGGCCACGGCCATGAGGGCGGAAAGCGCGGTGATGTCCGGATTGTAAGTGATGGGAAGGCCGGAACGAAGGGCGAGCATCGCGATGAAATGCGTGGCCCAGACGCCGGAGCCGTAGACCATCCCGGCACCGAGATTCCAGAGCTTCCGGTGCGCCGGCTCCACCAGCCCGGCGCGCCGGACGATGTTGGTACAGACGAAGCAGGCCATGAAACAGACGCCAGCCGCCAGGATGAGCAGCGCCGGGCTGTGTTCGTGCTGGAGACAACCCAGGACTTGCAGCATCAGCTCCTTGGCCCGCTCTCCTGGATTCGCAACGACGCATCCCCGCATACAACCGGAGATTGTGTAAGTAAAATTCGCGACAACGTCGTTTGGGCTGTCTTGGGGCAGGAGTTCGCGGATCGGGGACTACGATTGGCGTGCCCAGTCGAACTCGTCGGCTCAGGTGAAGTAGAGGACGCGCGCCTGCGGCAGGTGGCGGGCGACGCTCGCCTCAAGTTCCCGGCGCAGGTCGGCCATCAGCGCCTTCGGGAAGACGTACTTGGCCGAGCCGAACTTCGTGAGCTTCCGGCTGCGCTGCTCCGGGTCCATTTCCAACTCGCTGCCGGGGTACCAGCCCTGGAGGACCCCGCGCGATCCCTCCGTGAAGCGGTGGGTGATCAGCTCCACCGTCAGGTCCGGGTCCCCGGCGCTGTCGAGCGCAATGGCGCACTCGGCCAGCAGGGCATCATAGGCTTCCCGCCAGTCCGGCAGGTTGAGGATGGGCGCGACGGTGAGGCCGATGCGGTAGCCGGCCAGGGCGGCTTGCCGCATGGCGCGCAGGCGGTTCCGCACGCGCGGCGCGCCGCCCTCGAATCGCTCCGCCCCGCGCGCGTTGATCGAGAAGCGGATGCGCGTGCGGCGGTGATGCGGTAGGTCCAGCAGCGGGCCGATGCTGTCGTACTTGGTCGTGAAGCGGAACTGGGCCTCGGCCTCCCAGGCGCCGAAGAAGCGGATCGTCTCGGCGAGGCTGCCGGTGATGTGCTCGATGCCCAGCGGGTCGGTGTAGCAGGAGCCCTCGTAGGTCGTTCCCTCCGCCGCGCGGGCGGCGTTGCGGGATGTGACCTGGCCCTGGCCGAGCAGCGGCGGCAGGGCGGCCAGGATCTCCGGCAGGTTCGCATAGGCCCGGATGATCGGCGGGCCGGCGAGGGAGCCGGCGAGGTAGCAGTAGCTGCAATGGGCCGGGCAGCCCTCCGCGAGGTCGAAGCGCCAATCGGCGCTGGGCGGGATGGGCTGCGGCTTGCGGCGGCTGGGGGAGGCGACGACGACGGCCATGGTGGTCTTGGCGTCGCGGTAGGTATCGGGCAGGCCGGTCAGGCGGTCGGCCTTCAGCCGCACCACCTCTGCCCCCAGCGCGGCGGCGCGCTCCGCCATCGCTTCGCCCTGCGGCCAGCCGAAGGCGGAGGGGGTGATGAGGAGGCGCCGGGGCTTCCACAGCGGGTGGGCGCGGGCCGGGGCCTCCAGCACGTCAGAAGGCATAGCGCACCCGGCAATAGGGCATGCGGGCGGCGAGGAGGTCCTTGAAGCGCTGGAGCCAGCGGCCCTTCCAGCCCGTGCGGTAGCGCAGGTTCACCCCGCCGCTCTCGGAAACCTTCTCCTCCTGGATGTCCGGGCGCCAGAGAAGCTCTTCCGCCTTCGGGTGCCAGGCGAGGTTGACCTCGTGCAGGTCGCTGTTGTGGGTGAGCATGATGATCTCGGCCGCCAGTTGCTCCTTCACGGCGGAGGGCAGGATGTCGTCCAACTCCTCGAACAGGGCGCCCCACTCCGCCTCCCATCCCTCGCGCAGCACCACGGGGGAGAAGTTCAGGTGCATTTCGTAGCCGGCGCGGTGCAGTTCGGGGATGGCAGCAATGCGCTCGGCCATCGGGGAGGTGCGGACGTCCAACAGCTTCCCGAGGGCGGGGGGCATGAGGGACATGCGGATGCGCGTGCGCCCCTGCGGCTCGTAGCCCAGCAGGTCCGGGTTCACCCATTTCGTCGCGAAGCTGCCCTTCGCGTTCGGCAGGGTGCGGAACAGGCCGACGAGGTCGCGCACGTTCCCGGAGATGGCGGCGTCCACGGAGAGGTCGCCGTTCTCGCCGAGGTCGTAGACCCAGGCATGCGGGTCCACCTGGTTCGGCTCGGTCTTCGGCCCCTGTCGCGCGGCGTGGCGCGCGGTGGCGGCCAGGATGGCCTCGATATTGACGAAGACGGAGATGGGGTTCGCGTGCCCCTTGCGCCGGGCGACGTAGCAGTAGGCGCAGGCCATGGCGCAGCCGTTGGAGGAGGAGGGCGCGATGAAGTCCGCGCTGCGGCCGTTCGGGCGGAAGGTCAGGCCCTTCTTCACGCCGAGCACCAGGGCGCTCTTCTTGGCCGCAAGATAGTCGCCGGGATCGCCCTCCCGCAGCTCCGGGATGCGCCAGTGGGAGGCAACGGGGATGCGCTCGGCCTCCGGGAAGCGGGCGAGGATCTCCCGGCCGCGGGCGTGGTCCTCCACGGCGGGCTCGAGATAGATGCGGGCGATGTCGAGGGGGAGTTCGGCCATCCGGAGCCGATGTGGGGATGCCGCCGGGCCTTCCCACCCCGCCGGGCGGATCACGAGATCGTCTCGCCGAAAGCCCTGGCGCCCGGCGAGACCGCGCGGCATCTGGCAGGGCATGTCCGCCACCCGCGCCGCTCCGCTCGCTCCACCGCCGACCGGGGCGCCGACCGGGGCGCCGGCCGGGGCGCCGGCCGCCTCGCCGATCCGCGCATCGGCCCGCCGGATCTGGGGCATGGTCTACCGGCACCTCGC
This sequence comes from Roseomonas indoligenes, assembly GCF_017813365.1. Taxonomy (GTDB): domain Bacteria; phylum Pseudomonadota; class Alphaproteobacteria; order Acetobacterales; family Acetobacteraceae; genus Roseomonas; species Roseomonas indoligenes. Next base: position 318,676 of record NZ_JAGIZA010000001.1, read on the forward strand.
ACTGTTCCGCCGCTCCTGGCCGCGGGTGGTGGAGCTGATGTACTGGCCGGTGCTGCAGATGGTCGTCTGGGGCTTCGTCACCGCCTACGTGGCCGGCGTGCAGCAGAGCACCGCGAGCATCGCCGCCGGCGCGCTGCTCGGCGGCGTGCTGCTGTGGGAGGTGGCGCTGCGCAGCCAGATGGGCTTCGCCATCACCTTCCTGGAGGAGATCTGGTCCCGCAACCTGGGCCATATCTTCGTCTCGCCGCTCCGCCCCTGGGAGCTGGTGGCCGCCCTGGTGGGGATGAGCGCGATCCGCATGCTCGCGGGCGTGCTGCCGGCCGTGCTGCTGGCCTGGCTGCTCTACGGCTTCGGCCTGTTCTCCCTCGGGCCCGTGGTGGTTCTGTTCTTCGCTGCGCTGATGATCATGGGATGGGCGGTGGCGCTGGGGGTCACCAGCATGATCCTGCGCCACGGGGCGGGGGCGGAGACGCTAGCCTGGTCCGTGCTCTTCGGCCTCGCCCCTTTCTCGGCGGTGTTCTACCCCGTCTCCGTCCTGCCGGGCTGGCTGCAGCCTGTCGCCTACGCCATCCCCGCCGCCCATGTCTTCGAGGGGATGCGCGCCGCCCTGCTGGAGAGCCGGATCGCCTGGGGGCATCTCGGCCTGGCCTTCGCGCTGGACCTGGTCTGGCTGGGGCTCGGCGCCTGGCTGTTCATGGCGCAGTTCCGGCGGGCGCGGGAGCGGGGGGCGCTGCTGAGCATCGGGGAGTAGCCGCGCCGGCGCGGGGAGGCTAAGGCGGCCCCATGCCGGACACGACCAGGATCTTCCTCATCCGCCACGCCCTGGTGGAGCCCGCCGCGCGCCTCACCGTCTATGGTTCCATGGACGTGGCACTGTGCCAGGAGACGCTGGCGCGGGAACGGCCCGCCCATGCCTGGCTGGCCGCGCGCCTGCCCGCCGCCGCGCGCTGGTACTGCACCCCGCTGGCCCGCACCCGTGCCACCGCCATGGCGGTCTTCGCCGCGGGCTATCCGGAGGCGGAGCTGACGGAGCTGCCGCATTTCGTGGAGCAGTTCCTCGGCGAGTGGCAGGGGATGACGCATGAGGGGTTCACCGCCGCGCTGCGCGACCCGCCCCACCCCTTCTGGAACCACGGCGCGGACGAGCGGCCGCCGGGCGGGGAGAGCCTGTCCGACGTGGTGGCGCGCGTCGGCCCCACGCTGGAGGCGGTGGCGGCCGAGAACCGGGGTGGCGACGCGGTGATCATCGCCCATGGCGGTTCCATCCGCGCGGCGCTGGCCCATGCCTGCGGCCTAAGCCCCTATCAGGCGCTGCAGTTCAGCGTGAAGAACCTCTCCCTCACCCGGCTGGAGAAGGAGAACGGCCACTGGCGCGTGGGCGGGGTGAACGAAGAGCCGCCGATGCCCCAGCCGCCCGGCTGAGCCGCCGGGTTGAAGCTCGGGCCTGAAGGCCCGCGAAGCCGCCACGGCACCGCCCTGGTCTCGCCACGGTCGGCAGTATAGTCTGCCCGCTGCGACAAGGGGTTGGGGGAAGAACTTCATGCGCCGCACGATCTATGCGCTGGGTGCCCTGGCGGCCCTGGCCCTGGGAACCCTGCCGCGCGCCGCCCTGGCGCAGCCGGTGGAGCAGCAGGCTCTCGTGGACCGGGCCACGTTGACGGTGACGGAGATGCTGACCCAGGGCGACCCGAACGCGCTGGACGACGCCACCCGGTCCCTTGCCCGGGCGCGGGCCGTGATGGTCTGCCCCCGCATCTTCCGCGCCGGCTTCCTCTTCGGCGGGCAGGGCGGGGATTGCGTGCTGACGGCGCGGGACGGGGCGGGCTCCTGGTCCTCGCCCGCCTTCTACACCATCGGCTCGGCCAGCTTCGGCCTGCAGATCGGCGTGCAGGACATGCAGGTGATGATGATCATCCTGACGGAGCGCGGCCTGAACGCGGTGCTGGACAGCCAGTTCAAAATCGGCGCGGACGCGGCCATCGCTGTGGCCACCGTCGGGGCAGGAATCGGGGGCGCCACCACCGCCGCGGTGGGGGCAGATATCGTGAGCTATGCCCGCGCGCGAGGTCTTTATGCCGGCATCTCGCTGGAGGGATCGCTCCTCTCCAGCCGCAACGACTTCAACACCGGGTACTACGGCCGCTCCGTCGCGTCCCGGAACATCGTGATCGACATGCAGGCCCATAACCCGGCGGCCGACCCGCTGCGCGCGGCGCTGATGCGCTTCAGCGCGCCCGGCGGGGGCATGGCGCCGCCGCCGATGATGGCCCCGCCGCCGCGCCAGGGCGGAATGCCGCCGATGCAGGCGGCGCCGAGCGGGACCGTCACGCGGGAGACGCTGCGCTAGCCGCGGGCATCTCCCGCAGCCCCGGCGCGGGGGAGACGAGGATCACCGCCGCCTGTGCCGCGAAGCCGAGGCTGGAGGCGAGGAGGCAGGCCTCCACGCCCCAGCGTGCCGCCAGCAAGGCCCCCAGCGCCGCGCCGAGGGGCCGCGCGCCGTAGGTGGCCGTCATGACGGTCGCCGAGACCCGGCCGAGCATCGCCCCGGGCGTCACCGCCTGCCGCAGGGCGGTGGTGTGGATGGTCCAGAGCACCGGCCCCGCCCCGAAGAGGAAAAGGGCCGCCCCCGCCAGCGCCGGGGAGGGCAGGGCGGCGGTGGCAAGCATCAGCAGCGATGCCAGCAGCGCCACGAGGGGACCGGCGGCGATCAGCGCGCCGAGGCGTGCCCGCGCCGCGAGCAGCGGCGAGGCCAGCGCCCCCGCGACCATTCCCGCCCCGAAGAGCGCGAGGACCGTTCCCACGCCCGTCGCGGAAAGGCCGAGGTTCCGCACGGCATGGACCACCAGCGCGGCCTGCAGCAGGAACCAGGCGGCGTTGAACAGCACGGCCGTGACGAGGATGGGCCGCAGCAGCGGGTGGGAGAGGACGAAGCCGACCCCTTCCCGCAGCTCCCCCGCGAGATTGCGGCGGGCGGGGGCGGGGCGGGGCGGTTCCGTCAGCCCGGCCAGGGGCGCCACCGCCAGCAGGGAGAGGCCGATCGCCAGCCCATAGGCCGGCCCGGCCCCCAGCCAGCCGATCAGCGCCCCGCCCAGCGCGGGCCCCGCCATGAAAGCGAGGCTGCGGCCGAGTTCGAGGGCGCGGTTTGCCGAGGCCAGCGCCGCGCGCGGCACCAGGGCCGGCACGATGGCAGGCGCCGCCACGCCCTGCGCGACGGTGCCGCCCGCGCCGAGGGCGCCGAGCGCTGCGAGCCCTGCGATGCCGAGGTGCCCCGTGCCTGCCAGGACAAGGATCGCGAGCAGCGCCGCGGCCCGAATCGCCTCCGCCCCGATCATCAAGTGCAGCCGGGAGGTGCGGTCGGCCAGCAGGTCCGCGGGCAGGGCCAGCAGCAGGAAGGGCAGGGTCTGCGCGGCCTGCAGCCAGCCCGTTGCCTCTGCCCCGGCGCCGAAGGACAGGACGGCGAGGAGCGGCGCGGCCGAGAGGGCGACCTGCTCGGAGGCCTGGGCGGAAAGGTTGGAGAGGGCGAGGCGCCGGACCGGGTTCTGCATGGACCATGCCTGCCCGATCCGCGCGGGCCCCGCCCCCCGTCCGTTGCGCCGCAATGCCGCCGCTTGCGCGGGGGCGCCGGGCCGTCGCATGACGGGCCGACCCCGCCGGAGAACCCGTGATGAGCGCCAGGATCATGCTGCTGACCGGTGCCAGCCGCGGCATCGGCCACGCCACGGTGAAGCGCTTCCAGGGAGAGGGGTGGCGGATCCTCACCGTCTCCCGCCAGCCCTTCTCCGAGGAGTGCCGCTGGCCCGGCGCGCGCTGGGGGCATATCCAGGCCGACCTGTCCGACCCCGCCCAGGTGCGGGCGATGATCGAGGATGTCCGGTCCCGCCTGCCCGAGGGGAAGCTGCACGCGCTGGTGAACAATGCCGGCATCTCGCCGAAGGGGGAGGGCGGGGCGCGGTTGGGTGCGCTGGACACGGATCACGAGGTCTGGACCAGCGTGTTCAACGTGAACCTCTTCTCCACCGCCGCCCTGGCACAGGGGCTCTTCCCCGAGCTGAAGGCGGGGGGCGGCAGCATCGTGAACGTCACCTCGATCGTGGGGTCGCGCGTGCACCCCTTCGCCGGCGCCGCCTATGCCTGCTCCAAGGCCGCGCTGGCGGCGCTGACGCGGGAGCTGGCCTACGAGTTCGGTGCCCACGGCATCCGCGTGAACGCCATTGCGCCCGGGGAGATCGACACCGCCATCCTGTCCGCCGGGACGGAGGAGATCGTGGAACGGCAGATCCCCATGCGGCGGCTGGGCACGGCGGAGGAAGTGGCGGAGACGATCCTGTTCCTCTGCTCGCCCGCCTCCTCCTACGTGAACGGGGCGGAGATCCACATCAACGGCGGGCAGCACGTCTGAGGGCGACCAAGGCCCATGCGGCGCGTTCCCCTGTCATCGCCTGATGGAGACGGGGCATGCTGGGACTGGGCGGGCCGAAGCGGCCGGAGGTGGTGGCCTTCGACATGATCGGGACCGTCTTCCCGCTCGATCCGCTGCGCCCGACCATCGTCGAGATGGGCCTGCCGCCCGCCGGGCTGGAGGGCTGGTTCGCCGCCGCATTGCGCGACGCTTTCGCCATCTCCGCCGTCGGGCAGTTCCGGCCCTTCCCCGAGATCCTGGCCGCGGCGCTGGACGGGGTGCTGGCCCAGCAGGGCCTCTCCGCCCCGCCCGAGACCAGGGCGCTTCTGATGGCGCGCATGAAGGCCCTGCCCCCGAGGCCGGATGCGCGGGCGGCTTTCGGCGAGATCGCGCGGGCGGGGATGCGGGTCATGGCACTGAGCAACGGCGCCGCCGCTTCCACCCGCGGCCTGCTGGAGGGCGCGGGTTTGCAGGACCTTGTCGCCCATGTCGTCTCGGTGGAGGAGGTGAAGCTCTTCAAGCCCCGGCGCGAGGTCTACGAGCGCGCTGTCGAGGTCGCCGGGGTACAGGCGGGTGCCGTGGCGCTCGTCGCCGTCCACCCCTGGGACGTGAACGGCGCCAAGGCGGCCGGGCTGACCACAGCCTATGTCACGGCCGAGGTGCCCTTCCCGCCGGTGATGCAGGCCCCGGACATCCAGGCGCCCTCGCTGGCCGAAGCGGCGCGTGCCCTGATCGCCCTGTAATCCTCAGGCGAGCTGGTCCAGCCCCGCCCGCATCGCCCCGTCCGGGTCTTCCAGCAGCCCTTCCCGGATGAAGAGGTCGATCAGGACGAGGTTCACGTTGAACTTCACGTCGTCCGTGTCCCGCACCGCCTCCAGCACGCGTCCGATGGGCCAGAGCTCGAAGCGTTCCACCTCGTCGTCATTCGGCTTCGGGATCACGTCCTCCGGCATGTCGAGGTCGAAGATGTGCAGCAGGTCGCGCCGCATTCCCTCGTCGGTCCGCATCACGTAGGAGACGCGGCCGACGGAGCGGGCCTGCACCGCCAGCTTCGCGGGAAGGGAGGCCTCCTCCTCCGCCTCCTTCGCCAGGCAGCGCGCCGGATCCAGCCCGGCTGGGATGCCGCCCGCGACCACGTTGTCCATCTGCCCCGGCGCCACCGCCTTGTCCCTGGACCGCCATCCCACCCAGAGGTGCAGCCCGTCCGGCCGGCGGACCAGCCCGTTCACATGAACCCCCTGGCTCGTGATGCCCATGGCCGGCAGCACGCCGCGGTCCACGGTCGCCAGCACCGGGCCTGCGGGATGGGCCCGCACGTCGAACTCCTCCCCGCGGATTCGCCCGAACCCGGACTTGGCCAGGGTGCGGGCGATCTCTGCCATCGCGCCGCTGCGGGCCGCCACGCCCCGCAGCCCGGTGGCGAGGGAGACGCCCTCCGGCCCGAAATGGACGAGCTTCGGCAGGAAGGTGAGGGCGCGGGCGGCGTCCGGCTCCAGCCAGCCCACCTGCTCCTCCCCGATCCGGAAGGGCAGGTAGCCGGCAGGGGAGGGGATGTTGTTGCAGGCCGCGATGTGCCGGGTGAAGGGGTTCATGGCGCCATCCTGCCCTGCCCCGCGCCTTCCGGCACCCCCGCATGCGCCATCGCGGCTGGCGCCCGGCGCTGGAAGGCCCCATCTCCCCTTCCGAACGCCGCCCTGACCGGCTGGCACCCCCATACCGGACCGCCTCGGCGCGCCGCCGGCCCTTTCAGGTGCAAGCCTGGGGGCCGCCCGACCCCGCCCCGCGGCCCGCGCCCCGGAGTTCCCGCGTGCCCGATACCATGGCCCCGCCCACCCCTCAGCCGACGCCGATCGCGCCGCGCGGCACCTGGCAGACGCTGAAGAGCCTTGCGCCCTATCTCTGGCCGAAGGGAGAGACGGGGCTGCGCGCCCGCGTCGTTGTCGCCCTCGTGCTGCTGCTGGCGGCGAAGGTCGCCAATATCTTCGTGCCCATGGCCTATGCCCGGGCGGTCGATGCGCTGACGCCGCATCTGGGACAGGGGACGGCCACCGGCGCGGTGACGGCCGGGGCGGTGCTGGCTGTGCCGGTGGCGCTGGTGATCGGCTACGGCCTCCTGCGAATCGCCTCCTCGGCCTTCGGGGAGCTGCGGGACGCGGTCTTCACCAAGGTGCAGGCCCGCGCCGGGCGGCGGATCGCGCTGCAGGTCTTCACTCACATGCACGCGCTGTCCCTGCGCTTCCACCTGGACCGGCAGACCGGCGGCCTCTCCCGCGTGATCGAGCGGGGGACGCGGGGGATCAACTTCGTCCTCGACTTCATGCTGTTCAACATCATCCCCACGATCGTGGAGATCCTGCTGGTCGCGGCGATCCTGTGGCGGATGTTCAGCTTCTCTTTCGCCGCCGTCACGCTCGGCACCATCGCGCTCTACGTCGCGTTCACCCTTGTCTTCACCAACTGGCGCCTGCAGTTCCGCCGGAAGATGAACGAGACGGACCAGGAGGCGAACACGCGGGCCATCGACAGCCTGCTGAACTACGAGACGGTGAAGTATTTCGGGAACGAGCGGCACGAGGAGCGGCGCTACGACGCCTCCCTCTCGCGCTACGAGCGGTCCTACATCCAGTCCGAGGTCTCGCTGAACTGGCTGAACATCGGCCAGGCGGCGATCATCGCCGCGGGCCTCACGGCCGTGATGCTGATGGCGGCGCAGGGTGTCGCGGGCGGCACCATGACGGTGGGCGACTTCGTGCTGGTGAACACCTACCTCATCCAGCTTTACCTGCCGCTGAACTTCCTGGGCTTCGTCTATCGGGAGATGAAGCAGGGGCTGGTGGACATGGAGGCCATGTTCACCCTGATGCGGGAGGCGCGCGAGGTGTCCGACCGCCCGGATGCCCCCGCCCTGCCGCCCGGCCGCGGCGAGGTGCGATTCGAGGATGTGCGCTTCGGCTATGGCCGGAACCGCGAGATCCTGCACGGGGTGAGCTTCGCCGTGCCGCCGGGCAAGATGCTGGCCATCGTCGGGCCGACGGGCGCGGGCAAGTCCACCATCTCCCGCTTGATGTTCCGATTCTACGACGTGTGGGGCGGCCGCATCACCATCGACGGCGCCGACATCCGCGACGTGACGCAGGAGAGCGTGCGGGGGGCGATCGGCGTGGTGCCGCAGGACACCGTGCTGTTCAACGACAGCATCGGCTACAACATCGCTTATGGCCGCCCCGGCGCCAGCCAGGAGGAGATCGAGGCTGCCGCAAAGCTCGCCCAGGTCCACGACTTCGTCCTGCGCCTGCCGGAGGGCTATGCCACCCGGGTCGGCGAGCGCGGGCTGAAGCTTTCGGGCGGCGAGAAGCAGCGCGTGGCCATCGCCCGCACCATCCTGAAGGACCCGCGCATCCTCATCCTGGACGAGGCGACGAGCGCGCTGGACACCCGGACGGAGCAGGAGATCCAGTCCGCCCTGCGCGGCGTGGCGCGGGGCCGGACGACGCTGGTGATCGCCCACCGCCTCTCCACCGTGGTGGAGGCGGACGAGATCATCGTGCTGGCCGATGGCCGGATCGCCGAGCGCGGGACCCATGCCGAGCTGGTGGCGGCCGAGGGCATCTATGCCGGCATGTGGCGCCGCCAGGCCCAGGCCGTGGCGCTCGCCGAGGCGGCGGCAGCCACGCGGGAGGACGCCGCGCCGGTGCCCGCCCCGGGCTGAGGCGAAGCGCGGCCCCGCAGCGGCCTCTTTTCCCACGGGCCGGGGCGGTTATACCGCCCGGGTCTTTCTCTTCCGCCCCGCGCTGACCATCTGGGGGCAACATTTGACAGGAGTGCCCGGGATGTCCCTGGACCCGACGGGAATGGCCCCGGAAGACCTGAGCCACGCCGGCTCGGTGACCGACAAGGCCATCGAATACATGATCGAGCAGGGCATCGCCCCGATCTCCGTTGCCTCCGCCCTGCTGGGTGGCGCGCTGGGGCTGATGGCGCGGGAGATGGACGACAAGGCCATCGCCAACGTTCTCCGCAGCGCCCTCAACTCCGTCGAAAGCGGGGAACTGCAGGCCATGCGGGCGGAGAAGCCGGTCTCCTGACTTGACTCCTGGGCGCCCGGCCGTCATACGGCGCCCCTCGTATCAGAACCATCAACCCGTGCCCCGTGCCCTCGCGCATGGCCGCGCGGCCTGAAGACCCAGGGGTTTCCACCATGTCCCGCCGCTGCGGCATCACCGGCAAGGGCGTCCTGACGGGCAACAACGTCAGCCACGCCAACAACAAGACCCGCCGGCGCTTCCTGCCGAATCTCCAGCACACCTCCTTCTTCTCGGACGTGCTGGGCACCTCCATCCAGATCCGCCTCTCCACCCGCGGCATCCGCACGGTGGAGCACAATGGCGGCCTGGACTCCTTCCTGCTCGGCACGCCGGATCGCGCGCTGACGGTCGAGGCGAAGGTGCTGAAGCGCCGCATCGAGAAGGCGCAGGCGAAGAAGGCCGCTGCCTGAGGCGAACCGGCCTCTGATGGCATGACGTTCTGCGGCGCGGGGGACCTCCCTCGCGCCGTTGTCATGTCTGACGCCTGCCAGCACCGGGCGCGTTAACCGGCGTGCAGGCCCGCCATGCCAGCCTGCCGGCATGGAGACCTTTCCCCTGATCCTGGCGGCCGGCGCCGCCCTCCCTCTCGCCCTGGCCTGGCGCTTCCTGGAGCGCGCCCGGGGTGCCGAGGCGCGGGAGGCGCAGGCGATGCTGCGGCTGGATGCCGGGGGACGCACCCTCGGCCTTGTAGCGCGGGAACTGGAGGCCTCCGGGCTGGCTGTGCTCGGCCTCGCGGGCCGAATCCCGGCGGACATCGCCGCCGCGGTCGAGGGGGAGGGGCGCCGGTTGCTGACCCTGGCGGACGATGTGGCGGACCACCTCGCCGCCAACCCTGGACCGCGCAGCCTGAAGGAGGGGCGCCTGCCCCTTGGGCCCCTGCTGCGGGAGGCGGTGGGGAGCATCACCCTCTCCCTCGGTGAGGGCGCGCGCCATTGGCAGGTGGCGCCGGAGGCCGAGGCGCTGACCGTGCTGGCGGATCGCCGTGCCCTGCGGCGCGTGCTCGGCCAGTCCCTGGCCCGGGCGGCGCGGGAGACCCGGACGGGGGACCGGATCGCGCTGCGTCTCGTCCGCGCGGCGGAGACGGTGGCCCTGGTGATCGAGGACGAGGGCGCTGGCCTGCCGCGGGAAGACCTGTCGGGCGGTGAGGGAACGCGGGGCCTCTCCCTCGGCCTTTCCGCCGCGCGAGAGCTGATGCGCGCCCATGGCGGGGAACTGACGCTGGAGGCGACGCCGGGGATCGGTGCCCGCACCTGGCTGACCCTGCCCCGGGCGCGGGTGCTGGAGGATCAGCTGGCCGGCTGATCGGCCCAGCCCAGCACCATCAGCAGCGTGCGCTGCAGGGGGAACATCTGGTTGTCGTCCGAGATGACGGCGACGAGGCCCCGCCCGTTATGGCGGAAGGCGCTGATCCCCTCCCAGTTGTCGCTGGGCAGGGGAGGCTCCAGCCGGGCCACCACCTCGCCCCGCAGGATGGTAGGGACGGCCGGGATGGATGCGATGCGGGCGATGCTGCCGCTGAAGCCCTCGGTCCAGCCGAAATGGCGTTCCAGCACCAGCGCGCCGCCGTCGGGCAGGGGGCAGAGGTCGCTTGGGTTGTGCCAGTCCCGCGGGCGATAGGCGAAGGAGTGCCAGCGACCCGGCCCGCCGATCCAGGCCTGGCGGGTAAAGGGGTCATCCCGCGATGCCAGGGCCTCCGCAATGACGAGCCAGCGCCCATCCGCCAGCACGCCGATCGATTCCAGCGAGCCGTTGGCGGGCGCGTCCTCGATGCCGGGTGGGACGCCCACGGGCACGGCTGCCGAATCCAGGCTGTGGTAGCGCCAGATCCGGTGCTCCCGCTCGAAGCCGATCAGCCAGCTGCCGTCCGGCAGGCGGGCGAGGCTCTCCGCATCGCTGGCCAGGTCGCGCGGCAGGGGGCGTCCCGCCACGTCGCGCAGCGGGCCCGAGCGCGGCGCCTCCAGTCCCAGCGGCACGCCGTCCGCAGCCAGCACGAGTTGGGCCTGGGCCCAGCGGCCGCGGTCGGAGATGGTGGTGAGGGTCAGGTCCGGACCGACATGCAGGGCGGAGAGCCCGTAGGCGCCCAACTGGTCGGTGTCGATCGACAGCACGCCCAGCGGGCGCAGCGGCAGGTCGGCGCGCTCCGCGGGCAGGGGCTCGTCCGGCATGGGGACGGGGTAGCCCACCAGCCCGGGACGCCCCGCGCAGGCCGCGGCGCCGGTCAGCGCGGCCAGAGCTGCGCGCCGCCCGAGCCGCCTCTGCCTCAGCCCCCGGAGGGGGCTGGAGGTCACACCATCACCGGGGCCCGTTCGGCCGCGGCGCGCTGCCAGGCGGTGGCGGCGTCCTCGTCGAACAGCTCCGCCAGCTTCTTCATCATGGTGCCGCCCAGCTCCTCGGCGTCCACGATGGTGACGGCGCGGCGGTAGTAGCGGGTCACGTCGTGGCCGATGCCGATGGCGATCAGCTCCACGATGTCCCGGCCCTCGATGTCGTGGATCACCTTGCGCAGGTGCCGTTCCAGGTAGTTGCCGGGGTTCACGGAGAGGGTGCTGTCATCCACCGGCGCGCCGTCCGAGATCACCATCAGGATACGGCGCTTCTCCGGGCGGGCCAGGATGCGCTTGTAGGCCCAGTCCAGCGCCTCGCCGTCGATGTTCTCCTTCAGCAGCCCCTCGCGCAGCATCAGGCCGAGGTTCTTGCGCGCCCGGCGCCAGGGCGCGTCGGCGGCCTTGTAGACCACGTGGCGCAGGTCGTTCAGGCGGCCGGGGTTGCGGGGCTTGCCGTCCTGCACCCAGCGCTCGCGCGACTGGCCACCCTTCCAGGCGCGGGTGGTGAAGCCCAGGATCTCCACCTTCACCGCGCAGCGCTCCAGCGTGCGGGCGAGGATGTCGCAGCACATGGCCGCCACGGTGATCGGCCGGCCGCGCATGGAACCGGAATTGTCGATCAGCAGCGTCACCACGGTGTCGCGGAAATCCGCTTCCCGCTCCCGCTTGTAGGTGAGCGAGTGGGTGGGGGAGGCGACGATGCGGGCGAGGCGGGCCACGTCCAGCATCCCCTCCTCCAGGTCGAACTCCCAGGCGCGCTGCTGCTGCGCGAGGAGGCGCCGCTGGAGGCGGTTGGCGAGCTTGGAGACGACGCCCTGCAGATGGGAGAGCTGCTGGTCCAGCTGCTGCCGCAGCCGCGCCAGCTCCTCCGGGTCGCAGAGGTCGTCGGCCGAGACCTCCTCGTCGAACTGGCGGGTATAGGCGCGGTAGAGGGAGGCGTCGTCGGTGACGGGCACTTCCTTGCGCTGCTGCGGGCCACCCGGGCGGTCCTCACCCTCGGCGGCGGCGCCGTCATCCTCCTCGTCCTCGCCGGCCTCCTCCTCGCCGGCCTGGCCCTCGGTCTGCTCGGGCTGGGCGCCCATCAGGCTCTCGGATTCCTGGGGCTTGCTCTCGCCCTCGCCCGACTGGTCCTGGGCGCCGGAGGTCTCGCTGCCCTCGTCCTCCTGGTCCTGGGATTCCTCGCTCTCGGCCTCCGCCTCGGCCTCGGCGAGGTCCAGGGCGGCCAGCAGCCGGCGGGCGGCGCGGGCGAAGGCCTCCTGGTCCTCGGCATTCCCCGCCATCTCCGACAGGGCCTCGTCGGCCCGCGGGCCGAGGGTATCGCGCCACAGGTCGGCCACGCGGCGGGCGGCCTCCGGCACGGCCTCGCCGGTCAGCTTCTCCCGCGCCAGCAGGGACAGCGCGGCGGTCAGCGGCAGCTGGTCCTTGCGGGTCATGCGGTCGTAGCCTTCCGCCTCCGCCTGCTCGGCGTGGCGGGCGCGGAGGTTGGCGGCGACGCCGGCCATCTGGCGGCCGCCGATCGCCTCCACGCGGGCCTGCTCCAGCGCGTCGAAAACCTCCTTCGCCTCGCGGCGGCCGGGGGTGCGGGCGGCGTGGGTGGCCTCGTCGTGATGGCGCAGCTTCAGGGCCACGGAATCGGCGGCGCCGCGCAGCTTCGCCATCTCGGTGGGCGGCAGGGCGCGGGTGGGCAGGGGCAGGCGGGCGCGCTTGCCGGCCAGGCCGGAGGGGCCAGGCTGGAAGGCGACCTGCACCTCGGAGGAACGGGCCATGGCACGGATGGCGCCGGCGGTGGCCCGCTTGAACTCTTCCTGCCGGGTGGTGTCCTTGTTGCTGCCGCTCATGATGCTTGCCGCTCGGGCGCGGCTCCCTTGCGAGTGGCGGCCTGCCGCGCGGGGCGGGCCTCGATAGCGGAAAGATAGCGGGCGATCGCCGGGCCAGGTTTCAGCAGGCCCCACTGTACCACCCAGGCGAGCAGGCCGCCGATCTGCACGTCGGCGGCCGTGAACCCGGCCCCGCAGAGCCAGGGGCCGGTCTCCAGCGCGGCTTCCACCCGGGCGACGGCCTCGGGGAAGGGCGGCCAGCCGAGCGCCCGGGCAGGCGCTTCCTTGGCGCGGGGAAAGGCGGCATCGGCCATGGCTGGCTCCAGCACGCCGGGGCCATAGGCCATCCAGAAGGCATAGGCCGCGCGATCCGGCGTGCCGATGGCCGGCGCGAGGGAGGAAGCCGGCAGGGCATCCGCGACATAGGCGGCGATGGCGGCGGCTTCCGTCACCACCACGCCCTCCCAGTCGCCCTGCGGGCCATGGTCCACCAGGGCGGGCAGCTTTCCGGCCGGGTTCAGGGCCAGGTAGTCGGGAGCCTTGTGGGTCGCGCCGTCGATGCTGTGCCAGGACAGCTCATAACCCGCCCCCGCCTCCTCCAGCAGCCAGAGGCTGCCGGCGGAGCGGGAATTGGGCGCGTGGTGGAGCAGGAAACGCGCCGCCACGGCGGGATTACCGCTTCACGTAGAGACCCGTGGGGATCTCCTCGTTGAAGCAGCGCTGGTAGTACTCGGCCACCGTGGACCGCTCCGCCTCGTCGCACTTATTGAGGAAGGAGAGGCGGAAGGCGAAGCCCACGTCGCCGAAGATCTTCGCGTTCTCCGCCCAGGTGATGACGGTGCGCGGCGACATGACGGTGGAGATGTCGCCGGCGATGAAGCCCGCGCGGGTCAGGTCGGCCAGGGCCACCATCGCCTCGATCTGCTTGCGGCCCTTCGCGTCGTTGTCGGCCACGCCCATCTTGGCGGCGACAATCGACGTCTCCTGCGCGTGCGGCAGGTAGTTCAGGGTGGCCACGATGTTCCAGCGGTCCATCTGGCCCTGATTGATCTGCTGAGTGCCGTGGTACAGGCCGGTCGTGTCGCCCAGGCCCACCGTGTTGGCGGTGGCGAAGAGGCGGAAGCCCGGGTGGGGGCGGATGACGCGGTTCTGGTCCAGCAGGGTCAGCTTGCCCTCGACCTCCAGCACGCGCTGGATGACGAACATCACGTCCGGGCGGCCGGCGTCGTACTCGTCGAAGACCATGGCGCAGGGGTGCTGCAGGGCCCAGGGAAGGATGCCCTCGCGGAACTCGGTGACCTGCTTGCCATCCTTCAGGACGATGGCGTCCTTGCCGATCAGGTCGATGCGGCTGATGTGGCTGTCCAGGTTCACGCGCAGGCAGGGCCAGTTCAGGCGGGCCGCCACCTGCTCGATATGGGTGGACTTGCCGGTGCCGTGATAGCCCTGGACCATCACGCGGCGGTTGAAGGCGAAGCCCGCGAGGATAGCGAGGGTGGTGTCGCGGTCGAACTTGTAGGTGGGGTCGATCTCCGGCACGTGCTCGGTGCGGGCGGAGTAGCCCGGCACTGTCAGGTCGCTCTCGATCCCGAAGACCTCGCGCACGGACAGCTTCGTATCGGGCATGTCGATCGTGGCCGTCGAACGGCTCTCGGAGATGCTGGCGACGTTGCTCATGGGCGGATCCGGTTCCGTGGAAGGGTGATGGGCGGCAGGCCTTTCGGTCTCAGGCCGCCTGGCTCGGCTGCGGTGCAAGCGTGGCGAGACGCTTGCGGATGAGGCTGTAGGCGCGGTTGATGTCCTTCAACCGCTCCTCGGAGGATTTGTCGCCGCCATTCGCGTCCGGGTGGTAGCGCTTGGCGAGGTCCTTGTAGCGGGCGCGGAGCCCGTCCTCGTCGATCGGCCAACCGAGGCCGAGAACGTCGAGGGCGGCGCGCAGCTCCGGCGGCGCTTCCCTCGCGGTCTTCTTCGGCGTCGGCTTGGTATCGGCGAAGAGGCCGAGCGGGTCGCGCAGCCCTTCCGGACCGATATGGGCCTGGCCACCCAACCTGCCCAGGGGCCAGGTCGGGCGCTGCCAGCCGGAATCCTCACGCAGGTTCTGTTCGATCTCGTCCGCGCTCATGCCGCGGTAGAAATCCCAGGCCTGGTTGTAGGCCCGCACGTGCTCAAGGCAGAAGTGGTAGTAGTCCCGCAGGCGTGAGCGGTCGCGCGGCGCCCGGAACTCGCCGGGGGCTTCGCAACCGGGAGCCTCGCAGCTCCGGGCGGAGCTGCCGGGGGGGACGGTGGATCGGAGTGGTGCGCTGCCGCGTCGGGCCATGATGTGGACCTTATGAGCGCGGATGCCCGCCCCGGCAAGGCACGAAACGTCCCTTCCCATACGCCCTTAAGGCATGGAAAATCCCCTTGAATGAGCACTATTCAATGAGCAACCGCGCCGAGCGCCTCCGCGCCACCCTCCTCCATGCCTTCCCTGGGGCGGAGGTGGCCGTACAGGACGACAGTCACCGCCATGCCGGCCATGCCGGGGCGCGACCGGAGGGGGAGACGCACTACTCCGTGCGGGTCGTCGCGCCGGGCTTCGCGGGGATGACGCGGCTCGCCCGGTCCCGCGCCGTGCATGCCGCGCTGGCGGACGAGTTCGGCGGAGGGATGCACGCGCTCGCGCTCGAGCTGCGGGCGCCGGGCGAGGCCTGACGGAGCGCCGCCCTGTCCGAGACGCTGTTCGAGGACGCAGAGCTGGTCCTGCGCGCCCTGCCCGGCGATCCGGCGCAGCCCACCGTAGTCACCTTCGGCGACGCGCAGGAGCGGCCGGGGCCGGATGGCTTCTGGGGCTCCGAGGTGTTGGGGCGGATGGGCTGGCCGGGTTTCGGCTTCGTCGCCCGGCGGCCGAACTGGTATCCCGCCGCCTCCGTGGAGGCAGCGTCCCATGCCCTGCGCGGCCGCCTGGGGCCGGTCGTGATCGGCTACGGCTTCAGCATGGGCGGTTACGCCGCGCTCCGATACGGGCGGCGGCTCGGTCTCAGCCACGCCCTCGCCCTGTCGCCGCAAGCCTCCATCGCGCCGGCGGACCTGCCGGGAGACCACCGACACCGGGAGTTCTTCCGCCGCGCCCTGCACCGGGACATGCGGGTGCGGCCGGGCGACGCGCCGCCGGTGAGCTGGGCGGTCTACGACCCGATGCACGGGGATGACGCGGCCAACATGGCCCTGATGGCGCAGCCGGGGCTGCGGCCCATCCCGATCCGCGGGACCTGGCACGGCACCATCCGCCTCCTGGCCGGGCAGGAGGTGCTGGAGGCGGCGCTGCGGGCCTTGATGGCGGAGGACCTGCCGGGCTTCCGACGCCTGCTGCGCGCCCGGCGCCAGGATCTTCCCGCCTCCCGTGGCGTGCTCGGGGCCGTGCGGCTGGGCCAGGGCCGCGTGGCCGCGGGCGAGGCGCTGCTGGACGCGGCGCGGCGGGCGGGCATGAGCGCGACGGAGGAGGTGGACGCGCTGGGTCAGGCCGCCGCCGAGTTCCGGGCGCGAGGTGGCCCGCCCGGGGCGGCCGAGGCGCTGCGGGCGCGGCTTCTCCTCCTGCGGGACCTGCCGGCCGGGCGGCCCTACCAGATCCGCGGCAACGCCCTGCTCGCCCTCGGCGCGCCGGAGGAGGCAATGGAAAGCTTTCGCCGCGCGGAGGCGGAGGGGCTGGGGCAGATGGCCCGGCGCGGCCAGCACCGGGCGGGGCGGGCCCTCTGGCTTCGGCGGATCGGGGGCCTCGGCTGGCCGTTCCTGCCTGTGCTCCGGGCGATGGCGCCGGGCCGGGCGCTTTCGGACCTGCGCCGGAAGCCCGGCGGCTAGGTCAGCCCGGTCCGAAACGCCGCGCGAGGATCGGGCTGTCCGGCGCATAGGCCAGGCAGGTGCCGATCATCCGGTTCCGGGCGGCCTCCGCCGCCTCCGGGCTCTCCGCTTCCTTGCGGCGGCGAACCGGGTAGATGGTCTGGAAGGCCACGGTCGCCATCTGGGCGAGCATCTCCCGGAGGTGGGTGCAGCCGGCGGAGCCGCCCACGCGCTCCTTCACCGCGCGGGTGAAGCCGGGGCCGATGCGGATCCCCGCCAGCGCCGCGAAGTTCGGCGCGGCATTCGGGCAGATGGCGTAGGGGGAGAAGTCGGTCGACGCCTCGCAGGCGGTGATCGTCAGGTCCTCGTCCACCGTCAGGCGCAGCCACATCCCGTGCAGCGGCTCGCCGGGCTCGATCGTGCCGCGGTCCAGGCCGGAGAAAGTGTAGCTCTTCGTGTCCTCCAGGTGCCCCTCGATGTCGAAGAGCCCGTCGGCACGCCGGTATCCGTGCATGGTGATGGCGCGCCGGTGCAGGGGTTCCCGGTCGGCAGGGGCTGAGAGCGGCATGATGCGTCGCAACATAGGCCTCCACCCCGCGGGGGACCAGGGCCGCGTCAGGCCGCGCCCTCGTCCCGCAGCAGCGCCTCCACCGCCTCGGGCGGGACTTCGGCGGTGGTGAAGGCTTCCCCCGCGCCGCGCAGCAGCACGAAGCGCATGGTGCCGTCCCGCACCTTCTTGTCCTTCCGCATGCGCCCGATCAGGGCCTCGGCGGAGAAGCTCCGGGGCAGGTCGCCGATGCGGGCAGGAAGGCCCACGGCGGCCAGGTGCTCCATCACCCGGCCCGGCCATTCCTGGGCGCAGTGGCCGAGGCGCGCGGAGAGGGCGGCGGCGAGGCCGAGGCCCACCGCTACCGCCTCCCCGTGCAGCAGGGTGCCGTCGTAGCCGCACTCCGCTTCCAGGGCATGGGCGAAGGTGTGGCCGAGGTTCAGCAGGGCGCGGCCGCCGTCCTTCGCCGTCTCGAACTCGTCCGCCGCCACCACGCCGGCCTTCAGGCGGCAGGATTCCAGCACGGCGTGGCGCAGCGCCTCCGGGTCGCCGGCCATGGCGGCGGGGCCGCAGGCCTCGCACCACTCCCAAAGCGGGCCTTGCAGCAACCCGTGCTTCGCCACCTCGCCCCATCCCGCACGCAGCTCCCGCGCGGGCAGGGTGGCGAGGGTGCCGGTATCGGCCAGCACGATGCGGGGCTGGTGGAAGGCGCCGGCCAGGTTCTTGCCGGTGCGCAGGTTCACCCCGGTCTTGCCGCCGACGGAGCTGTCCACCTGGGCGAGCAGTGTGGTGGGGATCTGCACGAAGGGCAGGCCGCGCAGGGCGACGGCGGCGGCGAAACCCGCCAGGTCGCCCACCACGCCGCCGCCGAGGGCGATGACGGTGGTGCTGCGGTCCGCGCCGGCGGCGAGGACCTGCTCCAGCACCTCCTCCAGCATCCCCATCCGCTTGGAGCCCTCGCCGGGCGGCACCGTGACCTCCGCACGGATGTCGAAGCCGCCCTCCTCCAGCCCAGCGCGCAGGGTGGGCAGGTGCAGGGCGGCGACCGAGGCGTCCGAGACGACTGCGACGCGGCGGGAGGGGAGGTGGGGGGACAGCAGCCCGCCGGCCCGGGCGAGGAGGCCGGTGCCGACCACCACCTCATAGGGGTTCGCGGAGAGGGCGACGGGCAGGCGCGCCGGGCGCTGCCAGCCGCCGATCGCGCGCTCCGCCCGGATCGTCGTCACCTCCGGCGTGTCCTCGCCGCAGTCGATGGCCAGGTCGGCTTCCGCGTAGAAGGGATACCGGGCGTTGATCAGGCCCTGCAGAACCTCCTCCGGGTCCCGCCCGATGAAGAGGGGGCGGTTGCTGCGCCCGGCGATGCGCCGCTTCAGCACGGGAATGTCGGCCCGCAGCCAGAGGGTGACGGCCCCTGCTTCCCGCAGCACCCGGCGGGTGCGGGGATCGACATAGGCACCGCCACCGGTGGCGAGCACCACGGGCGGGCCGGCCGCGATGCGGGCGATGACCCGGCGCTCGCCGTCGCGGAAATGCGCCTCCCCGTAGCGAGCGAAGATCTCGGCCACGGTCAGGCCGGCGGCGTTCTCGATCTCCGTGTCCGCGTCCAGGAAGGGCAGGCCCAGGCGCGCGGCCAGGCGGCGGCCCACGGCGGATTTCCCGGCGCCGGGCATGCCGACGAGCACGATGCTCCGGCCGGGCGGGGCGGGCGGGGCAGGGATGGGGGGCGCTTCGGCGGCCAAGCCCGGAGCCTCTGGGCGGGCCGGGTGGGAAACGAGGGGATCGGCGAGGTTGCGTGACACGGCGCGCAACGCTAGCACACCCCCGCCGCCGCGTCCTCCGGGTGGCGCACCACCGGATCGCCGCACCTTGGGGAAGCCGATCAACTGATGTTCCGACGCCCCCTTCTGCTCCTCGTGCTGTTGCTGATCGGCGCGCTGATCGCGGCGCTGCTGGCCGTCGGCGCCTTCCCGCCCGGCGTGTCGCAGCAGCCGGTCGAGCGCGTGCTGCCGAACGAGCGCTTCGGCACGCGCTAGCGACCCGGCCGGCGGCATGGACCGGCACGTCGAGGCCTTCCTGGAGATGCTCGCGGCCGAGCGCGGGGCCGCGCGCAACACGCTGGCCGCTTATCAGGCCGATCTGGAGGACGCCGCCGGCTTCGCCGCCCGCAAGGCCGGTGAGACGCCGGGGGCGATGAGCGCGGAGACGCTGCGCCGCTACGTCACCGGGCTGACGGATGCCGGGCTTTCCCCCCGCACCGCCGCGCGCCGCCTTTCCGCCCTGCGCCAGTTCCACCGCTTCCTGGCGCGGGAGGGCGTGCGGGCGGACGATCCGACCGAGGCGCTGGACAGCCCGCGCAAGCCCGCCCTCCTGCCCCGCCCACTGCGAGAGGCGGAGGTGGAGGCGCTGATCGCCGCCGCCGGAGCGCTGCCGGAGCGGCGGGCGCCGCTGGCGGTCGCGGTCTGCGAGCTTCTCTACTGCTCCGGCCTGCGCGCGAGCGAGCTGGTGGAGCTGCCGCTGGCCGCGATGCGGGCGGACAGCCCGCTGGTGACGGTGCGGGGCAAGGGCGGGAAGGAGCGGCTGGTGCCGATCAGCGCCCGCGCGCGGGAGGCGGCGCTGGCCGCCCGGGCGGGTGCGCCGGAGGGATCGCGCTGGTTGTTCCCCTCCCGCGGGGCGTCCGGGCACCTGACCCGGCAGACGCTGAACAACCTGCTGCGGGAGGCGGCCCTGGCGGCTGGGATCGACCCGGAGCGCGTCTCCCCCCACGTGCTGCGGCACTCCTTTGCCTCCCACCTGCTGGGGCGGGGGGCGGACCTGCGGAGCCTGCAGGTGCTGCTGGGCCATGCGGACATCGCCACCACCCAGATCTACACCCAGGTGCTGGAGGAGCGGCTGCGCGCGCTGGTGGAGGAGCATCATCCGCTGGCGCGCGGGGGCTGACGCCGCAGGCCCGATCGCGGTTATCCTGCCGGGCCGTGACCACCTCCGCTTCTCCGGCGCCGCCCGACCAGGTCCAGCTGACCCGTGACCCGGAGACGGGCATCGAGGCCATCCGGGCCCGCTTCGCCGCCCATGCCTACGACCTGCACCGGCACGACGAGTGGCTGGTGGGCGTGACCGACCGGGGCGTGCAGGATTTCCTCTGCCGCGGGGTGAGAAGGCGCAGCACGCCGGGCCGGGTGATCCTGATCGAGCCTGAGGAGGCCCATGACGGGCAGGCCGGTGCCGAGGGCGGCTTCGCCTATCGGATGCTCTACCTGCCGCGGCCCTGGCTGCGCGGCGCCCTGGCCGACGCGGCGGGCGATCCCGGCTTCGCCGCGAGCCTGACGGACGATGCCCCGTTGGGCGAGGCCATCCGGGCCGCCTGCTTGGCCATGGAGGAACCGGCCGAGCGCCTGGCGCGCGACGCGGCGCTGGACGCGGTGCTGCACGGGCTGCGCCCGCATCTCGCCCGGCCTGCCCGCCTAGGACCCGCCCGGCGGGACGACGCCGTGGCCCGCCGAGCGCGGGAGCGGCTGCAGGACGATCCCGCCCGCGACCCCGGCGCTGACGCCCTGGCCCGGGCCGCGGGGGCGGCGGACCGCTTCCAGCTCGCCCGCGCCTTCCGGGCAGCCTACGGCACCTCGCCCCACGCCTATCTGCTGCAGACCCGCCTGCTGCGGGCGCGGCGGCTGCTGGCAGCGGGGGAGCGGCCGGCGGCGGTGGCGGCGGAGTGCGGCTTCGCGGACCAGAGCCATCTCGGCCGCCGCTTCCGCCGGGCCTATGGCCTGACGCCTGCGGCCTTCCGCGTCCTGCGCACGGGCGTTCCAGACAGGGGCGCCGGCCCTGGCTGACATGCCCGCCCGGGATGGAGGACAGCGGCGTGCAGTTCGAGACGAAGGTGGCGATCCTCGTGCTGGAGGATTTGGCGGTGTGGCAGAAGCTGAACGTGACGGCCTTCCTGGCCACCGGCATCGCGGCGGCGGCACCGGAGGCGATGGGGGAGCCCTATGAGGACGCGGCCGGGCGGCAGCACGCGCGGCTGCTGGGCCAGCCGATGCTGGTCTTCGCCGCCGATACGGCGGGGCTGTTGCGGGCCTGGCGGCAGGGGATCGAGCGGAACCTGACCCGCGCCGCCTATGTCCGCCCCATGTTCGCCACCGGCCATGACGCGGCAAACCGCGAGGTCTTCCGGGCGGAGCCGGCGGAGGCGCCGGACCTGGTGGGCCTGGCGCTGCGCGGGCCGCGGAAGGATGTGGACAAGGCGACCAAGGGTTTGAAGCTGCATCCGTGACAGCCGGGGGATGGGAAAGGGCACCGGGCCTTCCCCCCCGTGCCACCCTGCGCTAATCCCGCCGCGCCCTCGGACGGGACCCCTGGATGCGCCACTTCCTCGACTTCGAGAAACCCCTTGCCGAGCTGGAAGGCCAGATCGAGGAGCTGCGTCGCACCACGGATGCCGGCGGCATCGACGTGGCCGACGAGATCGGCAAGCTGCGCGACAAGGCCGAGAAGCTGCTGGCGGCCACCTACGCCAAGCTCACCCCCTGGCAGAAGGCCCAGGTGGCGCGGCACCCGGACCGGCCGAAATGCCTGGCCTATATCGCCGGGCTGATCGAGGACTTCACGCCGCTGGCGGGGGACCGCGCCTTCGCGGACGACCAGGCCATGGTCGGCGGCCTCGGCCGTTTCCGCGGCCGCAACGTGATGGTGCTGGGGATCGAGAAGGGCACGGATACCGAGAGCCGGATCCAGCACAACTTCGGCAGCCCACGCCCGGAGGGCTACCGCAAGGCCCGCCGCCTGATCGAGCTGGCCGGGCGCTTCAACCTGCCCATCCTCACCTTCGTGGACACGGCCGGCGCCTTCCCGGGCGTGGAGGCGGAGGCGCGCGGGCAGGCGGAGGCCATCGCGCGCTCCATCGAGGCGGGGCTGGAGGCGCCGGTGCCCTTCATCGCCACCATCATCGGGGAGGGCGGCTCGGGCGGCGCCATCGCCATCGCCTCCGCCGACCGGGTGCTGATGCTGGAGCACTCCATCTACAGCGTGATCAGCCCCGAAGGCTGCGCGAGCATCCTGTGGCGCGACGCGGCCCAGGCCGCGACGGCGGCCGAGGCGCTGCGGCTTACGGCCGAGGACCTGAAGCGCCTGAACCTCGTGGACAGCGTGGTGCCGGAGCCGATGGGCGGGGCCCAGCGCGAGCCCGCGGGCATGGTTGCCACGGTGGGCGACCGGATCGAGGCGTGCCTGGAGCCTCTGCTTGCCCTCGACGGCGCCACGCTGCGGGCGCGGCGCCGGGAGAAGTTCCTGGAAATGGGCCGCACCGGGCTGGTGTAGCCCGCCGCGCTAGTAGCGGTGGTGGTACCGCGGGCCGCCGCGGTAGTAGCCACCGCCACCCCGGTAGTAGCCGCGGTTCCGGTAGCCGCGCCGCGAACTGCTCGCGATGGCCGCGCCGGCGACCGCGCCCACCACGCCGGCCGCCACGGCGGTTCCCACCACGGCGTTCTGCTGCGCCTGGGCGGCCTCCGCATTCGCGGCGGGGGCAAGGGCCTGGTAGTCCTGGCAGGCCTGCGGGTTGCCCTGCTGGCAGGCGTAGCCTGCGTAGTTCGCCTGCTGCTGGTAAGGGCCCGGTCCCGCCGGCGCACAGGCTGAAAGCCCGGCCAGGATGACGGTTCCGATGGAGAGCAGGGCGGTGGTGCGGAAGCCCGCCCGGTGTGGATCGTTCATCCGTTCCTCCTGGAGTGGTCAGGGCGGCAACGCCACCAAATCGAAAGGGTTCCCTCACGGGACTCGAGGGTTCTGGAAGTAGGCCCGGTGCGGCACGTCCTTGCCGCGCTGCGGTGGTGGTGGCGGAACCGATCGCGTCGGAGATGCCGATCGAGCGGATCGCGAAGGCGTGGCTTGGCCGGGGGCCATCGGTTTTGCGATGGGTCGCGCGGTTCCCGCGATGGCGCCCTACCCGTGCCTCAGGGCGTGATCCAAAGCCTCCGCGTAGTGCGCTGCGGCGGTGCGGGCACGGCCTGCCTCCGTTGGGTTCCAGCCCAGCGCATCGGCGGCCATGGCGTGATAGCCGAGTTGGAAGGCGAGATAGCAGGGCGTCAGGAAGGTCAGCAGGGAAGGGTCCACCGCCCGGCCTGCCTCCCGGCCCACTGATGCGGCCAGTGCCTCCCTCTCGGGGGCGGTCAGGCCCAGTTCCGATGCGGCGCCGGCCAAGTCCCAGGCGATGTCCTGCGCCCCGATCAGGTCATGCGCCGCAGCATGGTCGACGGCATCGGCCTTCAGCAACCGGCCGTTCGGCAGGACGAGCCATTCCCAGGCATGCAGGCGGTTGTCCGTCCAGACCCGCCGCGTGGCGGAATCCAGGGCGGGGAGGTGCGGCTTCCACCGGTCCAGCCGGGCCGCGGCGGCTTCGCCCAGGGCTTCGCCCGCGTTCTGCCGGGCCATGGCGAGGAGCATCTCCGCACCCGCGCCCGCCTCCGCCGGCATGCTGCGGGCGCGGAAGCCGAGGTAGCGGCCGAGATGGGCCAGCAGCGCGGGGCGATCCGCCCGGCCGGGGTCGAGGGGGCGGGCCTCCTCCATCCAGCGCTCCACCAGGAAGCCGTGGAGCAGGCCGGCGGGTTGCGGCGTGAAGCCGGCCGCGTGCAGGTGGCGGGCGCGGGCCGCCGCGGCTTCCCCGTGGCGGCCGAGCCCAGCGAATTTGAGCAGCCAGGTGCTGCCCTGCGCGGGGAACAGGAACTTGCGCCGTTCCATGAAGGGGTGGATGGGCGGCCAGTCGGCTTCCGACGGAAAGCGGCGGGCGCGCCAGGCGCCGCCGGAGATCTCCTCCATCGGCGCCTCGGCGGGACCGAGAAGAGCGGCGGCCCATTCCTCCAGCCGATGCTCCGCGCGCGCGCCGTCCAGCAGGAGGTTCTCGAAGGAGGCGGGGTGGCGCGCCACGCGGTCCCAGCGCGCCCGCGCGGCCTCCCCCGCCTCGGGGCCCGGTGCGCCGCCATGGCCGGGAAGGAGGTGGATGCGGGTGAGGTCCACGCCGCCCTCCTGGAGGAAGTTCATCGCCGCGCCGAAGCTGCTGCCGGAAAGGCCTGGTCCCTCGTCGACAACGGCGTAGGAGATGTCATCACCGGCCAGAAGGGCGGCGACCAGGCCCGGATCCAGGGCCAGTTCGCGCCGGAAAGGGTGGCCCACGGGGCGCACCGTCACCGGCGCTGCGGTGCCGCGCGCGGCGGCCACCATCGCGGCCAGTGGCGTGCCGATGGACCGCAGGCCGATCACCCGCGGCGAGGGGGGCAGGGCGGCCGCGGCCAGGCCGTAAGCCTCGGGATAGAGCGCGTAGTAGGCAAAGCCCTCGGCGCGCCGGGGCTCGACGGACTCCGGCAAGGGGTGGGCTGCCAGGGTAGCGACCTCTGCCTCCGGCACGGAATCGATCCGCGTGAAGCCGGATTGCCAGGACAGCCAGGCACTTTTCGCCACCGCCATCAGCAGGGCCATGGCGGCGGCTTCGGCGGGAGAGGGGGCGTCGAGGCCGCGTTCGGCGAAACCGGCGTCGGCCAGGGCCTGGGCGAGCTCCCCTGCCTCGATCAGGGCGCCGATCAGGGCGGCGTGGCGCGCCAGCCTGGGGGGCTGCGCCGGCAGGTCCCGCAGGGCAGCCGCAAGGGCCGCCAGCTTGGCGCGCGGGTCCTCGTGCCGGGGCCCGTCGCCGTAGACGATCATCGCGCCCGCCTCAGGAGGCGACGCGCTCCTCCACCCGCCGGGCGATCGCTTCCCGCAGGTGCCCTTCCAGCTCCGCCGCGCGGTGGGATGCGGTGTGCTCGTCCAGCACCCGGGCGCGCAGGGCCTGGCCCATGGCCCGGCGGCGGTCCTCGGGCATGTCGCGGAGGGCGTGCAGCACCTCCTCCGCACCTTCGGCCAGCAGGATCTCGGTGCCGGGCTGGAGCAGCGTGTCGATGCCGTCCCAGGTGTCGGAGATGATGGGAACGCCGCAGGC
This sequence comes from Roseomonas indoligenes, assembly GCF_017813365.1. Taxonomy (GTDB): domain Bacteria; phylum Pseudomonadota; class Alphaproteobacteria; order Acetobacterales; family Acetobacteraceae; genus Roseomonas; species Roseomonas indoligenes. Next base: position 343,621 of record NZ_JAGIZA010000001.1, read on the forward strand.
GCCGGTCTCAAACAGGCGCACGCTGGGGCTGTAGCCCGCGCGGATCATGTCGGCGCGGGTGACGTTCAGGGTGAAGCGGCTGCTCGCGTAGAATTCGGGGTGATCGGCGGGCGGGACATGCTCGATGCGCTCGACATTGGCGGGCCAGTCGATCCCGGCGGGGTATTGCGGGCCGGCGACGGCGAAGCGCAGCTCCGGCGCGCGGCGGGCGGGCTCGATCAGCAGCCGCTCCAGCGTGGGCTGGCGGTCCGGGCTGTAGGTGCCGAGATAGCTCAGGTCCCAGCGCGGCGGCAGGTTCAGCGGCTGATAGGCCGCCTCGTCCACGGAGCAGTAGAGCTGCCGCGCGGCAGGGGAGCCGTACTGCCGCTCCAGCCGCTGCAGCGTGGGGCCGCCGGTGAAGGAGAGATAGACATCGTAGCCGGGGATGAGGGCGGGGGAGAGATACTCTTCGTCCCCGCGCTCGAGCTTCGCAAGGGTCACGGGCGTGTCGATGTCGTAGAAGGCGGTGGCCCCGCGGGCCGTGGCCTGCACCATGCGCCCGACCGCCACGCCTTCCGGCACGTAGGAGCCGACGATCACCGCATCCGCCCCGGCGATGGCGGGGCGCCAGGATTCCAGCGCGGCGAGGTCGGGGTAGAGGGCGAGGCGGCAGAAATCCGGAGCCGGCATGTCGCGGTGCTGCGCGTACCAGGGCACGTCGCGCTCCAGGAACAGGATGTCGTGCCCGCGCGCGGCGAAGGCGCGGAGCAGGGCGCGGAAGGTGGTGGCGTGGCCGTTGCCCCAGGAGGAGGAAAGGCTGAGGCCGAGAACCACCAGCCGCAGCGGGGCGCTCATGCCGCGCTCCGCTTCTCGGCGGCGGTGCGGCGCAGCAGCGCGTCCACCTCGGCGCCACGGCGGGCATAGGTGTGTCCGGCCAGGATGCGGGCCCGCGCCGCCTCGCCGATCGCCTTCGCGCGCTCGGGCGTGAGAGTGCGGACGTGCTCGGCCACGTCGGCGCCGTCCCGCGCCACCAGCACCTCCTCACCCTCCTTCAGGAAGAGATCGAGGCCGACCCAGGCATCGGTGATGAGGCAGGCGCCGGCACCGGCCGCCTCGAAGACACGGGTGGCCGGGGAGTAGCCGACCTGCGCCATGCTGTCCCGCGCTACGTTCAGCACGGAGATGGAGGAGGTGTTGAAGGCGTTGTGGTCGCGGGTGCCGACATGGCCGATCTGCCGCACGTTCGACGGCATGGGCTTGTCGTGCCAGCCGTTGCCGCCCAGCAGGAACTTGCGGTCCGGCAGGCGCGCGGCGGCATCCAGGAAGAACTGCTCCACCCGCGCCTCGCGATCCGGTAGGCGGTTGGCGAGGAAGTTCAGGTCGCCCGCGAAGCGCGGCTCGGCGGGGACGGGGTGGTGCGTCTCCGGGTCCAGCGCGTTGTAAATTGGAATGCAGCGACGGGCGCCGAGGGCTTCATAGGCCGCGATAACGGGCGGGCCGCCGCCATAGGTCAGGACGTAGTCCAGCCCCGGAAGGGCGCGGCGCAGGGCATGGTCCGGGGCCGGCGTAATCTCCGCCAGGGTCGCGGGCGCGTCCACGTCCCAGAAGATGCGGATCGCGTCCGGGCGGGCGGCCTTCATCACGCCCGCGATCAGCTCGTCGTCGAAGACGCCGACGCCGCTGGCCTTCACCACCACATCGGCGCGCGCGGCCTCCGCCATCACCTCGCGCAGCGCGTTCTCGGTGGCGTCGTAGACGCGCACGTCGGCCCATTCCGGCGGCTCGATGTCGCGGTTCTTCTGCCGGTCGAAGGCGTCCGGCTCGTAGAACGTCACGTGGTGGCCGCGCGCTGCGAGGTCACGCAGCATGCCCCGGTAATAGGTGGCCGCCCCGTTCCAGTAGGAGGAGAGGAGGCTCGATCCGTAGAAGGCGATCCTCATGCGGGCACCACCTCGTTCATGCTCAATACCTTTCCGTCCCCCTCCCACAGCGCCAGCGCGCTGACGGAGGCGGGGGCGATCTCGAATCGATGGATGTCGTCCAGGCTCATGCGAAGGAAATGCGCGAGCACGGCCTTGATGACGTCGGCATGGCTGACCACGGCAAAGCGGCCTTCCGGGTTTTCGGCGCGCAGCCGTTCCGCGCCGGCCACGGCGCGCCGCTGCGCCGCGGCCATGGTCTCGCCGCCCGGCGTGCCCGCGGTGGCGCGATGCGCGTTCCAGCGGGTCCAGTCCGGGTCGCCCTGCAGGGATTCGAAGCTGCGGCCGGTCCAGGCGCCGAAGTCGATCTCCGTGAAGGCCTCGTCCGTGCGCGTCTCCAGCCCAAGCCGCGCCGCGACCGGCGCGGCCGTCTCCTGCGCGCGCTCCATCGGGCTGGAGTGGACCGCCCCGATCCCCGCGCGTGCCAGATGGCCGGCCAGGGCCGCCGCCTGGGCGCGGCCCGTCTCGCCGAGGATCACGCCGGGCATCCGGCCGCAGAGGGTGCTGCCCACGCGGTCATGCGCCGCGTGGCGCAGCAGGAAGAGCGTGGCCGCCACGCCCCCGCCTAGCCCTCGCCGGCCACGAAGCGCATCACGCGGGCTCGGGCCTCGCCGTCGTCGAACTGCTGAGGCGGGGACTTCATGAAGTAGGAGGAGGGGCCGATCAGCGCGCCGCCCATCCCGCGGTCCAGCCCGATCCGGGCGCAGCGCACGGCATCGATCACCACGCCGGCGGAGTTCGGGGAATCCCACACCTCCAGCTTCAGCTCCAGGTTCAGCGGCATGCCGCCGAAGCCCGTTCCTTCCAGCCGGATCTGCGCCCACTTGCGGTCCGTGAGCCAGGGCACGTGGTCGCTCGGGCCGACATGCACGTTCTCCGCCGGCAGGGGCACGTCGAACTGGCTCGTCACGGCCTGGGTCTTGGAGATCTTCTTCGATTCCAGCCGCTCGCGCTCAAGCATGTTCAGGAAGTCGGAGTTGCCGCCGAAGTTCAGCTGATAGGTGCGGTCCAGCCGCACGCCGCGGTCCTTGAACAGGTTGGCCAGCACGCGGTGGACGATGGTGGCGCCCACCTGGCTCTTGATGTCGTCCCCGATGATGGGCAGGCCGCGCGCCTCGAAGCGGCGCTGCCAGTCCGGGTTGGAGGCGACGAAAACGGGGATGCAGTTCACGAAGGCGCAGCCGGCCTTCAGCGCCTGCTCCGCGTAGAACTCGGTGGCCTTCTGCGAGCCGACGGGCAGGTAGGAGACGAGCACCTCCGCCCCGGCCTCCTCCAGCACCGCGGCCACATCCGCCACGGGCTCGTCCGATTCGGTGATCTCGGCGCTGAGATAGCGGCCGATGCCGTCCAGCGTCGGGCCGCGCCGCACCGTCACGCCGGTGTGCGGGACCTCGGCGAAAATCTGGGTGTTGTTCGGCTCGGCCAGGATGGCCTCCGCCACGTCGCGCCCGACCTTCTTCGCGTTCACGTCGAAGGCGGCCGCGATCTGGATGTCGCGGACGTGGTAGCCGCCGAGCTCGACGTTCATCAGCCCGGGGACGGGCTCGTTCGAGGCTGCGTCGCGATAATAGGCGAGGCCCTGCACGAAGGAGGAAGCGCAATTGCCCACCCCGACGACGGCCACGCGAACCGGTGCCCTGTTCATGGTGTGCTGTACTCCTCAGGGGGCGTGCTAGGGCGGTACGGGCATCCAGGCAAACAGATCAAAATCCTAAGCACCCCCGCCTCCGGCGGCCTTCCCGAGAGGACCGCGCACAGGATCAACTTAGCTTCGGGCCGGATCAGCGATCAATGGTGCCCTCCGTGGCCTGGGGATCACGGGCGCGTTACAAGAAAATGTGATCGCTTTCCTGGCCTTCTACTTACATGATGAAGGGTCTAAAGAATCCAGAGCGCCGCGACGGAGTCCGGATCGCGGATACGGTAGCACCCCTTGCCCGTTCCGCGCCGCCGCGCGGCATCCAGCCGGAGGATGAGGGCTTGGCGGAATCGATCCTGATCACCGGCGGTGCGGGCTTTATCGGCCGTTACGTGTCGCGCGCACTGCTGGACCGCGGCGACCATGTCCGCATCCTCGACAGCTTCATTGAGCAGGTCCATGCGGATCGCGGCGCGGACGGGCTGGATTCCGAGGTTGAGGTGGTGCGCGGCGACGTGCGCGACCCCGAGGCCGTGACCCGCGCGCTGAAGGGCGTGGACAAGGTTGTCCACCTGGCGGCCGAGGTCGGCGTCGGGCAGAGCATGTACGCGATCGACCGCTACGTCTCCGTCAACGACCACGGCACGGCGGTGCTGTTTCAGCAGCTCATCGACAATCCGGTGAAGCGGTTCGTCGTCGCTTCCTCCATGTCCGTCTATGGCGAGGGGCTCTATCGCGACGCCGACGGCAAGCTGGTGGAGGACGCGGTGCGCCGCCCCCGCAGCGGCCCGGACGCGCCCTGGGATCCGACGGACGAGAAGGGCCGGCCCATGTCGCCGGTTCCGACGCCGGAGTGGAAGCGCACGAACCTCGCTTCCGTCTACGCCATCAGCAAGTACGTGCAGGAGCGGCTGACGCTGACCGTGGCCCCCACTTATGGGATGGAGGGCGTCGCGCTGCGGCTGTGGAACGTGTACGGGGCCGGGCAGGCGCTTTCGAACCCTTATACCGGCGTGCTCGCGATTTTCGCGGCGCGGCTGCAGAACGACCAGCCGCCGATGATCTTCGAGGACGGGTTGCAGCGCCGCGACTTCGTTCACGTGCAGGACGTGGCGCGGGCCTTCCTCCTCGCGCTCGACCGGCCGGAGGCGGCGGGCGAGGTCTACAACATCGGCAGCGGCGTGGACCGCACGGTGCAGGACGTGGCGGCGGACCTGGCGCGCGCCATGGGCAAGAACATCGCCCCGGAGATCGCCGGCAAGACCCGCGCCGGCGACATCCGGCACAATATCCCCGACATCACCAAGGCCCGGCAGGAGCTGGGCTACGAGACGCAGCACCTGGACTTCACCTCCGACCTCGTCGAGCTGGCCGAGTGGGTGGCCCGCCAGCAGGCGCAGGACCGCGTGAGCCAGGCGCGGAACGAGCTGGAGTTGCGGGGGCTGGTGGCGTGAGCGGGGCGGCGGCTCCGTCCTCTCCGGCTATCAACGCCGCGCGGCCGGTCCTCGTCACCGGTGGCGCGGGCTTCATCGGTTCCAACCTCGCGGACCGGCTTGCCTCCGAAGGCCATGACGTCCTGGTCTATGACGCGCTCTCCCGCCCCGGAGTGGAGACGAACCTCGCCTGGTTGAAGGAGCGCCATCCCCGCCGTGTCTCCTCCGTGGTGGCGGATGTCCGGGATTCGGCGGCGCTGGCGGCGGCGGCGGGGCAGGCCTCGGCCGTGTTCCACATGGCGGCGCAGGTGGCGGTCACCACCAGCCTTGTCGATCCGCGCGAGGACTTCGACATCAATCTCGGCGGCACCTTCTCGCTGCTGGATGCGCTTCGGCGGCGCGGCGGAGGGGTTCCGCTGGTCTTCGCCAGCACGAACAAGGTTTATGGTGACCTTGCCGACCTGGAGTTCGTGCTGGAGGACGAGGCCTACGTTCCCGCCGATCCCGGCGTGCGCGCCAACGGCATCGGCGAGGCCCGCCCGCTGGATTTTCACACGCCCTATGGCTGTTCCAAGGGTGCCGCGGACCAGTATGTATTGGATTTCGGACGTTCCTTCGGCGTGCCCACCGCTGTCCTTCGCATGAGCTGCATCTACGGGCAGCGGCAGATGGGCACGGAGGACCAGGGCTGGGTCGCGCACTTCCTACTCCGCGCGCTTCGGGGCGAGCCGATCAGCATCTACGGCGACGGCTACCAGGTGCGCGACGTGATGGATGTGGGCGACGCGGTGGACGCCTATCTCGCGGCATGGCGGAACATCGGCGCCGTCTCCGGCCGCGCCTTCAACCTCGGTGGCGGGCCATCCAATGCGGTCAGCCTGCGCCAGCTCCTCGCGCATATCGGGGACCTGACGAACCGCAAGGTGGAGACGCACTACTCCGACTGGCGCGCGGGGGACCAGCGCTACTACGTCTCCGACACCGCCCGCGCGGCGCGCGAGCTGGGGCTGCGCCCGGCGCGGCCCTGGCGGGACGGCGTGGCGGCCCTGGCGCAATGGCTCCGGCAGGAGCGCGTGGCGCCGGAGCCCGCCAGCGCGTGATGGCGCTGCCGAAGGGCATGCGGCTGCTGATGACGGCGGATGCCGCGGGCGGCGTCTGGACCTATGCGCTCGATCTGGCGGAGGGACTGGCGGCGGAGGGTGTGGCGGTGGTGCTGGCGGTCCTCGGGCCGGATCCCAGGCCGGCACAGGTGGCCCGCGCCGAGGCCGTGCCGGGCCTGGAGCTTCGGATCACCGGCCTTCCGCTGGACTGGCTGGCGGCCTCCGCGCGAGAGGTGCTGGACGCCGGTGTGGCGATCGCCGCCCTGGCGCGTGCGGAGGGGGCGGACCTCGTCCATCTCAACAGTCCCGCCCATGCGGCCGGGGCGGCCTTTCCCGTGCCGGTGGTGGCCGTTTCGCATTCCTGCGTCGCCACCTGGTGGGACGCGGTGCGCGGCGGGGATCTGCCGGAGGACTTTGCCTGGCGGACCGATCTGGTGCGGCGGGGGATGCTGAACGCCCGCGCGCTGGTGGTGCCCAGCGGCGCCTTTGCCGATGCGACCGCACGCCAGTACGGATTGCCGCGGCCGCCGTCCGCCGTCCACAACGGCCGGCGCGCCGCGCCTTCCGTGCCGCCGGCGGCGGACGCGCCGCCGCTCTTCGCCATCACCGCCGGGCGCCTCTGGGACGAGGGGAAGAACCTTGCCGCGCTGGACCGCGCCGCTGCCCGGCTCGACCTGCCCGTGCTGGCTGCCGGCGATCTGGCCGGCCCGAACGGCGCGCGGGTGGAGGCGCGGCACCTTCGCGCGCTCGGGCAGCTGGGCGGGGCGGCGCTGGCCGGACTGCTGGCCTGCCGGCCCATCTACGTCTCCCTGGCCCTTTACGAGCCGTTCGGCCTTGCCGTGACGGAGGCGGCGCAGGCGGGCTGCGCCCTTGTCCTCTCGGACATCCCGAGTTTCCGGGAGTTGTGGGAGGGCGCGGCCGTCTTCGTGCCTGCGCGGGACGAGGCTGCCGCGGCGGATGCCATCGCGCGGCTGGCGGCGGATCCGGCGGAACGTGCCCGGCTGGGCGCCGCCGCGCGCGATCGTGCGGCGGGCTACACGGCCGAAGCGATGGTGCGGGGCATGCTCGGGGTGTATCGGGGCGTGCTGATGCAGGGGGTCGCCGCTTGAAGTTCGTCTATCTCACCCACTCGCTCGCCTCCTGCTGGAACCACGGCAACGCGCACTTCCTCCGTGGCGTGCTGCGGGAATTGACGCTGCGGGGGCATGAGGTGCTGGCGCTGGAGCCGCAGGGCGCCTGGAGCCTGGAGAACCTGCTGCGCGATCATGGCGAGGCAGGGCTTCAGGCCTATCGCGCCAACTACCCGGAACTGTCCGCCCGGATCTTTGCGTCCGACGCCGAGGCCGAGGAGGCCGTGGCCGACGCCGATGTCGTGATCGTGCATGAGTGGAACGAGCCCGCCCTCGTTGCCGCCATCGGGCGGCTGCGCCGCAACGGGGCGCGCTTCACGCTGCTGTTCCACGACACCCACCACCGCGCCGTTTCCGACCCCGAGGCGATCCGCACCTTCGACCTGGACGGCTATGACGGCGTGCTGGCCTTCGGGGAGACGCTGTCCGAGGTCTATTGGGGCTGGGGCTGGAGCGGCCGTGTCTTCACCTGGCACGAGGCCGCGGATACGCGCCTGTTCCACCCACCGGCGCAGGAAGGCGATCGCGAGGGGCTGGTCTGGATCGGCAACTGGGGCGACGGCGAGCGCAGCGCGGAGCTGGAGAGCTTCCTCTTCCGTCCCGCGCAGCGCGTGGGGCTGCCGCTGGAGATCTACGGCGTGCGCTACCCGGAGGAGGCGATGGCGACGCTGGCCCGCTACGGCGTGGATTACCGGGGCTGGCTGCCGAATGCCCGCGCGCCGGAGATCTTCGCGCGGCACCTCGCCACCGTGCATGTGCCCCGCCGCTTCTACGTACAGATGCTGCCGGGCATCCCCACGATCCGCGTCTTCGAGGCGCTGGCCTGCGGCATCCCGCTGGTGTCCGCGCCCTGGCAGGACTCCGAGGGCCTGTTCCGCCCGGGGCAGGACTACCTGACGGCGAAGGACGAGGAGGAGATGGTGCGGCATCTCGCCGCGTTGCGCGACGATCCCGCGCTGCGCGAATCCCTGGTGAAGAGCGGGCTGGAGACGATCCGTGCCCGCCACAGCTGCGCGCATCGCGTTGACGAGCTGCTGGGCATTCTCGCTCAGCTCGGGGCCGCGCCGCGGCAGATGGGAGATGCGGCGTGAGCGCTGCGGTGACGATGACGCAGGATGAGATCCGGCGCCGCGTGGAAGCGCTGGGCGAGTGGTTCCACGACATGGACCTGGGCGGCGTGCGGACCGCGCCGAACCATTTCCTCTGGGGATATCCCGAGGCCAAGTTCAAGCACTTCTCCCATGTCGTCCCGGCGGACCTGACGGGGAAGTCGGTGCTGGATATCGGCTGCAACGCCGGCTTCTACAGTCTGGAGATGAAGCGGCGCGGCGCGGCGCGCGTGCTGGGGATCGACAGCGACGACCGCTACCTAGCGCAGGCGCGGCTGGCTTCCGAGGTGACGGGGCTGGAGGCGGAGTTCCGCAACCTTTCCGTCTATGAGGTCGGCGCGCTGGGCGAGCGCTTCGACCTCGTGATCTTCATGGGCGTGCTCTATCACCTGCGGCATCCGCTGCTGGCGCTGGACCTGATCCACGAGCACGTGGCGAAGGACCTGCTCCTGTTCCAGTCCATGCAGCGCGGGGCGACGGAAGCGATGACGCCGGAGGGCGACTACCCGTTCACCGAGACGGCCCATTTCGACGAGCCGGCCTATCCGAAGCTGCACTTCATCGAGCACCGCTACTCCAACGATCCGACCAACTGGTGGGCGCCGAACGCGGCGGCGGCGGAGGCGATGCTGCGCTCCGCCGGCTTCGCGATCCTCGAGCACCCGGAGCAGGAGGTCTATCTCTGTCGTCGCGTCGAGGCCCCCTGGGGTGCCGGGGCGGCCTATCCGGTGAAGGGACCGCGCGCATGATCGAAGCCGCGATGATCTGGAACGAGCCGAACAACAAGTCCCACTGGGACCCGGAGATCGATCCGGGCTGGGAGAAGTTCGGGCACATGGTGAAGCTGGCCGGCCGCGCCATCAAGGAGGCGAACCCCGCCATCCCGCGCGTGCTCGGCGGCATCTCGCCCATCGATCCCACTTTCATCCAGAACATGGCCCAGCGCGGGGCGATGGATGAGATCGACGTGGTGGCCGTGCACGGCTTCCCGCTGGACTGGAACCTCTGGAAGATCGACGAGTGGCCGGCGAAGATCGACGAGATCCGCACCGTCACGGACAAGCCGATCTGGGTGAGTGAGGTCGGCATCTCCACCTTCGGGGCGGAGGAGGTGCAGGTCTTCGGGCTGAACCGCACGGCGGAGCTGCTGATCGGCAAGGCGCCGCGCATCCACTGGTACAGCCTCTACGACCTGCCGCAGGCCTGGGGCGCCACCACGCGCCACCGGGAGGCGGAGGGATCCTCCTACTACCGCCACTTCTACATGGGGCTGCTGCGCGAGGACGGCTCGCCCAAGCCCTCCATCGAGCACTTCGCCAAGCACGCGCCGGCCATGGGCCTGTGCCAGTGGTTCCACTACGAGGACCACCGGCTGTACGACGCGGTGGCGTGGATGAAGCGCCTCGGCGTCACCTATCTCCGCACCGGCCTGTCCTGGGCGGACAGCTTCCGGCCGAACGCGCTGGACTGGTTCGACCGGCAGATGGAGGCGCTGGCGGATTTCGACGTCACCGTCACCTTCTGCTTCACGCCGGAGCACCGCGGCATCGCCCCGCACCACACCAGCCCGCCGCAGGTGCCGGAGGAGTTCGCGGAGTTCTGCGCCTCCATGATCCGGCGCTATGCCCCGGCGAAGGCCAGCGTCGCGGCCTGAGACAAGGCCGGGGAGAAGGAATTCTCCCCGGACCCCTCATCTCTTTCTTCAAGGCTGCCGCGGGCGGGCTGCCCGGGTGCGCCAGGATTATCCCGATGAGCGAGACGATGCGCGCGGCGGTCCTTACCGGCCCCGGTCAGGTTGAGGTGCAGCAGGTCGCCCGGCCGCAGCCCGGCCCCGGGCAGGTGCGGCTGAGGCTGGAGGGCTGCGGCGTCTGCGCCTCCAACCTCACCCCCTGGTCCGGCCCGGACTGGATGAAGTTCCCGACCGAGCCCGGCGACCTCGGCCATGAGGCCTGGGGCACGGTGGATGCGGTGGGGGAGGGGGTTCAGGGCCTCTCCATTGGGCAGCGGGTCGCGGCGCTGACCTATCGCGGCTATGCGGAGTACGACATCGCCGATGCGGCGAATATCGTGCCGTTGCCGGAGGGACTGTCCGGGCAGCCTTTCCCGGGCGAGCCGCTGGGCTGCGCGATGAACATCTTTCGCCGCAGCGGGATCGAGGCGGGGCAGACGGTCGCCATCATCGGCATTGGCTTCCTCGGCGCCATCCTCACGCGGCTGGCGACAAATGCCGGCGCCCGCGTCATCGCCATCTCCCGCCGCCCCTTCTCGCTGGACCTCGCGCGCGACATGGGCGCGGCCGAGACTATCCCCATGGAGGACCACAACGGAATCATCGCCCGCGTGAAGGAGCTGACGGGCGGCAGCTTCTGCGACGTGGTGATCGAGGCCGTGGGCAAGCAGTGGCCGCTCGATCTGGCGGCGGAGCTCTGCAAGGAGCGTGGGCGGCTGATTGTGGCGGGCTACCATCAGGACGGGCCGCGGCAGGTGAACATGTGGCTGTGGAACTGGCGCGGGCTGGACGTGATCAACGCGCATGAGCGCGATCCGAAGGTCTATGTGCAGGGCATCCGGGATGCGGTGGCCGCGATCGGGGCCGGGGCCTTCAATCCCGCGCCGCTCTTCACCCACGATTACCCGTTGGAGCGCCTGGACGCCGCGCTGAACGACACGCGCGACCGGCCGGACGGCTTCCTCAAGGCCGTGGTGCGCTTCGCATGAACAAGCCGCGTCTCGGCTTCCTCGGCGTCGGCTGGATCGGCCGGCACCGGATGGGCGCCATCCTCGCGACCGGTGCCGTCGAAGCGGTCGCCATCGCCGATCCCTCGCCGGAGATGGCGGCGGAGGCCGCGAAGCTGGCCCCGGACGCGAAGCTCGTCTCCGGACTGGAGGAGATGCTGGCGCTCGGGCTGGACGGCATCGTGATCGCCAGCCCCAGTGCCCTGCATGCGGCGCAGACGATCCAGGCCCTTCAGGCCGGCGTGGCGGTGTTCTGCCAGAAGCCCCTGGGACGCACGGCGGAGGAAGTTCGCGCGGCGGTGGATGCGTCGCGGGCCGCGAACAGGCTTCTCGGCGTCGATCTGTCCTATCGCTACACGGAGGGAATGCGCCGGATCCGTGATCTGGCCGCGGGCGGGGAACTCGGCCGCATCTATGCCGCCGATCTTGTCTTTCACAACGCCTACGGCCCGGACAAGCCGTGGTTCCGTGATCCGAAGCTCTCGGGCGGCGGCTGCGTGATGGATCTCGGCGTCCATCTCGTGGACCTGGCGCTCTGGCTGCTGGATTTCCCGAAGGTGACGTCCGTCTCCGGCGCCCTCTTCTCCGGCGGCGAGCCGCTGGCAGGGCGCACGGACCGGGTTGAAGACTATGCGGTTGCCACCATTGGGCTGGAAACGGGCGCCGTGCTGCGGCTGGCCTGCTCCTGGAACCTGCATGCCGGCCAGGATGCGGTGATCGCCGCCGAGTTCCACGGCAGCGGCGGCGGGGCCGCGCTGCGCAACCTCGGCGGCTCCTTCTACGACTTCACTGCGGAACGCTTCCGCGGCACCGCGCGGGAAACGCTGGCCGGCCCGCCGGACGAGTGGGGCGGGCGGGCCGCGGCCGATTGGGCCCGTCGCCTAGCGGCCGGCGAAGGCTTCGACCCGGCCACGGCGGGTCTGGTCACCGTGGCCGAGGTGCTGGACGGCATCTACGGACGCTAGAGCAGCCCCGCTGCCTTCAGCGCCCGGTTGATCGTCGCGCCCGGGTCCATGGCACCCATTGCGCCCATGGCACCGGCCATGGAGGGGATGGCGCGGGCGCGTTCCGGTGCCGGCTGGGGGGAAGGCTGCGGGGTAGGCCGTGACGCGGCGGGAACGGCGCGCTCCTCCTCCAGCCCCCAGAAGGCCAGGGCGCCGTGGGTGGAGGAGACGCCGACATCCAGCAGGTAGGCGCCGGCCTCGCCGCACATCCCGTCGCCCTCGCCCGGGCTCAGCGGAACGCCGTGCGCCATGCCGGCGATCCGGTGCAGCTCCACGCGGGCCATCCCGTCCGGCCCGGTCCAGCGGCGTCGCAGGTGCCCGCCATTCCGCTGCTCGACCGCCGGCGCATCCGCCAGGCCGTGCAGGAACAGCCACTGCTTCGCGCTTTCCTCGGCATTGTCGGGGTTCACGGTGTGGTCCGCATCGCCATGCCAGATGGAGATGCGCGGCCAGGGCCCCTTGTGCCCGCCGCTGGCCATCCGCACCGACCCACCGCGGGAAGCGGCGGAGAGGGATTGCGGGCGTGCCATGGCCTGCAGCGCCTCCGACACGCCCACGGCACTGCCGGCGGGCAGGCCGGCGATGATCGCACCGCCCGCGAAAACCTCGGGATAGGCCGCGAGCATCGAGGCGGTCATGGCACCCCCGGCGGAGAGCCCGGTGATGAAGATGCGGCGGGGGTCCAGGTTCTCCGTGCGCACGAGATGGTCGATGGCCTGGCGGATGGAGAGCACCTCGCCCGCATCCCGCGCCGTATCGCCCGCTTCGAACCAGTTGAAGCAGAGACTGGCGTTGTTGGCCCGCTGCTGCTCCGGCATCAGCAGCGCGAAACCCAGCCGGTCCGCCATCGCCGACCAGCCGCATCCGCGGTCGTAGCCGCCGGCGTTCTGGGTGCAGCCGTGAAGGGCCACCACCAAGGGCGCTCCGGCGGGCAGACCCTCCGGCAGGTGCGCCAGCATCCGCAGGGCGCCAGGGTTGGATCCGAAGCCCGACACCTCCTGCAGGGTGCCGTCACCGCCCGATGCGCCCGCGCCGGCCGCCCGCCGACGCCCGTTCTGCCAGCGGACCAGTGCCGCAAGATCCAGGCGATTATTCATGGGGGCCTACCTCTCCGAACCGTCCAGCCCTGGCAGAGGTGGCTGCGATGCTGCGGTGCAGCATCAGAGATTGGATCGAGGAGGCCCTAATAAAAGGCCGCCCGTGCGGGCGGCCAAAGGTTCAGCGGCGGGACTTGCCGCGGGCGATCTCGCGCTCGATCGCGCTCCGCTCGGGGGAGGGCAGATTGCGGGCGATCTCCCGGACGATGGCCTGCGAAACCCGGTGCCGCTTCGCCAGGTAGGCGATGGTCTCCTCGAGTTCCTCGGTCTCTGCCTGGGTGGGAGCGACTGTCTTGGGCTTGCTCTGCGACATGGCGATGTTCCGCGATCGGGCGCGGCCCGACAGGGCCGTGCGGACGCCGCCCGCACGGAGGCGCAGGCGGATCAAGCATCGAGGGAAGCCGGGCGAAAGCCTCCACGCTCGGGGGCGCGGAAAAGCAGGCGGAGGCTGACGAGGTTGACGTGCTCCAGATGGTGCTTCGGGCCCCCCGCGTCAATCCGCCCGGCTGCTGCCCCCGCCCGCCAGGGACTCCACCCGCCGCGCCACGGCTGCCACGCGCGGGCCGATTTCCGCCAGCAGCCGCTCCGGCGGCAGCATGAAGGCCGGGGCGCCGCAGTTCATGGCGAGGATGGTGCCGTCCGGCAGGGGGATGGCGGCGCCGGCCGCGTGCACGCGCGCGTTCCAGTCGCCGGGCGAGAGCGCGAAGCCCTGGGCGGCGTGCATCGCCGCGGCCTCGTGCAGCCCTTCGCGGATGCGCGGCCAGTCGGCGCCCAGCCGCGGTTCCAGCGCCGCCTCGATCTCCGCGCGCTCCGCCTCGCCCGCCGCCGCGTAGTAGGCGCGGCCCATGGCGGTGACGGCCAGGGGGATCCGCGAGCCCAGTTCCAGCTGCAGCGCCACCGCCGTGCGCGGCGAGACGTGCTCCACATAGAGCATGGAGAGCCCGTGCCGCTGGCCGAGGGAGACGGAGGCGTCGGTCTCCTCCGCCAGCCGCCGCATGAGCGGCGCGGCCAGGCGGCGGATGGCCATGTTGGCCAGGGCGAGCTGCCCCAGGGGCACCGCGCCGAGGCCGAGCTGGTACTTTCCGTAGCGCGGCAGGTAGGTGAGGTAGCCCAGCCGGGTGAGGGTATGGGAGAGGCGGGAGACGGTGGCACGGGGCAGCCCCGTGCGCTCCGCCAACTCCTGGTTGCCAAGGATCGGGTCCTCCGCCCGGAAGGCATGGAGGATGTCGAAGCCGCGCGCGATCGCGGCCACGAACTGCCGGTCCCCCGCCGGGTCCTCCGTCGCTTCCGCCGTGCGGCGCTTGCGCATCACCGTTTCCTCATTCCCCGCCGCTTGACCGGGCAGCCGGGCTTCCGATACCTAATCACCAAGGCGGCAGAAGATATTTCCGCATTGCGGAAATAGATAGAGCAAAAGCCAGAGAGGAAAGCGCGGGATGCAGCCGTTCTCCGTGGCAGGAAGGGCAATGTTCGGCAGGGCCGAAGCGTGAGTGCTGTCCGCCCCTGGGAAGCCGCCTATCCGCCGGGCACGCGCTGGGACGCGCCGCTGGAGATCGGCACGCTCGGGGCGCTGCTGGACGGGATGGCCGAGCGCTGGGCGGACCGGCCGGCGCTTGAGTATCGCGGGCAGCGGATCACCTACGCCGCGATGAAGGCCGCTGTGGACCGGCTGGCGGCGGGGCTGCTGCGCTTCGGGATCGAGCCCGGGCAGGCCGTGGGCCTGCTGCTGCCGAACACGCCCTGGCACCCCATCTGTTTCCTGGCGCTGACGCGCATCGGGGCGCGGGTGGTGCATCTCAGCCCGCTCGATGCCCGCCGCGTGCTGCACCACAAGCTGACGGATAGCGGCGCGCGCGTGGTGATCGGCACGGACCTGCCGAACCTGCTGCCGCCGGCGCTGGAGCTGCTGGAATCCGGCGTGGCGGACCGGCTGCTGCTGGGCGAGGACGCCGCATGGGGCGGGGAGGCTGCACCCGGCGATGCGCGCGCCGTCCCGCTCTCCTCCATCAGCGCCGAGCCGCCCACGGCCTGGCCCGCCATCTCGCCCGACGATGTGGCGCTTCTGCAGTACACGGGCGGCACCACAGGCATGCCCAAGGGCGCCATGCTGACCCATGGCAACCTGACCGCGGCCGTCTCCATCTATCGCAACTGGCACGACGCGGACGTGCTGGCGCCCGGCGAGCAGCGGGTGCTGGCCGTGCTGCCGCTGTTCCACATCTATGCGCTGACCTCCGTGCTGCTGCGCCACCTGGCGGATGGGAACGAGGTGCTGCTGCGTCCGCGCTTCGACGCGGAGACGGTGCTGCGCGAGATCGAGATGCTGCGGGTCACCTGCCTGTCCGGCGTGCCGACGATCTGGATCGCGCTGCTGAACCATCCCGGCGCCTCCACCTTCGATCTTTCCTCCCTCCGCGCCTGCGTCTCCGGCGGCGCGCCGCTGCCCTTTGACGTGGCGGCGCGGGTGGAAGCGCTGCTGGGGCGCCCGTTGCGGATCGGCTGGGGGATGACGGAAACCGCCCCGGCCGGCACGCGCGTGCCCGCCTCCGCCACGCCGCGCCCGGGGATCATCGGCGTGCCGCTGCCGGGCGTGGACATGCGGATCGTGGCGCTGGAGGACCCCTCGCGCGAGCTGCAACCCGGCGAGGCGGGGGAGATGGCGATCCGCGGCCCCAACGTCTTCATCGGCTACTGGAACAAGCCGGAGGAGACGGAGGCCGCCTTCGTGGATGGCTGGTTCCTCACAGGTGATATCGGTCGAATGGAGGAGAACGGCATGTTCTTCCTCATGGACCGGCGTAAGAACATGATCATCTCCGGCGGCTTCAACGTGTACCCCGCCGCGGTGGAAGGCGCGATCTACGAGCACCCGGACGTGACGGAGTGCATCGTGATCGGCATCCCCGACGCCTATCGCGGCCAGTCCGCCAAGGCCTTTGTCACCCTGCGCCCCGGCGCCCCGGAGCTCTCCCTGGACATGCTGAAGGCCTTCCTGCGCGACCGGGTGGGGCGGCACGAGATGCCCGTGGCGCTGGAACTTCGCGAGAGCCTTCCCCGCACACCCGCCGGCAAGCTGATGGCCAGCGCCCTCGTCGCTGAGGAGCAGGCCCGACAGGATCAGGAATCCCACGCATGACCGATGCCGTCATCGTCTCCACCGCCCGCACGCCGATCGGCAAGGCGCATCGCGGTGCGTTCAACAACACCCACGGCGCGGAGATGGCATCCCACGCCATGACCGCCGCCATGGACCGCATCGGGCTGGAGCGCGACGCGGTGGAGGAGGTGATCCTCGGCTGCGGCTATCCGGAGGGTGCGACGGGCGGCAACATCGCCCGCCACTCCGCCATCCGCTCCGGCATTCCCGTCTCCTCCTCCGGGCAGACGGTCAGCCGCTTCTGCGCCTCGGGCCTGGAGGCCATCGCCGCGGCGGCCAAGCGCATCATCGTGGACAAGGTGCCGGTGGCGCTGGCGGGCGGGGTGGAATCCATCTCCCTGGTCCAGCCCACGGTGAACCGGAACCACTACCGGAACGCCTGGCTGGAGGTGAACAAGCCCAGCATTTACGACGCGATGATCGACACGGCCGACCTGGTCGCGGAGCGCTACGGCATCTCCCGCCAGGCGCAGGACGAGTTCTCGCTGGAGAGCCAGCGCCGCACCGCCGCCGCCCAGCAGGCCCGCCGCTTCGACGACGAGATCGTGCCGATGACCGCCACCATGAAGGTGACGGACAAGGCCACGGGCGAGACGCGGGAGGAGACGATTACTCTCTCCAAGGATGAGGGGAACCGGCCCGACACCTCCCTGGAGGGGCTGCTGAAGCTGAAGCCGGTGAAGGAAGGCAAGTTCGTTACCGCCGGCAATGCCAGCCAGCTCTCGGACGGCGCCAGCGCTTCCGTGTTGATGTCCGCCGAGGAGGCGGCGCGCCGCGGCCTGGCCCCGCTGGCCATCTTCCGCGGCTACGCCACCGCGGGCTGCGAGCCGGAGGAGATGGGTATTGGCCCCGTCTTCGCCGTACCGCGCCTGCTGCAGCGCCACGGCCTGACGGTGGATGACATCGACCTGTGGGAGCTGAACGAGGCCTTCGCCTCCCAGTCCATCTATTGCCGGGACAAGCTGGGCATCGACTTGGAGAAGGTGAACGTGAATGGCGGCGCCATCTCCGTCGGCCATCCCTTCGGCATGAGCGGCGCGCGGCTGGTGGGCCATGCGGTGCTGGAAGGGCGCCGGCGCGGGGCCAAGTATGCGGTGGTGACGATGTGCGTCGCCGGCGGCCAGGGTGCCGCCGGCCTGATCGAGATCGCGTAGGGAGACCGGAGATGGACCTTCGCTTCACGCCCGAGGAGATCGCGTTCCGCGACGACCTCCGCCGCTTTTTCCGCGAGAAGGTGCCCGCCGAGATCCGCAGGAAGGTCGCGGAAGGGCGGCACCTGGACAAGGAGGACATCATCACCTCCCAGCGCATCCTGAACGCTGCCGGGCTGGCCACGCCGAACTGGCCGGTGGCCTGGGGCGGCAAGGACTGGACGCCCGTCCAGCGCTACATCTTCACCGAGGAGCTGCAGCGCGCCGCCGTGCCGCTGCCGCTGCAGTTCAACGTCTTCATGGTCGGCCCCGTCATCGCCACCTTCGGGTCCGAAGAGCAGAAGCGAAAGTTCCTGCCGGCCACGGCCAACGTCGATATCTGGTGGTGCCAGGGCTTCTCTGAGCCGGGTGCGGGATCCGACCTCGCCTCGCTCCGCACCACGGCGGAGAAGCGGGACGGGAAGTACGTCGTCTCCGGCCAGAAGGCCTGGACCACGCTGGGGCAGCACGCCGACTGGATCTTCTGCCTGGTACGCACGGACAAGAGCGCGAAGAAGCAGAAGGGCATCTCCTTCCTGCTGATCGACATGAAGTCCCCCGGCATCACCGTGCGCCCCGTGATCACCATCGACGGCGCGCACGAGGTGAACGAGGTCTTCTTCGACGAGGTGGAGGTTCCCGAGGAGAACCTGGTCGGCGAGGAGAACAAGGGCTGGGACTACGCCAAGTTCCTGCTGGCGAATGAGCGCACGGGCATCGCCCGCATCGGCCTGTCCAAGCAGCGCCTGGCCCGCGCCAAGCGCCTGGCGCGCGAGACGGAGGCCGGCGGCGGCACCCTGTGGGACGACACGGATTTCCGCCGCCGCGTGGCGGAGATCGAGGTCGGGCTGAAGGCGCTGGAGATTACCCAGATGCGGGTGGTCGCCAACCAGAGCAAGCGCGACGCCGACAAGCCGGACCCTGCCTCCTCCATCCTGAAGATCAAGGGATCGGAGCTGCAGCAGCTGACCACCGAGCTGCTGCTGGAGGTCGCCGGCCCCTACGCCATCCCGGCGCCGGACCATGAGCAGCCGGAGGGCTGGAACGAGCCCGCCGTCTCGCCGGAATGGGCGGACGCGGCGGCGCCGCTCTACTTCAACTACCGCAAGGTCTCGATCTACGGCGGCTCCAACGAGATCCAGCGCAACATCATCGCCAAGGCCTTCCTGGGTCTCTGAGGGGTAGCGGAACGTGGACTTCGACCTGACCGAGGAACAGCGCCTCCTCAAGGAAAGCATCGACCGCTTCGCGGCGGACAATGCGCGCGATCCGGCCGCGCACGGCGGGGCGACCGACCTCTGGCCGCAGCTGGCGGAACTGGGCGTGCTGGCGTTGCCCTTCTCCGAGGAGGATGGCGGCATTGGCGGCGGCCCCGTCGAGACCATGATCGTGATGGAGGCGCTGGGCCGCGGCCTGATCACCGCGCCGTACCTCTCGAGCGTGGTGCTGGGCGGTGGCTTCCTGCGGCTGGGCGGCAATGCCGCGCAGAAGGCGGAGTTCATCCCGCAGGTCGCGGAGGGCTCGCTCAAGATGGCCTTCGCGCAGCTGGAGAAGGGGTCGCGCTACGACCTCTACGACGTCTCCACCACCGCGAAGCGGGATAGCGGCGATTTCGTGCTGGATGGCCGCAAGGGCGTGGTTCTCGGCGGCGACGAGGCGGGCCTGCTGGTGGTCACCGCCCGCACCGCCGGCGGGCGGCGCGACCATGACGGCATCACCCTTTTCCTCGTCGATGCGGAAGCGCCCGGCGTCACCCGCCGCGGCTCGCCCGCGCAGGACGGCACGCGCGTGGCGGAGATCGCTTTCGACGGCGTGCGCTTGCCTGCCGACCGCGTGCTGGGCGAGGTGGATGGCGGGCTTCCGCTGGCCGGCCATGTGGTGGACGTGGCCCTCGCCGCTCTCTGCGCCGACAGCCTTGGCGCGATGGAGGAGCTCCAGCGCCTGACGGTGGACTACCTGAAGACGCGCCAGCAGTTCGGCGTGGCCATCTCCTCCTTCCAGGCCCTGCAGCACCGCGCGGCGGATATGCTGGTGGCGGTGGAGCAGGCGCGTTCCATGGCTGTGTATGCGGCGATGATGGCGGAGGAGACGGACCTCCTCACGCGCCGTCCGGCTATCGCGGCGGCCAAGGCGCAGGTGAACCGCTCCGGCCGGCAGGTCGGGCAGGAGGCGGTGCAGCTGCACGGCGGCATCGCCATGACCTGGGAGTACAAGGCCGGGCACTACTTCAAGCGCCTGACCACCAACGACGTCATCTTCGGCGATACGGACCACCACCTCCGCGCCGTGATGCAGGAAGGCGGGCTGGTGGAGGAGGTCTGAGGACCCCTCCACGCCCCATCACAACGACAGGCCGAACGGCCGGACAGACGGAGAGAACGGATCCATGACCATCACCACCATCCCGCGCCGCGGCGCCCTCATGCTCGGCCTCGGCGCGGGCGTGGCGGCGCTGGCGCGGCCCGCCCTCGCGCAGGCGCGCTTCCCCGACAAGCCCGTCCGCATGATCGTGCCCTGGTCGCCCGGCGGTGCCAGCGACATCCTCATGCGCGCGCTGTCCGAGCAGGCCTCCAAGCGCCTCGGCCAGCCCGTGATCCCCGAGAACCGCTCCGGCGCGGGCGGCATCCTCGGCGCGCAGCTCGTCTCCACCTCGCGGCCGGACGGCTACATCCTCACCCAGACGCCGATCTCCATCTTCCGCTACCCGCAGATGGTCGCGCGCCCGCCTTTCGATCCGATGAAGGACCTGACCTACATCGCGCAGATCACTGGCTACCTTTTCGGCGTGGCGGTGAAGGCGGACGCGCCCTGGAAGGACTTCAAGGAGCTGCTGGCCTACGCCAAGGCCAATCCCGGCAAGATCAACTACGGCACCCCCGGCTCCGGCACCTCGCTGCACATCACCATGGAGCAGATCGCGGCGCAGCAGGGGATCGAGTGGACGCAAGTGCCCTTCCGCGGCGCCTCCGAGAACATGCAGTCGCTGCTGGCCGGCAATACCCAGGTCTGCGCGGAGACGAGCGCCTGGGGAGAGCTGGTTCAGTCCGGCCAGTTCCGTCTTCTCTGCGTTTGGAGCGGCGAGCGGGCCAAGCGCTTCCCGGACGTGCCGACGCTGAAGGAGCTGGGCATCGACATCGTCTCCACCTCTCCCTACGGCGTCGCTGGCCCGGCGGGGATGGAGCCGGCGGTGGTGCAGGCGCTGGAGAGCGCGCTGCGCGAGGCGGCGCAGGACCCTGTGCACACGACGCTGCTGGAGAAGTACGACATGGCACCCGCCTTCCTCGGCAGCGCCGACTACACCGCGGCGGCGCGCAAGCAGTACGAGGAGGACGGAGCGATGATCCGCCGCCTCGGTCTCAAGGCGAGCTGACGGCGCCCACCCCTTCGCGGGCCGGTGCTCGCGAAGGGGGTTTGCAGCCAGGATTTTCGGGAGCAGCCTCCGGCCAAACCGACCCGGGAGGGGATCATGCCCGTCGCGAAATTCTGTGCCGGAGCGCTGCTGATGTGTGCCCTTGCCCTTCCCGCCATGGCCCAGCAGGGACCTCGGCGAGACGACTTCTATTGGCTGGGCGAGATCAACAAGGCCAGCGCCGTCATCAACTCGGAGGAGGGGCTGCTCGACCCCGCCCTCGCGCCGCGCATCGCCGCGGGGCTGGACCAGGTGCTGCGCGCGGGGGATGCGCCCGGCGGCAAGCGCCCCAACCTCGTCATCACCTTCGAGCCGCTGCTGATCGACGCGGCGGGTGTTGAGGCGACGCTGCTGCATGCCGGGCGGTCCAGCCAGGACATGCTCTCCACCGTCCGCGCCGCCATCATCCGGGATGACCTGCTGCGCCTGGCCGAGCAGCTGCGGAAGACCACGGCCACCATGACACGGCTGGCCGAGCGCCATGCCGGAACCATCGTCCCCAACTACACCAACGGCGTTGCCGCCCAGCCCAACAGCTACGGCCACTACCTGCTCGGCCATGTCGCGGGGCTGGAGCGCGACGCGCAGCGCCTGCGCGAGGCCTTCGCGCGGGTGGACCGCTCCCCCATGGGCACCACCGTGCTGAACGGCACGAGCTGGCCGCTGAACCGCGACCGCATGGCGCGCTACCTCGGCTTCCCCGCCACGGTCGACAACGCCTACGACGCCGCCCAGATCAGCGCCGCCGAGATCCCGGTGGAAGTGGGCGCATTGGCGACAAGCATCGCCATCCACGCCGGCGCCTTCGTCGAGGACGTGATGACGCAGTACGCGCAGTCCCGTCCCTGGATCCTGCTGCAGGAAGGCGGGGGCAACACCTACGTCTCCTCCGCCATGCCGCAGAAACGCAACCCCGGCCTGCTGAACGACACGCGGGCCGAGGCGTCCCGCGTCGTGACCCTCGGCATCGGCCGCGCCATCCAGGCCCACAACATCCCGCCTGGCATGAGCGACCCGAAGAGCGTGCGCGACAACACCGCCGTCGTCGCCGGCGCCATCCGCGTGCTGGAGAACTGGGACAGGATCCTCAACGCCATGGTCATCAGCCCCGAGCGCGCGCTGGAGGAGTTGAACAGCGACTGGACGGCATCCCAGGAGGTGGCGGATGTGCTGATGCGGAAGTACCGGCTGCCCTTCCGCGTCGGCCACCACTTCGCGTCCGAGATTGTGGACTACGCGAAGGAGCACGACATCCGGCCGACCGACTTCCCCTATGCGGAGGCGCGGCGGATCTACGCGGACACCCTGCGCGAGATGAAAGTGGAGGGCGGCGAGCTGCCGATGAGCGAGGAGGAGTTCCGCGCCACGCTCGATCCCGTGGCGATCATCCGCAACCGCGCCACCGCCGGCGGCCCGCAGCCCGCGGAGATGACGCGAATGGTGGGGGAGGCGAACCGCGTGCTGGCGCAACAGGACGAGTGGATCAAGGCGCAGCGCGGCCGGATCGACGGCGCGCTGGCCTCGCTCGACGGCGATTTCGGCCGCCTGCTCGCCCGCGCGCGGTAGGACCGGAGAGGGCGCCGCCCCCTCCCGCGGCGCCTCAGTCCACCTTTGCGCCGGAACGGCGCACGATCTCCGCCCAGCGCCCGATATCCTGCTCGTGCACGCGGCGGAAGGCGGCGGGGCTGGGATCGGCCGGCGGGGTAATGCCCTGGTTGTCCGTCAGCCAGGTCACGAAATCCGGCTGGGAGATGATCTTCGCCACCTCCTGCGCCATCCGGGCCTGGATCGGCGCCGGCAGGTTCGGCGGGGCCAGCAGCCCGTACCAGGTGGTGCTCTCGAAGCCCGGCAGTCCGCAGGCCTCCTCCACGGTCGGGACGTTCGGCAAGGCCGGCAGGCGCCTGCGGGTGCTGACGGCCAGCCCGCGCACCTGGCCCTGGCTGATCGCCCCGATGCTTGGCCCGCTCTGGTTGAAGAAGAAGGCCGTCTCCCCGGAGAGGAGGGAGACCATGGCCGGTCCCTGGCCGCGATAGGGCACGTGCAGCGTATCGATCCCCGCTGCGAGCGAGAACTGCACGCCGCCCAGATGCGTGGAGGCGCCGTTGCCGGTGGAGGCATAGGCCAGCGCGCCCGGCTTCGCCTTCGCCGCCGCGATCAGGTCCGGGCAGGTGTTGATGTTCGGGGAGTGCTGCGGGCTGACGAGCAGCACGTTCGGCACGTCGCCCAGCAGCGCGATATGCGTCACGTCCTTCAGCGGATCGAAGGGCAGGTGGCTGTAGAGGCTGGCATTGATCGCGTGCGTGCCCGCCGTGGCGAGCAGGAAGGTGTAGCCATCGGGCCGCGCGCGCGCGACGTACTCGCTGGCGATGTTGCCGCCCGCGCCCGTTCGGTTGTCCACCACCACGGGTACGCCCAGCACCTGGGAGAGGGGTTCGGCAAGCTTGCGGGCGTAGATGTCCACGCCGGAGCCGTTGGGGAAGCCGCCCATGATGGTGATGGGGCGGTTGGGCCAGGGCGCCTCCTGCGCCATGGCAGCCGGCGCAAAGGTCAGGGCCGCCAGGGCAGACAATCGGAGGGCAGTTCTGCGGAGCATGCGGGACCTCTCGGCGCAGTGGATTGCAAATCCGTCATAGGCGATCGCAAGGGGCGTCGGTAGCAGGCCCTGCGGCCTGTCCTGCCCAGGATTGCGCCAGGGGTACGCCCCCTGACCAGGAAAAGGGCGTCTTGCCCCGCCCGGAGGCGGTCTGCGGCCTGGCACGTGGATTGCCCTGATCCGCCCGCACAACGGATGCCGTCCACGGAATGACCGAAGCTCAGGATACGCCCCTCGTCGCCGGCCTGTTCCACATCGCCGTGAAAACGAGCGACCTCTCCGCCACCCTGGCCTTCTACAAGGGCGTGATGGGGCTTGCGGAGGCGAAGCGGCCGGACTTCGGCTATCCCGGCGCCTGGCTGGCCGTGCCCCTGCCTGGCGGGCAGGCTCTCATGCACATCTATGCCGGCGGCCCGGCGCTCGGCCCCTCCGGCACCGCGCCGGTCGGCACGGCGGCGATTGACCACGTCTCCCTGGCCTGCCGCGGTTACCACGGCTTCGTGGCCCGCTTCCGGGAGGCGGGGCTGGACTGGCGGGAGTTCCTGGTGCCCGGCACCACCCTTTGGCAGCTCTTCGTCTACGACCCCTCCGGCGTGCAGCTCGAACTGACCTTCGACGGCGGCACCGAGGCCGGTTCCCCGCCCGACATGTCCGAGAGCCGCCGCTACGTCGCCGGCACCTCCTTCTTCGATCCCGCCACCTACCCGAAGCTGAGCTGAGGACCGCCCGCATGAACCGCCGCTCCCTCCTCGGCGCCGCGCTCGCCACCCCCTTCCTCGCGCGCGGCGCGATGGCGGCGGATACGGTCCGCGTCGCCGTCTTCAACGTCTCCTCGGCGCTGCCCTTCTACGTGGCGCGGGAACGCGGCTTCTTCGCGGAGGCAGGGATCGCGGCGGAAGCCGTGCCCCTTCAGGCCGCGCCGCTGATCGTCCAGGCCATGGTGGCGGGGGATGTGGAGGCCGCCTCCAACCTCGTCACGCTGGAGGGTGCGAACATCAATTCGCGCCGCGCCAACACGGCGATCTACATCCAGCTCGGCGGCCAGAATGATCGGTTCAGGATGGATCAGTTCATCGTCCGCCCCGGCTTCAGCGCCACCAGCATCAAGGAGCTGAAGGGCGCGCGGATCGTCTCCGCCCCCGGCCCGGCCAACATGTCCGCGGCCCGTGCCGTGCTGGCGGCGAACGGGCTGCAGGAGGGGCGGGACTACACGCTGACGGAGCAGCAGATGGGCGTCCATGTCGGCGCCCTGGCCGCCGGCACCTTCGATGCCGCCTATACGCTGGAGCCGCAGGCCACCATCGCGGAGCGCCAGGGAGCCGCGCGGCGGCTGGAGGCCGGGGTGATCGCGAAATACCTCATCGGCCGGCCGGACGCGCAGGCCTTCGCCGCGGGCGGCGCGCTGACCGGCAAGTTCCTGCAGGAAAAGCCTGAGGTAGCGGGGCGCTTCGCCGCCGCCTGGACCAAGGCCTGCGCCACGATCAGGTCGGACGCTTCCGTGCGCGATCTGCTGGTGCCCTTCATGAACACCTCCGCCGAACTGGCACCCACCGTGCCGCTGGTGAACTTCGCCATGGTGAAGGACCTGACCCCGCAGGAGGTGGCGGATTTCCAGACCTTCGTGGACATCGCCGTGCGGCAGGGCGTGGTGCGCAGCGCCATCGACGTGAAGACCTTCCTGCGCGCCCTGTGAGTGGATCGGGTGAACGCGATCTCCCCACGTGAGGCCGCGGTCTCCGTCCGCGGCCTTTCCAAGGCCTATCGTGGCCAGCCCGTCCATGCCGGGCTGGACCTCGACCTGCGCCGCGGCGACATCCTCTCGGTCTTCGGGCCGAATGGCTGCGGCAAGTCCACCCTCATCAACATGATGGCGGGGCTGCTGGAGGCCGATTCCGGCAGCGTGCTGTTCGACGGCCGCACGGTGCGGGAGGCGCGGATCGGCTACGTCTTCCAGAACTACCGGGAGGCGCTGCTGCCCTGGAAGCGCGCCGCGGACAACATTCGCTACCCGCTCCGCCTGCTGGGACAGCCCCGGGCGAAGGTTGAGCAACGGCTTGAGCAGCTGGTCGCCGCCTTCCAGGTGCGCTTCGACCTGCAGCGGTACCCCTACGAACTCTCCGGCGGGCAGCAGCAGCTCGTCTCCGTCATGCGGGCGCTCGCGGTGGAGCCGGAGGTGCTGTTCCTGGACGAGCCCTTCTCCGCGCTGGACTACGAGACGACGCTCTCCTTGCGCGAGCTGCTGGGACGAGTGCTGAAGGAGAACCGCATCACCGCCATGCTCGTGTCCCACGACCTGGAGGAATCCATCGCTCTCTCGGATCGCGTGCTGATGCTCACCCGCCGCCCGGCCAGGATCGTGGACGACGTGCCCGTGCCGCTGCCCTGGCCGCGCGATGCCGCGACCCTGTCCTCCCCGGAGTTCGTGGCGATCAAGAAGCGCTGCCTGGACGTCTTCACCGCCTCCGTTCGCGCCCGGCCGGAGGCGGCGTGATGCGCGGCCTCCTCCCGCCCGTCCTCGGTGCCATCGGCTTCATCCTCGTCTGGCAGCTGGCGGTGATCCTGCGCGTCGCGGACCCGGTCCTGCTGCCATCCCCGGCGGAGACGGCCCGCGATACCTGGGCTTCCCTCGTGAACGGCCCGCTGGCGCATGACGTCGGCCGGACGGTTTGGCGCACCCTGCTCTCCTTCGTCATCGCCTCCGCCATCGGCGTGCCGCTGGGCGTGGCGCTGGGGGCGCGGGAGCGGCTCTACCGCGCCGTGGAGTTCGTGGTGGACTTCTTCCGCTCCACCCCGGCCTCGGCCCTGTTCCCGCTTTTCCTCGTGCTCTTCGGCACGGGGGAGGCGACGAAGATCGCGGTGGCCGCCTTTGGCGCCGCGCTGGTGATCCTGTTCAACGCCGCCTACGGCGTGATGAACGCCCGCCGCACCCGCGTGCTGGCCGCGAAGGTCATGGGCGCCGGCCCCGCCCGCATCCTGTGGGACGTGCTGGTCTGGGAAGCCCTGCCGCAGATCCTGGTGGGGATGCGCCAGGGCGTCTCGCTGGCGCTGGTGATCGTGGTGGTGGCGGAGATGTTCATCGGATCGACGGACGGGATCGGCCAGCGCGTGATCAACGCGCAGATGCTGTTCGAGAGCGGGCTGATGTACGGCGCCATCTTCGTCGCCGGTGCGCTGGGCTATGCGCTGAACCTGCTTTTCCTGCTGGCGGAGAAGCGCTTCGTCCACTGGTCCGGGAAGTAAGGCCTCAGATCCCGCCGTGGCGGGCCAGGTGCGCGGCCAGGGCCGGCACGCGCTCCGCCATCATGATCCGCTGCAGCGGGCTCCGCACCTCGCCCACCTCGATCTGCATGGACGGGTCGATCATCGGCGGGGAGGCCCGGAGCGGGATGAGCTCGAGCCGCAGCAGCGCGATGTAGCACTGGCGGGAGGCGCGCAGCACGTTCTGCAGATCGCC
This sequence comes from Roseomonas indoligenes, assembly GCF_017813365.1. Taxonomy (GTDB): domain Bacteria; phylum Pseudomonadota; class Alphaproteobacteria; order Acetobacterales; family Acetobacteraceae; genus Roseomonas; species Roseomonas indoligenes. Next base: position 370,630 of record NZ_JAGIZA010000001.1, read on the forward strand.
CAGGACCCAGACGTTCTCCATGAGGTTCTGGGCCTGCACGATCGGCTTCACCGCCTCCACCCCGCGGACCAGGGCCGCCCGCGCCTGGTCGGGCTGGCCGAGAAGATGGGCGATCACCCCCTCGGCAAAGGCGCAGATTACCAGGTTCAGCGCGGAGACCTTCGCGTAATGCACGAGATGCGTGTGCCGCGTGGCCATCTCAAAGAAGAGGAGCGCCTGGGGGTAGGATTCGTCGTAGAGCGAGAGGTGCGCGGCCACCGTGGCGAGGGAGACGGTCCAGCGCACATGGCGCCAGTCCACGCGCCGGTCCTCCGCCTCCGCGGCGTGGACGAGGGCCGCGCCCTCCGCCACCGCCGGCCCGGCCTCGCCGAGGAGCCAGGCCACCCGCGCGGTCTCCTGCGGGAGCAGGGAGTCGGGCGGCCTCTCCAGGTAGCGGTGGCTCAGGATCGTCAGGGCGGCCCCGCGCAGCACGAACTCCGTCTCCGGGTGGCGCAGGTAGAAGCCATGCGCCGCCAGTTCCAGCAGGTGCCCGGAGCGGAAGCGGGAGTGGTGGAGCTGGACCTTGTCCAGGAAATCCTCGGGGGCGACCCGCACCGCCTCGAAGAAGGGACCGCTCAGTACCCATTCGGCCGCGCCGGAGAGATCGTGGCCCTCCTCGTCCCAGAGGCCGATGTCGTAGTCCTCGCGTCCCCAGAGCACGGTGACGTCGAGCGTCGCGCGCGCCTGGCTTCCGTCGTCCAGCGGTACGAAGGTCAGTTCACGCCCGCCGAGGGTCAGGGAAAGCCGGCGCCCGGACCATTCCGCCGATGAACGCACGGAGATGAGGAGCGAGAGCGGGCCGCCCCTGTCTTCAGGGGCGGCGTGAACCTCGATTCTGCTGAGCGTCATGGCTGCCCGGGATGTCTCGAACCGTCATGCCCGGAGAGCATCCGGGCGTCAAATGTCGGCAGTAGTCCCACGGGCCGAGGAAGACCACCGCGCGAACGGGGACGCTGCCGCTCAACCGCGGCCGTGGCAGTGCTTGTACTTGCGGCCGGATCCGCAGGGGCAGGGGGCGTTGCGGGGCGTGCGGTCCCAGGTGGAGGGATCTTCCGGGTCCACCGCTTCCGCGCCCAGCGTCGAGGCCCGGGCCGCCACCGGGGCCGCCGCGCCGTACTCGCTCGCCGCCTCGTCATAGCCCATCAGCGGGTCTCCGCTCTCCGGCGCGGGGTGGCGCAGGTCGGTGAAGCTCACCGGCTCGGGGGAGGGCAGGGGGGCGTCGGGCGTGAGGTTCACCTGCATCAGCCAGCGCGTCGTCTCCTCGCGCATCTCGCCGAGCATGGCGTTGAACAGGTTGAAGGCCTCGGACTTGTACTCGTTCAGCGGATCGCGCTGGCCATAGGCCCGCAGGCCGATGCCCTGCCGCAGGTGGTCCAGGGAAAGGAGGTGGTCCTTCCAGACCTTGTCGAAGACCATCAGCAGAAGGGACTTCTCCACCTCCCGCATCCGGTCCGGGCCGATATTCGCGGCGCGGGCGGCGTAGGAGGTGTCGGCGGCCTCCAGCAGGCGCTCGCGGATGCCGCTCTCGTCCATGCCTTCCTCGCGGCCCCACTCCACGATCGGCAGGCCCAGGCCCAGGATCTCCAGCACGCGGGACTGCAGCCCCTCCGTGTCCCATTGCTCGGCATAGGCGTTCTCGGGGATGGCGGCGGCCACCATGTCCTCGATCACCTCGCGGCGCATCTCGGCCACCGTCTCCGCCACGTCGGCCGCGTGCATGAAGGACTTGCGCTGGGCATAGACCTCCTTGCGCTGGTCGTTCATCACGTCGTCGTATTTGAGCAGGTTCTTGCGCGTGTCGAAGTTCCGCGCCTCGACCTTCTTCTGCGCCTTCTCCAGGGCCCGGTTGATCCAGGGGTGGATGATCGCCTCCCCCTCCTTCAGCCCCAGCTTCTCCAGCATCCCGCCCATGCGGTCGCTGCCGAAGATGCGCATCAGGTCGTCTTCCAGGGAGAGGAAGAAGCGGCTCGCGCCCGGGTCGCCCTGCCGGCCGGAACGGCCGCGCAGCTGGTTGTCGATGCGGCGGCTCTCATGCCGTTCCGTGCCGATGACGAAGAGGCCGCCGGAGGCCTTCACCTTCGCTGCGCTCTCCTCCACCTCGCGCCGGATCTCGGCCAGACGGGCCTCGAACTCCGGCCCGTCCGGCTCGCCGGGGAAGGTGGCGCGGGCCAGCATCTCCGCGTTGCCGCCGAGTTTGATGTCGGTGCCGCGGCCCGCCATGTTGGTGGCGATCGTCACCGCCCCCGGGCGCCCGGCCTGGGAGATGATGCCCGCCTCGGATTCGTGGTAGCGGGCGTTCAGCACCTGGTGCGGCACGCCCTTGTTCTTCAGCAGGGCGGAGATCAGCTCCGACTTCTCGATGCTGGTGGTGCCAACCAGGCAGGGCTGGCCGCGCTCGCGGGCCTCCTGCACGAGGTTCGCCACGGCCTCATACTTCTCGCGGGCGGTGCGGTAGACCTCGTCGTCCGAATCCGCGCGGGATACGGGCAGGTTGGTGGGGATCTCCACCACCTCCAGCTTGTAGATCTCGGCGAACTCGTCGGCCTCGGTGGCGGCGGTGCCGGTCATGCCGGACAGCTTGGGATAAAGGCGGAAGTAGTTCTGGAAGGTGATGGAGGCGAGCGTCTGGTTCTCCGGCTGGACCTCCACGCCTTCCTTCGCCTCCAGCGCCTGGTGCAAGCCGTCCGAGTAGCGACGGCCCTCCATCATCCGGCCCGTGAACTCGTCGATGATGACGATCTTCCCGTCGCGGGAAACGATGTAGTCCACGTCCCGCGAGAACAGGGTGTGGGCGCGGAGCGACTGGTTGACGTGGTGGACCAGGGTGACGTTGTGGAAGTCGTAGAGGTCGCCCTCCTCCAGCAGCCCGACCTCGGTCAGGGCCGCGGACACCGCCTCGTTGCCGGCATCGGTGAGGGAGACGGTCTTGTTCTTCTCGTCCTTCTCGAAATTCTCCGGCACCTGCGCGATCCCCTGCACCACCGCGTTCACGCGGTTGTAGAGGTCCGAGGTGTCGTCCGTGGGGCCGGAGATGATGAGGGGCGTCCGCGCCTCGTCGATCAGGATGCTGTCCACCTCGTCCACGATGGCGTAGGCGAAGGGGCGCTGGACCATCTCGCCCAGCGAGTACTTCATGTTGTCGCGCAGGTAGTCGAAGCCGAACTCGTTGTTCGTGCCGTAGGTGATGTCGGCGGCATAGGCATCGCGGCGCTGCTGGTCCGTCTTGCCGTAGACGATGGTGTCCACCGTCAGGCCGAGCCAGTTGTAGAGCCGTCCCATCTCCCCGGCATCGCGGGTGGCGAGGTAGTCGTTCACCGTCACCAGGTGGACGCCCTTCCCCGTCAGGCCGTTGAGGTAGGCGGGCAGGGTGGCGACGAGCGTCTTGCCCTCGCCGGTCTTCATCTCGGCGATCCGGCCCTCGTGCAGCACCATGCCGCCGATCAGCTGCACGTCGAAGTGCCGCATCCCCAGCACGCGCTTGGAGGCCTCGCGGCAGACCGCGAAGGCTTCGGGCAGCAGGCTGTCGGGGGTCTCACCCTTGGCCAGCCGCTCCCGGAACTCGGGGGTCTTGGCCTGCAGCGCCTCATCCGAGAGGGCGGCCATCTGGGGCTCAAGCGCGTTGATGGCCGGCACCCGCGCCCGGTACGCCTTCAGCGCGCGGTCGTTCGAGGTGCCGAGAATGGCGCGGGCAAGGCGGGCGAACATCGGGCAGAGCTTCTCCGGGGCGCCGGGGCATGGCCGGGGCCGCCACCGGGCGGACCGCAGGGCGGCCGGTCGGGCGGGGGCCGGACAGGGCCCAGCGTGCAGGGGGCAGAGATAGGGAAGGGGGGGCGGCCGGTCAACGAAAGCCAGGGCTGGGAGGGCACCGCTCCGGACGGGGCAGATGAGACGGGCCGGATGGGCCGGGCCAGAGGACACGGCGCGGCAGGCCCGGGGCCGGAGGGCGGGCCGGATCACATCCGCTTGGCGGGAGCGGGCGGTTCCGGCGACCCCGCCTTGTGACCGGGCGAGGGCTCCGCCATCTTGCGCCACCTTCCCGTAGGGCTCCCCTCGATGCGCCGCCTCCTCCTCCTTTCCGTTGCCCTGCCCACCCTTCTCTCGGCAGGGTTGGCCCTGGCTCAGGCCCCTGCTGCCAGCCCTGCACCCACCGCCGCGGCCGCGGCCACGCCGCCCGGCAATCCCGTGGTCGCCCGCGTGGACGGGCAGGAAATCCGCCTTTCCGACGTGCGGGAGGCCGCGCAGGAACTGCCGGACGAGCTGAAGAACGCTCCGCCGGCGATGCTCTTCCCGCTGATCCTGGACCAGCTGGTGGCCCAGAAGGCCCTGGTGGCGAAGGCCCGGGCCGAGGGCCTGCAGAACGACCCGGAGGTGCAGCGGCGCGTCGCCCGCGCCACCGACCAGGAGCTGCAGCAGGCTCTGCTGCGGCGTGAGGTGGCCCCGGCCCTGACCGAGGAGGCGCTGCGCGCCCGCTACAACCGCGAATCCGCTAACCGCCAGGGTGTTGAGGAGGTGCATGCCCGCCATATCCTCGTCCCCACCGAGGCAGCGGCGAACGCGGCCCTGGCCGAGGTCCGCAAGCCCGGTGCCGACTTCGCGGAGGTGGCCCGACGCCTCTCCACCGGCCCCGGCTCCCAGCAGGGCGGCGATCTCGGCTTCTTCAAGAAGTCCGACATGATTCCGGAATTCGCTGAGGCCGCCTTCGCCCTCCAGCCCGGCCAGATCACGGACAAGCCGGTCCAGACCTCCTTCGGCTGGCACGTCATCAAGGTGGAGGAGCGCCGCACCGCCCCTGCCGCGAGCTTCGAGGACAGCCAGGAGGCCCTGCGCCAAGCGGCCTTCGAGGAGGCGGTGAACGCCGCTGTGGAGCGCGTCCGCAGCGCGGCGCAGGTGGAGCGCTTCAACCTCGACGGCTCGCCCCAGCGCGCGCCGAGCCTGATGGATGGTGCGACCCCGCCGGCCCCGGGCGGGGCCGCGGCTCCTGCCCCGGGCGGAGCGGCTGCTCCTGCCCCGGGCGGAGCGGCTGCTCCTGCCCAGCGGCGCTAAGAGGGAGACGAAGATGGCCCAGGCAATTCCCGTCTCTCCCCTCAAGGTCGATCTTCCGCCCTTGCCGCCGCTGAAGGGCGTGCGGCTGGGCGTGGCCGCGGCCGGGCTGCGCTACCAGGGCCGCCCGGACGTGATGATGATGGAGTTCGCCCCCGGCACCACCGTCGCGGGCGTCTTCACCAGCAACAAGTGCCCGGGCGCCCCGGTGGACTGGTGCCGCACGGCGCTGAAGGGGGAGGCCGCCCGCGCCCTGGTCGTGAATGCGGGCAATGCCAATGTCTTCACCGGCCGCGCCGGCGTGGTGGCCTGCGAGGCGACCGCGGCCGCGGCGGCCGCGCTGGCGGGCTGCAAGCCCTCCGAGGTCTTCCTGGCCAGCACCGGCGTGATCGGCCAGGTGATGCCGCATGAGAAGCTGGCCGCCGCCCTGCCGGCGCTGCATGCGGAGCTGAAGGAGACGGGCTGGGCCGATGCCGCGCGCGGCATCATGACCACGGATACCTTCCCCAAAGCCTGCGCCCGCACCGCCACGATCCACGGGACGAAGGTGACGATCATCGGCATCGCCAAGGGCAGCGGCATGGTGGCGCCGGACATGGCGACGATGCTGTCCTTCGTGGCGACCGACGCAGGCATCCCCGCCGCCGCGCTGCAGTCCCTGCTGCGCAAGGGCGTGGAGGCGAGCTTCAACCGCACCACTGTGGACAGCGACACCTCCACCTCCGATACGGTGCTGCTCTTCGCCACCGGGCAGGCCGGGCACGACCGCGTCTCCGCCCTGCCGGGCACGGCGCTGGACGACTTCCAGGAGCAGCTGAACGCCCTCCTGCTCGACCTCGCCCTGCAGGTGGTGCGGGACGGGGAGGGGGCGCAGAAGCTGGTGAAGGTGACCGTGAAGGGCGCCCTTTCCGACAGCTCGGCCAAGCGGATCGCCATGGCGATCGCCAACTCGCCCCTGGTGAAGACCGCGATCGCCGGCGAGGACGCGAACTGGGGCCGCATCGTCATGGCCGTCGGCAAGGCCGGCGAGCCGGCGGACCGGGACAAGCTCTCCGTCGCCGTGGGCGGGGTCTGGATGGCCAGGGATGGCGGCGTGGTGGAGGGCTATGACGAGGCCCCCGTCGTTGCCCACATGAAGGGGCGGGAGATCGACATCGAGGTTGATATCGGCCTGGGCAAGGGCGAGGCCACGGTTTGGACCTGCGACCTGACCCACGGCTACATCGACATCAATGGCTCGTACCGGAGCTGACCGCGCCTGACCGGCGCGAACCACAGCTCCATCCTTCGATCCGGCCCCCGCGGGCCTCTCTGAGAGCCCGGATGTGACCCGGGCTCAGGGGAGGCCTGCGAACCCCGCACCGAGCGCCGGGGAACCCTTCTCAGGGGCGGTCATAGAGGTCGCCCCGAGGGGCAAAGGGTGAGCCTCGGCCGACGTAGTAGCGGTCGAACCTCTCGCGGCCACTCCTCTTGAGGCCTGGGTCCGCAGGCGGCGCCGAGCAGGCCGCCACGGCGAGGAAGGACAGGCCGCACAGGATGGCGGAGATTGCTGCTCTGAGCATGACCTGCCCCCTCCCTGTTCTGCCCTGGGCGCGGGCGGAAGCCGGGCCGGGCGAAGGGCCCGCATCCCGACCAGACTGTCCTCCAGGGCTATCACTCAGCGGATAGCCCTGAAGGAGGAAGCCTTCAGCCCAGGCTGGCCGCCAGCGCCTCCGCCACACGGCGGGTAAAGGCAGCGGGATCACGCGGCGTGTCGCCGTCCTGCACCCGGGCCAGATCGAGCAGCAGGCCGGCCGCGTCCGCCACATCGCCCGCCTCGGCCTTCGCGGCCAGGCCGCGCACCAGCGGGTGGCGGGGGTTGATCTCCAGCACGGGCTTCATCGCGCCGAAGTCCCGGCCCGCGCGCTGCAGCAGGCGCTGCATATGCAGGTCCGGGCCGAACTCCGGCGCGGCGAGGACCACGGCGCTGTCCACCAGCCGGTCCGTGGCCCGCACCTCGGAAACATCCTCCTTCAGCGCGTCCTTCAGCAGCGGGACCAGCTTCGAGACATCGGCTGCCTCGCCCTGGGCCACGTCCTCGCCGCCGATCTTCGAGAGATCGACCGAGCCCTGGGTGATGCTGCGGATCGGCTTCTCCTCGAAACTGCCCAGCCGCTCCGGCCAGAAGGCGTCGATTCCGTCCGAGAGCAGCAACACCTCGACGCCGCGGGCGCGGAAGCCCTCAAGCTGCGGCGACTTCGCCAGCGCCTCGGTCGAATCGCCGGAAAGGACGTAGATCGCCTCCTGCCCCTCCTTCATGCGGGCCACGTAGTCCGCCAGGGAAGTCCAGCCCTCGACGGCGGAAGAGCGGAAGCGCAGCAACCCGGCGAGGTCCTTCCGGTGCTCCGTGTCCTCGTAGATCCCCTCCTTCAGGACCGGGCCGAAATTCTCCCAGAAGGTCGCGTAGCCTTCGCCCTCCTTCGCGCGGGTCTTCAGCTCGGACAGCACGCGGTTCGTCACGGACTTGCGGATCCGCGCCAGCACGGGCGTGGCCTGCAGCATCTCGCGCGAGACGTTCAGCGGCAGGTCCTCCGTATCCACCACGCCCTGCACGAAGCGCAGCCAGGGCGGCAGCAACGCCGCCTCGTCCGTGATGAACATGCGCCGGACATGCAGGCGCACGCGGCTCTCCCGCTCGCCCTCCACCACCTGGAAGGGCTTCATCCCCGGGATGAAGAGAAGGGCGGTGAATTCCACCGTTCCCTCGGCGTGCCAGTGCAGCGTCGCCCAGGGCTCGTCGAAGTTGTGGCCGAGGTGGCGGTAGAACTCCGTGTAGCCCTCCGCGGTGATCTCGGACTTCGGCTTGCGCCAGAGGGCCGTGCCCTCGTTCGCCGGCTCGTCCTTCCCGTCCTCGGCGACGGTGATGGGCACGGTGATGTGGTCCGCCCATTTGCGGATCACCGTCCGCAGCCGGATCGGCTCCAGGTACTCCTCCGCATCCGCCTTGACGTGCAGCACGATCTCCGTGCCCGGCTCGGCGCGCTCCGCGGGGGCCAGCGTGAAGTCGCCCTTGCCCTCGGAGGTCCAGGTCCAGGCCTCTTCGGCGCCGGCCTTGCGGGAGGTGACCTCCACCCGCTCCGCCACCATGAAGGCGGAGTAGAAGCCGACGCCGAACTGGCCGATGAGGCTCGGCCGGTCGCCCGGCTTCGCATCCGCCAGGGACTGGGTGAAGGCCCGCGTGCCGGAGCGGGCGATGGTGCCGAGGTTCTCCGCCATCTCGGCCTTGCTCATGCCGATGCCGGGATCGGAAATTGTCAGGGTCCGGGCTTCCTTGTCCGGCACCACCCGCACGGCGGCGCCTTCCGGCACGCCAGGCGCCGCGCCGGTCAGGGCCTCGAAGCGGCGACGGTCGACGGCATCCGCCGCGTTGGCCACCAGTTCACGCAGGAAGATCTCGCGGTCCGAGTAGAGGGCATGGACCACCAGGTCCAAGAGCCGTCCGACCTCGGCGCCGAATTCATGGCGCTCTACCGTCTCGCTCACGCGCATCCTCCGGAAAGGGGGGTAACAATCGGAGGAGCGATATGAAAGGCGGCCCGGCGGGCTTCAAGGGGGCGGGCAGCCCGCCTGCCATCTGACCCCTTGAACGGTGCCTCGGCCGTGCCGGCCTGCTCAGCGGTGCGGAAGCGAGGCCAGATATCCGCGGCATAGCTGGCCGCGAGGATGCGCCAGCTCTCATTGATCGTCCGGATCGCCTGTTCGACCATCCAATCGATGCGGGGTGTGGGGGCGGGCAGCAGCGGCCGGCCCGGCGAGGCGGGGAAGGACATGCACCTCGCTAGACCCACCGGCGCCCGGCCGTCCCTCACCGTTGATACCTCGGACCGGGGCTGATGTGCGGCGTCAGAGCAGATCCTCGATCCGGATGGGCAGGTCCCGCACGCGCCGGCCGGTGGCGTTGAAGACGGCATTGGCGACGGCCGCGTTCATGCCGACGATGCCGATCTCGCCGATCCCCTTGATCCCCAGCGGGTTCACCGTCTCGTCCTTCTCCGGCACCATCAGCACCTCCACGCTCCGCACGTCGGCGTTCACGGGGATGAGGTACTCCGCGATGTTGTCGTTGGTGTAGCGGGCAGCGACCGGGTCGATCTCGGTCTTCTCGTGCAGTGCGGCGCCGATGCCCCAGATCATCCCGCCCATGTACTGGCTGTGCGCGGCCATGGGATTGACGATCCGGGGCGAGGCAAAGGCGCCCAGGGCCCGGGGCACTCGCACCTCCCGCGTGCGGGCGTGGACGCGCACCTCCACGAACTGCGCACCGAACGCGTAGGCGGTCACGTCGTCGCGGCTGTGGCCGCGGGACATGGCCATCTGGCCCTGCCGCACCTTCTCCATGGCATCCGGCGGCAGGCCCTTGGGGATGTTCTCCGCCGTCACCTCCAGCGGGCCCTCCCCGGTGCGGGCCAGGGCGCGGGCCAGCGACTCCTGCGCGCCGCCCGGCCCGTTCAGGGCGCGGCCGGAGAGGGTGATGGCGGCTGGGTCCCCGCCGGCGAAGGGGCTGTCATTGGCGAGAATCGCGGCGCGGGCGAGGCGCTCGCGGATCCCGTCGCAGGCCTTGGCGACGGCGTGGCTGATCGCGGCGGTGTGGTTCGACCCAGCAGCGAGCCCGGCGGCCGGCAGGTTCGTGTCGCCCAGCTCCACCGCCACGTCGGCCACGTCCAGGCCGAGTTGCTCGGCGGCGGTGATGGCAAGGACGGTGTAGGCGCCATTGCCGATCTCGTGCGCCGCGATCTGAACCCGGGCGCGCCCGTCGGGGGTGAGCGTCACCCGCGCGCTGGAGGCGCCGATATTGGCGGCATAGGCAGCGGTGGCGCAGCCGTAGCCGACCAGCCAGTCGCCCTGCCGCGTCGCGCCGGGCACGGGGTTGCGCGCCGACCAGTTGAAGCGCGCCGCGCCCTTGTCGAAGCACTCCATCAGCGAGCGGGAGCTGAAGGGCAGGCCGGTCGCGGGATCCGTCTGCGTGTCGTTGATCCGCCGCAGCTCGATCGGGTCCATCCGGAGCGCGAAGGCCAGCTCGTCCATCGCGCATTCCAGCGGGTACATATAGGGCCCCTCGGGCGGGGCGCGCATGAAACCCGGCGTGTTGCGGTCCGCGTGGACGATGTTCACCTTCGTCAGGATGTTCGGGCAAGCATAAATCCGTGCCGTCGTTTCCGTGCCGGAGACATTGTACTGCGAGGGGCGGGAGGTGACCTCCCATCCCTCGTGCCGGAAGGCGGTCAGCTTTCCGTTGCGATCGGCCCCGAGCTGGATGTGGTGCCGCGTTTCCGCACGGTAGGTGACGATGGTGAAGCCCTGGTCCCGCGTGGAAACCAGCTTTACCGGCCGCCTCACGCGACGCGCGGCGACTGCGATCCAGGCCGTGCGCGCGGTGATGCCGCCCTTGCTGCCGAAGGCGCCGCCGACATAGCGCGAGACGACGCGGATGCTCTCCGGCGCGATGCGGAGCTGCTTCGCCAGATTGCCGCGCAGCCCGTAGACGAACTGGCTGGGCTCGTAGACCGTCAGCTTCCCGTCCCGCCACTCGCAGGTGGTGGTGAAGAGCTCGATCGGGTTGTGGTGCTGGGTGGGCGTACCGTAGCGCTGGTCCACTCGGAACTCCGCGTCCCGGAAGGCGCGCTCGGCGTGGCCGACGCGGTAGTCCTTGTGCTCCCCGGCCTTTCGGACCTCCTCGACGACACCGGCGCTGCCGAAGCTGGCGGAGGGCGCCTCCTCCTCGTAGTCGGGGCGGACCTTGTGCGCGGCCTCGCGCGCCGCCTCGAAGCTCTCGGCGACGACAACGGCGATAATCTGGCCGTCGTGCCAGATGCGGTCGGACTCCATCGTCTCCGTGGTGTCGCCGCCCGCCATGGGCTTGGGCTTCTCCGCCTCGCCGCCCACGTTCTCATGCGTCAGGATGTCCAGCACGCCCTGCACGGCCCGGGCCTCGTCCAGCCGGAAGCCGAGGATGCGGCCACGGGCGATGCTGCTGGTGACGAGGAAGGCCCAGGCAGGGTTCTCCACCGTCTCGTCGGAGGCGTAGCGCGCGGCGCCCGTGACCTTGGCGCGGCCATCGATGCGGATGGTGGCGGGGCCGAAATGCGGGGTGGTGCCGTCGGGCATGGGATCAGGCCTCCATCTCGGCAGCTTGCAGAAGGGCGCGCACCAGGGTGCGGCGGCCCAGCTCCGGCTTGAAGCCGTTCTCGCTGTGGGTAACGGCGCCGCAGAAGGCCACTTCGGCCGCTTCCTGCGCCGTGTGCTCGTCCAGCCGGCGCCCGCGCAGCGCGGCTTCCGCCTCGCGCGCGCGCCAGGGCTTGGCCGCCAGCCCGCCTAGGCCGATCCGCGCCTCCCGCACCTCACCAGCCTCGATGTGCAGCGCCACGGCGGCGGAGGCGGTCGCGAAGGCGAAAGACTCTCGGTCCCGCACCTTCACGTAGAGCGAGCGGCGGGTCCATGGACCGGCGGGGACATGGAAACCCGTGATCAGCTCTCCGGGCTGCAAGGCCGTCTCGACATGCGGCGTGTCGCCGGGCAGGCGGTGCAGCTCCTCGAAGGGGATACGGCGGGCGGTGCCGTCCAAGGCCAGGATCGACACATCGGCGCCCAGTGCCGCCAGGGCATTGGCGAAGTCACCGGGATAGTGCGCGATGCAATGATCGCTGACGCCGAGCACGGCGAGATGCCGGTTGTTGCCTTCCAGCGCCGCGCAGCCCGTGCCGGGCTCCCGCTTGTTGCAGGCGCGCCAGCTCGGGTCGCGGAAGTAGTTGCAGCGCGTGCGCTGCAGGACGTTGCCGGCCAGGCTGGCCATGTTCCGCAGCTGCTGGTTCGCGGCCAATTGCAGCGTCTGCGCGATCACCGGGTAGTCGCGCAGGATGGCGGGGTGCTCCTGCGCCTCCGCCATGCGGACGAGGGCGCCGAGCGCCAGCCCCTCCACACTGGCCTCGATGCGCCCGTGCTCGGTGTGCAGCGGGCCGATGTTGATGAGGGCGGATGGGTGGGCCACGCCGATCTTCATCAGGTCCAGCAGGTTGGTCCCGCCGGCCAGATAGTGGGCCGGGGCGCGGATCCGGCCCTCTCCGGGCGGTGCGGCGTGCGCGGCCGCCGCCTTCAGCGCCTCCCGCGTGGCGTCGGGCCTCTCGTAGGTGAAGGGGCGCATCTCAGGCGCGCTCCATCTGCGGCTTCGCCTGCTGGATGGCGGCGACGATCTTGGGGTAGGCGGCGCAGCGGCAGAGATTGCCGCTCATGTACTCCCGGATCTCGTCATCCGTCCTCGCATGGCCCTCCTCCACGCAGGCGATGGCGGAAAGGATCTGGCCGGGGGTGCAGTAGCCGCACTGGTAGGCGTCCTGCTCCAGGAAGGCCTGCTGCATGGGGTGCAGCGGCCCGTCCTCCGTCGCCAGGCCTTCGATCGTCGTCACCTCCGCCCCCTGCGCCGCGACGGCGAGGGTGAAGCAGGACAGGACGCGCCGTCCATCCATCAGCACCGTGCAGGCGCCGCACTGGCCGAGGTCGCAGCCCTTCTTCGTACCGGTCAGGTCCAGGTGCTCGCGCAGCGCGTCCAGCAGGGTGGTGCGGACGTCAACGGCCAGGTGCCGCTCCGTCCCGTTCACCTTCAAGGTGATCTCCATGGCCGCTCCGATCTCTCGTGCCGGGGCAGGGGCGGCCCCGAGCCTCGCTCGCATCCCGCCTAACGCGTTTCGTCCCGCGAAGCGGCGCCGCCCGCCCTGTCACCCTTCCGCGAGGGCTGGCAGCGCCGCTCGATAAGCGTTTTCGATGCCAGTTCTCCGCTTCTCGGCTACCGGCGGCGGTTCCGTGAACGAACAATGACGCCGCGCTGGCGCGGAGAGATGTTCCACCATGGTCGGACGACGCAATGCCCTGAAGCTGGCCCTGGCAGGGGCCGCCGCGACCTACGCGCCCGCCCTCCACGCCCAGGCCTCTGCCCGCACGCTGAAGTTCGTGCCGCACAGCAACCTGTTCAGCGTGGACCCGATCTGGACCCCGGCGGCCGTGGTGCGGAACCACGGCTACATGGTGTTCGACACCCTCTACGGCATGGACGCGAACTACGAGCCGCAGCCGCAGATGGCCGAAAGGCATGTGCTGGAGGATGGCGGCCGTATCGTCACCATCACCCTTCGCCCTGGCCTGACCTTCCACGACGGCGAGCCCGTGCGGGCGGCCGATGCGGTGGCGAGCATCCGGCGCTGGGCGCGCCGCGCCTCCATTGGCGGCAAGCTGATGGACTTCACGGACGAGCTCTCCGCCCTCGACGATCGCCGCATCCGCTTCCGCCTGAAGGAGCCCTTCCCGCTGCTGCCGCACGCGCTGGGGCATGTCGGCGCGCCCATCCCCTTCATCATGCCGGAGCGGCTGGCGAGGACGGATCCCTTCCAGCAGGTGCGCGAGGTCGTGGGCTCCGGCCCCTTCCGCTTCAGGGCGGACGAGATGAACCCCGGCAGCTTCTTCGCCTATGAGCGCTTCGCCGGCTATCGGCCCGCCCCGAACGGTACGCCGAGCCTCGTGGCGGGCCCGAAGCAGGTGTGGTTCGACCGGGTGGAGTGGACGGTGATCCCCGACGCCTCCACCGCCGCCGCCGCCATCCAGTCCGGCGAGCAGGACTGGGTGGAGGCACCGGAGCCGGACCTGGAGCCGATGCTGGCGCGCAGCGCCGGCCTGCGGATCGAGCCGCTGGAGCTGATCCTCCGCCCGGCCTATCTGCGGCTGAACCACTTGCAGGCGCCCTTCAACAACGTGAAGGTCCGGCAGGCGCTGCTGGCCGCCGTGGACCAGGCCGCCTTCATGTCGGCGGTGATCGGGCCGGACCCGAAGCGCTATGTCAGCGACGCCGGCATCGTGACGCCGGGATCGCCATATGCCACGCGCGTCGGACTGGAGCCGATCCTCGCGCCGCGCAGCGTGGAGCGCGCGAAGGCCCTGCTGAAGGAGGGCGGCTACAGCAACGAGCCCGCGCGGCTGCTGGTGGCCATGGATGTCGGCGCGCAGGCGGCGCTGGGCCAGGTGGCGGGGGAGCTGTTCCGCAGCATTGGCCTGAACCTGGATTTCGTCTCCACGGACTGGGGCAGCATCCTCCAGCGCACCACGAACCGGGAGCCGCTGGAGAAGGGCGGATGGTCCAGCTACGCCACCTTCTTCCCCGGCCTGGACCTGTTCGACCCCGGCGCCAATGCCGTGCTGCGCGGCAACGGCACCGCCGGCGCCAATGGCTGGCCGACCTCCCCGAAGCTGGAGGCGCTGCGCGACGAGTGGTTCCGTGCGCCGGATGCGGAGGCACGCAAGGCGGTGGCCGGGCGGATGCAGACCGTGGCGCTGGAGGAGGTGCTTTTCGTGCCCCTCGGCGCCTTCCGCTCCAACACCGTGATGAGGCGGAACCTGGAAGGGCGCGTGCCGGGCATGCCGCTCTTCTGGAACATGAAGCGGGCGTGATCCCCGCGATGGAAGGATTCAGGAACGCATGAGCGCGGATCGGAACGGCACGGGCTACTCCGTCTTCACCGACACCATGGCCGATATGACCTACCCCGAGGTGGCCGAGGCGGCGGAGCGCGGCGCCGTCGTGCTCTGGGCGCTGGGCGTCATCGAGCAGCACGGCCCGCACCTGCCGCTCGCCACCGATGTCTACGTGCCGATGGCCGTGCTGCGGCAGGCGAAGGCGCTGCTGGCGGAGCGGGGGATCGAGAGCATCATCGCCCCGCCCTTCTACTGGGGCATCAACGCCGTCAGCAGCAGCTTCCCCGGCAGCATCAAGGTGCGCGCGCCCGTGATGATCGAGCTGATAAAGGATGTCTTCGCGTCCCTGGGCGGCGACGGCTTCCGCCGCATCTTCTGCCTCTCCGGCCACGGCGACGCGCAGCACAACCGCACGATCTACGACGGCATCGTGGCGGGCTGCGGCCCGGAGACGATCGAGGGCCACTTCGTCCTCGCCCCCGTGATGCGGGACCGGCTGGAGCTGGACCCGGCCGATCCCCGCCTCGTCACCTACGGCAAGGCATCCAGCGGCACACCGGGCAACCTCGACATCCATGCCGGGGAATCCGAGACCTCCGTCCTGCTGCACGAGTGCATGGAGGCCTGCCGCTGCGAGCTGATCCCCGGCCTCAGGCCCACCAACCTGGGGATGGAGGACCTGAAGGTCTGGCGGCAGGGCGGCAAGCAGGCGCTGAAGGTCACGCCGATGGGGTATTTCGGCGATCCGGCCGCCGCCACGGCCGAGAAGGGGCGCGAGTTCCTGCGCCAGAACGCCGCCTCCGTGGCCGATGCGATCGAGCGGACCCTCCGGGCGCCCGCTTGACCTGGCGCGCATTGTGGGATGCCCGGCAAGGGCCTAGAGCTTGGGCCATGGCATCTGCGGCAGAGCGGACATGGCCCCAGCACCCGCCGGCATGACCGGCGCCCCGGCCTCCCCGGGTCTGATGCAGCTCTTCCTGGCCTTCACCAAGATCGGCTTGACGAGCTTCGGCGGCGGCCTCAGCGGCTGGATGATGCGGGAATTCGTCCAGCGCCGCCGGTGGCTGGATGAGGGCGAGTTCCTCAGCGGCCTCGCCCTGGCCCAGGCCTTTCCCGGTGTGAACGTCGTCAACCTCTCCATCTGGATTGGCTACCACCTGGCCGGCAGCGCGGGGGCGTTGGTGAGCGCGCTCGGCATGGTGGTGCCGGCCATGTTCGCCGCCATCGCGGCGGCCGCCCTCTTCGCGGAGGTCGCGCACTACCACCTGACCCATGTCATCCTCAGCGGCATCGCGGCGGCAGCGGTGGGGCTCTCGCTCCAGATGGGCATCCGCGCGGCGCGGCGCGCCGCCGTCTCGCCCGTGCCGGCGCTGATCCTGCTGGCCACCTTCTTCGCCCTGTTCTTCCTGCGCCTGCCGTTGCTCGCGGTGGTGCTGGTGATGGCGCCGGTCAGCCTCGCAGCCGCCTGGTACCGGCTGCGCGGCGCGGGCGGGGAAGGGCGCTAGGTGCTGCTTTATCGCCTCTGGCAGATCCTGAAGGTCTTCGTCCCGCTCTCCTTCCTCACCATCGGTGGCGGGCAGAGCATCATCGCCGACGTGCACCGCCAGGCCGTGGCGGTGCAGGGCTGGATGACGGACGCGCAGTTCCTGGACCTCTATGCCCTGTCGCGCCTCACGCCCGGGCCGGGCTCGCTGCTCGCCACCCTCGTCGGCTGGCAGGCGGCCGGCTGGGCGGGGGCGCTGCTCGCCTCGGCCGGCATCTTCCTGCCCTCCTCCCTGCTGGTCTACAGCCTCGCGCGGGTCTGGGCGCGGCACCGGGGCGCCGCGTGGCAGCGCGTCGTGGAGACGGGGCTGGCGCCGGTCGCGGCCGGGATGATCCTCGCGGCCTCCGCCACCGTTCTGCGCGCGGCGGAGGGCGGCTGGCTGGCCTGGGCCGTCGCGGCCGGTTCCACCGCGCTGCTGCTCCTCACCCGCGTCAGCCCCTTCCTTCCCCTTGGGATCGGCGCGGCGGTGTTCCTGCTGTTCTGGTCCTGACGGGCGTGCCGGCGCGCTGAACCCGCGTTCCGGTCGGGGGCTGCCGCTCGCGCCGGGCCACGGCCCGCAACCCCCTTCGCCCCGGAGGGTTCACTCGCGGGCCGGGGCATCCCCGGCACCTCGTCACGCGGATGGCACCGGGGAAGCCCGCGCCTCCCATCGGAGGTCCCTCATGTCCGACACCCTCTGGTGGCAGCACGGCGTCGTCTACCAGATCTATCCGCGCTCCTTTCAGGACAGCAACGGGGACGGCATCGGCGACCTGGAGGGCATCCGGCGGCGGCTGGACCACCTGTGCTGGCTCGGCGTGGACGCCGTGTGGATCTCGCCCGTCTTCCCGTCCCCCATGGCCGATTTCGGCTACGACATCGCCGATTACCGCGGCATCGACCCGATCTTCGGCACGATCGAGGACTTCGACCGCCTGCTGGCGGAGGCGCATGCGCGCGGGCTGAAGGTGATCCTCGACTTCGTGCCGAACCATACCTCGGACCGGCACCCCTGGTTCCTGGAAAGCCGCACCTCGCGCGAGAGCCCTTACCGGGACTGGTACATCTGGCACGACCCCGCGCCGGGCGGCGGACCGCCCAACAACTGGCTCGCCAATTTCGGCGGCAGCGGCTGGGAGTTCGACGCGCCGACCGGCCAGTACTACTTCCACAGCTTCCTGAAAGTGCAGCCCGACCTGAACTGGCGCAACCCCGCGGTATGCCGGGCCATGTACGACGCGCTGCGCTTCTGGCTGGACCGCGGCGTGGACGGCTTCCGCGTGGACGTGATCTGGCTGCTGGTGAAGGATGATCGGTTCCGGGACAACCCGCCCAACCCCGCCTGGCAGCCGCACGAGGCCAGCATCAACAGGCTCCTGCAGGTCTATTCCGCCGATCGGCCGGAGACGCTGGAGGTGGTGGAGGAGATGCGCGCCGTCCTCGACGAGTACGAGGAGCGCGTGCTGATCGGCGAGATCTACCTGCCGCTGGAACGGCTGATGGCCTATTACGGCCGGGACATGAAGGGCGCGCAGCTGCCCTTCAACTTCCAGCTCATCTTCACTGCCTGGAATGCCGCGGCAATCGCCCGCATCGTGGCGGAGTACGAGGCGGCGCTGCCCCCCGGCGGATGGCCGAACTGGGTGCTGGGCAACCACGACCAGAAGCGTATCGCCTCCCGCGTCGGGCGGGGCGGGGCGCGGCTGGCCGCGATGCTGCTGCTGACCCTGCGGGGCACGCCCACCCTCTATTACGGCGACGAGCTGGGCCTGGAGAACGTGGCCATCCCGCCCGACCGCGCGCAGGACCCGTGGGAGAGGAACGAGCCCGGCCTTGGCCTCGGGCGAGACCCGGCGCGCACGCCCATGCCCTGGGACGCGGGGGAGAATGCCGGTTTCACCACTGGCCGTCCCTGGCTACCGCTGAACGAGGACAGGGCCGAACGAAACGTTGCCTCCCTTTCCGCCGATCCGGACTCCCTTCCGCACCTCTATCGCCACCTCATCGCCCTCCGTCGGGGGCACGCCGCGCTGAGCACGGGTGACTACGTCTCGGTGGCGACGGAGGGCGAGGTGTTGGCCTTCGAGCGACGGCGGGGCGGTGTGCGGCTCCTCGTTGCGCTGAACTTCGCGCAATCCCCGGCACGGCTCGCCTTGCCGGGCGATGTCGCGGGAGCCGACCTGCTTCTCTCCACCCAGCCCGGGCGGGACACCGCGCCCGTCACCGCTGAATGGCAGCTCGGTCCCGAGGAAGGCGTGGTGCTGGCCCTCCGCTAGTTCGGTGGGACGGACCCGCCGCGTCGCCGGCCCGGGCCATCCACCATCCGCCGCCGCAGCGCCTCCTCCAGCACCGCGCCGAGGTGCTCCACGGCGGAAAGGACGTGCCCGGCCGCGCCGGCGCGATGGATCAGGGTGATCTCCCGCTGCACCGCCGGCCGGTCCAGGGGCCGGACCCGCACCCCGCCGCGCGGCGCCAGCGGCACCGCCGCCTCCGGCAGGGCGGCGATGCCGAGGCCGGCGGCGACGAGGGCAATGGCCGTGCTCATCTGCGCCACCTCGAAGGCCGGTGGGCAGGGCGGGATTCCGGCCGCCAGCCGCGCCGCATCCACCAGTTCGCGCAAGGCGGAGCGGGCGGTGAGCGCGATCTCCGCCTCGCCCTCCACCGCGCGCCAGGGCAAGGGGCGCGTGCCGGTGGCCAGGGCGTGCCCGGCGGGCAGGAACAGCATCAGCGCGTCGCGGCCCAGGCCGCTCGCGATCAGCCCAGCATCCCCCGTCGGCGGGAAGGTGCCCACGGCGAGGTCGGCCGCGCCCTCCGCCACCATGGCCTGCGCCTCGGTGGCGGAAACCTCCAGCAGCGCGGGCCGGACGGCTGGCACCGCCCGCCGCAGCGCCCCGATCCCGCCGGGCAGGAGCGTGGCCGCGAGGAGGGGCACGGTCGCAATCACCAGGCGCGGTGCCTCCTGCGCGCCCTTCGCCGCTTCCACCGCTCCGGCCAGATCCGCCAGCAGCGCGGCGGCGCGGGGGCGGAATCGCTCCCCGGCCACGGTCAGCGCCACGCGGCGGGAGGACCGCTCGAAGAGCCGAGCACCGATCGCGGTCTCCAACTCCGCCACGCCCGCCGAGACGGCGGATTGTACCCAGCCCATCCGCCGCGCCGCCGCGGTGAAGCCGCCGCATTCCGCGACGGCCAGGAAGGCGCGGAGTTGCCGCGTGGTCAGATCCATCGCCGTTCCCGATCGGTCCATCTGAACATCGCCCTTGTTAGATGGATCGCACCCGGCCTGGAATGGGTGGGTCAGGGAAAGGGGCATCATGCCGGAAGGCTTCGCCGGGGACGGACGCACTGTGCGGGGCGGGGCAGAGGGCTGGATCGGCCGCCCGCAGCGCCGGCGCGAGGACGCGGCGCTTCTGACGGGCCGCGGCCGTTTCACGGCGGATGTCCCGCGCCCGCCCGGCTGCCTCCACGCCGGTTTCGTGCGGGCCCTGGAGCCGGGCTGCCGGATCGAGGGCATCGACGCCGCCGCGGCACGGGCCACCCCAGGGGTGGTTGCCGTCCTGACGGCCGGGGAGTTCGGCCCGCTGGGCCAGCCCGCGGTGAACCGCTTCTTCCCGGAATTGCCGGAGGCCCGCTTCCGCCCCCTGGGGCATGGGATCACGGCGGCGGTGGGCGAAGCCTTGGCCCTCGTGCTCGCGGAGAGCGAGGCGGCGGCGCGGGACGGGGCGGAGGCCGTGCTGGTGAAGACCGGGCCGGGCGACCCCGACGACACCGAGCCCTGTTTCGCCGCAAACTGGACGCAGGGCGACGCGGCCGCCGCCCTGGTCGGGGCGGCGCACCGGGTGCAGGTGGAAATTCGCCACAGCCGCCTGGCCCCCGCCGCCATGGAGCCGCGCGCCGCCCTTGCCGTGCCGGAGGGCGACGGGTTGGTCCTGCACCTCTCCACTCAGACACCGCACCGCGCGCGGGCGGACCTTGCCGCCATCCTCGGCATCCCCGCGGAGGGCATCCGCGTCGTGGCGGGGGATGTCGGCGGCTCCTTCGGCGCCAAGGCCTCCATCCACCCGGAGGAGGCGGCGATCGCCCTGGCCGCCCGTCTCCTCCGCCGTCCTGTCTTCTGGCAGGCCATGCGCGGAGAGGAGATGCTGACCGCGACGCAGGGCCGTGGCCTGACCCTCCGCGGCGAGCTGGGCCTGGATGCGGAAGGCCGGGCGGTGGCCTTGCGCGCCACCATCGCCGCCCCGCTCGGCCATCGCCTGCCGTACTCGGCCGCCGTGCCCGGCCGCAATGCCGCGCGCTGCCTGCCCGGACCCTACGACGTGCCCGCCGTCTCCATCGCGCTGGAAGGCCGCTTCGACCGCCGCGCGCCCATGGGCATCTATCGCGGCGCCGGCCGCCCGGAGGCCGCGATGCTGATGGAGCGGCTGATGGAGGAGGCTGGCCGCGCCACCGGCCTCGGCTCCGCCGAGATCCGCCGCCGCAACCTGCTGCCGGCCTCCGCCCTGCCGCACCGCACTCCCATGGGCGAGATGCTGGATTCCGGTGACTACCCCGCCCTGCTGCGGCAGGTGCTCGCGATGAGCGACGGGATCGAGAGCGAGGTCGCGCGCCGCCGTGCCGCGGGCGAGGTGCTCGGCCTGGGGCTGGCCGTCTATGTCGAGCCCTGCGGCGCGGGATGGGAGAGCGCGCGCATCGCCCTCCGCCCCGATGGCCGGATCGCGGCGGCGACCGGCAGCACCGCCCAGGGCCAGGGGCGGGAAACCGCCTTCGCGCAGATCGTGGCGGATGCGCTGCGCCTGGCGCCGGAGGACGTTGCGGTGCTGCACGGCGACACCGCCACCACCCCGCCCGGCATCGGCGCCCTGGCCAGCCGTTCCACGGGGATCGGCGGCGGCGCCCTGGTGAAGGCGGCGGAGGCTCTGGAGGCACTGGCCCGCCCGGTCGCGGCGGGGCTGCTGCAGGAGGATGAGGCGCTGCTGCACCCGGCGCCCGGGGGCTTCGCCGTGGCCGGCGATCCCGGCCGCCACGTCTCCTGGGCCGCCATCGCCGCCGCCGGCCCGCTCACCGCCGAGGCGCGCTTCGAGGCACCGGGCGAATCCTGGGCCGCCGGCGCCGTGCTGGCCCTGGTGGGGATCGACGCCGAAACCGGCGTGCCGCGGATCGAGCGCCTGCACTGGGTGGACGACATCGGCACGGTGGTAAATCCCGTCCTCGCCCGCGGACAGATGATCGGCGGCATGATGCAGGGCGTCGGCGAGGCCCTCCTGGAGCGCGTGGCCTATGACGCGGCCGGGCAGAACCTCAGCGGCTCCTTCATGGACTACGCGCTGCCGCGCGCCGATGATGCGCCGGGGGATCTCCGGCTCGCCCATCCCGAGCAGCCGTCGCCCGCGCTGAACTCGCCACTCGGTGCGAAGGGTGTCGGGGAAGCCGGCTGCATCGGCGTGCCGGCCGCGGTGGTGAATGCCGTGGCCGATGCCCTGGCCGCGCGGGGGATCGGGGCGGAGGCGCTGTCCCTGCCCCTGACGCAGGAATCCATCTGGCGGGCGCTGCACGCGCCGCGCGACGACGAAGGGAGCGGACGATGAGCGCAGCGTATCGGCGCGAGGACGCCAAGGCCCATGCGAGGCAGCATTTGCGCGGCATCTGGTGCGCGGCGCTGATGCCCTTCCGGCCTGGGGACGGGGCCATGGACGAGGCGGGCTTCCGCGCCAACCTCCGCCACTGGTTCCGCGACCTGGAGATCGACGGCGTCTTCGTCTCCGGCAAGCAGGGCGAGTTCTTCTCCATGTCGGTGGAGGAGCGCAAGCGCAGCTTCGACATCGCGCAGGAGGTGGCGCGGGAATGCGGCAAGCGCACGATCATGTCCTGCTCCGACCAGAACCTCGACACGGTGCTGGAGCTGGCCGCGCATGCGGAGGCGATCGGCGCCGACTACATCGTGGTCCACGCCCCCGTGCTGCACTTCGTGCACGGGCAGGACGAGATCCTCTGGAACTACTACCGCCACATCAGCGAGCGCGTGAACATCGGCATCGCCATGTGGTCGCATCCCGACAGCGGCTACCTCATGTCCCCGCAGCTCTGCGCGCGCATCGCGAAGCTGCCGAACATCGTGGCGATCAAGTACAGCGTGCCGCGCGAGATGTACGCGGAGCTGACGCGGCTGGCGGGCGACGACCTTATCGTCTCCACCGCCAGCGAGGAGGAGTGGCTCGACAACATCATCGAGCTGAACTGGCAGGTCTATCTCTGCTCCTCCCCGCCCTACCTGCTGCAGACGGCGGCCGATAAGCGGATGCGGCAGTACACGGACCTGGCCTTCGCGGGGCGCCACGCGGAGGCGCGGGCGGTGTGGGGGAGCCTGCAGCCCGTGCGCCGCGCGCTGAAGGCGGTGCGCCCGGGCGACAAGCCGCAGGCCCATGGCAAGTACTGGCAGGACCTGCTGGGGCAGACCGGCGGCGCCGTGCGCTATCCCATGCTGGAACTGACGGAGGAGGAGAAGGCGGCCATGCGCGCGGCCTTCGCGGATTGCGGGCTGAAGCGGCCCGCGCAAGCCCCCACCACGGCCCATGCGGCGGAGTGAGACGATGAGGAAGCCCTTCGACTTCAAGGCCTGGATCGCGGAGAACGAGCACCTGCTGAAGCCGCCCGTCGGCAACAAGCTGCTCTTCGAGGGTGCGGAGACGGTGGTGCAGATCGTCGGCGGCCCGAACGGGCGCGTGGACTTCCATGACGACCCGGTGGAGGAGTTCTTCTACCAGCTGCGCGGCGACATGGTGCTGAAGGTCCATATGGACGGCCGCATCCAGGACATCCCGATCCGGGAAGGCCAGGTCTTCCTACTGCCGAAGCACGTCCCGCATTCCCCGCAGCGCCCCATGCCCGGATCCGTCGGCCTGGTGGTGGAGGGCAAGCGGGCCGAGGGCGTGAAGGACGCCTTCGAGTGGTACTGCTTCAACTGCAACGGCAAGGTCTATCGGATCGAGCTGGTGGTGAAGGACATCGTGAAGGACCTTCCCCCGCTCTATGCCGAGTTCTACGCCAGCGAGGAGAAGCGCACCTGCCCGCATTGCGGCACGCTGCATCCGGGCAAGCAGCCACCGGAGGGCTGGGTCAGCCTGTAGCACCCGGCGCCGGGCCTTTTCTGAGAGGCTCCGGCGCCGCCCCGTTCCGACGAAGCGCCGCGCCTACTCCGTCGCGCGGATGTTCAGCCGCCGCACCAGCCCGGTCCAGCGCTCCCGCTCTACCCGCGCGGCCTCGGCCAGCGCCGCCCCGTCGCCCGCGCGGGGATCGACGCCCAGGCCCAGCAGCCGCGCGCGCAGATCCGGATCGGATGCCGCGGCCCGCGATGCCTCCGTGATGCGCGCCGCCAGGGCGGGCGGCATGTTCGCCGGCCCGAAGATGCCGAACCAGGTCTCGGAGACGAGGCCGGGCAGCCCCGCCGCCTCGCCCGTCGGGATGCCCGGCGCCAGCGGCGTCTCCCGCGCGGAGGTGACGGCCAGCGCCTTCACCGTGCCAGCCGCGATGTGGGATGCGGCGGTCGCCGGAACGTCCAGCAGCACGTGCACGTCGCCCCGCAGCAGCTCCGCATAGACTGCGCCCGTGCCGCGATAGGGCACGTGCACCATGCCGAGGTCGGCCAGGCTGTCCAGCAGCGCCCCGTTCAGGTGCGGCGTGGTCGCGACGCCAGAGGAACCGTAGTTCACCTGCCCCCGCCGCGCCTTCGCCCAGGCGATGAAGCCGCGCAGGTCGTCCACCGGCACGGTCCGAGACACCAGCACGAGCGAGGGCGCCGCCCCGATCAGCGCCAGCGGCGTGAAGTCCTTCTCCACGTCATAGGGCAGGTTCGCGCCGGTGGCGGGCGCGGTGGAGTGGATGGAGGAGGTGGCGAGGAGCAGCGTCAGCCCATCGGCCGGCGCCCGCACCACCAGCTCAGCCGCCGGCACGCCGCCCGCGCCGGGGCGGTTCTCGATGACCACGGTCGTGCCCATCCGCTGTGCGAGGAGCGGCGCGAAGAGGCGGGAGACGGCGTCCGTGGCCCCACCGGCGGGGAAGGGCACGATCAGCCGCGTGGGGCGCCCCTGGGCGGCGGCGGGATGCGGCAGCGCGGACAGGACCGGCAGGGTAAGGAAGGAACGGCGGTTCATCGGCATGTCCAGGGAAGTCAGGGAAAGAAGGTCAGGTTAGTGCGGGCGGCACGGCGCCTCGGTCCAGGGCCCGCAGGGCGAGACTGCAAGATGCGGGCCCAGATGCCCTACTCTCCACAGCGCCGGAGATCGAGGACGCCACGGGGGTCCTCCCCTCGGCGCAGCGGGCGCGCGGCGGCGAGGAACACGCCGAGGATCCGCGGGTCCTCGCTGTCGCCGACGGTGCTGGGGCTCACCGCTTCGGGCGTTTCCAGTACCAGGGTCGTTGCCTCGGCGCCCTGCAAGCCTTTCTGGCCATGTGGCACCAGGATCTCCCGCGGATGCTTGCCCAGCTCGAAGGCGCAGCCCGGGCCAGGGCCCATCCGCGCCACCACCCTCTGGGCCTCCCGCCCCGGCGATACATAGGCGGCAAGCGACAGGACGGTGCCCGCCGCATCCGCCCCGCCGGCCAGCCGCAGGATGGCGGCCCCGCCGAGGGACCAGCGGCCTATCGCCTCCGGCGGGGCCCAGCCCAGGAATTCCAGGGGCCAGGGGCGCGGCGCGAAGGGAAGGGGCCGGCAGGCCAGGCCCAGCCTTCCCAGCCCCTCGGCATAGGCCTTCAGATAGACCTGGGCCGGCGGCACCTCGGCCGGCGGCAGGTGCCAGCGCACCGTTCGCCCGAGGCTCTGCAGTGCGGCCGGGCCCGTGATCCAGGCGGTGTCGCGCTCGCAGGCGGCCTCGCGCAGCACGGCGAAGGCGCGCTCCCGCTCCCCCATTTCCCGGGCGGCGGCGCGATTGTGCAGGAAGGCGAGGGCGCCCGACAGCCCGACCACCCCCGCGAGCACCAGGGTGAGCGCCCGGGCCGCACCCGCCCATCGCCCCGCGAACCGGATCAGCGCCGCCAGCGCCACAGCCGCCGCCAGCCCAGCGGCCAGCCCCGCCACGCGGGAATCGACGTAGGTGCAGTCCCCAGCCCGGCACCAGGCCTGGTACTTCGGCGTCAGCGCGTGCGGCAGCGTGTTCACGAAGGCCCAGCCGACGCAGCAGAGGAGGATCCCCGGCGCCAGGCGCGGCCGGAGGGCGCGGGCGAGGCCGGGCAGCAGCCGCAGCGCCAGCGCGGCGCCGAGAAGCCCGGCCAGGGCCGCAACCGCCAAGTCCAGGCGGCCCAGGGCCAGGTGCGGCAGGTAGGGAAGGATCGTGCCGTTGGCGACATGCCGCGCCTGCAGGCCCAGCACCTCGGCGGGCGAGGCACCGCCGAGTTCATTGCCGGTATAGTGGCTCGGGAAGGAGAGGCGGTAGGCGAGGTAGAGACCGGCCGAGAGCGCGAGGGCGGTGCCGTGCAGCCGCATCGCCCGGCCCCGTTTCCCCGGCGCCGCGGTGACCACGGCCAGGGCCGCCAGGGCGAAGCCGGCGACCAGAGCGTATTCCAGCACCAGCATCGCCGCCGCGAGGGCGAGCACGGCGGCCACCCACCCCGCGCGCCGCAGACCTGCCGGTCCTGCCAGGGGAAGGTGCAGCGCGAAAAGCCCGAGCAGCGGCAGGGTGATGAGCAGCGGGAAGGCGTTGGGCGGCAGGTGGTGCTCCGCCATCGGGGTGAGGCAGAGCGTCAGCAGCAGCGCCGGACGGGTCAGCGGCAGGCGGAAGCGCCGGGCGGCAAGGTGGCAGAAGGCCAGGATGAGTGCGCCGAAGATGCCGACGGCAAGAACCCGCCCCCAGGCGTATTCCGCCATCAGGGAACCGGCCATGACCAGCGGCATGGCCGGGAAGATGCCCAGGCGCCCCTGCATCTCCGCCAGCTTCCGCACCTCATCGAACAGGGCGGCCGGGCGGTCGAGCGTGGTCAGGAACGCGAACTGCCAGAAGTTGTCGTCCGCGGACCCGTGAAAGGCCGAAAGGAAGGGCCATAGCTGCACCAGCACCAGGAGGAGGAGCGCGACATCGGGCAGGGCCGCCCGCAGCCGCTCCCGAAACACCCGCCTCGGTGCGGCACTGGGGGCGACGTTCAGGAGGAGCGTCGGCCGCTCGTCAGTTTTGTACGCGAACAGCGGCCAGCCCTTTCGAAGCGCCCCTATGCTGCCCTGCTTCTAGAACCAATTTCCGCAACTTGAGACCTGCGAACCGCCCGCCCTCGCATTTTCGCGGTGCGCCCGGGCGCCGGACCGTTCCGGCAGGCGCCTCTCAGCCCCGAAGCCAGCGCCGCAGCCGCGCCGGCGCCTCGGCCATGTCTGCCTCCGGCCCACAATAGCTGAAGCGGAGGAAGCGGGTCCCGCGCTCCGGGTCGAAATCCACCCCCGGGGTGGCAGCGATCCCCGCCTCATCCAGCATCCGGCGGCAGAAATCGGGGCTGTCGTTGGTGAGGTGCCCGACATCCGCCCAGATGTAGAAGGCCCCGTCCGCCGCCGCGATCCGGTCGAACCCTGCCTCCGGCAGCCCGGCCAGCAGCAGGTCGCGGGAGCGGCGGTAGGTGGCGCGGTTCGCCTCCAACTCCTCGATGCAGTCGAAGGCCGCCTCCGCCGCCACCTGGGCCACGTGGGGGGCGGAGATGAACATGTTCTGCGCCAGCCGCTCCACCGGCCGCACCAGGTCCTCGGGCAGCACGGTCCAGCCCACGCGCCAGCCGGTCATGCTGAAATACTTGGAGAAGCTGTTCACCACGATTGCGCTGGGCGAGAGGGCGGCGGCCGTGGCTTCCTCCGTGCCGTAGGACAGGCCGTGATAGATCTCGTCCGAGATCAGCCGCACCCCGTTGGCGTGGCACCAGCAGGCGATGTTCCGCAGTTCTTCAGGCGCCAGCATCGTGCCGGCGGGATTGCAGGGGCTGGCGACGATCAGCCCGGCCGGGCGCGGGTCCAGCGCCTCCAGCATCGCGACGGTCGGCTGGAAGCGGGTGGAGGCGTCGCAGGGCAGGAGCAGCGGCACCATGCCGAGCGCGGTGAGGATATTGGCATAGGGCGGGTAGTAGGGCGCGGCCATCGCCACCCGGTCCCCCGCGTCGAAGGCCGCGAGGAAGGCGAGGGGGAAGGCGCCGGAGGCGCCCACCGTCACCGCGATCCGCTCCATCGGCACCGCGGCGCCATAGTGCCCGGCATAGCGGGCTGCGATGCGCGCGCGGAGCGAGGGCAGGCCGAAGGCTTCCGTATAGCCCATAGGGTGGCCGTCCCGCAGGGCGCGGGCGGCGGCCTCCGCGGCGCCGCGAGGGGCGCCGGTGCCGGGCTGCCCCACCTCCATCCGCAGGATGCCCGGCTGCCCCGGCGGGATGGCGGCGGCGCGCGCATTGGCGGCCGCGATCACGTCCATGACGAGGAAGGGCGGCGCGCTGGCGCCCCGCCCGACCTTGAAGCCCCCCTGGACTTCCGGCACCTCAGTCGTTCCCGGTGGAGACGCCGAAGCCGCGCGCATCGGCCACCGCCGAGCAGTTGGCGGCGCGGACGCTGCCCTGGCAGGAGACGGCGACGCCGCGCCCCGGCTCCGGCGCGCCGGAGGCGATGGCCTGGGCCAGCGGCACGCGCCGGCCGAGATGCAGCCCGGCAGGGCCCCCGGCGGCGGCCGGCGCCGCGCCCTGGCCCGATCCAGCCCCGGCATAGCGCATGGTCTTCACGTTCAGGTTGGCCAGCAGCACCGCGCCCAGCGGCACCGGCTGCACCCCACCCATCCCCGGCGCGGGGGCCAGCAGGAAGCCCATGCCCGGCACCATCCGCCCCGTGCCGAACAGGTTGTTCATGGTGAAGGCGCAGGCCACCGCCCCGCCATCCCGGTCCTGCACCACCAAGGAGGTGCTGGCGCCGAAGTTCCCGGCGACGACGGGGGGCGCGCTGCCCGCGGCCGTGGCGCGGAAGGCCGCCAGGGTCGCGCCGCCGTCCACGGAGGCGGGCAGTGTGGCCAGCACGTCCGATCCCACCCGCTCCTGCGCCGCCGCCACGGCCTGGGGCACGGCGTTCCGCATTTCGGCGACGGTCAGGAAGCCACCGGCCGCCCTGCTGCCCTCCTCCACGCGCCGCGCCAGCCCGCCCTGGTGCAGGTCGCCCACCCCTGCGGTGCGGATGCTCGAGAGGGTGGAGGCCAGTTCCTGCTGGGTCAGGGCCGCGCCCTCGGCGATCGGATTTCCGCCGGGCGCGAAGACGGCGCGGGAGACGGGATCGGCCATCAGGGGTCCCGCCACGGCCGCCAGGTCCGCCGAGAGGGCGCGGGAGACGGGGGTGCCGAAGCGGGCCATTCCCTCCGCGGGGGCAATCGTGCGCTCGAAGGGCAGGCGCCCCTGGCGGGCATGGAGGGCGAAGAGGCCTCGGGCCATCATCGGGATGGCGGCGGGCCGGTCCGCCCCGCGCGGCACGCCCTCGCGCGCACCGGGCTGGAAGAGGAAGGCCTCGATCTCGTTGCGCCGGGGGTCATAGCCGAGGCAGGCACCGCCGCCGCCAAGCCCGGCGCGGGAGGGGAGGGTGACGGTGAGGGCAAAGCCCGCTGCCACTGCCGCATCCGCGGCCGACCCACCGGCCGAGAGGACGTCCCGCGCGACCAGGGCCGCGCGCGGCTCCTCCGCCGCGACGTTGCCGAGGAAGCCCTGCACGTAGCCGGCCTGTCCGGGCTGGAGGGAGGGGCCGCCGGTGATCGCGTTGCTCACACGGTCGATGGTGGAGCAGCCCGCCAGCGCCCCCATGGCCAGGGAAAGGGCCAGGACCCTTGCCCGCCCGGCTGCCCCGTGTCGCCGCGCGATGGAATTCTCAGGGTTCGCCATTCTGTCCTGGGCCATTCCCGCGGTGGTCGTCATCGCCGCGTTCCTCGCACCCGGTGGCGCCGGGACGCAAGGGGGGCAGGGCGCGAAGGCCACCTTCACCGGCCCTGGACTGGAATGCGGAGCGGCGCGGCCCATGATAGGCTTCCCCCTTGAGGCCCGCGCCAGGGGCAGACCTCGGCCAGTCCCAGGCAGAGGATTCCCCGGCAGAGGATACGGAAACCGATGAAGCAGATCCTGATGGCGGGCGCGGCCCTGGTGCTGGCCGGCGGCATGGCCCTTGCCCAAACCAGTGGCCAGGCCGGGGCACCGGCCCCCGCCTCGACGCCGCCTGCCGCCACGGCCCCGGCCTTCTCCGCCCAGCAGCGGGAGGAGATCGTCTCCATCCTGCGGGAGGCGCTGAAGTCCGACCCCTCCATCCTGCGGGACGCAGTCGGCGCGATGCAGGAGGCGCAGCGGACGGAGCAGGCCAATAGCCAGCGCGCCGCCCTCGCCGCCAGCCACGACGCGCTGTTCAACGACGCGCGCGACCCCATCAAGGGCAATGCCCGGGGCGACGTGACGATCGTGGAGTTCTTCGATGCGCGCTGCGGCTACTGCAAGGCGCTCTACCCGAACATGCAGACCCTGCTGCAGCGGGACCGCAATATCCGCGTGGTGATGAAGGACCTGCCCATCCTCGGGCCGAACAGCGTCGTCGCCAGCCGCGCCCTGCTGGCCGCCCAGAAGCAGGGCAAGTACGAGGCGCTCTACGACGCGCTGCTGAAGCTGCGGACGGAGCCCACGGAACAGGTCATCCAGGCGGAGGCGCAGCGCGCGGGACTCGACTGGGCCCGCCTGCGGCGCGACATGGACGACCCCGCGATCATGCAGCGCATCCAGGCCAACGTGGCGCTGGCGCAGCGCCTGCAGCTGGAGGGCACGCCCGCCCTGGTGATCGGCGACACCCTCATTCCCGGCGCCGTGGAACTCTCCGAGCTGGAGCGGCTGGTGGCCGAGGCGCGGCGCCGTGGCTGACGCGCCGGACCAGGCGCCAGCGGGCGCGTCGGTGGACGCGCCCGACCATGCAAAGGAGGAGGGGCGCGGCCTCGCGACCGACTTCTCCCGCACCATGTCCTATGGCGGCTACCTGCAGCTGGACACGCTGCTCTCCGCGCAGAACCCGCTCTCCGACAAGCACGACGAGCTTCTCTTCATCGTCATCCACCACGTCCAGGAACTCTGGATGAAGCTCATCATCCGGGAGCTGGAGGTGGCGACGGCCTGCGTGCGGGCGGACGACCTGCGCCCGGCCTTCAAGGGCATGGCCCGGGTCTCCCGCATCCAGCGGCAGCTGGTGGAGGCCTGGGACGTGCTCTCCACCATGACGCCGGCGGATTACCTCTCCTTCCGGGACGTGCTCGGCCAGTCCTCCGGCTTCCAGTCCTGGCAGTACCGGATGATGGAGATCCTGCTGGGGGCGCGGGACGAGTTCATGCTGAAGCCGCACGCGCACGACGCAGCGCTGACGGCCAGGCTGCGCCAGGCCTTCGACTCCCCCTCCCTCTACCAGGAATCCCTTCGCCTGCTGGCCCGGCGCGGCATTGCCGTGCCGGACGGCGTGCTGAACCGCGATCCCGCCACGCCGCATGCCGAGGATGAGGGCGTGGTGCGGGCCTGGGAGGTCATCTACCGGAACAGCGCGCAGCATTTCGATCTCTACGAGCTGGCCGAGGAACTGGTGGACCTGGAGGACGCCTTCCAGCAGTGGCGCTTCCGGCACGTCACCACGGTGGAGCGGGTGATCGGGATGCGGACGGGCACCGGCGGCTCTGCCGGCGTGGCCTATCTGCGTCGCGCGCTGGAGCGGCGCTTCTTCCCGGAGCTGTGGACGGTGCGCGGCCGGCTCTAAACCGAGGAGGCGCCCAGGTCCGGAACCCTGGCATCCGGCGTCTGCGCCACGGCTCTGCCGACGATCCGCGTGAACGCCCGGCAGTTCATGTCAGGTTCGTCGCCGTCAGGAACGGCCGACAGGGGATCGCCGGTCCTCGCTCCCCGGCTCCTCAGCCGGGAAGGCGGCGGATCCGCGCCAGGGCGGCATCCACCTCCTCCGCCGTCTGATAGAGGCCGAACCCGAAGCGCAGTCGCCGCCCGCGCCGGTCGGTCACGATCCCCGCCGCGTGCAGCCGTGCCTGCCAGGCCTCCGCGTCGTCGAGGTCGAAGGCCAGGAAGTTGCCGCGGCTCGGCTCTGAGAGCGGCACGGCCAGCCGCGCCGGATCCAGCCCCGTTCCCTGGAGGCCGGCGCAGAAACGCTCTTGCAGCGTCACCGCGTGGTCGTGAATCGCGGCCGCCGTCAGCCCCTGTTCAGCCACCCAGCGCATCGCCGCGTCCAGGCGATAGAGGCCGGAGGGGTCAAAGGTGGCGCCGAGGAAGCGGTTCCCGCCCGGTGCATAGCCCACGCCACCGTCGCTGGCGGCCAGGGCGCCGAAGGCGGCGTACCAGCCCGTGTCGCGCGGGCGCGGCAGCAGGCCCGGCGGACAGTGCAGGAAGCAGCAGCCCTCGCCGGCCATGGCGTATTTGTACCCGCCTGCCGTGAAAAAGGCCCGGTGCGCGATGCCGGATAGGTCCACGGGCCGCGCCATGAAGGCGTGGTAGCCGTCGATCACCAGCACGGCATCGCCCGCCGCCTCCGCCAGCGCCTCCAGCCCGGTCAGCGCGTAGCCGGAGTGGAAGAAGACCTCGCTCACCCAGATCAGGTCGAAGCCCTCCCGGGCGGCCTCGGCCAGCCGCGCCACGCAGTCGCCGCCGGGCTCGGAGGGGAGGCGGGTGACGGCGACCAGCCCCTCCTCCTCCAGCCGCGCGACCTGGCGGGCGAAGGAGTGGAACTCGCCATCCGTCGTCAGCACCCGCGTCGCCCGGCCGGAGGGCCCGCTGAGAGGCATGCAGGAGAGGATGCGGCGGACGAAGTCGTGCGTGTTGGGCGCAAAGACCAGCGTGGAGGGATCGGGCAGGTTCAGGTGCCCTGCCACATGGGCGCGGCAGGCCTCCGTCACCGGGCCCAGCACCGCTTCCCACTTGTCGTCCTGCATCCGGGCCGCATCGTCCCAGGCGCGGATCTGCGCCTCCCGCGTCACGTCGGGCCAGGGGTGGTGGCTATGCGCGGCGAAGTGCAGCCGCCCCGGATCGGCCGAGAGGAAACGGGAGAAGTGCGCGCGCAGGTCCAAGGCGGGGCTCCGGATTGTCGCCGTGGGGGAGGCGTATAGAGTGGTGGCGGGAGACCGGGAATGGCGAAGGGCCTTCTGCCGATGGGCGCGCAGCGAACCGCCACGGCCGGCGCCGGAAGGGTGGTGCCCCCGCATGGATGAGGTCTTCCCCGTCCGCGTGCCCGTGCCGGACCTGCGGGACGTGGCGGCGGGCAACGCCGGCATCCCCGGCGTGTGGCACCTGGACTCCGGCCGGCCGGGGCCACGGGTCGTGATCGTCTCCCTCATGCACGGCAACGAGTTCCAGGGGGCATCGGTGCTGGCGCGCTGGCTGCGCGCGGGGCTGCGCCCGGCGCGCGGGGCGCTCACCCTCGTCTTCGCCAATCTCGATGCCTTCTCGCGCTTCGACCCGGCGGACCCGACCCTGTCCCGCTATGTGGACGAGGACCTGAACCGGGTCTGGAGCCCCGCGCTGCTGGATGGCGGGCGGGACAGCCTGGAGATGCGCCGTGCCCGGGCGCTGCGGCCGGTGGTGGAGGCGGCGGAGGTGCTGCTGGACCTGCACTCCATGCTCTGGCCGTCAGACCCGGTGATGATCGTGGGGCGTGACCCGGCCGCGCTCGCCCTGGCCCGCGCGGCCGGTGCGCCCCCGCCGATCGTGGTGGACGGGATGCGGCCGGAGGGGCCGCGCCTCATCGACCACGCCCCCTTCGCCGTGCCGGGCACGGGCCGCCTGGCCCTCCTGGTCGAGGCGGGGCAGCACTGGGAACCGGAAACCGAGATGGTGGCCGAGGCCTGCGCCTCCGGCCTGCTGCGCGCCCTGGGGATGCTGCCTCCGGCCGCCCCAGTTGGGTCGGAGGCGCGTGGTGAGGTTTGGACAGAGGTTTGGCCAGAGGTTTGGACAGTGTCCGGCTGCGTCGTCGCCGCCTCCCGCGGGTTCTGCTTTACCCGGCCCTTCCGCGGCGGAGCCGTGATCCCGCGCGCGGGCACGCTGATCGCGCGCGACGGGGAGGCGGAGATCCGCACCCCGCATGACGACTGCATGCTGGTGATGCCCAGCCCCCGTGTGATGCGCGGCCACGTGGCGGTGCGGCTGGCGCGGCGGGCGCCCCCGGGGAGAGGCGTCCAGGTCACTCCGGGGTAAACCTAGGGTAACACGCGTTGGCTGTGCCGAAGGGCGAGCCGTGATAGGGGGCCGCATGACGGTGCCCCGAACGATCCCCCGATGATCGCCTCTCCGACCCCCGCTGCCCCAGAGCGCCGGCACCCGCCGCTCGACCTTGACCGCCTCCTGGGGGATGCGGCGCCGGACCGGCTGGCGGTGCTGGTGCTCGCCTATCTCACCCTTCCCGGGCTGGTTTTCCTCGGCGGCTGGGCACAGCCCTGGGCCGCGGCGGTGGCCGGGCTGTCGGGCCTGGGCGCCGTCCTGCTCGCGCCGGGCTGGCGGCGGGCCTGGCCCCTCTCGCCGGGAATGACGCTGGCCTGCCTGGTGCTGGGCCTGGTCTGGGCGGGCGCCACGGGTTCCCACCATCTCGTCTACAGTTCCGCCGACTGGCAGATCCGGGACGCGGTGCTGCGCGACCTGACCGCCGAGGCCTGGCCGGTTGCCTATCTCGATGCGGATCGGGGGGTGGACTGGCTGCTCCGCGCCCCGCTGGGCTTCTACATGGTGCCGGGGCTGCTGGGCCGCGTCCTGGGTTTCCCGGCCGCGCAGGCCGCGCTCTGGGCCTGGACGGGGCTGGGCTTCGCGCTGGTGCTGATGGTGCTCGCGCTTCTGGCGCGCGCGGTGGCGCGCGACCGGCCGGGATCCGGCTTCGCCGTCATGGCGGGCGTCTTCATCCTGTTCCACGGCCTCGACATCCTGCCCAACATCTGGCTGGACTGGAACTTCGGCACGGGCCCGCTCGCGAGCTGGGGGCGGGGCGGGGAGTGGTGGCCGCGCCTCTTCCAGTATTCCGGCCATGTCACGGCGATCCTCTGGGCACCGAACCACGCCATGCCGGCCTGGCTGCTGGCACTTCTGGTGCTGCGCCACGGTCGGCATCCCGAATTCGTGCGGGGCCTCGCCATGCCCTTCGCCGCCGGCGCTTTCTGGAGCCCCCTGGCCAGCGCCGGCGCCGCCTTGCTGGCCGGCGCGGTGCTGCTGCGGGAAGGCGGGGCGGCCGCGATCCGCCGCGCGGTGACACCCGCTAATATCCTGGCCGTGGTCTTCGCCCTGCCGGTCTGCGCTTACCTCGTCGCCGGCTCGGCGGCGGTGCCGCACGGGGTGCTATTCCTGATGCATCCGCCGCTGAAGAGCTTTCTCGTCTGGCTGGTCTTCCTGGTTGTGGAGGTTTTGTGCTGGGCGGCCCTGGCGGCGCTGCTGGTCCGCGGCTGGACCTTCGCCGTCTCCGTCGCCCTGCTCTGCCTGCTTCCCCTCTACGTCTTCGGGCCGGGCAACGAGATGACCGCGCGCGGGGGCATGGCGCCGCTGGCCGTGCTGGCCGTGGTGGTGGCCGCCGCCCTGCTGGCGCCGGCGGCCGGGAGAGCCGGCCGGATCGCGCGTCGCGCGCTGCTGGCCTGCTGCGTCCTGGCCCTGGCCGGCGCGGCGACGGAGGCCAGCCTGCTTCTCAAGCCCGCCTGGAAGGCCAGCGGACACTGCGACTTCCTGGAGGCCGCGCGGCAGTCCGTCTACGCCGACTCGACGGAGTGGGCGCACTACCTCGCGCCCTGGCCCGAGCCCCTCGTCTCGCCCTGGATGCGGGAGCCGCCCCGGCGCCCGGCGGACCGCACGGCTCAGGCCCCGCCCTGCTGGACGGGCGGGGGCCCCTGATCCGCCGCGGTCGGGCCGCGGAATTCAGGCCGCGGGCGGCTCGCCCTCCACCGGCTCCTTGCCATCCGCCCGGATCAGCGCGGCGATCTCGGCCGCCGCGGCCTCAAGCGCCGACTCGTCCGTGCCCTTGGCCACCAGCGCCACGCCATTCCCGCCCGCGCGGTAATAGGGGTAGGAGCCGATATCGAGGGCGGGGAAGCGGTTCTGGACAGCCGTCAGCGCCTCCGCGATCTGCCCCTCCAGCAGGCCGTTGGCATGCAGGGCGCGGGACTTCACGGGCGTGCCGCCCTGGAGGGTGGGGGCGATCACCTCGAACATGCTGCGCATGATGCGCGGCACGCCGGCCATGACATGGACGTTCTCCATCCGGAAGCCGGGCGCCGAGGTCTCGGAGCACAGGATGGGCTCCGCGCCGCGTGGCAGGGTCGCCATACGCAGCCGGGCCGCGTTCATGCTCACGGGCGGGTCACGGCGGGCGTAGTCGGCCTCCATGATCGCGCGGGAGGGCTCGTGCACCTCCCAGGGCACGCCGAAGGCGCGGGCCACGCACTCGCTGGTGATGTCGTCATGCGTCGGGCCGATGCCGCCGGTGGTGAAGACATAGGTGAAGGCGGCGCGGATCTCGTTCACCGTGGCGATGATCGTCTCCGGCACGTCCGGGATCACCCGCACCTCGCGCAAAGGGATGCCCAGCTCCCCCAGCCTTGTCGCGATGAACTTCAGGTTCGCGTCCTGGGTGCGCCCGGAGAGCACCTCGTTGCCAATGATGATGAGGGCGGCGGTGGGCTGGGTCATGCTGTGGCCTCTGGCGTTCCCGCCAGGGTCGCGCAAGCCCGGCCCTAGAGGAAGTCCCGCAGCAGCGCGACGAGCGGCTTGTCCGCCGGCGGCATGGCGTAGTCGGCCAGCTTGTTCGGCCGCACCCAGGCCAGGGCCTGGCCTTCCCGCCCCTCCGGCGTGCCGTTCCAGCGGCGGCAGAGATAGAGCGGCATCAGCAGGTGCTTCCCCTCAAGCGGGTGGGAGGCGAAGGCGAAGGGCGCGAGGCAGGCCGCGGAGACGTCGATCCCCAGTTCCTCGTGCAGCTCGCGGATGAGCGCGTCCTCCGGCGTCTCGCCGGGGGCCAGCTTCCCGCCCGGGAATTCCCAGAGCCCGGCCATCGGCTTGCCCTCCGGACGGCGGGCCAGCAGCACGCGCCCATCGGAATCGATCAGCGCGCAAGCCGCCACAAGCAGCAGATTGGCCCCTGGCGCGAGGGGCGGAGGGGCAGCGTCGGCGGGCGCCTCGGGCACAGGCACCGGCTCCCGGGCGGCGGAAAGCTCGGCACGCCCGGCGCGGAAGCGGCGCACGGGCAGGCGGGCGTTGCGGGCGGTGAAGTCCTGCTCCGCCATTCCGTCCTCAAGGAAGCCGATCCGCGCCAGCACGGCGGCGGAGCGCTTGTTCTCCTCCAAGACCGAGGCGTGGATCACGTCGATGTCGAGGTTGGCGAGCGCCCAGCGGGCCAGGCGCCCCGCGGCCTCCGGCCCGATGCCCTGGCCCCAGTGGCGGCGGCCCACCCAGTATCCCAGCTCCGCGTGGCGCGGGGCGTCGCGCGCGGTGGTCAGGCCGACGCAGCCGAGCAAGGCGCCGTCCCGCTCAACAGCCAGGTGCCAGGCCGTGCCCGCCTCGATCTGGGCGCGGGTGGAGGCGATCCAGTCCTCTGCCAGCTCGAGCGAGTAGGGGAAGGGGACGCGCGCCAACATGCGCGCCACCTCCCAGTCATTCACGAGCCGGTGGAGCTGGGGCGCGTCCGCCGCGCGCAGGGCGCGCAGCGTGAGCGACCCGGCCTTGAGCGGCGCGAAGATCGCGTCGGGCAAGTCAGCCCCTCCCACCGGGGAGTGGCGCCGGGGTCAGCGGCGCCACCACCCCTTCTTCGCCGGGGCCGCCGGGGTGTCCTCGGTACCGAGCAGCACGGGCTGCACGACGGTCCCCGCGACGGGCTCCGCCGGAGTGGCCTCGGCCGCGGTGGCCTCGCCCGAAGCGGCCTCGGCCGGCGCGGGGGGCGGCACCGCGTCCTGCACCGGTGCAGGCTCCGGCACCGGCGGCGCGGCAATGACGGCCTGCGGCGCGGCCTCGGCCATCACCTCGGGCTCGGGGAGGCTCGGCGCCTCGACCGGCAGATCGACAGGGGAGGGCGCGCCGAGGGCCGATTCCTCAGCCCCGACATCCGCCGGGGCCTCCGCGGGCAGGGGCGCCTCGCCGATCGGGATCTCGCGCACGCTGCGCGGCGGCGCTTCGGCGGCGGAGGTCTCCACCGCGTCCATCGCATCCAGCAGCGCCTCGTCGAGCCCGGCAAAGGGGTCGGCGGGGGTGGGGCCGGCATAGCGCGGCGCCTCGTCCTCGCGGCGGAAGCGGTTGCCGCCACGGCGGCCGCGGCGACCGCGGCGGGCATCGCCTTCCGGCCGATCCTCCGCGGCGCGCGGGGCGGTTCCGGCATCGGTCCCTTCGGCAGCAGCCTCGCCGACGGCGTCCTCCGCGCCCTCCTCGGTGACGGGGGCGGATTCGGATTCACCTTCCTCGGTCCCGGCGGCCTCGCCGGGCGCGCCGTCCTCGCGGCGACCACCCCGGCGGCGACGGCGGCGGCGGCGCCCACGCTCCCCGTTGCCCTCGCCCGAGGTCTCGGCCGTTTCCTCCGTGGATTCGCCCGAGTTGCCGGTGGCGATCCCGTTGACGGCCACCTCGGCGGCGCCGACCTCGTCCTCCTCGTCCTCGACGCTGGGCAGGAAGACCGGCTCCGGCGCGTAGTCCATCCGCAGCGCGGGCACGGCGGCGGTGGCCGGCGCCTGCTGGGTCTGCGGGCGCGTGCGGTCGATCCGGTGGCCGGCGGCCGTCAGCGTCGCGTCGGGCTCGAAGAGCACGCACATGTCGTAGCGCGCCTCGGTGGCGCCCAGGCGCTCCCGCTTGCGGTTGAGGATGTGCATGGCCACCGCCGGGGAGCAGTGCACCACGATCTCGGCGGCCCGGCGCTTGGCGCCCTCCTCCTCGATCGCGCGCAGCACGTGCAGGGCGGAGCTCTCCTCGGAGCGGACGATGCCAAGGCCCTGGCAATGCGGGCAGGTGACGAAGGAGTGCTCCGTCAGGCTCGGCCGCAGCCGCTGGCGGGACATTTCCAGGAGGCCGAAGTGCGAGATGCGGCCGACCTGGATGCGCGCGCGGTCCTGCTGCAGCGCTTCCTTGATGCGCCGCTCGACCATCGCGTCGTTGCGGCTGCTCTCCATATCGATGAAGTCGATGACGATGAGGCCTGCCAGGTCGCGCAGGCGAAGCTGACGCGCGATCTCGTCCGCGGCCTCCAGGTTCGTGCGCAGCGCCGTGTCCTCGATGTGGCGGTCGCGCGTAGCGCGGCCGGAGTTCACGTCGATGGAGACCAGCGCCTCGGTCTGGTTGATCACGATGTAGCCGCCGGAGCGGAGCTGCACCGTCGGCGACATCATCGCGTCCAGCTGCTGCTCCACGCCCATGCGGGCGAACAGCGGCATGCCGGGGTCGCGGTGCAGCTTAATCTTGCGCTCGTTCTGCGGCATCAGGGCGCGGGTGAAGTCCCGCGCCTGGCGGAAGGCATCCTCGCCCTCGATCTGGATCTCCTCGATGTCCTTCGAGAAGTTGTCGCGCAGCGAGCGCTTGAGGAGGTCCGCCTCCTCATAGACCAGGGCGGGCGCCATGGACTTCAGCGTGCGCTCGCGGATGCTGTCCCAGAGGCTCAGCAGGTACTCGCAGTCGCGCCGGATCTCCGGCTTCGGCCGCTGGGCGCCGGCGGTGCGGACGATGATGCCCATGCCCTTGGGCAGGCCCACCTCGTCGATCACCTCGCGCAGGCGCTTGCGGTCGGAGGCGGAGGAGATCTTGCGGGAGACGCCGCCGCCCTTGGGCGAGTTCGGCATCAGGACCGAGAAGCGGCCGGGCAGGGAGATATAGGTGGTGAGCGCCGCGCCCTTATTGCCGCGCTCCTCCTTCACGACCTGGACGAGGATGATCTGCCGGCGGCGGATCACCTCCTGGATCTTGTAGTGGCGCAGGAAGCGGGAGGGGATGCGCCGCTCGCGGCGCTCGTCATCGCCGTCCGACTCGGAGCCTTCGTCGGAATCGCGGGAATCACCGCCCACCGTCTCCGGCGGGGTGGTGTCCTCGGTCACCGTCTCGACGTCGCCATTGTGGTCGGAGGAGGCCTGGGCGACGGGATCACCCTCGCTCACCCGGTCCACATGCATCGTCATGGGCTGCGCGCGGGGGGCGGGGAAGAGCGGGGCGCCGTCCTCGCCGGAGGTCTCGCCCTGCGTGGCATCGGCGGCAGGCGCGGTTTCGGTGGCCGGCTCGGCGGAGGGCTCCGGCTCGGGGGAGGGGGCCTGCTCCAGCGTGCTGGCGGTCGCGCCGCTCTCGTCCAGGGTCTCGCCCGCGGCGGGGGGCTCGGAATCGACGGGTTCGGAGTTGGCGGGCTCGGAGGAGGCCTCGGGCGCGGCCGCCCTCCCGCCACGCTTCCCGCGGCGGATCAGGTCGGCGTCGTCGTTCGGCGCCAGCCGCTCGGCGGCCGTCTCGATCTCGTCCTCGGGGTCCTCGTCCTCATCCTCCTGGGCCTGGGCCTCCAGCAGGCGCTGACGGTCGGCGACGGGAATCTGGTAGTAGTCCGGGTGGATCTCGCCGAAGGCGAGGAAGCCGTGGCGGTTGCCGCCGTACTCGACGAAGGCGGCCTGGAGGCTCGGCTCCACGCGGACAATCTTGGCGAGGTAGATATTGCCCTTCAGCGGGCGGCGGTTCTGGGTCTCGAGGTCGAAGTCCTCAAGACGGTTGCCGTCCAGCACCACCACCCGCGTCTCTTCGGGGTGGGATGCATCGATCAGCATGCGCTTGGTCATGGAAGGCGTCACTCCGCGCCGCGCGGGGCCCTGGGCAGCCGGCGGCGGTGAGGGTTGGCGGAGCGGGAGAGGCGGGGCGCGGGGCTGAGCGAAGCATCGCCGTCATCCGTCCTTTCTCCCGTGTCGGGCATCCGGGGATGCCCCAATGGTTTCGGCGTGCCGTGCGCAGACCCCTCAGGCGCGGCCATGACGGCGCGCGGGCGGGCCGGCGACTGGCGCGTTGCGGTCCATGGCCCCCGGGATCTCCCGCTCCCGGGATCTCCATCGAAGGCGTTCGGCCCTGCCGCGCCGCATGGCGCGCGCCGGGGAAGGCCTGTCCTCCCGCGCCCCTGCGGGCCGGCGCGATGCCGGGATCCGGCTCTGGCGACGGCCCCTTCCGGGGCGATGCGGGGGCGGGCGTCCTATCGTAAAGGACCGGCGGCCCTGCTACGGCCGTGCCCGAAACCCTCCACCGGCGGCGTGCCGCCGGGGCAATGCACCATACGCAGGGGGGGAGCAGGGGGCAAGGCGCTGTGTGCGGCGGGACACACCCGCCGCCGAAGCGCCCCGTTTCCCTCCGTCACGCTTCAACCGCAATCTCCGCGCTACGATGTGGCTGGACAAGGCGCGTCGGGGGATGTGCCGGGGTATCGAGATGGGGGCTTGAGGGGGATGGGACCGACTCTTCCGCGCCGCGGCCTGCTGGCCGCCGCGCTCGCCGCGCTGGCGGCCCCGGCCATGGCCGAATCGGCGAGCCTCGGCGGGGAAGGCGGGGCGGCGCGGCTCGTCCTGCCGGGCGCCGCCGGGCAGGCCTGGCGCCTGACCGCCGATTCCCGCCCGGCGCGGCTGATCCTCAGCCTGCCGCGCCACGACTGGGAGGGGCCGCGGGGCCTGCCGGGCGCCGGGCCCGTGCGCGCCGCCAACTGGGACCCCCGCGCGCGGCGGCTGATGATCGACCTCTCCGGCCCCGTGGCGATGCCCGACATCTCGAAGGAGGGGGGCGCGCTCGTCCTCTCCATCCGTCCCGGCCCCGCCGCCGCCTTCGCCCGCATGGCCGGGCCCAACCGCCCGATCGCCCAGGGACAGGCCGCGCCGCGCCCGGTGGTGGTGCTGGACCCCGGCCATGGTGGCAAGGACCCCGGCACCATCGGCGCCACCGGCACCTATGAGAAGCGGATCGTCCTTGCAGCCGCGCAGGAGATGAAGCGCCGGCTGGAGGCGGGCGGGCGGTGCCGCGTGCTCCTCACCCGCAGCCGGGACGTCTTCGTGCCGCTCGCCGGGCGGGTGGAGTTCGCCCGCCGCAACCGGGCGGTCCTCTTTGTCTCCATCCACGCGGATTCCGCCCCCGGGGCGCGGGGCGCTAGCGTCTATACCCTGTCCGAGACGGCCTCCGACGCCCTCTCCGCCGCGCTTGCCCGCCGGGAGAACGCGGCGGACGCGGCGGGTGGGTTGAACCTGCCCCCGGTGCCGGCGGACGTGCAGCGCATCCTTCTCAGTCTCGTGCGGCAGGAGACGCGGCAGGGCTCCACCCGGCTGGCGAGCATGGCGGTCAGCGCCCTGCGCCCGCGCGTGCCGCTGCTGCCGAACACCCACCGGCAGGCGGCCTTTGCCGTGCTGAAGTCCCCGGACGTCCCGTCCATGCTGGTCGAGATCGGCTTCCTGTCGGACCGCCGGGACGAGGCCCAGCTCAATCGGCCGGAGCACCGGGCGGTGGTGGCCACCGCCCTGGCCGGGGCGGTGGAGGATTACCTGGAGCGCCCGGGCCTCGGCGTGGCCTCGGTGGGCTAGTCGGGAGCCGGGGCGGCCACCATGGCTCCGCGGCCACAGGGGTTGAGGAACCGCGGGGCACTGAAAACCGGTGCGCCGGGTGCGGGTTTACCGCCCTGATCCCCACGCGGGGGTGGGGCGACGCACCGGCAAGGGCGTCGGCCCATCGCCCGGTGCTAAGGAAAAGCCTGGCAAAAGGGGCACGGGCCTGTCATTCGCCCCCACGCCCCGCCAATTGCTAAATGAGTGCTGAGGCCGCCCCGGCTTGGGGCGGCCATGAGGAACGGAATGGCTTCCAGAGATCTCCGCGCCGAACGCCCCCTGGTGGGCGAGCGCCGCCCCCGGGACGGCTCCGCCCCCGTGGATCACAACGGGGAATCCATGGACATCCCGCCGGTGCCGCCCGCGCGCCCGCCGCGCAAGGGTGAGCGGCCCCGCCGGGCAATCTGGCTGCGGCGGACGATCGGCTTCGTCGTCGCCGTGGGCATGACCGGCGCGATCTTCGGCTCCATCGCCGCCTATGGCGTGTGGCGCACGGCCACGGCAGACCTGCCGGATCATGCCTGGCTGGCGGACTACCAGCCGCCGCAGATGTCGCGGATCTACGCCGCCGACAGCCGCCTGATGGCGGAGATGGCGCTGGAGCGGCGCGTCTTCGTGCCGATCGCGGCCATTCCGAAGCGCGTGCAGCAGGCCTTCGTCTCCGCCGAGGACCAGCGGTTCTGGGAGCATCACGGCGTCGATCCCATCGGCATCGCGCGCGCCGTGATGACGAACCTGGAGCAGATGGGCACGGGGCGGCGGGCCGGCGGCGCCTCCACCATCACCCAGCAGGTCGCGAAGAACATGCTGGTGGGCGCGGACCGCACCCTGATGCGCAAGGTCCGGGAGGCGATCCTGGCGCACCGCCTGGAGCAGGCGATGAGCAAGGAGCGCATCCTTGAGATCTACCTGAACGAGATCTTTCTCGGCGCCCAGGCCTATGGCGTGGCCGCCGCCGCGCAGAATTACTTCAACAAGGGCCTGGACGAGCTGAGCCTCGGCGAGACCGCCTTCCTCGCCATCCTCCCCAAGGCCCCGAACAACTACAACCCCGCCCGCTTCCCCGAGGCCGCGAAGGCCCGGCGCGACTGGGTGCTGGACCGCATGGTGGAGGACGGCGCCGCCACCCGGGCCGAGGCCGATGCCGCGAAGCAGGAGCCCATCCAGTACCGCGGCCGCGCCCGGCCGGATCTGGTGGCGGTGGGCCAGTACTTCACGGAGGAGGTGCGGCGCGACCTGAACGCCCGCTTCGGGCCGGAGCAGACGACCATGGGCGGCCTCGTGGTCCGCACCTCCATGGACCCCAAGCTCCAGGCCGCGACGGAGAAGGCGCTGCGCGACCACCTGATGGCCTATGACCGCCGCCGCGGCGCCTGGCGCGGCGCGGTGACGAAGGTCTCCGCCGCCCCTGCCGACTGGATGCCGGCGCTGGAGGGCGTGCAGCACGTCTCGGGCATGCTGCCGGAATGGCGCCTGGCCGTGGTGCTGGAAGTTGGCGCGCGGGAGGCCCGGCTGGGCTGGGCCGAGCGCCCCGGCGGCCCCCGCGCCCCCGCCCAGCCGCGCGAGGGCCGACTGGCGATGGAGGACGTGGCCTGGAGCCGCGTTCAGCGCGAG
This sequence comes from Roseomonas indoligenes, assembly GCF_017813365.1. Taxonomy (GTDB): domain Bacteria; phylum Pseudomonadota; class Alphaproteobacteria; order Acetobacterales; family Acetobacteraceae; genus Roseomonas; species Roseomonas indoligenes. The sequence goes on from NZ_JAGIZA010000001.1 coordinate 413,854, forward strand.
GGCACCCGCGCGGTGGGCGCCCGCCGCATGGCCGACATCGTCACCCCCGGCGATGTGGTGATGGTGGAAACGGTGGGCGGCTCTCAGGGCCGCGACGCCCGCGCCCCGGCGCGGGAGCGGCTGGCGCTGCGCCAGATCCCGCAAGTGGAAGGCGCGGTGGTCGCGCTCGATCCCGCCACGGGGCGCGTACTAGCGATGTCCGGCGGCTTCAACTTCGACAAGTCCTGGTTCAACCGCGCCACCCAGGCGATGCGGCAGCCCGGCTCCTCCTTCAAGCCCTTCGTCTACGTGACGGCGCTGGAGCAGGGTATCCCACCCAACCAGCAGTTGCTGGACGCCCCCTTCGAGCTGCAGACGGCCCAGGGCGTCTGGCGCCCCGGCAATTACGGGGACCGCACCTCCAATGGCTGGGTGACGATGCGGACCGCCGTTGAGAAGTCGCTCAACCTCGTCACCATCCGGCTGGCGCAGGAGATCGGCATCGACAAGGTGGCCGAGACCGCCCGGCGCTTCGGGGTGATCCCGAACATGCCGCGCGTCCTCTCCATGGCGCTCGGCGCCGGCGAGACGACCGTCATGCGGATGGCCGCCGGCTATGCCTCCTTCGCCAATGGCGGCAAGCGGGTGGAGCCGAGCCTCATCGACAGCGTGCAGGATCGCTTCGGCCACGTGGTGTGGCGGAACGACGCCCGGCGCTGCGAGGGCTGCGACCGCGACGTCTCCGCCGGCCCGCCCCAGCTGGCGGACAACCGCCCGCAGGTCGTGGACCCGATCGCGGCCTACCAGATGGTCTCCATCCTCCAGGGCGTGACCACGCGCGGCACGGGCGTGGCGGCCGCCAAGGGGCTGAACCGCCCCGTGGCCGGCAAGACCGGCACGACGAACGACTACTTCGACAACTGGTTCGTCGGCTTTACCCCGGACATCGTGGTGGCGGTGTGGGTGGGCTTCGACGACCCGCACAGCCTCGGCGACGGCGAGACGGGCGGCGGCAACGCGGCCCCGATCTTCAACGAGGTGGTCTCGGCCGCCCTGCAGGACAGCCCGCCCGTGCCCTTCCGCGCCCCCCCGGGCGTCGCCCTGGTGCGCGTGCAGACGAGCAACGGCCAGACCATCCTGGAGCCCTTCAAGCCCGGCACGGAGAACGCAGCCCGTCCGCCCATGGGCGGGAATGTCGGCTCCGGCGGTGGTGGCGGGGGCGACGGCGCCTATGGCGGCGGCGGTTCCGGCGGTCCCACGGCCTCCGCCGTGGACAGCAGCCTGGGCGGGCTCTACTAGGTCGGGCCAGGATAGCCTATCTCGGGGGCGTCCCATCTCTGGTGGGGCGCCCCTTTCATTTTCGAGAGGATCGGATCGGCGGTTCACGCGATCCGACTGGACCTGCCGAACATGCGTGCCGATGCCGAGGGCCTGAAGGTCCAGATCGCCGACAGCGTCGCCCTGCTGCGCCGCCACCTGAACTGGGATGCGGCCGTGGTGCGGCTGCACGAGCTGAACGCGCGCGCCGAGGACCCCGCCCTCTGGAACGACGCCGCCGAGGCGCAGAAGCTGATGCGCGAGCGCACCCGGCTGTCGGACCAGATCGACGGCGTGAGAAAGCTCGAGCAGGACGTGCAGGACGCCCTGGACCTGATCGAGCTGGCCGAGGCTGAGAGCGATGCGGCCACCGCCGACGCTGCCGTGACCGACCTGCACCGCCTGGCCGCCGAGGCGAAGCGCCGGGAGATCGAGAGCCTCCTCTCCGGCGAGGCCGATGCCAACGACGCCTATGTCGAGGTGAATTCCGGCGCCGGCGGCACGGACGCCCAGGACTGGGCGGAAATGATGCTCCGCATGTACACGCGCTGGGCCGAGGCGCACGGCTACAAGGTGACCATCACCGAGCAGAGCGAGGGCGACGAGGCCGGGATCAAGTCCGCCACCATCCAGGTGAGCGGCCCCAATGCCTATGGCTGGCTCAAGACCGAGATGGGCGTGCACCGGCTGGTCCGCATCTCGCCCTTCGGCGGCAACGATAAGCGGCAGACGAGCTTCGCTTCCGTCTACGTCTACCCGGTGATCGACGACAAGATCGAGGTGGACATCAACCCGGCCGACCTGCGCACCGACACCTTCCGCGCCTCCGGCGCTGGCGGGCAGCACGTGAACAAGACGGAATCGGGCGTGCGCTTCACCCACATTCCCACGGGAATCGTGGCGGCCTCCACCCAGGACCGGAGCCAGCACAAGAACCGCGCGATCGCCATGGCGATGCTGCGCGCCCGGCTCTACGAGCTGGAGCTGCAGAAGCGCGAGGCCCTCTCCGCCGCCACCGAGGCGGGGAAGACCGATATTGGCTGGGGCCACCAGATCCGGTCCTATGTCCTGCAGCCCTACCAGATGGTGAAGGACCTGCGGACGGGGGTGGAGAAGGGCAATCCTGCCGCCGTGCTGGACGGCGACCTGGACGAGTTCATGGCGGCTGCGCTGGCCACGCGCGTGGGCGCCACGCGGTCCGAGGCGAGCGCCAGCGCGCGCTAGGATGAGCGGCGACCTCTTCCCCGAGTCCCCCCGCCCGCAGGACCTGCACGACCCCGGCGGCAAGGTGCGCCTGAAGATCGGGGCGGAGGTGGTTAGCCGCGCCGAGTTCTCCGCCGATGGCCGCTACCGCACCGTGCTGGAGCGGCGCTGGGACGGGCTGCCTTTCGGCAGCCCCGGCGTCTGTGCCTGGATCATGATGAACCCGAGCACGGCGGACGAGACCGTGGACGACCCCACCGTGCGCCGCGCGCGGGACTTCACGCGGCGTTGGGGGTTCGGGGCCATGGTGGTGCTGAACGCCTTCGCCCTGCGCGCGACGAAGCCGGCCATGCTGCTGGAGGCGGAGGACCCGGTGGGGCCGGGGAACGACGCGGCCATCACGGACTGGGCAGGGCGGGTGGAGCGCCTGATCGTCGCCTGGGGCCTGCCGCCGAAACCGCTGCGCTGGCGCGCGGCGCAGCTGGCGGCGCTGCTGGCCGGGGCCGGCGCGCGGCCCATGGCGCTGAGGGTGACGGCGGACGGCCAGCCCGGCCACCCGCTCTACATCGCCGGCACGACGGAGCCGCTTCCCTGGCCCTGACGCGCGGGGGGCGCGCCGACAAGCCGTGACTGGACGCGGTGCCGGGCCGTGGTCCAGGCTTCCTCCATAAAAACGAGGGAGGAAGTCATGATCCGCAGGCGTGATCTCTTCGCGGGGCTCGGCGCGGCGGCGCTGCCGGCCGTTGCGGGGGCGCAGGACACCTATCCCAGCCGCCCCATTACCATGATGGTCGGCTTCGCCCCGGGTGGGGGCACGGACATCGTCTCCCGCATGCTCGGTCCGCGCCTGCAGGAGGAGCTGGGCCAGCCCATCACGGTGGAGAACCGCCCCGGGGCCAGCGGGACCGTGGCCGCGGGCGTTGTCGCCCGGGCGCGGCCGGACGGCTACACCCTTCTCACCGGCACGGTCAGCACGCAGTGCACCGTCGCGCCGCTCATGCGGCCGCCGCCCTATGACCAGCTGCGCGACTTCACGCCGGTGATGCTGGTCGGCACGCTGCCGCTGGTGATGGTGGTGCGCGCCGAGAACCCGGCGCGGGACATTGCCGGCCTGATCCGCTACGCGGAGACCCGGCCGGACGGGCTGAACTACGGCACCTCCGGCGTCGCCAGCCAGCAACACCTGGCGAGCGAGCTTATGGCCCGGCGCACGGGCATGCGGATGACCCACATCCCCTTCCGCGGCACCGGCCAGTCCGTGAACGCCCTGCTGGCGGGGGACGTGGACGTGAACATCGACACGCTCGCCACCTACCTGCCCTATATCCGGGACGGGAAGATGCGCGCCCTGGCCACCACCCTGCCGCAGCGCGCCACAGCCCTGCCGGAGACGCCGACGGTGCAGGAGCAGGGCTTTGCCGGCTACGACATGAGCGTCTGGTACATGGTGCTCGGCCCGGCCGGCCTGCCGCCGGAGATGGTGCGGAAGCTGGAAGCGGCCTATGCCCGCAGCCTCGCGGACCCGACCATCAACCGCCGCCTGGTGGAGGCGGGCTATATCCCCGGCGGCGGCACGGCGGCGGACGCGGCGGGTCTCGTCCGGCGCGACGCCGAGCGCCTGGGGCGGCTGGTGCAGGAGGCCGCGATCCGGCTGGAATAGGCATCATCGCCGCCGCCCGCGCGACGTTGCGGGCGGCGCGAGGGTTACCGATCAATCCGCGCGGCGGTTGGTGAAGCGGGCGTTTCCCAGCCCGGTTCCGATGGTCAGGACGCCCCAGCGCTCCACGTCCTGCATGTTCGGGATCTCGCTGAGCCCCTGGCACACCGCGTCGTTGTGCATCAGCACGGTGGTGGCGTGGCCGCCGATCTCCGGCACGGCCGCCGCGATCTCGCGCGGCAGGTTGAAGCGGCTGCTCTCCCAGTTGCCCGGCAAGTTCTGGCCGCCGCGGTCGATGGAGCCGTCCTCCTCGATGATGCCGGGGCAGCCGACGCCGATGAAGGGGGCCAGGGCGCGCTTCTTCGCCTCCGCCAGCGCCGTCATGCCGCGCAGCATCAGGGCGATGCGCTCCACCGCCTCCTCACGCGTCGGCTTGTCGTCGCGATGGCGCCAGACCTCGATCCCGACGACGCGCGCCTCGGACAAGTCCGGCGCCCGCTTCAGGTTCAGCTCCACCAGCCCGGCGCGGATGTTGGTGCCCCCGATGTCCACGGCCAGCAGGCTGTCATGGCCCGCGAAGATCCAGCTGGGCGCTAGATGCGCGGCGCCGATCAGGGCCGCCTCATCCGGCTCGTGCGTGATGGGGCGCAGCTCCACGCCCTGGTTGTCCGCCTTGAGGAGAAGGGAGGCGCGGCCGATGGCGAGCTGCCCGATCCGGCTTCCGCTCATCCCCCCGCCCACGGCGATGCGCTGCGTGTCCTTCCAGCCCTTCAGCTTCAGGAAGCGGCGGGTGACACCGGCAAGCTCCTGCGCGAACTCCTCGACCACGCTGAGGACCAGGGCCGCGACCTCGGGCCGCTCATCCGCCAGCAGCTTCTCCAGCCGCCGCTTGGAGACCGTCTCGCTCGGCTCGTCGCCCAGCGGGTCCTCGTCTCCCAGCTTGCGGAGGCGGTCCCGCCACTCGTCGAGGATGGCGCGGAAGGCGCGCTTGCTGGCGCGGTCGCCGAGGAAGCCCTCCTTGTCCCGCAGCTCGGCGTTGTAGGCGTCCAGCACCACGCTGGTGAGGCGCGCGGCGCCGTGGCCGGCGACGGGCGGCGGGGAGGTATCGGGCATGGTCCTCTTTGTTCCCGGAATGCCCGGGGAGAACGCGCCCGCACCGCCGCGGTTCAACCGATGTTAAACCGGGCTCAGGGGCGGGTGGGCGGCGCCGTGTCGCCGGGGCCCAGCGCACGGGTCATCAGCACCGTGTCCAGCCAGACCCCGTGCTTGTGCCCGATGGAGGGCAGGACGCCCACGTGGCGGAAGCCCAGCGCCTCATGCAGGCGGATGGAGGGGAGGTTGGCGGAATCCCCGATCACCGCGACCATCAGGCGGAAATCCGCCGCTTCGCAGCGTGCGATCAGGGCGGAGAGCAGGGCGCGGCCGGTGCCCGCCTGCGTGCCGCCGGGCGCGACGTAGACGGAGTTCTCCACGCTGTGGCGATAGGCCGGGCGAGGGCGATAGGCGGATGCATAGGCATAGCCCAGCACCGTGCCGTCCTCATCCGCCGCGACGAGGTGCGGATAGCCGCCGGCCAGGATGGCCTCCCGCCGCGCCGCCATCTCGGCCTCGTCCGGTGCGGTCAGCTCGAAGGAGGCGCGGCCGGTCTCCACCCAGTGGCGATAGATGCGGGCGATGGCCGTGATATCCTCCGGCCGACTGTCGCGGATCTCTCTCATGTGGGAGTCATGCGGCAGGGCCGGGAACACCGCAAGGCGACCGGCCGGAGCAGCGTTTCGTGGCCACCGCGCGCCTCTGGCGCGGCGAGAGGAGGAGGCACCGCCATGCCCACCGAGATTCAGCGCCTGCGGCAGGATCTGGCGGCCGATGCCGCGTTGCGCGAGAGGCTGGCCCCGGCGCTCGGCGCTTCCGCCGATCCGGGCGCGGCCTCTGCCCTCCTGAGGGCCGCAGGCTACGCCATCCCGGCGGAGCAGTTGCCCTTGGCCGCGCCGGGCCCGCGCGCCCTTGGCAAGGCGGATCTGGATAAGGTTGCCGGCGGCGTCATGCCCCTTAAGAACCACACCAGCCCCTTCAACGACCTGTTCTGAGGGCCGTCCTCAGCCGGCGCTTCCCTCCCGCACCGCCTGGCGGAGGGGCACCTTTTGCAGCTTGCCGGTGGAGGTCTTCGGCACCTCCTGGAAGATCACGCGCTTGGGCACCTTGAAGCCCGCCAGCCTCTCCCGCGCATGGGCGATCAGCTCGGCCTCCGTCGCGTCGGCCCCGGGCTTCAGCTCCACGAAGGCCCAGGGCACCTCGCCCCACTTCTCGTCCGGCGCCGCCACCACCGCCGCGACCGCGACGGCGGGGTGCTTGTAAAGCGCGTCCTCCACCTCGATGGAGGAGATGTTCTCCCCGCCGGAGATGATGATGTCCTTCGCGCGGTCCTTGAGCTGCACGTAGCCGTCCGGGTGCTTCACGCCGAGATCGCCGGTGCGGAACCAGCCGCGGGCAAAGGCTTTCTCCGTCGCAGCGCTGTCCTTCAGATAGCCCTTCATCACCGTGTTGCCGCGCATCACCACCTCGCCCATCGTCTTCGCGTCCGCAGGCACGGGGTTGTCGTTGGCGTCCAGTACGTCGAAGGCCTCCAGCGTCACGTAGCGCACGCCCTGGCGCGCCATCAGCGCCGCGCGCTCCGGCGCGGGCAGGGCGTCGTGCTCGGGGTGCCACTCGTTCACCACGGAGGGGCCGTAGCACTCCGTCAGCCCGTAGATGTGGCGCACGGTAACCCCCGCCTCGTCGGCGGCGGCCAGCACCGCCTCGGGCGGCGAGGCTCCTGCCGTGCCGAAGACCAGCCCCGTGCCGGGAACGCGGTTCGGGTCGTTCACCAAGGTCTGCAGCACGATGGGGGCGCCGCACATATGCGTCACGCCATGCGCCGTGATGAGGTCCCACATCGCCGGGCCGCGCACGGCGCGCAGGCAGACATGCGTGCCGGCGACGGAGGCCACCGCCCAGGGGAAACACCAGCCGTTGCAGTGGAACATCGGCAGCGTCCAGAGATAGACGGGCGCGGGCGGGATGCCGCAGGCCAGGATGTCGCCGATGGCACCGAGATAGGCGCCGCGATGGTGGTACACCACGCCCTTCGGCCGCCCGGTGGTGCCGGAGGTGTAGTTCAGCGCGATCGCATCCCATTCATCCGCCGGCGGCTGCCAGTCGAAGGCGGGATCGCCGGAGGCGAGAAAAGCGTCGTAGTCCTCCCCGCCCAGCGTGTGGTCGAAGGGCGCAACGGGATCCTTCACCTCGAGCACCAGGGGCCTGACGGAAGCGGCCTCCAGCGCGCGGCCGAGTAGGGGCAGCAGCTCGCTGTCCACCACGATCGCCCGCGCCTCGCCGTGGTCCAGGATGTAGGCGATGGTGTCGGCGTCCAGCCGCGTGTTGATCGTGTTCAGCACCGCGCCCGTCATCGGCACGCCGTTGTGGCACTCGATCATGGCGGGGGTGTTCGGCAGCAGCGCCGCCACCGTGTCCCCGCGCCCGATGCCGCGGGCGGCGAGCGCGGAGGCCAGCCGCACGCAGCGGTCCCGGTGCTGCCGCCAGGTCAGCCGCAGGTCGCCATGGATCACGGCCACGCGGTCCGGGAAGGTCGCCGCCGCACGCTCCACGAAAAGAAGCGGGGTGAGCGCGCGGTGGTTGGCCTCGGTGCGGGGCAGGGCGTCATAGGCCTGCTTCGTGGAAAGTGGCGGGTTCGTGTCCATCAGCGGTGCCTCCACTCCGGTGCGCGCTTCGCGAGGAAGGCGCCAATTCCCTCGGCCGCGTCCTCGGCCAGCAGGTTCTCCACCATCGCGGCCGCGGCCGCCGCGTAGGCATCTGCCAGCGGCAATCCGGCCTGATGGTAGAAAGTGCGCTTGCCCAGCTGAACCGCGAGAGCGGAGCGGCCGGCGATCCGTGCGGCCAATGCCGCCGTCTCCTCGTCCAGCGCATCGCGCGGCACGATCCGGTTCACCAGCCCGATGCGCCGCGCCTCCTCCGCCCCGATCGGCTCTGCCGTCAGCAGCATTTCCATCGCCGCCTTGCGCGGCACGGCGCGGGAGAGGGGGACGGCGGGGGTGGAGCAGAACAGGCCGATCTCCACGCCCGGCGTGCAGAAGCGCGCGGCATCCGCAGCCACCACCAGGTCACAGGCCGTCGCCAGCTGGCAGCCGGCGGCGGTGGCCATGCCCTGCACGGACGCGATTACCGGCTGTGGCAGGGCGGGGATGGCCTGCATCACCTGCGCGCAGCGCGCCATGGAATCCGCGAAGAAGGCTTGGCCGCCATCGCGGTCGCCGAAGTGGCCAGTGATCTCCTTCAGATCGTGCCCCGCGCAGAAGACGGGCCCTTCCGCCCGGATCACCACGCAGCGGATCGTGTCATCCGCCGCAATCTCCTCCAGGGCAGAGCGCAGCGCGGCCAGCAGCGCGAGGGAAAGACCGTTGCGCGCCCCCGGCCGGTTCAGGGTCAGGGTGGCCACCGCCCTCTCATCCGCGCGCAGGAGAACGGGGGCTGAAGTCCCCGAACCGCCGTCCGGCATGTCGCCTCCCCCCCGCCTGTTGTTCCCATCAGCTTGGGGTGGGGCGGCGGGCGCGTGCAAGGGGCCGGGAAAAGGAAAGGGCGCCGGGATCTCTCCCGGCGCCCCAAGTTGCGCGAGGGCGTTCAGGCCCGCGCGTTGTTTCCCGATTCCTCGGCCGCGAAGATGTCGCGATCCTTGGTTTCCGGGATGAAGATGGCACCGATCACGACAGTCGCGAGCGCGATGACGATAGGGTACCAGAGGCCGTAGTAGATATCGCCGGTCTGCGCGACCATGGCGAGCGAAGTGGCAGGAAGCAGTCCGCCGAACCAGCCGTTGCCGATGTGGTAGGGCAGCGACATGGAGGTGTAGCGGATGCGCGTGGGAAAGAGCTCCACCAGCGCCGCCGCGATCGGGCCGTAGACCATGGTGACGTAGATCACGAGCAGGGTCAGGACGCCGATGATGACGGCCGTCTGCTCGCGGAGGACGTCGAAGGGGCCCGCCATCTTCACGACGGAGGGGTTGGACGCCGCCGGATAGCCCGCCGCCGTCAGCCCCGCGGAGAGCTGCTGGGCGAAGGTGGGGTCCGTGGCGCGGATGGGCGCCCCGTTGTTGATGCGGATCGCCGTGTCCGTGTCGGCCGTGTTCGCCGGCAGCGCCTCGACCGAGTACTGCACCGAGGCGCGGGAGAGGGCGGCCTTGGCGATGTCGCAAGGCTGCGTGAAGCGCGCCGTGCCGACAGGGTTGAACTGGAAGGAGCAGGTGGCGGGGTTGGTCAACACTTGCACGGGGATGCTCTGCTGCGCCCGGTGCAGCGCCGGGTTGGCCTCCGCCGTCAGCAGCTTGAACAGCGGGAAGTAGGTCAGCGCGGCCAAGAGGCAGCCACCGAGAATGATCGGCTTGCGGCCAATCTTGTCGGAGAGCCAGCCGAAGAGGACGAAGCCGCCAGAGCCCAGAAGCAGCGCCCAGGCAATGAGGAGGTTCGTCGTCGGGCCGTCCACCTTCAGAATCGAGCCGAGGAAGAACAGCGCGTAGAACTGGCCGGTGTACCAGACCACCGCCTGGCCCATTGTGAGGCCGAGCAACGCGAGGATGGCCCACTTGGCATTCTTCCACTGGCCGAAGGCCTCGGACAGCGGGGCCTTGGAGCCGGTACCCTCCTCCTTCATCTTCTTGAACGCCGGGCTCTCATGCAGGGTGGAGCGGATCCAGACGGAGATGCCGAGCAGGACGACGGAGAGCAGGAAGGGAACGCGCCAGCCCCATTCCGCGAAGGCCGCCTCGCCGATCCAGGTGCGGACGCCGAGGATGACCAGCAGCGACAGGAACAGCCCCGCCGTCGCGGTGATCTGGATGAAGGACGTGTAGAAGCCGCGCCGGCCGTTCGGCGCGTGCTCGGCCACGTAGGTCGCGGCGCCGCCATACTCGCCGCCCAGCGCAAGGCCCTGGAGGCAGCGCAGCACGATCAGCAGGATTGGCGCGAGGATGCCGATGGTGTCGGAACCGGGGAGCAGGCCGACGATGAAGGTGGACGCGCCCATGATCAGGATGGTGACGAGGAAGGTGTATTTCCGCCCCACCAGATCGCCGATGCGCCCGAAGACCAGCGCGCCGAAAGGCCGCACCAGGAAGCCCGCCGCGAAGGTCAGCAGCGCGAAGATGTTGCGCGTGCCCTCCGGGTACTGGCTGAAGAAGTGCGTGCCGATCAGCCCGGCCAGGCTGCCGTACAGATAGAAGTCGTACCACTCGAAGACGGTGCCGAGGGAGGAGCCGAGAATCACCTTTCTCTCCTCCCGTGTCATCGGGCGGTTCCGGTCGGCCACCACGGCGGTCGATGAATAGGCGCTCATGCGCTGCTTGGTCCTGCTGTCCCCCCGGGGCGCGACATGCCCGGCCTTTTATTCCCCCTCGCACGCCGTGGTGGGCGCGCGGGAACGGGCCGCCGCGCTGGCCCATCCCGCCGACGCTAGAACAAGAAAACGGGAGGTCGCCAGCCGCTTTTCTTAATCATTTGAAATATTGCGATGCAGCATGGACTTGGGGCCAAATGGTTTTGCTAGATGCGGCCGCGGCGCCCATGCTTCCCCGGAGGAAGTCCAACGGGGAAACGGCGCATGGCAATGAGAATGGCGGCGCGCTCGCTCGCGTGCCTCGCCCTCGCGATGGTGGCGGTTCCTGCCGGGGCCGAGGTGACGCGCTTCGACGTCACGGCGCGCGAGGCCGGGGCGCTGGGCGGCCGCGGCTTCGGCGCGCGCGGCACGGCGGAGAAGATCACCGCGCGCGCCACGATCGCGCTCGATCCAGCGGACCCTCGCAACGCGGTGATCGCCGATATCGACCGCGCACCGCGCAACGCGCGGGGACGTGTGGAGGCCGTGACCGACGTGGTGATCCTCCGCCCCGCGCGCCCGAGCGGCACGATGGTGCTGGAGGTGCCGAACCGCGGCCGCAAGCTCCTCACCGGCTGGGCGCAGGACGCCGACGCGAACGGCGCGATCCGCCTGCAGCGCCCGGAGGATGCCGGCAACGGCTTCCTTCTCGAACAGGGCTACACCATCGTCTGGGCGGGCTGGCAGCTTGACACGCCGGCCGGCGACAACCTGCTGCGGATCGACGTGCCCGTCGCGCCCGGCATCACCGGGCCTTCGCGCGAGGAGTTCACTTTCACGGACACGGCCACGCCGAAACGGGTCGCCCTGTCCTACCCGGCTGCCGACCGCGCCTCCGCCCGCATCACCGTCCGCGACCGCACGGATCAGGAGCGCGCCCGGCCGGAGGGCCTCGCGCTCCGCTTCATCGACGATACAACGGTCGAGATCGACCGACCCGCCGGCGTCGCCCCCGGCGCGCTCTACGAGATCACCTACGAGGCGCGCGATCCGAAGCTCTCCGGCATCGGCCTCGCCGCCCTGCGCGACGTGGCGAGCTTCCTGCGCCGTGAGACAGGCCCGGCAAACCCGCTGGCGAGCGAGGGCCGCAGCGGCATCGATCGCGCCATCGGCCTCGGCATCTCGCAATCCGGCCGCGCGCTGCGCGACCTGCTCTACTTCGGCATGAACGAGGACGAGGCCGGGCGGATCGTCTTCGAGGGAATGATGCCGATCATCCCCGGCGCCCGCCGCAGCTTCACCAATGCCCGCTTCGCCCAGCCCGGCCGCAACCCCGGTCCGCAATACGACCGGCTCTTCCCCGTGCTGCAGTTCCCCTTCACCTACCCGGTGACGGAGGACAGCCTGAGCGGGCGGCGCGACGGCATCCTGCTACGCTGCCGCCTGGACAACACCTGCCCGAAGATCATCCATATGGACTCCGAATTCGAGTTCTGGGGATCCCAGGCCAGCCTTCTCGTGACGGACACGCGCGGGAACCACATCGACATGCCGCCGGACGTGCGGCTGTTTCTTCTCTCCGGCGCGCCGCACGGCAATCCGGCCGATGCGGTGGCGCGCCCCAGCCCGGCCTGCGCCCTGCCGTTGAACCCGATCAACGGCGGCCCGGCGCTGCGCGCGCTGATGGTCGCGATGGAAGCCTGGCTGCGGGACGGCACCGAGCCCCCGGCCAGCCGCTACCCCATGCGCGGCCAGGGCACGCTCGTCCCGGCCTCCCAGGTCTATCCCGCCATTCCCGGTCTGGCCTATCGCGGGCAGTACGTGCGGGCGGAGCTGATCGAGGGGACCGCGCCGCTGCCGACGGTGCGCGGCAGCTACCCGATCTTTCTTCCCCGTGCGGGTCTGGACGGCAACGCGGTCGCCGGCCTGCGCCTGCCGCTGCTGGAGGCGCCGCGCGCCACCTATGTCGGCTGGAACGCCCAGAAGGGCGTGGACGGGCCGCAGGAGATCTGCACGCAGGTCGGCAGCGTTCTGCCCTTCGCCGCGACGGAGGCGGAGCGCGAGGCGGCGCGCGACTCCCGGCCATCTCTGGAGGCGCTCTACCCGACTCCGGGCGCCTACGAGGCCGCCGTGCGCGCCGCGACCGCGCGGATGGTCACGGAGCGCGTGTTGCTCCCCGCCGACGCCGAGGCTGCGATCTCGGCGGCGCGGGAAGGCCGGCTGGCGAGGCTCGGCCAGTAGCGGGCGCTACTTGTCGACGAAGGCGCGCTCGACCACGAAGTGCCCGGGCTCGTGCGCGCTGCCCTCCTTCATGCCCAGCGCCTCCAGCCGCGCCTTCGTGTCGGCCAGCATCTCCGGCGAGCCGCAGAGCATGACGCGGTCATTCTCCGGAGAGAGGGGCGGCAGGCCGAGATCGGCATAGATCCGGCCGCTGTCCATCAGCTCCGTGATGCGGCCGCGCGTCTGGAACTCCTGCCGCGTCACGCTGGGGTAGTAGATCAGCTTCTCCCGGACCATCTCGCCCAGGAACTCGTGCTGCATCAGGTCCTGGGTGATGTACTCGCGATAGGCCAGCTCCTCCACGTCGCGCACGGTGTGCGTGACGATCACCTTCTCGAAGCGGTCATAGGCCTCGGGCTCGCGGATCAAGGACATGAAGGGAGCGAGGCCGGTGCCGGTGGAGAGGAACCACAGGTTCTTGCCGGGCAGCAGGTTGTCCAGCAGCAGCGTGCCCACGGGCTTGCGGTTCACCAGCACCGTGTCGCCCACCTGGATGTTCTGCAGGCGGGAGGTGAGAGGACCGTCCTGCACCTTGATGGAGAGGAACTCCAGCGTCTCCTCCCAGGGCGGGGAGGCGACGGAATAGGCCCGCAGCAGCGGCTTGCCCTCCACGATCAGCCCGATCATCGCGAACTGGCCGGCCAGGAAGCGGAAGCCCGGCTCGCGCGTGCAGCGGAAGGAGAAGAGCCGGTCGGTCCAGTGGCGGACCTCCAGCACTTCCGCCTCATGGAAGGCGGACATGGCGGGCCGCTTGGGGTCCGGACCGGTCTTGGAGGGGGAGGCGTCGTTCGGCATGGCGGGCAGGTATGGGATGGGCCCGCCGCTTTCGCAATGCGGGATGATGGAAGGGGAAGGCGGGTTGAGGGCGGCGCCCGCCCGGCGCAGCATTCCGCCATGCCCGATTCACCCCCACTCGGCCCCGAGGTCGATCCCACCCCGCGCCCGCTGCCCGCCCGCGTCCCTCACCAGGGGGCCAGCCTGGTCCTGGAGCCGCTGCACACCCGGCATGCCGCGGAACTCTGGGCGGCATCCCAGGCGCCTGGGGCGGAGCCCGGCTGGGCCTATCTCGGCTACGGCCCCTTCTCGGATGAGGGGGCGATGCGCCGCCACGTGGCCGCCTTCGCGGCCCAGCACGATCCCATCGCCTGGGCCGTGCGCCCGCACCGCACCGGCACGGCCGATGGCTGGCTGACCCTGATGGAGATCTTCCCCGCCGATTCTGCGATCGAGATCGGCCACATCTGGTTCTCCCCCCGCCTGCAGCGAACCCGGGCGGCGACGGAGGCCATGTTCCTTCTGATGCGCCACGCCATGGACGATCTCGGCTACCGGCGCCTGGTCTGGAAGTGCCATGCGCTGAACGGACCTTCCCGCAACGCCGCCGCCCGGCTGGGCTTCCGGTACGAGGGCACGCTGCGGGCCATCAAGGTGGTGAAGGGGCGCCTGCGGGACACGGCGCAGTTCTCCATCCTCGCGGATGAGTGGCCGGCGCGGCGGGACGCCATCGCCGCCTGGCTCGACGATTCCAACTGGGACGAGGAGGGCCGGCCCCGTGCCCCGCTCGGCCGCTCCGATGCGCCGCCGCTGCCCTGGGTGAACACGGCGGCCTGATCCGGCTGGGCCTTGCCGGATGACCGGGCGCACCGATCTGCGTGGCATGGCCGGAACCCTCCCCACCCCCGCCCGCATCCTCGGCCCGGCCGGGCTGATCCCCTTCGCCGGTCTTGCCGTGCTGGCGCTCGTCTCCCGGGAGTGGCGCCCGGACGCGCTGCGCGGACTGCTGACCTATGGGGCGACCATCGCCTCCCTCCTCGGCGCCGTTCACTGGGGCCTGGCGCTGCACCCGGCACCGGGGGAGGAGAGGGCCGCCTGGGGCCGGATCGGTCTGGGTGTCCTGCCCGCCCTGGCCGCCTGGGTCGCGCTGATGATGCCGGGCTTCCGGCCGGGCCTGATCTCCATCGCCGTCATCCTGGTCGTCACCGCCCTCGTCGAGACCCTGGCCGCCCGGCGCGGCCTCATCCCCGCCCCCTATCTCTGGCTGCGCTGGGGGCTGAGCCTCGGCGCGGCCGCCTGCCTTCTGCTCGGCGCCCTCGCCTGACCGCCCGGCGGGGCTGACACGGCTTCGTCATCGGTCTGCAAAGCGGGCGACATTCCGCTCGCCTAATCCCCGGCCCCGACCTCTACGGGACCGACCGATTCCATGCGCGCCATCCTCCTGGCCAGTGCCGCCCTTCTTGCCCTTTCCCCCACCGCCCACGCGCAGGAGCAGCGCTTCGAGGCGGTGCTGGAGGGCCATGCGGTCCTGCCCGCGAACACCATCATCCCCGCGCCGACGGACGCCCCGGCGGATGCGCGCCAGGCCGGCAAGTACACCGGCCCCAACAACCGCCGGATGGACGGTACCCTGCCCGGCACCACGGGGCCGGCCCCGAGTGGCCGCCCTACCGGGCTTTCCCTGCCGTTCAACGGCCAGGCCGTTCAGGGCTTCTCCGGCATCAAGCCCGTGGCGGGCGAGCCCGGCGCCTACTGGGTGCTGACGGACAACGGCTTCGGCAACAAGCGCAACTCGGCGGACGCGCTGCTGATGGTCCACAAGGTCCGCCCGGACTTCCGGACGGGGCAGGTGCAGGTCCTGCAGACGATCTTCCTCTCCGACCCCGAGCGCCGGGTGCCCTTCCGCATCACGAACGAGGGCACCGACCGCCGCTACCTCACCGGCGCCGACTTCGACCCGGAGAGCCTGCAGCCCGTGGCCGACGGCTTCTGGATCGGCGAGGAGTTCGGCCCGTTCCTGATCCAGCTCGATGCCGAGGGCCGCGTGCGGCGCGTGGTGGAGACGGCGCTGGAAGGCCGCGCCATCCGCAGCCCGGACCATCCGGACCTCGTCTCCCCCGCCACGCCGGCGGCGACGGTTTCCGTGCAGTCCCAGCGCAGCGGCGGCTATGAGGGCATGGCGCTGAGCCCGGACGGCTCCCGCCTCTACGCCCTGCTGGAGAAGCCCCTCTACGGTGCGGACGGCAAGCCGGAGGAGAACACCCTCCGCATCCTGGAGCTGGACACGGCGAACGGGAACTGGACGGGCCGCGCGATGCGCTTCCGCTTCGCGGAGGGCGCGACCTCCATCGGCGACTTCAACATGATCGACGACCGCCGCGCCCTGGTGATCGAGCGCGACGACGGCGAGGGCGATTCGTCCCGTGTCTGCGCCGCCGGCCAGATGCCGCCCGCCTGCTTCCACTCGCCGGCGCGGGTGAAGCGCGTGTCCCTGATCGACCTCGGTGAGCTGGACGCGCAGGGCTATGTGAGGAAGATCGGCTACATCGATCTGCTGTCGATCCGCGATCCCGAGGGCGCGGCGCGGCAGCGCGGCGACCTCGGCGCGGACGTGCCGCGCGACCGCTTCTCCTTCCCCTTCTTCACGATCGAGAACGTGGCGCGGGTCGATGACGACCACATCATCGTCGGCAACGACAACAACCTGCCCTTCAGCGCCGGCCGCCACCTGACGCGCGCGGATGACAACGAGCTGATCCTGCTCCGCGTGGCGGAACTGCTTCGCGCGCGCTGACGCGGCGGGGCATCGCTGCGGCACGTCGTGGATGGACAGGACAGTGACGCTGCCGCAGCATCCGGCCCCGCATCCCAGGGGATTCGGGGCGACATGGCGGACGGGACCAACAGCAGCGGATTCATGCCAGGGGAGCGGGCGGTGCTGGCGCACGCGCCGCACGGCCTGCTCGCCGGGCTGACCTTCGCGGCCAAGGATCTCTACGACGTCGCCGGTTCCCCCACCACCTACGGCAACCCCGACTGGGCGCGCACCCATCCCGTGCCGCCCTCCACCGCGCCAATCGTGAAGATGCTGGCCGAGGCGGGTGCGCGCTTCCTCGGCAAGACGAAAACGGTGGAGCTGGCCTACGGGCTGACCGGCGAGAACATCTGGTACGGCACGCCGGTCAACCCCGCCGCGCCGGACCGCTTCCCCGGCGGCTCCTCCAGCGGCAGCGCCTCCGTCGTCGCCTCGGGGGGGGCGGATATCGCCCTTGGCTCCGACACGGGCGGGTCGGTTCGCATTCCCGCCTCCTATTGCGGCATCTTCGGCATCCGGCCGAGCTGGGGCGCGGTGCCGCTCACCGGGGCGCGGGGTCTCGCGCCCTCCTTCGATACGGCCGGCTGGTTCGCGGCCCGCGCCTCCGTCCTGCGCCGGGCGGGGGAAGTTCTGCTGCCCCTGGGCGGGGAGGGGCCGCTCGGGCCCTGCCTGCGCGTGCAGGAGGCCTGGATGAACGCCCATCCCGCCGTGGCCAACGCGCTGAAGCCCGCGATGGACATGGCGGCCTTCATGCTGGGCGGCTGCCTGCAAATCTCGCTCGTCCCGGAAACCCTCGCGGAGGTCTACGAACACTTTCGCTCCGCGCAGGCGGAAGAGGCCTGGGCGACACTCGGCGACTGGGTGGCGGCGACGGAGCCGGCCTTCGGCCCGGGCGTGGGGGAACGCTTCGCCATGGCGCGTGACCTGGCACCGGGGAAGGGCGCCGCAGGCCGCGCCTTCCGCCAGGGCTTCCGCCAGCGCCTGCTGGGACTGCTGGGGGGCGGGGCGGTGCTGGTCTATCCGACCTCCCCCCTTCCGGCCCCGAAGCTCGACGCCTCGCCCGAGGAGCAGCTCTGGGCGCGGGAGGTGACAATCGGCGTCACTGCCATCGCCGGCCTGGGCGGCCTGCCCGAGGTCTCGATCCCCGCAGGGCGGGCGGAGGGGGCGCCGGTCGGCCTCTCCCTCGTCGCGGCGCCGGGACAGGACCGGGCGCTGCTGGCATTGGCGGAGCGCTTGGCGGAACGGCTCGGCCTGCCCGTGTGATCGTGTGTGATTTTAACGTAAGAGGGTGTTCCCCCCGGCCCGCCTTCTGATCTAGGCATCGTTCATGCCGATCCGCGACGCGACCCCCGACGACGCCTCCGCCATCGCGGCGATCTACGCCCATCATGTGCTGCACGGCACGGGCACCTTCGAGGAATTTCCCCCCTCCGATGCCGAGCTGGCGGCGCGAATCGCCAAGGTCCAGGGTGCCGGCCACGCCTGGCTTGTGGTGGAGGAGGAGGGCCGGGTGCTGGGTTATGGCTACTACGCCAACTTCCACGCCCGCTCCGCCTATCGCCACACCGCCGAGGATTCGATCTACGTGCGGGACGACGTGCGTGGCCAGGGCGTTGGAAAGGCGCTTGTCGCGGAGCTGCTCACGCGGGCGGAGGCGGAGGGATTCCGCCAGATGGTCGCGGTGATCGGGGATTCGGAGAATGTGGGCTCTGTCGGCCTGCACCTCTCGCTGGGCTTCCGGCAGGCGGGGCTGCTGAAGGCGGTGGGGCTGAAGTTCGGCCGCTGGGTGGACGTGGTCTACATGCAGAAGGCACTGGGCGAAGGAGACCGCAGCGTCCCGGCCTAGCCCGGCCGGTAGCGCGCGGAAACCACGCCATCGAGGTGAAGGATCACGTCCAGTTCCGCTCGCCGGTCGGGGGAGGGGAGCAGGGCGACGACGCGGTCGAACCAGGGTGCGCGGCCCTTCACCCGGTCCAGGAAAAGCGCGTCCAGCGCCTGCGCCATGGGCACCCGCCCGGCGCAGCAGGTGCAGGCGACGGGATGGGTCCCGCCCGGCTCGAAGCCGGCGCTGGCCACGATGCCGGTGGGCAGGGCGGCGGGCCGTTCCTCCGCCAGCAGGGCGGCCTTCCCGCCGCCGGAAAGGCTGGCGGCCAGCGCGGCCTCATCCGTCACGATCAGGACGGGGATGCGGCCATCGGCGAAGACGGGCATGGGGTGGTTGCTCCTTTTCGATAGACATAAAGATATCGTTATGTCATCTTCAAGACATGGAAGAGACCCTGGCCCAGCTTCGTGCCGCCGCCGAGCCCACGCGGCTGCGGCTGCTCGCGCTCTGCGCCCGCGGGGCGCTCTGCGTCACCGACCTCTGCGCCGCCCTCGGCCAGTCCCAGCCCCGCCTCTCCCGCCACCTGAAGCTTCTGGTGGAGGCCGGGTTGCTGGAGCGGATGCCGGAGGGGTCCAACGTCTACTTCTCCCTCGCGCCGCGCGCCGACCTGGCCCGCGCCATCCTGGCACGGCTGCCGGAGGATGAGCCCCTCCTCGCCGCGGACCGCCGCCTCGCCGCCCGCCTCGGGGCGGAGCGGGTGCGTGCCGCGAGCGAGGCCTTCCGCAGCGCCGGCGCCGACTGGGACGAGATGCGCGCCCTGGGCCTGCCCGCCGCCGGGATCGAGCGCGCGGTCCTGGCCGCCCTGCCGGGGCATGTCGGCCGGCTGCTGGACATCGGCGCCGGCACCGGGCAGTTGCTGGAGCTGGTGGCGGAGCGCTGCGACGCGGCGCTGGGGGTGGATGCCAGCCGCGACATGCTGGCCCTGGCCCGCGGCCGCCTGGCCGAGCGGGGTCTCGCCCCGCGCTGTGCCGTGCGCCAGGCCGACATGTACCGCCTGCCCTTTCCCGACGAATCCTTCGACGCCGTGACGCTGCAGATGGTGCTGCACTACGCCGAGGACCCCGCGGCCGCCCTGGCCGAGGCCGCGCGCGTGTTGGCGCCGGAGGGCGTGCTGCTGGTGGTGGACCTTGCCGCCCATGACCGCGCCGATCTGATGGAGCGCCATGCCCATCGCTGGCCCGGCTTCGACGACGCGGGGATGGCCGGCTGGCTCGGCGATGCCGGCTGCGCCCTGTCTCCCCCGGTGGAGATTCCCGGTCCGCTCGGGGTGCGGCTCTGGACCGCGCACCGCGCGGCCGTGGCGCAGCCCGCCTGAGCTGACCGGGCTGTCCGCCCCTGCCTCCGGGCAGGGCGCCGGGGATCATGATCCCCGGCGGATGGCAACTGCGTCCCGGGCAACTCACCTACCCGATCCTGCTGTGCTAGCGGCGCGTGGCCCTTCTCCGCCCGGCCCGGGGCGGGGTATTCGGGGTCGATGACCCCGACCGAATCCACGGCCTGGACCAGCCTCGGCGTCGGCCTCCTCGTGCTCTCCCTCAAGGGGGCGGCGTGGTGGCTGACGGGCAGCACAGCCCTTTTCGCGGACATGCTGGAGACGGTGGTGAACGTCGCCGCCGCCTCCGCCGCGCTGGCCGCCGTGCGCTACTCCGCCATGCCGGCCGACGAGAACCATCCCTATGGCCACACCAAGGTGGAGTATTTCTCCGCGGTGCTGGAGGGGACGCTGATCCTCGTCGCCGCCTCCATGATCCTGCAGGAGGTCTACGGGGCGATCTTCAACCCCCGTGTTCCGGACCAGCCGGTGGTCGGCATCGCCCTCTCGACGGTGGCCACGGTTATCAACGGCAGCTGGGCGACGATCCTGCGGCGGCGGGGACGCCGCCTGGGCTCCCCCGCGCTGGTCGCGGATTCCAAGTACCTGATGTCGGACGTGGTCACCTCCGCCGGGGTGATCGTCGGCGTCGGCCTCGTCGCAGCCACGGGCCTGCTCTGGCTCGATCCCCTGATGGCGGGCGTCACGGCCGTGATGATCCTCGTCTCCGGCGCCCGGCTGCTGCGGGAGAGCGTGGGCGGACTGATGGACGAGGCGGTGGGGCCCGAGGACCTGGCCGCCATCCGGGGCACCGTCTCCGCCCATGCCGAGGGGGCGATCGAGGCGCATGACCTGCGGACCCGCCACGCCGGGCGGATCACCTTTGTTGAGTTCCACCTCGTTGTCCCCGGCGCCATGCCGGTCTCCGAGGCGCATGACATCTGCGACCGGATCGAGACCGCGCTGAAGGAAAGGCTCGGCAACGCCGTCATCACCATCCATGTCGAGCCGGAGGGGAAGGCGAAGCACAGCGGGGTGGTGGTGCTGTGACGCCCCGGTGTCCCTGAGGGACGTTCCCTGAGCGGCACCCTGGCCTTCGCCCCCGCTGCCGCGCCGGCCTGGCGCCTGCGCGGGCGCCGGAACCGGCCGGTCCGATGGGCCCTCTGGGCCGCGGCCGCCCTGCACGCGGCGGTGCTGACGTCCGTCCTGCTGGATCCAGGCCCTCGCCAGCTGCCGGAGCCGAAGATCGTGGAGGGCACCCCGCTGGTCTGGGAAGGCCCGGTGGGGGCATCGGGGGGCGCGCCGGACCTGTCGCCGGCACTTCCCGCGCCGGAGGCCCCGGTGTCTCCCGCCGCCTCGCCGCCCGCTCCGCCCGTGCAGGCCGAGGTGCCGCCCGAGCCCCGTCCGCCCGCACCGGACCTGCCGCCATCCGAGGCGGCCGCCGCGCCCGAGGCAGGGCCGGCCGTGTCCCAGGCACCCGCGCCGTCGGTGGTCACCCCGTCCCCGGCGCCGGCCGCGCCGCCGCTCGCCGCACCGCCAACCCCGACGCCCCGGCCCAGCCCGCCCCGCGCGGCCGGAGCCGCCCCGATGCCCATGCCGCCGCCGGCGGCCCCGCCCGCCCCCGCCCGCCCGGCGCCCGTGCCCCCGGCGCCTGCAGCTGCGGCGGCCTTGCCCAACCCCCGGCCCACCGGCGCGCCGATGCGGACGGTGGAGGTGGCGGTGGGCCCTGGTGCGGTGCGGCTCGGCGCCGGCGCGGCAGGTGCCCCCGGCGAGAGCCACGAGGTTGGCGCCCCCCCGGCCCGGCTGCCCGGACGTGATCGGCTACCCGGCCGCCGAGCGGCAGCGCGGCGTCACCGGCGCGGTCGGGCTGCGCCTGCGCGTCTCCGATGACGGGCGGGTGGTGGAGGCGCGGATCGCCCAGACCAGCGGCGATGCGGCGCTGGACGAGGCGGCGCAGCGCGGCATCCGCCGCTGTCGCTTCGTCCCCGCCCTGCGGGACGGGGTGCCTGTCTGGGGCAGCCGCGACTACCGTGTGGTCTTCCAGCTGGACTGAGGCGACCCATGGCAGAGCCCGATGTCATCACCCTGCGCGACGGCGACGGCGGCAGGACCCTGCTCCGCGACGGCACGGGATTGTCGAAGAGCACGCCGCGCGTGGAGGCGCTGGGTGCGGTGGAGGAGGTCAATGCCGCGATCGGCCTGTTGCGCCTGCACACGGCGCAGGAGGAGGATGCGATGCTCCTCCGCATCCAGCACGATCTCTTCGACCTCGGCGCCGACCTCTCGGACCCGGCCTCGAATCTCGCCTGACTGCCGCGAGGTGCCTGCGTCTGGAACACGAACTGGCGGGGATGAACGCGGACCTCGTCCCGCTTCGCGCCGCCCTTCTGCCGGGCGGCACCCCGGCGGCGGCGCATGCCCATCTGGCGCGCACGCTCGCCCGCCGCGCCGAGCGCGCCGTGGTGGCGCTCGCCGAGACGGGAGCGATAGGCCCAGCGGCAGTTCCCTACCTCAATCGCCTCTCGGACCACCTGTTCGTCCTGGCCCGTTCGCTGAACATGGGCCAGGACTCGCAGTGGGAACCCGGCGGCAACGACTAAGTCCTGGCCGGGCGCCGGATCATGCGCGAGGCGAGACGGCCTGCAGGAAGGCCAGGTGCTCGCGGATGCGGTCCGCCGCCAGCAGGGCGATGGCGCGGTCGGGCGCGGGCGCGGAGGTGTCCTGGGACATGGCGGTATAGAGCTGCAGCGCCTCCTGGTGGCCCTGGACCTGGGCCGTGACGAACATCCGATCGAATTCCGTCCCGCTGGCGGATTGCAGCGCACGGACCATGGCCGCCTTGTCCTCGGGCGGGGGCGGCGGGGTCATGGCGCCGTGCACCTCCATCATCGCCTGCATCAGGCCCTGCTGCTCGCTCACCTCGAAGGGCGCGAAGCGGCGCAGCTCCGGCCGCGCGGCCTTCTGGGCGCCGAGCTGGGCGGTCTGCATCAGGAACGCCCCGCCCTGGGCGGCACGCATCCGCATGGCGGAGGGGGAACCGCCGGTCATGCCGGGCTGGGCGGTGGCGGCGCATCCGGCGAGGCTGGCACCGGCCACGACGAGGGCAAGGGCGCGACGTTCGATCATCGGACTGGGTTCCATGAGGAGTGGGGGGAAGGTTCTATTTCCAGGCACTCGGGACCGGGTCGCCACGCCCCATAGGTCGGGATCGCGTCGCTCCACGCCGGGAAGGGGCCGGGTCTGTCGCCCCTCCACCGCATGCCCGAGCCATTTCCACAGGGCGTTACGGCCATTCCGACGCGCCTCCCCGATCATCCGGCCCTGGCACTTGAGTACCGGATGGCTGAACGCAGGGCGGCTCCGAATAGTTGACCTAACATGTCGGGAAATATACTCGACGCAGGAGGATCTATACTAACCTATGTTTTATAATATGGGTTAATCTGCCGGTGTGGTTACTGTACGCGCTCGCGCAGCAGCCGGCGGAACAGCGGCACCGCCGCGGCCAGCTCCGCCACCGGAACGTACTCCCCGGGGGAATGCGCCACGCCGATGTCGCCCGGGCCGAGCACCACGCAGGGGGCCAGCGCGTTCAGGCGCGTAGCGTCTGTGCCGAAGGGAACCGTGCGCGCCGCCTGCCCCGTCGCGGCCTCGGCCAGCCGCACCAGCGGGTGCTCCGGCGGCAACTCGGGCGGGGAGCCGTCCACCACGAAGTTCAGCGCCAGGTGGTGGCGCGCCGCCGCTTCCCGCACCGCCTCGATCACGGGCGCCGGGTCCAGCGCGCGGGAGTAGCGGAACTTCATCCGCGCCGTGGCGCGCGCCACCGTCACGTTGATCGCCGTGCCGTGGTTGTCCACGATGATGTTGAAGTCTGGAAAGGCGGGATCGTAATCCGCCACGCGCCAGGCCGGTTCGCTCCGCAGCCGGTCGTGCAGGGCCTTCATCTCGGCGAGGAAGGGGATCAGAGCGAGATTGGCGTTCACCCCGATCCCGGTGGAGGAGTGCGCCTGCGTGCCGCTCGCGACCGCCTCGAAGTTGACCGTGCCGCGATGGCCGCGGATGGGCGCTAGGCGCGTCGGCTCGGCCACGATGATGCCGCGCAGGGCCGCACGGCGCGCCAGCTCCGACGTTTCCGCGACGATCCGGGCGCCGGCCTTCGTCGTCTCCTCGTCGGTGGTGATCAGCAGCGTCACTGGGACGTCGGCGGGCAGGCCCTGGGCCGCGACGATGCAGGCGGCCACAGGCCCCTTCATGTCGGCCGTGCCCAGCCCGTGCATCAGCCCTGCCTCGTCCACGCGGGCGGAGAAGGGATCCTCCTGCCAGCCCGTGTCGGGCACCGTGTCCAGGTGTCCGGACAGCGCCAGCCCGCCCGGCCCGCCGCGATGCGCGACGATGGCGCGCTTGGCCGTACCGTTCGCGTCCTTGTAGTCCAGGCGCTCGATTTCGAAGCCTTTCAGCTCCGCCTCCACCCGCTCCGCCACCGGCAGGTTCGAGATGAAGGAACGGCTGTCGATGCGGACGAGGTCGGCGGCCAAGGCGCGGACGGCCTCGGCATCGGTGCGGTCGGTCATGCCGGTGTATCTCTTGCGGGCCCCTTCGCCGCAAGACAGGGTGCGGCAACCCAGGACGAGGACCCTTCGTGACCGCCTATCTCGACCCGCGCACCGGACAGACCTGGCCGATCGAGGCCCCGCGCTGGCGCGGCGATGCCGGCCAGCCTCTTCTGCTGACCGAGCTGCCGGGCATCGGGCGTGACGCGATCGACCCCGCCGCCCCCGGCCTTTGGCGCTACGCCGCCGCACTGCCCTTCCGCCCCCGCGCGCCGATCACGATGGGGGAGGGCCGCACCCCGCTCGTCCCCCGCGCCTGGGAGGGGTTCGAGGCGCTGTTCAAGTGCGAGTGGATGATGCCCACCGGCTCCTTCAAGGACCGCGGCGCCTCCGTGATGCTCTCCCTGCTGCGGGACCAGGGGATCGCGGCGGTGCTGGAGGACTCCTCCGGCAATGGCGGGGCGGCGATCGCCACCTACGCGGCCGCGGGCGGGATGCGGGCGCGCATCCTGGTTCCCGACAGCACATCCCCCGCCAAGACCGTGCAGTCCCGCGCGGTTGGGGCGGAGATCCAGCTCACCCCTGGCACCCGCCAGGACTGCGCGGACGAGGCGCTGCGCCAGGGCAATGACCCGGACTCCGGCTTCTTCTACGCCAGCCACAACTGGCACCCTTTTTTCCTCCAGGGCACCAAGACCCTGGCCTATGAGCTTTGGGAGGACCTGGGCTTTGAGGTGCCGGACGCGGTGGTGATCCCCTGCGGTGCCGGATCGAACGTGCTGGGCTGCGATATCGGCTTCGGGGAGTTGCTTCGCGCCGGGATCATTCCCCGCCTGCCGCGCCTCTACGCCGCGCAGCCCGCGAATTGCGGCCCTTTGGTCCGGGAGTTCGAGGGCCTGCCGCCCGAGGAACCCCGCCCGACGATCGCGGAGGGCACCGCCATCGCCCAACCGATCCGCCCGCGGGAGGTGCTCGGCGCCCTGCGGCGCAGCGGCGGGGGCGGGGTGCTGCTGGAGGAGGCCGAGATCCGGGAGGCCGCGCTTGGGCTGGCTCGCCAGGGTCTCTACGTCGAGCCGACCTGCGCCCAGGCCGTGGCCGCGCTGGGCCGGCTGGCGGCCGATGGCCGTATCCGGGCAGGGGAAAAGGTGGTCGTGGTCCTGACCGGGACAGGGCTGAAGGCGACCCCGCGTTACGCCGAGTTCCTGGGGCTCGGCCCGGTTTAGGGGCCGTCTCCCGCAAAAGGTGGTGGGCCGCCACGCCCGGCGGCGTGGCGGCCCACCATTTTCGGGCTTGCGGTCAGGCCACCCAGACGTCGCTGACCGAGAGATCCGTGCCGGCGACGAGCGTGCCGATGCGGATGGCGGCCGTCCCGCCCTGGCCATCGGCGTCGTAGAAGAGATCGCCGGAGGCCTTGTCGTAGAGCACGTGCTGCTCGGCCGTGGTGGCCGTGCGGCCCAGGCCGAAGCTCTCCGCCGAGAGCTGGCCATCATCGCCCAGCGCCGTGAACACCGCGCCGTCCAGCTCGATCCGGTCCTCGCCGGAGACGAAGTCCATCAGGCGAGTCAGGTTGCCCTTTCCGCCAGGCGCGTCGAAGCGGAAGGTGTCCGCGCCCTCGCCGCCGGTCAGGCGGTTGGAGCCCGCGCCGCCCATCAGAACGTCGCTGCCGGCGTCGCCCAGCAGGGAGTCGTCGCCCGCGCCGCCGACCAGCGTGTCGTTGCCCGCACCGCCGATCAGGCGGTCATGCCCCTCGCCGCCCGAGAGCAGGTCGCTGCCGGCATCGCCAACCAGGCGGTCATCGCCCGCGCCGCCGTCGATCGCGTCGTCATCGGCGCCGCCGTAGAGGAAGTCGTCGCCCGCGCCGCCGCTGATCGTGTCCTCACCGGCGCCGCCGTACAGATAGTCCGTCCTGCCGGTGCCCTGCAGGTCGTCGGCCTCGGGCGTAACATCGCCGGTCCGGTCGTCCCTCACGGCCCGCAGGCCGATATCGGTGTGGTCGGTGAAGAAGCCGTCCACGCCGGCATCGATCAGCTTCTGCATTTCCTGCGCGGCGGTCTGCACCGACCCGTCCGGGTTCAGGGCCAGATAGGCCTCCTCGGCGCGGACCGTGTAGGGGATGACCTTCAGCCCGACGGCATGGGCATTGGCGATCAGGGCCGTGACCTGCCCCGTCAGCTGGGTGGTGATCTGGGCCACGCCGTCGCCATCGCCATCGACAGGCGCCCCCAGGCGGGTGCGCGGCAGGATGGCGGAGAGGCTGGGGCCGACGATGTCGGCGTACTCGGCGATCGCGGCCAAGCCTTCAGGCGAGGAGGTGTTGCCGAGCTGCACGAGCTGGAAGTCGACGCCGGCGGCCGGCATGATCGTCTCGTGCAGCGCCTTCAGGTTGCCGGATTCGAAGGACTGGACGAAGACGCGGCCGCGGTCCGTGAAGTCATGGGCGACAAGCGCATCCACCAGCATCTGCGCGGTATCGTAGCCCTTGGCGAGGAGCAGGCTCGGGCTCTTCAGCTCCGGCACGATGGCGATCTTCTCGCCCGTGGCGGCCTCATGCCCCTTCACCAGCGCGATGATCTCGTCGAGCGTCGCGATCTCGAACTGGCCGTTGTAGGAAGAGCTCTCCGGCCGCTGGTCGCCCGTGCGCTCGATGGCACGCAGGGTCTTCAGCTCGGCGAGGGTGAAGTTCTCGATCACCCACTCGCGGTCGGCGAATTCGGGGTGGTCGGCGATGTCCGTGGTGCCGGCCAGCGTGTGCTCGTGGCGGGCCACCAGCACGCCGTCCTTGGTCGTGACGAGGTCGGGCTCGATGAACCTGGAGCCGAGCTCAATCGCTTTGCGGTAGGATTCGATCGTGTGCTCGGGGCGCACGGCGCTGGCGCCGCGGTGCGAAACGACGATGGGCGCCTGCCCATCCAGAGTGTCATAGCTGGCCACGAATGTGCTTCCCCTCGGGTCTTCTGCCGAACCGGCCAGGTGAGTCCGCCCGCCATTGCCAGAGGGCAGCCCGAATTCTCCGGCCGGACCTATGGGGGGTTAACTTTTCAACATGACGTTCGGATGATCGCGAGATTACTCCTTCGTTAATTAGATCGGAGCAGGACGTGTCTTGAGACGGGTGGTCGCCATGGTTGCAGCATTTCCTACCTGCCGAGGATGCCTGAACCAGTACCTATCCAGACCGAGTCACCTCAGAAATATATGGAATACTTGTAATTTTTTTGCGGCCTCTGGTCTTGGTGCCGCAATGTCCAAGCCATGACTGGGCTGCGTGGCGCCCCGATGCTTCGACTATTGTCCTGTATAAGTCGTCTGTCATATGTCCGCGGGACTGACAGGTTGGGCCAAGGCGTTCCGGCCGCCTGCTGGCACGGAACGGACTCCCTATGATCAGACGCGCCCTCTCCCTGCTCTACGTGCAGGTCCTCATCGCTATAGTCCTCGGCATCGCTGTGGGCGTGATCTGGCCGGAGACGGGGGCGGCGATGCGCCCGCTGGGCGACGGCTTCGTCAAGCTCATCCGCATGGTGATCGCGCCAGTGGTGTTCTTCACCATCGTCCACGGCATCGCCTCCGTGCGGGATGCCCGCAGCGTTGGCCGCGTGGGCGTGAAGGCCCTGCTCTACTTCGAGGTGGTCTCCACCTTCGCCCTCATCATCGGCCTCGGCGTCGCGAAGATTTTCCGCACGGGCGAGGGCTTCAACATCGACGCCAGCCAGATGAACGCGAGCGCCATCCAGGGCTTCGCGCAGCGGGCGGCGAATGACAGCGTGACGGCCCACCTGCTGGGCATCATCCCCGACACCTTCGTGAGCGCCTTCGCCGGCGGCGACCTGCTGCAGGTGCTGCTGCTGGCCGTACTGACGGGCTTCGCCATCAACGCCCTGCCGGACAAGCTGCGCGAGCCCATTTCCCACGCCATCGACGCGGCGGGCGCCGTGTTCTTCGGCATCGTCTCCATCGTGGTGAAGGCCGCGCCCGTGGGTGCCTTCGGCGCCATGGCCTTCACCATCGGCGCCTACGGCTTCGGCTCGCTCGCGCGGCTGGCGGAGCTGGTGGCGACCTTCTATCTGACCTCTATCTTCTTTGTGGTCGTGGTCCTCGGCCTCATCGCCCGCTTCTGCGGCTTCTCCATCTTCCGGTTCGTGAACTACATCCGCGAGGAGCTGCTGATCGTCCTCGGCACCTCCTCCTCCGAATCCGTGCTGGCTCAGCTGATGCGCAAGATGGAGGCCCTCGGCGCCTCCCCGAAGGTGGTCGGCATCACCGTGCCGCTCGGCTACTCCTTCAACCTGGATGGCACGAACATCTACATGACGCTGTCCACCATGTTCCTGGCCTATGCCACGAACACCCACCTTACCTGGGGACAGGAGCTGACGATCCTGCTGGTGGCGATGCTCACCTCCAAGGGCGCTTCCGGCGTCACCGGCGCGGGCTTCATCACGCTGGCCGCGACCCTCTCCGTGATCCCGGACATCCCGCTCGCCTCGCTCGCCGTGCTGATCGGCATCGACAAGTTCATGAGTGAGTGCCGCGCCCTGACGAACCTCGTCGGCAACGGCGTGGCCTGCATCGCCATCTCTCGCTGGGAGAACGAGCTGAACCCGGCCCAGCTGCGTATGGCCCTGGCCGGCACGCCCCCGGTCGCCGGGGCCGGGCCGCAGCCCGGGCCGGTGGTGCCGCTGCCTGAGCCGCGGGCGGGCAACTGAAGCGCCGCTGAAGCGCCCCGGTCGAGAGGCCGGGGCGTTTTGCATTCTGCTCGCTCAACCACCCGTTAGTCCGGGCCGCGCAGGATGCGGGCGGGACGGGAGAGGAAAGGGCCCATGACAGGGGCGATCGGTGGTTTCCTGCCCCTCGATCCGGGGCCGCCCCTCGGGAAGGGCGGGCGGGAGAGCGTGGCGCGGCGCTGGTTCCGCGGGGTGCGGCACCACGGCTTCCGCAACGGCCGCAGCGCCCTGGCCTTGGGCGCCGGGGCCGCTCTCGGGCCGTTCGGTATGCTTTGGATGCCGGGCTATGCCTGCCGCGCCCTGGCGGATGCGGCGGAGGCGGCGCTGCGGCTGGGCCATGCAAGGCGCCTGGCCACCTATCCCCTGGCGCTGGAAGGCGCCCTCTCCCCGGATCCCCGCTTCCTCGCCGCCCATCTGGAGCCCGGGGATGCCGTGCTCGTCATCAGCTATTTCGGCCGGCCCCCCTCGGCTTCCCTGCGGCGCCTGGCGGCGGTGCGGCGGGATGTCACCTGGATCGAGGACCGGGCGGGTGCCCTCTGGCCCGGCCCGGCCTGGGGGGATGCGCTGCTCTACAGCCCGCGCAAGCTGCTGGGCGTGTCGGATGGCGGTTATCTCGTGCTCACGCCGCGCGGCTCGGCCCGCGCCCGTCCCCTGCCGGAGCAGCCCGCCCGGCCTGGCCCTGCGGAAGCGCCCCCCGCCTTGCGCCGCTTCGAGCACGAAGGGGGGAGTGCCGCCTGGTTCCCCGCCTACCGCGCCGCGGAGGGACGGATGGCCGTCTCGCCCGGTGCTCCCGCGCGGCTGACGGACGCCCTGCTTGCACGGCAGGACCTTCGCGCCATCGCCGCAGCCCGTCGCGCCAACCACGCCGTGCTACGGCCGCTGATCCCGCCTGACCTCCTGCTGGAACCCGCCCCGGATCGCCCGGCCTGGGTGCCGCAGGGCCTGCCGCTGCGCGTGCCCGATGCCGCCGCCCTTTCCGCGCGCATGGCGGAGAAGGGGGTGTTCTGCCCGGTGATGTGGCCCGACCCGGCCGATCCCGGACCCTGCGCCCGGTCCCGGGCGCTGAAGAACCGCGTGCTCCTCCTGCCGCTGGACCAGCGCTACGGCGGGGAGGAGATGCGGCGCGTCGCCTCCGTCCTCGAAGCCGCCGTCTCCGGCACCGGATCGGCCGCGCCGCTGGCGGCCTGACCGCCATAGGCCGGCAGGGACCAACCCCCGCCCAGTGCCGCCGCGCGAATGGCGAAGGCGGCCAGCGCCCCGGCCCCGATAGCGACCGCGCGCTCGGCGCCCAGGGCCTGCAACACCAGGAACAGCCCGGCCCCGGCCGCCGCGGCGGTGGCGTAGATCTCCCGCCGCAGAATCAGCGGGATTTCCCCGCAGATCACGTCGCGAATCAGCCCGCCGAAGCTCGCCGTCATCACGCCCATCAGTACGGCCACCCAGGTCGCGGCCCCCGCGCGGGAGGCGGCCTCGGCCCCCAGCACGGCGAAGACCGCCATGCCAGCCGCATCGGCCCAGAGCAGGAGCGCAACCCGCCGCTCCACCCGCGGGGCGGCGAAGAACACGGCCAGGGCGCAGATCGCGGCCAGCAGGGCGAGGTCAGGGCGGGACAGCCAGGCCACGGGCAGGCCAAGCAGCAGGTCGCGGAGCGCGCCGCCGCCGAAGGCGGTGACCCCCGCCACCAGCAGGAAGCCCACGGGGTCCATGCGCTTGCGCGCGGCCGTCAGCGCACCGGCGGTGGCGAAGGCGGCAGTGCCGATCCAGCCCAGCGCCTCCAGCGCCAGGTCGAAGGGGGCCGCCATGTCCGGCCTATTCGGCGGGCAGCGGCGCGGGGGCGACCCGCCCGGCCGCGCGCAGGGCCCCACCCCGCGCGGTGCCGGCGCAGAAGAGGGAGGCGACGAGCAGCGCCGCCACCGTGGGCAGCACCAGCCAGGGAACGCCGTGGTCCAGCATCATCCCGAAGGGCACGGGCGTGATGGCGCCGCCCAGCGGCAGGCCCGAGGAGATGAAGCCGAAGACCTTGCCCATCTGCCCCGGCGGGGCTGCGTTCTTCACCATGACGTCGCGCGGCGTGCGGGAGGCGCCGAGCGCCCCGCCCGCGACGAAGGCCACGAAGGGCAGCACTGCGTCCGGCAGCGGCACCAGCCCGATCGCCAGGAACAGCATGACGGAGAGCGTCGTCAGCCCCGTGACGAAGGTGAAATGCCGGCTGTGCCGGTCCGCGTACCAGCCGCCCAGCAGCACGCCGCTGGTCGCCCCCGCCACGTAGCCCGTGAGGGCGAGGGAGGCGACGGCGAGCGGCGTGCCCCAGAGCCGGTCCAGCGTGGCGATCAGGAAGGACTGGATGCCGACGCCCGCCATGGAGGAGAGGAGAAAAAAGGCGAAGAACATCAGCATGGTGCGGGACAGCAGCACCTCCCGCCCCACCGGGGTCTTGCCCTTCTTCGGGCGGGCCTGGTCCTGCAGGATCCGTGATTGCAGCAGGATGGCCGCCACCACCGGCACGCCGAGCAGCCCGAGCGCCAGCAGGGTGGGCCGCCAGCCCAGGCCGAGGCCCTGCGTCATCATCCCCAGCACCAGCGGCGCGGCGGCGAAGCCGAGATTGCCGGTGAAGGTGTGCATGGCGAAGGCGCGGCCCATCCGCTTCTCCCCGATGCTGCTGCCGAGGATGGCGTAGTCCGCCGGGTGGATCACCGAATTGCCGACCCCCGAGAGGATCGCGAGGCCGAGGATCACCCAGTAGTTCGGCGCCAGCGCCATGGCGGAGATCGAGAGCGCCATGATGAGGGTGCCGCCCACCAGGAAGGGCCGCGCCCCGTGCCGGTCCACCAGGAAGCCCACGGGGGTCTGCAGCAGGGCCGTCACACCGCTCATCAGCGCGACCGAGAGGCCGAGCACGGCGTAGGAGACGCCGAACTCCTCCCGCCACAGCGGAAAAAGCGGAGCGAGGCAGAGCATGTAGAAGTGGGAGAGGAAGTGGCCGGTGCCGATCAGGCCAATGATCCGCCAATCTCTGTTCAGCGGGGCCCGGTCCAGGGGCGGGTTCGCGGCTTCCGCCGTCTGGACGTTTCCATTCTGCATGGGCCGGAAATTGCGCCCCCTGCCGCGCGCCGGTCAATCTTACACGGCTTGCAGCGCGGTCAGGCCGCCAGCGGCGCGGGCGTGCCCACCGTGTCCCGGATGGCCTGCACCAGCGGCGCGGCAAGCGGCGCCAGCCCAGCCATGTCGCCGAACACCGCCATCTCAGCCGCCTCCAGGGGAGGCAGGCCGGCCAGGGGGGCCAGCCCTTCCGGCAGGCCGGAGGCGCCGATCACCGTGGCCCCCAACCCCGCCTGCGCCGCGGCCGCCACGCCGAGAAGGCTGGCGGAGGTGTAGGTGATCTCGAAGGCCAGGCCGGCGCGGGCCAGCGCGGCCAGGGCCCGGTCCCGGAACATGCAGCCGGCCGGCAGCATCGCCAGCGGCAAGGGGCGGCCTTCCGGCGGAGACCAGCCCGGGCAGGCCGCCCAGATCACCGGCTCCGTCCAGAGGGGCGTCCCCTCGCTCTCGCCGTCCCGCCGCTTGCCGAGGACGAGATCGAGCGAGCCCGCCTCCATGGCGCGGCGCAACTCGTGGGAACGGCCGACCTCCACCTCCAGCCGGATGCCGGGATGGGTGCGGGCGAAGCGGGCGAGGAGGGGGGCGAGACTTCGCGGGACGAAGTGATCCGCCACACCCAGCCGCAGCCGCCCCGCCACCGGCGGCGCGACGAGGCGAAGCACCGCCTCCTCGTTCAGCGCCAGCATGCGGCGGGCATAGGCGAGCAACGTCTCTCCCTGCGGGGTCAGCGCCACGGCGCGGCTGGTGCGCTCCAGCACGCGCTGTCCCAGGAGTTCTTCGAGCCGCCGGATCTTGAGCGAGATGGCGGATTGCGTGAGGCCGAGCGCCGGCCCCGCCGCGGTGAAGCCGCCGCGCTCCGCCACCTGCACGAAGCAGCGGAGAAGATCGAGATCCAGGTCCGGAATACGCATCGGGGGCCCAGGCTGACCCTGGACCCCCGAACGGTCAATGACGTTTCCCACGATCAAACGCGGGAGCGATGAGCCTTGCTGATGCCTCAGACGTCCTCGTCGAAGCCACCGGCATCGTCGTAGCCGGCCGCGTCGTCGTAGCCACCGGCATCATTGTAGCCCGCGGCGTCGTTGCCGCCCCAACCACCCTGGTCGGAGACCGGCGTGGCATCGTTCCCCGTGCCAGCCGGGTCGGTCCAGGGCGAGGAGGCCGGGGTGTTCACCGCCTGCTCGCCGAAGGCGCCGGTGGCACCGGAAGCCGCGTCGGACGCCGCGGTGGCCGCGCCCGTCGCCGCATGCGCCGCACCACCGGAGAACATGCCCATCAGTGCGTTGCCCAGCACCATGCCGCCGGCGACGCCGGCCGCCGTGGTCAGCGCCGTGCCGAGGAAGCCGCTGCCGCGGCCGCCCTGCTGCTGCATCATCGCCGGGTTCATCGCGCCCATGGGCGGCTGGATCGGCTGCGGGCGCGGGGTGAACGGCACCTGCCGCTGCTGGCGGTTGCCACCGCCGAACAGGCCACCGAACAGGCCGCCACCGCCCTGCGGCTGCGCGTTGGCCTGCGCCTGGCGCTGGGTGTTCTCCAGCTGCCACTCCAGTTCCTGAATGCGGTTCTGCGCCTGCACCAGCGCCGCTTCCTGCACGAAGGCGGTCTGGGTGATGCGGTAGCGCGCCTCCGGGTAGCGGGAGAACAGGTCGGTGATCAGCCGGTCGGCCTCCGGGTCCACCGGCGGCAGGTTGGGGGCGGGCTGCGTGGCGGGCACGCTGCGGCCGCCCCAGGGGCCGGATGACGTCGCCACGGGCTGCTGGGCGACGCCTGCGACGCGCTCCACATAGCCCGTGATGATGCGGCGTTCTTCCTCGGTCATGTCCCTCAAAGCTCCATGTTGCGGGCAAATGCCCGCGACGGGCCCGAGATGGCCCGCCGGGTGGAATCTTTCAAGATTTTAATGTGCGGCTATCTCAGGCTACCCCGGCGGGCACCCGTGGCGGCAGGCGCAGGCGGCTCCACTCGATCACGGGGCAGCGGTCCATCACGATCGGGATGCCGGCGGCCCGGGCCCGCCGCGCCGCGTCCTCGTTCCAGATGCCGAGCTGAAGCCAAATGGACTTCGCGCCCAGGCGGATGGCTTCGTCCACCACCGGCCCCGTGTCCTCACTGCGGCGGAACACGTCCACCATGTCCAGCGGCCCGGCCTCCTCCAGGGAGGCCACGGCCGCCATGCCGTGCACCGAGCGCCCGTCCAGCGCCGGATTCACGGGAATGGCACCATAGCCGCGGTCCAGCAGGAAGCCGAACACGCCGTAGGAGGGACGATTCGGCTTGTCGGAGGCTCCGACGACCGCGATTCGTCGGGTGCCGAGGAGAATCGTGCGGACCTCGTCATCGGTCAGGCCGTCCAGTGGCATGGCGTATCCCTCGCTCGGCGCGCCCTCGCACATGGGGAGGCCCAGGGGGCGGCGGCAACGTCCCTGATCCCGGCGAGTGGCCTGGAGGCCATAGACAGGTTCTATTGCAGCAAGTTGCATGAACGTCTCACGCTCGATGCAAAAATGTTGGTAGCTTTTTCGTGTCGAGAAGGCACAGAGGAGCGCGACATGTCGAGCAGCGAGAAGAAATTCCTGGATGTCAAGGAGCTGGACAAGGTCGTGGGGGGCGCTTTCCAGCAGACCGGCGCCGGGAACGACTATGTCACCGGGACTGGTGACGCCGACGTCATCTTCACCGGTGCCGGCAACGACACGGTCAGTGCCGGGGCCGGCAATGACCAGGTCTATGGTGAGGCCGGGAACGACACCATCGCCACCGGCGCCGGCAACGACCTGGCCTTCGGCGGTACTGGCAGCGACGTCATCAACGGTGGGGCCGGCCAGGACCAGCTCTACGGCGAAGACGGGGATGACCGGCTGGACGGCGGCGTGGGCGACGGGGCCGCGGACCTGGCCTTCGGCGGCGCGGGCAATGACAGCTTCATCTGGGCGCCGGGCGACGGCAGCGACCAGTTCCAGGGCGGCACGGGCAACGACACGCTGCAGCTGGACAATGTGAGCCTGCACCAGCTGCAGTCCTCGCTGACCCTGGAGGGCAACACCAACCTGCAGATGCACGTGGGCAACAACGCCCAGGGGCAGCAGGAGGTGACCTTCACCAACGCCAGCGGCCAGCCCGCCACCTTCCAGGGCGTGATCAACATCGGCGGCGAGAGCCTGCGCTTCTCCGAGGTCGAGAAGATCGCGCTGGTCTGACCCGGCCCGCTCCATGGGGCCCCTTCGCAGGGCTCCCATGGAGCACCGATTGCGGCGGTTCCGGGACCGCGCCGCCTTTCGTGAGCCGTAAGGCGCCGCTACACCCTCCGCATGCCCACGCCCCGTTCCCTGACCGCCCCTGCGCTGCTGCTCGCCGCGCTCGTGACGATCCTGGTGTGGTGGTTCCCGAACCGGGAACAGGCGGCCGACGTGCCGATGCTGGCGGACCGCTTCAACTCCGTCTCCTTCGCGCCTTTCCGCGAGGGCCAGAGCCCGCTTCGCGACATCTTCCCCACCGCGGAACAGGTTGAGGAGGACATCGCCCTGATCGCCCCGCGCGTACGCGCCATTCGCAGCTACGCGAGCATCGAGGGCCAGTACGAGACCGCCGCCATCGCGCAGCGGCACGGCGTGAAGATGTGGAAGGGCGCCTGGCTCGGCCGCGACCTCCGCCAGAACGACCGCGAGATCGCCGCGCTGATCCATGCCGCCAACACCTACCCCGACACGGTGGAGCGCGTGGTGGTGGGCAACGAGGTGCTGCTGCGCCGCGACCTGCCGGTGGCGGAGCTGGCCCGCCAGATCGACCGCGTGAAGGCCGCCGTGCGCCAGCCCGTGACCTATGCCGACGTGTGGGAATTCTGGGCGCAGTTCCCCGAACTGGCGGATCACGTGGACATCATCACCATCCACATCCTGCCGTATTGGGAGGATGAGCCGCTCGGCGTCGACCGCTCCATGGAGCACGCGCGGGAGGTGGTGCGGAAGATCAAGGCGATGTTCCCCGGCAAGCCTATCGCGATCGGCGAGATCGGCTGGCCCAGCGCCGGCCGCTGGCGGGAAGGCGCCATCCCCTCCCGCGTGGAGCAGGCGGTGTTCATGCGCCGCTTCATCCAGCTGAGCCGGGAGGAGGGCTTCGACTACAACTTTATCGAGGCCTTCGACCAGGTCTGGAAGTACCGCAACGAGGGAACGGTTGGCGCGGAATGGGGGCTGTGGACGGCCGACCGGAAGCCGAAATTCGAGCTCTCCGGCCCGGTGCGGGAGAATCCGTGGTGGTACTGGTACGCCGGCGCGGCGCTGCTCTCCGCGGGCGTCATGTTCGCGCTGGCGATGCGCGCCTGGCCGGACGCCGCGGCATGGAAGCTGGCGCTGCTCTCCGCCGCCCTCGGCAACGCGCTGGCCTATGCCTTTTGCGGCGGCTGGCCCTATGCCTTCGATGAGCACCTGAAACTCGCCTTCGCCGTGAACTTCGCGGGGCAGGCGCTGCTGGCGGCGCTGCTGCTGCGCCGCGCCGGCCAGCGCCTCTCCGGCGACTTCGTGGAGCCGGCGCGGAACGGCGCCCAGGCCAGTGCCAACATCCGCTCCATCTTCCGCGGCCGGTTCCGCTGGCGGGACTGGCGCGGCTTCGCCTTCGAGGACCTGTTCTTCCTTTTCGTCTTCACCGCGGCCCTGCTGCAGATGATGCTGCTGTTCGACCCGCGCTACCGCGACTTCCCGTTCCCGACCTTCGCGGTGCCGCTGGTGGCGGTGGTGGCGCGTGCGCTGCTGGGCGACCTGCCGCGCCGGGGCGGCGGCTGGGCGGAATGGCTGGCGGGCGGGGTGCTGCTGCTCTGCGCGGTGGCCAGCGCGGTGAACGAGGGGGCGCACAACATCCAGGCCCTGGGCTGGAGCGCCTGCGCGATCGGCCTTTCCCTCGCGCCGCTGCTGCGGGTAGGGCCGTTCGCCCGAGTCCGGTGAAGAAGATTCGGCGAGCGGGGTGCGTTAAGCGTTCCGTATCCGATCCCATGGCAGGATGGCGCCGCGGCCGGCCTTCGCCGGTCCTGGGAAAGCCATCAATGATCCGCCGCCTCGTCCTGCCCGCCCTGCTGGCGCCGCTCGCCCTTGCCTCGCTCGCCGCCCCGGCGGCGGCACAGAGCCGCCTGGACTTCAGCCTGGTGAACCGCACCGGCTACGAGATCAACGAGGTCTATGTCTCCTCCTCCGCCTCCTCCAACTGGGGCTCGGACGTGCTGGGGCAGGGCACGCTGGTCAACGGCAACAACGCCGACATCCGCTTCAGCCCGGGCGCGCGCGGCTGCCAGTGGGACATCAAGGTTGTCTACACGGACGGCGACGAGACCGAGTGGTCCAAGGTGAACCTCTGCAACATCTCGCGGATCACCCTGTTCTGGAACCGACAGGCCGGCACCACGCGGGCCGTGACGGAGTAGGGCAGGCCTCCGCTCAGGCGGCCGGCAGCGCCCGGCCGTGCTCCGAGAGGAGGCGGAGGCCGAGCGGCGTCGCGCGAACCGCCTCGCCGCGTGCCACCAGGCCTCGGTCCACCGCCTCCTCCCAGATGCCAAGGCGGGGGCAAGAGGTGCGCCAGGCATCCATACATTCGGCATAGGGGCGCGGCGCCCTGGCGACCCACTCCACGAGGTCGAGAACCAGGGGCTCCATCGTCGCGTTCATCTACGTGTCCTCCGTTCTTGGAGGAAAGCGTAATGAACATGTCCTTGCCAGGAGAATCGGGGCAGCGTCGCTGCCCGGCCCGGCGCCTACTCCGCGCGCAGCCCGCGCGCCTTCACCACCTCGCCCCAGCGCCGGAACTCATCCGGGAACTCGCGCGCGAAGGCGGCGCGGTCGGCCGTGGCCGGCAGGGCGCCGAAGGTGGCGATGCGGTCCCGTACGGAAGGATCGGCCATGGCCTCCGCCAGCAGGGACGCCACCCGCTCCACACCTTCCGGCGGCGTGCTGCGCGGCGCGAGGAGGGCCTGCCATCCATCCACCTCCATGCCCCGCACGCCTGCCTCCGCGAAGGTGGGCACGTCCGGCAACTCCGCCAGGCGCTGCGGGCCGGCCACGGCCAGGGCGCGCAGCTTGCCCGCGCGGATATGCGGGAGCGGGGAGGAGAGGGTGAGAAAGCCCATCCCCACGTTGCCGCCCAGCAGGTCCGGCATCAGCACCCCCTCGCCGCGGTAGACGACGGTCTCGATCTCCGCGCCCGTCCGCTCGTTGAACAGCTCGGCGGTCAGGTGCGAAAGGGTGCCGTAGCCGGAATTCGCGGCCGTCAGCGCGCCCTTGCGCGCCTTCGCCGCCGCGATGAGCCCGGCCACGTTGCGGATGGGCGAGCCCGCCGGCACCACGGCGATGAAGGGAGTGGAGGCGACGAGCCCGAGCGGCAGGAAATCGCGCACCACGTCGTAGCCCACCGGGCTCTGCTGCAGGTGGGGCACGATCGTCATGCTGATGCTGCCGAATAGCAGCGTGTGCCCGTCAGTCGCTGCCGCCGCCGCTGCAGTGCCGATGATGCCGCCCGCACCCGCGCGGTTCTCCACCACGACAGGCTGGCCCAGCTTCGGCGCGAAGACCTCGCCCAGCATGCGCGCCAGCCCGTCCGCCGGGCCGCCGGCCGCGAAGGGCACGATGATCCGTACGGGCCGGTTCGGCCATTCCGCCGCCAGGGCGGGGCGGATGAGGGGGAGGGCGCTGAGGGAAAGGGCGGCGCGGCGGGTGACCATGGGCGTTGCTCCGGGTGTTCAGACGCGTCTCAGGGCAGGATCGCGCCGTCCGCGCGCAGCCGGGCCTGCAGCCGGGCGGTGTCCGCCTCAGCTACCGGCGCATTGCCGGCGATGGACTGGGCGGCGGCCACCCCGGCCGCTTGGCCAATCGCCATGACGATGGGCATGACGCGGATGGCGGCATGGGCCTTGTGCGTGGCCGAGATCCCGCGGCCGGCGACCAGCACGTTGCCGAAGCCGCGCGGCACGAGGCTGCCGAAGGGGATGGCGTAGGCGTGGTCCGCCCCGAACTCCTCGAAATGCAGCCCGCCGCCCTTGGGTGGGTGGATGTCCATGGGATAGGCGCCCCAGGCAATGCGGTCGGGGAAGGGGGTGCCGGCATGCAGCTCCGCCTCCGTCAGCAGGTGGCGCCCCACCGCGCGGCGGCTCTCCCGCACGCCGATCACCGGGGCGGTGGCGACCAGCCGCCCGCCGGCGCAGCCCGGCACCCGCTCCGCCAGGAAGGCGGCCGCCGCCAGGGCCTGCCGGCGCCCCTCCACCTCGGCGGCGGAGAGGGCGAGGGGATCCGTGGCATCGAAGGCGATTCGGGAGATGTTGAACCAGGCATCCCGCGTGTCCTGGATCCGGCTGGCATGCAGCGCAGCGCGGGCCAAGCGGCCCTCCTCCACGCCCTGCCGGGCCAGTGCGGCCAGCTCCGGGCCGGGGATGGCCTCGAAGGCGTCGAGGTCCATGGGGCCGAAGCGGAACATGGCGGTGGCGGGCTGCATCGACTGCCCTTCCGCCAGTTCCAGGAACTCCGCGCCGGCGCTGGCGAGCAGGTCGAGGTCGCCGGAGGCATCGATCACCGTGTTCGGCCGCACCGTCCAGGGCCCGGCCTTCGTCAGCACCCTCACGGCGGTGATCGTGGCACCCTCCCGCTCCACGCCCAGCAGGGCGGCGTGGAACAGCAGGCGCACCCCGGCCTCGGCGCAGAGAGCATCCAGGACGGGCTTCAAGAGTTCAGGGTCATAGCAGACACGGTCCATCCGGTGGCCGGTGGACATGGTGAAGTGGCTGTGCCCATCGCTGCCGCCGGCGGCCTGGAGGCGGACGACGATCTCCTCGGCGATGCCGCCGACCATGCGCCGGCCGGCGCGCGTCTCCCAGCCGACGAACTGGCCCACCGCCGCTGCGGTCGCGGCTCCGCCCAGGAAACCAAGGCGCTCCACCAGCAGCACCTCCGCCCCGGCGCGCGCGGCGGCGATGGCGGCCACGGTGCCGGCCATGCCGCCGCCCATCACCAGCACCTCAGCCTCCAGCATCGTCATCGGCGCACCTCCAGCGGGGCGCGGTAGGCCCTGGGGGAGAAGGGCGTCAATGCCGCGGACCGGGAATGAGGCGGGACATCGCTGCAACATCCCCGGCCGCCCGGGCGTTCCAGGGGGTGGCGGCACATCGGCCGGCCATTCCCCGCCACGCGACATCCAGCACGAGGGCGCACCGCCATGGGCCTCTTCTCGAAGCCGATCAACACGCTGAACGACCTCTTCGTCCACACGCTGCAGGACATCTACTACGCCGAGAATCGGATCACGAAGGCGTTGCCAAAGATGATCGATAAGGCGACGGATCCGCAGCTGAAGCAGGGCTTCGAGCTGCACCTGCAGGAGACGAAAAACCAGATCACCCGCCTGGAGAAGGTCTTCCAGATGCACGGGGAGCCGGTAAAGGGCGTCACCTGCGCCGCCATGGACGGCATCCTGGCCGAGGCCGAGGAGATCATGGGCGAGGTGGGCGACAAGGAGGTGCTGGACGCCGCCATGCTCTCCGCCGCCCAGGCGGTGGAGCACTACGAGATCACCCGCTACGGCACGCTCGTCGCCTTCGCCCGCCAGCTCGGCCGCAACGACTGCGCTTCCGTGCTGGAGGAGAACCTCGCCGAGGAGAAGGCGACGGACAAGAAGCTGACGATGCTGGCCGAGAGCAAGGTGAACCGGATGGCGGCCTGAGGCGTTAGGAACCCGCCTCTAGCCGATCCACCAGGGGCAAGGGGCGCCGGCCGCCATCCCGATCCGGGATGGGGCCGGCGCTTCCCTGTTTCCAGGACAACATTTTCCCCAGCAGCGCGCACAGCGCCTCGACCTCGCCCGCCACCAGGACCGTCTTCTCGCGGGACGCCGCGCCCTGCGTAACGGTGACGCGGGAGGGCGGGACCGCCAGAGCCCCGGCCAGCAGCGCGCAGATCGCGCGGTTGGCGCGCCCGTCCTCGGGGGCCTCGTTCACCGCCACCCTAATTCGCGGGCCGTCCGCAGCCTCCACCACCCCCTGCAGTCCCGGGCGGCGGGCACGGGGCTGGGCCTTCACGCGCAGTTCCAGCCCGCCCTCCACCGCGCGCCAGGCGGATTCGCGCGGGGCAGGGGGCATCAGGCGCGACGGGGGGCGGCCGGCGCGCGGGCCGCGGCCTCCACCCAGGCCCAGCCGCCGAGCGCGGCGCCGATCATCCCCCAGGTGGCGTTGAAATTCAGCACGGCGATCACGCCCAGCGCCACGGCGGCCGCGCGCACGGCGAAGGGCGCGCCGATGAAGGCCCAGATCCCCAGCATCACCGCCCCCGCGCCCCAGAGTTGCCAGTGCTGCAGCCAGAGCAGCGCCGCGCGCGGCTTGCAGGCGAAGGGCGCAGTGGAGAGGTCCAGGCAGAGCGCCCCCATGTGGCGCGGCTCCACCTGCAGATACCGGTACAGCACCATCAGCCCGATGGCGGCCGCCACGGCGAGGATGGCGATCAGGTCGTGCTTCGTGACGCGCATGGCACGGGAATCGCGCGATCGGACCCCGGGTGCAAGCGGCAACATCGTGGCGGCCGGCTTGACCCGCCTTCGCCCGCCGGCCCATTGGCTGGCGCCGCCACTGGGGGAGAGGAAGGGGCCATGCAGGTCATCCGCGATCTGGCCGCGCTGCGGGCGGCCACCGCCGGGCTGCGCGCGGGCGGGCGCCGCCTGGCCCTGGTGCCCACCATGGGCGCGCTGCATCGCGGCCACCTGGAGCTGGTCGCGGAGGCGCGGCGCCACGCGGAGGCGGTGGCCGTCTCCATCTTCGTCAATCCGCTGCAATTCGGCCCGAACGAGGATCTGGCGCGCTACCCGCGCGACGAGGCGGGCGATCTGGAGAAGCTGCGCGGGGCCGGCTGCGACCTGGTCTGGATGCCCGGCGTGGAGACCATGTACCCGCCCGGCGCGGCGACGGTGATCGAGGTGGGCGGCCCTTCCGAGGGTTTCGAGGGCGCGGCCCGGCCGAGTCATTTCCGTGGGGTCGCGACCGTCTGCACCAAGCTGTTCCAGCAGACGGGCGCGGACACGGCGGTGTTCGGGGAGAAGGACTGGCAGCAGCTGCAAGTGGTGCGGCGCGTGGTGTCGGACCTGGACATGCCGATCGGCATCGTCGGCTACCCGACGGTGCGGGAGGAGGATGGTCTCGCCTTCTCCTCCCGCAACGCGCGCCTCTCGCCGGGGGAGCGGGCGCTGGCGCCCGTCCTGGCGCGGGAGATGCGGGAGGCGATCGCCGCCATGGCCGGCGGCGCGGTTCCCGGCCCGGCGCTGGAAGCCGCCATCCTGCGCCTGCGCGCGGCGGGCTTCGCGCCGGACTACCTGGCGCTGGTGGAACCGGGGACGCTGCGCCCCTGGCCGGAGGACACCCCGGGCCAGGCCCGGCTGCTCGCCGCGGCCCGGCTGGGGGACGTGCGCCTGCTCGACAACATGCCTGCCGGCCTGCCGGGGTAGCCTAGTGCTGCGGGTGGGTGCAGAGCCCGTGGTCCGCCAGCACCTGGATAACCTGGCAATCTCCCACCCGGCCATGCGACCCGCACTCCGTCATCCGCCCGATCTCCGTCCGTAGTGCGGTGAGGCGGGCGATCCGGTCGTCGATGGCGGCCAGATGGGCGCGGGCGATGCCGTCCACCTCCGCGCAGGGCCGCTCCGGCTGGTCCGCCAGGGCGAGGAGCTGGCGGATGGCCTCCACCTCGAAGCCCAGGTCGCGCGCGTGGCGGATGAAGCGCAGGCGGCGCACGGCCTCCTCGCCGTAAAGGCGCCGGTTGCTCTCCGTGCGTGGCGCGGCGGGGAGGAGGCCGATTTCCTCGTAATAGCGGATGGTCGGCACCTTCACGTCCGCCAGCCTGGCCAGCGCCCCGATCGTCCGGTCCATCTCCATCCTTTCCGCTTGATCCTCTAGTCACTGGAGGATGTAGGCACGGGCACGAGGATGGAGAAGGCGCCCGCCGTGGCCGAGACCAGCACCCGCTACCGCGTGGACGGAATGGACTGCGCGGGCTGCGCGTCGCGCATCAGCACGGCCGTGAAGCGGGTGCCCGGAGTGGAGGAGGTGGACGTCTCCGTCACCGCCGGCACGATGACGGTGCGCCACGCCGAGACGCCCGGGCTCAGGGAAGCGGTTCTGCGGCAGGTGGGCGCGCTGGGCGGCTATGCCGCGACGCCCCTGCCGCCGCGCGGCGCGCCGGCCGAGGCCGGTCTGCACGGCCACGCGCATGATCACGGCCCGACTGGCGGCCCCTGGTGGCGCAATCCGCGCGCCCTGCTGACGATCGGCTGCGGCCTCGCCCTCGTCGCCGCCTGGATCGTCGGGCGGCTGGCGCCGGCGGTGGAGCCCTGGGCCTTCGGCGCGGCGATGCTCGTCGGGCTGGTGCCGGTGGCGCGGCGGGCCTTCGTCTCCGCGCGGCTGGGCACGCCCTTCTCCATCGAGACCCTGATGGTCATCGCCGCCATCGGCGCCACCCTGATCGGCGCGACGGAGGAGGCGGCCACCGTCGTCCTCCTCTTCCTCGTCGGCGAGATGCTGGAGGGGCTGGCGGCCGGGCGTGCCCGCGCCAGCATCCAGGCGCTCTCCGGCCTGGTGCCCGCCACGGCGCTGGTGGAGGAGGGCGGGCGGACGCGGGAGGTGCCGGCGGCGGAACTGGCGGTGGGCGCCACGATCCTCGTCCGCCCCGGCGACCGGATCGCGGCGGACGGAGCGGTGGTCGAGGGCACGAGCGCCGTGGACGAGGCGCCGGTGACGGGCGAGAGCGTGCCGAAGCGCAAGGCCGCGGGCGACACGGTCTTCGCCGGCACGGTGAACGGGGAGGGGGTGCTGCGCCTGCGCGTGACCGCCGCGGCGCAGGACAACACCATTGCCCGCGTGGTCCGGCTGGTGGAGGAGGCGCAGGAGAGCAAAGCGCCGACCGAGCGCTTCATCGACCGCTTCTCCCGCTACTACACCCCGGCCGTGCTGGTGCTCGGCGCGCTGGTGGCGGTGCTGCCGCCGCTGGTGCTCGGCGCCCCCTGGGCGGAGTGGATCTACAAGGGCCTGGCGATCCTGCTGATCGGCTGCCCCTGCGCGCTGGTGATCTCCACCCCCGCCGCCATCGCCGCCGGGCTTTCCGCCGGGGCGCGGCGCGGGCTGCTGATGAAGGGCGGCGCGGTGCTGGAGGGGCTGGGGCGGATCGACGCGATCGCGCTCGACAAGACCGGCACGCTGACCGAAGGCCGGCCGAAGGTGACGGATCTCCTGCCCGCCGGGGGCAATGGCCGCGCGCTGCTGGCAGGCGCCGCGGCGCTGGAGACGGGGTCGAGCCACCCGCTGGCCCTGGCGATCCTGGCCCGGGCCGCGGCGGATGGTGTGGAGGTGCCCCCGGCGACCGATGCGGCCGCCCGGCCGGGTGAGGGCGTGGCGGGCCGGGTGAACGGGCAGGCCCTGTTCCTCGGCGCGCCCGGTTCCGCCACCGCCGGCGGCGCCGTTCCGTCGGACTGGGCCCCGCGGATCGAGGCGCTGCAGGCGGAGGGCAAGTCCGTCTCCGTCCTGCTGGCCGACGGCCGCTTCCAGGGCGTGATCGCCCTGCGCGACGAGCCGCGCGCCGATGCGAAGGCGGGCTTGGACGCGCTGAAGGCCCTGGGCATCGCCCCGGTGATGCTGACCGGCGACAACCCCCGTGCCGCGGAGGCCATCGGCACCGCCCTTGGCCTGCCCGTGCGGGCGGGGCTGCTGCCGGAGGACAAGCAGCGCATCGTCCGCACCCTTCAGGCGGAGGGGAAGCGCGTGGCGAAGGTGGGGGACGGCATCAATGACGCCCCCGCCCTCGCCGCGGCGGATATCGGCATCGCCATGGGCGGCGGCACGGATGTG
The DNA here is from genome assembly GCF_017813365.1 of Roseomonas indoligenes. GTDB lineage: Bacteria > Pseudomonadota > Alphaproteobacteria > Acetobacterales > Acetobacteraceae > Roseomonas > Roseomonas indoligenes. The sequence continues at coordinate 458,656 of NZ_JAGIZA010000001.1, forward strand.
GCGCTGGAGACGGCGGACGCCGCCGTACTGCACGGGCGGGTGATGGACCTCTCGCGCATGGTCGCGCTCTCCCGCGCGGCCATGGCCAACATTCACCAGAATATCGCCATCGCGCTGGGGCTGAAGGCGGTGTTCCTTGTGACCACCCTGGCCGGGATCACCGGGCTCTGGCCGGCGATCCTGGCGGATACGGGCGCGACGGTGCTGGTGACGGCCAATGCAATGCGGCTCCTGGCCTGGCGGGAATAGGGGCGGGGGCTTTCCGGGGGGGCGCCCGCCCCCCTATACCGGCCGCGCCATGGCCGATCATCCGCTGCCCAACCATCCGCCCGTGGGGCAGACCATGCCCCTCCCGTTCCAGGACATGATCCTGGCGCTCCACGCCTTCTGGTCGAAGCAGGGCTGCGCCATCCTGCAGCCCTACGACCTGGAGATGGGGGCGGGCACCTTCCATCCTGCGACGACGCTGCGGGCTCTGGGTCCGAAGCCCTGGCGGGCAGCCTATGTCCAGCCGAGCCGCCGCCCGACGGATGGCCGTTACGGAAACAACCCGAACCGCCTGGGCGCCTACTACCAGTACCAGGTGATCCTGAAGCCGAGCCCGCCCGATCCCCAGTCCCTGCTGATCGAGAGCTACCGGGCGATCGGCATCGACCCGATGCTGCACGACATCCGCTTCGTGGAGGATGACTGGGAGAGCCCGACGCTCGGCGCCTGGGGCCTGGGCTGGGAGGTCTGGTGCGACGGGATGGAGGTGACGCAGTTCACCTATTTCCAGCAGGTCGGCGGCATCCCCTGCGCCGTCCCCTCCTGCGAGCTCACCTACGGGCTGGAGCGGCTGGCCATGTACATCCAGGGCGTGGAGAACGTGTACGACCTGAAGTTCAACGCCGCCGGCCTGACCTATGGCGACGTGTTCCTGCGGAACGAGCGGGAGTTCTCCGCCTATTCCTTCGAGAAGGCCGATGTGCCCGTGCTGTTCCGCCACTTCGCCGAGGCGGAGGCGGAGTGCAACGCGCTCTGCGACGCCGACCTGCCGCTGCCCGCCTATGACCAGTGCATCAAGGCCAGCCACACCTTCAACCTGCTGGACGCGCGCGGCGCAATCAGCGTGACGGAGCGCGCCTCCTATATCGGCCGCGTCCGCGCGCTGGCGAAGCGGTGTTGCGAAGGCTGGCTGGCCGGGGAGACGGTGTGATGGCCGAGCTCCTTCTCGAGATCCTCTCCGAGGAAATTCCCGCCCGCATGCAGGCCCGCGCCGCGGAGGACCTGGCGCGGCTGATGGGTGAGGCGCTGAAGCCCGCCGGGCTGACGCTGGCGGGCGCGCGCACCCTCTACGGCCCGCGCCGCATCGCGCTGATCGCGGAGCTGCCGGCCGCGACGCCGGCGACCGAGCGCGAGGAGAAGGGCCCCCGCCTGGGTGCGCCGGAGCAGGCATTGGGCGGCTTTGCCCGCAAGTTCTCCCTGCCCGATGCGGCGGTGGCGGCGATGAAGGCGGCCACGGGCGCTTCCGACGCGCCGGTCTATGAAGGGAAGGGGCTGACGATCCTCGCTCGGGCCGAGAAGTCCGGTGCCTCCTTCCTGCTGCGCCTCGCCAATCCCGCGCGTTCCAGCGCCGAGGTGCTGGCCGAGGCCATCCCCGCGCTGATCCGGCGCTTTCCCTGGCCGAAATCCATGCGCTGGGGCACCTCGGACCTGATCTGGGTGCGGCCGATGCAGCGCATTCTCTGCCTGCTCGACGGGAAGGTGGTGCCCTTCAGGCTGGCCGATGGCGCGGACGACGCGCACGGCCTGCACTCCGCCGACACCACCGAGGGCCACCGCATCCAGTCCCCAGGCGCCTTCGCCGTGACGTCCGCCGCCGAGTACGAGGCCGGGCTGCGCGAGCGCTCCGTGATCCCCGATGCCGCCGGGCGCGAGCGGATGATCGATGAGGGCATCGCCGCCTTGGCTGCCGCCGAGGGGCTTGAGGTTGTGCCCGACCGCGGCCTGCTGGCCGAGGTGGCGGGGCTGGTGGAATGGCCCGTGCCCCTGCTGGGCCGGATCGAAGACGCCTTCATGGACCTGCCGCCCGAGCTGATGCGGACGACCATGCGCGTGAACCAGCGCTACTTCGCACTGCGCCATCCGAATGGCGAAGCGGCGGCCCGTTTCGCGCTGGTGGCCAACATCAAGGCAAAGGACGGCGGCGCGGCCATCGTGGGCGGCAATGAGCGCGTGCTGCGCGCCCGCCTCTCCGACGCCCGCTTCTTCTGGGACCTGGACCGCAAGGGGAGCCTGGAAGCCTTCCTCCCCAAGCTCGATGCGGTGGTGTTCCACGCGAAGCTCGGCACGCAGGGCGACCGCGTGCGCCGGCTGGAGCGCCTGGCGCGCCATCTCGCGCCGATGGTGGGCGCCGAACCCGACCTTGCCGCCCGCGCCGCGCGGCTGGCGAAGGCGGACCTTGCCTCCGGCATGGTGGGCGAGTTCCCGGAGCTGCAGGGCGTGATGGGCCGCTACTACGCGCTGCACGCCGGCGAGGACCCGCGCGTGGCCGAGGCGGTGGGCGCCCATTACCGCCCGCTCGGCCCGGGCGATGCCGTGCCGGCCGAGCCCACCGCCGTTGCCGTGGCGCTGGCGGACAAGCTGGACCAGCTCGCCGGCTTCTTCGCGGCGGATGAGCGCCCGACCGGCTCCGGGGATCCCTATGCCCTGCGCCGCGCCGCCCTGGGCGTGATCCGCATCATCCGCGAGAACGGGCTGCGCCTGCCGCTGGCCGATGCCATCGCGGAAGCCTTCTTCGGCTACCCCATGGCCCAGGGCAGCACCGCCACGCCGGAATTCGGCATGGCGGTCGCGGCGGAGCGGATGAATGCCGGCTGGAAGCCGCCCGCCGAATCGGACCACCCGCCGATGGTCGCCGCCTTCGCCCAGGGCGTGATCGAGTTCCTGGCGGAGCGCCTGCGCGTGCAGATGCGGGCCGAAGGGCTTCGTCACGATCTTGTGGCCGCCGCCTTCGGGACCTCGGGCGACGACGACCTGAACCGGCTGCTGGCGCGGGCCGACGCGCTTCGCGACTTCCTCTCCACCGAGGCCGGGACGGATCTGGTCGCCGCCTATCGCCGCGCCGCCAACATCCTGCGGATCGAGGAGAAGAAGGACGGCCGGGCCTATGCGCCGTCCATCGACCCGGGCCTGCTGCGCGCGCCGGAGGAGATGGCCCTGGCGGCGGCGCTGGAGGCAGCCCGCCCGGAGGTGGGCGCCGCCCTGTCGCGGGAGGACTTCGCCGGTGCCATGGCGGCGCTGGCCCCCCTCCGCGTCCCGGTGGACGCCTTCTTCGACCGGGTGACGGTGAACGACCCGGATCGCTCCCTGCGCGGGAACCGGCTAGGCTTGCTGGCGCTGTTGCGGGCGGCCATGGACGAAGTGGCGGACATCGCCCGCATCGAAGGCTAGGGAACAGGTCATGACGAGCTGGGTGTATGGCTTCGGCGCCGGTCGCAACGACGGGCGGGCGGAGATGCGGAACCTGCTGGGCGGCAAGGGCGCCAACCTGGCGGAGATGGCCGCCATCGGCCTGCCCGTGCCGCCGGGCTTCACGATCACGACCGAGGTCTGCACCTACTTCACCGAGAACGGCAGCTCCTATCCCGCCGATCTGGACGGTCAGGTGAAGGAGGCGCTCGCCCGGATCGAGGCCGCCGTCGGTGCCCGCTTCGGCGACGCCGCCAACCCGCTGCTCGTCTCCGTCCGCTCCGGCGCCCGGGTCTCCATGCCGGGGATGATGGACACGGTGCTGAACCTCGGCCTGAACGACGAGACGGTGGTGGGGCTGGAGCGCGCCTCCGGCGACGCCCGCTTCGCCTGGGACAGCTATCGCCGCTTCATCCAGATGTACGGCTCCGTCGTGCTCGGCGTGGATCACCATCGCTTCGAGGAGATCATCGAGGACGCCAAGCTCGACCGCGGCGTCCACGAGGACACGCAGCTCACCCCCGAGGACTGGCAGCGCGTGGCCGCCAGCTACAAGGAGATGGTGCGCCAGGTCACGGGCGCGGACTTCCCGATGGATCCCTGGGCCCAGCTCTGGGGGGCGATCGGCGCCGTGTTCGGCAGCTGGATGAACGCCCGCGCCATCACCTATCGCCGCCTGCACGACATCCCCGCGAACTGGGGGACGGCCGTGAACGTCCAGGCCATGGTCTTCGGCAACATGGGCGACGACTGCGCAACGGGCGTCTGCTTCACGCGCGACCCCAGCACGGGCGAGAACATCTTCTACGGCGAGTACCTGATCAACGCGCAGGGCGAGGACGTGGTGGCCGGCATCCGCACGCCCCAGCCGATGAGCGAGGCCCGCGCCAAGCCCGGCGAGCGCAGCATGGAGGCGGCCATGCCCGCCGCCTATGCGGAGCTGGTGGCGGTGCGCGCGACGCTCGAGAAGCACTACGCGGACATGCAGGATATCGAGTTCACGGTTCAGCGCAACAAGCTCTACATGCTGCAGACCCGCAACGGGAAGCGCACGGCGGCGGCCAGCCTGAAGATCGCCGTGGACATGGCCAATGAGGGGCTGATCGACCGCAAGGAAGCCGTGCGCCGCGTGAACCCCGGCTCGCTCGACCAGCTGCTCCACCCGACGCTGGACCCGAATGCCAAGCGCAACATGCTGACGCGCGGCCTGCCCGCCTCCCCGGGGGCCGCCAGCGGCGTGGTGGTGTTCAACGCGGATGAGGCGGAGGCGCGCGCTCAGAAGGGCGAGTCCGTCATCCTCGTCCGCATCGAGACCTCCCCGGAGGACATCCACGGCATGCACGCGGCCCGCGGCATTCTCACCACCCGCGGCGGCATGACGAGCCACGCGGCGGTGGTGGCGCGCGGCATGGGCCGGCCCTGCGTGGCGGGCGCTGGCGGCGTGGTGGTGGACTATGCCGCCCAGGCGCTCTCCGCCGGCGGCGTGGTCGTGCAGGCCGGGGAGACGATCACCCTGGACGGAGGCACGGGCGAGGTCTTCGCCGGCACGGTGGCCATGGTGGAGCCGAAGCTCTCCGGCGATTTCGAGACGCTGATGGGCTGGGCGGACGAGGTGCGCCGCCTGAAGGTGCGCGCCAATGCCGAGACGCCGCTGGACGCCGAGACCGCGCGCAAGTTCGGCGCCGAGGGCATCGGGCTCTGCCGCACGGAGCATATGTTCTTCGATCCCTCCCGCATCTCCGCCGTGCGGCAGATGATCATGAGCGAGACCGAGGGCGGCCGCCGCGACGCGCTGGCGAAGCTGCTGCCCTTCCAGCGCGACGACTTCGTGGAGCTGTTCCGCATCATGGCGGGGCTGCCCGTCACCATCCGCCTCCTGGATCCGCCGCTGCACGAGTTCCTGCCCCACAAGGAGGAGGAACTGGCCGAGGTGGCGGCGAGCCTTGGCGCCGACCTCGCGACGATGAAGCGCCGCGCGGCTGATCTGTCGGAGGCCAATCCCATGCTCGGCCATCGCGGCTGCCGCCTGGCGATGACCTATCCGGAGATCGCGGAGATGCAGGCCCGCGCCATCTTCGAGGCGGCGGTGATCGTGGCGAAGGAGGCCGAGGCCCCGGTGCCGGAGATCATGGTTCCGCTGGTGGCCACCAAGAAGGAGCTGGAGATCAGCCACGCGCAGATCGACAAGGTGGCCAAGGAGGTCTTCGCCGAGGCCGGCATAACGATCGAGTACTTCGTTGGCACCATGATCGAGCTGCCGCGCGCCTGCCTTACCGCCGATAAGATCGCCGAGACCGCCGACTTCTTCTCCTTCGGCACCAACGACCTCACCCAGACCACCTTCGGCCTGTCCCGCGACGATGCCGGCAAGTTCCTGCCGCTCTACGTGGAGAAGGGGATCCTGCCGAAGGACCCCTTCGTCTCCATCGACGTGGAAGGGGTGGGTTCGCTGGTGGAGATCGCGGCCCAGAAAGGACGGGCCACCAAGCCCGGCCTGAAGCTTGGCATCTGCGGCGAGCACGGCGGCGACCCGGCCTCCATCAACTTCTGCGAGACGGTCGGGCTGGATTACGTCTCCTGCTCGCCTTACCGCGTGCCGGTGGCCCGGCTGGCGGCGGCGCAGGCGGCGCTGGCGAATGAGAAGCCGGCCATGGCCGACCGCACGGCCTGATCCCGCGGCGGCGGGGCAGCCATCCCCGGAAAGGGGAGGGCTGCCCTCGCTGAACGAATGCGATGGGCGGTTCCGGCGAGGTGAATCCCCGGCCGGGAGGCCTCAGGTCAGGGCCACGCCCTCGGCCCGCTCCGCCTCGACGGCCCGGCGGCGGACGAGAAGGGTGGCGACGAGCCCCAGCAGCGCGGCGAAGGACAGCCAGAGACCCGGCATGGCCCGGTTGTCCGTCACGTGGATCAACCAGGTGCAGATCAGCGGCGTGAAGCCGCCGAAGATGGCTGTGGCCAGGCTGTAGGCCAGGGAGAAGCCGGCGGTGCGGACCTCCACGGGCATGATCTCCGTCAGGTAGACGACCATGGCGCCGTTGTAGAGGCCGTAGATAAAGGACAGCCAAAGCAACGCCACCAGCAGCCGCGTGAAGGATGGCGCGCCGACCAGCCAGGAGATGGCGGGGTAGGCGCTCAGCAAGGCCAGTCCGCAGCAGCCGACCAGCACGGGGAAGCGCCCGATGCGGTCGGAAATGGCGCCGCCGACGGGCAGCCAGAACAGGTTGGAGATGCCGACGAGGAGGGTGACGATCAGCGCGTCGTTGCCCGCGAGGTGCAGCACCTGCTTGCCGTAGGTCGGAGTGTAGGCGGTGATGAGGTAGAAGGAGACGGTGGTCATCGTGACCAGCATCATCCCCAGCACCACCAGCCCCCAGTTCTGCGCCAAGGACCGGAAGATGGCCCCCGCCGTCGGGCGTGCCTTCCCCGCGGCGCGGCGCGCGAACGCTTCAGTCTCCCCGAGGGAGCGGCGCACCCAGAAGAGCAGCGGCACGATGAAGCAGCCGATCAGCAGCGGGACGCGCCAGCCCCAATCCGCCATCTGCGCCGGGCTGATCAGGCTGCCGAGCACCACGCCCAGCAGCGCGGTGAAGATCACCGCCACCTGCTGGCTGCCGGACTGCCAGGAGACGTAGAAGCCCTTGTGCCCGGGCGTCGCCATCTCCGCGAGATAGACCGAGACGCCGCCGAGCTCGGCACCGGCCGAGAAGCCCTGTAGCAGGCGGCCTAGCAGCACGATCGCCGGTGCCAGCACGCCGATCGTGGCGTAGCCCGGCGTGACCGCGAGGGTCAGGGTGCCCAGCCCCATCAGCCCAAGTGTCATCAGCAGCCCGGCCCGGCGGCCGTGGCGGTCGATATAAGCACCGAGGATCAGCCCGCCGAGCGGCCGCATCAGGAACCCCACGCCGAAGGTGGCGAAGGAGGCCATCAGGGTGGCGAACTCGCTGTGGGTCGGGAAGAAGGCCGCGCCGATCGCTGCCGCGTAGTAGCCGTAGACGATGAAGTCATACATCTCGAGGAAATTCCCCGAGGCGACGCGGAAGACGGCCTTCACCTTCTCGCCGCGCGTCATGTCGCTGGTTTCCACCCGAGGGTCTCCGCTCAAGAAGCAGCCTGCCGGCCAGGTTACGCCGGCTTGGCACCGATCCGGCCATGCGTCTTGGACGCCCGGATGCAGGGCAGGGATGCTTCTGGGGTCGGACAGGATGCAGGCAGGCCGATAGTGAAGGGCTTTCCGTAAACCGGGGCTCGATCCGCGCCCGTGTCTCTCTAAGACCCGGGCCTTCCGGCCGCGGCCGCAACCCCGTGCCAAGGCCGCTCGTTCCCAGAGCCTTAGGACCGAGAGGAGGCAGCGATGCGTGTCACGGCGATGATGGTGGCCCTGGCCCTTGCTGGCCTCCCGACCGCGGTGTCGGCCCAGACTGTGGGTCAGGCGGGGCCGGTCAGCGGCACGCCGGCCGGCGATTCAACCCCAGCGCCGGACCTGCCCACCTATGGCCGGCAGCTGCAGGCCGTGCTGGACAAGCTCCGCAGCGCCGCCGAACGCCCGGACACCAAATCCGCTACCGAGGGCAGGTATGAGGAGCGCGGGGGGCGTCTGGACATGCTCCGCACCATGCAGGAGGCCGTGGGCGTGGTCCGGGCCGCGCCGGCTGACTACCGCAACCGGCCGGAATTCGAGGAAACGGAGCAGCGGGTCCGCACGATCACGCAGCGCGTGCAGGGGCAGCACGAGCCCGCCGACCTGAACAAGCCGGCGCAGGACATGATCCAGGCGATCGAAGCCCTGCAGGCAAAGGTCGCCGCGGCGGGCGCGTCCGGGGCCCCCCGCGGCTGATCCCGCCCTAGAAGGAAATTTCCATCAGCACCGGCACGTGGTCGCTCGTCTGCGGCCAGTCTCGGGCGTCCTTCAGCACCGCGTGCCGCCGCAGCCCGCCCGCGAGGTCCTGGCTGACCCAAATGTGGTCAAGCCGCCGGCCCCGATCCGTCGCGCGCCAGTCCTTCGCGCGGTAGGACCACCACGTGTAGAGCTTCTGATCCGCCGGCACGAAGTGGCGCAGCGCGTCATACCAGTTGCCCGCCGCGATCCAGCGGGCCATCGCCTCCACCTCGACCGGGGTATGGGAGACGACGCCGAGCATCTGCTTGTGACTCCAGACATCGTGCTCCATCGGCGCGATATTGAGGTCACCGACCAGCACGGAGCGGCGGACGGGGCCGCGGGCGGCAGTCCAGGCCGTCACTTCGGCAACGAAGTCCAGCTTGTGGGCGAATTTGATATTAACCTCTCGGTCCGGCACGTCGCCGCCGGCGGGAACGTAGAAGTTGTGCACCTCCAGCGGGCCGCCGGGCAGGTCCACGGCGACGCCGAGGTGCCGGCAGTCCCCCTTGCCGCACCAGTCCTGCCAGTCCGGGATGCGGGTGAGCGGGTGGCGGGAGAGGACGGCGACGCCGTTGTAACCCTTCATCCCCGTGATGATGCGGTGGCTGAAGCCCAGCGCCTCCGCCGCCTCATGCGGGAAGTGCTCGTCCGGGGTCTTCGTCTCCTGCAGGCACAGGATGTCCGGGTCGAGCTCGTCCACGACCTGCCGCAGCAAGGGGGCGCGCAGGCGGACGGAGTTGATGTTCCAAGTGGCCACGCGCAGGGGCGTGGCCACCGAGGCAGATGCCGTCACGGGCTGGTTCAGGCGATCCGGGTGGTGACGGTGCCGACGCCTTCGACCACGCCTTCCAGCAGGTCGCCCTTCTGAACGGCGGCCACGTTCTCCGGCGTTCCCGTCATGATGAGGTCGCCCGGGGCGAGCTTCACGAGGCGGGAGAGGTTCGCAATCACCTCCGGCACGGACCAGATCAGCTTCGACAGATCCGAGGTCTGGCGAACCTGGCCGTTCACCTTCAACTCGATCTTGCCCTTGGTCACATCGACTCCGGCGCCCGGCACCAGCTCGCCCATTGGGGCGGACTGGTCGAAGCCCTTGCCCATGTCCCAGGGGCGGCCGCCCTTCTTGGCCTCGGCCTGCAGGTCACGCCGCGTCATGTCGAGGCCAGCGCAGTAGCCCCAGACATGGTTCAGCGCATCCGCCTCAGCAATGTCGCTGCCGCCCACACCGATTGCCACCACCAGCTCCATCTCGTGGTGCAGGTCCTTGGTCATGGTGGGGTAGGGCATGTCGGCGCCGTTGATGACCACCGCATCGGCCGGCTTGGTGAAGTAGAAAGGCGGCTCGCGGTCGGGGTCGCTGCCCATCTCGCGGGCGTGCTCAGCGTAGTTGCGGCCCACGCAGAAGATCCGGCGCACGGGGAAGAGCCCGCCGCCGCGCACGGGCAGCGCGGCGACCGCGGGCGGGGCGATGACGTAGTCGGCCATGGGAGGATGGGATCCGGTTCTGGGGACGGCGCAAGGGTATAAGGCCCGACGACCCGCCCGGATACCCCAAGGGAAATGTGCTTCCTCCGACAATACCCGATGCAATGATCCCAGGAGGTAGCATGAGAATCAACCAAAGGTTGTCTTCTCGGGATGACCAGACTATCCCAAGTTACCAAGATGCATTTGGCCCGGCCAAAAAAGAATGGCGCCCGGTGAGGGGGGTCACCGGGCGCCGGATACGCTACTTCCGATCGGAGTTCTCTTGGTCGGGTGAGCCGGCAGGGGATACCGGAGCACCGCCGGCTTTGGGCCGGCGAAGGAACATTACCCATATCCACAGGAAGAATGCAAAGCGCGCAAAGGCTCTCACGATCACAGAGCCGTGAGGCAGGCCAGAATTCCTGGGCTCCGGTCCAGGTAATGAACGCTTCTTGGACGGCGCTATTCCGCGGCAACGGCGCTCGGTAAGGCCCTGTTCAGCATTCTCCGGCGCGCGAACTCTTCTGCGGCTGCCCCGAAGCGCTCGAAGATCCGGCGGGAGAGGGGATCGCGCTCCCAGTCATATTCCGGGTGCCATTGGACGCCCACGGCGAAGCCGGGCGCGCCCTCGATGCTCGCCGCCTCGATCGTTCCGTCGGGTGCCCAAGCTTCCGGCCGCAACCGAGGCGCGGGCCGAGCGACGCCCTGGTTGTGCAGCGAGTTCACGGGCACCGCCGCCGCATCGTAGTCCAATCCGGCCCAGAGCCGCGCGAGGCCACTGCCCGCCGCCACACGGACGGAATGCGCCTTGCCCGTCCGCACCCGGACGATGGCTTGGTCGGCCGGGGTGGAGTGGTCCATCCGGCCCTCCAGGTCCTGGATCCGCTGATCCAGCGATCCGCCCAGGGCGACGTTCAGTTCCTGGAAGCCGCGGCAGATGGCCAGGAGTGGCACGCCTGCCGCGATCGCCGCGCGGATGAGTGGAAGAGTGGTCGCGTCCCGCGCCTCGTCCTCCGGCGTGCCCTCAGCGTGCTGCGGGCCGTCGTAATAGACCGGGCAAACATTCGAGCGACTACCGGTGAGCAACAGCCCATCCAAACGGGAGAGAAGCTCCCGCGATATGGCTTCCCCGGCTGCTGGCAGCAGCACGGGCATCCCTTCCACAGGGCCGAGAATAACCCGGACATAGTGGTCAGACGCCGCGTGGTTCGGCATCCCCGTGGGACCGAAGGGCTTCACGCAGCAGGAAATGCCGATCAAGGGCCGCATGACCATCATGTTGCGGGTGCACCGTGGCAGCTTCAAGGCGAAAGGCACGGACGGTGCCGAAAAGCCTCCGCCTAGTTGTTATCCACCGGGCCCTGCATGAATCGGGGGTCGTTGAAGTCGAAAGTGGCGCGCTCCAGCCGGATGCCCGTCTCGATGGCCGAGAGGGTGACGCGCGTGGTGTGCCCCTGGCCGTCCACCACGAGCCACTGGCGCAGCTCCAAGGGATTGTCCGCCATGACGAGGGTGATCCGGCCCTCGGAGGCATTGGCCGTGCGGAAAAGGGTGACGCGGAGGAACCCGCCCTCCCTCTGCAACCCGCTCACCGTCACATCCCCGGACAGGGTGATCCGTTCCCTCAGGAGGATGCCGAGCGGGGTGGAGCCCACGGGCACGATGGAAGGCTGCCGCAGCTCCTTGTCGTAATGCATGAACTGCCCGGCATTGGCGACAAGCAGCAGCGGCTCCGGCGGGTCGTAGTCGAAGCGCATCCGCCCGGGGCGCCAGATCAGGGCCGTGCCCTGGGCCGTGGCACCGTTCTGGGCAATCTGGATGAAACGGGCGCGGAGCGTGGTGATGCCGTTGAGATAGGCCTCCACCCGCTGAAGGTCCGCGCGGTCGCGGGCGGAGAGGGCGCCCTGCGCCAGGGCCTTGGGGGCCAGTGCCGGGGCGGCCAGCGGCAGGAGAGCGAGGGCGGGGAGGATCTGTCGGCGACGCATCCTCGGCAGATGGCGCGGCCGGTGCGGCGGGGAAAGGGGCGGCGAATACATCTCTGCGTCAACGCCAGGACGAGGGACGTTAACGCCGTGGCAAGGCGTGCAGGCGTCTTCTCGGGCCATGGACATTCTGGCCGCCGATTCCCCCCGACCCGTTGCTGCCTCGTCCCCCCGTTGCGCGCCACCCGGTGCGACGCTGGCCCGGGAGGCGACGCCGGTGGCCCTGGTGCTCGTTCCCGTGCCGCTGGGCGGGGTTCGCCGGCTGCGGGCGGTGCTCGAGTCGCTGGCGCGGTCCCGCGGTGCCGGCGGCCTGCCCGCCGCCCCGGGTTCCCTGGCCGTGCTGATCTTGGCCGCCGAGCCGGAGGCGCTGTCCGTGGCGGAGCAACTGGCGCCGGACTACCCCTTTCCCCTTCATGTCGAGGATGGGCTGGGCGACGCGGTCCTGGCAGTCCGGCAGGCGGCCGCCTGGGCGGCCACCCTCGGGGTCCCGGGGGTGCCGATCCTCCTCACTACCACCGGCGAGCCCGTGCCGCCTCGCTGGGCCTACAGCCTCCTCGCGGCACTGCGGGACGGCGCGGACCTCGTGACCCGCCGGGCGGGCTTCTTGGAACGACTGTTGGCGGGCGTCCGGCTGCCCGTGGCGCTCTCCCTCCGCGCCCAGACGGCGATGGAACGATGGTCCTCCGGCCGCGGGCGGCTGGGGGCCGGTGCGGCCTGGACGGAGCGCGACTCCCCCTGGCGGCGGCCGGACGCGGCCGGGCTGCGCACCGTGCCCGCCTGATCCGCGCTAACTGGCCTGGCGATGCCCCGTTGCCCTGGACAGACCGGCCCCTGGCCCCGAGACTCGGACCGCAGAACGATGAGGTGACCGGTGCGAGGCAGAATCGGCGAGGACCAGGTGGTGGAATTGGCCGAGATGTTCCGGCTGATGAGCGACCCCACGCGCCTGAGCATCATCCTGGCCTGCCTGGATGCCCCGGCTTCCGTGGGTGAGATGGCGGAGCGGATCGGCATCTCCGGCAGCCTCGTCTCTCACCACCTGCGGCTGCTGCGCGCGGCCCGGCTGCTCCAGGCGGACCGGCGGGGGCGGCAGGTCTTCTACGCCGTGATGGATGAACACATCCGCTCCATGCTGACCGACATGGTGGACCATGTTGCGGAGGGCGAGGCCGAGGGCGAGGTGGCGGCCCCGAACTGACCCGCGGCACGTCCCGCAACCTTGTGTCACGCGGCGTCGCGTGATTAGTGTCCGGTTGCGTTCCGTACCGTGTTCAGCTGGGCGGGGAATGGGACGGCCGCATGCCACAGGCCTGCGGAACGACAGGGCGGAAAATCGGATCAGGACAGCGGAATGCGGCGGATTCTCTTAACAGCCCTGGCCTTGGTGGCCCTGCTGGGCCTGGCCGGGGTCGCGATGGCCCAGCCCGCTGCCACGGGCGAGGCGCTGGGCGTGCCGCACCCCTGGGCCTTGGGGCTGCAGGAAGCCTTCGGGCCGGTGAAGGCGGCGATCCACGACTTCAACGACCTTGTTCTCTATATCATCATCGCCATCACGATCTTCGTGGCCGGGCTGCTGGCCTGGGTGATCTGGCGTTATGACGCCAGCCGTAACCCCGTTCCGTCCCGCACCAGCCACCACACGGTGCTGGAGATCGCCTGGACGGTGGTGCCGGTGCTGATCCTGCTGATCATCGCCATCCCCTCCTTCCGCCTGATCTACTACGAGGACCGGGCGCGTGAGGCGGACCTGACGGTGAACGTGCAGGGGCGCCAGTGGTACTGGCACTACGGCTACCCGGACAGCGGCAACTTCGAGTTCGACAGCTACCCGATCGCGGAGGCCGACCTGAAGCCGGGGCAGCTGCGGAACCTCGCGGTGGACAATCCCCTGGTGGTGCCGGTGGGCGCCACGGTGCGGGTGCTGACTACCGGGCATGACGTGATCCACAGCTTCTTCGTGCCCAGCCTCGGCGTGCAGAAGTACACCATCCCCGGCCGCACCATGGAGACCTGGTTCCGCGCCGACCGGGAGGGTACCTTCTACGGCCAGTGCAACCAGATCTGCGGCAACAACCACTGGTTCATGCCGATCGCCGTCCGCGCCGTGCCCCGCGCCGAGTTCGACCGCTGGGCCGCCGAGGCCAAGACGAAGTTCGCCGAAGGGCAGGGGCCGGGCTGGCCCGAGCGTGACCGGGCCACCTCGGTCGCCGCCCTCGACTCCCCCGCCGCTTCCCCCGTGGAGGCCCGCCGGTAAGGCGGCCTGACAGGAAGACAGACATGGCGCACGCCGCGCACGACACCCATGGTCATGACGACCACCACGACCACACGCCGGGCTTCGTCTCGCGTTGGTTTTTCTCGACCAACCACAAGGACATCGGCACCCTCTACATCATCTTCTCGGTGGTGGCGGCCTGCCTCGGCGTCGGCCTCTCCGTCCTGATGCGGATGGAGCTGCAGGAGCCGGGGCTGCAGATCTTCGCCAATGGCCAGATGTGGAACGCCATGGTTTCCGCCCACGGGCTGGTGATGGTGTTCTTCGTGGTCATGCCCGCCCTGATCGGCGGGTTCGGCAACTGGTTCGTGCCGATCATGATCGGCGCGCCGGACATGGCCTTTCCGCGGCTGAACAACATCTCCTTCTGGCTGCTGGTACCGGCCTTCATGCTGCTCGGCAGTTCCATGTTCGTCGGCCAGGGCGCCGGCGCGGGCTGGACCATCTACCCGCCGCTCTCGGACAGTGCCTACCAGTCCGGCCCCTCCATGGACATGGCGCTCTTCGCCCTTCACCTGGCGGGCGCCTCCTCCATCCTCGGCGCGGCCAACTTCATCACCACCATCTTCAACATGCGCGCTCCGGGCATGACGCTGCACAAGATGCCGCTGTTTGTCTGGGCGATGCTCGTCACCGCCTTCCTGCTGCTGCTCTCGGTCCCGGTGCTCGGCGGCGCGATCACCATGCTGATCACGGACCGGAACTTCGGCACGGCCTTCTTCAAGCCTGAGGGCGGCGGCGACCCCGTGCTGTTCCAGCACCTGTTCTGGTTCTTCGGCCACCCCGAAGTGTACATCATGATCCTGCCGGCCTTCGGCATCGTCTCCCACGTGCTGTCCACCTTCAGCCGCAAGCCGATCTTCGGCTACCTCGGCATGGCCTATGCCATGGTCGCGATCGGCGTGGTCGGCTTCGTGGTCTGGGCGCACCACATGTTCACCTCCGGCATCTCGGTGGACACGCGGGCCTACTTCATGGCGGCCACGATGATCATCGCGGTGCCCACGGGCATCAAGATTTTCTCCTGGATCGCAACGATGTGGGGTGGGTCGCTCCAGCTCAAGACGCCGATGCTGTTCGCCATCGGCTTCGTTTTCCTCTTCACCGTCGGTGGCGTCACGGGCGTGAAGCTGGCCAATGCCGGCGTGGACGTGATCCTGCACAATACCTACTACGTCATCGCCCACTTCCACTACGTTCTGTCGCTGGGCGCCGTGTTCGGCATCTATGCCGGCTTCTACTACTGGATCGGCAAGATGAGCGGCTACCAGTACCCGGAGTTCTGGGGGAAGGTGCATTTCTGGATGACCTTCGTGGGGGTGAACATCACCTTCTTCCCCATGCACTTCCTGGGCGCCCAGGGCATGCCGCGCCGCTACCCGGACTACCCGGACGCCTTTGCCGGCTGGAACCTGGTGGCCTCCATCGGCTCCTATATTTCGGCGGCGTCGTTCCTGGTGTTCATCTACGTCGTCTTCCTGACCTTCGCCCGGAAGGAAAAGGCCGCGGCGAACCCCTGGGGCGAGGGCGCGACGACGCTGGAGTGGCAGGTTTCCTCTCCCCCGCCCTTCCACACCTTCGACGAACTGCCGCGCATCCGCTGAACCGCAGCTTCCCATTGCGATTTCAGGCTTCGGAAGGGTAAGAGACACCCGCCATGAGTGACCTGATGAGGAGGGGGGCCGCGGCCCCCCTCGACGTTTCCGCCGACTGGTCGGAGCTGCGGGACTGGATCTCGCTCCTCAAACCCCGGGTGATGACGCTGGTGGTCTTCACCGGGCTGGTGGGGATGCTGGTGGCCCCCGGGCACATCCACCCCACGCTGGGTGCCGTCGCCATCCTCTGCATCGCCGTGGGGGCGGGCGCAGCCGGCTGCATCAACATGTGGTACGACCGGGACATCGATGCGGTGATGCGCCGCACCGCCCGTCGGCCGATCCCGGCCGGCCGGGTGGAGCCTGGGGCGGCGCTGGCCTTCGGCATCGTTCTGGCCGTGATGTCCGTGCTGCTGATGGGGCTGGCGACGAACGCGGTGGCTGGGGCTTGGCTCGGCGGCTCCATCCTCTTCTACGTGTTCGTCTACACCATGTGGTTGAAGCGCCGGACGCCGCAGAACATTGTCATCGGCGGGGCGGCCGGGGCCTTTCCGCCGGTGATCGGCTGGGCGGCGGTAACGGGCGGGGTGGATGTGCTGCCCCTGCTCCTCTTCGCCATCGTCTTCATCTGGACCCCGCCGCATTTCTGGTCCCTCAGCCTCTGGGCGCATGACGACTACCAGCGGGCGGGCGTGCCGATGCTGCCCGTCACCGCCGGCGCGCGTGAGACGCGGCGCCAGATCATGGCCTACACCCTCCTCCTCGCGCCGCTGGGCCTCGCGCCGGTGCTGCTGGGGTTGGTGGGCTGGGTTTATGGCGCCTTTGCCCTGTCCCTCGGCGCCGGGTTCCTGTTCCACGCCTGGCGCGTGCTGCGGGAGCCGCAGGACGCCACGGGGGTGAGCCTGGAAGGCGATAAGGCGGCCCGGGCGGCCTTCCGCTTCTCCCTGCTGCACCTCGCTGGCCTCTTCGCGGCGCTGGCCTTGGACCACTGGCTGCACTACGCGGGGATCCTGGGCTGATGGCCCTGGAACCCGCCCGCATGACGGAGGAGGAGGCGGCCGCCTTCTATCGCCGGCGCAAGGGCCGCAACATCGGCATGCTGGTGGTGCTGGTCGCGCTGGTGGCGATCTTCTACGCCATCACCATGGCCAAGCTGACTTCCGGAGGCTGAGGACGTGCAGGACCCCGTTGCCCGCCGGAACCGCCGCACCGGGATTGCCGTGCTCGGCGTGGTGGCCGGCATGGTCGGCCTCTCCTTCGCCGCCGTGCCGCTCTATGCCGTGTTCTGCCGCGTCACCGGCTATAACGGCACGGTGCAGACGGGCGGACCGGCCGCCCCGGGCGCGGTGGCCGGGCAGGTGACCGTCCGATTCGCGGCCACCACCCATCCCGGCCTGCCCTGGCGGTTCGAGGCGGCGCAGGGCTCCATGCCCGTCCATCTCGGCGAACAGGGGCTCGCCTTCTACCGAGCAGCGAACGAGACGGACCGGGCGGTGGAGGGGGTGGCCACCTACAACGTCACGCCGGAGGTGGTGGGCAAGTACTTCCACAAGACCGCCTGCTTCTGCTTCGACGCCCAGACCCTACAGGCCGGCCAGTCCGTGGAGATGCCCGTTTCCTTCTGGGTGGATCCCGCCATCGCGCAGGATCCGAACACGCGGGACATCCGGACCATCACCCTCAGCTACACCTTCTTCCGGACTTTGGCGGATGCGGAGCGCACGGGCGCGCTGGCCAGCGCCGGGCCGCATGTCGGGCGGGCCGCCGCCACGCCCTGATGACGGCTGGTTCCGCCTGCCGAACCCTTGATCCCCACCCCCGTTTGCGGGATTGATGCGGGGACGCGTCGGGGCAACCGCCCCCCATAACGGAACCCCAAGAACCAGGACGTTCGATGGCGACCCTCGACACGACCACGGCCGACATCACGCTCGATCCGAACGAGCCCCCGGCGCCGCATAAGCACCCGTACCACCTCGTCGATCCCTCTCCGTGGCCGCTGCTCGCCTCCTTCTCCGGCGCGGCGCTGCTCTTCGGGATCGTTCTCTGGTCGCATTACAACATCCATTGGATGTTCGGCCTCGGGATCGTCGGCGTCCTCGCCTCCATGTTCCTGTGGTGGCGGGACGTGGTGCGCGAATCGAAGCAGCCGGGCGTCCATACCCCGATCGTGCGGATCGGCCTGCGCTACGGCATGGCGCTGTTCATCGCCTCCGAGGTGATGTTCTTCGTCGCTTTCTTCTGGGCCTTCTTCCATTTCGCGCTCTACCCGGAGCACGTTGCGGGCGCGACGGAGCATGTCTGGCCGCCCCAGGGCATCCACACCTTCGATCCCTTCGGCCTGCCCTTCCTGAACACGATGATCCTGCTGCTCTCCGGCTGCACGGTCACCTGGGCGCACCACGCCCTGATCGAGGGCGACCGGAAGGGCATGCTGCAAGGGCTGGCGCTCACCGTGGCGCTCGGCCTCTTCTTCACCACGCTCCAGGCCATCGAGTACTCGGAGGCGCCCTTCGCCTTCCACGGCGGCGGCATCTATCCCTCCACCTTCTTCCTCGCCACCGGCTTCCACGGCTTCCACGTGATCGTCGGCACCATCTTCCTGCTGGTCTGCCTCATCCGCGGCTGGCGGGGCGACTTCACCCCGCGCCGGCATTTCGGCTTCGAGGCGGCCGCCTGGTACT
Source organism: Roseomonas indoligenes (assembly GCF_017813365.1). Lineage (GTDB taxonomy): Bacteria > Pseudomonadota > Alphaproteobacteria > Acetobacterales > Acetobacteraceae > Roseomonas > Roseomonas indoligenes. The sequence continues at coordinate 476,991 of NZ_JAGIZA010000001.1, forward strand.
GGCATTTCGTGGACGTGGTGTGGCTCTTCCTCTTCGTCTGCATCTATGTCTGGGGCGCCGGGCCCATCGCCGAGCACTAGGCCTCGACAGCACCGCATTCCGAACCCCGCCCGGGTCTCTGGGCGGGGTTCGTCGTTGAAGGGTTCCGCATGACGTCCCGCCCGCGCCGCATCCTCCCGGCCGTGCTGGCCTCCATTCCTGTGCTGGCGATCCTGTTGGTGCTGGGCACATGGCAGGTGCGGCGGCTGGCCTGGAAGACCGACCTGCTGGCGACCATCGCCGCCGCGGAGGCCGGGCCGCCCGTACCGCTCACGGTCGCGCCGCAGCCCTTCACGAAGGTCACCGTCACCGGCCGCTTCCGCTACGACCTGGAGGCGGTGCTGGGCGTTGAGGTGCGCGGGAGCAGCCTCGGCACCCATCTCGTCACGCCATTGGAGGCGGAAGGCCTGCCCCCCGTGCTGGTGAACCGGGGCTGGGTGCCGATGCAGCGGGATGGGGTGACCATCGCGCGGCCGGACGGGCGTGTGACGGTGGTCGGCTACGTCTCCCCACCGCATGACCGGGATTTTTTCGCCGCCACGGACGACCTGCCAGGACGCCGTTTCTACACCGCCGATGCGGGCGCGATCGGCGCGGCTCTGGGCCTGCCCGGCACGATGCCGGACCTGCTCGTGGCCCTGCGCGCCACGGACACGCCGCGGGACGCCCTGCCGCAACCGGCCGAAACGCTGCCGCGGCCGTCCAACTCCCATCTCGGCTACGCCATCACCTGGTACGGGCTCGCCGCATCGCTGCTGGGCGTGCTGATCGCCTGGGCCATCCGGAAGGACGACGCATGAACGACGCCTACGCCCGCCTGAAGGACCGCTTCGCCCGCATCGCCACGATCGGCGAGTGCTCGGCGATGCTGGGCTGGGACGCCTCCGCCATGATGCCGCCCGGGGGTGGCGCGGCGCGTGGGGAGCAGCTGGCGGTTCTGGCCGGCGTCTCTCACGCCATGCTGGTGGCGCCCGAGGTGGCGGAGGACCTCTCGGCCGCGGCGGCGGAGGGGCCCTGGGACGAGGCCAACCTCGCTCTGATGCGCCGTGCCCATCGCCGCGCCACGGCCATGAGCGCCGATCTGGTGGAAGCGATGGAGCGTGCCAACTCCGCCTGCGAGAAGGTGTGGCGGGAGGCCCGCCCGCAATCCAACTTCGCCGCCGTCCGCCCCTGGCTGGAGGACGTGGTGCGCCTCCAGCGGGAGATGGCCTCGGCGCTGGCCTCCGCCACGGGCCTCTCGCCCTACGACGCCCTGATGGACGCCTACCAGCCCGGGATCGCCGCCGCCGACGTGGAGCCCGTCTTCGCCGCCTATGAGAGTTTCCTCAAGGAGGCGCTGCCCCGGGCCGAGGCGATCCAGGCGGCCCGCCCGGCGCCGTTGCAGCCACAAGGACCTTTCCCGACGGAGGTGCAGCGCGCCCTGGGCCGCCGCCTCTCCGAGCGGGCCGGGCTGGATTACGAGCACGCCCGGCTGGACGAGAGCGCGCATCCCTTTTGCGGCGGCACCCCCACCGATGTGCGCCTGACCACGCGCTACACCCCCGACGCCTTCGGCCAGGCGCTCTTGGGGATCCTGCACGAGACCGGCCACGCCCTGTATGAGCGCGGCCTGCCCGCGCCCTATGCCCGGCAACCCGTGGGCGAGGCCGCCGGCATGGCCGCGCACGAGTCCCAGAGCCTCATTATCGAGATGCAGGCCGCACGCTCCGATGCCTTCCTCACCTGGCTCGGGCCGGAGCTGCACGCGGCCTTTGGCGGCGACGCGGCGGCCTATTCGGGCGCCAATCTCGGCCGCCTGTGGCGCCGGGTGGAGCGCGGGTTCATCCGCACCGAGGCGGACGAGATCACTTACCCCGCCCATGTCATCCTGCGCTTCCGGCTGGAGCGCGCCCTGATCGCCGGCGACCTTTCCGTGGCGGACCTGCCCGGCGCCTGGGCGGAGGGGCTGCACGCGCTCCTCGGCATCACCCCGCCCGATGACCGGCGGGGCTGCCTGCAGGACATCCACTGGTATGACGGGAATTTCGGCTACTTCCCATCCTATACCCTCGGCGCCATGGCGGCCGCCCAGCTGATGCAGGCGGCCCGCGCCGCGCTGCCCGGGATGGACGGGGCGCTGGGGCAGGGGGATTTCACGCCCCTGCTGGGCTGGCTGCGGACTTCCGTCCACGGGAAGGGCTCCCTCCTCGGTTTCCAGGACCTGATGACGGCCGCCACCGGTCGCCCGCTGGACCCCTCCGACTTCATGGATCATCTGCGCGCCCGCTATCTGAGCTGAGGAAGGCCGCCATGCCCAACCTGTTCCGCCCGGGCCGCCGCACGGCCCTCGCGCTCGCCGCCGCGCTGTCCGCGCCGGCCGCGTTGGCCCAGCAGGCCATCGGCCTCACCCTCGCCACCGCCACGCCGGGTGGCGGCTTCCCGGCCTATGGCGACGCCCTGATCGCCGCCCTGGCCGGGGTGGACCCGGCGATCCGGATCACCCCGCGCAACAGCGCGGGCAGCACGGAGAACGCGCGCCTGCTGGCGGATGGGGCGGTCGACATCGCCCTGGTCGCGGGCGAGGTAGCGACCGGTGCGCTGGCCGGCGGCCGCGGACTGTCCGTGATCACCGCCATCTACGCGACGCCCGGGCTTTTCGTGACCCGGGGCGATTCGCCGGCGGGGTCCATCCGGGATCTGATAGGGAAGCCCATCGCCTGGGGCGCGGGCGGGTCCGGCTTCGTCGTGCTGGCCCGTCGCATCCTCGGCGGGCTGGGGCTCGACATCGAGCGCGACTTCCAGCCCGTCTATCTCGACCATGTCGGAGAGGGGCCGGGCATGGTGGAGAGCGGCCGCGTGGCGGCGCTCTGGGGCGGCGGCGCCGGCTGGCCGGCCTTCACCGCCATCGCCTCCGGCCCGGCCGGGGCCAGGTTCATCCCGTTGGACGAGGCCGAGCGACGCCGGGCCATGGCGGCCGACCCTGCAGTGCGCGAGATGGTGCTGCCGGCGGACAGCTACCCGCACCAGACCGCGCCGATCCTTTCCGTGGGCACCTGGAGCTACATCCTGGCCCGCCCCGGGCTTGCGGAGGAGACCGCCTACCGGCTCGCAGCCGCAATCGACGCGGCGCGGCCGGGTATCGCCGCGCGGCTGCCGCAGGGGCGGGAGACGACGCCGGAGAACACGCGCCGCTCCGTGCCCGAGGTGGCGATGATCCACCCCGGCACGCGCCGTCTGCTGCGGGAGAGGGGCATCGAGGGCTGAGCGGCCCAGTTCAGCGCCGGTTCTCGAACACCACGAAGAAAGGGGGGCGCTCCAGCGGGGGCGGCAGGACGATGCCCTGCGCGTCCACGGGGATGCGGCGGCGGAGCACCACGTCCATCACGTTGCCGCCGATGAGGTCGATCGTGCCCCCGGCGGCCCGCACCACGATGTCGCAGTGGGAAGGGCGCGAACGCCCGCGCTCCGCCATCCGGGCCTCCCAGTTCGGGAGGGGGCTGGCCGAGCGGTCGTAGCAGAGCAGGTCGCCGGGGCGCGGCGCGTACTCCTCCACATGGTGCGGGCGGAAGGCGGCGGAGTCCGGATCGGCCAGGTAGTTCTCGATCATTCCGTCCATGTAGAAGACATGGGCGGAGGAGGGCCGGAAATCCGACCGCGACACGCCGGCCGAATTCATCGCGTAGCTGATGAAGGCCGCTGACCAGGCCGGGGTGTTGTAGGAGGAGATCGCGACGTTTGCGGGCTCCACGTTGAAGGGCAGTCCGGAGACGGGATCGAGCGAGGCCGAGGCGAGGGCGGGGCCCGAGATCGTGTCGCGGAAGTGCATGTGGGCGTTGATGATCCCTGCTCCATCCGGCGTGGCGGACCAGTAGGACATCAGCTTGTCGAAGAGCTCCGGCGTCGCGTCCGGGGTGCGGTCCAGCGCGATGGGCCAGCCCTCCACGGCGATGCGTCCCCAGTCCCGCCACTCCCGTTCCGCCGCGGCGACGAGTTGCGCGGCGCCGGGACCGGCCGGCTTCTGGCTCGTCCCGCTGCGCGCCTGAGAGGGGCCCGTCGAGGCAGGAGGCGTACTGGCGCAGGCGGTCACGAGGAGGAGCGGGAGGAGAAGGAGCAGCCGGCGCATGGTCGCGTATCGCGGCGCAGCATGGTTCGGTTGCGTACTGGCCGCACAGAATGTTCCCGGTCGTGCGATGCTCCGGCCGGTGATGCCGCCAGGACACGGCCGGCAGGAACTCGCCGGGGTGGCGCATTCCCGTTGGCCGCTGTCACCAGCCCTTCAGGCCGGGATGGGCACGCGCCCGGCCAGAGGATCGAGGATCGCCTCCAGCATCGCCGGCTCCTCCCACTCCAGCCCGACCGTCACCACCGTGACCCGGGCGCGGAAGGCGGGGGGGATGCGGACGAAGTCCTTCTTCGTCGTCACGGGGATGGCGCGCAGCCGGTCCGCCTCCGCCAGAAGCTCCCGCATGTCCCCGGCATCGAAGGGGTAGTGGTCCGCGTAGGGCGCGCGCCCGGCGATGATCGCGCCGGATTCTGACAGGGTTGAGAAGAACTTCCGGGGATTCGCGATGCCGCAGAAGGCGAAGACGGACTGCCCCACGAGCTGCTTCGCCTCGGGCCCCGGCACCGTGCGGGCGCGGAGCACGGCAAGGCCCGGCGGCAGCAGCGCCAGGGCCCCGCACTCGTCCTTGCCGATCAGCACTACGGCGCCGGACCGGCCGGCAGCGGCCGCCACCGGCTCCCGCAACGGCCCGGCAGGGATCACGCGGTTGTTGCCGAAGCCGTAGCTGCCATCGATCGTCAGGAAGGAGAGGTCCTTCTCCAGCGTCGGGTTCTGCAGCCCGTCATCCATGATGATGGCCTGCGCCCCGGCCTCGATCGCGGCCCTGGCGCCGGCGGCGCGGTCGGCGGCAATCCAGGTCGGGCGCTCGGCGGCCAGGAGAAGGGCCTCGTCGCCTACCGTCTCGCTGTCGTGCTTGCCGGGCTCCACCCGCGCGGGGCCCTTGAGCGTGCCGCCATAGCCGCGGGTGAGGAAGTGCACGGCGATCCCGCGGTTCGCCAGGCGCCGGCCGAGGTCCAGCGCCAGGGTGGTCTTGCCCGCGCCGCCGGCGGTGGCGTTGCCGCAGCAGATCACCGGCACGGGCGCGCGCCAGCCGGGCCGCGCCACGCGGCGCGCTGTCGCCGCCGCGTAGAGCGCGGCGATGGGGGAGAGCAGGATGGGCGCGATTCCGCCGCCATCCCCGGTCCAGAAATCGGGGGCACGCATGGTGCCGTCAGGCGTCCTTCATCCGTGTGCCGCCGCGTCACCATCCCCGGTCGGGGCAGGGGCGGGCAGGAGAGTCCCGATCGCGGCGGCCATCCGTTCGGGCAGGGCCCCGGCATCCGCCGCGATCCGGGCAGCGGCCGAGGTCATGGACCGGGCCCGGTCCGCATCCGTTAGCACGCCGCCCGCGGCCTCGGCCAGCGCGGCGGAATCCGCCACCGGGATGGCGGCGCCCGCCTCCAGCATCCGGTCCACGATGGCGGTGAAGTTGCCGGTATGCGGGCCCAGGAGCACCGGGCAGCCCAGCCGAGCCGCCTCCAGCGGGTTCTGCCCGCCATGGGGCACGAGGGAGCCGCCGATCAGCGCCGCCCCTGCCACGCGGTAGAGCAGGCCCAGCTCCCCCAGCGTATCGGCGATGTAGACGGCCGTCTCCGGCCCCGGCAGCGCCCCGGTGGAGCGGAGGACCGGGTTGTGGGCGCCCAGCTCCCCCGCCAGGGCCGCGCCGCGCTCCGGGTGGCGGGGAGCGATGATCGTCAGCAGCTCCGGCAGGCGCTCCCGCAGGCGCGCATGGGCCTCGGCCACCTGCGCCTCCTCGCCGGGATGGGTGCTGGCGGCCAGCAGCACGGGCCGCGCGCCGATCGCCTTGCGCAGCGCGCCCAAGGCCGGTTCCGGGGCGGGCAGGGGGCGTGATGCGAACTTGAGATTGCCCCAGGCGCGTGCCGTCCTGGCTCCCAGGGCGCGCAGGCGGTCGGCATCGGCCTCCGTCTGGGCGATGGCGAGGTCGAAGGCCCCGAAGAGGCGCTGCGCGACCGAGGGCAGCCGCGCCCAGCCCCGCGCGGAGCGGTCGGAGATGCGCGCGTTGATCAGCGCCATCGGGATCCCCCGCGCGCGGGTGGCGAGGAGGAGATTCGGCCAGATCTCGCTCTCGATGAACACCGCCGCATCCGGCTTCCAGCCATCGAGGAAGCGGGCGACATGGGCGGGCACGTCCATGGGAAGGAAGCGGTGCTGCACCCGTCCGGCCAGGGCATGCGGCAGGCGCTCCGCCAGCAGGCGCGCCGCGGTGACGGTGCCGGTGGTGACGAGGAAGCGCAGCGCCGGCCGGGCCTCGGCCAGGGCCTCGATCAGCGGCAGGGCGGACTGGCTTTCCCCCACGCTGGCCCCGTGCAGCCAGAGGAGGGGGCCGGGCGGGCGCTCCGCCCCCTCGCCGCGACGCTCGCGGAGGCGGGCCGGGTCCTCCTTCCCGCGCCGGGCGCGGCGGGCCAGCCAGAAGGGCAGGAGAGGGGCGGCGAGCGTCGCGGCCCCCCGCCAGGCGAGAAGCGGCAGGTCCCCGCGCCAGCCGCCGGTCCGGGGAGTGGAATCGAGGCGCGTAGCAGTGGTCACGCCGCATCGTCCGGAAGGGTGGCGGGGCCTGCGTCCCTCGCATCGTCGGCGGGGGGCGGAAAGGCGGGCGGGGCGCGCCGGGCGATGGCCCGCACGGCCGCCAGTTCCGCCTCGCCCGTGCCGCCGGCGCGACGCGCGGCGGCCCAGGCATCCACCGCCTCGCAGGATTCGGTTAGCGCCGCTTCCACCGCCGCGCGCCCAGCCTCGGACGCATGGGGCGGCACGGCGAACATGGGATGCAGCAGCATCAAGCCGCGGGAGAAGGGCAGGGGCACCACCATCCGGTCCCAGGAGCGGAGGCGGATGTGGCGCGTGGTGATCCCGGCATAGGGCAGCACCAGCGCGCCCGAGACGGCGGCGAGCTGCCCCACACCCGGCGCCGCCACCCGGCGCGGCCCGCGCGGCCCGTCAGGCGTGATGCACACCACGCCGCCGCCGCGCAGGATACGAAGCATCATCCGCAACGCCTGGCTGCCGCCCTTCGAGGTGGAGCCGTGGATCGTGTCCAGGTTGAAGCGCGCCACGACCCTGGCGATGAAGACGCCGTCCCGGTGCCGGGAGACGAGAACCTGCGGCCGCTTCGGCTGCAGCGGCGGGATCTGCCGGATGATGTCCAGCCAGGGGCGCGGCCCGAGGGCGATCCGCTCGTGCCAGAAGGAGAGGATGATGTTGCCGGGCTGCGCCCGCATCGCGTCCAGGGCGGCATCGCCGACGAGGGTCCAGCGCGTGGTCCGGTGGACGAGGGCGATGTAGAGGCCGAGCAGCCACGCCATGGCGGCGAGGAAGCGAGGGTGGCGCGTTAGCCGCTTGAGCATGCGAGGGGGGCCATGGGTCGGCGCGGCCTAGCATGGGCCGGGTCCGGGGGCCAAATGCGGTAGCTTACAGCAGTCCAAGCTCCGCCAGGGCCTGCCGCATCTTCGGCGGCAGGTCCTCGATCCCCTCCACCCCCACGGCGCCCTCCGCCAGGTCCACCGGCGCCGCCGCCGCCTCCAGGTAGCGCCAGCCCTGGAAGGGCTTCATCGGGCGCGGCTGCACCGGCACCAGCCCGGGCTGGAGGATGAGGGCGGTGGCCGCCGCGCCGTCCGCCCGCTTCACCGGCTCGATCGCCAGGATGCGTTGGCGCACCCGCAAGACCCCGGCCACCACCCAGTAGAGGGAGCCGCCGCCCGCCAGGATCTCCGGCGCTCGCTTCGGGGTCATGCGGGTGACGTGGCGCAGCCCTTCCGGCCCGCGGGCGCGCAGGGCCTGGCCGCGCTCCATCGCCTCGACGTCCTTTGGCCCGACGGCCAGCTTGATGAGGTGCAGCACGGGGCCGATCTGCGCGCGCCGGCCCCGGCGTGCAAGGGAGCGGCGGCACGGAGACCGCTTATCCGGTGGTTAGGGATTCGCGCCGATGATCGCGCCACGATCTCAGCCGAGGAGCCAGTCCAGGCCATGCGCGCCTTCCAGAACCTATCCGTTGCCCGGAAGCTCGGCGCAGGCGCCGGGCTCACCCTCTGCCTTCTCGGCGGCCTGGTCGGCCTCGTCTGGTCTGAGATGCAGGACGTCGCTCAGCAGCAGGACCGGATGCGCGTGGCGGCGCGCGTGCAGGCCCTGGTGGAGCAGGCCGGCGGCCGCGCCGCCCAGGCCCCGGTGCAGGAGGCCGAGCTCGGCACCGCCCAGGCCCTTCCCGCCGCGCAAGCGGCGGCCGGGGAGGCCCGCACGGCCCTGGACGCCGCGCGGAAGCTGATCGAGGAGGCCGCGGCCGACATCGCCCTGCCCGCCGCACGGGAGTCCGCACTGGCCGCCCTGCCGGAGAGCCGCCGCTACGAGGCCGCGATCGCCCACATGCTGGAGGCGCGCAGCCGCATGATCGAGGCGCGGGACGACCGGCTCTATCGCCTCACCTCCGAGTTCGACCAGGGCATGGAGGCCGTGCTCGGCGCCTTGGAGTTCGAGGTGCCCGACCGTGCCCAGGTGGACGAGGTGCGCGGCCGCGTGATGGCCTTCAGCAACGCCGTCAACGAGGCGCGGCTGGCGGTGCAGCGCTTCCTCGTCACGGGGGAGGAGGCGCAGGCCCGCCGCGTCCGGCGCGCCATCGCGCAGCAGCGGGTGCACCTGCGGGGCGTGCAGGCCTACGACATGACGCCCCGGCTGAAGGACGACGTGGCGCGGATCGGCGCCGTGGCCGCCGGCCTTGCCGAGGGCTGCGAGACCATCCTCGCCTCCCTCGCCGATGTGACGAAGATCCGGGCGGAGGAGACGGAGCCCGCCGCGGCCGCCCTGCGCCGCACGCTGGACGCATCCACCCGGCTCCTGCGGGCCGACGCGGCTGAGCGCCGCACGGAGATGGCGGGCGCGCTGGAGAGCGTGGTGCGCTTCACCCTCTGGATCGGCGCGGCGGTGGCGCTGATCCAGCTTCTCTCCTCCTGGGCCAGCAGCCGGGCCATCGGCGCGCCGCTGCGCCGGGCGGCGGTGCGCGTGCGCGCCATCGCCTCGGGCGACACCACGCCGGGGGACGCCGCCGAGGCGCGGGACCGTGAGGGCCGCGACGAGACCGGCCGCATCGCCACCGCGCTGGAGGATCTGCGCGGCACGGTGGGCCGCGCCTTCGCCCAGGCCCAGATGATCGAGCAGATGCCGCTGGGGCTGATGGCCGCCGACCCCGCCCTGCGCGTGACCCACGTGAACCTCGAGATGGGTGAGGTCCTGGCCCGGCTGGGCGTGACGGAGCCGGTGGTCGGCCGGGCGCTGGAGGAGCTGCCTCTGGAAGGCCTGGCTGGACTGCCGGCCAATCTGGCGGATCCTGCCGCGCTGCCGCACCGCGCACGCCTGCGGATCGGGAAGGAGGTGGTGGACCTGCAGGCCAGCGCCATCACGGACGGCACGGGCGCCTATGCCGGCCCGATGCTCACCTGGCGCCTGGTGACGGAGGAGGCCAGGCTGGCCGATACCTTCGAGGCCGAGGTGGGCGGCGTGGTCGAGGCCCTGGCCGGGGAGGTGGAGTCGCTCCGCCGTGCCGCCGGCGACGTGCACGACACCGCCGAGCGCTCCGGCCGAGAGGCGGCGCAGGTGGCCGATGCCGCGGCGCGGGCCAGCGGCGAGGTAGGGGCGGTGGCCGCCGCCGCCGAGGAGATGGCCGCGAGCATCACCGAGATCACCCGGCGCGTGGCGGAGGCTGCCGAGGTGGCGGCCCAGGCCGTGTCCGAGGCGCGGGCCACCGACGGCACGGTGCGCGGCCTGGCCGAGGGCGCGGCGCGGATCGGGGATGTGGTGCGGCTGATCGGCGACATCGCCGGGCAGACGAACCTGCTGGCCCTGAACGCGACGATCGAGGCGGCCCGTGCCGGCGAGGCCGGGCGCGGCTTCGCGGTGGTGGCGAGCGAGGTCAAGACCCTGGCCGCCCAGACCGCGAAGGCGACGGAGGAGATCTCCAGCCAGATCCAGCAGATGCAGGCGGCCACCACCGGCGCGGTGGAGGCGATCCGCGGCATCGGCGAGACGGTGGAGCGCACCAGTGGCATCGCGACGGCCATCGCCGCCGCGGTGGAGGAGCAGGGCGCGACGACGCGGGAAATCGCCCGCAGCGCCGCCCAGGTGGCCGGGGGCACGGACACGGTGAACCAGGCCATCGCGGGCGTCCGCGCCGCGGCGGAGGAAACGGGCAGCGCCGCCGGCGGCATGCTCTCCGCCACCGAGGCGCTGGCGGGGCAGACCGCCATCCTGCGGGAGAAGTCCTCGGGCTTCCTGCGGGCCGTGCGCGCCGCCTGATCCGATGGGCGGGTTGCAGGAAGGGGGCGCGCCACCCTATCTGCGGCCCGCCCTTCCCCGCCGGGATGCTGGCGGGGAAGGGGTTTTCTGCATGGCTCATCGGATCGCAGTCACCGGCGCCACCGGGCAGGTGGGGCGGGAGATCATCAAGACGCTCGCCGAGCGGGAGTTCCCCGTGGCCTCCATGACCGCGCTCGGCTCCGGGCGATCGGTCGGCGGCTCGCTCTCCTTCGGCGACCAGGACATCAAGGTGGAGGCGGTGGAGCGGCACGACTGGGCCGGGACCGACCTTCTCTTCCTGGCGCCGGGCACGACCGGCCCCGTCACCCTGGCTCGCAAGGCGGCCGCGGCGGGTTGTGCGGTGGTGGATGCCAGCGGCTTCGCCAATCCGGATGCGCCGGTGGTGGTGCCGGAGGTGAACCCGGGCGCGCTGACCGGCAATCCACGGATCGTCGCCTCCCCGGTCTCGGGCGCCATCCTGATGGCGATGGCGCTGCACCCGCTGCAGGCCCTGGCCGGGCTTGTCCGGGTGGTCGCGACCTCGCTCCAGCCCGTCTCCGGCGCGGGACGCGAGGCGATGGACGAGCTGTTCAGCCAGACCCGCGGCGTCTTTGTGAACGACACGGCCGTGCCGGAGCAATTCCCCAAGCCCATCGCCTTCAACGTCATCCCCCAGGTCGGCGCCTTCGGGGAGGGCGGGCTGACGGATGAGGAAGAGGCAATGGCGGAGGATGCAGGGCGGCTTCTGGGCGGCGTCGCCGTTTCCGCCACCTGCGTGCGCGTGCCGGTCTTTATCGGGCAGTGCCTGACGATCCAGGCGACCTTCGATCGGCCGGTGGACGAGGCGGAGGCGCGGGAGGCGATCCGCGGCGCCGCCGGGTTGACCCTTCTCGATCACCGGGACGACGGCGGCTACGTCACGCCGCTGGACACGGTGGGGGAGGACCCGGTCTTCGTCTCGCGCATCCGGCCCGATCTTACGGTTCCGAACGGACTCGCCCTGTGGTGCGCCGGGGATAATCTGCGGAAGGGCGGCGCCCTGAATGCCGTGCAGATCGCTGAGGAGTTGCTGCGGCGCGGCGCGCTACGGGGTTGAAGTTACAGGGGGATGGCAAATCCCCTGCCATTCTACTTGCGACCCCTTCGCAACGCCTTGATTTCGTGTGATTGACGCTTCGCGGTGCCGCACCATAAAAGCTGCCCAGCCCCGCGCGGACCAGTCGCGCCCGGCAGCATTGCAGGACGCCGCATGGCCCATAACCCCGACGCGCGCGAAGCCCTCATGATCGGCACCCGCACGGACGGCTCGACCGTCCGCCGGCCGCTCTCTCCGCATCTGCAGGTCTATGACATGCTGCAGATGTCGAGCCTCACCTCCATCATGCACCGGATCACCGGCAGCATCTGGTCCGTGGGCATGATCTTCTTCGTCTGGTGGCTTTCGGCCGCGGCGGCGGGACCCGAGGCCTATGCGACCGTCCAGTGGTTCTTCGGTGGCTTCATTGGCCTGATCATGCTGTTCGGCCTGTCCGCGGTGGTCTGGTACCACACGCTGAACGGCGTCCGGCACCTCGTCTGGGATGCCGGCTACGGCTACGACATTCCCACCACCTACCGGACCGGCTGGGCCACGGCGATCGCCACCGCCGTGATGACGGTCGTGACCTGGATCGTCGCCATCATCGCCTGGGCTTCGTGAGCACGGGTTTCGAGAGAGGGGCCCGCCCATGAGCGAGCACATCCCGGCGGTGAACCGCCAGACCAGCATGCAGTCCGGGCTCGGCCGCGTGCGCGGCTCGGGCTCCGCCCGCAACGGCACCCATCACTGGTGGATGCAGCGCGTCACCTCCATCGCGCTGCTGCCGCTGACGATCTGGCTTGTCTTCTCCCTCGCCGTCCATGCCGGCGACCCGTGGGAGGTGATGGCCGAGTGGATCGGCCGGCCCTTCAATGCCGTGCTGCTGATCGTCCTGATCGGCATCGGCTTCCACCACACGGAGGCCGGGCTGCAGGTGGTGATTGAGGACTACATTCGCCCCGAGCGCCGCGCGATGGTTGCAGGCCTCGTGATCAAGGCCATATGTCTGGTGCTGGGCCTGCTCTCGGCGCTCGCCGTGGTTCGGCTGGCGGTCTGATGAGCGTGGCGCGGCTCACCTTCCCAAGCCGCGCAGGGGCCCTCCCCATCTCTGCCCGGCGCCTCCGCGCCCGGTTGTCGCGCCTTTCCGGGCGCAAGAGCTTCAGCGCCCGAAGGGGCGACAGGACATGCGCCGGATCCGGCGCCAGGACGTACGAGAACCCGCAATGAACGCCATCAGCCAGCCTCCGCGCCCCGGCCTCAACGGCGGCGCCTACCGGATCGTGGACCACACATATGACGTTGTGGTGGTGGGGGCCGGCGGCGCCGGGCTTCGCGCCACCTTCGGCATGGGCGCGGCGGGGCTGAAGACCGCCTGCATCACGAAGGTCTTCCCCACCCGCTCCCACACGGTCGCCGCCCAGGGCGGCGTCGGCGCCTCCCTCGGCAACATGGGCGAGGATGACTGGCGCTGGCACATGTACGACACGGTGAAGGGCTCCGACTGGCTCGGGGATCAGGACGCCATCGAGTACATGTGCCGCGAGGCCGTGCCGGCGATCATCGAGCTGGAGCACTACGGCGTGCCCTTCTCCCGCACGGAGGACGGCAAGATCTATCAGCGCCCCTTCGGCGGCCACATGCAGAACTACGGCAAGACGCCGGCCATGCGCGCCTGCGCCGCGGCCGACCGCACGGGCCACGCGATCCTGCACACGCTCTACCAGCAGTCGCTGAAGCATAACTGCGAGTTCTTCGTCGAATACATCGCCCTCGACCTCATTATGGACGAGGACGGCGCCTGCCGCGGCGTGATGGCCTGGAACCTCGAGGACGGCTCCATCCACCGCTTCCGCGCCCAGACCACGGTCATGGCGACCGGCGGCTATGGCCGCGCCTACTTCTCCTGCACCTCCGCCCACACCTGCACGGGCGATGGAGGCGGCATGGTGCTGCGCGCCGGCCTGCCGCTGCAGGACAACGAGTTCGTGCAGTTCCACCCGACGGGCATCTACGGCTCGGGCTGCCTCGTGACCGAGGGTGCGCGCGGCGAGGGTGGCTACCTGACGAACTCCGAGGGCGAGCGCTTCATGGAGCGCTATGCCCCGACGGCGAAGGACCTCGCCTCCCGCGACGTGGTGTCCCGCGCCATGTCCATGGAGATCCGCGAGGGCCGCGGCGTGGGTGAGCACAAGGACCACATCCACCTGCACCTGGAGCACCTCGGCGCCGAGCTGCTGCATGAGCGCCTGCCCGGCATTTCCGAGACGGCAAAGATCTTCGCCGGCGTGGACGTGACGAAGGAGCCGATCCCGATGCTCCCGACCGTCCACTACAACATGGGCGGCATTCCCACGAACATCCACTGCGAGGTGCTGCGCCCGACCGCGACGGACCAGGATGCGACGGTGCCCGGCCTGATGGCGGTGGGTGAGGCGGCCTGCGTCTCCGTGCACGGCGCCAATCGCCTCGGCACCAATTCGCTGCTCGACCTCGTGGTGTTCGGCCGCGCCGCGGCGCACCGGGCGAAGGAGACGCTCCGCCCCGGCGCCTCCCAGGCGCCGCTGCCGGAAGGCGCGGGCGAGAACGCGATTGCCCGGCTGGACCGGGTGCGCTACGCGAAGGGCAGCACCTCCGTCGCCGAGCTGCGCGTGAACATGCAGCGCACGATGCAGAACCATGCCGCGGTGTTCCGCACCTCCGACCTCCTGAAGGAGGGCGTGGAGAAGATGGAGAAGGTCGCTGCCGGCTACAGCGACATCCACATCGCCGACCGCAGCCTGATCTGGAACAGCGACCTCGTCGAGGCGATGGAGCTGGACAACCTGATCGGCAACGCGCTGACCACCGTGGTCGGCGCCGAGGCCCGGCACGAGTCCCGCGGCGCCCATGCGCACGAGGACTACCCGGACCGCGATGACCAGAACTGGATGAAGCACACGCTGGCCTGGGTGAATGACCAGTACCGCGTGAAGCTCGATTATCGCGACGTGAAGATGCGGACCCTCACCAACGAGGTCCAGGTCTTCCCGCCCAAGGCACGCGTCTACTAGGAAGCCCCGGAACCATGGCGACCTTTACCCTCCCGAAGAACAGCACGGTCCAGCCCGGCCAGGTCTACAAGGCCGAGGCCGGGGCGAAGAACGTGCGCTCCTTCAAGATCTACCGCTGGGACCCGGATACCGGGGACAACCCGCGGATGGACACCTACGAGATCGATCTCGACAAGTGCGGCCCGATGGTCCTGGACGCGCTGATCAAGATCAAGAACGAGGTGGACACCACGCTCACCTTCCGGCGCTCCTGCCGCGAGGGCATCTGCGGCTCCTGCTCGATGAACATCGACGGGCTGAACACCCTCGCCTGCCTCAAGCCAATCGAGGACGTGCAGGGCGACGTGCGGATCAATCCGCTGCCGCACATGCCCGTGGTGAAGGACCTGGTGCCGGACCTGAGCCAGCTCTACGCGCAGCTCCGCTCCATCGAGCCCTGGCTGAAGGCCGACACGGCCGCCCCGCCGGACGAGGAGCGCCGCCAGTCCAAGGAGGAGCGCGCGAAGCTCGACGGGCTGTGGGAGTGCATCCTGTGCTTCTGCTGCTCCACGGCCTGCCCCTCCTACTGGTGGAACGGCGACCGCTATCTCGGCCCGGCCGTGCTGCTCCAGGCCTATCGCTGGATCGCTGACAGCCGCGACGAGTATCAGGGCGAGCGCCTGGACAACCTCCAGGATCCGTTCCGGCTCTATCGCTGCCACACCATCATGAACTGCGCCCGGACCTGCCCGAAGGGGCTGAACCCGGCCGCGGCGATCGGCGAGATCAAGACGCTGCTGGTCGAGCGCGATCGCTGATCTGAGCGCTGCCATCGTCGGCGCCGGCCCCGCGGGGCTGGCGGCGGCGGAACTCCTCTCGGAAGCGGGCATTGCGGTCACCGTCCTGGACCGCATGCCGAGCCCCGCGCGCAAGCTCCTCATGGCCGGGCGCGGCGGGCTGAACATCACCCATACTGAGCCTCTGGAAGCTTTTCTGGCCCGCTTCGGCGTGGCCCGGGGAAGGCTGGAACCCGCCATCCGCGACTTCCCGCCGGAGGCTCTCCGCGCATGGTGCGAGGCCTTGGGGCAGCCGACCTTCGCCGGCACCAGCGGCCGTGTCTTCCCGCAGGCCATGAAGGCGGCACCGCTGCTACGGGCCTGGCTCGCAAGGCTCGCCGCGCGGGGCGTCACGCTACTGTCCCGCCACGAATGGGCCGGCTGGGATGAATCGGGGGCCCTGCTCTTCCAGAGGCCGGATGGCCCGCCGCTCTGCCTCACCCCGGACGCCGCCTTGCTCGCCATGGGCGGCGCCTCCTGGCCGCGGCTGGGGTCGGACGGTGGCTGGGCGCCGATCCTGGAGGCACGCGGCGTCGCGCTATCCCCTTTCGCGCCGGCGAATTGCGGCATCCTGATCGGATGGTCTGACCACTTCAGGGATCGATTCGCCGGCACGCCGCTGAAGCGGATCGCCATCACCTTCGGTGGGCGCACGGTTCGGGGCGAGGCAATGATCACCGCGCATGGGCTGGAGGGTGGGGCGGTCTACGCCCTCTCCGCCGCCATCCGGGACGCCGTCGCGGCTCAGGGCGAGGCGCGGGTCACGCTGGACCTGCGCCCTGACCTGTCGCCGGCCGAGGTGACGCGGCGGCTGGATGCCCCGCGGCGGGCGCAGTCCCTCTCCAACCACCTGCGCCGCCAGCTCGCCCTGACGCCCGCAGCCATCGCGCTGCTGCGCGAAGGGGAGGGCGCCGTGAAGGCGCTGGAACTCCGGGTCGCCGGCGTGTCCGGGCTGGACCGCGCCATCTCTTCCGCCGGCGGCCTCCGATGGGAGGAGCTGGACGAGGATTACGCGGTCCGCCGCATCCCCGGGCTCTTCGCCGCCGGTGAGATGCTGGACTGGGAGGCTCCGACGGGCGGCTACCTTCTCACCGCCTGCCTTGCCACCGGGCGGGCCGCCGCCCGGGGCATGCTGCGGGCCATGGGGCGCTAGGCGACCCCGTTCCCCTTCAGAAAGTCGAGCATCAGCCGCCAGCCGGCCTTGGCCGGTTCCTCGCGATAGCTCGGGCGGTAATCCGCGTGGAAGCCGTGCGGCGCGCCGGGGTAGATCACGAGGGTGAACCGCTTCCCGGCCTCGCGCATCCGGGTCTCCATGGTCCGCAGGCCCTCCACGGGGATGCCGGTGTCCGCCTCGCCGTAGAGGCCGAGGATGGGGCACTTGATGTCCGCCGCCATGTCCAGCGGCACGCGCGGGGTGAGCGCGCTGGGCTGCCCGGCAATCGGCCCGTACCAGGCCACGCCCGCCTTGAGCTTCGGGTTCTGCGCCGCATAGGCCCACACGTTCCGCCCGCCGCGGCAGAAGCCGATGATCGCCAGCTTCTCGCCATTGCCTCCATCCGAGGCCGCCCAGGCGCAGGTCGCGTCCAGGTCGCGAAACAGCTCGTCATCCGGCTTGCGCATGGCGATGGCAGCGGCCGCCTGCTGGTTCTCGGCGTTCTTCGGGTCGCCCTGGCGCACGTAGTAGTCCGGGGCAACCGCGAGATAGCCCTCCTTGGCCAGGCGGCGGCAGACGTCCTTGATGTACTCGTGGAGCCCAAAGATCTCCTGGCACACGACCACGACGGGCCAGGCGCTGCCGCTGGCCGGGCGGGCGCGGTAGCCGGGAATGTCGCGGTCCCCCGCCGGGATCATGATGTCCCCGGCCACCAGGCCATCCGCCGGGGTGGTGACGATCGTCTGTGCCATCACCCGCCCGGCCGCGAGGGTATAGCCCGCGACACCGCCTGTGGTGCCGAGGAAGCCGCGCCGTCCCAGGCGCTCAAAGAGGGGCGGGGAGATCATTTCCCCAGCGGGCGGGGTCTCGGGCAGCCGGTCCATGGTCGAATCCTCGGTTGGGTGGACGTCAGCTTACACACCCTGCCGGCCACGGCACGCCGCCTTCAAGGAAGCTTCATCCGCCGGCCGAACGAACGGCGACGCTGCCCGGGCGTTATCGCGCCACCGTACCGCCTGGCCCGTCCTCCCGGGACGTCCATGCCCAGCACGCCCGAGGAGACGCGCATGTCCTTCACCGCCCCCCGCGCCGGCCGCAGGGCCGCCCTTCTCGGCGCGGTCGCCAGCCTCGCCGCCCTCGATGGTGCCCGGGCGCAGACGGCGGCTTCCCAGCCGCCCGGATCCACCCCCGGGCAGGCCCCCCCGCCCTCGAACGGGCTGGAGCGCGTGGCCGCCTTCGAGGGGCAGGTCACGGGCGTCGCCGTCTCGAAGGACGGGCGCATGTTCGTCTGCTTCCCGCGCTGGGAGAAGGACGTGGAGATCTCCGTCGCCGAGGTCGGACGCGATGGGTCGCTCAAGCCCTATCCGGATGCGGAGTGGAACGCCTACCGCAACGCCGCCCCGCGCGACCTGGCGAACCACCTGATCTGCGTGCAGAGCGTGACGGTGGACCCGCAGGGCTTCCTGTGGATCCTCGACCCCGCCGCGCCGGGCAACGAGTTCAACATGCCCGGCGGCGTGAAGATGCTGAAGGTGGATCTGGGCACCAACCAGGTCGTCCAGACCGTGGCCTTCGACAGCGCGACGGCCCCGCAGGGCGCGTATCTGAACGACGTGCGCGTGACACCGGATGGGAAGTGGGCCTTCATCACCGATAGCGGCCAGCGCGGCGCCATCGTCGTGGTGGACCTGTCCACCGGTCGCGCGCGCCGCGTGCTGGACGGCGCCGGCCCCACCCAGCCGGAGCCGGACGTGATCGTGAAGGCGGATGGGCGGGAACTGCGCCGCACGGATGGCCGCCCCACCCTCTTCGCCGCGGACGGCATCGCGCTGGATGCGGAAGGCAAGTACCTCTACTGGCAGGCGCTGACGGGCCGCACCCTCTACCGCCTCCCCGTCGCCTCCTTGATCGACGAGGGCATTCCGCCCACGCGCCTGGCCTCCGCGGTCGAGAAGATCGGCACCACCTGCGTGGCCGATGGCTACTGGATGGACAAGGCGGGCAACCTCTACGTCACCAGCCCCGAGGACGACTCGCTGAAGGTCCGCCGTCCCGATGGGCGGATGGACACGCTGGTGCAGGACAAGCGCCTGCGCTGGCCGGACAGCCTCGCGGAGGCCCCGGACGGGACCATCCTCGTCACCACCTCCCAGATCCAGGACATGGCCCGCTACCACGAGAAGGGGGCCACCCCGCAGCAGGCCTACGCGCTCTGGCGCGTGCAGCCCGCGCGCTGAAGCGGCCACGGACAGGATGAACCGGCCATGAAGCCCGTCGCGACCCTCGCCGCGCTGCTGCTTTCCTCCACGGCTCTGGCGCAGGGCACCAGCCCCGCGCCGGCGCCGGAGCCGCCGCCGCCCGTCGCCGCGCAGCAGCCCCCGAGCCTCGGCGAGCGGTTGGGCGACGCCACCCGCGCCATCGCGGGCAACCCCGCCGCCAATGCGACCCGGGACATGCTCCGCGTGCTTGCCGCCCTGAACGACCTGAAGCCGAAGCCGATCGCGGACCTCTCGCCGGAGGAGGCGCGGCGGCAGCCGGGCGCGGCGGACGCGGTGCAGGAGCTGCTGCGGCGGAATAACCAGCCGCCGGCCCCCAGCCTCGGCGTTGCCGCGCGCGATATCACCCTGCCCGGCCCGGGCGGGGCGGTGGCGGCGCGGGTCTATACGCCGGACGGGCCGGTTGCGGGCGGCGGGGGCGTGGCTCGGCCGGTGATCCTCTACCTCCACGGCGGCGGCTTCGTGATCGCCGACCTCAACACCTACGACGCGACGCCGCGCGCCCTCTCGCACCTCACCGGCGCCATCGCGGTGGCCGTGCATTATCGCCAGGCACCGGAGAACCGGTTCCCGGCGGCGCATGACGACGCCTTCGCCGCCTATCGCTGGGTGGTGGCGAATGCCGCGAGCTTCGGCGGTGATTCCCGCCGCGTGGCGGTTGTGGGGGAGAGCGCGGGCGGCAATCTGGCGGCCAATGTCGCCATCGCTGCGCGGGATGCCGGGGTGCAGCCTCCCGTGGCGCAGGTTCTCGTCTATCCCATGGCCGGGGTGGACATGAACACGGAGTCCTACCGCGAGAACGCCAACGCCCAGCCGCTGAACCGGGCGATGATGGCTTGGTTCATGGGACATTACCTCCGCAACGACTCGGACAAGGCGGACCCGCGCGTGGATCTGGTAGGCCGCGCCAACCTCGCGGGCCTTCCGCCCGCCACGGTCGTCACCGCTGGCATCGATCCGCTGCGGAGCGATGGGCAGGCCCTTGCCGAGAAGCTGCGGCAGGCCGGGGTGCCCGTCGCCTCCCGCAACTACCCGGGCGTGACGCACGAGTTCTTCGGCATGGGCACGGTGGTGCAGTCCGCGGCCAATGCGGAAGCCTATGTGGCCGCGCGGCTCGGCAGCGCCTTCGGCACCAGGCGCCCGGAGCTGCCTCCCTCAGGCCCGGCACGGCGGCTCGGCATCGCGGCGCGCATCGAGCTGGGGATGGAAGTGGCAGGCGCCGATGGCGGCGTGATCGGCACCATCGACTATCTCGATGGCACCCGTATGATCCTGGGGAAGGACGGTACCGCGCCGGACGCGAAGAACCACGCGCTCGAGCTGGATTCGGTGGCCGCGGTCGAGGGTGGGCGGGTGCAGCTCACCGTCCCCGCGGAACAGGCTCGGCGGAATTGGCGGGTGGTGGACTAGCTCAGATCGCGAAGTTCAGCGGTTCCGAGGCCGGCGGGTTCAGCCCGGCGGCCTGGGATCGGCGCAGAAGGTCCTCCAGCGTCAGGCCCTCCAGCCTCTCGCGCAGCGCCTCGTCCAGCTCCGCCCAGAGTGGGGCAGCCACCTTGGTGTGAAGCGGGCCGGAGAGGTCGCCGCTGGCCTCCGCCCCTTCCGCCACCGCCGCCACGGCCTCGGAGAGCCGGATGTCGCGCGGCCGTCGGGCCAGGCGGTAGCCGCCGCGCGGGCCGCGCACCCCTTCCAGCAGGCCGGCGCGGGACAGAGCCTGGAAGACCGGCTCGATCCCCCGCCGCGCCGCGCCCAGGCGCTTGGCCACCTCCGCGCCGCCGGCAACGGGGCCGTTCCCGCCGCGACCGGCATGGAAGGCCACGTCCAAGAGGACGGAAACGGCCGTCAGGGCACGGTCCTGGCGAAGAAGTCGGAGGCTCGGCTGCATCCGCCCTATCTACGTATCTCCCATGTGGATTTCCAGATCGGCAAGCGCCGCTTTCACCTCCTGCTGACCCTGTGGCGAAAGGGCGGCCTGCGGCGGGAGGGGGGTGCCGACGGGAAAGCCCTGGATATCCAGCGCGCCCTTGATGCAGGCGGCCAGGGCATGGCGGGCGAAAAGCTCGTTGATGCGCCAGAGGCGGCGCTGCAGGGCCATGGCGGCCGCCCAGTCGCCGGTGCGGCATAGCTCGTATAGGCGCACGCTCTGGCGGGGGATGGCGCAGGCGGGGCCGGCCATCCAGCCCACCCCGCCGATCAGCATCACGGCCGCCGGGATATGGGCCGAGGCAGCGAAGACCCGCATCCGCCCCTCCGTCCGGTCCATGATGGAGAGGAGGCGGCCGGTGTTGGTGGAGGCGTCCTTCACGTAGCCGATGCGCGGGTGCCGCGAGAGCGTCGCGAGGGCGGGGAGGGAGAGGTCGGAGCGCTGGAACTGCGGGTTGGTATAGAGCACCACCGGCCGGTCGGTCGCGTCCGCCACGGCGGTGAAGTAGTCCACCACCCCCGCCTCCGGCACGGGGAAGTAGGCTTCCAGGATCGCGAGGATGCCGTCCGCGCCCAGTGCGGACGCCTCCTTCGCCTGGCGCACCGCCTCGGCCGTCGTGTTCGCGGCGATCCCCGCCACAACGGGCACGCGCCCGGCGGCGGCCTCCACCACCACCTCGATGATGCGGCGGCGCTGGTCCGCGTTCAGGTAGGCAAATTCCCCCGTGCTGCCGAGCGGGGTGAGGCCGTGGACGCCGGCGGCGATCAGGTGCTCGCAGAGCCGCGCCAGAACCTCGTCCAGTACCCGCCCGTCCGGGCCGATCGGTGAGACGAGATAGGGGAAGACGCCGTGGAAGTCCTGCATGGGGCAAGCTTAGGGGAAGGCGACAGGTTCGCCACCTGTCCAGGCCCCCGCGCAACGGTGGCTCGGCGATTTGCGGTGCGCTTCACGGCGCGCTTGCGGAGCGGGAGCGGCCGGCGCAGCAGGAGGCGCCGAAAGGAACCCCCGATGACCCACCGCATCGATACCGTCGAGGCCCTGGAAACCCTCTACGGCGTGCCGAACGACGCCTCCACCGTGAAGGAGGTGCCGCGCATCACGCCGGAGTACCGGGCGATGATCGAGGCCTCGCCCTTCCTCGCCCTTGCCACGGTCGGGCCGGAGGGGCTGGACTGCTCGCCCCGCGGCGACCGGACGGGGGAGCTGGTGCGGATCGCTGACGCGCGGACGCTGTTGCTGCCCGATCGGCGCGGCAACAACCGGATCGACTCCCTCCGCAACATCGTGCGGGACCCGCGCGTGGCGCTGATGTTCCTCATCCCCGGCCACGGCAACGCGCTGCGGGTGAACGGGCGCGCCCATCTCTCCGCCGACCCGGCGCTGCTCGGGAGTTTTGCGGTGGACGGCAAGCTGCCGCGCAGCGTGACCGTGGTGGCGGTGGAAAGCGTTTACTTCCAGTGCGCCCGGGCGGTGATCCGCGCCGGGCTCTGGGACCCGGCCGCCCGGGTGGCGCCGGGAAGCCTGCCCACCCCGGGCCGGATCCTGGCATCCTTGAGCGAGGGCCAGGTCGGCGGCGAGCCCTATGACGCCAGCTGGGCGGCGCGGGCGAAGGAGACGATGTGGTAAGGGGGCCCTGAGGGCGCCCTACTTCTCCTTCTCGCCCTTCTCCGGCTTCTCGCCCTTCTCAGCGGTCTTGAGGTGGTCGAGCAGCTTCTGCGTCGCCACCACCTTGTCCGTGCGGTCCATGGCGGCGACCTCGGCCGCCAGCCGGTCCAGCGCCAACTCATAGATCTGGCGCTCGGAGAAGGACTGGTCGGGCTGGCCGGCGTTGCGGTGCAGGTCGCGCACCACCTCGGCGATGGCGATCGGGTCGCCGGAGTTGATTTTCTGCTCGTACTCCTGGGCGCGGCGGGACCACATCGTGCGCTTGATGCGCGCGCGGCCCTTCAGCGTGTCCATCGCCTCGCCCATCACCTTCTCGGAGGCGAGTTTGCGGAGGCCCGAGGAGGCCGCCTTGGCCATTGGCACCTTCAGGGTCATGCGGTTCTCCTCGAAGGTGACGACGATCACCTTGAGGGTATGACCGGCGACGGGAACCTCCTCGATCCCTTGCACCTGGCCGACGCCATGGGTGGGGTAGACGACGTGGTCGCCGGCCTTGAAGTCCTTCCCGGCATTGCCGAGGGGCTTGGGCGGCGGGGCGGGACGGATGGGGGCCTGGATGACAGGCTCGGGTGCTGTGCTGCTGGTCATGCTCGGTGCGGGCGCCTGGGCCTCCGCCATGCCCTGGGTGGGCGCGGGGCGCGCGGGGGCGCGGGAAGGAGAGGTTGCGGGTTCGGCCGATTCCACAGGGGCGGCGGGCTCGGCCCGCGGCGCCGCCTCAACCTTGGCGGGATTGCTGGTGCGGGCGGCGGCGGCCTTCGGCGCTGGCGCCTTGGCGACAGGCTTGGCCTGGGTTGCCGGTGCGACCGGACCCGCTGTCGCGGCAGTCTCCGTGCGGGCGGGGCCGACGTCGGCCTGCTTCGGCTCGGCCCTGGGGGCCTCGCTCTTGCGAGCGGTGGCCATGGGCTTCGCTTTCGCGACAGGCTTCGGCACCGTGGTCTTCGATGCGGTGGAGGTTTCGGGAGCGCTCTCGGGCATGCTCTCGGGAGCCTTGCCCGGCGCCTTGCTTCCGGCGGGTGCCTTCATCATGCTCTCCGCGATCTCTGTGACGCCGCAGGTTCCGGCCAGGAGGTCGGGCAGACGGGGCGGTCCCGACCCCGCAGGGGCCGTTCCTGCCCTGCGGCACGACAAGTCCCGGCCGGGCCTCTACGGGCCGGTAAGGGGCACTCGCGTTCCGGGCGGTATATTATCACAGGATGTCGATTCCGTCACGCCGCCGTGTCCGATGGGGCAACGCGGCGCGCGGCCCGCGGTTGAGGCGCGACGGGTCGTTCAGGCCTCGCCGGGGGCGGCGTCGAAGAGCGCCTTCTTGTCCGGCTTGCCATCCCACTCCTTCGCATCGGCCGGGGGCTCGCCCTTGCGGGACATGTTCGGCCACTGGGCGGCGTAGGTGCGGTTCAGCTCGGCCCAGTCCGTCGCGCGCTCGTCGCTGTCGGGGAAGATCGCCTCGGCCGGGCACTCGGGCTCGCAGACGCCGCAGTCGATGCACTCGTCGGGGTGGATCACCAGCATGTTGGCGCCGACGTAGAAGCAGTCCACCGGACAGACCTCGACGCAGTCCATGTACTTGCAGCGAATGCAGTTCTCGGTGACGACGTAGGTCACAAGCACGTCCCTTCACGGCCCACGGGGCGGAGAAATTGCCCCGTGCCCGGCAGATGGACTGTTGCGGCGCGGCATGCAAGCCGGGGTTTGGCCGGCTGGCGATACGGGCCGCGGGATCAGGGCGGACATTCCTCGGGCCCGGCCCGGCGCAGGGCCATGCGGCGGAGGATGAAGGCGCCGCCCGTGAAGGCGAGGCCGGTCACCTCGGCCGCCGCGGGCAGGCAGAGATGGGCCTCGGCGTCGCCGGCGGCCGGCAGCGCCCACTCCACCGCAGGACGACCGTCGAGGAGGACGGCGATGCGCGCGGGGCCGTTCCCCGCTGCGCGGAGGTCAAAGGCAAGCTGCCGCCGCGCGGTGCCGGGAACGGGCCGCAGCACCAGCTGGGCGCCGTCCTCCGCGCGGGTTCCTTCGGGACCCGCCGAGGCCCAT
This sequence comes from Roseomonas indoligenes, assembly GCF_017813365.1. GTDB lineage: Bacteria > Pseudomonadota > Alphaproteobacteria > Acetobacterales > Acetobacteraceae > Roseomonas > Roseomonas indoligenes. The sequence goes on from NZ_JAGIZA010000001.1 coordinate 501,394, forward strand.
CCCGGGCTGGCTGGAGGCGGGCGGGCGACCAGATAAGTCCAGCCCGCGCCCGAGGCGCTGAAATCCACCACCTTGCCCTCCGTCAGATCGGGCGCGGCGAGGGGGCGGGACGGTGCCGGGGTGGCGATGCAGGCGATGGCGGGGGTACCGGCGGCACCTGGCGCGCGCTCGCAGGGGCCGGTGGGCACCACGCCGTAGCCGGCCATGACGGCGCGGGTTGATTCCTCCATCGGCAGGTCGGGGCCGAGGGTGACAATCCGGCCGCCGGGCGGGGCGCGCAGCCCGGCCTCGATCCGGGCCCGCAGCGGCCCGCCGGTGGCGAGGCCTGTATCCGTTACGGCGAAGAGGCGGGACTCCACCGGCAGCACGGGGCCCCAGATCCCCATGGGATGCGCGGTGATGAGAACCGCAGCGGGTGCGCGGAGGCACGGGGGCGGAACCAGGGTGTGCGCCTCCGCCCAGGGCCGGTGCCCCCAGTCCGGCACGCGGGTCGCGGCAAGGAGGAGGGTGGTCACCACCAGCGCCGCCGGCCTTGCCAGCCGCGCAGGGGTCTGGGCGGCCAGGATCACCAGCAGCATCCCCGCCAGCAGATCCGGCACGATGGCATATCGATGGATGGCGAAGCCGAGCAACCAGACGGCCGTGCTGACCACCAGGAACAGCATCGCCCGTTGCCGCGCCTCCTCCTCCGCCGTCGGGCGGGGGCGGAAGAAGGCGGCGGCGAGCAGCAGCAGCGAGACCGGCAGGGCGAGGAGCAGGCGCGGGTCGGCGGAGGGGAACTCGGCCGTGGGATGGGCGCCGGTCGCGATCCACCAGGGATATAGAAGGGCCTGCCCCAGCCCTTGCGGCACGAAGCGCAGGTCGGCGAAGGAGTCCGGGTTGGCAGAAAGCGAGCGGAAAATTCCGTTCATGGCGGGAAAAACGGGGTTGCCCAGCGTCGCCAGGAGATAGGCCGCCCAGACACCACCCGTGAGGAGAAGGCCGGCGATACCCCCGGCCGCGACGCGCCAGGCCGCGGCGAAGCCGGCCGGAAACCCGCGCCAGGGCAGCAGGGCGGCGGTGGCCAGGGCCGGGATGAAGATGGCGTTCGTCAGCTTCAGCCCCACCGCCCCTCCGACCAGCAGCCCGGCCGCGACGAACAGCCGGCGGTCTCCTTCCCAGGCCCGGATGACGGCGACGAGGCCGAGCAGCACGGGCGCTGCCAGGGCAAGGTCGGCGAAGCTCGTGCCGATCTCGGAGAGGGCCATTGCGCCCGCCGCGCCCGCCAGCACCGCCAAGGCCCGCACGGCGCCATCCCGCGCGCCCAGTGCCCCGGCCAGCACCCAGGCGGTGCCGACCGTCAGCGCCTGGAGCGCCGCGACCGCCACGGCGACGGCCGGCGGCGGCAGGAGTTGCCGGAGCAGGTAGAGGGAAAGGTAGGGCAGGGGATTGAAGTAGCCCTGGATGCCAGCCGGGCCGACATCAAGCCCCATCCGCCCGTGCAGCAGGGCATAGGGACCGTAGTCGTGGTAGTTCTGCAGGTCCCAGTTCGTGTCATCGCCGGACCAGAGTGCCCAGGCGGCGAAGAGGACGAAGCCGACGGCCCAGGCGCGAAAGGCGCCGCGCCAGGGCCGGCCGGCAGGGGGCGGGCTCAACCCGGGGCGATCTCTTCGTAGAGGGTGCGGGCCTCGGCCGGTGGGCCGCGCCGCAGGGCCAGGGCCTGCACGCGCCAGACCTTCACCACGCCGCGCTCCGGCCCGCCCAGGGCGAGGGTCAGCACGTCACCCGGCCGCAGCCGGGCATGGGCTTTGTCCACGGGCTGACGATTCAGCCGGATGGAGCCGGCCTCGACCAGCGCGGCGCAGGCGGAGCGGGATTTCAACAGGCGGGCGCACCAGAGCCACTTGTCCAGGCGCTGCCAGTCCCGGTCCTCCGCCTCCGCCATGCGCGCGCTTCAGCTCTTCCCGAGCTTCAGCTTCGCCAGCACGGCGAAGGGGCTGTCGGGGTCCGGGCCCTTGCCGCGCGCCGGCTCGAAAACCGGGCGGGGGGTGACGGGGCCGTCGTCCCGCCGGTCGCGTCGCGGCCCGTTGCCGTAGCCGCCGGAACGACCGTCCGGGCGACCCTCAGGGCGGCCGCTGCGGGGCGGGCCACGATCCTCGCCGGGGGCGCGGCTGCCGCGATCTCCGCGGTGGTCAGGACGATTCTGGCCGCCGCGGTCCCCCTGGCGTCCGCCGTCACGCTGGCCACCCCGCTCGTCGCGGCGCGGGCCGCGCGGCTGGCGGGCCTCGCGCGCCTCGGTGGCGGCGCCGGTCTCGACGACGGCGCCATCGGTGGCGGCACCCTCGGTCGGCGCCGTCCCGGCACCCTCGGGGCTGGCCTCGACGGGCTTCGCCTCGGCCGGCGCGCCCTGGCCGCCGCGCTGGCCCTGGCCGCCGCGGTTGCGGCCATCCCGGCGGGCTTCGCCGCCGCGTCCGCCACGGTGCTGGTGCTCCTCACGCCTTGCGGCGACCAGCTGGGGCGCGGGCGGGCCGAAGGCGTCCTCGGGCAGGGGCTCGGGCGTCACCAGCCGGAAGCCCAGCGCGGTGAGCACCGCCGGCAGCGTGTCGGCCTTAGCGCCCAGGCGGCTGGCCACGTCCACGGGCAGCGCGGCGGCGGCGCGGCGGGTCAGGTGGCCCAGCTCGCCGGCGATGCGCTCCGCCACGTCCAGGCGGACGAGCATCGGCCCGGCCTGCACCCAGCCCATGGTGGCGCCGAAGCCGCGCGGCCAGTCGCGGGGCGGGGTGATGGAGACGAGGCCGCCGCCCGGCACCTCCGGCACGGCCTGGTTCGCCTTCAGCGCCCAGAGCTGCGCGCGCAGCGCCATGGGCCGGGGCTTCAGCATCTCCGGGATATAGAGGGCGAAGCGGCCGGCGCGCACGCCGATGGCCTTCAGCTTCGCGCGGATCTCCGGGGTGATCTCGCGCTCCGTGCCGCCGGGCAGCAGGCCCAGGAACTCGCGCAGGCGGAAGAGGTGGCCGCGAAGCTCCGCGTCGTCCTCAGCCTTCTTCTCGGCCTCGATCAGGGGAGAGAAGTCGCGGGCGACCAGGGCCTCGAACCAGGCGGCGAGCTTGGCGCGGATGCGCTCGCGCTCGGCGCCGTCCACGAACTCGGAATCGATGGGCTCGATCACCGGCTTCTCGGGGGTGGTGCCGGGCTTCAGCTTCGCGACCTCGGCGGCCTCGTCGGCCCCCTCCGGCTTCCAGGCGATGCGCTGGAACTTCGTCAGGCTGAGCGCATCGTCCGGCGCGGTCTCCAGCGCGGCGACGCGGCGGGGCATCTCCTCGCGCAGCGCCCGGCGGGCGGCCCGGAGCATGACCTTGCGCTCCTCCTCGTCCTCCGCATCGGCGGCGGTCTCGAAGAGGAACCCCTTCACGGCACCAACGACGTGTCCCTCGACTGTGACCTCACCGTTCCGCGCGACCGCCGAGAGGAGATTCTCCTCGCCCTCGTCGAGCTTGCGGATCAGATGGGCCGCGCGGCGGTCCACGAAGCGGGCGGTGAGGCGTTCGTGCAGCGCATCGGAGACATGGTCTTCGGCAGCGCGGGCGGCCTCCTGCATGGCGGTGGCATCCTTCAGCCAATCGGAGCGGGCGGCGACATACGTCCAGGTGCGGATCCCCGCAAGCCGCGCCATCAGTGTATCGAGGTCGCCCTCGGTGTTGTCGAGATACCGGATCTGGGAGGCGACCCAGTCCACCGGCAGATTGCCATCCTCCACGAGATGCCGAAAGACACGTGCGCAGAAACGTGTGTGGGACTCATCCGAGAGCTTGCGGAAGTCCGGGATCTGGCAGGCCTCCCACAGCAGCCGCACCCGCGCCCGGCCCCCGGCGAGCCTGCGGATGTCCGCATCGCGGGAGAGGTGCTCCAGGGTGATGTGGTCCGTGGCGTCGTTCCCGCGCGCCAGGCCAGGGCGGGGCGGGGGGAGGGAGAGGCCCGTCAGCAGCGCGTCCAGGCTGGAGAGGTCGAGGTCGCTGTTGCGCCAGGCCAATTGCGTCAGCGGCTCGAAGTGGTGGTTCTCGATCTTGTGGACCATGTCCTCCGGCAGGGGCGGGCAGTCCGCGGTCACGCCGAAGGTGCCGTCCCGCATGCCGCGCCCGGCGCGGCCGCCGATCTGCGCCGCCTCCTGCGCCGTCAGCTGGCGGGGGCGGTGGCCGTCGAACTTCTGGATGGAGGCGAAGGCGACATGATCGACGTTCATGTTCAGCCCCATCCCGATCGCGTCGGTTGCGACCAGGAAGTCCACCTCGCGGTTCTGGTACATCTCCACCTGCGCGTTGCGCGTGCGGGGGGAGAGGCGGCCCATCACCACCGCGCAGCCGCCGCGCCGGCGCCGGATCGCCTCCGCGATCGCGTAGACCTCGCCGGCTGAGAAGGCGACGACGGCGGAGCGGGAGGGCAGGCGCGTCAGCTTCGCCGGGCCGGCATAGGTGAGCTGCGAGAGCCGGGGCCGGCTCTCCACCTCCGCCTGTGGAACCAAGCGCTGGAGGAGGGGGCGGATGGTCTCCGCGCCCAGGAACATGGTTTCCACCATGCCGCGGGCGTGCAGCAGGCGGTCGGTGAAGACATGGCCGCGATCGGCATCGGCGCAGAGCTGGATCTCATCCACCGCCACGAATTCCACCCGGCGGTCCAGCGGCATGGCCTCCACCGTGCAGGCAAACCACTTGGCATCGGGAGGCAGGATCTTCTCCTCCCCGGTGATGAGGGCGACGTGCTTCGCGCCCTTCACCGCCACCATCCGGTCGTAGTTCTCCCGGGCCAGCAGGCGCAGTGGGAAGCCGATGATGCCGCTGGAATGGGCCAGCATGCGGGTGATGGCCAGGTGGGTCTTGCCCGTGTTGGTGGGGCCAAGCACGGCCTTCACCCGGGATGCGAACATCTGGCGGTCTGAGAAGGAGCTCATCTGGGGGGAGGTGTGGGGGGCCGAACCCCGAATGGCAAGCACATAGGCTGAACATTGAGGGCTTGCGCCCTTGGCAATCGCAAGCCTGTCCGGGATTTTGACCGGCTCATGCCCCCCGCCCCGAACCCGGCGCGGCCTCCTCTGGGCCGCTTCGCCTTCCTGCTCGCCGCCAGCTTCCTCGGCGTAGGCGTGACCATGCCCTTCCTGCCGCCTTTCCTGTCCGGGAAGGGGCTGGGGCCGGAGGCGGTGGCGCAGGTTCTCTTCGCCGGGTCGCTGATCCGCTTCCTCGTCAGCCCGGCGCTCGGGCGGCTGGCGGACCGACTGGGCGACGGGCGGCGGGTGATGCTGCCCTGCGCCCTCCTCGCCGTGCTGGCGGTGCCCCTCTTCCTGTGGGCCGAGGGCTTTCTGGCGGTGCTGGCCGTGCAGCTCCTCTTCGCCGCCGCCATCTCGCCCCTGGGCCCGATCGGAGAGGCGATGACCCTGGCCGCCACGCGGCGGGCCGGGGCGGATTACGGGCCGGTGCGGGCGGCGGGATCGGTCGCCTTCATCCTCGGCGCCCTGGGGGCGGGGGTGCTGGCGGCCCGGGCGGGCTACGCGGCCGTGCCCTGGCTTCTGGCGGGGTGCTACGCCATCGCCGTTCTCGCCGCCTGGATGCTGCCGCGGCCGGAGAGGGGGGGCCGCCAGCCCGTTCCGGTCGGGCGAGGCGGGCTGCGCGGCGTCTTCGCCCTTCACCTGCTGCGTCGGCCCGGCTTCGGGCGGCTGGTCCTCCTCTCCGCGCTCATCCAGGGCAGCCACGCGGCCTATTACGGCTTCTCCTCCATCCATTGGGCCCGGGCCGGGCATTCGGCGGAGACGATCGGCCTGCTCTGGGGCATCGGCGTGGCGGCGGAGGTGCTGCTCTTCGTCCTCGCCCGGCCGCTGCTCGGGCGGTTCTCCCCGTGCGGGCTGATGGTGCTGGCGGCCGGGGCGGGGGTGGTGCGCTGGACGGCGCTGGCGACCACCACGGCGGTGCCCGTGCTGGTGCCGCTCCAGCTCCTGCATGCGCTCACCTTCGGGGTGCAGTACATGGGGGCCATGCAATGGCTCTCTGCTAATCCGCCGCCAGGGGAAGCCATGGCGGCGCAGGCCCTTCATGCGGCGATCGGCACGACCGGGGCGCAGGCCCTGTGCCTGCTGACGGCGGGGTGGCTCTACGCCCATGCGGGCGCGGGTGCCTTCCTCGCCATGGCCGTTCTCTGCGCCCTGGCGCTGCCCGCGGCGCTGTCGTGGAAGGCCGGGGCGCGGGACGCCGGCCGGTGATTGTCCGCTCCCGCCCCGGTCCGCTGGACCTGCTGGTTGCCATGCGCGGCTCCATCGTGCCGCTGGTGGCGCCGCGGGTGCTGGTCGTGGCCGTCCTGGCCCTTGTGCTGGCGGTGATCGAGCGGCTGGCGCCCGGTCGCTTCCCGGAGATGACGGCCGCGCCTTTCACCGTTTTGGGGCTCGCCCTCTCCATCTTCCTGGGCTTTCGCAACAGCGCCTGCCACGCCCGCTGGTGGGAGGGACGGCAGCTCTGGGGGCAGTTGATCACGGAGAACCGGCATTTCGCGCGGGAGGTGTCGGCGCTGGTGGCCGATCCGCTGATACGCGCCCGCCTGGCCCGGCGCAGCGCCGCCTTCGCCCACCTCCTCGCCGCCGCGCTGCGCGACAGGGATGGTCTGGAGAGCGCCCGGCCCTGGCTGCCGCCGGAGGAAGCGCGGGCGCTGGCCGGCCTGCGGAACCCCGGCTCGGCCGTGCTGCGCGCGCAATCCGCGGAACTGGCAGCGCTGCTGCGGGAGGGCGGAATCACCGACATCCTGTATCAGACCCTCGCCGAGCCCCTGGCACGGATGACCTCCGTGCAGGCGGCGTGCGAGCGCATCCACAACACGCCGCTGCCCTACGCCTATTCCCTACTGCTGCACCGCACGGCCTGGATCTTCTGCCTGCTGATGCCCTTCGGCTTCGTCGGCACGCTCGGCGTCGGCACGCCGGTCGTGGCGGCGATCTTCGCCTACACGCTCTTCGGCCTGGATGCGCTGGGTGACGAGTTGGAGGACCCATTCGGGCTTGAGGTCAACGACCTGCCGGTGGACGCCATGGTGCGGATAATCGAGATCGACCTGCTGGAAGCCCTGGGGGAGCCGGCGCCGGAGCCGTTGCGGCCGGTGAACTACGTTCTGCGGTAAGGGGCTCTCACGTCCAGGTCTCGCCATTCCAGTGATGCGCCGTCCAGGTCGCCCGGCCGTTCTCCACCACCACACGGTTGTAGGCGTTTGCCTCGCCCCGCAGCCGGGTGGAGGTGGCGGAGCCGGCCTGAAGGACGGTCAGCCGGTCGCCCTCCTCGGCCGTGATCCTGTGGATGTTGTGGAAGCCGACATGAAGATGGCCGGACAGGACGAGGCGCACGCCGCCCTGCGCCAGGTCGCGCAGCGCGCGCTCCCCCCGCCCTACCACCGGTGTGCCCGGCTGGTCCGGCGGGGCGAGGAAAGGGTGGTGGGCGATGACGATGCGGAAGGGGCCCTCCGGCAGGCGGCGCAGGCGGCGCAGCAGGCGCAGCAGCCCGGCGCGGGGCACCTTCCCGTTCTCCCATTGCAGGTGCAGGCCCCCGCGGGAGACGGTGTTGAGGCCGATCACCTGGATCTCATCGTCCTCGAACATCGGTTCCGTGTCGGGGCCGATGAAATGCTCCCAGCGGCCGAACGGGTCGAAAAACCGCTCCCACGGATAGTAGGCGGTGATGTCGTGATTTCCCGGCACGGCCATCCAGGGCACCTGCAGGCCATCCAGGAAGGCGCGAGCGGCGCGGAACTCCTTCCGCCGGGCCCGCATGGTGAGGTCGCCGGAGACGGCGACGAGATGGGCGGGATCGGCGTTGAGGCGGGCGAGAAGCGCCCCCGCAGCGCGCGTATCCACCCGGTTGAAGTGCAGGTCGGAAATGTGGTCGATGATCCTCACGCCTGCTCCGTCAGGCCGGGCGCAGCGAGAGGACGTTGAGGGCGCGCGGGCGCAGCGCGTATCGCAGCGGGGTGCGGAGGATCGAGCCTTCCCCGTCGTTCATCACCAGCAGGCGCTTGCGGCGGGAATGGATGGCGAAGGCGGAGCTGGTGAGGATGTGGATGTCGCTGGAGCGCTTCCACATGCCCAGCGCCATGGCGATCATCATCTTCGCCGTCCAGCCGATGGAGAAGTTGCGGCTGACGTAAAGGTAGAGCGTGCTGCTATCGAGGCGGGAGCGGTGGAACATCAGCCCGGTCCCCTCCTCGTAACCGTTGTTCACGATGGACATGGCGCGGGTCCAGAGCCGCCAGGGCTTCTCCCAGCCCGGGGCATTCACCATCAGCCGCATGGGACGCTGGCGCAGCAGGGCGCGCAGCACCGCCATCGCCGCGCGCAGCACGGCGTAGAAGCCGCCCTTTCGCCGGAAGCGCTGGCGCGTCCGGCCGATGGTGTTGGGCACGCCGATGACGGACTGGCAGAGGAAGACCTGGCCGTTCACCTCGCCCACGTCGATGGGCCGGGGCTCGGCGCGGGCCAGCGCCTCGGCGGCGGCCAAGGGATCCAGGGGGAAGCCGAGGTCGCGTGCGAGAAGGTTGAGCGTGCCGAGGGGGATCACGCCGAGAATGCGGTCCGTGCCTGCCAGCCGGGCCGCCACGCTGCGGATCGTGCCATCCCCGCCGCCGACGAGGATGACCGGCGCGTCGCTCTCGATCGCCGCCTCCAGCCGGGCGGAGATGTCGGGGGAGACATCGTCCCCGATCACCGTCAGCTCGAAGCCGGCGCGGCGCAGCGCGGCCTCGATCAGCGCCGGCAGGTCAGGCCGGCCTGCCAGGGTGCCGGCCAGGCTGTTCAATACGAGGACGGCCCGCCTCATGCGCTGCCGGTCATGTCTGCCCACCCCCGCTACCGGCGGGCGAACGCCCCGTCCGCCAGGGGGTTGCGCCCCTGGCCGGGGCGGGGCTGCCGCGGATGCGAAAAGGGCGCGGGCCCTTCGGCCCGCGCCCTCCTTCATCGCCGCTTCCGGTTGGGGATCAGGCCGCGACCTTCACGCCCGCCATGGAGCGGAGCACGTAGTGCAGGATGCCGCCCTGCTTGTAGTACTCCACCTCGTCCGCCGTATCGACGCGGCACTGCACCTGGGTCTTCACCTCGGTGCCATCCGCACGGTGAATGACGATGTCCAGCATCATCCGGGCCTTCAGGTCCTCGAGGCCGAGGATGTCCACGGTCTCGTCGCCGGTGATGCCGAGGGTCTTGCGATCCTCGCCCGGCTTGAAGACCAGCGGCAGCACGCCCATGCCCACGAGGTTGGAGCGGTGGATGCGCTCGAAGCTCTCGGCGATCACGGCCTTGGCGCCCAGCAGCATCGTGCCCTTCGCCGCCCAGTCGCGGGAGGAACCCGTGCCGTACTCCTTGCCGCCGAAGATCACCGTCGGCACGCCCTCGGCCTTGTAGCGCATAGCCGCCGTGTAGATCGGCAGCACGTCGCCCGAGGGGTAGTGCTTGGTGATGCCGCCCTCGATGCCGGGCACCAGCTCGTTCTTGATGCGGATGTTGGCGAAGGTGCCGCGCATCATGACTTCATGGTTCCCGCGGCGGGCGCCGTAGGAGTTGAAGTCGTTCTGGCGAACCTGGTGCTCCAGCAGGTACTCGCCGGCGGGCGAGGCCTTCTTGATGGAGCCGGCTGGGGAGATGTGGTCGGTGGTGATGCTGTCGCCCAGCTCCGCCAGCACGCGCGCGCCGTGCACGGAGGTGACGGGCTTCGGCTCCACGCCCATGCCCTCGAAGTAGGGCGGGTTCTGGACGTAGGTGGACCCGGAGTTCCAGCGATAGGTGTCCGTGCCCGTGTCGACCTTGATCGCCTGCCAGTGCTCGTCGCCCTTGAACACGTCGGCGTAGCGCTTCTGGAACATCTCGCGGGTCAGGACGCGGTGGACCGTGTCGTTGATCTCGGCCTGCTCCGGCCAGATGTCCTTCAGGTACACGGGCTGGCCATCCTTGCCGGTGCCCAGCGGCTCCGTCGTGATGTCCTTCGTGATGTTGCCGGCCAGCGCATAGGCCACCACCAGCGGCGGGGAGGCCAGGTAGTTGGCGCGCACGTTCGGGTGCACCCGGCCCTCGAAGTTGCGGTTGCCGGAGAGGACGGAAGCGGCGACGAGCTTGTGGTCCTCGATCGCCGCGACGATCGCGTCGTCCAGCGGGCCGGAGTTGCCGATGCAGGTGGTGCAGCCGTAGCCGACGGTCTGGAAGCCCAGCGCGTCGAGGTCCGCCTGCAGCCCGGAGGCGTTCAGGTAGTCCGTGACCACCTGGGACCCGGGGGCCAGCGAGGTCTTCACCCAGGGCTTCGCTGTCAGCCCCTTCTCACGCGCCTTGCGGGCGACGAGGCCGGCCGCGACCAGCACGTAGGGGTTGGAGGTGTTGGTGCAGGAGGTGATGGCGGCGATCACCACGTCGCCATGGCCGAGGTCGTAGTTGGCGCCGGCCACCGGCACGCGGGCGCCGAGCGGGGGCGCGCCGTCCACCGCGAGGTTCGGCAGCTCCTTGGCGAAGGAGGTGCTGATCTCCGTGAGGACGACCTTGTCCTGCGGGCGCTTCGGACCGGCCATGGAGGGCAGGACGGTGGAGAGGTCCAGCTCCAGGGTGTCGGTGAACACCGGGTCGGGCGTGCTGTCGTCGCGCCACATGCCCTGGGCCTTGGAGATCTCGCGCACCAGGTTGATGCGGTGCTCGTCGCGGCCGGAGAGGCGGAGGTAGCCGAGCGTCGCCTCGTCCACCGGGAAGAAGCCGCAGGTGGCGCCGTACTCGGGCGCCATGTTGCCGATCGTCGCACGGTCGGCCACGGGCAGGTTGGTCAGGCCGGCGCCGTAGAACTCGACGAACTTGCCGACCACGCCCTTCTTGCGGAGCATCTGGGTGACGGTGAGCACGAGGTCGGTCGCGGTCACGCCTTCCTTCAGCTTGCCGACCAGCTTGAAGCCGATCACGTCGGGAATGAGCATGGCGATGGGCTGGCCGAGCATCGCGGCCTCGGCCTCGATGCCGCCCACACCCCAGCCGAGCACGCCGAGGCCGTTCACCATCGTGGTGTGGCTGTCCGTGCCGTAGCAGCTGTCGGGGTAGACATAGACGTCACCGGCATCGGTGTCGGTCCAGGCCACCTGTGCGAGGTATTCCAGGTTCACCTGGTGGCAGATGCCGGTGCCGGGCGGCACGACGCGGAAGTTGTTGAAGGCGCCCTGGCCCCAGCGGAGGAACTCGTAGCGCTCGCCGTTGCGCTCGTACTCCAGGTCCACGTTCTTCGTCAGCGCGTCCGCCGTCCCGGCCACGTCCACCATCACGGAGTGGTCGATGACGAGGTCCACGGGGACCAGCGGGTTCACCTTCTGGGGGTCGCCGCCGAGCTTCAGCATGCCGTCGCGCATGGCGGCCAGGTCCACCACGGCGGGGACGCCCGTGAAGTCCTGCATCAGGATGCGCGCGGGGCGGAAGGGCACCTCGTTCGAGGACTGGCCCTTCTCGAGCCAGCCGGAGATCGCCTTGGCGTCATCGACCTTGTAGGAGCCGCCGTTCTCGAAGCGGAGGATGTGCTCGAGCAGCACCTTCAGGGAGTTGGGCAGGCGGGTGAAGTCGGCGCCCAGCGCCTTGGCCGCTTCGGGAATGGAGAAGTAGTGGTAGGTCTTCCCGTCCACCGCCAGCGTGCGCTTCGTCTTGAGGGTATCCTGACCGTACTTGCTCATGCGTCGCAATTTCCCCGAGCGGCTTGAAAATCAAGGGCGCTTGAAGCATGGCGGGGGGGTTCCGGTCCAGGGGCCGGAACCTTTCGCGGGGGGTATGGCTGGCTTGCTGGACGCGGTGGAACTGGCCGCGCGCCGCGGCGGGCGGGTCGTCTTCGCCGGGCTCTCCTTCCTGGCCGCGCCGGGCGAGGCGCTGCTTCTTCTCGGGCCGAACGGGGCGGGGAAGTCCACCCTGCTTCGCCTCCTGGCCGGGCTTCTGCGGCCTGCGGCGGGACATGTGGCCTGGGACGGGGAGGAGGTGGGCGCGGATCCTGCCGCCCACGGTGCCCGCACGCGATATCTCGGCCATCAGGACGCGATCAAACCCTCCCTGACGCCGATCGAAGACCTGCGCTTCTGGTCGCGTCTCCGGGGCGGCGACCCGGCGGCGGCGCTGGACGCCCTGGGGCTTTCCCCGCTCGCCGCACTGCCCTGTCGCACCCTTTCGGCCGGGCAGAGGCGGCGCCTGGCTCTGGCACGGCTGACCCTTGGCGACGCCCCGCTCTGGCTGCTGGACGAGCCGACGCTGGGCCTCGACTCGGCCTCGGTGGATCGGCTGGGCGGGCTGCTGGCCGGGCACCGGGGCCGCGGCGGGATCGTGCTCGCCGCCACCCACCTGCCGTTGCCCCTGCCGGGCGCGCGGGAGCTGCGGCTGTGATCCCCGTCTTCCTGCGAGAACTGCGGCTGGCGCTGCGCCATCCCGCCGAGGCGCTGGCGGCGGTGCTGTTCTTCGTCATCGTCTGCGCCCTGTTTCCCTTCGGCGTCGGGCCATCGCCGGAGGCCCTGGCGCGGCTGGCGCCGGGCGCGCTCGTCACCGCGGCGCTGCTGGCCGCGCTGCTGCCGCTGGACCGCCTCTTCGCCGGGGAGGCGGAGGACGGGTCGCTGGACCTGCTGCTCACCGCCGGCCTGCCGCCCGCGGGCCTGGCGCTGGCGAAGGCGGCGGCGCACTGGGCCGTCACCGGCCTGCCGCTGCTGCTGGCCGCGCCCGTCGCCGCCGCGCTGCTTGCCCTGCCTGTGGAGGGTTGGGGGGTGGCGATCCTGGCGCTGGGCCTCGCCTCCGCCATCCTTTCACTCCTGGGCACGCTCGGGGCGGCGCTCACCCTGGGCGCGCGGCGCGGCGGCGTGCTGCTGCCCCTGCTGGTGCTGCCCCTGGCCGTGCCCGTGGTGATCTTCGCCGCCGGCGCGATCGAGGCCGGGGCAGGGGGCGGCGAACCCCGTCCTTTCCTGCTCCTCCTGGCCGCCTTCCTGGCCGCGGCGCTGCCGCTGGTGCCCTTTGCCGCGGGGGCGGCGCTGCGGGAGGGTTGAATCGGCGCGCGTTTTGGTGCGTTGTCAAAGCCATGGCCTTCAAGGGAAAGCCGCCCGGCTCGGGCTCCGGAGAGATGTCGCGGCGCACCGTCGCGCTGCGGCCTGCCATTGCCTTGCCGCCGAAGCAGCGGGACGAGGCCCGGCGCCTGCGCCGCCTGGGGCACGAGCCCGCCCAGATCGCGGAGGCCATCGGCGCGCCGCTGGAGGAGGTGGAGAAGGCCCTCGTCCAGATGCGGATGCCGCGGCCGGAGACCACGCGCGGAACCCTCAACGTCACCCTCGCCGCCCATGCGCTGATGATGAAGGAACGGAAGGGGACCGAGCCGCTCTGGCAGACCATGGACCGGCTGCTGGACGAGTTGCTGCGTCACCGCGCTGCCGAGGCCGCCCGCCTGCGCCGCCGCCATGGCGAGAACGGGGAACTGCCCCTCTTTCCCGAGACCTGACGCGGCGGCTCTGCCCGGGCAGAATGGGGGCATGCCGTCCCGCCGCCGTGCCGTTCTCGTCGCGCCCGCGCTCCTGGCCCTTCTGCCGGGTGCTGGACTCGCCCAGCCAGGGGCTCAGAACCGGCGCGGGCCGCCCCCCGCAAACCCGCCGCCGATCGGCCCCCGGGTGGAGCGCCGCCGCTTGGTCGGCCCCTTCCGGCCGGCGCCCGCGCCCACTGGCGAGAATGCCACCTGCGAGCCGGTGGGGCGCCCCGTGCGGAACCTGGAAGGGTTCGGATACTTCCTCGACCCTGCCTCCTCCCGCCCTGATCCATCCCGCCTCGCGATGGACGAGGCGGCGGCGAAGCCGATGTGGGACTGGCTGGCGGTGGTGCAGCGGGCCGTGGCCGCGCACCGGGCGGGCAAGGCCGGCGCCGCCGCATGCGCCATGGAGTCCATGGATGTCTGGGCGCGGAACGACGCGCTGCTGGGCGCCTTCAACCTGCAGGCGAGCTACCACCGGGTCCTGATCTTGGCCGGGGCCTCGCTCTCCTACCTCGGGGTGCGGGAGGCGTCGGGGCTGGTGCCCTCGCGGGCGGACCGGGTGGCGCGATGGCTGGCCGCGATCGCGAACGAGGCGCGGACCCGGTACGACCGCCGCTCCGAAGCGCTGATCAGCGACACCCGCAACCACCAGGCGGCCTGGGCCGGGCTGGCCGCGGCCTCGGCCGGGGTGGCGGCGGGGGACACGCTGCTTCTGGATTGGGGGATGGGGAAGCTGCGCGCCCAACTGGCCCAGGTGGACGAGCGCGGCGCTCTGCCCCAGGAGCTGCGGCGCGCAGGGCTTGCATTGCGCAGCCACCTTCTCGCCCTTGAGGCGGTGGCGGCGCTGGAACGGCTCGGCGCGCCGAATGGCGCGGTGCTGACCGAGGCGGAGCGCGCCGCCTATCGCCGGTTGCGGGACTTCTGCCTGGCCCATGTGCGGGAGCCGGCGAAGATGCAGGCGCTTGTGGGCGTCGCCCAGTCCGATCCCTGGCTCGGGGATGCCCCGCCGCTCTCCCGCGCCGCCGGGCTGGAGATCGCGGCCGCCGCCATGCCGGACCCGGAGACGGAGGCTGCCCTGGCCCCTTTCCGGCCCCTGTCCGAGCCTCGCCTGGGTGGCGAGGTGACGGGCTGGTGGCGCGCGGCGCCTACTCCGCCCGGCGAGGGCGACCGAGAAGGCTCTCCATCGCCCCCTGCACGGTGACGCTGCCCTTCAGCACCCCCGCCACGGCAGCGCAGATCGGCAGTTCCACCCCGGCCGCGGCGGCCCGGGCGAGGAGGGCAGGGGCTGTGGCCGCGCCCTCCGTCACGGAGGATCGGCCGGCCAGCACCTCCTCCGCCCTCTCCCCGCGGCCAAGGGCGACGCCGAGGGAGAAGTTCCGGCTGGAAGCGCCGGCGCAGGTGAGCATCAGATCCCCCAGCCCCGCGAGCCCCGCCACGGTATCTCCGCGTCCACCCAGCGCCACGGCCAGGCGCGCGATCTCCGCCAGGGCGCGGGTGACGATGGCGGCGCGGGCGTTCTCGCCAAGGCCGGCGCCGATGGCCGCCCCGGCGGCGATGGCGGCCACGTTCTTCGCCGCCCCCGCCACCTGCACCCCCAGCGGGTCCAGCCCGGCATAGAGCCGGAAGCCCGGTGTGCCGAGGCGGGCGATGGCGGCGGCGCGCAGCCCGGCATCGGCGCTGGCGACCACGGCGGCGGCAGGCAGGCCTCCCGCCACCTCATGCGCGAAGTTCGGGCCGGAGAGGACCGCGGCCGAAAGGCCGGCGCGGGCCTCGGCCAGGATCTCCAGCGGGAAGCGCAGCGTGGTGGCCTCCACCCCTTTGGCGACGATGATGCAGGGTGGCAGGTGCGGAAGCTCCTCCAGCACGGCGGCGAGGTGCTGGGTGGGCACGGCCAGCACGGCCAACGCGGCGCCGGACAAGGCCTCCCGCGCATCCGCCGTCACGGCGAGTTCCGGGGGAAGGGGGTAGCCGGGCAGGTGGCGGGCGTTGGTCCGCAGGGTCCGCATGGCCAGGGCCCGCGCCGGGTCGCGTGCCCAGAGAGCCACTTCACCGCCCGCCCGGCAGGCCTGGATCGCCAGCGCCGTCCCCCAGGCGCCGGCACCGATCACAGCGAGCCTGCCATGCCCCGGAATGGCCTCGCTGAAGCTGGCCTGGCTCATTCGGGCACGATCTCCGTCACGGCCCAGCCTTGTCCGGGCTCATCGGTCCGCAAGGCCGCGCTCAGGGCGGCGAGGATGGCGCGGGCGGTGTCCGCGAAGCCGAAGGGCGGGTTAAGCACGATCAGGCCGCTGCCGTTCAGCCGGGTGGGGTCGGTCGGCTCGCGCAGCCACAGCTCCAGGGCCAGCACGTCGCGCAGGCCGGATTCGCGCAGCGCGTCGTGGAAGGCGCGGACGGGCGCGCGGTGCTTCACGGGGTACCAGGCGGCCTGTACCGCCGGGCGGAAGCGGCGGGCGACGCCGCGCATCCCCTCCACCAGCCGGTCGTACTCGCCCTCCCTCTCGAAGGGTGGGTCCATCAGCACGAGGCCGCGCCGTTCGGGGAAGGGGGTGAGGGCAGTTAGCGCCTCATAGGCATCGCGCAGGTGAACGGAGACCTGCGGATCGCCCTTGAAGGCTGCCCGGAGCGTTTCGGCATCTTCCGGGTGCAGCTCGCAGAGAGCCAGATGGTCGCCGGGCCGCATCACCGCGCGGATCAGGGCTGGGCTGCCGGGATAGGTGCCGCGAGGAAAGGAGCGGACGACCTCGAGCCAGGGCAGCAGCGGCCCGTCCTCCACCCGCTCCAGCAGGCCGATCCCGTCGCGCCATTCCCCGGTGCGGCGGGCCTCCTCGGATTGCAGGTCGTAGAGGCCGATGCCGGCATGGGTGTCCAGCACGCGGAACGGGGTGGGTTTGCGCGACAGGGCCGCCACCAGGGCGTGGACCAGGGCGTGCTTCACGCAGTCCGCGAAGTTCCCGGCGTGGAAGGCATGCCTGTAGTTCATGGGCGACAGTTCATCTCAGGCGGTCAGCTCGTCGAGCGGCCAGCGGGGGCGGGGGGCGTGGTCCCAGGGATCGGTCAGGCCCCCGCGCAGCCGCTCGATCCCCGCCCAGGCGACCATGACGGCGTTGTCGGTGCAGAGGCGGATGGGCGGCGCGACGAGGGGCAGGCCCGCCGTCTCCGCCACCCACGCCAGGGCGGTGCGGACGCCGGTATTGGCCGCGACCCCGCCGGAGACGACGAGGGCCGTCGCGCCCGGGGCCATGAGGAGGGCGTTTCGCGCGCGATCCGCCACCACTGCCGCGACCGAGGCCTGGAACGCGGCGGCGATGTCCGCGCGATCGCCCCCCTTGGCCACAGCCTGGGCCACGGCCGTCTTCAGGCCGGAGAAGGAGAAGTCGCACCCCGCCCGGCCCATCAGGGGGCGGGGGAGGGGCACGCGGGAGGGATCGCCCTCACCGGCCAGCCGCTCCAGATGCGGCCCGCCGGGCCAGGGCAGGCCCAGCAGCTTCGCGGCTTTGTCGAAGGCCTCACCCACCGCGTCGTCCAGGGTGGTGCCCAGGCGGCGGTAGCGGCCGAGACCCTCCACCGCCACGCACTGGCAGTGCCCGCCGGAGAGAAGAAGAAGGAGGTAGGGGAAGCGCGCCCCTTCCGGCAGCAGGCCGGGTAGGCGCGGCGTCAGGGCATGGGCCTCCAGGTGGTTCACCGCCACGAAGGGCAGGCGGTGGGCCATGGCGAGGCCCTTGCCGTAGCCCGCCCCGACGATCAGGCCGCCGATCAGCCCGGGGCCGGAGGTGGCGGCCACGCCGCCCAGGTCGCCCGGTGCCACGCGGGCGCGGCCCAGCACCTCCGCCACCAGATCCGGCAGGCGGGCCAAGTGGGCGCGCGCGGCCAGTTCCGGCACCACGCCGCCGAAGCGGGCGTGGTCTTCCGTCTGGCTGAACACCGTCTCGGCCAGGATGGCGCCGTCCGGCGCCAGCACGGCGGCGGCCGTTTCGTCGCAGCTGCTCTCGATTCCCAGGACGGGTCCGGGGACGGGACCGGCGAGGTCCATTCCGTCACATGCCTTCCACGTTTCGTGGCGCGGTTCTAAGACGCCGCCATGTCGTCTGCCCACCCTGCCCAGGTCCCGACGGGCGCTTCGCAAGTGCGCCCGCATCCCCAGATGCGGAGCTTGCCGCTGCGCGTCGGCACGCGGGGCTCGCCGCTCGCCCTGTGGCAGACCCGCTGCTTTCTCGAGATGGTCCTGCACTTCTGCCCGGTGCTCCGGAATGCCGGGGCCTTCGAGGAGCACGTGATCCAGACCTCGGGCGATGCCATCCAGGACCGGCGCCTGGCGGATGTGGGCGGCAAGGGCCTTTTCGCCAAGGAAATCCATGAGGCGCTGCTGGACCGGCGGATCGACTTCGCGGTCCATAGCCTGAAGGACCTGGAGACGGAGATGCCGCCCGGGGTGGTGCTGGCCTGCACCCTGAAGCGGGAGGACAGCCGGGACGTGCTGATCCCCGGCCCGGGCATGGAAGGGCTGGACCCGGCGGACCCGATCGGCAGCATCCCCGCAGGCGCGCGTCTGGGCACGGCCAGCCTGCGGCGGCAGGCACAGATCCTCCATTCCCGCCCGGACCTGGCGGTGGGGATGATCCGCGGCAACGTGCAGACCCGGCTCCGCAAGCTGGCGGAAGGGGAGGCGGATGCCACGATGCTGGCCCTGGCCGGGCTGCGTCGCATGGACCTCTCCCCGCCGGGCATGGTGATCCTCGACCCCGAGGCCATGGTGCCGGCGGCCGGCCAGGGCATCATCGGCGTGACGGTGCGGGAGCAGGATACGGAGTTGCACGAGCTGCTGGGCGGCATCGAGGACCGGGAGGCGCGCGCCGTGTCCCGCGCGGAGCGGTCGCTTCTCGCCGCGCTGGACGGGTCCTGCCGCACCCCTATCGGCGGCCATGCCCGGCTTCTGCCGGATGGCCGCCTGCACCTCACCGGCCTCGTGGCGCGGCCCGATGGGTCCTTCCTGCTGAAGCGCAGCCTGCACGGGGCGGTGGCGGATGCGGAGGCGATCGGCGCCGAGCTCGGCGACAGCCTGCGCGCCGACAGCCCGGCCGACATCTTCGGCTGATCGGCTCCGCCGAATTGGCGCCGGACGCCCCCGCCTGCCTGATCACCCGGCCGGAGCCGGGCGGCGGCGCCACGGCCGCGCGGGTGGCGGCGCTGGGCTGGTGCCCGGTGGCGGCGCCCGCCCTGATTCTCTCACCCTTATCGATGGAGCCCGCGCCCGGCGCGCGGGCGGCGCTGCTGCCGAGCGCGGCCGCCATCCCCGCCCTGGCCGGCGCTGTTCCGCCGGACCTGCCGGTGCTGGCGGTGGGGGAGGCGACGGCCGCCGCCGCCCGTGCGGCGGGCTTCACCGCCGTGGAGGCGGCCCATGGCGATGCCGCCTCGCTCGCCGCCCTGGCCACGGCGCGGCTCGACCCCCGCGCGGGGCCGCTGCTGCTGGCCGCCGGACGGGGCTACGGGGATGACCTGGCCTCCGACCTCGTCGGGCGCGGATTCGCCGTGATCCGGCGGGAGGCCTATGCGGTGGCCGAGGCGCCCGGATTTCCGCCGGAGGCGCGTGCCGCCCTTTCCGCGGGCCAGATCCGGGCCGCCCTGTTTCTTTCTCCCCGCAGTGCCCGCGTCGCGATCGCGCTGCTGGAGGCGGCCGGGCTTCGCGGTGCAGCAACCGGCATTCGCGCCGTGGCGTTGAGCGGCCGCGTGGCCGAGGCCCTTACAAGTCTTAAATGGAAAGGGCTGGACGTGGCGCCGCGACCGGATCACGACGCCTTGCTGGACCTCCTCGGTCCCGCTCCCTCGCCGGCCCCTCGGCCCGACCAGAAGGATAGACCCTGATCTCATGAGCGACACGCCGAAGACTCCCCCGGACGGCGCCCGCGCCAAGGTCAGCCCCGCAGGTGCCGGCGGAAAGGGGGGCAGGACGAGCAGCGCCGCCAGCCCGGCGGGCAAGGATGCCACCGCCCCGGCCGGATCCATCCCTTCCGCCACCGAGATCGCGGGCCGAGGCACCCCGCCCGCCCGCCCGGTGCAACCGATGACGGCCGAGCCGAAGCCCGCCGAGCCGAAGCCTGCGGGGGCCGTGCCCGCCGCTGCCGGCGCCGCCACTTCGCTAGATGCCGGATCCGGCGAGGCCGCGTCCGTACCGCTTCGTTCGGGTACAGTCGGGGCCGCATCCCCGGGCGCCGAGCCGTCCAGGCCCTCCCCCGCCACAGCGGGCCCGGTGACGCCGCCCGCCCCGCCGCCCCCGGCGACGCTGAACACGCCCGCCCGGCGTTTCGAGCCGGCTATCCTGCCCATCGCCGCCGCCGTGGTCGTGCTTGGGGGGGCCGTAGCCTACCTCGTTTCCAGCCCGCGGGACCGGCAGCCCGCCCCGGCCGCCGTGCAGCAGGCCGATGCGGCCCGCATGGCCGCCGTCGACTCCCGCCTTGCCGCGCTGGAGGCCCGGCCTTCTGCCGAGGGGCTGGCGCAGCGCGCCGCCGCGGCCGAGCGTCGCCTGGACGCCGCCGAGACCGCCTTCCGTGAGCTGGCCGCGAAACCCGTGGTGGACGCGGAGGCGCGAAACGGCGTGGCCGGCCTGAACACCGCGCTGGAGGCTGCCCGCAATGCCGTGACCGAGGCGCGGACCGCTTCCACGGAAGCGCAGCGGCGGCTGGAGGAGCGCCTGGGCGCGCTCGATACCCGTGTGGCGGAGGAGAGCCGCCGGTCCGAGGCGCGGATCGCCCAGGCCGAGGGCACGCTGGCGAACCGACTGACCGGCGCGGAGCAGGCCCTGGCCGCCCGCGTGACGGCGGCGGAGCAGGCCTTCGGCCCGCGTCTGGCCGCGCTGGACCAGGCGCTGAACCAGCGCGTGGAGGCGGCCGGGCAGGCGATGAGCGGCCGCGTGGACGCGGCCGCCAAGTCGATGGACGAGCGCCTCTCCCGTGCCGAGGCGGCTCTGAACCAGCGGATCGCGGCACAGGAGGCCGGGCTCGCCGGGCGCGTGCAGCAGTTCGAGCAGCGGCTGGCGCAGGCCGAGGCGGCGGAGCGCCGCCTGGGGGCTCTCGCCGCGCGCGGCCAGCTTCAGACGGCGCTGGAAGCCGGCCGGCCGCTCGGGCAGGCCCTGTCCGGGCTTTCCGGCACGCCGCCGGTGGCCCTGGCCCGCTACAAGGACGCCGCCCCGCCGACGGAGGCGGCCCTGCGCCTTTCCTTCGAGGACGCGGCCCGGGCCGCCCGGCTGGCAGCCGAGCCGCAGGGCGGGACGGTCGCCGAATCGGCCCTGGCGCGTCTTCAGGGGCTGGTGACGGTCCGCCGCGGCGAGCAGGTGGTGGTGGGCGATGCCGTCTCCGGCGAGCTGGAGCAGGCGCGGCGCTCTCTCGATGCCGGCGACCTGCCGGGCGCCGTGGACCGGCTGGAGAAGCTGCCGCCCCCCTCCCGCAACGCCATGGCCGGCTGGATCGGGCAGGCGCGCGACCTCGTCGAGGCCCGGGCGGCCCTGCGCGACCTCGGCACGACCGGCGCGGGGAGCAACTGATGCTCCGCGCGATCTGGCTGCTGATCCTTCTCGCGCTCGGGGTCTGGGCGGCGCTGTTCCTCCGCCAGACCGGGGGCAATATCGAGGTCACCGTCGGCAATACCTTCATCGGCGTGCCCGTCTGGCTGGGGCTGCTGGCACTGGTGGTGCTGTTCCTGGTGCTGCACGGCCTGCTGTCCGGCTGGAAGTCCCTGCGCGGCTGGCCCGCGCGGATCCGCGCGCGGCGTGAGGCCCGGCACCGGCGCGATGGCGACGCCGCCGTGACCCGCGCCCTCGTCGCGCTGGCTGCCGGCACCCCCGACCAGGCGCGGCTGGAGATCCGCCGAGCCCGTGGCCTGCTGGGCGATACCCCGCATACCCTGCTGCTGACCGCCGAGGCGGAGCGCATGGCCGGCCGCAACGATGCCGCCAACGAGGCCTTCCGCCAGCTGTCGCAACGCGAGGACGGCAAGTTTCTCGGCCTGCGCGGCTTGCTGCGGGACGCAATGCAGCGCGAGGACTGGCCCGCCGCCCAGCGCCTGGCGCGGGAGGCCGAGGCCGCCCAACCCGGTGCCGCCTGGGTGCGGGAGGAGCGCGCGGCCCTGGCCCTGCGCACGCGGGACTGGCGGGAGGCGCTCGCGCTCTCCCCGGGTGACCAGCTGACGGGGCACCGGCGCGCGGCGCTGGCGCTCGCGGCCGCAATGCAGGAGCCGGAACCGGCCCTAGCGGCATCCCTGGAGAAGCAGGCCCTCTCGGCCGATCCGGGCTTCGCACCGGCCGCCCTGGCCGTGGCGCGGCGGCAGACGGGGGAGGGCAGCCCCCGCCGGGCCAGGACCACGCTGCAGGCGGCCTGGAAGGTCGCGCCGCATCCCGACATCGCGGAAGCCTATCTCTCGGACGAGGGCGACGCCCTGGCACGGGTGAAGGGCGCCGAGATGCTGACGCAGGAAAACCGGACGCATCCCGAAAGCCGCCTCGTCCTGGGGCGCGCGGCGCTCGGCGCGGGGCTGACGGGCCGGGCGAGGGCGGAGCTGGAGGCGTTGGTGAACTCCGGCGCCGCGGACCGCCGCGCTTTCCTGGCGATGGTGGACATGGATGCGGTGGAACTCGGCGACAGTGCCGCCGGGCGTGCCGCCGAGGCAAAGTGGCTGCGGGCCGCCGCCGCCGCCCCGCCGGAGCCGCGCTGGCAGTGCCTGAACTGCGGGACCGTCCACGCGCGCTGGGAGCCGCTTTGCGAGGCCTGTGGAACGCCGGGCCGGATCGAATGGACGGGCGGCGTGGCCACCAAGGGCGGCGCCGTCACCACCACCTGATTTCGAACTTGCCCGTGCCGCCTTCTTGCACGGGCGAGGTTGCCCCAGCGCGCGGCTGCCGCTAGAAGGCGCGGCAGCGCAGCGTGCCGGGGTATTCCGGCGCGCCTGGATGGGCCGGGTTAGCACAGCGGTAGTGCAATCGATTCGTAATCGATAGGTCGCGAGTTCGATTCTCGCACCCGGCACCACTCCCATCCTCTACTGGTACATTCGAGCAGCTTTATCTTCCGCGCTACTGTCCCATGCTTTGGTGGGCACCGTGCCATGCTTCGGATTCATGGGCCGGGACTTCCAACCGAAGCCCCTGTTCACCAGATAGGCTGCATCCTCTTTGACACGTCTTTCAGCTGAGCGGCCGAGAGCGGTCCTGCCGTGACGATCCGTCGACGGGATGACAGGGTCTCTTCGGTCCTAGGAAGATTTGGTGAAAAAAGCCCTTGCGCCTCTCCGGCCTCGGGTCTACATCGCCGCTCCCGACGACGAGCTGAGGTTCTTCTCCGGACGCCACCAAATGCTGCGAAGCAAAAGGTGTTGACGAGGGAAGAAGAACTGAAGTAAAGAAAGTGGGCCGGAGCCGAGAGGTTCTGGATGTTCTCTGAAAATCAAATCAGTCTTTTGGAAGTGCGACGCGATCTTTTTTCGCGGCCACGGATTGGCTTTGAGCTGGTCTGGGGTGCGGGATGATTGCTTTGCGTCGAGAATGGTGAGCGGAGCCCTGATCAACGGGCATCGAGCGGAGCTTCGGTTCTGGCGAGATGAACTTGAGAGTTTGATCCTGGCTCAGAGTGAACGCTGGCGGCATGCTTAACACATGCAAGTCGCACGGACAGCAATGTCAGTGGCGGACGGGTGAGTAACGCGTAGGAACATGTCCAGG
>NZ_JAGIZA010000010.1 GCF_017813365.1 Roseomonas indoligenes
CAACAGCCCGGACCAGGCGCTTGCGCAGGTCCTGCGACAGAGGTGCCGTCATCTCCAGCCTCGCTGCTCAACAACAGCGTCGAATCAGAACCCGCGAGTCTGTGCAAGCCGGAAATGCTCTAGCCTCCTGGCGGTGGTTCAGGGGGCGGGGCCTCCTGGGATGCCGCCATGGCCGGCACGCCACTGTTCCGGACCAGGTTGTGGATGAACTCCATCTTCTGGATCACGGCCGGCGACAGCACGAAGGGGTAGAGGTCCGGCTGGCCCATGGAGCGGTTCATGCTGTTCACCGCGAAGGCGAGCGGTAGCCAGTCCTGGATGATCCGCTGGAAGTCCCCTTCCTTGTAGGGATCGAAGTCGATCACGGCGTGCAGGTCGCCGGAGCTGTCGATGCGCGGATTGACGGTGAGGCCGAAGGCGGCAGCGGTTCCCAGCGTGTCCACGATGTGCAGGTAGTGCGCCCAAGTCTCCGCGAAGTCCTCCCAGGGATGGGTGGTGGCATAGGCGCTGACATAGTGATCCTGCCAGTCGGGCGGCGGGCCTTCGTTGTAGTGGCGCTGGAGCGCGGCCTCGTAGCTCTGGCTGTCGTCGCCGAAGACCGCGCGGCAGGCTTCCAGCTGGCCGCCGTCGCGCACCAGCCTGTCCCAGAAGTAGTGGCCGACCTCGTGGCGAAAATGGCCCACCAGGGTGCGGTAGGGCTCGCCCATGTTCTTGCGCATCCGCTCGCGCTCGGCGTCGTCCGCCTCCTTCAGCGCGATGGTGATCAGGCCGTTGTCATGGCCGGTCATGACCTTCGGGCCGCTGGGGTCGGCGGAATCCGCCAGGAAGTCGAAAGCCAGTCCCTCCGGGTCCTCGTTGCGCGTGGGCATGGGCAGGCAGAAGCGGACGAGGCTGTAGAACAGGCGGTGCTTCGCCAGTTCCAGCAGGCGCCAGGCCTGCATGTTCTCCGGCACCGAGGTATCGGGGATGAGATGGTTGTGGCGGCAGGCCGCGCAGTAGCTGTCCGGCGAGTCCGCGGGGATGGTCCAGTTGCAGACGTCGAATTCCGCGTTCGCGCAGAAGCGGCGCTGCGTCTCCGGCGCGGCAAGGGGCTTCCAGTTGTCGCCCTCCGGCTCCAGCGCGGAGAGGATGGCACCGTCCGGCAGGTAGCCAAGGCGGTACTTGCACCGTTCGCAGTGCGTGTTCTCGAAGTAGAGGAGTTGTTCGCAGTTCTGGCACTTGAACAGCCGCATGCGCCGGGCCCCCGGGAAAGGATCGCGTGCGGTGCAACGCGGCCCTTCCCCTTCTGTTGCAGGATTTACAGGCGGCGCAGCAACTCGGCCTTTTTGGCAGTGAATTCCTCGTCCGAGAGGACGCCCTTCCCGCGCAGATCGGCCAGCCGCTCAATCAAGGTGAGCGGGTCGCTGGTTTCGGAGGGCGCGGGCGAATGGGGCGGGGCGCTGGGCGCCGGGGCAGGAGGCGCCGAGGCGGCACCTTCCGAGGCTTGCAGCCGGCGAAGGTCCTCCAGGCGCACGGGGCCGCGGTCCGACGAAAGGGTGAGGACCTGGCTGCCGCCCTGTTGCTGCGACACGCCGCCGATCCGATGCTCCGCCGTGTCGTACAGGGCGACCTGCCCGCCCGCCGACACGGCCAGCCGGTTGGAGGCGGGAAAATAGGCGTAGCGCATGTCGTTCTGCGCCCCGCTCCAGGCCGGGCTGCCGAGTTCGGCGGGCCACCAGGAGGATGCAGCGGGCGTGCTGCCCGCCTGCCACGGGCCGTTGCCGCCGAAGAGCGCTGATAGCTCCGTGCAGAGCGCGTCCACGCGCGCCTTCAGGGCGGTGTTGAACATGTCGCCCACCATGATCATCCCGCCGCGGGACCACTGGCCCATGCCGCCCAGCTCGGGGTGGCTGAACTGAGCCATGGTGCCGCCGCCGGCGGAAAGGGCGCGCAGGAGGGTCATGGCGGCGTCGGGGCTCACGCCGTGCCGGGCGGCGATCTCCTGCACGCGTTCCTGCGCCTCGGGCGTGATGTCCTGCATGATGGGGCCTCGAACCGGGTGGTGGTTCCCCCACAACGCCGGTTCAGGCCAGCAGGTCGCGCTCCTCGGGATGCCGCTCGATATAGGCGGCGACGAAAGAGCACTCGGGCACCACGCGCAGGCCCTGCGACCGGATCATGGCCAGGGCCCCGCGCACGAGCCGCGACCCCGCGCCATGGCCGGAGGCCTCCTCAGGCACGATGGTATGGACGAGGGTGATGCGGCCGCCGTCCCGCCGATAGGCGATGAGGGCGGGTTCGCTCGTGCCCACCTCCAGCTCGAAGCGGTGGCGGGCGGTGTTGTCGGTCACGTCGCTCATCTGTCAGGCCCGGTCATTGAGGAAGGGGTTGGACCGGCGCTCCTCGCCAAAGCTCGAGCCGGGGCCGTGGCCGCAGAAGAAGCGGATCCCGTCGCCGAGCGGCAGCAGCTTGTCCCTGATCGCGGCGATCAGCGCGGCACCGTCGCCATAGGGGAAGTCCGTGCGGCCGACCGAGCCGCGGAACAGCACGTCCCCCACCACCGCGAAGCCGAGATCGGCGGAGACGAAGGCCAGGTGGCCCGGCGTGTGGCCGGGGCAGTGCAGGACGGCAAAATCCTGCCCGGCGATGGAGATCGTCTCGCCCTCCGCGAGCCAGCGGTCGGGAGTCACGTTCTCCAGCCCTTCGATCCCCAAGCGGGTGCCCTGCTCGGCCAGGCCCTCCAGCAGGAAGGCGTCGCGGCTGTCCGGGCCCTCGATCGGCACGGCCGTGCCCTGCCGCGCCTGGAGCTCCCGCTTCAGCGCGGCGGCGCCGCCGGCATGGTCCAGATGGCCGTGGGTGAGAAGGATGCGGTCCACCGTGAACCCGGCCTTGTCCAGCGCGGCGAGGATCTGCGGCACGTCGCCGCCGGGGTCGATCACCGTCCCGCGCCCCGTCTCCGCATCCCAGATCAGGGCGCAGTTCTGCTGGAAGGGCGTGACCGGGATCTGGGCGGCCTGGAGCTGGGGCATGGCACCGGGCGTGCCATGCGTGGCCATGGGGGTCAACGGCCGGCGATCGCCGGCCGGGTGTCAGGCGCGGCGCGTCAGGCCGCCGCCTCACGCCGCGCGCGCATCTTGCGGAACAGGGCGATGATCGGCGTCACCGTGAGCGCCAGCAGGATCCCGCCGCCGATCAGCAGGGTGATGGTGCGGTTCCACAGCATGTTCAGCGCCATGTCCGTCGTCGCCAGCTCCGGGCGCGCGGGATCGGACAGGACGGTGACGGTGTAGTTGCCGGAATGCACGTCGGCGAAGATGTAGTTCACGTCGCGGGAGACGCGGCCCGACTTCGTCATGATGGAGAGGGTGGCGTCGCAGATATTGAGCATCAGGCGAGAGCTGCAGGAGCCTTCCGTCACGCGCCCGTCGGCCACCGGCTCCGCGGTGCTGCGCACCTGCCAGTCCGTGACGAGGTTCGGCACGGTGTAAATGGAGAGCGCGACGAGCATCGCGCCGAACATCACCGTCCCCAGGAGGGAGAAGAAGGTCTCCCGCCAGCCGCCAGTGGCGGGTGGCAGGGTGAGCTGGCGCGGGGGTTCGGTCTGAGTCTGCATGGGGCGATCCTAAACGGGGCGTGGAGGGTGGAAAGTCACACGCCGGTTACACGTGCCGTCTCGTTTCGCCCTGCCGTCTCCTCGGCGAGAAGGCGGCGGGCAAGGTCCGCCTGCCGGTAGCGGCCGATCAGCTCGGCCAGCCCCTGCGCCTTCAGGCCGCGCGGCAGGCCGGAGCGGAGGGTGACGATGCGCTGCTTCACGTCCAGCTTCACGCGGCGGCCGGCGCCGGGGAGGCGGGCGGGGAAGGGCGCCTCCGGCGGCAGGAGGATCCGGGTCACGATGGCGCCGCGGTCCAGCGTCATGTCCAGGTCCGCGATGTCGGCCCAGGCGATTGGGCGGTCCAGGCCGGGGATCTCCATCGTCTCCGGCCGCAGGACGAGGAAGGGGCGGTCGTGCCGGCGCAGCATGAGGTATCCGGCAATGCCGAAGCCGAGGGCCAGGACGCCCGCCGAGCCGCAGATGATTCCCTTCTCCTGGGTGCCGAAGCCCGGCACCTCCACCGCCATCACGAAAAGGATTGCGGCAAGGAGGATGGCGCCGAAGCAGAGGAGGAAGATGCCGCCGCCCCGGGTGTTCTCGCCCAGCACCGCGGCCTCCGGTGCCACGCCCGCCGCCGCCTCCTTCAGCGCGTCCTGCCGGGCGCGGAGGTTGCTGTGGACCGCCGCGAGGAAGTCCTCCGTCGCCGCGCGGCAGAGGGCTTCCGGCGCCGCGAAAAGGGCGCCGAGGCGGTCCATCGCCTCGGGCGGAGGAGCCGCCGAGGCCTCGGCCAGCAGGGCGGCATCCGGCTCCCGGCCCAGCGCGGCGATGCGCTGGCGCGTGGGTGGGTGGGTATCGGTGGGGTGGGGCTGCTCCTCCTCGAGGTACTTGGCGGAGTCGTCCAGACCCCTCTCGGCCGCGAGGCGGAAGGTGGCGTCGACCAGATCGAGCGGGGCATGGGCGGGCGCCTCCGCGGCGGCGTCCAGCACGGCCTCGATCCTCGGATGGACCGCCGAGGTGCGCAGCAGGGCGCGGGCCGCGGCGTCGGGCGAGGTGACGCCCGCCCCCGCCGCGTCGGCCGCGAACTCGCGCAGCCGGCTCCAGTAGCGGACCGCGTGATGGAATTGGTCCATGACGAAGACGCCCAGCCGCAGCGCCGGCCGGATCAGGGGCGAGACGGAGCCGTTCACGTCCGCCCCGGCGGCCACCACGGCATCCAGGGAGCGGGAGACGCCGGCATAGATCGGCACGAAGCGCAGGCTGTACTCCGTGTCGCCGCCGGAGAAATGGGCGAGTTCATGCCCGATGATGGTGGCCACCTCATCCTCCCGCAGCAGGGGGAGGTAGGGCAGAGGCAGGTAGAGGGTGCGGCCGCCCAGCGCCGCATTGGAGGGTTCCAGCAGCTTCGGGCCGGAGCTGACGAAGAAGCCGCCGGTGAGGCCAACCACCACGTTGTCCGGCCGCAAGGCGCCCAGCCGGCCGGCGAGGTCGTCCAGCAGGCGCCAGAGGCCCGGCGCTTCTTCAGGCGTGACGGGGCGGCCGAGGATCGGCAGGGGATCGGGGGTGAAGAGGTCCAGCGCCCGGCGCAGTTGCATCACGGCCTTGCCCGCCACCCAGAGGCTGGCCCCGACGACGAGGGCAAGGATGCCCAGCAGCTTCGCTTCCCCGGAGGAGAGGTTGCCGGCTTCCAGGATGCCCAGCGCCTCGAAGCCGGTGAACGCGACGACGGCGAGGGCGACGAGCACCACCTGCGCGCCGAGCACCCCGGGCAGGGCGCGGCGGATCACGGAGAAGCCGCGTAGAAGGGCTTCCCGCGAGGCCCGGCCGGCCCGGCCCAGCAGCGTCGCAGCCAGGAGAACGATGACGGAGAGGGCGGCGGCGAGGCCGCCGGAAAGCATCACCACGGGCGGCAGATAGGCGCGGATGCGGGAGAGGGTGACGGCCCGCTCCGCATCGCCCAGCGCGTCCCGTGCCTGGTCCAGCGCCAGGGGGCCGACATAGGTCTGGCCGTTGCGGCGGAACTGCATGCCCATGTCCAGGCGGCCATTGGCCGGGGCAGGGCGCGATTCCAGCACCGAGACGGCCTTGGCGGCGCGGGCGCGATCCAGCTCGACGGCCGCGCCATCCGCCTCGGCGCGCACCGCCTCCCAGTAGCCGAGCCCCAGCACGGCCAGGGGCAGAAGCACGGTGGTGACAAGGAGGCTCAGCGCGGCGCGGGCGCGCCCTGTCGTCGTCGAAATAGGCCCGTTCCTCCCTGCCGGCGCGCCGAGGCGCTTGCTGCAGGTTAGAACCGCCGAATCCCCGGCCGGAAAGGCCCCGCGGCGCTGACCAAGGAGACGTGATCGCCCCGGGCGAAAAGGCCGGGCCCTGCGGCCTTTCCGCGCGCGGGCTGTCCGGACGCCCTACCGCCCGCCCGGGGTCGCGGCCTCTGCCCGGGAGGCGACGAGGATGGGCGTGACCGCGACGGGCGCGGTTCCGCCGGCCATGCCAAGCTGCAGGGCAACGGCGGGGCTGAGGTCCATGATCCGGCGTCCCCGGTTGGGCCCGCGGTCGCGCACCTGCACGACGACGCTCCGCCCGTTCCGCAGGTTCGTCACGCGGGCATGGCTGCCGAGCGGCAGGGTGCGGCTGGCCACCACGCTTGCGCCGGGATCAAAGCGGGTGCCATCGGCCATGGGCCGCCCGGCGAGGCTGCGGGCGTAAATGGAGGCGTGCCCGCGCTGCGTCGGCGCGCCCGCCTGCGCCGCGGCGTTGCGGGAATGGTGCCGCGCCGGCCGGTGAGCCGCGTGGCGGTGGGTGTCACGATGTCCCGCCGCATGGCGACCTGACGCATGGTGATCGGCCGCGCGCTTCTGCCCGTGATGGGCGGGGCGGGCCGCTGCCGTGCCCGCGGTGGCGACAAGCATGGCGGCGAGGCCGACGGCACAGACCAGGCGAACCCGCAGTCCTCTCAATCTCAATCCTACTCTCCCCGGCTCAGACCCGATCCAGTTCGCGCCATGGCGCGCCGCCGGCCCGGAAAGGGGGAGGGCCGCGGTGATCGGGCAGCGGGAAGATGCGGGAATGCGTGGCGGCCGGGGATCACGATCGCGCTTCCGCCGGATGTGTTGATCCGGGCTGGCGGCGGGTGCGGCCGGCCGCCGCGGGCTCTCAGCCCCCGCCGTCCTCTGCTGTCCCGGCAAGGAAGGCCCTGTTCTCCGCCCTGATCCGGGCCGCTTCCTCGTCGTAGAGGAAGGGTAGGGTCGCGTAGCGGCGGCCCCGCGTCACCCGCGTCGCCTCATGCAGGAGGGAGCAGGAAAAGACGACCGCGCCGCCGATCGGCGCCCGGAAGCGCCGGCTCCCGAATTCCGGGAACCAGAGTTCGCCCCCTTCGAAATCGTCGTTGAGGTTGATCGTCACCGCGAAGCGCCGGTGGGCGGTGCCCTTCGTCGTGTTGTCGCGATGGGCGCGGAAATGGCCGCCATCGGCGGCGTCGTAGCAGGCGACGATGTAGCGCTCGATCCGGGTGGCCTTGAACTGGAAGGCCCGCTCGATCTCCGGCAGCAGGCGCCGCTGGATCCCGCCGCGCAGGGCGGCGCGCACGGGTTCCTCCACGATCTCGTGGTCGCGCCGGCGCTTGTGGGAGGCGTCCACCATGCCGACGGTGCGCCCGCCCACCTCCCGCATGAAGCCGCTCTCCTCGCCGCCGTGCCGTTCGTAGAGGGCGATCAGTTCCTGGCAGAATTCAGGGTCGAGCACGCGCGGCAGGGTCAGGACGGGCGCCATCATCTCCTCCCCGGCGTGCCGGTCCGGCGGGGGAAGGCGGCGCAGGCCGTCGAGCAGCCCGGCCATGAGGTGCAGGGGTGCGGCGGAGAGGACCCGCAGGGCCGGGTCCAGCAGCAGGGCGAAGCCATGATAGTTCACCCGCCCCTCGCCCGCCGGCACGCAGGCCCCGAAGAGGCCGCTGACGGCCAGGTCCCGGTCCCGGAACACCCGCAGCCCCGGGTAGTGGTCGCGGACGGCGCCGGGCAGGGTGCTGCCGGCATCCGGCGGGGGCGGGTCGGCGGTGATGACGAAGGCACAGGCGCGGTTGTCGTCCAGCAGGCCCTCCGCCTGGGCGGACCGCAGCGCGCCCCAGGCCGCTTCCGTTTGGGCATGGGCCCGGACGGAGCCGAGGAAGGCCAGGACCACGTAGCGCCCGGCGACGCTGTCGAAGGCGTAACGGGGATTGCGGTCGGTGGCCGCATGGAACCGGGGCACCGGGTCGCCCGGGCGGAAGCGCTGAAGGGGGGAGAGGTCCGGGGGCATTGGGGACGCTTCGGGCATGGCGGGGGAGATTCCTGGCCGGCGCTTGCCGTCGTTGATCGGTCGAGGTGCCAGATATCCGAAATGGGGCCATTCGCCCCGGGGGGTCTGGCGGGAACGGGATAGCGCCGTCCCGATGCCTGGCGCCTGGCGCGCCTCCTCGAAGTGGCGTGCCCGGAGGAAGGGTGGCGGCGAGCTCCAGCTGGTACGTCTCCCGGTCTGGCCGGACGAGTGAGACGTCGCGCCGGAACGGAAAAGAAAGGTGGGTGGTGTCCCCGACGGGATTCGAACCCATGGCCCCGGGATTAGGAATCCCGTGCTCTATCCTGCTGAGCTACGGAGACACGCCCCGATACCCTAGCGTCCCGCCGGCACCGGGCAAAGCCCCGGACGTACCCCTTGAGGTGCGCCGGGAACCGCCCTCAACTGGCCGCATGCCGCAAGACCCCCGCCTGGATCCCGAAATGGCCGCCTTCACGGCGATGATGGCCGAGCGTGCGGCGGGCTATCCGCCGCAGCGGCTGGAGCGCCCCCTGGATGCCTCCCGCGCCGTGAACGACGCGCTGAACATGACCCTGTTCAGCCCCGAGCCCCGCATGGCCGAGAGTGTCGACCGCTGGGTGCTGGCGAATGGCCGCCGGGTGCTGTGCCGCCTGCACCGCCCCCGCACGGACACCCCTCTGCCGGTGCTGGTGTACCTGCATGGCGGCGGCTGGGTGTGGAACAGCGTGGACACGCATGACCCGCTGATGCGCAGCTACGCCGAAGCCGCCGGTTGTGCCGTGGTCGGCCCGGACTACGCGCTGAGCCCCGAGGCGGCCTTCCCCCAGGCGCTGGAGGAGATGGCGGCGGTGGTGCGCTGGCTGGCCGCGCATGGTGGGGAGTGGGGGCTGGACGCTTCGCGCATCGTGCTGGGCGGGGATTCGGCGGGCGCCAATGTGGCGTTGGGCGCGGCGCTGCTGCTGCGGCAGACCGATCCTGCCCTCACGCTTCGCGGTTTGCTGCTGAACTACGGCGTCTTCGACGACCGCATGGCCACCCCCAGCTACGCCGAATTCGCCGACGGCTACGGGCTGACAGCGGAGCGGATGCGCTTCTACTGGGACTGCTACGCACCCCGCCTGGCGGACCGGGCCTCGCCCTTCGCGGCGCCCATCCGCGCCGACCTTCGCGGCCTGCCACCCTGCCTGGTGCACATCGCGGAACTGGACGTGCTGCGCGACGAGAACCGCGACATGGTCCGCGCCCTGCGCGACGCCGGGGTCGCCGTGGAGGACGCGACCTTTCCCGGCACGCTGCACGGCTTCCTCCGCGCGCGGAACCATGTCTCGGCGGCACGGCGCTCGATCGCGGCGGCGTCGGACTGGCTGCGGCGGACGGCCTGAAAGGTCCGGCACCAGGAGCCTGAGGCTCCTGGACCGCATCGGATCAGGGAGTGCCGGCGACGGGAACCTCGTCGGTCTGCACGGCAAAGGTGCTGAGCAGGTTCGGCCCGAAGGTGGTGGTAATTGCCACGTCCGTGGCATCCCGCCCGCGCGCCAGGAGGATCCGGCCGATCCGCGGCACGTTGTTGCGGGCATCGAACACGTGCCAGGCACCGCCGAGATAGACTTCGAACCAGGCGGCAAAGTCGGGCACGCCCCAGGGCGGCGGCGTGCCCATGTCGCCGAGATAGCCCGTGCAGTAGCGGGCGGGGATGTTCAGGCAGCGGCAGAAGGTGATCGCCAGGTGCGCGTAGTCGCGGCAGACGCCCGTCCCCTCATGGTAGGCCTCGGACGCGGTGCGGGTGGAGCGTGCGGCCTGGTAATCGAAGGCGATGTGCTCGTGCACGTAGTCGCAGATCGCCTGCACCCGGTCCCAGCCGGGCGCGAGGTGGCCGAAAAGCCGGAAGGCCGTCGCGGACATCAGGTCCGTCTCGCAGTACCGGCTGCCGAGCAGAAACCCGACCGCCTCGTCCGGCAGGTCTTCCACCCGATGCTGGATCGCGCCGGGGCTCAGCTTGTCAGGCAGGCCGGTGTCGCGGACCAGGGCGCTGCTGGAGAGGGTGAACTGGCCGGGCGGCGCGAGGAGGCGCGTTCCGACATTGCCGAAATTGTCCCGGTACGCGGCCGCCTTCACGGGCGGATCGAAGACGGGGGCTTCGGCCACGAGGATGTCGTCCATACGGCTCGGATGTATGGTCAGCATCAGGATCATGGGCGTGACTTGGGGGAGCTCGAAGACGAGCTTGTACCCGACCTGGATGTGCAATTTGGGTCTTTCACATGGCTTGACCGCGCAGGTTCTGCGAGACACGGGCGCGGGCAACGCGTCGGCACGGGCGTAGATTTCGTTTAGCCCGATCACCGGGCCTGCGTCGAAGACTTTAGAGGCAGGCTTGTCCGGCTGCGGGGCGGCAGCCTGTCGGGCCGGTCATTCGGCCGCGACAACGGCGGCTGAGAAATGCCGGTCCTGTTGGGGCTCGATCCCGACTTCTATTTGTCCCGTGGATTGCAGGCATCCACCACCTGCGTTGGAGTTCGCGGTCACCCAGGGTCATCTTCTGGTCAAGGGAGAGCGGCACCCCGCCGCCCCATCCACCCAGGACATGCCATCATGATGAACTTCCGCACCCTCGCCCTCGCCGCCGCGCTGATCGGCTCCCTCGCCGCCCCGGCCTTCGCCGACCAGGACCGCGTGCCCGAGGGCGCCACCGCCTCCCGCCGCTGGACCGCCGCCGAGAGCCGCACTCCGCTCGCCAGCCCCGCCGCCAACCCCCAGCAGAATTTCCTGGCGCTGAGCGGTGCGACCGGCGGCTTCGGCCAGCACAGCTAATTCAGGAGCCCAGGCGAGGCCTGGGCCTTTGGTCCGAGAGGGGCCGCCGGAGACGTCCGGCGGCCCCTCTTCCGTTTCAGGCCGGACAGAGAATCCCGTTTGCCCGCGATCCGGCCAGTGGCTGCGGGCCTGGAGAAAGCCGCGCCTCAGAACCCCGGCGGCCGCCGCCGGAACCGCTCCACAGCGGAGACCAGCGCGGTTCGCACGCCCGGTTCGAGGGCGGAGTGCCCGGCATCCGGCACCACGGTGAGCCGCGCCATGGGCCAGGCCTCCGCGAGCTCGAAGGCGGAAGTGGGCGGGCAGACCATGTCGTAGCGGCCCTGGACGATCTCGGCCGGCACATGGGCAAGGCGGTCCATGCGGGCCAGCAGGCCTTCGGGCGGCAGGAAGAGATCGTGGGCGAAGTAGTGCGCCTCGATCCGGGCGAGGCCGAGAGCGGAACGGTCCTGCGCGAAGGATGCGACCGTCTCCGGGCTTGGCAGCAGGGTGCTGCACAGGCCCTCGTAGTTGCTCCAGGACCGGGCGGCTGCGAGGTGCACCGCCGGGTCCGGGTCCGTCAGGCGGCGAAGATAGGCGGTGAGGAGATCGCCCCGCTCCGCCGGCGGCACATGCTCCGCGAAGGAGGCCCAGGCATCGGGAAAGACGCGCCGCAGGCCGTAGAGGAACCAGTCCACCTCGTCCGCGCGGCCGAGGAACACGCCGCGCAGCACGCAGCCCGCCACGCGGTCCGGATGCGCCTGGGCATAGGCCAGGGCGAGGGTGGAGCCCCAGGAGCCGCCGAAGAGCAGCCAGCGGTCGATCCCGAGGAAGCGGCGCAGCGTCTCGATATCCTCCACTAGCTTCGGGGTGGAGTTGTCGCGCAGCTCGCCCAGGGGACGGGACCGGCCGGCGCCGCGCTGGTCGAAGATCACCACGCGCCAGTGCAGCGGGTCGAAGAAGCGGCGGTGGACGGCGCCCGCCCCGGCGCCCGGGCCGCCGTGCAGGAAAAGCACGGGCTGGCCCCGCGGGTTCCCGACCTGCTCCCAGTACATGACGTGCGCGGGCCCGCCCGCCCCGGAGTGGGAAAGGGGGAGAAGGCCCGTCTCATAGGGCGCGATGTCGGGGAAAAGGTCGCCACGCGGCATGGGCCCTGTTTGGCGCATGGCGCGGGCGGGATGCAACGGGGCTGCCAGGGGGTTGCGGGTGCAACCCCGGCGTTTTCCCGCGCGCGCGCCCTTCGCGCGGCGCCCTCCAGCGCCTATTTTGGAGGATCATGTCCCGCCCCACCCCTGGCCCTCCCGTTGGCCGCAACGGTCCGCAGCCCGCCTCCCGCGCGGGTGGGTCCCGCAGCGCCGACGTGCGCTGCGCCGTCTGCGGCACGGAGAGCCGGCAGTCCCGTTTCCGCCCCGTGCCGCCGGAGGGGGCGCCGGACCTCGACCTGCGCCCGGGCGAGCCGCTGCGGGGCACCATGGCCGCCTGGCTGCAGCAGTGCCCGCATTGCGGCTACGTGGCGCCGGAGATCGCGCGCGCCCATCCCGCGGTGATCGAGGCGGTGGGCACCGCGCCCTTCCGCGCTCTGATCGCCGATGCGACCCACCCGCCGCTGAGCCGCCGCTTCCTCGCCTATGCCTATGTGCTGGAGGAGACGGGAGCGCTGCACGCGGCGGCGGAGGCCACGCTGCAGGCGGCCTGGGCGGCCGACGACGCCCGCAAGCCGGAACTGGCCCGCGCCTGGCGGGGGGAGGCGGTGGCGCTGTGGCGCGCCGGCCCGCCGCTGGACACGGAGCAGACGGTGCGCGTGGTGGACGCGCTTCGGCGTTCCGAAAACTTCGAAGATGCGGGCGCCACGGCGGAGCAGCTGGCCGCATCGCACCCGCCGGAGGCGGTGGCGGGGGTGATCGCGCTGGAGCAGCGGTTGATCGCGCTGCGGGATTCCGGCCGCCACACGGTGGCCAGCGCCTTGCCGCCCCCTGCGCGGCGGCCGCACGCCACCCAGTCCAACATCGCCCGCAGGGACGGGGCGGGATGGTGGGAGCGGCTTCGTCGGATCTTCCGGCGGAAATAGCGCCGTTTTCCACCTTGCGACGGCTTCATCGGGATGCTCTACGTTATGTTATAACGTAGTGAGTTCCTGATGCAGCGCCGCATGCTCCTCGCCGCCACCCTGGCACTTCCCGCCATCCGCACCGCGGCGGCGCAGTCTGCCCTGCCGGTCGTGGCGAGTTTCTCCATCCTCGGCGACATGGTGCGGCAGGTGGCAGGGGAGCGGCCGCTCGCCCTTTCCGTTCTTGTCGGGCCGGACGGGGACGCGCACGATTTCCAGCCCCGGCCTTCCGACGCCGAAGGACTGCGCGCCGCCGCGCTGCTGGTCCGCAACGGGCTGGGCTACGACGACTGGCTGAACCGGCTGGTCGGCGCGGCGGGGTTCCGGGGCGTCGGTACGACGGCGGCCGAAGGGGCGGCCACCCGCGCCGCGGGAGCGGGAGGGCACGCGCATGGCGGGCGGAACGGGGCTTCCCGCGCGCCCGATCCCCATGCCTGGGGCGACCCGCGCAACGGCCGGATCTACGCCCGCAACATCGCGGCCGGGCTCGCGGCGGCGGATCCGGGGAATGCCGCGCTCTATGCCCGCAATGCGGAGGCCTTCTCTGCCCGCTTGGCGGCGCTGGACGCCGAGGTGAGGGCGGCGGTGGGCACGGTGCCGGAGGCGAGGCGCCGGGTGATCACCAGCCATGATGCCTTCGGCTACTACGGC
Source organism: Roseomonas indoligenes (assembly GCF_017813365.1). Classification (GTDB taxonomy): domain Bacteria; phylum Pseudomonadota; class Alphaproteobacteria; order Acetobacterales; family Acetobacteraceae; genus Roseomonas; species Roseomonas indoligenes. The sequence continues at coordinate 13,401 of NZ_JAGIZA010000010.1, forward strand.
GACGCCTACGGCATCACCTTCCTGGCGCCGCAGGGAATGAGCACCCATTCCGAGGCCTCGGCCTCCGGCGTGGCCCGGCTGATCCGCCAGGTTCGGGCCGAGGGCATCACCGCGGTCTTCCTTGAGAACATGGCCGAGGGCACGACGCTTGAGCGCCTCTCGCGGGAGGCGGGGGTGCGGGTGCGCGGGCGGCTCTACTCCGATGCCCTCTCCCCGCCGGGTGGTCCGGCCGCGACCTATGAGACCCTGATCCGCCACAACACGGACCTGCTCGTGCCGGCCATGCGCGGCGAGGGGTAGCTGGCCGCCTCGGAAGGCGGAGGCAGCACCGGCCGGCGTTCCATCGGGGGATGAGCAGGCGGGCGGAAAGTTACGTTATTACATTACGTTCTCTTCGGTGCCGACCTTCTGGCGGGCGCCGGGATGCAGAGGGTTCCATGACGATCTCACACCGCGCAGCACTCCTGGCCACCGTCGCGGGGCTTGCCTGGATCGGGACAGGGAAGGTGGCGCCGGCGCAGGAGGCGGCACCGGCAGCCGTGCCTTCGACCGCCACGGCGCCAGTCTCCATCCCATCCGTCTCGGTCACGGCCAGCCCGATCGACACGGACCAGCTCGGCAGCTTCCTGCCGGTGACGACACTCGATCAGCAGCAGATCACGGCCGGGCCCGCCCGCAACCTCGGCGACGTGCTGTTCACGGAGCCGGGGATCACCGCCAGCACCTTCGCCCCCGGCGCCAGCCGGCCCATCATCCGCGGCCTGGAGGGTGTCCGCGTCCGGCTGCAGGAGAACGGCTTCCTCTCCGGCGACGTTTCCACCCTCGGGGAGGACCATGTCGTGCCGCTGGACCCGCTCTCGGCGGAGCGGATCGAGGTGGTGCGCGGCCCGGCCTCCCTGCGTTGGGGATCGCAGGCGATCGGCGGCGTGGTGAACGTCATCAACAACCGCATCCCCACCACCCTGCCGGACCGGGCCGTGCAGGGCCGCGTCTCCGGCGGCTGGAACAGCGGCACCCGCGGCTGGGATGGGGTGGGCACCACCGATGTCCGCGTGGGCAACTGGGTGGCGCATTTCGACGCCTTCGGCCGCTACGACAGCGACTACCGCATCCCCGGCGGCCGCCGGCAGGAGAACAGCGGCGTGCGGACGGACGGCAAGTCCGCCGGCCTTAGCTACATCTTCGACCAGGGCTTCATCGGCACCTCGGTCTCCCATTTCCGCAGCCTCTACGAGATCCCCGGCGGGGAGGAGGCCGAGGCCCGCACCGCGATCCGCGCGGAGCAGCTCCGCTGGTCCAGCCGCGGCGAGTATCGCCCAGGCAGCGGCCCCATCCAGCGCATCAGCGGCTGGCTCGGCTTCACCACCTATCACCACGAGGAGATCGGGGCGGAGCACGACCACGATCATGACCACGACCATGGCGAGGAGGAGATCGACCCCGCGGGCGGCCGCGTGGTCCATGGCGGGTTCCGCAACCGCAGCTGGGACGCCCGGCTGGAACTGCAGCACGTTCCCATCAGCACGGGCATCGGCCCGCTGAACGGCACTTTCGGGTTCTCCTTCGAGCAGGAGCGGCTGCGGACAATCGGCGAGTTCCTGGAATTCCTCCCGCCCGCCCGCACCAACCGCTACGCCGGATATCTGTTCGAGGAGCTGACGCTCACGCCCCGCGTGCGGCTGCAGGCCGCCGGGCGGGCGGAGTTCGCGCGCATCACCGGCTCCACCGCGAGTTTCCCCGGGGACAACCTGCCCATCGATCCCGACGCGGAACTGGAGAACACGGGACGGTGGCGCAGCTACACGCCCTTCAGCGTCAGCCTCGGCGCGCTCTACGACCTGCCCTGGGCGGTGCAGGCGCGCGTGACCGGCCAGTACGTGCAGCGCGCCCCGAGCGCCGCCGAGCTCTTCTCCCGCGGGGCGCATGATGCCTCCGGCACGTTCGACATCGGCGATCCCGGCCTGCGGAAGGAGCGGGCGGCGACGGCGGAGCTGGGCCTGGCCCGCACCGCCGGTTCCTTCCGCTTCGACACCAGCGCCTTCTATTCGCACTTCGACGACTTCATCTTCCGCTCCCTCACCGGCAATAGCTGCGGCGAGGAGTTCGGCTCCTGCGCGGCGGGGACGGGCGGGGAATTCCTCCAGACCGCCTATGGCCAGCGCGATGCCCGCTTCTACGGCGTGGAGGCGAAGGCGGAGAGGGACCTGTTCCAGCTCTGGGACGGGACCGTGGGCGTCTCTGGCCGGTATGACTTCGTGCGGGCGCAGTTCGAGGGCGGCGGCGGAAACCTGCCGCGCATTCCGCCGCACCGCCTGGGCGGCGGCGTGTTCTGGCGCGACGGCAGCGCACAGGGCAGCGTGGACTACCTGCACGCCTTCGACCAGAACCGCGTCGGCGAGAACGAGACGCCGACCAAGGGCTACGAGCTGCTGAACGCCCGGATCGGCTACACGGCCCGGCTGGACGATCTGCGGAGCGCGAACTTCTCCCTCGTCGGCACGAACCTGCTGGACTCCGACATCCGCAACGTCGCCTCCTTCAAGAAGGACGAGGTGCTGCTGCCCGGGCGGACCGTGCGGCTGCTGATGACCGTCTCCTTCTGAGCCACGGGGCGGCGGGCCCTTCCCAAACGCCGCCCCGGCCCCAGATGCGCGGCAGTTCAGGGAGTGCCGCGCATGCCTATCTTCGCTTCCCTTGCCCTGTCGCTGACAGGGCTGAGCATCGGTGTCCCGCTCGGCATGGCCGCGGCGGGCGGGCTTCTCCTCGCCGGCAAGGCGGCGCGGATGGCCGGGGGGCGGATGTGATGCTGCTCAACCCGTTCCGCCCCGCGGTGCTCGGCCTGCACGCCGGTGCGGTGCTGGCGACCCATGTCATGGCCGGCGCCCTTCTGGGCGCGCTGACCGTCGCGGCCCTGGCGGGCGCGGCGGGCAGCGTGATGGCGAAGAAGGGGATGCGCTAGCGGATCGGCGGTGCGTAGAGCAGGCCCCCCTGGCTCCACAGGGCGTTCAGCCCGCGCTTCAGGCCGATGGGGCTTCTCTCTCCGAGATGCCGCTCGAAGATCTCGCCGTAATTCCCCACGGCGCGGATGGCAGTGAGGGCCCAGCGGCGGTCCAGGCCGATGGAGGGGCCGAAATCGCCGGTCACGCCGAGCAGGCGGCGGATGTCGGGGTTGGGGCTTTCCAGCATCGACTCCGCATTGGCCTGGGTCACGCCCAGCTCCTCGGCCAGGATCAGCGCGTAGATCGTCCAGCGCACCACGTCGTACCATTGCTGGTCGCCCTTGCGGACGGCGGGGGCGTGGGGCTCCTTGCTGATGACGTCCGGCAGGATGATGTGCTCGTTCGGGTCCGCGAAGGTCGTGCGGAAGCCCGCGAGCTGGCTGGCATCCAGGGAATAGCTGTCGCAGCGGCCTGAGGCATAGGCCTTGCGGGTGTCCTCGTTGCTCTCGAAGACCAGGGGGCGGATGGCGATGCGGTTGGTGCGCGCCCAGTCCGCCAGGTTCAGCTCGTTGGTCGAGCCGGCGGAGACGCAGATCGTGGCGCCTTCCAGCTGCGACGCGCGCTCGATCCCGGTGGCGCGACGGACGATGAAGCCCTGGCCGTCATGGAAGGTGATGGGGCCGAATTGCAGGCCGGAGGATGTCTCCCGCGCCATGGTCCAGGTGAAGGTGCGGGCCACCACGTCCACCTGGCCGGACTGCAGCGCGGGGATGCGGGACTGGCTGGTCAGCACCGTGAAGCGGACCCTGGACGGGTCGCCGAGCACGGCGGCGGCGATGGCGCGGCAGAAATCCGGGTCCATGCCACGGTGTTCCCCCCGGCTGTCCGGCACGCCGAAGCCGGCGGAGCCGGGATTGGCGCCGCAGTCCAGGTAGCCCTTGGACCGGATGGAGGAGAGCATGGGGCCCGGCGAGACCTGGGCCCCGGCCGCCATGGGCAGGAGCAGGCCTGCCGCGGCCAGGGCCGCCCCCATCCAGCGCCGCGCACGATGCTTCGCCATCCCGCCTCTCCCCATACCCCGGGCGGAAGGTTCCGCCGGGGTTACGGAAGCAAGCGTCGCGCCGCGCCTCAGCGCAAGCTCTGGCAGAACTCCTGGACCCGCGCGCAGCCCTCCCGCAGGTCGTCGGGGTTGATGGCGTAGGAGATCCGCACATGCGGGCTCATGCCATAGGCAGCGCCGTAGACGGTGCCGACATGCGCTTCCTCCAGCAGGGCCATGGCGAACTCGGCGTCCGTGGTGATGCGGCGCCCGCCCGGCGTGGTGCGGCCGATGCAGCCGGAGATGTCGGGGAAGACGTAGAAGGCGCCTTCCGGCTTGTGGCAGGTAACGCCCCGCGCCTCGTTCAGCAGATCCACCACCAGGTTGCGGCGGATGCGGAAGGATTCGGCCCGTTCCGCCAGGAAATCCTGCGGCCCGTCCAGCGCCGCCACCGCCGCGGCCTGCCCGATGGAGGAGGCGCCGCCGGTGGACTGGCCCTGCATGTTCGTCATGCCCTTGATCAGGGCGCGGGGGCCGCCGCAGTAGCCCACGCGCCAGCCGGTCATCGCGTAGGTCTTGGACACGCCGTTCACCGTCAGCACCCGGTCGCGCAGGGCGGGCTCCACCTGGGCGATCGTGCAGAACTCGAAGCCGTCGTAGAGCAGGTGCTCGTACATGTCGTCGCTCAGCACCATCACCTGGGGATGGCGCAGGATGACGTCGGCGATGGCGCGCATTTCCGCCCGTGTGCAGGCGGCGCCGGTGGGGTTGTTGGGGAAGTTCAGCACCACCCAGCGCGTGCGGGGGGTGATGGCGGCCTCCAGGTCCTCGGGCCGCAGCTTGAAGCCGTTGGATTGCGGGCAGTCCACGGGCACGGGGGTGGCGCCGCCGAGGCGGGCCATGTCGGCGTAGCTGATCCAGAAGGGGCGGGGGATGATCACCTCGTCGCCCGGGTTCAGCGTGGCCATCATGGCGTTGTAGAGGATCTGCTTTCCACCATTGCCGACAAGGATCTCGTCCGCCTCGTAGTCCAGCCCGTTCTCCCGCCGGAACTTGCGGCGAATGGCCTCCTTGATCGGAGCGGTGCCGGCGAGAGGCGGGTACTTCGTCTGCCCTTCCAGCGCGGCGCGGTGCGCCGCCTCGATGGCGTGGGGTGGGGTGGGGAAATCCGGCTGGCCCTGGGTGAGGGCAATCACCTTGTTGCCGGAGGCCGCCAGTTCCCGCGAGCGCTGGGTCATCACCACCGAGGCGGAGGGGGCGACGGCGTCCAGGCGGCTGGCGAGGGTGATCATGGCGGCGGCGATCTTCCGGGCAGGGAGGGTAAGGGGATAGGAGGCGGCCCGGTGCCCCGCAAGCGGCGTGCCTCCCTTCGGGCAGCGGGTTCTGCTAATCCTGGGGCATGTCACGTCTCTTCATCGCGGCCGGCGCCCTGGCCGGGCTGCTCGCCGTCGGCCTCTCCGCTTATGCGGCGCACGGGCTGGCGCTGGACCCCGCCCGCACGCGGATGATCGACAACGCTCTGACCCAGCAGGGCTGGCACGCCCTGGCGCTGATCGCCGCCGGCATCCTGGCGGAACGCTGGGGCGGCTGGGCGATCAACGGCGCGGGACTGGCTTTCCTGGCGGGGATGATCCTGTTCTGCGGTGCCGTCTGGTACGTCGCCACCACGGGCCGCAGCCTCGGGCCGGTGGCGCCGACAGGTGGAATGCTGCTGATGCTGGGCTGGCTGCTGCTGGCCGTGGCCGCGCTGTTCCAGCGGGCATGATCCGCTCCGCCTACCTCGCGGCCGAAGGCTTCGAGCCGGAACTGACCGAGGACCTGCGCCGTGCAGGGCGCCGGATCGATGGCTGGCACGGTCCGCTCGCGCTCTCGCCCGATCCCGTGCCGGAAGGGCCGAACGTCACGCCCTGGGCGCTGGATGTCTGGAACGATCCGCGTGAGTTGCCCGTGCCCTCTATCAAGGCGGCCGCCGACGCGATGCGGGCGATCCAGCGCAACTGGGCCCTGCTGGACGTGGCGCACCACCGCCGGGCCGCGCTGATCCGCGATGCCCTGCCGGTGCTGCGGCCGAAGCCGATCGTCTTTCCGGCCCTGCCGCCCTCCTCCCATCTCGGCGGCTGGACGCTGCTGGCGCCGGACCGAATGCTGGCGAGCCCGACCAAGAGCAGCCCCTTCGTCAACGGTGCCCCCGCCTTCGTGGAGGACCGGGAAGGGCCGCCGAGCCGCGCCTACCTGAAGCTGTGGGAAGCCCTGGTCCGGATCGGCCGCTGGCCGCAGCCGGGCGAGCACTGCCTGGACCTCGGCGCCGTGCCCGGCGGCTGGAGCTGGGCGCTGGCGCAGCTTGGGGCCAAGGTGACCGCGGTGGACAAGGCGGAGATGGATCCGCGCGTGGCCGCCATGCCCGAGGTGACCGTGCGCCGGGAGAGCGCCTTCGGGCTGGAGCCCTTCCCCGTGGACTGGCTGTTCAGCGACGTGATCTGCTACCCCGCGCGCCTGCTCGGGCTGGTGCGCCGCTGGATGGAGGCGGGGGCGGCGAGGAACATCGTCGTCACCATCAAGTTCCAGGCGCAGACGGACCATGAGACGGCGGCCGCCTTCGCCGCCATCCCTGGCGGGGCGCTGTTCCACGGGGCGCACAACAAGCACGAGCTGATGTTCGCGTGGTCTGCCGGGGGCGGGGGGTAGGGGCCGGCTAGGGCGCGTCCGCCCCGATCGGAGCCGAGGCGCCGCGCGCGGGCATCCGGCCCTTCCAGGCGCCCTCCCGCGCGGCCCAGGCGCGGGTGAACTCGGCACCCAGCAGGAAGACCTGGGCGGAGTAGTAGACCCAGACCAGAACCACGATCAGCGCGCCCGCCGCGCCGTAGCTCCGCGTCATGCCGCTGCCGCCGATGTACCAGCCGATCACGGTCTTCCCGATGCTGAAGAGGAAGGCGGTGATGACCGCGCCCACCGCCACGTCCCGCCAGGCGAGGTGCCGGTCCGGCAGGATCTTGTAGATGGCGCCGAAGAGCAGGGCGGTGAGGCCGACGCCGACGACGAAATTCACGGCCTTCAGCAGGATCTCCAGCGCCGGTACGAAGCCCGTGATCCAGGACCCGAAGGCCGAGAGCAGCGCGCTGACCATGAGGGAGACGAGCAGCAGGAACCCCGTGGCCCCCACCAGCCCGACGGAGAGGGCGCGCGCCTTCACCAGCGCGCCGACGGAGACGGGCTTCGCCTCGGCCTGCCAGATGACGTTCAGCGCCCCTTGCAGTTCCGCGAAGACGCCGGAGGCCGTAACGAAGAGAATACCGAAGCCGACCAGGGCGGCGACGCCCTTGCCGCTGGAACTCTCCTGGCTGCCCTTCATCACCTCCACGATGGCCTTCCCGCCCTCCTCCCCGACAAGGCCGGTGAGCTGGGCGGAGACGGCCTCGCTCACCGCGTCCCGTCCGAAGAAGAAGCCGGCGATGGCGACCGCGAGGACCAGCAGGGGCGCGATGGAGAAGAGGGTGTAGCAGGCGATCGCCGCGCCCCGCGTCATCGCCTCGTGGTCCACGAAGCCGAGAACGGCGTCCTTGATGAGGCGCCAGGCCCGCCCGAACATGTGTCTTTCCCATCCCGCAATGCGATTGAAAGGCGGCCGGGGCCGGGCGGGTTTCAGCGCGGAAGCGGAACGGGCGCGCCGAAGGGCGGCTGAGGGGAAAGTTCCGCAGAGGGTGCGTTTTGGGTAATCATGTTGCGTGAATCGGCCATGCAGGTGGCACTGCTTGCTCAGGCCTGCTGGCTGGGCCTATGGGCCGGGTTGAACCGAAGGGGAGGCCCGCCATGTCCGTCCAGATCGTCCGCCGCAGCCTGCTGGGTGCGGCCCTGGCCCTGCCGGCCCTGCGCAGCGCCTCCGCCCAGGACGCCTGGCCCGCGCGGCCGGTGCGGCTGCTGATCCCCTTCCCGCCGGGGCAGGCGACCGACACGATCGGGCGCGTGCTGGCCGAGGCGCTCTCCGCCAGGTGGCCGCAGCGCGTGGTCGTGGAGAACCGGGCCGGTGGCGCGGGGGTGGTGGGGACGGAAGCCGGGGCGCGGGCGGCGCCGGACGGCTACACCCTGGTGGCCTCCACCAGCGGGACGAACGGGATCAACCCCAGCGTGATCCGCAACCTGCCCTATGACGCGGAGAAGGACTTCAACTACGTCACGCTGATGTTCACCGTGCCGCTGATGATCGTAGCACACCCCTCCTTCGCGCCGAACGACATGGCCGGGCTGATCGCGGCGGCGAAGGCGGATCCGGGCGGCATCTCCTACGGCAGCGGCGGGCCCGGCACCTCCCAGCACATGTCGGCGGAGCTGTTCTGCTCCAAGGCCGGGGTGAAGCTGACGCATGTTCCCTATCGCGGCAGCGGGCCGGCCATGGCGGACCTGCTGGCCGGCAACATCCCCATGATGTTCGACAGCGTGGCGAGCGCCCTGCCGCACATCCGCGGCGGCCGGATCAAGGCGCTCGGCGTCACCTCCGCCGCGCGCGCGCCGCAGCTGCCGGAGGTGCCCGCCATCGCCGAGGCGATCCCGGGCTACGAGGCGATCGGCTGGGCCGGGATTGCCGTGCCGGTGGGCACGCCGGAGGCGGTGGTGAACCGCGTGAACGCCGATGTCACGGCTCTGCTGCGCGATCCGGCCTTCGCCGCACGGGTGGTGCAGCTCGGCGGGGCGCCGGCGCCGCAGACGGTGGCGGAGGCGAACGGCTTCGTCCGTGCGGAGATCGCGAAATGGCGGGAGGTGGCACGCAACGCGGATGTCCGGCTGGACGGGTAGGGGGCTGTTGCCCGGCCGCCACAACCGGCCGCGGGATCGCAGGGCGTGGCCGCGGATCGGTGCGGGATGGGGCAGGATAGGAGCCATGGTCCGGTTCTGCTCCTTCGCCCCGCTCCTCGGCCTCGGCCTGCTCGCCGCTTGCGCCGGCACGCCAGCACCGTCTCCGCAGGCCTATGCGCCGGAGGCTGGCTACGACACAGCCTCCGCCGCGCCGTCCACCGATGACCGCGCGGCCAGCCGGGCCGCGGCCCGGGCCTATCGGGCCGCGGCCGCAAGGCGCCGCTATCGCGTCCCCGGACCCTCGGGCGATCCCTGGGGTCCGCATATCCGGGAAGCCGCGAACCGCTTCGGCATTTCCGACGGCTGGATCCGCGCGATCATGCGGCAGGAGACGGGCGGGCGCATCAATGGCTCCGACGGGCTGCCCATCACCTCGCCGGTGGGCGCCATGGGCCTGATGCAGGTAATGCCCCGCACCTATGAGCGCCTGCGGGACCTGAACGGGCTGGGGGACGACCCCTACGACCCGCGCGACAACATCATGGCCGGCGCCGCCTATATCCGGGAGATGTCGGACCGCTTCGGCGCGCCGGGCTTCGTGGCCGCCTATAATGCGGGGCCGCTGCGGGTGGAGGGCGTGCTCTCCGGCGCGATGATCCTGCCGGATGAGACGGTGAACTACCTGGCGCGGGTGGTGCCGAGTCTCGGCACCCCCGTGGCGATGGACGGGGTCTGGGCGGAGGCGGCGGGGTCCTCCTCCGGCGGCTACGGCTCGGGCGGTTACGGGGCCGGGGTGATGGCCGTCTCCGACGATCCCAGCCTTCGCGCCTATGAGGGCGGCGGGCTGGTAACGCCGAACGCGCCCACGGGGACGACTTACTAGGATCGTCCGCCAGACGCCCTAGGTGCCGGCCGCGGGCGCGAGGCGGCCGATGAAGATCACCGGCCCGGTTGGGCGCCCCGTGGGGGAGCCGCCGGGCGGCTCGACGCTGATCTCGATCAGCATCCCCGGCTCCGGCCGGATCACCCCTGGTGCCACGGTTGCGCGCCCCTCGGCCGGGATGATGCCCAGCGAGACGGGCGCGGTGGCACCGGGCGCCAGGGCCCAGAGCTGCTGCACCCGGCCCGGCTCCAGCGGGCGCGGCGTGAGGCTGGCCAGCCGCAGCCCGCCGCCCTCGGTCTCCACCAGCCAGGCCGGCTGATCGCGGCTGCTGAGGAGGACGGTGGTCATTCGCGGCGGCTCGGCCGGGCGCAGGACGAGCAGGGCGGCCAGACCGGCGGCGATGGCCGTGGCGCCGGTGGCCCAGGCCTTCCAGAGCCGGCCGGTGCGGAGCGGCACCACGGGCGCGGCCGGGCGGCCGGCGACCGAGGCCTCGATCCGGTCCCAGAGGGCCGGCGGCGGTGCGACGGGCGGCGCCAGCGCCGTGAGGGACCCGAGCCGTGCCTCCCAGGCATCCACGGCATCGCGCAGCGCGGCATCCACGGGCAGGGCGCGGCGCACCGTCTCCGCCTCCCGCGCATCGAGGGTGCCCAGCACGTACTCGGCGGCCAGGGCGTCCAGCATCTCGGGGTCGGAGGGGATCACGCGAGGCACCCCTTCAGCCGTGCGAGGCCCCGGCGGATCCAGGCCTTCACCGTGCCCAGCGGCTCGTCCAGCCGCGCCGCGATCTGGGCATGGGAGAGCCCGTGGACGAAAGCGAGCACGATGCCCTCCCGGTTGCGGGCCTCCAGCGCCGCAAGGCACTCGCGCAGGCGGCCGGACTGCTGGGCCTCCGCGATCCGCTCCAGCGCGTCCGGTGCGATGGCGGCATCGCCGAGATTCGGATCGTCCGTCGGCAGTTCCCGGCCGCGGGCACGGGCGAGGTCCAGCGCGGCGTGGCGGACGATGCCGCCAAGCCAGGGCCCTGCCTCCCCGCGAAGGGGATCGAACTGGGCGGCGCGGGAGGCGACCTTCAGCATCGCGTCGTGCAGCGCGTCCGCCGCCGCGTCCCGGTCCCGCAGGATCGCCATGGCGATGCCGAAAAGGCGGGAGGCCTGGGCCTCATAGAGGCGGCGCAGCGCGCCGGCCTCCCCTGCCGCGACGGCGAGGATGGTCCCCGCATCGTCCATTCCCGGATTCGTCTCGCCCATTCACGAAGGTTACAGCGGCACGCGGCCGGGCGCATCAGGCGCGCTGCGCGGCCGGGGAGGGATCCCCGGCCGTGACGGGCCACCTCAGCGCGGCATGAGCACGCGGTCGATGACGTGGATCACGCCGTTGGACTGGATCACGTCGTAGGTGCCGATCCCCGCCACAGTCCCCGCCGCATCCTTCAGGACAATGTTATGCGGGCCGTTCATCATCGCGGTCAGGGTCTGGCCGTTGACCGTGGTGAGGCTGGCCGTGCCGCCGCCCGCCCGGATCCGCTCCGCCAGTCTCATGAAATCCAGCCGGCCGGGCACGACGTGGTAGGTGAGCACGCCCGTCAGCATCGCCTTGTTCTCGGGGCGTAGCAGGGTGGGCACCGTGTTCGGCGGCAGGGCGGAGAAGGCGGCGTTGGTGGGCGCGAAGACGGTGAAGGGGCCTGGGCCCTTCAGGGTCTGAACCAGCCCGGCGGCCTGGACGGCGGAGACCAGCGTGGTGTGGTCGCGCGAGTTCACCGCATTGTCCACGATGTCGCGGCTGGGCAGCATCGGCGCGCCGCCCACCTCCACGCTGCCGGCCATTGGGCCAGCCATCGCGCCGCCCGCCATCGGCATCGACTGCATTCCGTCGGCGCAGCCGGCGAGGAGCGCCACCCCGAGCAGGGCCGCGGAGGAGTGCAGGAAGAGTGCTTTCATGGCCGTCCAATCCGTGGTCGACGGGACCGGCCCATCGTTCCGCGGCCCCGCTTCTCGCCAAGACCTGCCGCGCTACGGGGCGGCAGGCCCGCTGGACGCAGCAGGACTCCGATATGGACGCGTTGTAAGGGAAGAGGCCGGGTTACCCGGCCTTCTTCCGGCGCGGCGCCCCGCGCGACGCCGTGCGGGTGGAGCGCTTGTCCGGGTCGTAGCCGCCACCGCCCGGGCCCAGCGGCTTGGGCTTCCAGTCCGCCTTGGCGCGCGCCTCATGGCCGGAGGGAGGGGGGGCGTCGAGGCCCAATTCCAGGTTCTCCAGCCGCTTGATCTCGTCGCGCAGGCGGGCGGCGGTCTCGAACTCCAGGTCGGCAGCCGCGGCCCGCATCCGGCGCTCCAGCTCCGCGATGCTGGCGCGCAGGTTGTGGCCGATGAAGTGGGCGGAGGCGTCGTCCTCCACCGCCTCCACCGTGACGTAGTCCTGCTCGTAGACGGATTGCAGCACGTCCGCGATGTCACGGCGGATGGTCTGCGGGGTGATGCCGTGCTCCGTGTTGTAGGCCACCTGCTTGGCGCGGCGGCGATCCGTCTCCTCGATCGCACGGCGCATGCTGTCCGTCATGCGGTCGGCGTAGAGGATCACCCGGCCCTCCGCGTTGCGCGCGGCGCGGCCGATGGTCTGGATGAGGGAGGTGGTGGAGCGGAGGAAGCCTTCCTTGTCCGCGTCCAGGATCGCGACGAGGCGGCACTCCGGGATGTCCAGTCCCTCGCGTAGCAGGTTGATTCCCACCAGCACGTCGAAGACGCCGCGGCGCAGGTCGCGGATGATCTCGATCCGCTCCAGCGTGTCCACGTCGGAGTGGAGGTAGCGGACCTTGATGCCCGTCTCCGTCATGTACTCCGTCAGGTCCTCGGCCATGCGCTTCGTCAGCGTGGTGGCCAGCACGCGGCCGCCCTTGGCAATCACGTCGCGGCACTCGGCCAGCAGGTCGTCCACTTGGCCCTCCACGGGGCGGATCTCCACGGGCGGGTCGATGAGGCCGGTGGGGCGGATGACCTGCTCGGCGAAGGTGCCGCCGGTGCGCTCCATTTCCCAGGCACCGGGGGTGGCGGAGACGAAGAGGGTGTCCGGCCGGAACTGCTCCCACTCCTCGAAGCGGAGGGGGCGGTTGTCCATGCAGGAGGGCAGGCGGAAGCCGAAATCAGCGAGCACGGATTTCCGTGCGAAGTCGCCGCGCGCCATGCCGCCGATCTGGCCGATGGTGACGTGGCTCTCGTCCACGATCAGTAGGGCGCCTTCCGGCAGGTACTCGAACAGCGTCGGCGGCGGCTGGCCGGGGCCGCGGCCGGAGAGGTAGCGGGAGTAGTTCTCGATGCCTTTGCAGGCGCCGGTCGTCTCCATCATCTCGATGTCAAAGGTGGTGCGCTGCTCCAGCCGCTGGGCCTCCAGCAGCTTGCCCTCGGATTGGAGGCGGGCGAGCGTTTCCTTCAACTCGGCCTTGATGTCGCGGATGGCCTGGATCAGCGTCGGGCGCGGTGTGACGTAGTGGCTGTTCGCGTAGATCGCGATGCGCTCCATCTCGCCGGCCACCTCGCCCGTCAGCGGGTCGAACTCGCGCAGGCCGTCGATCTCATCTCCGAACAGGGAGATGCGCCAGGCGCGGTCCTCAAGGTGGGAGGGCCACACATCCACCGTCTCGCCGCGCAGGCGGAAGGTGCCGCGCTGGAAGGCAGTGTCGTTGCGGCGGTACTGCAGCTCCACCAGCGCCTTCACCAGCACGTCGCGGTCGATCTTGCCGCCAACCTCCAGCTTCACGGTCATGTTGCCGTAGGTCTCGACCGAGCCGATGCCGTAGATGCAGGAGACGGAGGCGACGATCACCACGTCCCGCCGCTCGAGCAGCGACTGCGTGGCCGAGTGGCGCATGCGGTCGATCTGCTCGTTAATCTGGGCGTCCTTCTCGATATAGGTATCGGTCCGAGGGACGTAGGCTTCGGGCTGGTAGTAGTCGTAGTAGGAGACGAAGTACTCCACCGCGTTCTCCGGAAAGAAGGACTTCATCTCCCCGTAGAGCTGGGCCGCCAGGGTCTTGTTCGGCGCCAGGATCAGCGTCGGGCGCTGCACCGCCTCGATCACCTTCGCCATGGTGAAGGTCTTGCCGGAGCCGGTGACGCCGAGCAGCACCTGGTCGCGGTCGCCGCGCGCGCGCAGCCCTTCCACGAGATCCGCAATGGCCGTGGGCTGGTCGCCCGCCGGTTCATAGGGGGAGACAACCTTCAACGGCTTGCCGCCCGCCGGGGCGGGGCGGCGGATCGGCTGGAAGAGGACGGGCGGCAGGATATCCATTGCCCGGGAACATAGGGTGGACAGCGGCCGGTTACAGCAGGATTCCGAACCGCCGGCGCGGCTACGGCCACGCGCGGGGATGACGCGTCCGTGACCCCGGGCTAAAGTGTTGGTGGAGTGGCGTCCCCGCACCAGGCCGGCCCGGTAGGCCGGCATGGCAGGGCGACGTTGCGACCGTGCGGTCCCGTAAGCCGGGACATCCGGGCACGGGCCGGGTTAGCACAGCGGTAGTGCAGCGGTTTTGTAAACCGAAGGTCGGGGGTTCGATCCCCTCACCCGGCACCACCCCTTCTCTTCACCGCTGCCCCTGACACCCGGGAATATCCCGGGCGTGGGAGGGTTCAGGCCTCGTGCGGGATGCGCGGCAGGCGGCGAAGCTCCTCGAAATGCCCGAGCGAGACGCGGGCAACAATCTGCGCGGCCACGAGGCCGGCGAGAGCGAGGGCGGAGACGATCAGCATGGGACAGATCCTTTTGTCTGTTCCTCCCTATCCCTGCGCTCAAGGTGGATGCTGCACCGCAGCATGTCCAGTCCGTCATGTATGCGTCGCGCAGAGGGCTGGCGTGCCGCCTGGGTCGGGCCGGCCTCTGGGCCTAGTTCAGGCATTCCCGACGGTCGCAAATCCGTCCCGGTTCGTCGCCCGCACCACGGCCGCGAAGAGGCGGAGCGCCTCCGGACCGCCCTGGTCCAGGAGGGTGCCGCCATCCATCTCCGCGGCCAGGAGTTCCGCGTGCTCGGCCAGTGTTTCCGCCGCGCGCCGCAGGGCCTCACGCGAAAGGGTGAGCTGAAGGTCGTCCGGCAGGTCGTGCCAGGCGCTCGGGACGGGCGGAGCCTCCCCGAGGCGGCGGGAGTTGGGCTGCATGAAGGGTTTCCTCCTCCGGAAAGCCCTCCTGGCACGGTACCGCCCCTCTCGGGTGCTGGGGCCAGTCTGCGCCGGCCCTGGTTAACGCCGAGTAATCAAGCCCGGCGCAACTCGTAGAGCGCGACGGCGGCAGCCGATGCCACGTTGAGGCTCTCCATCGCATCGGTGATCGGCAGGCGCACCAGCTCGTCGCAGGTCTCGCGCTGCAGGCGCCGCAGCCCGCCGCCCTCGGCACCCAGCACGAGGCCCACGCGACGATCGGTGGGCTTCGCCTCCGCCAGCGTCCGGCCGGCATCCCCGGCCAGGCCCAGGACCCAGGCGCCACCATCCTGCAGGTGCCGGATGGCGCGGGCGAGGTTCACCTCCCGCACCATCGGCACGAGCTCCAGCGCGCCGGAGGCGGCGCGGGCCAGGGCGCCAGTTTCCGGCGGGGCATGGCGGTCCTGAACCACCACCGCGGCGGCGCCGAAGGCGGCGGCGGAGCGGAGGATGGCGCCCACGTTGCGGGGGTCCGTCACCTGGTCCAGCAACAGCACCGGGCCGTCCGAGGCCTTCAGCGCGTCGTCCAGCCCGATGCCCGGCAGGGGCTCGGCCAGGAGGGCGACACCCTGGTGCACCGAGTCCTCGGGCAGGAAGGTATGAAACCTGGCCCGGTCCTCCACCCGCTCCGGCTGGATCTTGCGGGCGGCGAAGGTTCCCTCCGGCAGGCGCTCCTTCAGCGCGGCCTCGGCATCGGCGGTCACCAGCAGGCGGCGCAGGCGTCGGCGGGGGTTCACCAGCGCGGCGGCCACCGCGTGCAGCCCGTGCAGCCACAGGGTGTTGGCGGGGGGGCGATCCTCCTCGCGCCGCTCAAGGCGGGGCGCCTCGGGGCGGCCGCGGGGCGGGGAAGCGGGGTCGCGGCGCGGCGGGCCGGACTCGAAGCGCGCGGCCTCGTGCCTGGCAGAATCGGTGCGAGGGCCGGGGCGGGCCTGTCTCGGGGCGACGGGCGGCTTGCCGGGGGCTCTTTCCCCGGGGCCAGCTGGCGGCTCGCCGCCCTTCCAGCCCCGCTTGCTGTCGAAGGCGCGGGGACGGCTTGGCTTGCCCGTGCCGGGGCCGCCGGTGGGATTGGACGAACGGGGGCCTTGAGGCCTGCGGGGCGGTGACATGGCGGCATCCTGCAAATCGCGGCGCCCGCCGCAAGGTAAGCTTGAACACGCCGGGCATGATCCACATGCGTTGACAGGTCTGCCCCATCTCGGATAGTCCCCCGGCTCCCGCCCGTCAGGGTAGGGGACACCCTGTGGAGGGGTGCCCGAGTGGCTAAAGGGGACGGACTGTAAATCCGTTGGCTCGCGCCTACGTTGGTTCGAATCCAACCCCCTCCATGTGTCCCATCCCCCTGCTGGTGCGGTGCGCGCGCGGCGGTCCATCCCGGGCCGCCTATCAAGGACTGGCGGGTCCGGTCGGCGGGTGTAACTCAATGGTAGAGTTCCAGCCTTCCAAGCTGGCTATGCGGGTTCGATTCCCGTCACCCGCTCCAACCGCGCTGCATGGCGGCCCGGCCTTCCCGAAGGCCTGAAAAGCGCCGCCCCGATCACCACCTAGCGATCATCACACCGCCTGCACCCGCAGGCAGGGGTCTCACGGCCCCTGGACAGGATAGGACGCGACGCGAATGGCGAAGGCGAAGTTCGAGCGGAACAAGCCGCACTGCAACATCGGGACGATCGGCCATGTTGATCATGGCAAGACGTCTCTGACGGCGGCGATCACGAAGGTCCTGGCGAAGACGGGCGGCGCGTCCTTCACGGCCTACGACCAGATCGACAAGGCCCCGGAGGAGCGCGCGCGCGGCATCACGATCTCGACGGCCCATGTCGAGTACGAGACGGCCAACCGGCACTACGCGCATGTGGACTGCCCCGGCCACGCCGACTACGTGAAGAACATGATCACGGGCGCGGCGCAGATGGACGGCGCGATCCTCGTGGTGTCGGCCGCCGACGGCCCGATGCCGCAGACCCGCGAGCACATCCTGCTGGCCCGCCAGGTCGGCGTGCCCGCGCTGGTGGTGTTCCTGAACAAGGTCGACATGGCCGACCCCGACCTGCTGGAGCTGGTCGAGATGGAGGTGCGCGAGCTGCTCTCCTCCTACCAGTTCCCGGGCGACGACATCCCGATCATCCAGGGCTCCGCGCTGATGGCGCTGGAGGACAAGTCCCCCGAGATCGGCGAGCAGGCGATCCTGAAGCTGATGGAGGCGGTCGACGCCTACATCCCGCAGCCCGAGCGCGCGGTTGACCTGCCCTTCCTGATGCCAGTCGAGGACGTGTTCTCGATCTCCGGCCGCGGCACGGTGGTGACCGGCCGCGTGGAGCGCGGCATCGTCAAGGTGGGCGAGGAAGTCGAGATCGTCGGCCTGAAGGACACCGTGAAGACGACGGTGACCGGCGTCGAGATGTTCCGGAAGCTGCTGGACAGCGGGATGGCCGGCGACAACATCGGCGCGCTGCTGCGCGGCACCAAGCGCGAGGACGTGGAGCGCGGGCAGGTTCTGTCCAAGCCCGGCGCGATCACGCCGCACACGCAGTTCAAGGCCGAGGCCTACATCCTGACGAAGGAGGAGGGCGGTCGCCACACGCCGTTCTTCACGAACTACCGGCCGCAGTTCTACTTCCGCACGACCGACGTGACGGGCGTGGTGAAGCTGCCGGAAGGCGTGGAGATGGTGATGCCGGGCGACAACGTGGCCATGGACGTGGAACTCATCGCCCCGATCGCCATGGACCAGGGCCTGCGCTTCGCCATCCGCGAGGGCGGCCGCACCGTCGGCGCTGGCGTCGTCGCCAGCATTCAGAAGTAACCCGTCGCCGCGAGGCGCCGGAGCGAGGGGGCGGGCTGCCGAGGGGCAGCCCGCCCTTTCTCGTTTTCGCGCCCGCTGCCAAGTTGGAAGCATGGTGGAGCACCCCCCCTTTCCCATCCTTCCCGGCGTGCCGCTCTCGCAGGGAGCGCTCCACGACGCCGCCCGGCAGGCCGCGCGCGACATGGCGGCCTTCTGCGGGCTCGACATGCGCCACTTTCGCTACCCCGGGCGCGAGCGCGACCCCGCCTACGAACCGGCGACGCTCGCGGAGAGCTGCGAGGTCGTAGACCTCTTCGGTGCGCTCGGCCCGGGAAACGGGCGGCACGGCCGGGACGAGGCGCTCCACGGCAGGATAGAGGCCGCCTACGGCCACCGTGTCTGGGTGGCCCACTACAAGGCATTGAACGCCGCCTTCCTGGCGCATGGAGAGGGGCGGAGCATCCCGTCCCCGCTCTCCGGGCGGGACGCGCAGATCCTCGGCAGCGTGCCCATCCAGCACCTGCAGCTCATGCCTTGCCTGGATGGGGACCGCCTGATTCTGCATATCGGGATCGGCTACATGCCCGTCGGCCTTTTCTACCCGGCGGAGCGATTGTTCCTCGTCCTCACGGGGTTCGGGCTGAACATGCGGGGCACGCTGCGGAGCGTGCTGGAAGCCTTCCTCAAGGCGCCCCTGCCATGGGCCGAGTGGCTGCGCCGCGCGTTGCGGAAGGGGCTGCGGCGCGCCTTCCTGATCGGCGACAACCGCCCGAGCCATTACATCCGTCAGACCCTTGCCTACCTGGACGAGGAGGAGGGCGCGATCCTCGGCTTCGCGGAAAAGGGCGGCATGATCGCCGTGGCGCCGGACCTTTGCGCGATGGATCCCTTCGCGGTCTTTCCCAGTCTGGCGCCGTTGGACCGGCTGAGCGTCCACAGCGAGCGGCTGACGGAGGCGGTTCTCGTCGCGGGGCTGGACGCACACCGCGTGTATCGCTTCAACAGGCCACAGAACGGCGCCTGGCTCCGCAGGCGGCTGCAAGCCTTCATCGAGGCCGCGCCGGCGACGCCACCCGGGCGCTTCCGCGTGATGATCTCCCTCGATGCGGAGCGGCAGCGCGTGGTGAATGCGGTGGAGGCGTTCCGCTACGTTCTCGGCCGGCTGGGTTCTGCCTGCGCGGCCTCCGGGCGGGAGTTGGAGGTGGTGTGGGACGGCTGGACCGTTTCCGGTCCGCCCACGGCCCACGACAGGGAGGTGATGGGGCGGATCGAGGGCCTGATCGCCGCGATCACCGAGGGGCTGGAGGTCCCTCTTGCGGCGCAGTTCCGGATCTTCGGCGCGTCGGCGCTGGAGAAGGTGCCGGTCCTCGCCGGCTGCGGCCTGGCAGTGACCACGAGGGGGGCCGGGGCCATGATCTCGTCCTGGCTGCTGCGTCGGCCCACCATCACCTATCGCGCTCCTGCCAACGACTCGAGCTGGGACTACATGGACCGCGACAGCGTCACTGAGATGGACCCAGCCGCCATTGGGGAGCCGCCGGCGGACGACCCGCTGGCCGCGCGACACCGGCGCTTCACCCTCGCCCTCTGGGGGTTGGAGGAGGCAATGGGCCGGGCGCTGGAGGGGCAGTTGACGCTGCCGCCCGTCCAGCCGCTGCGCTAGTCCCCCGCCGCCAGCCGGATGCGCGGGCGGGTCTCGGTCCGCATCCGCTCGAACAGGGCCTCGTAATCCGCCGCCATGCGGTTGGCGGTGAAGCGCTCCTCGAAGCGCGCGCGGATCTTCGACCGGTCCAACTCGCCCAATCGGGCAACCGCCGCGGCGGCCTCCTCCTCGTTGTGGACGATGAAGCCGGTCAGGCCATCCTCCACCACCTCCGGCACGGAGCCGGCCGGGTAGGCGATCACGGGGGTGCCGCAGGCCATGGCCTCGATCATCACCAGGCCGAAGGGCTCCGGCCAGTCGATCGGCAGCAGCAGGGCGCGGGCGCCGGAGAGGAAGTCGGACTTCCTGCCGTCACAGATCTCGCCAATGAAATCGACCTCCGCGCCGCCGAGCAGGGGCTGGATCTCCTTCGCGAAGTAGTCGGCATCCACCTTGTCCACCTTCGCGGCCATCTTCAGCGGCACGCCGGAGAGGGAGGCGATCCTGATGGCGCGATCCGGCCGTTTCTCCGGGCAGACGCGGCCGAGGAAGGCGAGGTAGCCGTCGGACCCGTTGCCGGATGGGCTCCCCTGCGGCGTCAGGAGGTCCTGCGGCAGGCCGTGATGGATGGTCGCGGCCCAGTTGGCGCGGGGCAGGGGGCGGCGCTGGGCGTCGGAGATGGAGACCACCCGCGCCTCGGGGAAGGCATCGAAGACCGGCTCCAGCTCCGGCAGGTCCAGGCGGCCATGCAGCGTGGTCACCCAGGGCACGGACTGCCGGCTGAAGAGGGAGAAGGGCAGGTAGTCCAGGTGGAAGTGGATGACGTCGAACTCCGCTGCCCGGCGCGCCACCGTCTCCAGCATCAGCATGTGCGGGGCGCAGCAGTCGCGCACGGTGGGGTCCAGCCGAAGCGCCTTGTCCCGGATGGGGACGAGGTTCGCCTTCGTCACGGCGTCACCGGTGGCGAAGAGCGTTACCTCGTGGCCCCGCTCCACCAGCGCCTCCGTCAGGAAGGACACGATCCGCTCCGTCCCGCCGTAGAGCTTCGGGGGGACCGCCTCGTGCAGCGGCGCAACCTGGGCAATACGCATCACGGCTTCTCCTGCAAGGGACGCCTCCCCGGGCTTAACTTTTGTCTCTTTTTCCCGAGAACGCAGGGATTGGGGCTGAAAAGGGGCAAGCGCGTCCAGATCCCGCCAGAAACCCCCGTCCTCCCTGGCGTTCTGACCGGACACAGGGTCCGCCAAGGGCCGGCCCGGCCGCGTGCGATGGCCGGGGAGGGGAGGTTGAGCACCGTCTCACGGAAGGATCGCGTCCCGGCCCCGCCGGGAGCGGGCGAGAAGGAGCTGGCATGTCGGCAACCGTCTTCGGCGCATCCCGGACCACCCGGCAGGGGAGCCCATCCCAGGCCCGCGCATCGGATTCCCGGGACGAGAGGATGGCCCTGCTGCCTTATGCCGAGCGGCCCATCGCCTTCCTGCTGCGCTACGTGCTGCTGCACCGGGTGGCACATGCGGTGGTGCTTCTGGCCGTGCTGGCGGCCGTGGGCTGCTCCGTGGGATCGCAATACGCGGTGAAGCACCTGGTGGACACGCTGGCGGCCGGCCCCGGCGCGGGTGGTGCGCCCTGGATGGCGCTGGGGGTGCTGGCGACCATCGTGGCGGGCGACAACCTGCTGTGGCGGCTGGGCGGATGGATCGCGGCGGACAGCTTCACCCGCGTCACGGGCGACCTGCGCTCGGACCTGTTCCATCACCTGTCCGGCCACGCACCGGACTACTTCGCGGAACGCTCCCCGGGGCTGATGGCCGGGCGGATCAGCGCCACGGCGAATGCGGCCTGGACGGTGCTCTCCACCATCACCTGGAACGCGCTGCCACCAATGGTCGCGGTCTGCGTCGCCATCGCGTTCCTGGCGGGCGTGGATGCCGTGATGGCGGGGGTGCTGTTCACGATCGCGGCGGGCATGGCCGCGCTGCTCACCTGGGCGGCCGGGCGCGGGCGCGACCTGCACCATGACTACGCGGCCAAGGCGGCGGCCGTGGATGGAGAGCTGGTGGACGTGGTCCAGAACATCGGCCTCGTCCGCGCCTTCGGCGCCACGATCCGGGAACGCCAGCGCTTCGGTGCGACAATCGGGCAGGAGGTCGCCTCCCGCAAGCGCAGCCTGCGCTATCTGGAGAAGCTGCGGCTGGCCCATGCCGTGGCGACGGTGGCGCTGACGGTGGGGCTGCTCTGCTGGGCGCTGCTGCTCTGGCAGGCCGGGCGGGCGACCACGGGCGACGTGGTGATGGCCTGCGGCCTGGGCTTCGTCATCCTGCACGGCACGCGGGACCTGGCGGTGGCGCTGGTGGAACTGACCCAGCACGTCGCGCGCCTCTCCGAGGCCGTGAAGGCGCTCCTGGTGCCCCATGCCCTGGCGGACCGGGAGGATGCGGCGCCGATCCGGCCGCGCGGCGGGGCGGTGGCCTTCCAGGACGTCTCCTTCGCCTATCCTGGCACCGGGCATGTGCTGCGCCACTTCGACCTTTCCATCGCGGCGGGGGAAAGGGTGGGGCTGGTCGGGCGCTCCGGCTCCGGCAAGTCCACGGCGCTGGCGCTGCTGCAGCGGCTGGGGATGCCGGGTTCTGGCCGCATTCTGATCGACGGGCAGGACATCGCCGGCGCGACCCAGGCGAGCCTCGCGGCGGTGCTGGCGGTGGTGCCGCAGGACGTGTCGCTGTTCCAGCGCTCCGTGCTGGAGAACATCCGCTACGGCCGCCCGGACGCCACGGATGCCGAGGTGCTGCGTGCCGCCGAGGCCGCACACTGCCGGGAGTTCATCGAGGCGTTGCCACAGGGCTTCCGGACGGAGGTGGGGCAGCGCGGCGCCCGGCTTTCCGGCGGGCAGAGGCAGCGGCTGGCGATCGCGCGGGCGCTGCTGAAGGACGCGCCGATCCTGCTGCTGGACGAGGCCACCTCCGCCCTGGACACGGAATCGGAGGAGGCCGTGCAGGCGGCGCTGGAACGGCTGATGCGCGGGCGCACGGTGATCGCGGTGGCGCACCGCCTCTCCACCCTGCGCGGCTTCGACCGGATCGTGGTGGTGGGGGAGGGGCAGGTGCGGGAGCAGGGGTCGCCCGCCGAGCTGGCCGCCCGGCCCGGGCCATGGCGCGCCCTGCTCGAGATAGCGGAGCCGGTGGGCTGACGGGCGGAGCGGCGGGCGAGGGGACTGACGGCAAGGGCTGGACAACCCATCCCCCGCCACGGAGAAAGGGCGGGGTGGAGGGCGGCATGTCCGAACGGCGCGGGGTGGAGCTGGCGGATTTCTGGTCGCGCACCGCGGCGCAGCTGATCGACGCAGCCTGGATGCTGGTTTTGGGCTTCGTCCTCGTGAACCTGGGGGAAGGGCTGCGCGGCGGGCGTGACCTTTCGCAGGGGGCGGACCTGCTGCTCCAGCTCATCTCCGCCCTCATCATCCTGCATTTCTGGGCCACGCGGCAGGCCACCCCCGGAAAGATGCTCATGCGGCTGCGGGTGGTGGACGCGGATACCGGCGGCATGCCGCCCTTCCCGCGGCTGGTGGCCCGCTACGCCGGCTACATCATCTCCGGCCTGCCGCTCGGCCTGGGCTATCTCTGGATGCTCTGGGATCCCCGCCGGCAGTGCTGGCACGACCGGCTGGCCCGCACCCTGGTGGTGCAGGACCCCCCACGAGGCTGAGGCGGGCCGTGCCCCTGATCGACGAGTCCGCGCTGGCGATCCCCGAGGGGGCGGCGCTGGAGGCGGTCTTCTGGAAGGGGCGGACGGATTTCTGGCCACTGGTCCGCAAGATGGCGCGCGAGACCTGGCGCGTGGCCGACCCCATGCCCGCCATCCGAATCCTGCAGGGCGTGACACGCCCGACCTGGACCATGGCGCACCGGGTGGAGGCGCCGGAGTACCGGATCCTCCGGGACGGCGTGGTGGATGTGCTGGCGGCCGCCAATGCGTCCCTGCTGCTGCACTCCCCGCATGAACCCCTGCCCGCCGATGGAGCGGAAAGGCCGCCGGTGCGGCTGACCTGGCACAGCAACGGCAAGTCCGCGGGGCGCTGGCACTACAAGGCGGGCGCGCTGCCGCACACTCTCTCCTTCGACAGGCTGGGCTATTCCGGCTGGTCGGAGCTGGCGGGGCTGGAACGGCGGGACTTGCTGGCGGTGGACGCGGCCACCGCCGAAGCCTTCCACGCGGAACGGACCCTTCCCTGGCTGGCGGAGGGGCGGTCCAAGTACCGGCAGGACGCCTCGGTCGCTGTTGAGGGGGAGGGGTTCGTCTTCCTGCCGCTCCAGCTCCCGAACGATTCGGTGATCGCGCTGAAGCTTTTCGAGGCGCCCTACCTGGAAGGGGTGCGGCGGATGGTCGCGGCCCTGGCCGGGGCGGGGATCCCCGTGGTGATCAAGCGCCACCCGCACTGCACGGACCCGGCGGTGACCCGCTTCCTGGAGGCGCTTCCGGCCGGGCCCATCTCCGTCAGCCGCGCCTCGGTCCATGCGCTGATCCCGCGGGCGCGGGCGGTGCTCACCGTCAATTCCGGGGTCGGGTTCGAGGCGCTGCTGCACGGGCGGCCGGTGATCGCGGCCGGGCGTGCCGAGTACCGGGTGGTGGCGACGGAGCTGACGGAGCCGGAGGGGGCGCCCGCCGTGCTCTCGGCGGCGGAGGCGGCGCATGATCCCGGCCTTGTCCGGCGCTACCTTTTCCTGGCGCTGCGCCAGTACGGGATCGACCTGCGCGACCCCGTCGCCTTCCAGCGGGCCGTGCTGCGCGTGCTGTGCCAGGACTACATGGAGAGGCTTCCGCGCTGAGGATGGAATTCCGCCACGTCATCCCCCTCGGGTCCCGCTGCCGAACGACCCATAACCTGCGCCTGCACTTCGGGGAGCCGGGGAAATTTCCCTTCGACTGGTTCATTCTGCCCCTGGCGGGCCTGATCACCTGCCTGGAAGAGGGGATGGACGCCGCGAAGGTCTTCGACCCCGCCCATCTCAAGCCCGTGCTGGACGAGAAGGGGGTGATCCAGACCATTCGGAACACGCGGCTGGGGATCCTGCACCAGCACGATTTCCCCTCCGGCGTTGGCCAGCCGATCCTTCCGGGCTGGGAGGAGCACATCCCCGGCGCGATCGGCCGATTCGCCAATGTGGCGGCCCGGATGCGGGCGGCAGCGGCGGCGGGGCCGGTCCTCTATGTGCGGGAGCGGTACAAGAGCGACGACCCGACCACGCTCCTCAGGCTCCGGACGGCGCTGGAGGCGGTGGCGCCGCGCGGAACCTTCCACCTGCTGGCCGTGAACTATCCGCCGGACAGCGTGCCCCAGGGAGTCGAGGCGATCACGGTGGAGGAGACGGAAGGGCATGGCTGGCGCGGTGACGCCGCCGCCCGGGGTTCCGCGCTGGGCGCCACGGGACACCGCCTGGCCGTTCCGTGACCACACCCTCTCGACAGGCCGCGCAGGTTGCCGTAAGGCACGCCCCCTGCGCGGTCCCGCCTTAGGGGCGTAGCTCAATTGGCTAGAGCGCCGGTCTCCAAAACCGGAGGTTGGGGGTTCGAGACCCTCCGCCCCTGCCAGGGCGGGCCGCGCATGACCATTTTCGGCATGGCGCCGGACCGTCCCTGGGCCTCACCAGAGGGCCCCGCGCCCGGGAGGGGGCCTGACGTGGCCGGTT
Source organism: Roseomonas indoligenes (assembly GCF_017813365.1). GTDB lineage: Bacteria > Pseudomonadota > Alphaproteobacteria > Acetobacterales > Acetobacteraceae > Roseomonas > Roseomonas indoligenes. Next base: position 38,338 of record NZ_JAGIZA010000010.1, read on the forward strand.
TCAACCCTGTGGGGTACTTCCGTGACGTCCGGCAGGAGATCGGCCGCGTTACGTGGCCGAGCCGGAAGGAGACGCTGATCACCACAGGTCTGGTGCTCGGCCTCTCGGCGCTGGCGGCCGTGTTCTTCCTGGTGACGGACTGGTTGATCCAGCTCGGAATGCGCCTGCTATTCGGATTTGCCTGACGGCAGTTCATCCGCGCCGCGCCGGAGGCCTGGGGACGCCCCGGCCGGAGGCTGCGGCGCCTCAGATCGGGAGTTCACGGCCATGGCCGACAAGAAGTGGTACGTGGTCCACGTCTATTCGGGCTTCGAGAAGAAGATCGCCCAGCAGATCAAGGAACAGGCCGCCCAGAAGGGTCTAGCCGACCGGATCGAGGACGTGCTCGTCCCCTCCGAGGAGGTGGTCGAGGTGCGCCGCGGGCAGAAGGTGAACGCCGAGCGCAAGTTCTTCCCCGGCTACGTGCTGGTGAAGATGGAGATGACGGACGACGCCTGGCACTTGGTGAAGGACACGCCGAAGGTCACCGGCTTCCTCGGCGCCCGCAACAAGCCCAGCCCGATCCCTGAGCGCGAGGCGATGCGGATGCTCCAGCAGGTGCAGGACACCGTGGAGAAGCCCCGCCGCCCCGCCATCACCTTCGAGGTCGGCGAGAACGTGCGCGTGGCGGACGGCCCCTTCACCAGCTTCAACGGCGTGGTGGAGGAAGTGGACGAGGAGAAGGGCCGGGTGAAGGTCTCGGTCTCGATCTTCGGGCGCGCGACGCCGGTGGAGCTGGAGTACGGACAGGTCGAGAAGGCCTGATCCACGGGGCCTCGCCCCAGGATTTCCGAAGGGCCGCGCCGGGTATCCGGCGCGGCCCTTTCGATTCCGGCAGGATGCTTGCTTGACGGGGCGGAGGCACCGTGGTGCCCAGGCTTCATCCCCTTCAAGGCAGGTCCATGCGCGTCCCCACCCCGAACCCTCCGCCCGGCATCATCGGCCATAACCGGACGATGCTGACGCCGAGCTACTGCGTCTTTCCGCCCGAGGGGATCATGGACAGCCTGTTGCCGAACTGGCCGGGCGTGACCGTGCGGTTCCAGACCAGCCGGCAGATGGGCGCGCGCTTCGCCCAGGCCATGCTGATCCTGCCGCCGGGCACCGGCAGCGCCGGGGTGGTCGATGACGGGGTTCAGGCCTTCCTCTACGTCCAGGCCGGAGCGCTGAAGGTGACGGTGGAGGGGGTGGCCCATACGCTGGAGACCGGCGCCTATGTCTACGTGCCGCAAGGCGTTCCCTATGCCGTGCGGAATTCCGGGGAAGGGGAGGCGCGGGCAATCTGGGTCCGAAAGGCCTACCAGCCCGCCGCCGGGGTGCCGGCGCCGAAGGTGATCGTCGGCCATCGGGACACGGCGCTGAAGGAGGAGAGCGGGCCGCGCTGGCGGCACTGCCTCATCGGGCTGCGCGACATGCCCATGGACTTCGAGATGAACATCATGTGCTACGCGCCCGGCGCCCATTTCTGGTGCATCGAGACGCATGTGATGGAGCACGGGATGGTCATGCTCCAGGGCCAGGCCCTGCAGCTCCTCGGGCGGGACTGGCACGAGATCTGGACCGGCGACTTCGTCTGGATGGGCCCCTATGTGCCGCAGCAGATCTACGCGACGGGGAACGAGGTCTGCGAGTACCTGCTCTACAAGGACGTGAACCGCGACGTGATCTGAGCCGGCGGGGCGGGCCCGCAGACCGGGCGAAACTATTTCTGGACTCGCCGCTCACCCCGCCCTATAAGCCGCCCCCGCGCCGGCCGGGCTGGGGGTTCCCCGCCCGGCCGCCGCGCGTTTTCAGGAACGCGGGAGGCCATCGCCCCGACTTGTGGGGCGGGCCGCCGGTACCGCGGGCCTCTGATCAGAGAGGTGCCAGAGATGGCGAAGAAGATCGTCGGCTACATCAAGCTGCAGATCCCCGCGGGCAAGGCGAATCCGTCCCCGCCGGTTGGTCCGGCGCTGGGTCAGCGCGGCCTGAACATCATGCAGTTCGTGAAGGAATTCAACGCGGCCACCCAGGGCATGGAGCCCGGGACCCCGACGCCGGTGGTGATCACCGCCTATTCGGACCGCACCTTCTCCTTCATCACCAAGACCCCGCCCAACACCTACTTCCTGCTCAAGGCGGCGAAGATCGAGAAGGGTAGCCAGACCCCGGGCAAGGGTGGCGTTGTCGGCCGCGTGACGAAGACGCAGCTGGCCGAGATCGCCAAGGTGAAGATGAAGGACATGAACTGCGAGACCGAAGAGGCCGCGGTTCGGATGCTGGCCGGCTCCGCCCGCGCCATGGGCATGAGCGTGGTGGAGGGCTGATCGATGGCCAAGCAGGGCAAGCGTCTCCGCAAGATCGCCGAGGGCACTGACCTCGAGAAGAACTACGCGCTGGCCGAGGCCATCGCGACGGCCAAGGCTAACGCCAACGCCAAGTTCGACGAGACGATCGAGATCTCGATGAATCTCGGTATCGACCCGCGCCATGCCGACCAGATGGTTCGCGGCGTGGTGGGCCTGCCGAACGGCACGGGCAAGACCGTGCGCGTGGCCGTGTTCGCCCGCGGCCCGAAGGCCGACGAGGCGCGCGCTGCCGGCGCCGACATCGTGGGCGCCGAGGACCTGATGGAGACGGTCCAGGGCGGCACGATGGACTTCGACCGCTGCATCGCCACCCCGGACATGATGGGCCTGGTGGGCCGCCTTGGTAAGGTTCTCGGCCCGCGCGGCCTGATGCCGAACCCGAAGCTTGGCACCGTGACCATGGACGTGAAGGGTGCCGTGACGGCCGCCAAGGCCGGCCAGGTGGAGTTCCGCGCGGAGAAGGCGGGCATCGTGCACGCCGGCATCGGCAAGGCGAGCTTCGAGTCCGAGAAGCTGCTCGAGAACGCCAAGGCCTTCGTGGACGCCATCCAGCGCGCCCGCCCGACGGGCGCCAAGGGCACCTATGTGAAGAAGGTCGCCGTGTCCTCCTCCATGGGCCCTGGCCTCAAGGTGGACGTGACGAGCCTCACGGCCTGATGTGACGCCGCCGGCCCCGGCCGGCGGCCCGAGATTCGTCCGCCTCCGCGGAGGCGGGCGGGCAGGGCGGGGAAACCCGCCCGACCTGTCCGAGACCCGGTGTGCCCATTCGGGCTTGATGGGCGAGAGCCCGCAACGGGGAGACGGGGTGCCAGAGACGATGACGCCGGTTCTCACCGGCGGGCTTGGCTTGGCGTCCGGCTTCAATCTGACAGGCGAACCGGGGTGGTCCCTTCTGGGGCTGCCCCCGTGTGAACCGGCCGGCGCCCCTCCACCAGGCACCGGCTTTTCGTAGGAGACGGGAATGGACCGTACGGAGAAGCGCGAGTTCGTCGCCACCCTCGGTTCGGTGTTCGCCGATACCTCCTTCGTGCTCGTCGCCCAGAACAACGGGCTGACGGTCGCGGCGGTGGATGATCTGCGGCGCCGGATGCGGGCGGCCGGTGCGACGTACAAGGTCGCGAAGAACCGGCTGGCCAATCTCGCCCTCGAAGGCACCCGCTTCCAGGGCATCTCGCCGCTGCTGAAGGGCCCGACCGCGCTCGCGTGGTCCCGGGATCCGGTGGCCGTGGCGAAGACCGCCGTGGAGTTCGCCAAGGGTAACGACAAGTTCGTGATCCTGGGCGGGGCGCTCGGCACCCAGACCCTCGACGTCAATGGCGTCAGGGCTCTGTCCGAGCTTCCCTCGCTCGAGACGCTGCGGGCGCAGCTGCTGGGTCTGCTTCAGACCCCGGCGACGCGCATCGCGGGCGTGCTGCAGGCTCCGGCCGGGCAGCTGGCGCGGGTGTTCAAGGCCTATGCCGACAAGGATGGGTCTGCTTCAGAGGGCGCGGAAGCCGCCTGAAACGCCGTATCCCCGGGTGGGTTGCCCATAAAGGCGGCATCCGGGGTTGCAAACGTCAAGTCAAGCCATTAGATCGAAGGATATCATCATGGCCGATCTCGCGAAGCTCGTTGACGAGCTGTCCTCCCTCACCGTCCTGGAGGCCGCCGAGCTCTCCAAGATGCTTGAGGAGAAGTGGGGCGTTTCCGCCGCGGCGCCCGTCGCCGTGGCCGCTGCTGCGCCCGCCGGTGGCGGCGCTGCCGCTGCCCCCGCTGAGGAGCAGACCGAGTTCACCGTGATCCTTGCCGCCGGTGGCGACAAGAAGATCAACGTGATCAAGGAAATCCGCACCATCACCGGCCTGGGCCTGAAGGAGGCCAAGGATCTGGTCGAGGGCGCGCCGAAGACCGTGAAGGAAGGCGTTTCGAAGGACGAGGCGGAGAAGATCCGCAAGGTCCTCGAGGAGAACGGCGCCAAGGTTGAGGTCAAGTAAGACCTCGATCGGCTATCCCCTGCCCCTCGGGGCAGGGGAAGAGAGTGGTTAAGGGCCGGGCGGAGACCTTCGGGTTTCCGCCCGCGCCCGCTTTTCGCCGGAGCGCAGGTGCGGTCCGGTGGTGATGCGGGGAGGGCGGGGCGCGCGGCGGCGCCTGGGTCTCCCTGAACGGCGAGAGGACGCAGGGCTGGCATGAACGCGATCTCGAAGGGTGGTTTCGAGGGCAGGGGCCTCACGGGGCGGAAGCGCATCCGCAAGTCGTTCGGGCGGCTGCCCGAGGTGGCGCCGATGCCGAACCTCATCGACGTGCAGCGCGCCTCCTACGAGGCATTCCTGCAGATGGAAGTGGCGCCGGAGATGCGCTCCTCCTCCGGCCTGCAGGAGGTTTTCAAGAGCGTCTTCCCGATCAACGATTTCGCCGGCCGCGGCAGCCTGGAATTCGTACGCTACGAGTTCGAGGAGCCGAAGTACGACGTTGAGGAGTGCATCCAGCGCGGGCTGACCTATGCCGCCCCGCTGAAGGCCCATCTGCGCCTGATCGTCTGGGATATCGACGAGGACACGGGCAGCCGCTCCATCCGCGACATCAAGGAGCAGGGCGTCTACATGGGCGATATCCCGCTCATGACGGATAACGGCACCTTCATCGTCAACGGGACCGAGCGCGTCATCGTCTCGCAGATGCACCGTTCCCCCGGTGTGTTCTTCGACCACGACAAGGGCAAGACGCACTCCTCCGGCAAGTACCTCTTCGCCGCTCGCGTCATTCCCTATCGCGGCTCCTGGCTGGACTTCGAGTTCGACGCCAAGGACATCTGCTACGTCCGCATCGACCGGAAGCGGAAGCTGCCGGCGACGACGCTCCTTTATGCCCTGGACTCCGCCGAGACGCAGGAGAAGCGCGCCGGGCGCGACACGCCGCTGGAGCCGGGCGAGGTGCGCGGCATGGACGCGCAGGAGATCCTCGGCACCTTCTACAACCAGGTTCTCTTCACCTTCGGAAAGCAGGGTTGGTCCCGTCCCTATGAGCCCGAGGCCTTCCGCGGCCTGAAGCTGACCGAGGACTTGGTGGATGCCGCCACCGGGCAGGTCGTGGCCCCCAAGGACACGAAGCTGAACCCGCGCGCCGCCCGCAAGATCGCGGAGGAGGGCACCAAGGAGGTGCTCGTCTCCCGCGCCGACCTGCTGGGCCGCTTCGTGGCCGAGGACCTGGTGGACATGACCACCGGTGAGATCCACGCCGAGGCCGGCGAGGAGCTGACCGAGGCGAAGCTCGCGGCCGTTGAGGCGGCGGGCTACGACCGCCTGCCGACCCTGGCGATCGATGCCTCCGTCGGGCCCTGGATGCGCAACACGCTGGCGGTCGACAAGAACGCCAACCGCGACGACGCGCTGATGGACATCTACCGCGTGATGCGCCCGGGCGAGCCGCCGACGCCGGAGACGGCCGAGACGCTGTTTCGCGGGCTGTTCTTCGATGGCGAGCGCTATGATCTGTCCGCGGTGGGCCGCGTGAAGATGAACATGCGCCTCGGCTTCAGCCTGAACGACGTGCCGGATACCCAGCGCACCCTTCGCAAGGAGGACATCCTCGCGACGGTGAAGACCCTGCTGGAGCTGAAGGACGGCAAGGGGCAGATCGACGACATCGACAACCTCGGCAACCGCCGGGTGCGTTCGGTCGGCGAGCTGATGGAGAACCAGTACCGCGTCGGCCTGCTTCGCATGGAGCGCGCCATCAAGGAGCGGATGGGTTCGGTCGACATCGACACGGTGATGCCGACGGACCTGATCAACGCCAAGCCCGCGGCGGCCGCGGTGCGCGAGTTCTTCGGCTCCTCCCAGCTGTCCCAGTTCATGGACCAGACCAACCCGCTGTCCGAGGTGACGCATAAGCGCCGCCTCTCGGCGCTTGGCCCGGGCGGTCTGACGCGTGAGCGCGCCGGCTTCGAGGTGCGCGACGTGCACCCGACGCATTACGGCCGCATCTGCCCGATCGAGACGCCTGAAGGCCCGAATATCGGCCTGATCAACAGCCTCGCCACCTTCGCCAAGGTGAACAAGTACGGCTTCATTGAGACGCCGTACCAGATGGTGAAGGACGGCAAGATCACGGGCGAGCCGCGCTACCTCTCCGCCATGGAGGAGGAGAAGCTCGTCGTCGCCCAGGCCGATGCCGAGGTGGACCGCGAGACGGGCGAGTTCCGTTCCGAGCTGGTCTCCGTGCGCCAGTCCGGCGACTTCCGGCTGGTGAAGCCGGAAGAGGTGACGGCGATCGACATCTCGCCGAAGCAGCTGGTCTCCGTGGCCGCGGCGCTGATCCCGTTCCTCGAGAACGACGACGCCAACCGCGCGCTGATGGGCTCCAACATGATGCGGCAGGCCGTGCCGCTGGTGAAGTCCGACGCCCCGCTCGTGGGCACGGGCATGGAGGCCGCGGTCGCGCGCGACTCCGGCGCCAGCATCGTGGCGCGCCGCGACGGCGTGGTGGACAGCATCGACGGCGCGCGCATCGTGGTGCGCGCGACGGCGGAGGACGGCACGACCCAGGGCGTGGACATCTACCGCCTGAGGAAGTTCCAGCGCTCCAACCAGTCCACCTGCATCAACCAGCGCCCGCTGGTTCGCGTGGGGGATGAGGTGGGCGCCGGCGACATCATCGCCGACGGCCCCTCCACGGAGCTGGGCGAGCTGGCCCTTGGCCGGAACGCGCTCGTCGCCTTCATGCCGTGGAACGGGTACAACTTCGAGGACTCCATCCTGATCAGCGAGCGCATCGCCCAGGATGACGTGTTCACGTCGATCCACATCGACGAGTTCGAGGTTTCCGCCCGCGACACGAAGCTGGGCCAGGAGGAGATCACCCGCGACATCCCGAACGTGGGTGAGGAGGCGCTGCGGAACCTCGACGAGGCCGGCATCGTCTATATCGGCGCCGAGGTACAGCCGGGCGACATCCTGGTGGGCAAGGTAACGCCGAAGGGCGAGAGCCCGATGACGCCGGAGGAGAAGCTCCTCCGCGCCATCTTCGGCGAGAAGGCCTCCGACGTGCGCGACACGTCGCTGCGCCTGCCGCCGGGCGTTTCCGGCACGATCGTCGACGTGCGCGTCTTCTCCCGCCGCGGGGTGGACAAGGACGAGCGCGCCATGGCGATCGAGCGCGCCGAGATCGAGCGCCTGGCGAAGGACCGCGACGACGAGCGGGCCATCCAGGAGCGGTCCTTCACGGGGCGGCTGCGCGAGATCCTGCTGAACCGCAAGGCGGGTGGCGGCTTCAAGGGCGTCAAGCAGGGCACGGTCATCACCGACGAGGTGCTGGACGAGTTCAACCGCATGACCTGGCGCCAGATCTCCGTCTCGGACGATGCGGCCCAGGCGCAGCTCGAGGCGCTGAAGCGCGAGTTCGACGCGGCGGTGGAGCGGCTGCAGAAGCGCTTCGAGAGCAAGGTCGAGAAGCTGCAGCGCGGCGATGAGCTGCCGCCCGGCGTGATGAAGATGGTCAAGGTCTTCGTGGCGGTGAAGCGCAAGCTGCAGCCGGGCGACAAGATGGCCGGTCGTCACGGCAACAAGGGCGTCGTCTCCCGCGTGGTGCCGATCGAGGACATGCCGTTCCTCGAGAGCGGCCAGCCGGTGGACCTCGTGCTGAACCCGCTGGGCGTGCCCTCGCGCATGAACATCGGGCAGATCCTCGAGACGCATCTTGGCTGGGCCTGCGCGAATATCGGGAAGCAGATCGGTGAGGTGGTGGAGGACTACCGCCGCGCCGGTGCCGCCCGGGACGCGCTGGTCGAGAAGCTGCGCGACATCTACGGGGACGAGATCACGGACCGTGACATCGTCAACATGAGCGAGGAGCAGCTGCTGGAGCTCGGCGAGAACCTGAAGGGCGGCGTGCCGATCGCGACGCCGGTCTTCGATGGCGCGCGCATCTCGGACATCGAGAACCTGCTGGTGAAGGCGGGGCTCGACACCTCCGGCCAGATGCAGCTGGTCGATGGCCGCACCGGCGAGCTTTTCGAGCGCAAGGTGACCGTCGGCTACATCTACATGCTGAAGCTGCACCACCTGGTGGACGACAAGATCCACGCCCGCTCCATCGGGCCCTACTCGCTCGTTACCCAGCAGCCGCTGGGCGGCAAGGCGCAGTTCGGTGGCCAGCGTTTCGGCGAGATGGAGGTCTGGGCGCTGGAGGCTTACGGCGCCGCCTACACGCTGCAGGAGATGCTGACGGTGAAGTCGGACGACGTGTCCGGCCGCACCAAGGTCTACGAGGCGATCGTCCGCGACCAGGACAGCTTCGAGGCCGGCATCCCCGAGAGCTTCAACGTTCTCACCAAGGAGCTGAAGAGCCTTGGCCTGAACGTGGACCTCGAGAACCGCAGCAACTGATCATCGACAGGATCGCGCCGGCCCCTTCCCAGCGGGGCCGGCCGCTGATGATGCCATGCGAGAGCGTGGCAGGCTGGACTTGAGAAGGAAGGCCCCATGAACGAGCTGATGAAGATCCTTGGCCAGACCGGCCAGGCCGTCACCTTCGATCAGATCAAGATCACCATCGCCTCCCCGGAGCAGATCCGCTCCTGGTCCTACGGCGAGATCAAGAAGCCCGAGACGATCAACTACCGCACCTTCAAGCCGGAGCGGGACGGGCTTTTCTGCGCGCGCATCTTCGGTCCGATCAAGGACTACGAGTGCCTGTGCGGCAAGTACAAGCGGATGAAGTTCCGCGGCATCATCTGCGAGAAGTGCGGCGTCGAGGTGACGCTGGCCAAGGTGCGCCGTGAGCGCATGGGCCATATCGAGCTCGCCTCTCCCGTCGCCCATATCTGGTTCATGAAGTCCCTGCCCAGCCGCGTCGGCCTGATGGTCGACATGTCGCTGAAGGAGCTGGAGAAGGTTCTGTACTTCGAGAGCTACGTCGTTCTCGAGCCCGGCCTGACGGACCTCAAGCTGCACCAGCTGCTGACCGAGGACGCCTACCAGACGAAGATGGACGAGTTCGGCGAGGACGCGTTCACCGTCGGGATCGGCGCCGAGGCCGTGAAGCAGATGCTGACCGGCATCGAGCTGGACAAGGAGAGCGCCCGGCTTCGCGGTGAGCTGAAGGAGACCACCTCCGAGGCGAAGCGCAAGAAGCTCGTCAAGCGCCTGAAGCTCATCGAGAGCTTCAACGAGGGTGGCGCGCGCCCGGAGTGGATGATCCTGGACGTCGTGCCGGTGATTCCGCCCGAGCTTCGGCCGCTGGTGCCGCTGGACGGTGGCCGCTTCGCGACCTCTGACCTGAACGACCTGTATCGCCGCGTCATCAACCGCAACAACCGCCTGAAGCGGCTGATCGAGCTGCGCGCGCCGGACATCATCGTGCGCAACGAGAAGCGCATGCTGCAGGAGGCGGTCGACGCGCTGTTCGACAACGGCCGCCGCGGCCGCGCGATCACGGGTGCCAACAAGCGCCCGCTGAAGTCGCTTTCCGACATGCTGAAGGGCAAGCAGGGCCGGTTCCGGCAGAACCTGCTCGGCAAGCGCGTGGACTACTCCGGCCGTTCGGTCATCGTGGTGGGTCCCGAGCTGAAGCTGCACCAGTGCGGCCTGCCGAAGAAGATGGCGCTCGAGCTGTTCAAGCCGTTCATCTACTCGAAGCTCGAGAAGTACGGCCACGCCACCACCATCAAGGCCGCCAAGCGGATGGTGGAGAAGGAGCGTCCCGAGGTGTGGGACATCCTTGAGGAGGTGATCCGCGAGCACCCGGTGATGCTGAACCGGGCGCCGACGCTGCACCGCCTGGGCATCCAGGCCTTCGAGCCGATCCTCGTCGAGGGCAAGGCGATCCAGCTGCACCCGCTGGTCTGCACCGCCTTCAACGCGGACTTCGACGGCGACCAGATGGCCGTGCACGTCCCGCTGAGCCTTGAGGCCCAGCTGGAGGCGCGCGTGCTGATGATGTCCACGAACAACATCCTCAGCCCCGCGAACGGCAAGCCGATCATCGTGCCGTCCCAGGATATCGTTCTGGGCCTCTACTACCTGAGCCTCGAGACGCCGGAGTTCCGCGCGAGCAAGACCGAGATCGAGGCCAAGCGGGCCCTGATCGCGGGCATGTCGGGCAAGTCGGCCGACAAGCTGACGAGTGACGAGCGGGCCGCGCTCTCCTTCCGCCCGACCGTGTTCGACGGGCTGGGCGAGGTGGAGCAGGCGCTGGCCGCCGGCGCCGTGACGCTGCACACCGCGATCCTGGCCGCCGTGCCGGGCTTCAAGGACGGCAAGCCGGTGCGCGAGACGGTAATCACCACGCCGGGCCGGCTGATGATGGGCACGCTTCTGCCCCACCATCCGAACGTGCCCTACGACATCATCAACCGGCAGCTGACCAAGCGCAGCATCTCCGACGTGATTGATGCCGTGTACCGCCATTGCGGCCAGAAGGAGTCGGTGATCTTCGCCGATCGTCTGATGGGCCTTGGCTTCCGGAATGCTGCGAAGGCTGGCATCTCCTTCGGCAAGGACGACATGATGATCCCGGCCTCCAAGGCCGAGATGATCGATCGCACCAAGGGCGAGGTGAAGGAGTTCGAGCAGCAGTACCTCGACGGCCTGATCACCGCCGGCGAGCGGTACAACAAGGTCGTCGACGCCTGGTCGCGCGCCACGGAAGAGGTGGCCGGCGCGATGATGAAGGAGATCTCCCGCCAGGAGATGGGCAAGCAGACCAACTCGGTCTGGATGATGTCCCACTCCGGTGCGCGTGGGTCGCCGGCGCAGATGCGCCAGCTGGCCGGCATGCGCGGCCTGATGGCCAAGCCGTCGGGCGAGATCATCGAGCAGCCGATCATCTCGAACTTCAAGGAAGGCCTGACCGTCCTTGAATACTTCAACTCCACCCACGGTGCCCGCAAGGGCCTCGCGGATACGGCGCTGAAGACGGCGAACTCGGGATACCTGACCCGCCGCCTCGTGGACGTGGCGCAGGATTGCATCATCGTCGACCGGGATTGCGGCACCGAGCGCGGCATCACGGTCCGGGCCGTCATGGACGGGGGCGAGGTCGTCTCCTCCCTCTCCGAGCGGATCCTGGGCCGGACGATCCAGCGCGATGTGCTGACGCCGGAAACCGGCGAGGTCGTGGTCGCCCGCAACACGCTGGTTGACGAGGTCATTGCCGACAAGGTGGAGCAGTCCGGCGCGGAGGAGGTCTATATCCGCTCCGTCCTGACCTGCGACGCGCGCCAGGGCGTCTGCGGCATGTGCTACGGGCGCGACCTTGCCCGCGGCACGCCGGTGAACACCGGTGAGGCTGTCGGCGTCATTGCCGCCCAGTCCATCGGCGAGCCGGGCACGCAGCTGACGATGCGCACCTTCCACATCGGTGGTGCGGCGCAGCGCTCGGCCGAGCAGGCCCATGTCGAGGCGACCAGCGATGGCACCGCACGGGTGCTGAACAAGCAGGTCGTCACGAACAGCGAGGGCGTGACGATCGTCATGAGCCGTAACTGCGAGGTCGTGCTGAGCGACGCGCAGGGCCGCGAGCGTGCGCGCTACCGCGTGCCCTACGGCGCACGGCTGCTGATCGGCGACACGGCCGAGGTGACCCGCACGCAGAAGCTGGCGGAGTGGGACCCCTTCACCCTGCCGATCATCATCGATCGGGCAGGTACGGTCGAGTACACGGACCTGATTGAGGGCTTCACCCTCTACGAGGAGACGGATCCGGTGACGGGCCTGTCCTCCAAGGTGGTGCGCGAGCCGGTGGAACGGGCGAAGAACGCCAATCTCCGCCCCAGCATCGTGCTCCGCGAGGGCGGGAAGGTCGTGGCGCAGTTCGCGCTGCAGCCGGCCTCGATCCTGAACGTGGAGAATGGCGCAACGGTCCATGCCGGCGACATCATCGCCCGCCTGCCCCGCGAATCGTCGAAGACCCGCGACATTACGGGCGGTCTGCCGCGCGTGGCGGAGCTGTTCGAGGCGCGCCGGCCGAAGGATGCTGCGATCATCAGCGACATCGACGGACGGGTGGAGTTCGGCAAGGACTATAAGGCCAAGCGCCGCATCGTGGTCGTGCCGGAGGCTGTCGGCGACGAGCAGCCGACCAACCGCGAGTATCTGGTGCCCAAGGGCAAGCACGTCTCCGTGCAGGAGGGCGACTATGTCCGCGCCGGTGACCCGCTGGTGGACGGCCCGCGCGTGCCGCACGACATCTTGCGCGTGCTGGGCGTCGAGGCTCTCGCGAACTACCTCGTGAACGAGATCCAGGACGTCTATCGACTGCAGGGCGTGAAGATCAACGACAAGCACATCGAGGTGATTGTTCGCCAGATGCTACAGAAGGTCGAGATCATCGAGCCCGGCGACACGACCTACCTGATCGGCGAGCAGGTGGACCGCATCGAGTTCGACATCGAGAACGAGAAGCGGCTCTCCGTGAAGGAGCGGCCCGCTCGGGCCGAGCCGGTGCTTCAGGGCATCACCAAGGCGAGCCTGCAGACCAACTCCTTCATCTCCGCCGCCTCCTTCCAGGAGACGACTCGGGTGCTGACGGAAGCGGCCGTGGCCGGCAAGGTGGACCGTCTGGAGGGGCTGAAGGAGAACGTCATCGTCGGGCGCCTGATCCCGGCCGGAACGGGCTCCGTCATGAACCGGCTGCGGTCGCTGGCCGCCCAGCGGGACAAAGGACGGCTCCCTGCGGGACAGCCGGCCCTACCTGGTGGCGAGCAGCAGGCCGCCGAGTAAAGGCCTGCCAGAGCAGGAATCCCGGCCGTCCCTCGGGGCGGCCGGATCCATGTCGGGCGGGGCAGGGAGGCGATCCCGGTCCCGCCCGACTCAATACTGCAAAACGCTTGACTCAGGGGGGTAGGGGGGGTAGGTGTCCGCCCCTCTAAGGGCCCTATCGGCCTCGCCCCCTGGGTCGAGTCATAGGTTCCAACGGGTTTGGACGACGACATCTAGCGTCGCCGTAGCCTCCGCCTTCCAAGACGAACACGGCCCAATGAGGCCTGGTTCAATGGGCGGGTCAGGCCGGGGACGGGGAGTAGCCCGCAGGGCCGCAGACGCGGTTCGGCGGGCGCCTTCGCTTGGGATGAAGTCGGACACATAGGGTTCACGAAGGGGCGTCATGCCGACGATCAACCAGCTTATCGCGCAGGGGCGCGAGCCGAAGCCGAGCCGCAACAAGGTGCCGGCCCTGCAGAGCTGCCCCCAGAAGCGCGGCGTTTGCACGCGCGTCTACACCACCACGCCGAAGAAGCCGAACTCGGCGCTTCGTAAGGTCGCCAAGGTGCGCCTGACGAACGGCTATGAGGTGGTGAGCTACATCCCCGGTGAGGGGCACAACCTTCAGGAGCACTCGGTCGTCCTGATCCGCGGTGGCCGCGTGAAGGACCTTCCGGGCGTTCGCTACCACATCCTGCGCGGCGTGCTCGACACCCAGGGCATCGCCAAGCGGCGCCAGCGCCGTTCGCTGTACGGCGCCAAGCGGCCGAAGTGAGGAACTGAGAGATGTCGCGTCGTCACCGCGCAGAGAAGCGCGAGGTCCTGCCGGATCCGAAGTTTGGGGATCTCGTTCTCAGCCGTTTCATGAACGTGCTGATGTACGACGGCAAGAAGAGCATCGCCGAGGGCATCGTGTACGGCGCCATGGACACGCTGAAGAAGCGTGGCGGCGCCAACAGCGATCCGCTGCGCCTGTTCCACGAGGCGATGGACAACGTGAAGCCGGCCGTCGAGGTTCGGTCCCGCCGCGTCGGCGGTGCCACCTACCAGGTGCCCGTCGAGGTTCGCCCGGAGCGGCGTCAGGCTCTCGCGATCCGCTGGATCATCGAGTCGGCCCGCAAGCGCGGCGAGCACACGATGGAGGATCGCCTCTCCGCCGAGTTGATGGACGCGGCGAACAACCGCGGGTCCGCCGTTAAGAAGCGCGAAGACACTCACCGGATGGCCGAAGCCAACAAGGCCTTCAGCCACTACCGCTGGTAACCCATAGAAGACCCATCCGGGCAGAGGCACGACAATGGCGAAGGCGAAGTTCGAGCGGAACAAGCCGCACTGCAACATCGGGACGATCGGCCATGTTGATCATGGCAAGACGTCTCTGACGGCGGCGATCACGAAGGTCCTGGCGAAGACGGGCGGCGCGTCCTTCACGGCCTACGACCAGATCGACAAGGCCCCGGAGGAGCGCGCGCGCGGCATCACGATCTCGACGGCCCATGTCGAGTACGAGACGGCCAACCGGCACTACGCGCATGTGGACTGCCCCGGCCACGCCGACTACGTGAAGAACATGATCACGGGCGCGGCGCAGATGGACGGCGCGATCCTCGTGGTGTCGGCCGCCGACGGCCCGATGCCGCAGACCCGCGAGCACATCCTGCTGGCCCGCCAGGTCGGCGTGCCCGCGCTGGTGGTGTTCCTGAACAAGGTCGACATGGCCGACCCCGACCTGCTGGAGCTGGTCGAGATGGAGGTGCGCGAGCTGCTCTCCTCCTACCAGTTCCCGGGCGACGACATCCCGATCATCCAGGGCTCCGCGCTGATGGCGCTGGAGGACAAGTCCCCCGAGATCGGCGAGCAGGCGATCCTGAAGCTGATGGAGGCGGTCGACGCCTACATCCCGCAGCCCGAGCGCGCGGTTGACCTGCCCTTCCTGATGCCAGTCGAGGACGTGTTCTCGATCTCCGGCCGCGGCACGGTGGTGACCGGCCGCGTGGAGCGCGGCATCGTCAAGGTGGGCGAGGAAGTCGAGATCGTCGGCCTGAAGGACACCGTGAAGACGACGGTGACCGGCGTCGAGATGTTCCGGAAGCTGCTGGACAGCGGGATGGCCGGCGACAACATCGGCGCGCTGCTGCGCGGCACCAAGCGCGAGGACGTGGAGCGCGGGCAGGTTCTGTCCAAGCCCGGCGCGATCACGCCGCACACGCAGTTCAAGGCCGAGGCCTACATCCTGACGAAGGAGGAGGGCGGTCGCCACACGCCGTTCTTCACGAACTACCGGCCGCAGTTCTACTTCCGCACGACCGACGTGACGGGCGTGGTGAAGCTGCCGGAAGGCGTGGAGATGGTGATGCCGGGCGACAACGTGGCCATGGACGTGGAACTCATCGCCCCGATCGCCATGGACCAGGGCCTGCGCTTCGCCATCCGCGAGGGCGGCCGCACCGTCGGCGCTGGCGTCGTCGCCAGCATTCAGAAGTAAGAACCATGGCATCCGACGCACAGAATATCCGGATCCGCCTCAAGGCGTTCGACCACCGCGTGCTGGATGGCAGCACGCGGGAGATCGTGAACACCGCGAAGCGGACCGGCGCTCGGGTGCGGGGTCCTATCCCGCTTCCGACGCACATCGAGCGGTTCACCGTGAACCGTTCTCCGCACGTGGATAAGAAGTCGCGCGAGCAGTTCGAGATTCGGACCCATCGCCGTCTTCTGGACATCGTCGACCCCACCCCGCAGACCGTGGACGCGCTGATGAAGCTCGACCTCGCCTCCGGCGTGGACGTCGAGATCAAGATCTGAGTTCGAGGGGCGCACACACCATGTCCGCGAAAGATGGCCGCACCGGCCTGATCGCCCGGAAGCTGGGCATGTCCCGGCTGTTCAACGAGGACGGCTCCACCGTGCCGGTGACGCTGCTGCACGTGGATGACGTTCGCGTCGTGGCGGTGCGCTCCGCCGAGAAGGACGGGTACACGGCCGTTCAGCTTGGCGCCGGGCATGCCAAGCCGAAGAACGTTTCCAAGCCGAACCGCGCGCACTTCGCCAAGTCCGGCGTCGAGGCGCCGATGAAGGTGATGGAATTCCGCACGGCCGCCGATGCGGTGCTGGAGGCGGGCGCCAAGCTCTCCCCGGCCCACTTCGTGAAGGGCCAGAAGATCGACGTCACCGGCGTCACGAAGGGCAAGGGGTTTGCCGGCGCGATGAAGCGCTGGAACTTCAGCGGTCTCGAGGCGTCGCACGGCGTTTCGATCAGCCACCGCTCGCACGGCTCCACTGGTAACCGCCAGGATCCGGGCAAGACCTTCAAGAACAAGAAGATGGCCGGCCATCTCGGCGTTGAGCGCGTGACGACCCAGAACCTGGAGATCGCCGGTGTGGACGTGGAGAAGGGCCTGCTCTTCGTGAAGGGCGCCGTTCCCGGCGCCGCGAATGGCTGGGTGATGGTGCGCGATGCCGTGAAGCGGAAGCGCCATGCCGACGCGCCGTATCCGGCCGCGACGGCCTGAGGATCGAGTGATGCAGGTGAAGGTCATCACGCTCGACAACGCCGAGGCCGGCGAGATCGAGCTCCCCGCGGAGGTGTTCGGCGCTGAGCCGCGCGCCGACATCATGGCGCGCGTCGTGCACTGGCAGCTGGCGAAGCGCCGGGCCGGCACGCACAAGGTGAAGGGCATGGGCGAGGTCTCCGGGACCACGAAGAAGCCCTACCGCCAGAAGGGCACGGGCAATGCCCGCCAGGGCTCGTTGCGCGCGCCGCAGTTCCGCACCGGTGGCGTTGTCCACGGTCCGGTGGTGCGCAGCCACGAGTACAGCCTGCCGAAGAAGGTCCGCCGTCTGGGCCTGATCAGCGCGCTCAGCGAGAAGGCCGCGAACGGTAAGCTGGTGGTGCTCGACGCCGCCGCCCCGGGCGAGGCCGCGAAGACGAAGACTCTCGCCGCGCAGGTGAAGGCTCTCGGCTGGACCAGCGCGCTGCTGTTCGACGCGACGCCGGATGCGGGCCTGCTCCGCGCCGCGCGGAACCTGCCGCGGGTCCAGGTGCTGCCGACCGTCGGCGCCAACGTGTACGACATCGTGCGCCACGACGTCCTCGTCGTGACCCGCGCGGGTGTCGAGGCCCTGAAGGAGCGCCTGTCGTGAGCGAGACCAAGGCCAAGAAGCCGGTCATCTCGCAGGAGCGGATGTACCAGCTGATCGTCGCCCCGGTGATCACCGAGAAGGCGACGGTGCTGAACGAGGTGGGCCAGGTGACCTTCAAGGTCATCTCGGACGCGACCAAGCCTGAGATCAAGGCCGCGGTCGAGGGCCTGTTCGGCGTGAACGTCACCGCCGTGAACACGGTGGTGGTGAAGGGCAAGTCCAAGCGGTTCCGCGGCCGTCCCGGCCAGCGCTCCGACTGGAAGAAGGCGATCGTCAGCCTGGCCGAGGGCCAGAGCATCGATCTGACGACGGGGCTCGCGTAAGCCATGGCGCTGAAGCAATTCAATCCGGTCACGCCGAGCCTTCGCGGCACGGTGCTGGTCGACAAGTCCGAGCTGTGGAAGGGCAAGCCCGTCAAGCAGCTGACCGAGGGCAAGAGCCATTCGGGCGGGCGTAACAACCACGGTCGCACCACCGTCCGGTTTCGTGGCGGCGGACATAAGCAGACCTACCGCTATGTGGACTTCAAGCGCCGCGCGAAGTTCAACATGCCCGGCACGGTCGAGCGCCTGGAGTACGATCCGAACCGCACGGCCTGGATCGCCCTGATCAAGTACCAGGACGGCGAGCTGTCCTACATCATCGCGCCGCAGCGCCTGAAGGCGGGTGACACGGTGGTTGCGGGCGACCGCGTGGACATCAAGCCCGGCAATGCGATGCCGCTTTCGGCCATTCCGGTCGGCACGATTGTGCACGCGCTGGAGATGAAGCCGGGCGCCGGCGCCAAGATCGCCCGTTCGGCCGGCACCTACTGCCAGCTGGTCGGCAAGGATGCCGGCTATGCCCAGGTCAAGCTGATGTCCGGCGAGGTGCGGCTGCTCCGCGGCGAGTGCCTGGCTTCCATCGGGGCCGTGTCCAATCCGGATAACTCCAACCAGCAGCTCGGCAAGGCCGGGCGCCGACGCTGGATGGGCTTCCGTCCGCACAATCGCGGCGTCGTCATGAACCCGGTCGATCACCCGCATGGTGGTGGTGAGGGCCGGACCTCGGGCGGCCGGCACCCGGTTACCCCCTGGGGCAAGCCGACCAAGGGTTACAAGACCCGCACCAACAAGCGCACGGACCGTCTCATCGTCCGTCGCCGTACCGCGAAGAAGGGCTGATCGCCATGTCGCGCAGCGTTTGGAAGGGGCCGTTTGTCGACGGCTACCTGCTCAACAAGGCGGAGGCGGCCCGGGCGTCGACGCGCAACGAGATTATCAAGATCTGGTCGCGCCGTTCCACGATCCTGCCGCAGTTCGTCGGGCTGGTCTTCGGTGTCTACAACGGCAAGAAGTTCATCCCCGTCCAGGTGACCGAGAACATGGTGGGCCACAAGTTCGGCGAGTTCTCGCCGACGCGCACCTTCACCGGCCACTCGTCGGACAAGAAGGCGAAGCGGGGCTGATCCGATGAGCAAGCCGAAGCACGAGCGCAGCCTCGCCGAGACCGAGGCCCAGGCCATCACCCGGAACATCCGGGTGTCGCCGCGCAAGCTCAACCTGGCGGCGGGCCTTATCCGCGGCCGCCGGGCCCAGGATGCGGTCGCCACGCTGACCTTCAGCAAGCGCCGCATCTCCGACACGGTGAAGAAGACGCTTGAGAGCGCCATCGCGAACGCCGAGAACAACCACAGCTTGGACGTGGACAAGCTGGTTGTGGCTCGGGTCGAGGTGGGTCGTTCCATCGTCATGAAGCGCTTCCAGGCGCGTGGCCGCGGCAAGGCGGCGCGCGTGGAGAAGTGGTTCAGCCACCTGAAGATCGTCGTCGCCGAGCAGCAGCCGGTGCCGGTGGCCGAGGAGGCCGCATAGTATGGGTCACAAAGTCAATCCGATCGGGCTTCGGCTCGGCATCAACCGCACCTGGGACAGCCGCTGGTACGCCGGCGCTGACTACGCGTCCCTGCTTCATGACGACCTGAAGCTCCGGACCAAGCTGCGCGAGCGCCTGAAGGGCGCCGGCGTGGCCAAGGTGGTGATCGAGCGCCCGGCCAAGAAGCCGCGCGTCACGATCCACGCCGCCCGTCCGGGTGTCGTGATCGGCAAGAAGGGCGCCGACATTGAGGTGCTGCGCAAGGACCTGGCCAAGATGGCCGGGGCCGAGGTGTCGCTGAACATCGTCGAGATCCGCAAGCCGGAGCTGGACGCCGTTCTCGTCGCCGAGAGCATCGCCCAGCAGCTGGAGCGCCGCGTGGCCTTCCGCCGCGCGATGAAGCGCGCCGTGCAGTCCGCCATGCGCCTCGGCGCCGGCGGGATCCGCATCAACTGCGGTGGTCGCCTCGGCGGCGCCGAGATCGCCCGCATGGAGTGGTACCGTGAGGGCCGCGTGCCCCTGCATACCCTTCGCGCCGACATCGACTTTGGAACGGCGACCGCGAAGACCAACTACGGCACCTGCGGTGTCAAGGTCTGGATCTTCAAGGGGGAGGTCATGGGGCACGATCCGATGGCGCAGGACAAGCGCGCCGCGGAGCAGGCGCCTCAGCGCTGAGCGACGGTCTAGGGAACACGAACAATGCTGTCGCCGAAGCGGACGACGTATCGCAAGGCCCATAAGGGCCGCATCAAGGGCGTGGCGAAGGGCGGGTTCACCCTGTCCTTCGGTGGCTACGGCCTGAAGGCGCTGGAGCCGGAGCGGGTGACCGCACGGCAGATCGAGGCGGCCCGCCGCGCGATCACCCGCGCTATGAAGCGTCAGGGGCGCGTGTGGATCCGGATCTTCCCGGATGTGCCCGTCTCCACCAAGCCGGCTGAGGTCCGTATGGGCTCCGGCAAGGGGGCCCCTGAGTACTGGGTGGTCCGGATCAAGCCGGGCCGCATCATGTTCGAGATCGACGGCGTGAGCCAGGAGACGGCCCGCGAGGCGCTGGCTCTCGGGGCCGCCAAGCTGCCGATCAAGACGAAGGTCGTCGCCCGTCTGGGCGCGGCGGAGGCTTGAGGCTATGACGAAGATCGCGGATGTCCGCGGCAAGACCGCGGACGAGCTGAAGACCATGCTGCTCGACCTGCGGAAGGAGCAGTTCAACCTGCGCTTCCAGCGGGCGACTGGCCAGTTGGAGGCCGTTGGGCGAATTCGTGCTGTTCGGCGCGACATCGCCCGTGTTAAGACCGTGCTGGGCGAACAGGCCCGCACATCCCAGAAGTCCTGAGAGGAGACCCCGGCTGATGCCGAAGCGAGTCCTCACGGGGCGGGTCACGAGCGACAAGCAGGACAAGACGGTCACCGTCTTGATCGAGCGTCGCGTGATGCACCCGCTCTATAAGAAGTTCATCCGGCGCTCGAAGAAGTACGCCGCGCACGACGAAGAGAACCTGTGCCGCGAGGGCGACATGGTCTCCATCGAAGAGTGCCGGCCGATCTCCAAGAGCAAGTCCTGGTTGGTCGTTCAGCGCAACGGCGAGACCGTGGCGCGGCCCGTGGCCTATGAGCTGCTCGAGAACATCGAGCTGCCAGAGGAGCAGGGCGCATGATCCAGGTTGAGTCCAACCTCGACGTTGCCGACAACTCCGGCGCGCGTCGGGTCCAGTGCATCAAGGTGCTGGGCGGCTCCAAGCGCAAGACGGCCTCGGTGGGCGATATCATCGTCGTCTCCGTTAAGGACGCCATTCCCCGCGCTAAGGTGAAGAAGGGCGAGGTGCATCGCGCCGTGATCGTGCGGACGGCCTACGCCGTTCGCCGTCAGGACGGCACTGCGATCCGTTTCGACAACAATGCGGCCGTTCTGATCAACAAGCAGAACGAGCCGATCGGTACCCGCATCTTCGGGCCGGTCGTGCGTGAGCTGCGGGCCCGGAAGTATATGAAGATCATCTCCCTGGCTCCGGAGGTGCTGTGATGGCTGCGAAGATCAAGAAGGGCGATCGCGTCCAGGTCCTCGCCGGCAAGGACAAGGGCAAGCGCGGCGAGGTTCTCTCCGTGATCCCGACCGAGAACCGGGCCGTCGTCCAGGGCGTGAACGTCGTGAAGCGCCACGCCAAGCCGCAGGGCATGAACCAGCCCGGTGGCATCCAGGAGAAGGAGGCGCCGATCCACCTCTCGAACCTGGCGGTGATCGACCCGAAGAGCGACAAGCCGACCCGCGTCGGCTTCCGCATGGACGGTGACAAGAAGGTCCGGGTGGCGAAGGCCTCCGGCGAGGTGATCGCATGAGCGACGCGACCACGCCCCAGGAGAAGGGGCCACTGCCGCGCCTGCAGCAGCAGTACCTGGAGCAGATCCGCAAGGCTCTGTCGGAGGAGTTCGGCTACAAGAACCCGATGGAGGTTCCGAAGCTGGAGAAGATCGTCATCAACATGGGTGTCGGTGAGGCCGCGGGCGACCAGAAGAAGCTGGACGCCGCCGTTGCCGAGCTGACGGCCATTGCCGGCCAGAAGCCGGTGAAGACGAAGGCGAAGAAGGCGATCGCGGGCTTCAAGATCCGCGAGGGTCAGCTCATCGGCACGAAGGTGACGCTGCGCCGCGCCCGGATGTACGAGTTCCTCGACCGCCTGGTCACGATCGCGCTGCCGCGCGTGCGCGACTTCCGCGGCATCTCCGGCAAGGGCTTCGATGGCCGTGGCAATTACGCCTTTGGCCTGAAGGAGCAGATCATCTTCCCGGAGATCGCCTACGACAAGGTCGATGCGATCCGCGGTATGGACATCGTTTTCGTCACCACGGCGAAGACGGACAAGGAAGCGAAGGCCCTGCTCAAGGGCTTCCAGCTTCCCTTCATCAATTGATCTTGGAAAACCGCCCGCCCCTGCCTGAGCAGGGCCGGGCAGGTTCCGGAGGACACTGATCGAATGGCCAAGACTTCGGCAGTCGAGAAGAACAAGTACCGGATGCACCTCGCGAAGGCGCATGCGGAGAAGCGCGCCGCGCTGAAGAGCGTGGTGATGGACCGCGAGCTTCCGGTGGAGGACCGCTTCGAGGCGACGATCAAGCTGGCGCAGCTGCCGCGGAACGGTGCGAAGAACCGCATCCGCCTGCGTTGCGAGCTGACCGGCCGCCCGCGCGGCAATTACCGTAAGTTCAAGCTGAGCCGGAACATGCTCCGCGAGCTGGCCTCGAGTGGCCAGATTCCGGGGCTGGTCAAGGCCTCCTGGTAAGGACAAGGGGCCATGCAGCTCTCCGATCCCTTGGGTGACATGCTCACCCGTATCCGCAACGGCCAGCGCGCACGCCAGGCCCGCGTGGTTTCCCCCGCCTCGCGTCTGCGCTCCGACGTGCTCGAGGTTCTGAAGCGCGAGGGCTACATCCGTGGCTTCCGCGGCGAGGAGCTCCGCCCGGGCATCAAGGTGCTCGACATCGAGCTGAAGTATTCCGAGGGCGAGCCCGCCATCAAGGAGATCACCCGCGTCTCCAAGCCGGGCCGCCGGGTCTACTCCAAGATCAAGGAACTGCCGAAGTTCTACAACGGGCTCGGCATTTCCATCCTCTCCACGCCTCGCGGCGTGATGAGCGACCTCGAGGCCCGCGCCGCCAATGTTGGCGGCGAGGTCCTCTGCCGCGTGTTCTGACGGAGGGCAGAGGGATATGTCTCGCGTAGGCAAATACCCGGTGAAGGTGCCGTCCGGCGTCACTCTCACCATGGACAACAACGTGATCGTCGCGAAGGGCAAGCTCGGCGAGCTTCGCCTGCCGCTGACGGACAAGGTCGATGTCACGATCGGGGACGGCGAAGTGGCCGTCGCCCCGCGGGGCGAGGACCGCGCCGCCCGGACGATGTGGGGCACCACGCGCTCCCTCATCAACGGGATGGTGATCGGCGTCTCCACGGGCTTCACCAAGTCCATGGAGATCACCGGCACGGGCTACCGTGCGGCGGTCCAGGGCAAGGATCTGGTGCTGAGCCTCGGCTACAGCCACGAGATCCGCTACCCGATCCCAGAGGGTATCAAGATCACCACCGAGCGCCCCACGGCGATCAAGGTCGAGGGTGCTGACAAGCAGCGCGTCGGCCAGGTGGCGGCGGAGATCCGGGCGTATCGTGGTCCCGAGCCCTACAAGGGCAAGGGCATCAAGTACGACAACGAGACGATCCTCCGGAAGGAGGGTAAGAAGAAGTAATGTCGAACAAGCTCGCACTGACCCAGCGCCGGCGCTCGCGCACGCGCTATCAGATCAAGCTGAAGGGCGCGGGGCGCGTGCGCCTTTCCGTCCACCGCTCCGGCCGCCACATCTACGCCCAGGTGATCGACGACGTGCAGGGCCGTACCCTCGCCGCCGCCTCCACCCTGGAGAAGGAGGTGCGCGACGCCAGCAAGACCGGTGCCGACACCGAGGCGGCTTCGGCCATCGGCAAGCTGGTTGCGGAGCGTGCTCTCGCGGCCGGCGTGACCGAGGTGGTATTCGACCGCGGTCCTTATCTCTACCATGGCCGGGTCAAGGCCCTGGCGGACGGCGCCCGCGAGGGCGGGCTGTCGTTCTGAGGAGCTGAGCATGGCTTACGCACCGCGTTCCAACGCGCCGCGTTCCGGCGAAGGCGGCGAGGGCGGCGATCGCCGCCGTGGCCGTCGTCGGGACGAAAATCGTGATGCTCGCCAGGATCGCGAGCAGGATGAGTTCAAGGACAAGCTCGTCACCATCAATCGCGTCGCCAAGGTCGTGAAGGGCGGCCGGCGCTTCTCCTTCGCGGCCCTCGTGGTCGTGGGCGATGAGAAGGGCCGGGTCGGCTGGGGCGCCGGCAAGGCGCGCGAGGTGCCGGAGGCGATCCGCAAGGCGACGGAGAGGGCCAAGCGCGGCCTGATCCGCGTGCCGATGCGCGAGGGCCGGACCCTGCACCACGATGTGATCGGCGAGTTCGGCGCCGGCCGCGTGATCCTGCGCGCGGCCCCGGCCGGCACGGGCATCATCGCCGGCGGCCCGATGCGCGCCGTCTTCGAGGTCCTCGGCATGGGCGACGTGGTCGCGAAGTGCACGGGCACCACGAACCCGCACAACATGGTCAAGGCGACCTTCGCCGGTCTGGCCCGCTGCACCTCCCCCCGGGCGGTTGCTGCGCGCCGCGGCAAGAAGGTGGCTGACCTGCTCCCCAACCCGCCCCGCGGCGGCGCGGAGCCGGCGACGGAGGCCGCAGGTGTCTGAGACGACGAAGAAGACCGTGAAGGTGACCCAGATCGGGTCGCCGATCGGCCGCAAGCCCGGTCAGCGCGAGACGCTGATCGGCCTGGGGCTGAACAAGATGCATCGGTCCCGCGAGCTTGAGGACACCCCTGCCGTGCAGGGGATGATCCGCAAGGTCGCGCACCTGATCAAGGTGGGCTGAACCATGCCGAAACTGAATGAGCTACGCGACAACGCGGGCGCCCGCCCGAAGTTCAAGCGCATCGGCCGGGGCATCGGCTCCGGCAAGGGCAAGACCGGTGGTCGCGGCGTGAAGGGCCAGAAGGCCCGCAGCGGCGTGTCCCTGAACGGCTTCGAGGGTGGTCAGCTCCCGCTGTATCGCCGTCTGCCGAAGCGCGGCTTCCACAACCTGTTCCGCAAGGAATACGCCGTCATCAACCTCGGCACGCTGGACAAGGCGATCGAGGACGGCAAGCTCCCCGCGGGTGAGACGGTTGACGAGGCTGCTCTGGAGAAGGCCGGTCTGGTCCGCGTCGGCAAGAAGGCGGGCGTCCGCCTGCTGGCCAAGGGCGAGATCAAGCGCGCCGTGACCCTGTCGCTGGCCGGTGCCTCCGAGGCGGCCATCGCTGCGGTGCAGGCCGCGGGTGGCACGATCACCGTCCGCGTCCAGGCCGCTGAGGAAGCTCCGGCCGCTTGATTGCGGTCAAAGCCCACCCCAGTCTGATTCTGCTGTAATGTGCTGCGGCGCCGCGGGCTCTCCCTCGGCGCCGCAGTCGTGAGGAAGAGGGTCTATCCCATGGCGTCCGCCGCCGAGCAGCTCGCGGCCAATCTGAACCTTGGCGTGCTTTCCCGCGCGACCGAGCTGAAGAAGCGGCTGTGGTTCACCCTGGGTGCGCTGATCGTGTACCGCCTGGGCACCTACATTCCCGTGCCGGGCGTGGATGCGGCCGTGATGGCCGAGATCCTGAACCAGCACGGCGGCGGCATCCTCGGCATGTTCGACATGTTCACGGGCGGGGCCCTCGGGCGCATGACCGTCTTCGCCCTGAACATCATGCCCTATATCTCCGCCTCTATCATCGTGCAGCTGATGTCGGCGGCGATCCCGGCCTGGGAGGCCCTCAAGAAGGAGGGTGAGTCCGGCCGCAAGCGGCTGAACCAGTACACGCGGTACCTCACCGTCCTGATCGCCTTTTTCCAAGCCTACGGCATCTCCGTCGGGCTGGAGGGAATGCGCGGGAACTTCGGGGCCGCCGTGCTGGATCCCGGCCTCTTCTTCCGCGTTTCCTGCGTCACCACGCTGGTGGGCGGGACGATGTTCCTGATGTGGCTGGGTGAGCAGATCACGGCGCGCGGGGTCGGCAACGGCATCTCGCTCATCATCTTCGCGGGCATTGTCGCTAATATCCCGCACGCCCTGGTCTCCACACTCGAGCTGGGCCGCACCGGCGCCCTCTCGCCCTTCTTCATCCTATTCTTCCTGCTGCTGGCCCTCGCGGTGATCGCCTTCGTGGTCTTCATCGAGCGGGCGCAGCGGAAAATCCCCATCCAGTATCCCAAGCGCCAGGTGGGGCAGCGCATGTTCGGCGGGGACTCGACGCACCTGCCCCTAAAGCTGAACACCGCCGGCGTCATCCCGCCGATCTTCGCCTCCTCCCTGTTGCTGCTGCCGGCCACCTTCTCCGGCTTCGCGGCCACCCAGGGCGAGGATAGCTGGCTGACACGCACGGCGGCGCTGCTGGCGCACGGGCAGCCCCTCTACATGGGCCTCTACATCGCGCTCATCATCTTCTTCGCCTTCTTCTACACGGCGGTGGTCTTCAACCCCGTAGAGACGGCGGACAACCTGAAGAAGTACGGCGGCTTCGTGCCGGGCATCCGCCCGGGTGCGGCCACGGCAGAGTATTTCGACCGGGTTCTTACCCGCCTGACCCTGGTGGGCGCGGTCTATCTCTGCATCGTCTGCCTGATCCCGGAATTCCTGATCAGCCAGTACGGCGTTCCCTTCTACTTCGGCGGCACCTCGCTCCTGATCATCGTCTCCGTCACCATGGACACGGTGGCCCAGGTGCAGTCCCATCTGTTCGCGCACCAGTATGAGGGCCTGATTCGCAAGGCCCGGGTGGGGGGCCGCGGCGCCGGCCCCGCGCCCGTCACCCCGCGCGGAGGGAGCCCCCGCCGATGAACCTGATCCTTCTGGGCCCGCCCGGCGCGGGGAAGGGGACCCAGGCCAAGATCCTGCAGGACCGGCACGGCATCGCCCAGATCTCGACCGGTGACATGCTGCGGGCCGAGGTAAGGTCGGGCTCGGAGATCGGGAACGAGGCGAAGGCGATCATGGAACGCGGTGACCTGGTGCCGGACGCCATCATCACCGCCATGCTCGCCATCCGCGTGCAGAAGCCGGACTGCGTGGCCGGCTTCATCCTGGACGGCTTCCCCCGTACCGTGCCCCAGGCCGAGGCGCTGGACGTGATGCTCGCCGAGATGGGTCTGGCGCTGAACCACGTCATCGAACTCAAGGTGGACGACGGGGCGCTGGTCGAGCGAATCGCTGGTCGCTTCACCTGCTCCTCCTGTGGGGCGGGCTACCACGACCGCTTCAAGCCCACCCAAATCCCCGGGATCTGCGATGTTTGCGGCAGCCACGACTTCACGCGTCGCGCGGACGACAAGGCGGAGACGGTCGCGGCGCGGCTGGACGCCTACCATCGCTCGACAGCGCCCCTGCTGCCCTACTACGCCGAGCAGGGTAAGCTGAAGCACGTGGACGGGATGGCCGACATGCCCACGGTGGCCGCCCAGATCGGGGCGATCCTCGACCAGTCGGAATCCGGGCTTGACTCCCGGGGCACCAGCACGTAAATCGCCGACCTTCGCGGCGGGGCCCAACTCTGCCGCCATTCCGCTTGCACGGACGGTTTCCGTCCAAGAATCGCCGTTGATCCGGGGGCCATTGCGGCGCCCGGGTCAGGATCACCTCGCCGGACGGTTCCCGCCCGGCCCGAACGGAACCCCGGGTTCCAGGAGAGCAACGTGGCGCGCATCGCCGGCGTGAACATCCCCGACAATAAGCGCGTGCATATTTCGCTGCGCTACATCTTCGGCATCGGCCCCAAGAACGCGGCCGACATCTGCGAGAAGCTCGGCATCCCCGAGGAGCGCCGGGTGAACCAGCTCTCCGAAGATGAGCTGCTTCGCCTGCGCGAGACGATGGATCGCGACTACCGCGTGGAGGGCGACCTTCGCCGCGAGGTGGCGATGAACATCAAGCGCCTGATGGACATGGCCTGCTATCGCGGCCTGCGTCATCGCCGCGGCCTGCCGGTGCGCGGTCAGCGCACGCACACGAACGCGCGCACCCGCAAGGGCAAGGCCGTCGCGATCGCCGGCAAGAAGAAGGTGACGAAGTAAGATGGCGCGTCAGCCGAATGCGGGGTCTCGTCCCCGCAAGAAGGAGCGGAAGAACATTTCTTCCGGCGTGGCCCATGTGCTCGCCTCCTTCAACAACACGATCGTGACGATCACGGACAGCCAGGGCAACGCGATCGCCTGGTCGTCCTCCGGCTCCCAGGGCTTCAAGGGCAGCCGCAAGTCCACCCCCTACGCCGCCCAGGTGGCGGCGGAGGACGCGGGCAAGAAGGCGCGCGAGCACGGCATGGAGACGCTGGAGATCATGGTCTCCGGTCCCGGCTCGGGCCGCGAGAGCGCGCTTCGCGCCCTGCAGGCCGTCGGCTTCTACGTCACCGCGATCAAGGACGTGACGCCGATCCCGCACAATGGCTGCCGCCCCCGCAAGCGGCGCCGCGTCTAAGGGGGTAACACCACCATGAGTGGCGCGATGGATCGCAACTGGCGTTCCCTCATCAAGCCCGAGCGTCTGGACGTGGAGGGCGGCAACGACCCCTCCCGTTCCGCGACCATCGTCGCGGAGCCGCTGGAGCGCGGCTTCGGCATGACGCTCGGCAACGCTCTGCGCCGCATCCTGCTGTCGTCCCTTCAGGGCGCGGCGGTGACGGCGGTCCAGATCGACGGTGCGCTGCACGAGTTCAGCAGCCTGCCCGGCGTCCGCGAGGACGTGACGGACATCGTGCTGAACATCAAGCGCTTGGCCATCCGCATGCAGGGCGAGGGCTCCAAGCGCCTTTCCCTGACGGCGACCGGCCCGGGCGAGGTGACGGCTGGCCAGATCCAGGTGACCGGCGACATCGAGATCGCCAACCCGGAGATGGTGATCTGCACGCTGGACGACGGCGCGAGACTCAATGCCGAGCTGACCGTCTCCACGGGCAAGGGCTATGTCCCCGCCTCCGAGAACCGCCCCGAGGATGCGCCGATCGGCCTCATCCCCGTGGACGCCATCTACTCCCCGGTGCGCCGCGTGGCCTATCGCGTGGAGCCGACCCGCGTCGGTCAGCGCACGGACTACGACAAGCTGGTGCTGAACGTGGAGACGGACGGCACGGTCACGCCGGATGACGCCGTGGCGCTCGCCGCGCGCATCCTGCAGGACCAGCTGCAGCTCTTCATCAACTTCGACGAGCCGCGCGAGGCGCGCCCCGCCGAGGTCGAGGACGACCTGCCGTTCAACCGCAACCTGCTCCGCAAGGTGGACGAGCTCGAGCTCTCCGTCCGCTCGGCGAACTGCCTGAAGAACGACAACATCGTCTATATCGGCGATCTCGTTCAGAAGTCCGAGCAGGAGATGCTGCGTACCCCGAACTTCGGCCGCAAGTCTCTCAATGAGATCAAGGAGGTTCTCACCTCCATGGGGCTGCAGCTCGGCATGAACGTCCCGGGCTGGCCGCCCGAGAACATCGAGGACCTGGCCCGCAAGGTCGACGAGCCCTTCTAGAGCGGCCGAGGAAAGGACTAAGTCAATGCGTCACGGGGTCTCGGGCCGGAAGCTCGGCGTCACCTCTTCTCACCGGCTCTCCATGTTCCGTAACATGGCGACCAGCCTGCTCAAGCACGAGCAGATCACCACCACGCTGCCGAAGGCCAAGGAGCTGCGCCCCTACGTGGAGCGCATCATCACCCTCGGCAAGCGTGGCGACCTGCACGCCCGCCGTCAGGCGGCCGCGCAGATCCGCGATGCGGCGGTGGTTCGCAAGCTGTTCGATACGCTTGCGCCGCGCTACTCGGCCCGCAACGGCGGCTACACCCGCGTGCTGCGCGCCGGCATTCGCTACGGCGATGCCGCCCAGATGGCGGTGATCGAGCTGGTTGAGCGCGACATCGGCGCCAAGGGCCTGGACAGCGGTCCGAAGCCCGAGGTGGTTGAGGAAGAAGCGGCCGAGGCGTGATTTCGCTTCGCCGCAACGTTCTGCGAAGGGCGGGTGGGAAACCACTCGCCCTTCTGCTTTTCGCCATCCTGCTAGCCGGTCCTGCCAGCGCGCAGCCGCTGCCGGAACCTTCACCGCTGACGCTGGCCGGGCAACCCGTGACCCGGCTCGCCGCACATCCCGACGTCTCGATCGGCTTCCGTTCCGTGACGCGAGGCCGCCAGACCTACATCCTGCGCCACCTGCACGCCGCCGATCCGGGGGCCTTGCGGGTGGCGGAGAACCGCTACGTCTTCGGCTGGACCTGCGACGGCGGGGACTGCGCGGAAGCCGGGCTCTTCCTGGGCTACGACAGCCGCACGGAGCGCTTCTACCTGCTGCTGCTGGACGAAGGTTCCGCCAGCCTCACCGTGCCGACCCGCGGCGCCCCCTGGCCCGCGCCGCTGGCCGAGGCGGTGCTGGCGATCAAGCCGGATCTCCGATCCTTCCGTTCGGAGTAGCGCGCGCAACGACCGGCCTGCGGCACCGTTGCCCTGGGGATCGGGAAGGATCCTTACGATGATGCGCTGGGCCCTCGGCCTCGCCGTTCTCTTCGCGGTTCTCGCGCTGGTAGCGCGGGTGCTGCAGTTCGGCTTCTCCGTCGCGCTGCTTGTGGTGGCGGGCATCGCGCTGGTGGCAGCCCTGGTCACCGGCTTGATGGCGAAGGCCGGGGCTGGCCGGGACACGCCACGACCCCCGCCGGATCGCTAGGCCTAAGCCACGACTCTCCCTAGCCGGATGGCGTGCTCACTGATGATCGCGCCAAGCCCGGCATCGGCCAGGTCGGCCGAGAAATCCGGGTGCAGCGTTTCCAACCGTTCCGGCCAGCCAGCCACCAGGGCCTGCACGGCCGGGTCTGGGCGGCACTCGATCCGGCCTTCCACGCCCTGTGCGACCAGAGCGTCGCGGGTGGACTCGGCCGATGCAGCGAGCGAAGGCACATGCAGGAGCCGCTCCGGCAGAACCTCCAGGGCCGCCCGCAGGATCAGGCCCACCGTCGCGCGGTAGGAAGCAACGGGGATGGCATGCCCTGGCGTGAAAGGGGCCGTGCAGGGCAATTCCCGCAGCGCCGCGTCGATGTAGGCGGAAACGAAGCCCGCGCCCGGCGGCGCCGTGCGGGCGCCTGTCCGCACCACCACCACGGGCAGGCGCAACACCACCCCGTCCACCTCGCCCCGGCGCGTGGCGTCCATCATCAACCGCTCTGCGATCAGCTTCGTCGTGCCATAGGCGCTGCGCGGATCCGGAGGTGTCGCCTCGGTCGCCACCGCATCCCCGGCGCCGAACACGGCGACGCTGGAGAGCAGCACCACCCTTGGCGGCCGCGGCTGGGCCCGCGCCCAGCGGAGCACGGCTCGCGTGCCCTCGACGTTGATGGCGTAGGCGAGGTCGGGGTCGTCCTCGCTGGCCTGGGTGGTGATGGCGGCGGCATGGACGACCAGATCCGCCGCTGGCACCAACTCCGGGATCCGCGCCACCTCGCCCCGAATACCGGCGAAGGGCGCACCGGCCGGCGCAGCCACCCTGTCCAGCCCCGTCACGGCGTCCACGCGCGGATCGGCGGCCAGCCCCGCCGCAATCATCCCGCCGAGGAAGCCGGAAGACCCGGTGACGACCGCCTTCAAGCAACGGCCCTCATTCCGGCTTCACGTTCGCCACGCGGATCACCTCGGCCCAGCGCGCGATGTCCTCCCTCAGGAAGGCCCCCATTGCGTCGGCGTTCCGCACATTCACCGTCATGCCCACCTCGGTCGTCCGCGCGCGCACCGGCTCCCGCGCCATGGCGGCGAGCGCCAGGGCCCGCAGCCGCGACAGCGCCGGGGCAGGGACGGCCGCCGGGGCGAAGAGGCCGAACCACGCATCGGCTTCCACCCCCTGCACGCCTGCCTCGGCCAGGGTGGGCAGTTCCGGCAGATGCGGCGACCGCCGCGGCGAGGCCACGGCGAGCCCGCGCAGCTTGCCCGTCTGCACCTGGGTCAGCACGGTCGGCGCTGTGGCGAAGCTGACCTGCACATGCCCGCCCAGAAGGTCGTTCAGCATCGGCGAGGAGCCGCGATAGGGCACGTGCACCATGTCCGCCCCCGTCTTCGCCCGGAACAGCTCCAGCGTGAGGTGGGACGCGGAGCCCTGGCCGGTGGAGGCGCAGGTGATCGTGCCGGGCTTCGCCTTCGCTAGGGCCAGGAGCTCGGCTACCGTCTTCGCCGGCACGTCCGGCCGCACCACCAGGATGTGCTGCAGGTCCGCCAGCCCGGCGATCGGGGTGAAGTCCTTCACCGGGTCGTAGCCGCCACCATCCGGCAGCAGCGAGAGGTTGGTGGCGTGGGTCTGGTTGGAGGCGAGCATGATGGAGGTGCCGTCCGCCGGCCCCGTCGCCACGCGGCGGGAGCCGATGGAGCCGCCGCCGCCCGCCACGTTCTCCACCACCACGGCCGTGCCGAGGTCCTTCGCCATCTCCCCGGCCACCATCCGCGCCAGCACGTCGGTGGGGCCGCCGGCGGGGTAGGGCACCACGAGCACGATCGGACGCGTCGGTACCCAGTCCGGGCTACCGGTCTGGGCGCGCGCGACGGCGGGCATGGCGAGAAGGCCCGTCAGGGCCAGGGCGTGGCGGCGAGTGAGCATGGCGGGGACCTCCCATCCCTTGATTGGCGATCCGCGCCGGGCGCGGGGGATTACCCGGACGGATCGCACGGATCGCGGCATCTGGAAACGGTGTCCCGCCCAGGGCTGACGCGCGCCGCGCGCCGGAGCAGGATGCGCGCGGACCGGATGGGGGAAGGGGCCGCATGATCTTCGAGGGCTTCACGATGGAAACCCGGGAGGTGAACGGCACCACCCTGCGCCTCCGCCGCGCGGGGGAGGGGCCGCCGCTGCTCCTGCTGCACGGCAACCCGCAAACCCATGCCATGTGGCACAAGGTGGCACCGGTGCTCGCCCGGCGCTTCACCCTGGTCCTTCCGGACCTGCGCGGCTACGGCTTCAGCGGCAAGCCGCCCGTCGCCCCCGGCAGCGCCGCCTTCAGCAAGCGCGAGATGGCGGCCGACATGGCCGCGCTGATGACCGCCCTGGGCCATGAGACCTTCGGCGTCGTGAGCCATGACCGCGGCGCCCGCGTGGCGCACCGCCTCGCGCTGGACCACGGCGACAGGGTGGAGCGGCTCTGCACGATGGACATCGTGCCGACGCTCGCCCATTTCGAGCGCACCGACATGGACTTCGCCCTCGGCTACTACCACTGGTTTTGGCTGGCCCAGCCGCACCCCCTGCCGGAGCGCCTGATCCGCCGCGACGTGGAGGACTGGTTCCGCCTGCACACCTCCCGCGAGCCCAAGGATGACGGCTTCTTCCACCCGGAGGCGCGGGCCGACTACCTCGCCGCGCTGAACCTGCCGGGCACGGTCGAGTCCATCTGCGAGGACTACCGCGCCGCAACCGGCATCGACCTGGAGCACGACCGCGCGTCCCGCACCGAGGGGGGGCGGGTGCGCTGCCCGATGCTCGTGCTCTGGGGCGCGAAGGGGAAGATCGGGAAGTGGTACGAGCCCCTGAAGCTCTGGCGGGACTACGCGGACAACACGATCGAGGGGGGCGCGGTGAACAGCGGCCACTACCTCGCCGAGGAGGCGCCGGAGGAGGTCCTCGCCGCCCTGGAGGGCTTCCTCAGACCGTGAACTGCTCGGCCAGGATTCGCTCGGGCAGCCCGTGGTCGGGATCGAACAGCATGGTCAGCCGCACGCGCGCGTCCTCGCAGATCTCCACCCGGCGGATGTCGCGCACCTCCGTGTAGTCCGCCACCGCCGCCACGGGGCGCTTTTCCCCCTCCAGGATCTCGAAGGCGACGGAGGCGTTGCCCGGCAGCAGCGCCCCGCGCCAGCGGCGGGGCCGGAAGGCGGAGATGGGCGTCATCGCCAGCAGGTTCGTCCCCAGCGGGATGATCGGCCCATGGGCCGAGAGGTTGTAGGCCGTGCTGCCCGCCGGCGTGGCCACCAGGATGCCATCGCAGATCAGCTCCGCCATCCGCTCCTTCCCATCCACGAGGATGCGGATCTTCGCGGCCTGCCGGGTCTCCCGCAGTAGGGAGACCTCGTTGATCGCCAGCGCCTCCGCCACCGTCCCGTCCGAGCGCGTGGTGCGCATCCGCAGGGGCTGCAGCAGCGCGGCCTGGGCGGCCTGCAGCCGCTCCACCAGCCCCTCCTTGCGGTAGGGGTTCATCAGGAACCCCACGCTGCCGCGATTCATGCCGTAGACCGGGATGTTGCGGCCGAGCAGCCGATGCTGCGTCTCCAGCATCGCGCCATCGCCGCCCAAAGCGACCACCACGGCGGCTTCCTCTGCTGGCACGTCGCCGTAGATCTGCACCAGCTCCGCATGGGCGGCCGCGGCCTCCTCCGAGGTGGCGGCGACGAAGCCGATCCGGCCGGACAGATCCTCCGGCAACTCGCGCAGCCCGTCGGGATCGGGCGCGCCGCCGAGAAGGGCGGCCGTCATGCCCGGAGGAAGGGGGCGTGGGCGCGCCCGGCGATCAGTGTCATCGGCATAACCCCATGAAGCGCGTCCCCTGAGCGCACCGCAAGCCGCGGGGGTTGACCTTCGCCGCGCCCGCGGCATCCATCCCCGGAACGACAGGGGAGGAGAGGGGGCCATGTTCGAACGCCGCAGGATGCTGGGCTGGGCAGGCGCCACCATGGGGGTGCTGGCCGGGCCGCGCGCTCTCCGCGCCCAGGCGCCCTGGCCCAACCGCCCCATCCGCCTGATCGTCGCCTTCGCCGCCGGCGGCGCCGCGGACAGCGTGGCCCGCGTGCTGGCGCCGCGCCTGGGCGACCGCCTCGGCCAGACGGTGGTGGTGGAGAACCGCACGGGCGGCAGCGGCTCCAACGGCGGCGCGCTGGTGGCCCAGGCCGCGCCGGATGGCCACACCTTGCTATGGGACGCCTCCTCCCACCTCGTGAACCCCAGCCTGCTGAAGGGCCTGTCCTTCGACTACGCCACCGCCTTCCTGCCAGTGACGCTGGCTACCACTTTCCCGCAGGTGCTGGCGGTGAAGGCCGACAGTCCCATCCGCAGCGTGGCGGAGTTCATCGCGGCGGCGAAGGCGCGGCCGGGCACGCTGAACATGGGCACCCAGGGCAACGCCACGGCGGGCCATCTGGCGCTCGCGCAGTTGCAGCGGCTGGCGGGAATCGAGGTGACGCACGCCCCCTATCGCGGCGGCGCCGATGCGGCGCGCGACCTGGCGGCAGGGGTGCTGGACGGTGCCTTCATCACCGTCCTCTCCGCCGGACCTATCGCGGACTCGGGCCGGGCGCGGCTGCTGGCGGTGGCGACCGAGTCGCGGATCGCCGCGCGGCCGGATGTGCCGACCTTCGCGGAGGCCGGGCTGCCCGGGCTGACCATCGCCGAGTGGTGCGCCCTCTTCGCCCCGGCCGGCACGCCGATGGGCATCGCGGAACGGCTGCATGCCGCCACGGCCTCCGCCCTCGCGGATCCGGAGGTGAAGGCGCGGCTGGACGGGCTGGTGGCGGTTCCCGTCGGCTCCTCCCCCGCCGATTTTGCCCGCTTCGTCGTGCAGGGGCGGGCGGAGATGGGAACCCTGGTGCGGGAAGCCGGGATCAGGGCCGAGTAGCGGACACGAAAACGCCGCCGGCCCCTGGGGACCGGCGGCGCGAAACGGGCGGCGTAAGGGCGCCTACTTCTTGCCCTTCGCCCGGGCCTTGCGGGCCGCGTAACGGCGGTCGCGCTCCAGCTTGGCCTCGATCAGCTCCTGGCGGGCGCGCTCGGTGGCCTCGGCGGCCTCGCGGGCCAGCTCGGCCTGCCGCGCTTCCTCCTCGGCGATCAGCCGCAGGCGCTCGGCCTCCTGGCGGGCCTTCTCCTCCTCCTTCAGGCGGCGGCGCTCGGCCTCCCGGGCTTCACGGGCCTGGATGATCTGCCGGCGCTCCTCCTGTCGGGCCGCCACGGCCGGATCTTCCGCCGCCGTCGGGCGCGACTTGAAGCGCTCGAGAAGGGCCTTCTTGGCCTCGAGGGAGTTCTTGCTACGATCGTTGAAGTCTGTGCCCTTGAGGGTTCGCATCGTGTCTCTCTGATGGGGGCCGGTGCGGGGCCCCGCCGGCTGGTCCTGCCCGCCCGACGGTCCGCGCCGCGCGTCCGCGCTCACGTGGCATCGCGCGGGCAAAAAAGAAAGCCCGGAAAGCCGCGGCCTGAAGCCTGAGCCTTCCGGGCAAGTACATACAGGGAGGCTTCACGTCTGGGAGACGCGGGGTTCCAAGAACCCGGTCCGGATCAATCACCGGACGGAAGGAAGGTTAGGCCTCGCCGGATGGTGCAGCGCGCGCCAAGAACGTCCACCCGCCATGCGGGCGATGCATGACGCGGCGCAGCACGAAACGGATGCCCGTCGGCCAGGGGCGATGCCGCCAACCCAGGCAATATGGGTCTGTCGTGCCCGGGATGGCAGCACTGACAGGGAGGCGCCGCCGAAATATGCGGCAGGCTTCACTTGACGTCGCGCGCCGGACGCCCGGAGGATCGCCCCGCGTCCTGACGCCCAAAATGCGGAGCCCGCCCATGCCCCTCGATTCCGACCGCACGGATTCCATCCCGGTCATCGACCTCGGCCCCTGCTTCGCCGGGGAACCAGGGGCGCTGGAGGCCACCGCCGCCGACCTGCACCGAATCTGCGAGACGGTGGGCTTTCTCTTCATCCGGAACCACGGCGTGCCCGTGGACCTGATGCGCGAGACCTTCGCCGCCGCCGCCGCCTTCCACGCCCTGCCGCTGGAGGAGAAGATGGCCCTGAAGCTGGACGACCGAATGCAGGGCTACCTGCCCTACAAATCCAGTGTCGCGCGGGCCAATGGGCTGAATGCCGTCCGCAAGCCGAATGAGAACGAGGCCTTCTTCGTCAATCCGGAGCGCGATCCGGCCCACCCTGTGAACCGCTGGCCCGACTCGCTGCCCTCCTTCCGGGAGGTCACGCTCCGCTACTACGCGGCGGTGGAAGCGCTGGCGCTGCGGATGCTGCCGATCTACGCCCGCGCCCTGGACCTGCCGGCCGACTATTTCGGCCCGCTCTGCGACCGCTCCCTCAGTTCCCTCCGCCTGACCCACTACCCGCCGGTGGAATACGGCGCGGACGAGTTCGGCATCGCCCCGCACACGGACTCCAGCTTCATCACCCTGCTGGCCCAGAACCCCGTCCCCGGCCTGCAGATCCGCACCCAGGCCGGCGAGTGGATCGACGCGCCGGTGCTGCCCGACACCTTCGTGGTGAACACGGGCGACGTGCTGAACCGCTGGACCAACGGGCGCTTCCTCTCCACCCCGCACCGGGCCTTCAACAAGGAACCGAAGCCCCGCTACGCCATCCCCTTCTTCTTCCACCCCAACCCGGAGACGCTGATCGAGGCGCTGCCGGGCTGCACGGACGCGGCGAACCCGCCGAAGTTCCCGCCGCAGACGGTGGGCGACTACATGGCCGCCTTCCGCGGGGCGAATTACGACCACTTCCGTCAGAAGAAGGGGGAGGCCGCCCCCGCCAGCTGAGGGGGGCAGGGAAGGGGAGAAGGACCGCCGCCCCCGTTCCCCGGGGCATCGCACGGCAGCGCGACGACCACGAACAAAGGAACGGCGATGCGATTCTCTCGGCTGGCGGGGGCCTGCGCCCTCGCCTCCATGGTCCTTGGCGCGGGCATCCTTCCTGCTGCGCCCGCGCGGGCGCAGGGCAGCACCCTCCGCGTCTCGTTGAACACCGAACTGCAGGTGCTGGACCCGATCGTGACCACGATCAACTCCGCCCGGGTCTTCGCCTATCTCGTCTTCGACACGCTGGTGGCCATCGACAGCCAGGGCAGGTTCCACCCGCAGATGCTGGAGGGGTGGGAGGTCACCCCGGACCGGATGGCCTGGCGCTTCACCCTGCGCGACGGGCTGGAGTTCCACGACGGCACGCCCGTGACGGCGGAGGACTGCGTCGCCTCCATCCGCCGCTGGGCGAAGCGCGAGGCCTTTGGCACGGCGATGATGGACGCGGTGCGAGAGGTTCAGGTCACCGGCCCCAAGACCTTCGAGTTCCGGATGAGCCGGCCCTTTGCTTTCGTGATCGAGGCGCTGGGCCGATCCGGCCACCAGGTGCCGGTTATCATGCCGGCGCGGCTGGCGAACATGGACGCCGCGGTGCCGGTGCCGGAGGTGATGGGCTCCGGCCCCTTCCTCTTCCTGCGGAATGAGTGGCGGCCGGGTGAGCGCGCCAGCTTCATCCGCAACCCCCGCTACCGCCCGCGCGCGGAGGCGCCGGACGGCCTCTCCGGCGGCAAGGTGGCGCGGATGGAACGGGTGGAACTGCTCAGCGTGACGGACCAGTCCACCCGCGCCGCCGCCCTGCAATCCGGCGAGCTGGACTACCTGGAGATCCTGCCGCCGGACTTCGTGGCGCCGATGCGCCGGAACCGCAGCGTCGTCGTCGGCAAGCCGGCGGGAGTCGACCAGTTCCTGGCGCTGGTGAACGTGAACCACGCCGCCCCGCCTTTCAACGACCCCAAGGCGCGGCAGGCCCTGCAGGCGGCGGTGCTGCAGCCCGAGGTGATGGCGGCCATGGGCCTGCCGGAGGACCTCGTCGTGCCGCAATGCGGCTCGATCTACATGTGCGGCTGGGCCGGGGCGAGCGAGGCCGGGACCGAGCCGCTGCGCCAGGCCGGGACGGAGCGGGCGCGACAGCTGCTGCGGGAATCGGGCTATCGCGGCGAGCCGGTGGTCTTCCTCCACGCCCAGACCTCGGCCCTCCTGAACCCGATCGGGCTGGTCGTCTCCGACCAGATGCGCCGCGCCGGGTTCAACGTGGACCTGCAGTCCTCGGACTACGCCACGGTGGCGGCGAAGAGGCTGAACCGGACGGGATGGGCAGTGGCGCCGATCGTGAACAACGGGATCGACCTGGTGAACCCCATCGCCAACCCGCTGGTGGCCTTCAACTGCGCCGACAGCTCCCCGGGCTGGTACTGCGATCCCGCCATGACGGACCTGCTGCGGCGCTATGCCGTGGCCGCCGATCCGAAGGAGCAAAAGGAGCTGGCCGATGCGATCCAGACGGCCATGCACCGCAACGTGGACTACGTGCTGGCCGGCCAGTTCGCCGGGCCGCCGGCCTGGAGGGCCGACCTGAAGGGCGTGGTGCCCTTCAGCTTTCCCGTGTTCTGGGGGATCGAGCGCCGCTGAGAGGTGCCGGGGGAGGGACCTCCCCCGGCCGTCAGCCCTGGGCCGCGAGCTCGGCCACGAGGAAGTCGCGGAACACGGCCACGCGCTTGGAGTTCCGCATCTCCTCCGGATAGACGAAGAAGGCCTCGATCTTCGGCGTGTTCAGCTCCGTCAGCACCGGAACCAGATCGGCCAGGTCATCACCCATGTAGTCGGGCAGGGCGGCCAGCCCGAGACCGGAGCGCACGGCCCGCAGCATGGCCGGAAGCGAGTTCACCTCCACCGCCGCGCGCCGCGGGGAACCAGGGCGGCGCCCCGCCTCGGCCAGCCAGTTGATGTCCTCCACCGGCGGGTGATAGTCGCCGTAGATGATCAGCCGGTGGGCATCCAGGTCCTCCACCCGCTGCGGCATGCCGGCGCCGCGCAGGTAGTCGGGCGAGCCCACCACCTTCCAGCCGAAGGTCGCGATGTGCCGCTGGATCAGGTCCGGCTGACGCGGGGCGTGCATGCGGATGGCCAGGTCCGCCTCCCGCATCGCCAGGTCCAGCTCCGTGTCGTCCAGCAGCAGCGTCACCGTCATGTCGGGGTGCAGCTTCAGGAAGCGCTCCAGCCGGGGGGCGAGCCAGTTGGCGCCGAAGCCGGTGGTGGTCGTCACCTTCAGCCGCCCGGCCGCGCGCTCCCGGCTCTCCGTCAGCAGGGCCTCGGTCATCGCCAGTTTGGCGAAGACCTCGCGCACCGTCTTGTTCAGCGTCTCGCCCTGCTCCGTCAGGATCAGCCCGCGCGCGTGCCGGTGGAACAGCGGCACGTTCAGGCTCTCCTCCAGCGCCTGGATCTGGCGGGAGACGGCGGACTGGCTGAGGTTCAGCGTATCCCCGGCATGGGTGAAGGATCCCGCCTCCGCGACGGCGTGGAAGACCCGGAGCTTGTCCCAATCCAGCGGCATCAGCCGTCCACCGCGTCATAGGCTGCGACCGCCGGGGCGTCGTCCGGCATGTGGGCCAGCCACTTCTCGGCGTCCAGCGCGGCCATGCAGCCGGAGCCGGCGGCCGTGACGGCTTGGCGGTAGATCCGGTCCTGCACGTCGCCGGCGGCGAAGATCCCGGGGATGCTGGTGCGGGTGGAGCCGGGCTCGGTCACGATATAGCCGTCCTCGTCGGTCTTGAGCTGGCCACGGAACAGGGCGGTCGCGGGGTCGTGCCCGATGGCGACGAACATGCCGTCCACCGGCAGTTCGTAGCTGCCGCCGCCAGCCAGATCCCGAAGCTTCAGCGCGCGCAGGGCGCGGAACTTGCCCTCGGTTGCCAGCGCCTCCTCCACCACCGTGTTCCAGACCACGGAGACCTTGGGGTGGTTGAACAGCCGCTCCTGCATGATCCGCTCGGCCCGCAGGCTGTCCCGCCGGTGGATCAGCGTGACCTTGGACGCCAGCCCGGCGAGGTAGAGGGCCTCCTCCACCGCCGAGTTGCCGCCGCCGATCACCGCGACCTCCCGGTTGCGGAAGAAGAAGCCGTCGCAGGTGGCGCAGGCGGAGACGCCGAAGCCGGACAGCTCCTTCTCACCGGGGATGCCGAGCCAGCGTGCCTGGGCGCCGGTCGCGATCACCATGGCGGAGGCCTCGTAGGTGTCGCCCGAATCGCCGGTGGCGCGGAAGGGCTTCCCGCCCAACTCCACCCCGGTGATCACGTCCTGGATGATGCGGGTGCCGACATGGGCGGCCTGGGCCTGCATCTGTTCCATCAGCCAGGGGCCCTGAACCGCGCTGGCGAAGCCGGGGTAGTTCTCGACATCGGTCGTGATGGTGAGCTGCCCGCCCGGCTGGAGTCCCGCGACGAGGATCGGCTCGAGCCCGGCGCGTGCCGCGTAGATGGCGGCGGTGTAGCCGGCCGGGCCGGCGCCGAGGATGAGCAGTCGCGTACGATGGGTGTCGGGCACGTCCATGTCCTGAAGGCAGTGCAGAGTCGCAGCGCCACCATATCGGTGCGCGCGCCGCGTTGCACCACCCCTGCATCCCGATCCGGTGAGCCGGGCCTTGAAGCCGCCCCCCCGCTCAGAGGATAGTCCAGGGTGGAGCGTCCGGCCCGCAGCATGGGTCGCCAAGTCTGAACCTGGACCCCTGACCCCAAGATTGGCCCCGGAAGACGGCCCGAGAGAAGAACCGACCTTGAAAGACCCCGGCAACGGCTTTGCGCCTGGCGCCCTCGACGCAACCGACCGGGAGATCCTGCGCGAGCTGCAGGACGATGGGCGCATGACGAACGTGGCGCTGGCGGCAAGGGTCGGCCTGTCCGCGCCGCCCTGCCTGCGCCGCGTCCGCCGGCTGGAGGAGACGGGGGTGATCCGCGGCTACCACGCCGATGTGGACCCCGCCTCCCTCGGCTGGGAGATCACCTTCTTCGCCGTGGTCGGGCTGGAGAGCCAGAAGCTGCCCGTGCTGGAGTCCTTCGAGGCCATGGTGCGGGACTGGCCGGAGGTGCGGGAGTGCCACATGATCCGCGGCGGCGGCGACTTCCTGCTGCGCTTGGTGGCCCGCAACCCCGCGCATGAGAACGAACTGACGAACCGGCTGACCGGCTCTGAACTCGTCATGCATGTCCGCACCCTCCAGACCATCCGTACCTCCAAGGACGAGGCCGGGGTGCCTGTAGAGGGCTGACGCCAGCCGGGCTAAGATGCCGCGAATTTCGAAATTCGGAGTGTTCCTTGCCCGAGGACCGCGAGGTCTCCTCCACCCAGGCCAGCCGCGTCTATGCCCGCCTGCGGGATGATGTGATCGCCGGCGCCCTCGCGCCCGGTAGCAAGTTGGCGCTGGACGGGCTGCGTGCCCGCTACGGCGTGGGCATGACGCCTCTGCGGGAGGCGCTGTACCGGCTCTCCGCCACCCTGCTGGTGGAGGCGCATGACCAGCGCGGCTTCCGTGTGGCGGCGCTCAACCTCGTCCATTTCGAGCAGGTCGTGTGCGCGCGGGAGCGGCTGGAAACGCTGATGCTGGAGGATTCCATCCGGGCCGGCGATCTGGCCTGGGCGGAGCGTGTCGAGGCATCGCACGCCGCGCTCCGCGCCCTGCCGATGTATGCCTCCGCCGGATCTGACGCGCTGAACCCTGACTGGCGCCGGGCGCATCACGCGTTCCACTACGAGATCCTCTCCGGCAGCCGCCACTTCATCCAGGACATGTTCCACGCGATCCTGTGGGACCATTCCAGCCGCTATCGGAACATCCTCCGCCCCCCGCCGCTGGACGAGGCCCTGCTTCGGACCGACCACGCGCGGCTGGCAGAGGCGGTGCTGGCGCGGGACGGCGAGATGGCCGTCTTGGTCCTGTGCCGCCACATCCGCCACGGCTCCGCCGCCATCCTAAAGGCTCTTCAGGGGGCGGCCGGAGATAATTTCGAAAATACTTGACCCCTCATTGCTTGCGCCTAGGCTCGTCCGAAACGGAAACGCAGTCGGCACGGCGCCACACCGGACCGGGGGTATCGGATGATCGGACGCAGAGGGATCCTCGCCATGGCCGGCGGGGCGGCGCTGGGCGCGCCTTCCCTGGCAAAGGCTCAGGCGGAGCGCACCCTGCGCTTCATCCCGCAGACGGATATCACGAGCTACGACCCGGTCTTCTCCTCCACCCAGGTCACACGCAACTACGCCTACCTCGTCTACGACACGCTCTTCGGCCTGGATAAGAACCTTCTGCCCCAGCCCCAGATGGCCGAGGGCTTCACCACCGAGGATGGCGGAAAGCGCTGGACGATCCGCCTGCGCCCCGACCTCGCCTTCCACGACGGCACGCCCGTCCTCGCCCGGGACTGCGCGGCCAGCATCCGCCGCTGGGGATCGCGCGATCCCTTCGGCCTCTCCCTCATGGCCGCGACGGACGCGATCGAGACGCCGGACGACCGCACCCTCGTCTTCCGGCTGAACAAGGCATTCCCGCTGCTGACCTTCGGCCTGGCGAAATCCACCGCCAATTGCGCAGCCATCATGCCGGAGCGGCTGGCCAGGACCCCCGCGCACCAGCAGGTCACGGAAGTCATGGGCAGCGGACCCTTCCGGCTGCTCCGCGACGAGAGCGTGATGGGCGCCCGCATCCTCTTCGCCCGGAACGACAGGTATCGCCCGCGCGAGGGCGGGGAGCCCGGCTGGACCGCCGGCCCAAAAGTCGCGCACTTCGACCGTGTGGAGTGGGTCATCATCCCCGACGCCTCGACCGCCGCAGCGGCCCTGCAGAACGGCGAAGTGGACTGGTGGGAGACGCCGACCCCGGACTACCTCCCCCTGCTCGGCCGCCGGCGCGAGCTGGCGGTGGAGGTGAACGACCCCTCCGGCGGCATGCCAGTGATGCGCTTCAACTTCCTGCACCCGCCCTTCGACAATCCGGCCATCCGCCGCGCCGTGCTGGCCGCCACGAGCCAGCTGGACTTCATGCAGGCCATGGCGGGCACGGACCCGAGCCTGTTCCGCACGGGCGTCGGCTTCTTT
This sequence comes from Roseomonas indoligenes, assembly GCF_017813365.1. Taxonomy (GTDB): domain Bacteria; phylum Pseudomonadota; class Alphaproteobacteria; order Acetobacterales; family Acetobacteraceae; genus Roseomonas; species Roseomonas indoligenes. The sequence goes on from NZ_JAGIZA010000010.1 coordinate 81,616, forward strand.
CCGCCGGGCACGCCCTATGCCAGCGATGCCGGCCTCTCCGTCCTCAGCGACACGCCGGACCTCGCCAAGGCGCGGCGCGATATCCAGGCCGCCGGCTACAAGGGCGAGCAGGTGGTGGTGCTCGGCCCCGGCGACCGCGCCTCAGTGAAAGCCGCGAGCGACGTGGCGGCGGACCTGCTGGCGAAGATCGGCCTGAACGTCGATTACCAGGTGGCGGACTGGGGCACGGTGAACGCCAAGGCCGTGAAGAAGGACGCGCCCGACCAGGGCGGCTGGAGCGTGTATTTCGGCATCTGGAGCGGGCTCTCCGTCATTAACCCCGCCGTCCACCAATCGCTCCAGGGCAATGGCGCCAAGGCTTGGACGGGCTGGCCGGACCTGCCGGAACTGGAGGCGCTTCGCCAGTCCTGGTTCGACGCGCCGGACCTGCCCGCCCAGCAGCGCGCGGCCCGCGCCATCCAGGAGCGCGCCTTCCAGGACGTGCCCTACGTCCCGCTCGGCCAGTTCTTCGCCCCGGTGGCCTATCGCCGGAACCTGACGGGCATGGTGACAGGCTTCCCTGTCTTCTGGAACGTGAGGCGGGCCTGATGCCGATGAATAAAATGGTGCTCGCCGCCAATGCCAACGCCGCCGGCAGCCATGTCGGCGAATGGCGCCACCCCGATGCCTGGGACCACCCGGCCGCGAACATTCGCAACGCCGTGCGGCTGGCGCAGATCGCCGAGGCCGGGAAGTTCGACCTCCTCTTCCTGGCCGACGGCAACGGGGTCCGGCAGCTCGACAAGCCCGACCTGTTCCGCGCCACCAGCCCCTCCGACCGGCCGGGCGTTTTCGAGCCGGTGACGCTGCTCTCCGCCCTGGCGATGGCGACGCGGCACATCGGCCTCGTTGCCACCGCCACCACCACCTATGACGAACCCTTCCACGTCGCGCGCCGCTTCGCCTCGCTCGACCATATCAGCGGCGGCCGCGCCGGCTGGAACCTTGTGACCACCTCCAACCCCGAGGACGCGCTGAACTTCAGCCACAGCGAGCATGTGGCGCGGGACACGCGCTACGCACGCGCCGGCGAGTTCGCGGCGGTGGTGAAAGGCTTGTGGGACAGCTGGGCGGACGATGCCTTCCCGCAGGACAAGGCGAGCGGCACCTTCCTGCGCCCGGAGAAGGTCCACATGCTCGACCACGCGGGCGAGCATTTCCGGGTGCGCGGCCCGCTGAACGCGCCGCGCTCGCCGCAGGGGCACCCCGTGATCTTCTCCGCCGGGCAGTCCGAGACGGGCAAGGACCTTTCCGCGCAGCACGCGGACTGTGTTTTCGCGATCGAGGGCAACCTGGCCAACGCGCAGCGCCTCTACGCCGACATCAAGGGCCGCTTGCCGAAGTTCGGCCGCGCCGCCGACGCCATGCGGATCCTGGCGGGCGTGACGATCTTCGTCGGCGAGACCGAGGCCGAGGCGGACGCGCTGTTCCAGGAGCTGGAGGATCTCGTCCCACCTGCCGTGGGCGTGGACTACCTCTCCAAGATGCTCGGCCGGTCCATGCGGGACCTCCCGCTGGACGAGCCGATGCCCGAGCTCGACGAGGAACATGTCGGCCACACCGGCATCGGCAAGGCCATCCTCCGCGTCGCGCGGGAGGAGGGGCTGACCGTGCGACAGACCTATCAGCGCATCCTGCCGCAGATGGGCGGCAACATGTTCAAGGGCGACGCGAGGCGGATCGCCGACATCATGGAGGAATGGTTCACCACGGGCGGCTGCGACGGCTTCATGATCGCCGCCCCGGTCGTCCCGACGGGGCTGGAGCGCTTCATCCGGCTCGTGGTGCCGGAACTGCGGCGGCGCGGGCTGTTCCGCGAGGAGTACGAGGGCCCGACCCTGCGGGACAACCTCGGCCTGGCACGGCCGGCCAATCCCTTCTTCCCCAGCTAAGCCCTACTGCCCCGACCAGACGCCCCGTCCGGCCTCCCGCGCCTCCGTCTCGCTCCGCCGAAGCTCGGGTGCGGCGTCGGCGCTGGCGCGGCCGCCGCCGTTGAACAGCACCACGTCGGATAGGTCGCGCCCTTCCACGTTGCAGCGATGGGCGCCGTCCGAGACGGGTTCGCAGACCACCTCCCGCCCGGCGAGGTAGAGGGCGAGCTGGCGGGCGTACTCCCCGCGCATGCCGATCACCCCGGTCAGCTGCAGGGCGCGGTTGCCGATCCGCAGCGTGGCGGTGTCCACCACGTTCGCCACGCCCCGGACCGGCGGGGCGCCGCGGGCTGGTTCCGCCGTGCGGGCGGGCGTGGTGGCGGGCATCGGGGCCTCCGCGGTCTTCGCGCGGTCCGCGTTGCGGACGAAGTCCTGCCAGATGCGGGCGGGCAGGGCGCCGCCGGTCACGTTCCGCATGGGGGAGTTGTCGTCATTCCCCACCCAGACGCCGACGACCACATCCGCGGTCATCCCGATGAACCAGGCGTCACGGCTGTCCTGGGTGGTGCCGGTCTTGCCCGCCACGGGCCGGTCCAGCCGCGCGGCGGTGCCGGTGCCGTTCTGGACCACGGCCAGCATCAGCTCCAGCAATCCCTGCTGGGCGGCAGGGGAAAGGATCGGGGCGCCGCCGGGCATGGTGTCCGGCCGGGTGAACAGCGCCCGATCCCGCGCGCGGACGCTGCGGACGATGTAGGGCTCCACCGCCCGGTTGCCCGCGGCCGCGGCGAAGGCGGAGGTCATCTCCAGCAGCGTCGCCTCTCCGGCGCCGAGGGAGACGGCGGGCGCGTCCGGCATCTCCGAGCGCAGCCCCAACTTCCGCGCCATGTCCAGCACCCGCCGCCGGCCGAGCTGCGTGTAGAGCTGCACCGCCACGGTGTTCACGGAATGGGCGAAGGCGTCCTTCAGGCTCATCGGGCCGAGGAACCGATCCCCGTAGTTGCCGGGCTCCCAATCGCCGATCCGCACGGGCTGGTCGACCACGGTGGTGCTCGGCGTCATCCCTGATTCGAGCGCGGCGGCGTAGGTGAAGAGCTTGAAGAGGGAGCCGGGCTGCCGGCGGGCCTGGGTGACACGGTTGAATTGGCTGGTCGCGTAGTCCCGCCCGCCCACGGCGGCCAGCACGGCGCCGTCATGCGTCATGGCCAGCAGGGCGGCCTGGCTGGCATTCACACGCTTTCCCTCGCCGTCCAACCAGCCTGCCACAACCTTTTCCGCCAGGTCCTGCAGGGCCGGGTCCAGCGTGGTGCGGACGGAAAGGTCCACGGGCAGGGGGCCGATCAGGCGCCGCGCCTCGGCCTCGACCCAGTCGGCGAAGTAGCCACGGCCGGTGGAGGTCTCCGGCGGGGCGCGCAGAACCGGGGGAGCGGCGCGTGCGGCCGTGACGGCCTCCGGCGTGGCGTGGCCGGTCTCCTGCATAACGGAGAGCACGAGCTCGGCCCGCCTCCAGGCACCCTCCGGATTGCGGTTGGGCGCGAGGCTGGAAGGGGCGCGGACCAGGCCGGCGAGCATCGCCGCCTCGCCCAGGCTCAGCTCCGAGGCGCCCTTGCCGAAATAGCGGCGGGCGGCGGCGTCCGCCCCCCAGGCGCCGGCGCCGAAATAGGCCGAGTTGAGGTAGCGGGCGAGGATCTCCTCCTTGCTCAGCCGCGCCTCCAGCCAGAAGGCGATCACCGCCTCCTGGATCTTGCGGGTGAGAGAGCGGTCCTGGGACAGGTAGCTCAGCCGGGCCAGCTGCTGGGTGATGGTGCTGGCCCCCTGCCGCGCCCGCCCGGCCTCCGCGTTCCGCAGCACGGCGCGGATCAGGCCGCGCGGGTCGACCCCGAGATGGTCGTGGAAGCGGCGATCCTCGATCGCGACGATGGCGTCGGCCAGAGGCCTGGGGAGCTTGTCCGCCTCGATCGCATCGCCCCGCAGCACGCCCCGGGCGGCGAAGGCGGTGCCGTCGCGGGATTCGAGGATGAGGGAGGCCGGCGTGGCGTCCGGCTGCATGCCCCCGCCGACGGGAACCTGGAACATGATCCAGGCGAGGGAGCCCAGGCCGAGCAGCGCAAGAAGGCAGATGGCGAGGAGCACCCGGCCGGGCCGCAGCACGCTACGCAGTCTCCCGAGGACGCGGCCGACAGGGTGTGCCCGCCGGGGTTGGGGTGCGGCGGCCGAGAACGCCGGCTGAGGCGGCGGTGCCGGGGCGGGCGGCGGCAGGGTCGCGGGTTCCGCGCCCACCACTGGTCCTGCCCCGGCTTCCCTCTCGGGCCGGCCGAAGCTGTTGCGTCCCGTTCCGCGGGCCATGCTCAACCCCGCCCTGGCCGGATCGGCATCAGCGGACGGGATCGACCCAACGGCTCCGCTCCGGCGTGCGGGCCGTGGCGGAGGTGGAGGCGGCGGGCTGGAGGAGCGCGGCGGGGGCGGCCGGCGCTGCCTGCGGCGCAGCTGCCGCCAGGGCCGGGGTCGGGCTGGCGGGCGGGAGCGGCTGCGCCGCAACCGGCGCGGGCGGGGCAGGGGAGGCGGACCGGGGCGAGGCGGCCGCGAGGACCGGCGCTTCGGAGGGCGGAGGAGCCGGGTTCCCCCGTGCCGGGGCGGCCCGGCGCGCGCGGCGGGGCGCGGCGTAGCGGGGCGCGGGTGCGGAGAGGCGCAGGCCGAAGATGCTGGCGATCGCCGCCTCCGGCCCCCAGCTCCGGCCACGCCGCCCCGCCTCTGCCTCTGAAGGAACCAGCAGGGAAAAGGCCAGCACGGCCATGACCAGGGGGATCGTGCGGGCAAGGGCGGACACGGAAGGACACCTCCAGGCGGCTACTCGCCCCGGAGAACCGTTCGGACGCCCATCCGGTTGCGCCATGGCCCGCCTGTGTCAGCCGCGGCGCACCACGTAGTCGCCGGCTTCCAGCGCGGCGATCAGCGCCGTGCCCTGGGCGGCGTCGCGCACCTCGATCATCAGTTCCAGCTCCGTGGATTGCACGGTGGGGGCGCCGAAGAGCTGCTGGTGCTTCACCTCGATCACGTTCCCCCCGGCTGCCGAGATGCGGCGAGAGATGTCGGCGAGCACGCCGGGGCGGTCGGGAATGTCGAAATGCAGGCGCAGGATGCGGCCGTCGCGCAGGAGCTGCCGCAGGAGCACGTTGGAGAGGGCCCGCGCGTCGATGTTGCCGCCGCAGACGGGGGTGCCCACGCGCCGGCCGGCGAACCGGGCAGGGTGGGCCAGAAGGGCGGCAACGCCGGTAGCGCCCGCGCCTTCGGCCACCACCTTCGCGCCCTCGGCCAGCAGGGCGATGCCCTGCTCCACCGCGCGTTCCGGCACCACCAGGACTTCGATGCCCAGGCGCCGCAGCAGGGCCAGCGGGGCCTCGCCCACGTCGCGCACGGCTATGCCCTCGGCGATGGTCGGGCCGCCGACAGAGACGGGCTGGCCCGCCAGGCGCTGCGCCATGGCCGGATAGCCCTCCACCTCCACCCCGTAGATGCGGAGGTTCGGGTTCATCTCAAGCGCCGCCGCGGCACATCCGGCCAGCAGCCCGCCGCCGCCCACGGGGAAGATGAGCGTATCGAGGGCCGGGGCATCCTCCAGCATCTCGATCGCCATCGTGCCCTGGCCCGCGATCACGCCGGGGTCGTCATAGGGATGGATGAAGGTCAGCCCCTCGCGCAAGGCCAGCGCGTGGGCATGGGCCGCGGCCTCGGCCAGGGTCTCGCCGTGGAGCACCACCGCGGCGCCCCAGCTCTCCGTCCGCACCACCTTCGTGGCAGGGGTGAAGCGCGGCATGACGATGGTGGCGCGGACGCCAAGCAGGCTGGCGTGGCGCGCCACGGCCTGGGCGTGGTTGCCGGCCGACATGGCGATCACGCCCGTCGCCCTCTCCCGCGCCGTCAGCAGGGCGAGGCGGTTCGCCGCCCCGCGTTCCTTGAAGGCGCCGGTGGCCTGGAGATTGTCCAGCTTCAGCCAAACGTCGCAGCCCGTCGCGCGGCCCACGGCCGGGGCCGGGATGGTGGGCGTGCGCATCACGGCGCCACGGATCCGCTCCGCCGCCGCCCGCACATCGGCGAGCGTGACGGCCGGCGCCACCAGGGCGTCCGCGACGGCGCTCATCACGGCCGCCTCAGAAGACGACCTTGGTGATCTCGACGGAGCGGGCGCCGCCCGGCGCCGGGACCTCCACACTGTCACCCACCTTGCGCCCGATCAGCGCCTTGGCGAGCGGGGAGGAGATGGAGATCGACCCGTTCTTCATGTCCGCCTCATAGGCGCCGATGATCCGGTAGGTCTTCTCGTCCTCCGTCTCCTCATCGACGATCGTGACCCTCGCGCCGAAGCGCACCTGGTCGCCGGACATCTTGGAGACGTCGATCACCTCGACGGAGGGGATCACCCCCTCCAGGTCGGCGATGCGGCCCTCGATGAAGGACTGCTTCTCGCGCGCCGCGTGGTACTCGGCATTTTCCGAGAGATCGCCATGGGCGCGCGCCTCCGCGATGGCGCGGATCACGGCCGGGCGCTCCTCGGCGCGCAGGACGCGCAGCTCGTCCTCGAGACGAGCGAGGCCCTCGGCGGTCATCGGGAACTTCTGCATGGCGGGTTTCCCCCGGGACTGGCGGTCACGTCTCACGAAACCGGCCCCGCACCCCTTCATGGGGCACCGGGCCGGCCTAGATGCGGCCGCCGCGCCCCCGCAAGGGGGACGCGGCGGCTGAAACACTTGGGGCGGGTGCCGGCCTTTCGGCCGGTCCCGCCCCGGATAGGGTGGGGTCCCGAAGGGCCCCTTACGAGAACGAAGGCTGAAAATACGCCTGGAGCGGCGCCACATCAAGAGTGCCCGCCCGGAGCGCCGCGATGGCGTGAACCGCCGCCCGCGCACCCGCCACGGTTGTGTAGTGCGGGACCCCCTGGGTCAGCGCCCCGCGGCGGATGTCGAAGCTGTCGGAGACGGAGCGCCCGCCGCCGGTGGTGTTGATCACCAGCTGGATCTCGCCGGACTTGATGGCGTCCACGCAGTCCGGGCGGCCTTCCAGCACCTTGTTCACCACGCGCACGGCCAGCCCCGCCTCCCGCAGCCGCGCCGCGGTGCCGCGGGTGGCCATGATGTCGAAGCCCATCTCCGCCAGGCGGCGGGCGAGGGAGACGGCCGCGTGCTTGTCGGAATCCTTCACCGAGATGAAGGCCGTGCCCTTCTCCGGGAGCTTCACCCCCGCGCCCATCTGGGACTTGAGGAAGGCGCGCTCGAAGGAGAGGTCGAGGCCCATCACCTCGCCGGTGGACTTCATCTCCGGGCCCAGCAGCACGTCCACGCCGGGGAAGCGGTTGAAGGGGAAGACCGCCTCCTTCACCGCCACGTGCCGGTTGATGACGGTGTCGTCCAGCTTGAACTCGGCCAGCCGGGCGCCGGCCATCACGCGTGCACCGATCTTCGCCACGGCCACGCCCGTGGCCTTCGCCACGAAGGGCACGGTGCGGGAGGCGCGGGGGTTCACCTCCAGCACGAAGATCTCGCCGTCCTTCACCGCGTACTGCACGTTCATCAGGCCACGCACCTTCAGCGCGCGGGCCATGGCCTCCGTCTCCGCCTTCAGTTCCGTCACCACTGCGGGCGGCAGGGAGTAGGGGGGGAGGGAGCAGGCGCTGTCGCCGGAATGGATACCGGCCTCCTCGATGTGCTCCATGACCCCGGCAACGTAGACCTCGCCGTCGGCGTCGGCGATGCAGTCCACGTCCACCTCGATCGCGTCCTGCAGGTACTGGTCAATGAGGATGGGGTTCTCGCCCGAAACCTTCACCGCCTCCTTGCCGAAGCGCAGGAGCTGCTCGTGGTTGTGCGCGATCTCCATCGCCCGGCCGCCGAGCACGTAGGAGGGGCGCACCACCACCGGGTAGCCGATGCGCTCCGCCTCCTTCGCCGCCTCATCGAGGTTGCGGGCGATGCCGTTCTGCGGCTGCTGCAGGCCAAGGCCCTGGAGAAGCTGCTGGAAGCGCTCCCGGTCCTCCGCGATGTCGATGGCCTCGGCGGAGGTGCCGAGGATGGGAATGCCCGCCTTGTCCAGCGCCTGGGAGAGCTTCAGCGGCGTCTGCCCGCCATACTGCACGATGCAGCCGAGCAGCGTGCCCTTTTCCTGCTCCTTGCGGATCAGGGCGATCACGTCCTCGCCCGTCAGCGGCTCGAAGTAGAGGCGGTCGGAGGTGTCGTAGTCGGTGGAGACGGTCTCAGGGTTGCAGTTGACCATGATGGTCTCGAACCCGGCCTCGCGCAGGGCATAGGCGGCGTGGACGCAGCAGTAGTCGAACTCGATCCCCTGGCCGATCCGGTTCGGACCGCCGCCGAGGATCACCACCTTCTGCCGGTCCGTCGGGTCGCTCTCGCAGACCGGCGTGCCGAAGCCGCCCTCATAGGTGGAGTACATGTAGGGGGTGGAGGAGGCGAACTCTGCCGCGCAGGTGTCGATGCGCTTGTACACGGGGTTCACGCCCAGCCGCTCGCGCCGCACCTGCACCTCCGGCTCGTGCAGCCCGGCCAGCTTCGCCAGGCGCTTGTCGGAGAAGCCCATGGCCTTCAGGCGGCGGAAGCCGGTGGCGTCGGTCGGCAACCCGTGCTCGATCACGCCGGCCTCGGCGCGCACGATCTTCTCAGCCTCCCGGATGAACCAGGGGTCGAACTTGCAGGCGTTGTGGATCGTCTCCACCGAAAGCCCGGCGCGCAGCGCCTGGGCCACCGTCAGGATGCGGTCCGGCGTCGGCGTGGCCAGCGCGCCAATCATCGCCTCCTCGGAGCCATCGCCGGGGATGGTGATCTCGTCCAGGCCGGAAAGCCCCGTCTCCAGCCCGCGCAGGCCCTTCTGCAAGGCCTCCGCGAAGGAGCGGCCGATGGCCATCGTCTCGCCCACCGACTTCATGGCGGTGGTCAGCGTCGCCGGGGTGCCCGGGAATTTCTCGAAGGTGAAGCGGGGAATCTTCACGACCACGTAGTCGATCGTCGGCTCGAAGGCGGCCGGGGTGGTCTTGGTGATGTCGTTCGCCAATTCGTCCAGCGTGTAGCCCACCGCCAGCTTCGCCGCGATCTTGGCGATCGGGAAGCCGGTGGCCTTGGAAGCCAGCGCGGAGGAGCGGGAGACGCGCGGGTTCATCTCGATGACGACCATGCGGCCATCCACCGGGTTAATCCCAAACTGCACGTTGGAGCCGCCGGTATCCACGCCGATCTCGCGCAGGCAGGCGATGCTGGCATCGCGCATGCGCTGGTATTCCTTGTCCGTCAGCGTCAGCGCCGGTGCGATCGTCACGCTGTCGCCGGTATGGACGCCCATCGGGTCCAGGTTCTCGATGGAGCAGACGATGATGCAGTTGTCCGCGGAATCGCGGACCACCTCCATCTCGAACTCCTTCCAGCCGAGCACGCTCTCCTCGATCAGCACCTCGGTCGTCATGGAGGCGTCGAGGCCGGCGGCCACGATCTGCTCGAACTCCTCCTTGTTATAGGCGATGCCGCCGCCCGTACCGCCGAGCGTGAAGCTCGGGCGGATGACGCAGGGCAGCTTCACCAGCTCCAGCGCCGCGCGCGCCTCCTCCATGGAGTGCGCGATGCCGGAACGCGGGCTCTCGATGCCGATCTTCGTCATGGCATCGCGGAACTTCAGCCGATCCTCGGCCTTGTCGATCACCTCGGCCTTGGCGCCGATCAGCTCGCAGCCGTACTTCGCCAGCACCCCGGCCTCGGCCAGCTTCAGCGCGGTGTTCAGCGCGGTCTGACCGCCCATGGTGGGCAGGATGGCGTCCGGCCGCTCCTTGGCGATGATCTTCTCCACCACCTCGGTCGTGATCGGCTCGATATAGGTGGCGTCGGCCAGCTCCGGGTCCGTCATGATCGTGGCGGGATTGGAGTTCACCAGGATCACGCGGTAGCCCTCGGCGCGCAGCGCCTTGCAGGCCTGGGCGCCGGAATAGTCGAACTCGCAGGCCTGGCCGATGATGATCGGCCCGGCGCCGATAATCATGATGGATTGGATGTCGGTGCGCTTCGGCATGGGCGTTCCGTTCAGCGAGAGGGCGGGACGGCGGGCGGGGCCGCGTCGGGAAGGTTGCGCAGCAGCAGGATCGCCACCGGCACATGGGCGAGGACAAGGGCGCCGGCCACGGCGCCTGGCCCGGCATCGGGCGCGAGCCCGGCGAGAGGGTTCGAGCCGTCCCACCAGGCCAGCCCGTGCAGGGCCAGGGATCCGATAAGGGCCGCGGTCACCCGCAGGGCGGGCGTGAGGAAGAGCTTGAGCGCCCAGCGGATCAGGAGCGTGGTGGCCGCGCAGGCCGCCGCAAAGAGCGCGTAGGTGATCGCGAAGAGGTAGATGGCCTGCACCAGCGTCAGGTCCAGGATCAGCGCCAGCACGCCGATCATCGCGATGGCGCCGGCAATCAGCTGCACGCTCATCATGCCCTCCCCAGGAAAGGCCGGCCGAGCAGGTAGAGCACGGCATGCACCCCCGCCCAGAGCCCGGCGGCCAGGGCACGCCCGCCCCCGTGATCGTCATCCGCGAAGAACACGATCCCGCCGAGCGCGACGAAGGAGAGTGCGACCCCGCGCAGCCACGCCTTGTCCCGCGGCTGGCCCACGCGGGTCAGCGCCCACCAGGCCAGCAGGGAAAGGGGCAGCGCCAGGATCAGCAGGCGGATCATGCGCGGCGGTCCGTCGCCAGCTTCACGGCCAGCAGCGCCAGCGCCCCGCCGAGCACCCAGCGCTGCACCGCCAGCCAGGCCGGGCGCGTCGAGAGGAAGCGCGCAACGCCACCGGCACCCGCCACCATCACCGCGTCGGAGACCGTGCAGATGGCGATCTGGACCGCACCGAGGATGAGACCCTGCGCGAAGAGGCTGCCGCGCGCCGGGTCCATGAAGGCCGGCAGGATGGCGACGTAGAACAGCGCCACCTTTGGGTTCAGCGCCGCGGTGGCGAAGCCCAGGGTGAACAGGCGCACCCCGCTCTCCGGGGGGATGGGCCGCGGTGAGAAAAGTGCCTGCCCGCCCGGCCGAAGGCTCTGCCACGCCAGCCAGCCGAGATAGGCGGCACCGGCCAGCCGCATGCCGTCATAGGCATAGGGCACGGCCAGCAGCGCGGCCGTCACGCCCAGCGCCGCGCCGAGCATGATGACGAGGCTGCCGAACTGGCACCCGATCAGCGACAGCATCCCCGCCCGCGTCCCCTGGGTCAGCGTGCGCGACACCAGGTAGAACAGGTTCGGCCCGGGCGTGAGCGCGAGCCCGACCGAGAGCGCCGCGAAGGCGAGGAGGGAGGCGAGGGAGGGCATTCAGCCCGCCTTCACCCGCTCGATCATGGCGGTGAAGCGGTGGAACAGGTGGTGGCTGTCGCTCGGGCCCGGCGAGGCCTCCGGGTGGTACTGCACGGAGAAGGCGTTGCGCGCCTCGCAGGCGATGCCCTCGTTCGAGCTGTCGAAGAGGCTGACATGCGTGACCTTCACACCCTCGGGCAGCGACTTGTCGTCCACCGCGAAGCCGTGGTTCTGGCTGGTGATCTCCACCTTGCCGGTGGCGAGGTCCTTCACCGGCTGGTTCGCGCCACGATGGCCGCGGTCCAGCTTGTAGGTCTTCGCGCCCAGAGCGAGCGCGAGGAGCTGGTGGCCGAGGCAGATGCCGAAGACCGGCTTGCCCGCGTCCAGCACGCCCCGGATGACCGGCACCGCGTACTCGCCCGTCGCCGCCGGGTCGCCGGGGCCATTGGAGAGGAACACGCCGTCCGGCCCGTGCCGCAGGATCTCCTCCGCGGTCGCGGTGGCGGGCACCACCGTCACCTCGCAGCCGGCATCGGCGAGGCAGCGCAGGATGTTGCGCTTGGCGCCGTAATCCACCGCGACGACCTTGTGCTTCGGCTGCGTCTTCTTCGCGTAGCCCTCACCCCAGGCCCAGAGCCCGCCATCCCACTTGTAGGACTGGGTGCAGGAGACCTGCTTCGCCAGGTCCATCCCTTCCAGACCCGGCCAGCCCGCCGCCTCGGCGCGGAGCGCCGGCAGGTCGAAGGTGCCGTCGGGGGAATGGCAGATCACGCCGTTGGGGGCGCCGGCATCCCGGATCAGGACCGTGAGCGCCCTTGTGTCCACCCCGGAGATGCCGGGCAGGCCGTTGCTCTTCAGCCAGTCGTCCAGGTCGCGCGTGGCGCGGTAGTTGGACGGCTCCGTAATGTCCGCCTTCACCACCAGCCCGAGCGCGGCGGCGGTAGTGGCCTCGGCGTCCTCGGCATTGGCGCCGACATTGCCGATATGGGGGAAGGTGAAGGTGATGATCTGGCCGGCATAGGACGGGTCGGTCAGCGTCTCCTGGTAGCCGGTCATGCCCGTGTTGAAGCAGACCTCGCCGACCTTCTTGCCGACCGCCCCGAAGCCACGGCCCCAGACCACCTCGCCATTGCCCAGCACGAGGCAGGCCGTCGCTCCCTCGGGCACGGCGTCGGCGTCCGGGGCGGGGGTGGCGGCAGGGCTCATCTCGGGCTCCGGGGTCGGGTGGATCTGCGGTTCGGCGTCAGGATGGGGAAGATCTGCCAGGGTCAGGCCGGTGGCGGCCAGGACCGCCGTCCAGTGACGAGGCGGGATGGCGCGGGCCTGGCGCCACTTGCGGATGGCCTCCGTGCCCACGCCGCAATGCGCCGCCGCAGCGCTGGCGCCACCCATCAGGGTTAGAATCTGCTCGACCGTCCGCATGGCCAACATATGTGGGAAATGTCTTCCCATTGGAAGGCCGGTCGGCATGTTTGGCTGGGAAATCTCTTCCCAGCTCTGCGCATGGCCCAACCTGCTAATTCGATCTACACCGCGCCCCCGAGACCAGGAGAACCCGAGATGAGCCTGCGCGCCCGCTTCACCGAAGAATTGAAGGCTTCCATGCGCGCCGGCAACGCGGCCCGCACCTCTGCCATTCGCATGATCACCGCCAAGCTCAAGGACGCCGACATCGCCTCCCGCCCGAGTGGCGTGCCGGAGATCGGGGACGAGGCAATCACCTCCCTGCTGCGCGGCATGGTGAAGAGCCGTCGGGAAAGCGTGGAGATGTACCGCCAGGGCAACCGCCCGGAACTGGCGGAGAAGGAGGAGGCGGAGATCGCGGTGATCGAATCCTTCCTGCCCCAGCAGATGGACGAGGCCGCGATGGAGGCCGCCGTGAAGGAAGCCGTGGCCGAGACCGGCGCGACCTCCGTGAAGGAGATGGGCAAGGTCATGGCGGCGCTGAAGGCGAAGCACGCCGCGGTGCTGGACATGGGCAAGGCCGGGCCGATGGTGAAGGCGGCGCTGGGGGGGTGAAAGCCGGGGGCTGAGGGCTGCCCGCTGGGAGGATGTAGCCGGACGGGATACAAGGGAGGGGCAAGATGCCTCTTCCCCCCAACTTCCTGGACGAGCTCCGCGCCCGCACCCCCCTGCCGCCGCTGATCGGGCGGAAGGTCAAGCTCGCCCGCAACGGGCGCCAGTGGAAGGGCTGCTGCCCCTTTCACAACGAGAAGACCCCCTCCTTCTACGTCTATGACGACCACTACCACTGCTTCGGCTGCGGCCAGCACGGGGATGCCATCGGCTTCACGATGGGCACGGAGGGCCTAGCCTTCCGGGAGGCCGTGGAGCGCCTGGCACATGAGGCCGGGCTGGAAGTGCCGAAGGAATCCCCCCGCCAGGCCGCGCGGGAGGCCAAGGCGCGGACCCTGCACGACGTGCTCGCCGCTGCCGCCGAGCACATGGCGCGCCAGCTTCGCGCGCCGGAGGGCCGGGAGGGGCTGGACTACCTTCGCCGCCGCGGCCTCACGGACGAGACGATCGAGCGCTTCGGCCTGGGCTGGTCCGGGGCCGGGCGGGGCGCGCTGTCCGCCGCCCTGAAGCCGCTGGACATCGAGCCCCGGCAGCTTGCCGAGGCCGGGCTGGTCAAGCCGGTGGAGGGGCGGGACGGGGCCTATAACGACTTCTTCTACAACCGGGTGATGTTCCCCATCCGCGATCGGCGGGGCCGCATCGTCTCCTTCGGCGGCCGCATCCTCGGGGACGGCCAGCCGAAATACCTGAACGGGCCGGAGACGGACGTCTTCGCCAAGCGCCGCACCCTCTACGGCCTGGACCTCGCGCGGGAGGCGGTGTTCCGCGGCAAGGCCGAGTTGATCGTGGCCGAGGGCTACATGGACGTGATCGCCCTGCACCAGGCGGGATTCGAGGGGGCGGTGGCCCCCCTCGGCACGGCGCTGACGCAGGAGCAGATGGAGGAGATCTGGAAGGTCACGCCCGCCCCGATCCTCTGCCTGGACGCGGATGCGGCGGGGATGCGGGCCGCGGCGCGATCGGCCGAGATGGTGCTGCCCCTTCTGGGGACGGAGCGGACCCTGCACTTCGCGACGGTGGAGGGCGGCAAGGACCCGGACGAGCTGATCCGCGCCAAGGGGCCGGCGGCCTTCAAGGCCGTGCTGGATGCGCGGAAGCCGCTCTCCACCGCCCTCTACGACCTGATGGCCGATGGGCGGCCGCTCGGCACGCCGGAGGGGCGCGCGGCCTTCCGCAACGATCTCGTCGCCGCCGCCGGCCAGATTCCCGACAAGTCCCTGGCCGCCGAGTACCGCAGCGCCCTTCTGGACCGCTTCTTCCAGAGCACCCGCCGCCCGCGGGAGGCTCGCCCGGCCGGCGGATCCTTCTCCGCTGCTTCCTCCTCCCGGGGTAGCCGCCAGCCTTTCCGCCCGCCGGTGCGCCTGCCGCCCCGGCAGGCCCCGGAGCAGGAGGCCACCCGCAAGGAGCAGGCCCGCTGCCTGCTGGCCATCACCCTCGCCCATCCCTGGCTGCTGAACGAGGTGGAGGAGGCCTTCGCCCTGCTCGATCTCCCGCACGGCCACCCCGCCGCCCTGCAGGCGGCGCTGCTGGCCTGGCATGCCGGCGTCGCCCTCACGGAAGCGTCAGACGGCGGCGCGGGCTCGCTTGACTCGGCCGATCTGGTTTCCCACTTGCAGAAGACTGGCCTCGAAGAGGCCCGCGGCTGGGTGATTCGCGCGACCGGTCTCCCGCGGGAGGCCGGACCGGATGCCCAGCCCGGGGAAGCCCTCGCCGGCTGGTGGCATTTCTTCGGCTTCCTGCGGGGCGAGGGCGCGCTGGTCGAGGACCTGGAAGAGGCAAGGCGGGAGCTGGAAGCGGGAAACACCGCCGCCCAGGCCCGTGTCGTCAGCCTGTCCCGGACCCTGCTGGCCTATCGCAGCGGCGAGACGGGGCTGGAGGATGGCGCCGAGGGCGCCAGCGCATAGGATAGGGAAGCTTCGTTCCGGCGGCGATCGCAATTGCCCGCCGGTTTCGTGATCCGTGGCGGGAGAGTGGCATGGCGACGAAGGTGGCGAACGGCACGGAGACGGCTGAGCACCGCGACGAGGCGGTGGAGGGCGCGCTGCTCGATAGCCTCCTGGCCTCCGTCAAGAAGCTCATGGCGAAGGGCAAGGAGCGTGGGTACATCACCTACGACGAGTTCAACGCCGCACTCCCCCAGGGCCAGGTTTCCTCGGAGCAGATCGAGGACACCATGGCCCTCTTCTCCGAGCTGGGCATCAACCTCGTCGAGGCGGAGGAGAGCGCCGACGAGGACGGCGACAAGAAGACCGCCAAGGCCGAGGGCGACGAAGAGGGCGAAGAGGGCAAGGAGAAGTCCGAGGACGAGGAGGGCGGCGGCAACGTCGACGAGGAGTCCCTCGGCCGCACCGACGACCCCGTCCGGATGTACCTGCGGGAGATGGGCAGCGTGGAGCTGCTCTCCCGCGAGGGCGAGATCGCCATCGCCAAGCGCATCGAGGCCGGGCGCGACATGATGATCGGCGGGCTCTGCGAGAGCCCGCTGACCTTCCGCGCGATCATCGGCTGGCACGAGGCCGTGATGGCCGGGAAGCTGCTGCTGCGCGACGTCATCGACCTCGATGCCACGAACAACGTCGGCATGCCCGACGGCCCGCCGCCGGAGGCCGAGGAGTTCGAGGAGGGCGAGGAGGGCGAGGGCGTCGGCCTGTCCCTCTCGGCGCTGGAAGAGAAGCTGAAGCCGGAGGCGCTGGCCGCCTTCGAGGCGATCGAGGCCGCCTACGCCAAGCTGGAGAAGATGTCCTCCAAGCGGATGGACACCTACACCTCGGGCGGCGAGCTCGCGGGCAAGTCCGAGAAGTCCTACGAGAAGCAGCGCCAGGAGCTGGTGGCGCTGGTGCAGAAGGTGCACCTGCACAACAACCGGATCGAGGAGCTCGTCGACCAGATCAAGGGCCTCTACCGCCGCATGGTGGGCTTCGAGGGCCAGATCCTCCGCCTCGCCGAGAGCCACAAGGTCAAGCGGGCGGAGTTCCTGGAGCAGTGGGCCGGCGCCGAGATGGACCCGCAGTGGTTCGACCGACTGGCTAAGTTGAAGGGCAAGGCCTGGCAGGCCTTCGTGGCGAACAGCCGCGAGGAGGCGGAGAACATCCGCGCCGAGATCGCCAAGGTCGCCGCCATGACCGGCCTGCCGGTGGCGGAGTACAAGCGCGTCTACCAGACCGTGTCGCGCGGCGAGCGCGACATGACCCAGGCGAAGAAGGAGATGATCGAGGCCAACCTCCGCCTCGTGATCTCCATCGCCAAGAAGTACACGAACCGCGG
The DNA here is from genome assembly GCF_017813365.1 of Roseomonas indoligenes. GTDB lineage: Bacteria > Pseudomonadota > Alphaproteobacteria > Acetobacterales > Acetobacteraceae > Roseomonas > Roseomonas indoligenes. The sequence continues at coordinate 98,175 of NZ_JAGIZA010000010.1, forward strand.
CCTGCAGTTCCTGGACCTGATCCAGGAGGGCAACATCGGCCTGATGAAGGCGGTGGACAAGTTCGAGTACCGGCGCGGCTACAAGTTCAGCACCTACGCCACCTGGTGGATCCGGCAGGCGATCACGCGCTCCATCGCCGACCAAGCGCGCACGATCCGCATCCCCGTGCATATGATCGAGACGATCAACAAGCTCGTCCGCACCAGCCGCCAGATGCTGCACGAGATCGGGCGCGAGCCGCAGCCGGAGGAACTGGCCGAGAAGCTCGGCATGCCGCTGGAGAAGGTCCGCAAGGTCCTGAAGATCGCGAAGGAGCCGATCTCCCTCGAGACGCCGATCGGCGACGAGGAGGATAGCCACCTCGGCGACTTCATCGAGGACAAGGCGGCCATCATCCCGCTGGACGCCGCCATTCAGTCGAACCTGCGCGAGGCCACCACCCGCGTGCTGTCCAGCCTGACCCCGCGCGAGGAGCGCGTTCTGCGGATGCGCTTCGGCATCGGCATGAACACGGACCACACGCTGGAGGAGGTCGGTCAGCAGTTCAACGTGACGCGGGAGCGCATCCGGCAGATCGAGGCGAAGGCGCTTCGCAAGCTGAAGCACCCGACGCGGTCGCGGAAGCTCCGGTCCTTCCTGGACAACTGACGTGGCGACGACGGCCCCCGATCCCACCAGCCGGGTCCCGACCGCCCTGGTCCAGGTCGATGTCACCTTCCTCCGCATGGAGCACCCGCCGGAGGATCCGCCGCCGGCGCTGCCCGGCGATGCGGCGGTGGTGCGCGTGCCCGGCTGTAGCGTGGCCTTCTACCGTTACCTCTACGACACGGTGGGGCGCGACTACTGCTGGTGGCTGCGCCGCACCGTGCCGGACGCGAAGATCGCCGCCATCCTGCGCGACCCTTCGGTCTCCATCCACGTCCTCTACCGCGGCGGGGAGCCGGCGGGCTTCTACGAGCTGGAGCGGCGCTGGGACGGCACCACCAACCTCTCCTATTTCGGGCTCATGCCGCACGCCATCGGGCATCACATGGGCCGGGCCTTCCTGCGACACGCCATCGACACGGCCTGGGATGGCCCGTGCAACCTGATGACGGTGAACACCTGCACCGCCGACCACCCGCGCGCCCTGCCGAACTACATTGCCGCCGGCTTCCGCGTGGTGCGCCGCGTGCGGGAGGAATGGCCGGTGCCTACGAATCTCGGGCTCAGGCTGCCGCCGCCGCCGCGGGCGGGGTAGGCCGAGGCCCTCCTATGCTAGCGGCGTAACCCGCGCCGCTCCCAGCGGTTCTCCCGGTCTCACCCCCGGGGGCCGTCCGTGCTGAAGTATCTTCTCCTGGCTCTCGTGCCGGTATCGCTCGGCCTCCACTACCTGGAAGGCCAGCCTGTGCTCGTCTTCCTCACCGGGGCGGCGGCGGTGGCCGTGCTGGCGGATTGGGTGCGGCGCGGCACGGAGGGGCTGGCGGCCCATGCGGGCCCTGCCATCGGCGGGCTGCTGAACGTCAGCTTCGGCAGCGTGGCGGAGCTGATCCTCGCCCTCTTCGTGCTCGCCAGCGGGCAGGTGGCGGTGGTGCAGGCGCAGATCACCGGCTCCATCCTCGCCACCACCCTGCTGGGGCTGGGCCTGGCCATGCTCGTGGGCGGGATCGGGCGGGAGAAGCAGGAATTCAACCCGGCCAATGCCGGGCTCCTCTCCACCATGCTGATCCTGCTGATGGTCGCCATGCTTCTGCCCGCGGTCTTCGACCTGACGGAGCGCAGCACGGCCACCCCCGGCGATGCGCTGATCACGGACGAGCAACTCAGCCTCGGCATCGCCGCCGTGCTGCTGCTCCTTTATGTGGCGAACCTCGTTTACACCCTCGTCACCCACCGCGACGTCTTCTCCCGCGAGGAGGAGGAAGGGGGCGAGGGGCCGGGATGGAGCGTGGCGAAGTCGCTCGGCATCATGGTGGCCGGCACCGCCCTCGTCGCCTGGGAGGCGGAGGCGGTCTCCGACGCGCTCTCGGCCACGGCGGAGCAGCTCGGCCTCTCCACCGTCTTCCTGGGCGTGATCCTGCTGGCCGTGGTGGGCACGGCGGCCGACCTCTTCGCCGCGGTGGTCTTCGCGAAGCAGGACCGCATGGGACTGGCCTTCAGCATCTGCATCGGATCGGCCGTGCAGGTGGCGCTGGTGCTGGCGCCGCTGCTGGTCATCATCTCCTGGTTCCTCGGCCATCCGATGAACCTCGTTTTCCACAGCCCCCTGGACCTCTTCGCCATCGCCGGCGCTGCCTTCATCGTGCGCGCGGTCGCGGGCGACGGGCGCTCCACTTGGTTCGAGGGCCTGCTGCTGGTGGGCGTCTACGTGATGCTCGGCCTGGCCTTCTTCTTCCTTGGCCCGGCCTGAACGGGTTCAGTCCGCCCGCGGATGTGCCCGGCGCCAGGTGTCGAGCAGCCCCGCCTGGTCCACCGCCGTGTATCGCTGGGTGGTGGAAAGACTGGCATGGCCCAGCAGCTCCTGAATGGCGCGAAGGTCCGCGCCGCCGCCCAGCAGGTGGGTGGCGAAGGAGTGGCGCAGGGAATGGGGCGTCGCGTGCTCCGGCAGGCCGGTGGCGCGGCGCAGGTCCTGCAGCGCCCGCTGCGCCACGGTGGCGGCCAGCCGCCCGCCCTTGGCGCCGGTGAAAAGTGGATCGTTCGGGCCGGCGGGGCTACGGTGGCGCAGCCACTCGGCGACCGCGCCCTCCACCGCCGGCAGCACGGGCACCACCCGTTCCTTCTGCCCCTTGCCCAGCACGCGCAGGCCCTGGCCCGCCTTCGGCGCGTCGCGCATGTCCAGCGCCAGCGCCTCCGAGATGCGGAGGCCGCAGCCGTAGAGCAGGGTGAACAGCGCCTGGTTCCGCGCGGCCAGGGCCGGGCTGTCCTCGAAGCTGTCCGTGGTGGCGGTGCGGGCCTGGGATTCCGTCAGCGCGCGCGGCACCGGCGGCTTGCGGCGCGGCCCGGTCAGCCCGCCCAGCGGCAGCGGCGCCAGCCCGTGCCGGCGGACGAGGAAGCGCAGGAAGGTCTTGATCGCCGAGAGCTGCCGCGCGCGGGACGAGTTCCCGATCCCCTCTGCCGCGCGATGGGCGAGGAAGGCGCGCAGGTCGGCCAGCTGCAGGGCGGCGAGATCCGGCTCCCCGCCCTGGTGCGTGCCGAGGAAGGCCAGCAGGTCGGCAATGTCGCGCCCATAGGCCTCCACTGTCTCCGGGCTGGCGCGGCGCTCGCCGGTCAGCCAGTCCAGGAAGGCCTGGCGGGCGGCCAGTGGCGCGATCACGCCGCGCCATCCAGCGCCCGGGCCAGGGCATGGGCCAGCAGGCGCAGCGGTGCGGTGGCACCCCGCAGCGGCAACCGTCCCGCCTCCCTCGCCCCGAGCACGAGCAGCCGGGGCCGGGGGCCGGGCAGGCGGGCCAGGGCGTCACGGGCGATCAGGGGATGCGCCTCGCCGTGCAGGGCGGCATCGGCAGGGGCGTCGCGCAGCAGAACCTCCCGCCCGGCCAGCAGCCGCGAGACGGCGCCCGGCGGCAGGTCCCGCAGCGCGGGGGAGGGCGGGCCCTCGGCGGCCAGCGCCGCGCTCTCCAGCCCCAGCAGGGCGGGCCACTCGGCCGAGACCACGGCCAGCGGATCGGGCGCGCCGATCAGCGCGGTCACGGCCGTCGCGGCGCGCAGCGTCAGGTCCTGCCCGGCCCGCGCGGCATCCGCCACCGCGCCGGTCTCCGCCCGGGCGGCGGCCAGCAGCGCCTCCATGTGGTCGGCCAGGGTCTCCCCGTGGACGCGCACCGGGGGTTGCAGGGCGCGGTAGAGGGCCGGGCGCTCCGCCAGGAAGCCGGGATGCGCGGCCAGGTAGGCGGCCACGCGCCCCGCCTCCTCATCGGCGGTCTCTGCGGGTTGAGAGGCGGGGCGGGTCATCCGCCCCAGATTGCCAGCCTCCGCGGCGCCGCGCGAATCGTGCCGCTACGGTGGGGGCGGGCCGTGCAGCCGGGCCATGGCCTCTCCCAGCTGCCCCGCGAAAGCGCCCGCGGCGGCGGGCAGGGCCGTTCCCGTCCGTGCGTAGAGGCCGAGGGTGCTCCGCACGGCCTCCCGACCCTGGCGCAGGGGGATGTGCACCAGCCGTCCCGCCTCCAGCTCCGTCTCAAGGCCGACGCGGGTCATGAAGGCGATGCCGAGGCCGCGCAGGACCATCGCCTTCATCAGCTCCACCGAGCCGGCCTCGTGCCGCACGCCGCCCGTGCCGAGGAGAAGCTCGTCGATCTGCCCGCGATTGGCGAAATTGCCGCGCGGCAGGATCAGCGGCGATCCCGCGCAGTCGCCCAGCCGGATCGTGGCGCGCCCGGCCAGCGGATGGCCGGGCGGCATTACCGCGCCGAGTTCCAGCGTGACGGAGGCGAGCTGCCGCAGCCCTGGCCGGCGCCGCACCTCGAAGGCAAGGCCGAGATGGGCATCGCCCGCCAGGACGGCGTCCGGAATGGCGGCGCTCCCCTGGATGGCCGTACTCACGGTCACGCGCGGATGACGCTCCGCCAGGGCGGCCAGGGCTTCCGGGACGATCCGGTGGCACAGCCCTTCCAGCGTCGCCAGCTCCACATGGCCTGTGCGGAGGCCACGCAGCCCGTCTAGTTCCCCCCGCGCCCGCTCCGCATCGCGCAGCACGGTCGCGACATGGCCGGCCAGCACCTCGCCGGCCGCGGTCAGGCGCAGCCCACTGGGCAGGCGATCGAACAGCTTGGCGCCCAGCTCCTCCTCCAGCTTCAGCACCTGCCGGTTCACGGCGGAAGAGGCGATGTTCAGGCGCCGCGCCGCCTCCCGGATCGAGCCGGCGCGGCGCACCGCGTCGAAGTAGGGCAGGGCGGGCGCGTGAATCCGGAAACCGGAAGGTGATGCCATAACGGCATCAGCCTGACCGAAACTCTGTTCTTTTGCGAGCGGGGCAGTTGGGTCTCTGATGCGACCTTGGTTGGAGAGGCCAAGATGCCCGACACCGCTGCGCCGTCGATGCGCCCCGTATCCGCCGAACCGGCGGGGGTGCTGTCCCACACGGCCCTGAATGCCGAGTACCGCCACCTGGTCCTGCGCGCCGGGCCCCGCGCCACCGCGGCGCGTCCCGGGCAGTTCTTCCAGCTGCTCTGCCCGGCACCGCCGGGGGAGGCACCCTTCCTGCGGCGGCCGATGAGCCTATACGGCGCCGACACCGCCGCTGGCACGGTGGAGTTCCTCTACAAGGTCACGGGCGCGGGCACGCGCGGCCTCGCTACCCTTTCGCCTGGGGACGAGCTGGACATCATGGGGCCGCTGGGGCGCGGCTTCGCGCTGGACCGGGGCTGGCGGAACATCGTGGTGGTCGGGCGCGGGGCGGGGCTGGCCACCCTGGCGCCGCTGGCCCGCGCCGCGCGGGCGGCGGGGATCGGCGTCACGGCCCTGCTCAGCGCCCGCCGGCCTGAGCTGGTGGTTTCCGAGGCCCTGTTCCGGGAGGAAGGCGCCGAGGTGATCGCCGTCACCGATGCGGAAGGCACGAGCGGCCCCGCCCATGCGGAGCGCCTGTTGCGGGGGCTGGTGGCGGAGGGGCGGGCCGATGCCTTCCTCACCTGCGGCTCCGCCCGCCTGCTGCGCGTCCAGCAGCGGCTGGCGCGGGAGTTTGGCATCCCCGGCCAGGTGGCGATGGAGCAGCAGATGGCCTGCGGGTTGGGCATGTGCTTCTGCTGCGTCCGGGACTTCGAGGTGGAGGGCGAGACGGTCCACCGGCGCGTCTGCTGGGACGGCCCGGTCTTCGACATGCTGGAGGCGGTGGCATGACGCAGCGGGGCATGACCGATCTTTCCGTCCGCGTCGGCGGGCTCACCCTCAAGAACCCGGTGATGCCGGCCTCCGGCACCTTCGCCGAAGGGCTGGCGCTGGCCGCGGATCTCGATCGGCTGGGCGCGCTGGTGACGAAGACCATCACGCGCGAGCTCCGCACCGGGAACCCGCTGCCCCGCGTGGCGGAGGTGCCGGGCGGGATGCTGAACGCGATCGGCATCCCCTCCAAGGGCATCCCGTACTTCCTGAGCCATATCCTGCCGGAGATGCGCCGCTTCGCGCCGCCGCTGGTGGTCAGCATCTCCGCCCCGACGGCTGAGGGCTTCGCGAGCCTCGCCGCCGAGGTCTCCGTGCCCGGCGTCGCGGCGATCGAGGCCAATATCTCCTGTCCGAACATCGAGGAGGATGGCCGCGCCTTCGCCATGCGCGCCGATTCCACCGAGGCCGTGATGCGCCGCATCCGCGCGGCCACGGCTCTGCCGGTCTGGGCGAAGCTGACGCCGAACACGGGCGACATCCCCGAGGTCTCCCGCGCCGCGGAGGCGGCCGGCGCCGACGCGCTGGTGGTGGCGAACACGATCCTCGCGATGTCGGTGGACCTGAACACCTTCAAGCCCCGCCTGGGCAACGTGATGGGCGGGCTCTCCGGCCCCGCCATCAAGCCGATCGTGCTGCGGCAGGTCTATCAGGCCGCGCGCAGCGTCCGCATCCCCGTGATCGGCTGCGGCGGCATCAGCACCGCGGAGGACGCGGCGGAATACATGGTCGCCGGCGCGACGGCGGTGCAGGTGGGCACCGCCACCTTCGTCCAGCCCGGCGCGATGGAGGCGGTGATCGATGGGCTGGACCGCTTCTGCGCCGCGCGCGGCATCGCGCGCGTGGCGGCGCTGACGGGCGCCATCAGCCGCGAGGAGACGGACGAGGCGGAGCTGGAATGGACGGAGCCGGTGGCATGAGCGCGACGCTGGAACCGGCGCTGGACCGCGCCCTGGCCGAGCGGCTGTTCGGCCGGCTGCGCGAGGCCTCCTTTGATGGCGTGGGCATCAGCCGCGAGAGCTACGGCGCCGGCGAATCGCTTGCCCTGGACATCGTGGAGGAGGAGGCCCGCGCCCTCGGGCTGGAGACGGCGCGGGACGCGGGCGCGAACCTCGTCATCACCCTGGCGGGCCTCGACCCCTCCCTCCCGGCCGCCGCCTGCGGCTCGCACCTCGATTCCGTTCCCCAGGGCGGGAATTTCGACGGTGCGGCGGGGGTGGTGGCCGGCCTCATGGCGCTGGCGCGGTTCCGGGCGGAGGGGTTCCGCCCCGCCCGCCCCATCCGCCTCATGGCCCTGCGCGGGGAGGAGAGCGCCTGGTTCGGCCGGGCCTATATGGGCTCCTCCGCCCTGTTCGGCCGCCTCTCGCGGGAGGACCTGGCGACTCCGCATGTCGTCACTGGCCGCCCGCTGGCCGAGTCCATGCGGGAGGTCGGGGTGGAGATCGACCGGGTGGCGCGGGGCGAGGCGCTGCTGGACCCCGCCTCGCTCGCCTGCTGGCTGGAGCTTCACATCGAGCAGGGGCCGGTGCTGATCGCCCGGAACCTGCCGGTGGCGGTCGTCACCGGCATTCGCGGCAACATCCGCCACCGCGCCGTCGAGTGCATCGGGGAGGCCGGGCACTCCGGCGCCATCCCGCGCTGGCTGCGCCACGACTCCGTCTTCGCGACCGCGGAGCTGATCACCCGCCTCGACCGCCACTGGCGTACCCTCCTGGAGCGCGGGCGGGACCTCGTGGTGACCAGCGGCATCGTCGGCACGGACCCGGCGGAGCACGCGCTGGCCCGCATCCCCGGCCGCCTGCGCTTCTCCATGGAGGCGCGGAGCCAGAGCCTGGAGGTGCTGGAGGCCTTCTACGATCTCTTCCTCTCGGAATGCGCGGGCATCGCGGAGGAGCGGGGCGTGGAGTTCCGCTTCGACCGCCGCCTGGACACGGCCCCGGCACGGATGGATGAAGGGCTGATCGGGCGGCTGCGGGCCGGCCTGCGCGCTATGGGCCAGCCGGACGAGCCGGTGCCCAGCGGTGCCGGCCACGACGCCGCCGTCTTCTCCGGGGCGGGGGTGCCGAGCGCCATGATCTTCGTCCGCAACCAGCACGGCTCCCACAACCCGCAGGAGGCGATGGAGATGGACGACTTCCTGGTCGGTGCCGAGTTGCTGGCCCGCACCCTCAGGGAGATCGCGGCGTGAGCGGCGACCGGATGGCCCGCCTGCTGCTGGAAGGCGGCGCGGTGCGGGTGAGCCACGAGCAGCCCTTCATCCTCGCCGCCGGCTGGGCCAGCCCCGCCTATGTCGATGTGCGCCTGCTGATCGGCGAGCCCCGCCTGCGCCGCGCCGCCGCCGCCCTGGCCGTGGAGGCCATCCGCGCCGCGCTGCCGGAGCCGCCAGAGGCCGTGGCGGGCGCCGAGACCGCCGGCATTCCCTGGGCCGCCTGGCTGGCCGAGGCGCTGGACCTGCCGCTCCGCTACGTCCGCAAGCGCCCGCTCGGCATCGGCCGCAACGCCCAGGTGGAAGGCGGCTCCGTGGAGGGGATGCGGGTCCTGCTGGTGGATGACCTGATGACGGATGGCAGCAGCAAGGCCGCCTTCGCGCGCGGGCTGCGATCCGCAGGCGCCGCGGTCACGCACGCGCTCTGCCTTTTCCACCACGGCACCTTCCCCGGTGGCGCCGAGAGGATGGCGCATCTGGGGCTGGAACTCGTGGCGCTGGCGAGCTGGCGGGACGTGCTGGCCGTGGATGGTGCGGCCGCGCTGCCGGAGGCCGACCGGGCGGTGCTCGGGGCCTTCCTGGCGGACCCGGTGGGGTGGTCGGCCGCGCATGGCGGGCGGGCGACGCTCGCAAGGCCCGCTCTCTGAGGCAGCGGAGGGCCGCCACCCGCCTCGCTTCCGTCGCGCTCCCGTTCCTGCCAGCCTGCGCGCGACCGGGCGGCCGGCATGGGCTGCGCCCGAGAAGCGATGGGGATGGAAATGGACGGGAATCCGGGAATCCGGCGGCGTGCGATCGGGTTGGGGAGCGCGGTGATCGGCGCCGGGCTCCTCGCCGCGACTGGCAGCCGCGCCCAGCCGGCGGCGGTGCCATCGGCGCCCCCGACGGAGAAGGCGCCCTATAATCCCCGCTTCGTCGCCTCGCCGGACGGCGTGCGCCTGGCGACCTATGAGTTCGGCAACCCGCAGGGGCCCGCGATTCTCTTCCTGCACGGCTTCGCGCAGGCCGCCTTGTCCTGGGACCGGCAGCTGCGCGATCCCGCGCTCGCGCGCGAGTTCCGCATGGTGGCGATCGACCTGCGCGGCCATGGGATGAGCGCGAAGCCGGAGGGTGATGCCTTCTACAAGCCCGGCCAGGTCTGGGCGGATGACGTGAAGGCCGTCATCGCCGGGCTGGGACTGCAGCGGCCGGTCCTGGTCGGTTGGTCCTATGCGGGGCGGGTGGTCGGCGACTACCTCACGGCCCACGGCGCTTCCGCCCTGGCTGGCATCAACTACGTGGATGCCAGCAGCACGCTGGGCAACGCCGCCTTCTTCGGGCCGGATGCCGGGCTGCTCGGGCCCTCGGCCATGCTCGCGCCGGGGATCGACGGGTTCATCGACGGCACGGTCCGCTTCCTGCGCTCCTGCTTCGCCACGCAGCCGGACCCGGCGGATTTCCAGACCATGCTGGCCTTCAACATGCTGGCCCCGCACTACGTGCGCGCCGGCCTCGCGGGACGCCCGGCCAATTACGACGAGGTGCTGAAGGCCCTGCGCCTTCCCGTGCTGGTCAGCCATGGCGAGAAGGACCGCATCCTCACCACGGCGATGGCCCGCTTCACCGCGGCCACGGTGCCGGGCGCCACCCTCTCGCTCTATCCGGAAAGCGGCCACGCTCCCTTCTGGGAGGAGCCCGCGCGCTTCAACAGGGAACTGGCCGGCTTCGTCCGGCAAGTCCAGGCCGCGCGCTAGGACCGATCCGGGCCGGAGCAGCGGGGCAGAATGCCGCTTGCTCCGGCCGGGATGCGGAGCCCTAGCTGCCCCTGCCGCGCCCGATCAGGCGCGACGCCACCATGAGAACCACCCCCAGCCCGATCACCGCGAAGGTGAGCGGGGCGGCGGCGATCGCGTCCACCAGGGCCAGTGGCACCCAGAACAGGGAGTCGAGGACCCAGCGCGGGAACCAGAGAAGCTCCTCCCACCCCACCGCATGGGCTGCGACGCCCACCGCGACGAGGAGGATTCCGAGCGTCCAGAGTGCCCTGGCCTGCATCAGAGGATGGACTGGCCGGTCTTCTTCCAATCCGCCAGGAAGCTTTCCAGCCCCTTGTCGGTCAGCGGGTGCTTGTAGAGGGACTTGATCACGGCCGGGGGCAGGGTGGCCACATGGGCGCCGAGCTTCGCCGCCTGGATCAGGTGAATGGGGTGGCGGATGGAGGCGACCAGAACTTCCGTCCGGATCGCGTCGTAGTTCTCGTAGATCTGCATGATGTCGGCGATCAGCTCCATGCCGTTCTGACCGATGTCATCCAGCCGCCCGACGAAGGGGGAAATGTAGGTCGCACCCGCCTTGCCGGCGAGCAGCGCCTGGGCGGGGGAGAAGCACAGGGTGACGTTGACCATCACCCCGTTGTTCACCATATGTTTGCATGCGCGCAGCCCCGCTTCCGTAAGCGGCAGCTTGATCACGACGTTCGGCGCGATGCGGCCGAGGTGCTCGCCCTCTCGCATCATGCCGTCGTAATCGGTGGCCGTGACCTCGGCGGAGACCGGGCCGGGGGTGATATCGCAGATCTCCTTGATGACCTCGGCCATGGGGCGGGCGGCCTTGGCGATCAGGGAGGGGTTGGTGGTAACGCCGTCGAGCAGTCCGCTCTCGGCGAGGGCACGGATCTCGGAGACGTCGGCGGTGTCCACGAAGAATTTCATGATGGGGGTCCTGAAGGGCCTGCGGGCGGACAGATAGCCATGGAAGAGGCCGAGGCCAACGCCAACCAGCCAAGCTTTGACGGCGGCCTCTTCGGAGAGGGCCTCGTTTCGGCTCCTGCCGCCACGGCCAAGGGCAAGCGCCAGGCCGCGCCGAAGGGGCCGCCGGCCCGCCGGATCCGCGTGCTTCTACCCCTTCCGCTCGATACGCCGGGTGGCGGGGCCTATGACTACCGCGTGCCGAACGGCACCCTGCTGCCGGAGATCGGCAGCTTCGTCGCCGTGCCGCTTGGCGGGCGGGAGATGCTCGGCGTGGTCTGGGACGGCGAGCCCGATCCAAACCTGCCGGAAGGCAAGATGCGCGACATTCTCGGCGTCCTACCCGCGCCGCCGATGAAACCGGCGCTGCGCCGGTTCGTGGAATGGGTCTCCGCCTACACCCTCTCCCCGCCCGGCGCGGTGTTGCGGATGGCCATGTCCGTGCCCTCCGCGCTGGAGCCGCCGGGGCAGCAGGCCGGCTGGAAGCTCTCGGCCGCCGGGCAGGCCGCGCAGGGCGGCGCACCCGGCTACCGCATGACCCCCCAGCGCCGCCGCGTGCTGGACGTGATGGAGGCGGGCGAGCCCCGCGCCGGCGCCGACATCGCGGACGAGGCGGGGGTTTCCACCGCCGTGCTGCGCGGCATGGCCGATAATGGGTTGATCGAGCCGGCCCTGCTCCCGCGCCCCCGCGCCTTTGCCCGCCCGGACCCGGACCACCCCGGTCCGATTCTCGGTGCCGAGCAGGCCGAAGCCGCCGCCACCCTACGGGAATCCGTGGCGAGGCGGGCCTTCGGCGTCACCCTCCTCCAGGGCGTCACCGGCTCCGGAAAGACGGAAGTCTATCTGGACGCGGTGGCGGAATGCTTGCGGCAGGGGCGGCAGGCGATGGTGCTGCTGCCGGAAATCGCCCTCTCCACCCAGTGGCTGGACCGCTTCAAGGAGCGTTTCGGCTGCGCCCCCGCCCTTTGGCATTCGGAACTCTCCGGCCGCCAGCGCCGCGCGACCTGGCGCGCCCTGGCGGATGGCGAAGTGGGGGTGCTGGTGGGCGCCCGCTCCGCCCTCTTCCTGCCCTATCCCGATCTCGGCCTCATCATCGTGGACGAGGAGCACGAGACGGCCTTCAAGCAGGAGGACGGGGTGATCTACCACGCCCGCGACATGGCCGTGGTGCGCGCCCGCATGGCGGAGGCCACCTGCGTCCTCGTCTCCGCCACGCCGAGCCTGGAGACGCTGACGAACGCCGAGCAGGGCCGCTACACCGCGCTGAACCTGCCCACCCGCCACGGCAGCGCCGGCCTGCCGGAGGTGACGGTGCTGGACCTGCGGAAGACCCCGCCGGAGCGCGGCCGCTTCATCTCCCCACCCGTGATCGAGGCCATCACCGAGACCCTGGCGCGGGGGGAGCAGGCGATGCTCTTCCTGAACCGCCGGGGCTACGCGCCGATGACGCTGTGCCGGGCCTGCGGCCATCGCATCCGCTGCCCCAACTGCACGGCTTGGCTAGTGGAGCACCGCGCCCAGCGGCGGCTGCAGTGCCACCACTGCGGCCATGCCGAGCCCATTCCCCAGTTCTGCCCGGAATGCGGCGCGGAGGGGAGCCTGACCGCCATCGGACCGGGCGTGGAGCGGGTGCAGGAGGAGGCGGCGGTTCTCTTCCCCGATGCCCGCCGCCTCGTCATGGCCAGCGACACCATCCCCGGCCCCGCCGCCGCGGCGGAGGCCGCGCGGCAGATTCAGGACCGCGAGGTGGACCTGCTGATCGGCACCCAGATCGTCGCGAAGGGCTGGCACTTCGCCCATCTCACCCTGGTGGGGGTGGTGGATGCCGATCTCGGTCTGGCGGGCGGCGACCTGCGCGCGGCGGAGCGGACGGTGCAGCTGCTGCATCAGGTCTCCGGCCGCGCCGGCCGTGCAGAGAGCCCGGGACGGGTGCTGCTGCAGTCCTGGAACCCCGAGCACCCGGTGATGGCGGCCCTGGTCTCCGGCGACCTCTCCGCCTTCATGGCGGAGGAGGCCGAGGCCCGCCGCCCTGGCGGCTGGCCGCCCTTCGGCCGCCTTGCGGCGCTGATCGTGAGCTCGGAGGATGAGCGGGCGGCGGACCGGGTGGCACGCGACCTCGGCCTTGCAGCCCCCGGTGGGACGGGGGTGGAGGTGCTCGGACCGGCGCCGGCGCCGCTGGCGATGCTGCGCGGCCGCCACCGCCGCCGCCTTCTGCTGAAGGCGCGGCGGGATGTCGCGGTGCAGCCGCTGCTGCGGGAATGGCTCTCCCGCGTGGAGGTTCCGAACGCCGTGCGTGTCCAGGTGGACGTGGACCCCGTGAGCTTCCTCTAGGAGAGCGCGACCTAGCCCTGCCGGGGAAGGTCCTCCACCGCGTTCCGTGCCTGGGACACGCCCTCGCCTTCGACGAAGGCCTCCGTGGCATCGGGCTGGTCCACGAATCCGGGAATGGGGGCGCGCGTGGCCGGATCGGCCTCCGGCGCGCCCTCCGCCGCGGCCTTGTCCAGCTCGCCGCCCTGCCCGATCCCGGGGCGAAGGCCATGCCGCCACCCCCCGGTCTCGCGCAGGGCCTGCTCCTCCGCGGCGCCTTCATACGGCGTTCCGGAGGAAGTCTTGGGCGACTCGCTGCTCATGGCCGGCCGGCCCGCCTCAGGGCTTGCCGCCGGCGGTGGTGCCGGGCTGGCCCTGACCCTGGTCCGTCGACTTCGCGGTATCCGTGCCGTCCGGCTCGATAAAGCCGGTGGTGCCGGTCTTCGGGGCGGGGTCGGAGGCCGGGAAGGTGTCCTCCACCGCCTTGTCGAGCTTGGCGCTGTTGGTGGCGCCAGGCTTGAGGTCCGACACCCAGGCGCCCGTCTCGTGGTCGCGCTTCTGGTCGGTCTTGTCGCTATCCATCTTGTCCTCCTCCGGAGGGCTATCGTGAGGCCGGGCAAGCCCGGTCCTCCATGAAGCGCCGCAGACCGGGGGAGGGTTCCATCAGAGGTTACAGGGGAGAAGCAGATCTGGTCCGCCCGCTTCGAAAAGGCATCCTTCACGGCCGTGCGGACCGTTGCAGACCGATGGACGTCCCGCATTGCATCGTGTTAAGGGGCCCGCGCCGGCGCCAGGAGGATTCTCCGGGCGTCACCAGAAGGCCCGCGAAGGCCCCGCCCGGAGGTCCGCCCCGGGGCGGGCCGCGAAACGGGCCCGAAGGTCCTCACACCCCTCGAACGGGATCGCCAGTGGCCTCCGAAGCCGTCGCCAACGACAAAACCGCAGCCACCCAGGGCAGCAATGGCCAGGGCAGCCATGCCACGGGGGGCGCGGCCGGGCGCTACGCCCAGGCCCTGCTGGAACTGGCCAAGGACAATAAGTCCGTCGACTTCACCGCGGCCGAGGTGGAGAAGCTCTCCGCCGTTATGCAGGGCGACGCGTCCTTCCGCGCCTTCCTGGCCGACCCGCGCCTCGACTCCAAGGCCCAGCGCGCCGGCGCCTTCGCCGTGCTGGACCGCGCGGGCGTGGGCGGCGAGGTGAAGAACCTCGTCGGCGTGCTGATCGCCAACCGCCGCCTAGCCGTGCTGCCGGGCGTCCTCCACGCCTTCGGCAACCTGCTTGCCGAGCAGCGCGGGCAGCAGATGGCGGAGGTGACCACCGCGCACCCGCTGTCCAACACCCAGCGCGCCCAGATCGCCGCCCGCCTCACCGAGGCAGGGTACTCGAACGTCCGCCTGTCCGAGACGGTGGACGCGTCCATCCTGGGCGGCCTGATCCTCCGGATCGGGTCCCGCCTCTACGACACTTCCATCAAGTCCAGGCTGCAGCGCCTGAGCTACGCCATGAAGGGGGCCGCCTGACCATGGACATTCGTCCCGCCGAGATTTCGGACATCCTGAAGCAGCAGATTGCTGGCTTCGACACCGAGGCCGATGTGGCCGAGGTGGGCACCGTGCTGACCGTGGGTGACGGCATCGCCCGTTGCTACGGCCTGCAGAACGTCATGGCCGGCGAGATGGTGGAGTTCCCCTCCGCCGGCGTGCGCGGCATGGCGCTGAACCTCGAGACCGACAATGTCGGCGTCGTGGTCTTCGGCGACGACAGCCGCATTCGCGAGGGTGACACCGTCTCCCGCACCGGGACCATCGTGGACGTGCCGGTCGGCAAGGGCCTGCTCGGCCGCGTGGTCGATGGCCTCGGCAACCCGATCGACGGCAAGGGCCCGCTGGTCGACGTGACGCGCAGCCGCGTCGAGGTGAAGGCGCCGGGCATCATCCCCCGCAAGTCCGTGCACGAGCCGATGCAGACCGGCATCAAGGCGATCGACAGCCTGATCCCGATCGGCCGCGGCCAGCGCGAGCTCGTCATCGGCGACCGTCAGACCGGCAAGACCGCTGTCATCATCGACACGATCCTGAACCAGAAGACCGTCAACGCCGGCACCGACGAGAGCAAGAAGCTCTACTGCATCTACGTCGCCATCGGGCAGAAGCGCTCCACGGTCGCCCAGCTCGTCCGCACCCTCGAGGAGCGCGGCGCGATGGAGTACTCCATCGTCGTGGCCGCCACGGCCTCCGACCCGGCGCCGATGCAGTTCCTTGCCCCGTACACCGGCTGCACGATGGGCGAGTTCTTCCGCGACAACGGCATGCACGCCGTCATCTTCTACGACGACCTGTCGAAGCAGGCCGTCGCCTACCGCCAGATGTCGCTGCTGCTGCGCCGTCCGCCGGGCCGCGAGGCCTATCCGGGCGACGTGTTCTACCTGCACTCCCGCCTGCTGGAGCGCGCGGCGAAGATGGGCGAGGGCGCTGGCCTCGGCTCGCTCACCGCGCTGCCGGTGATCGAGACGCAGGCGGGCGACGTTTCCGCCTATATCCCGACCAACGTGATTTCCATCACGGACGGCCAGATCTTCCTTGAGACGGAGCTGTTCTTCCGCGGCATCCGCCCGGCCGTGAACGTCGGCCTCTCCGTGTCCCGCGTGGGCTCGGCGGCTCAGATCAAGGCGATGAAGCAGGTCGCCGGCAAGATCAAGCTGGACCTCGCGCAGTACCGCGAGATGGCGGCCTTCGCGCAGTTCTCGTCGGACCTCGACGCCTCCACCCAGGCTCTGCTGGCCCGTGGCGCGCGCCTGACCGAGCTGCTGAAGCAGCCCCAGTACGCGCCGGTTCCCGTCGAGGAGCAGGTGGTGTCGATCTTCGCTGGCACGCGCGGCTACCTGGACAAGGTGCCCGTGAACCAGGTCGGTGAGTTCGAGCGCCGCATGCTCGGCGAGCTGAAGGCGGCCAAGCCGGAGATCCTGGAGTCGATCCGCAGCAGCGGGCAGATCACCGGCGACAACGACAAGGCGCTGGCAGGCTTCCTTGACGGCTTCGCGAAGTCCTTCGGCTGATCAGGGGCATCAGGAGAAGCCCCCATGGCCAGCCTTAAGGACCTGCGCGGTCGCATCAACAGCGTGAAGTCGACCCGCAAGATCACGCAGGCGATGAAGATGGTTGCCGCCGCCAAGCTGCGCCGCGCCCAGGCGCAGGCCGAGGCGGCGCGGCCCTATGCCCAGCGGATGGAGCGGATGCTCGCTTCCCTCGGCGCGGCGGTGGCGGGCAGCCCCGACGCGCCGCGGATGCTGATCGGCACGGGGCGCGACCAGGTCCATCTGCTGGTCGTCGTGACGGCCGAGCGCGGCCTGTCCGGCGCCTTCAACACGAATGCCGGCCGCTTCGCGCGCGCCCGCATCCGTGCCCTGGAGGCCGAGGGCAAGACGGTGAAGGTGCTCACCGTCGGCCGCAAGGGCACGACCTACCTGAAGCGCGAGTTCAGCAGCCGCTTCGTGGGCGACGTCAGCTACCACAACGTCAAGCGCATCGGCTTCGAGCAGGCCGACGAGCTGGCCACCCGCATCACCGCGATGCTGGAGGCCGGCGAGTTCGACGTCTGCACGCTGATCTACAACCGCTTCCAGAGCGTCATCAGCCAGGTTGCCAGCGAGCAGCGCCTGATCCCGGCGCCGCTTCCCGCCAACGACGCCACGGCCCCGGCCGCGGCGGGCGAGGCGCCGGCGCTGTACGAGTATGAGCCGGGCGAGGAGGAGCTTCTGGCGGCGCTGCTGCCGAAGAACCTCGCCATCCAGATCTACCGCGCGCTGCTCGAGAACGCGGCCGGCTTCTACGGAAGCCAGATGACCGCGATGGACAACGCCACGCGCAATGCGGGCGACATGATCAACAGGCTGACGCTCAACTACAACCGCACGCGACAGGCCAACATCACCAAGGAGCTGATCGAGATCATCTCCGGTGCTGAAGCGGTCTGACAGGAGCCATCCGATGAAGAACAATGTTGGCACGGTCACGCAGATCCTTGGCCCGGTGGTGGACGTGCAGTTCCCCTCCGAGCTGCCGAACATCCTCAACGCGCTGACCACCCAGGTCGGCGACCGCACCCTCGTCCTCGAGGTCGCGTCGCATCTCGGCGAGCGCACCGTCCGCACCATCGCCATGGACACCACGGACGGTCTGATCCGCGGCACCGAGGTGGTGGACACTGGCAAGGGCATCGCGGTGCCCGTGGGTGAGGGCACGCTCGGCCGCATCGTGAACGTCATCGGCGAGCCGATCGACGAGCGCGGCCCGGTTCCGCACGACAAGACCTACACCATCCACCGCGCCGCCCCGGCCTTCGAGGAGCAGGCGACGAGCACCGAGATCCTGGTCACGGGCATCAAGGTGGTGGACCTGCTGGCTCCCTACTCCAAGGGCGGTAAGATCGGCCTGTTCGGCGGCGCCGGCGTCGGCAAGACCGTGACGATCCAGGAGCTGATCAACAACATCGCCAAGGGCCATGGCGGCGTGTCCGTCTTCGCCGGCGTGGGCGAGCGCACCCGCGAGGGCAACGACCTCTACCACGAGATGATCGATGCCGGCGTCATCAAGCTCGGCGAGAACGGCGGCACCGAGGGTTCCAAGGTGGCGCTGGTCTATGGCCAGATGAACGAGCCGCCGGGCGCTCGCGCGCGCGTCGCCCTCTCCGGCCTGTCCATGGCGGAGTACTTCCGCGATGAGCAGGGCCAGGACGTGCTCTTCTTCATCGACAACATCTTCCGCTTCACCCAGGCGGGCGCCGAGGTTTCGGCCCTGCTGGGCCGCATCCCCTCCGCGGTGGGCTACCAGCCGACGCTGGCCACCGACATGGGCGCGCTGCAGGAGCGGATCACCTCCACGAAGAAGGGTTCGATCACCTCGGTCCAGGCCATCTACGTGCCCGCCGACGACCTGACCGACCCGGCCCCGGCCACCTCCTTCGCCCACTTGGACGCGACGACGGTGCTGAACCGCTCGATCGCCGAGCTGGGCATCTTCCCGGCCGTGGACCCGCTGGACTCCACCTCCCGCGCGCTCGATCCGCGCGTGGTGGGCGAGGAGCACTACCGCGTGGCCCGCGAGGTGCAGCGCGTCCTGCAGACCTACAAGTCCCTGCAGGACATCATCGCCATCCTGGGCATGGATGAGCTGTCCGAGGAGGACAAGCTGGTCGTGGCGCGCGCGCGCAAGATCCAGCGCTTCCTCTCCCAGCCGTTCCACGTGGCCGAGGTCTTCACCGGCACGCCGGGCGTCTTCGTGAAGCTCGAGGACACGATCCGCTCCTTCGCGGGCATCGTGGCCGGCGAGTACGACCACCTCCCCGAGGCCGCCTTCTACATGGTCGGCACTATCGAGGAGGCCGTGAAGAAGGCCGAGACCCTGAAGGCGACGGCCTAAATCCATGGCCACCTTCGACCTCGAGCTGGTGAGCCCGGAGCGCCTGCTCCTCTCGCGCCCCGTCGAGATGGCGGTGATCCCGGCCTATGAGGGCGAGATGGGCGTGCTGCCCGGCCATTCCCCGATGATCGTCGCCCTCCGGGGCGGCGTGATCCGGGTGACGGAAGGCGGTCGTGAGACCGAGAGCCTGTTCATCATGGGCGGCTTCGCGGAAATCACTCCCACCCGCATGACGGTGCTGGCCGATGAGGCCACGCCGCTCGCGACCCTCTCCCGCGCCGCCGCCGCGCAGCGCGTGACGGAGGCGGAGGCCGCCCTGGCCGCCGCCGCGAACGACGCGCCGGAGATCCGGGACCGGGCGAGCGACCGCCTCCAGGCCGCCCGCGCCATGCAGGACGCTGCCCAGGCCGCCTGAGGGTAGCCCTGGCAGGAGAATCGGGGCGCCCGGGGCCGATTGGCACCGGGCGCTTCGCCGTTTCAGTGGCTGGCTCCTGCCACCGGATCACAACCCGACGTTGAATTGCCTCAGGGCTTGAAAGAATCGTCCCGGGGCCGGCAAATGCGGAACTGGCGCGGCCCTCCATTGGCTGCCCCGCGGGAAGATGGGTTTCATGAAGCACTGGACGCTCGATCAGATCGCCTGGGACAAGTTCGATCCCTCGAAGGTCGATCCCGAGATCGTGCCGCTGGTGAAGGCCGCCGCCCTGGTCGAGAAGAACGGCGTGGACTACGCCGTCTACCTGAACAACGTGTTCGTCGGTGATCCCGACTTCTCCAGGGCCGCCGACAACTGGGCGGTGGAGGAGGTGCAGCACGGCGACGCGCTCGGCCGATGGGGCGAGATGGCCGATCCCGGCTGGTCCTTCGACGATGCCTTTGACCGCTACCGCGCCGGCTACAAGATCGACGTGAAGGCCGATGCCTCCATCCGCGGCTCCCGCACGGGGGAGCTGATCGCGCGCTGCATGGTGGAGACGGGAACCTCCTCCTACTACACCGCGCTCGGCGACAGCACGGAGGAGCCGGTGCTGCGCCAGGTCTGCCGCCTGATCGCTGCGGACGAGTATCGGCACTTTAAGCTCTTTTACGACCACATGAAGCGCTATCTGGCGCGGGAGAAGCTCTCTTTCCCCAAGCGGTTGCGCGTGGCCGCCGGGCGGATCGGGGAGTCCGAGGACGACGAGCTGGCCTACGCCTACCACTGCGGCAACGAGACCGCGGATACCTCCTACAGCCATGACCGCTGCATCACCGGCTACATGGGCCGGGCGATGTCCTTCTACCGGTTCCGGCACATCGAGCGGGGCATGGGCATGGTCTTCAAGTCGATCGGGCTGGAACCGCGCGGCCGCATGTCGGACCTCGCGGCCAAGGGTGCCTGGAGGCTCCTGCAGTGGCGGCGGGAGAAGTACCGGCAGGCCCTGACGCGCGCCGCCAACGAGAACGCGCCCCGCAGCGCCGCCGCATGATGAACGCGCTTCCCCCGTCTCTCCCGGCGGGGGAGGCGACCCGTCGCGCGGCGCTCGGCATGGCGCTGGCCGCCATCAGCGGCTGCGCCCGTGCCCAGCCGGCCAACCCCGACCTGAACCCGCCCCCCGGCCTGTGGCAGATTGCCCGCGGCCGCGGCTTCACCTTCGGCGCTGCGGTCCAGGCGAACATGCTCGCCTCCGACCCCCTTTACGCCGCCGCCTATGAGCGGGAGGCGGGCGTGCTGGTGCCGGAATTTGAGGGCAAGTGGTCCGTCCTTCAGCCGAAGGAGGGGGAGTTCGACTTCTCCCAGCTGGACGCGATCATCAACTGGGGCCAGGCCCGGGGCCGCCCGGTCCGCGGCCACGCCCTGGTGTGGCATGAGGCCTTCCCCGACTGGGCCGTGGCCGCCATCGCAGAGAGCCAGCAGCGCGCCCGCAGCGTGATGGCCGCCCATTTCACCCGGGTTCTGGCCACCACCCGCCTGCGGATCCGTGACTGGGACGTGGTCAACGAGGCCGTCGCCGATCCGCCGGGCAGCGACACGCCCCAGGCGGACGGCGAGTTGCGGAACTCCCCCTTCTTCCGCGCCCTCGGGCCCGGCTACATCGAGACCGCCTTCCGCATGGCGCGGGAGCAGGACGCGACGCTGCGGCTGGTCCTGAACGACTACGGCGTGGAGGAGGACACACCCTGGGCAGAGGAGAAGCGCCGCCGGCTGCTAAACCTTGTCCGCGACCTCGTCCGCAAGCGCGTGCCAATCGATGCGGTGGGCATCCAGGCGCATCTGCAGATGCGGAACCCGTTCAACCCCGTGGTGTTCGGCAACTTCCTCCGCGCCATCCGGGCGGAGGGCCTTTCCGTGCTGGTGACGGAACTGGACATCCGCGAGGGTGACAGCGTGCCGGACGACTACGTGGCGCGGGACCGGGTGGTGGCCGAGCGCATCTCCGCCTTTATCTCGGCCAGTGCCGAGGCGGGGGTCAGGACCTTCCTCACCTGGGGTCTGGTGGACCGCTTCTCCTGGACGGTGGTCGAGGCCGCGGTGGCCCGCCGGGACGGCAAGCTGCACCGCGCCCTGCCGCTGGACTGGGAGTACAACCGCAAGGAAATGTGGCGGGCCATGGCCCGTAGCTTCAATACCGCGGCCTAGCCGGGAACGGCGTAGCGGGTGAAGTCCCGTGCCACTCGCTCGTAGATTGGGCGGCGGAACGGCACGGCGATGGCCGGCAGCTCCGCCAGCGGCGCCCAGCGCCAGGCGTCGAACTCCTGGTGCCGGTCCGCGTCCAGCCTGATCTCGCTGTCCTGCCCCAGGAAGCGCAGCGCGAACCAGAGCTGGGTCTGGCCGCGAAACCGGCCGCCGAGCGCCTTGCCGACGAGATGGGCGGGCAGGTCGTAGTCCAGCCACTCCGCCATGCGCCCGATCACCTGGGCGTTGCGCGTGCCGATCTCCTCGGACAACTCGCGCAGCACCGCGGTCTCCGGATCCTCGCCCTCGTCCAGCCCGCCCTGCGGCATCTGCCAGGCGCCGGAATTCGTCTCCCCGGCCGGCTGGTCGGCGCGGCGGCCAATGAAGACCAGCCCGTCGCGGTTGAAGAGGCAGGCGCCGACATTCGGGCGCAGGGGAAGTTGGGTCATCTCGGTTCCCGGGGAATGTCCTCGGGGCGGCGGATCAGGGCGGTGAGGGGGGCGATCACTACCCCCCGCTCCGCCAGCCCCGCAGCCCAGGCGGCCACGCGGTCCACCAGCACGGGGGAGACATCTCCCGCAAGCCCCAGCGCCGTGCCCTTCTCCCGTGCCACCCGCTCCAGCTCCGCCAGGCGACGGTCGATCTCGCTCCGCGTCGCAGGCTCGTCCACCACCAGATCGACCGTCCGCCCCCAGGCGCGAGCGGGGGATGGGGCGCCCGGGCGAGGATCGACATAGAGGAGGCCGCGCTGCCGCAGCACGTCCTGCAATCCGCCCAGGGATTCCGGCAGGGCCGCGAAGCGCTCCCCCCGCATCGGGCCGAGGGCGCCCACTGCCCCTACCTGCCCGGCGATGCGGGAGAGGGACCAGGCCAGCCGGTCCGCGTTCTCCGCCGGCGGCAGGCTGGTCAGCAGGGCGCGGTCGCCCGGATCGTTCACCGGGTAATTCGCGGGTTCCAGCGGCAGGGCGCTCAGCACCTCCATGCCGCGCGCCCGGGCACGATCCAGCAGCGGGGCGGGGCGGGCGGCGTAGGGGGAAAAGGCGAGGGCGGTCTCGGGCGGCAGGCGGCGGATCGCCTCCTCCGACAAAGCGGCGGAGAGGCCGAGATTGCCGACCACCAGCGCGACCCGCGGCCGCGTCTCCGCCCGGTCGAAAGGACGGCCATAGGCCCGGATCGGGGTTCGCCCGTCCGCCCCCGCGCGTGGCAGCGGACCGTGGGGGGAAGGCTCCTGCAGGGCGGGGTCGGGGGGCGGGATCGGCCGGTCGGCCGGGGCCTCCGTCCGTGCGGCCGGCGCGGGCAGCGGGGGCGGCTCGGGCGCGCTGGGCGGCGCCTCCGCTTCGCGGGCTGGGGGTGCCGCTTCCGGCACGGCCGGGGCTGGCGCAGCAGGAGGGGGCGCCACATCGCCCGCGGCGCGAGGCGTCTCGGGCGGGGAGGGGGATGCCGCTTCCGAAGGAGGCGGGCTTACGGGCTGGGGCTCCGGCACCGTTCGCGGCGGCGCGGATGCCGCTACGCCATCCCGGCGCAGCGAGGCCGGGATCCCATCCTCGGGCGGCCCCGCCCGGTGCAGGGCAAAGGCCCCGGCGCCGAGCCCGGCCAGCACGATAAGCCAGAAGACGCCGAGGGCCTTCATTGCCGGCTTCGGCGCCCTCTACAGGTCAGCGGCTGGCGCGGCGCTGCGGCGGGGCGCCGGCAATGCTGTGCAGAAGCCCGATGGCCTGCTGGAGCTGGTGGTCCGTCTCCGGCTTCGTCGGATCGAAGGCGGGCGCACCCTCCGGGGGCATGCGCTGCACGGCGGAGACGGCGCCCTGGGGCAGGTTCAGCGGCGGCAGCGGCGCGGGCGGGCGGGCATTCACGCCCGTGGCGCCGGTCCCGGTGCTGTCGTTCCGGAGGGCACGGTTCAGGTCCGCCTCGCGGTCGCGCTCGCGGTTCTGCTGCGCGTCCTCGCGCTGGGCCAGCACCTCGATGTCCGGCTGGATGCCGGTGGCCTGGATGGAGCGGCCGGAGGGGGTGTAGTAGCGCGCGGTGGTCAGGCGAATGGCGCCGTTCCCCGGCAGCGGCATCACCGTTTGCACGGAGCCCTTGCCGAAGCTCTTCACGCCCATGACGATCGCGCGCCGGTGGTCCTGCAGCGCGCCCGCCACGATCTCGCTGGCGGAGGCGGAGCCGGCATTCACGAGAACCACGACCGGCAGGCCGGAGGTGATGTCGCCGGACTTCGCGTTCCAGCGCTGCGCGTCCTCGGGCCGGCGGGCGCGGGTGGAGACGATCTCGCCCTGGTCCAGGAAGTCGTCGGAGACCTGGATGGCCTGGTCCAGCAGCCCGCCCGGGTTGTTCCGCAGGTCCAGCACCACGCCCTTCAGCCCGCCGCTCCCGGCCTGGCTGCGCAGCGTCTGCAGCGCCCGGCGCAGGCCCACCTCGGTCTGCTCGTTGAAGGAGGTGAGGCGGACGTAGGCGATGTCCCCCGCCTCAAGCCGCGCGCGGACCACCTGCGGGCGGATGACGTCTCGGGTCAGGGTCAGCTCCACCGGGGTGGCCGTGCCCTCCCGCCGGATCGTCAGGCGGATGGAGCTGCCGCGCTCGCCCCGCATCTGGTCCACCGCTTCCTGCAGCGTCAGGCCCTGGGTGGTCTTCTCGTTGATGTGGGTGATCAGGTCGCCCGGCTTCACCCCGGCGCGCGCCGCCGGCGTGTCGTCGATCGGGGAGATCACCTTCACGTAGCCGGCCTCCTGCGAGACCTCGATGCCCAGGCCGCCGAACTCGCCGCGGGTTTGCACCTGCATGTCGCGGAAGTTGCGAAGGTTCATGTAGGAGGAGTGCGGGTCCAGCCCCTGCAGCATCCCGTTGATCGCGTTCTCGATCACCTCGCGGTCGTTCACGGGTTCCACGTACTCGGCCCGCACCCGCTCGAACACGTCGCCGAAGAGGTTCAGCAGCCGGTAGGTCTCTGCGCGCGACCCCTCCTGGGCCCAGGCGGTCACCACGGGGCCGGCGATGGCGCCGGCGGTGAAAGCCGCGGCGACCGCGGCCATGGTGCGCGCGCGGCGGCGGGGCTTCTCGTTGCTTTCGGCCTGGATACGCTCAGCAGGAACTCGCATCCGTCAGACACCCCTCTCGCCGTGGCGGGCCACGGTGCTTCCATTTTGCCGGAGGGCGTCCTGCCCTTCGGTTAAGCCCCAGCCGGCCGGACCCGGGCCGCACGGCGCCTCAGCCCCTCGAAGTCCAGCCCGCAGGGTCCACGGGCTGCCCGCCGCGGCGCAACTCAAGGTATAGCGTCGCGCGGCCCCCGCCAGATACCCCGGCGTTACCAAGTGTTCCCACGGCCTCCCCGGCCAGAACGCGCTGCCCGGGCTCCGCGTCCAGCCGGTCGAGACCGGCCAGGACGAAATGGTATCCGCCGCCGCAATCCACAATCAACATCCGCCCGTAGGAGCGGAAAGGGCCGGAGAAGACCACCCGCCCGCCGCAGGGGCTGACCACCCGCGCCCCGGCGGGCGCGGCCCAGGTCTGGCCATTGGCGCCGGCCTGGCCGAAGGCGCGCTGGACGGACCCCGCCACGGGTGCCCCGCGGGAGGTGCGGGGCGGGGCCGCGGCCTCTCGCAGGCGCTCCCGCGCGGCCTCGGCGCTCTCCCGCGCTTCCTCCTCGTCCCGCGCGGCCTGCCGCGCCTCGTTCTCCCGCGCCCGGCCCTCGGCCTCCTGACGTCGGGCGGCCGCCTCGCGCTGCCGGGCCTCGGCGGCGCGCTCGCGCCGCTCCGCCTCGGCACGCTCCCGCGCCTCCCGCGCCCGGGCCTCGCGCTCCAGCCGCTCCACCGCGCCCCGCAGGTCGCGGGCACCCGCGGCCGCGTCGGCCGCGCGGCGGGTGGCAGCGTCCTCGGCGCCCTGCGCGCCCTCCCGCCGGGCGCGGGCCTCGGCCAGCGCCGCCTCCACTGCCTCCGCCGCTTCCCGGGCCGCGGCGCGAGCCGCCACCAGGCGGGCCCGCTCCGCCTCCAGCACCGCCGCCTTCCGGACGGCCTCCTCCTTCGCCGCGCGGTATTCCGCCGCCTCTCGCGCCAGGCGGGCCGCGACACCGCGCAGCACCAGCGCGCCGCGCAGCGCCTCCTCCGGCGGGGCGGGGATAACCAGCAGCGTCTCGGCCGGCCAGAGGCCGAGGCGGCGCATGGCGGGGATCAGGGGCGCCAGGATCTCGGCGCGGCGGGTCAGGTCCGCCTCTGCGGCGTCGCGGGCGGTGGCGGCCTCCGCCAGCCGGGCCTCCGCCTCGGCCACGGCCTCCTCGGCGGCCACGGCGCGGCGCCCGGCCTCCGCACGGCGGGCGGAGAGGGCGCGCTCGGCCGCTTCCGCCGCACGGGCGTCGCGGCCGATGGCGGCGGCCTCGTCCCGGGCCGTGCGGGCACTGCGCTCCACCTCCTCCAGGGCACGCCGGCTCGGCTGCGCCAGGGCCGGAAGGCAGGCCAGGCCGGGGATGAGCCCGAGCAGAAGCGCCAGGCGCAGTGGCCGTTTCCGTCGCGCCTGAGGGCAGGGGGCGCGGTGGCCGCCCGGGCTCACGTCATGCTCACCCGGGCGGGGCGTCGATCAGGCTGCGCCCGGTCATCGCCACCGGCTGCGGCAGGCCGAGCAGGGCCAGCATCGTGGGCGCCAGGTCCGCCAGCCGGCCATCATGCAGCGCGCTTCCCTGCGGGCCGCCCATCAGAAGCACGGGCACCGGGTTCAGCGTGTGCGCGGTGTGCGGGCCGCCCGTGACGGGATCCTTCATCAGCTCCGCATTGCCGTGGTCCGCCGTGACCAGCAGCGCGCCGCCGATGTCCCGGATGGCGCCCGCGATCCGGCCCAGCCCGGCATCCGCCGCCTCGCAGGCCTTGATCGCGGCGGCGAGGCTGCCGGTGTGCCCGACCATGTCGGCATTGGCGAAGTTGAGGATGATCATGTCGTAAGTGCCGGAGCGGATGGCCGCCTCCGCCTTCGCCGCCAGCTCCGGCTCCGACATCTCCGGCTGCAGGTCGTAGGTCGCCACCTTGGGGGAGGCGACCATGACCCGGTCCTCGCCGGGGGAGGGCGTCTCCTCCCCGCCGTTCAGGAAGTAGGTGACGTGGGGGTACTTCTCCGTCTCCGCCATGCGGAGCTGCCGCATCCCCGCCTTGGCGACGGTGGGGCCCAGCAGGTCGTGCATGGGCTGCGGCGGGAAGAGCGTCTCCAGGAAAGGGTTCAGCGCCTCGGAGTACTCCGTCATCGCGATGGCGGCGCAGAACTTCGGCACGCGGGGCCGCGCGAAGCCGTCGAAGGCGGGGTCCAGCAGGGCGGCCATGATCTGCCGCACCCGGTCCGCGCGGAAGTTGAAGCACAGAACGGCGTCGCCGTCCTTCATGCCCTGGTACCCCGGCAGGACGGTGGCGGGGACGAACTCGTCCGTCTTTCCCGCGGCATGGGCGGCGCGCACGGCCTCCAGCGCGTTCGGGGCGGTTGCGCCCTCCGCCAGGACCATGGCGCGCCAGGCCTGGGAGACGCGCTCCCAGCGATGGTCCCGGTCCATGGCGAAGTAGCGGCCGGTGATCGTGGCGATGCGCGCGCCCTCCGGCAGCGCCGTCTGGAAGGCGGGCAGGGTGGTCTCGGCAGCCTCCGGCGGGGTGTCGCGGCCATCCGTCCAGGCATGGACGTCCACGGGGATGCCCTGGCCCGCGATGATCTTCGCGATCGCCAGCGCGTGGTCCTGGTGCGCGTGCACCCCGCCCGGGGAGAGCAGGCCCATGAGGTGCAGCGTGCCGCCCGTGGCCTTCAGCTTCGCGCCCAGTGCCGCCAGCGGCGGCATGGCGGCAAGGGAGCTGTCGGCGATGGCGGCACCGATCCGCGGCAGGTCCTGCATCACCACGCGGCCGGCGCCGATGTTCAGGTGGCCCACCTCGGAATTGCCCATCTGCCCTTCCGGCAGGCCCACATCGGGGCCGCAGGTGCGGAGGAAGGCGCGAGGGCAGGAGGACCAGAGGCTGTCGAAGGTCGGCGTGTCCGCCTGCAGCACGGCATTGTCCGCCCGCTCCTCCCGCCAGCCCCAGCCATCCAGGATGACGAGCATGACGGGCTTCGGACGGGCCATCGGGCGCTCCTGGCGTGCGGGTGCGCCTGCCATAGCGCCGGGCCGGGGGCTTGAACAGGGATCGGGCCCGTGGCCGCCGGCTTCTAGAAAAGTCGACGGTGCAACATGATGGGGCGATGCCCGCCCGTATGCCCCAGCTCGCCTCCATCCAGTACCTGCGGGCGGTCGCCGCGCTGATGGTGGTGATCTACCATGCCCGGCTGCAGACGGACCGGCTGGACCTGCCGCTCTGGGGTACGGACCCGCTGGCGGCGGGGGTGGACGTCTTCTTCATCATCAGCGGCCTCATCATGTGGGTGACGACGGCAGTGCAGCCGGTCGCGCCCGCGACCTTCTGGTGGCGCCGGCTGGTGCGGGTCGTGCCGCTCTACTGGGCGCTCACCGGCATGCTCGTGACCGTTTCCCTCGTCGGGCCGAGTCTGCTGCGGACCGCGCGCTTCGACCCGGCCCATGTGCTGGCCTCCTTTCTCTTCCTGCCCTGGCCGCACCCCGCCATGGGCCTGCCCCTGCCGGTCCTCATCCCCGGCTGGACCCTGAACTACGAGATGGCCTTCTATTTCCTCTTTGGCCTGGCCCTGCTGCTGCCGGCCCGGGCGCGGTTCTGGGCGGTTGGGGCGGCGCTGGCCTTGCCCGTGGTCCTGGCCCATCTCCTGTACCCGCCGGGCCTCGTGCTGGCCTTCTACGGCTCCAGCCTGGTGCTGGAATTCTGGGGGGGGATGGCGCTCGGGCGGCTGCTGCTCGCCGGGCGGCTCCCCGGGGCGGGGGCTTCGGCGCTGCTGCTGGCGCTGGGCTTCGCCCTACTGCCCCTGGGCTGGGCGTGGTCGGAAGCCCTCTCCCGCGGCGTCGCCCTCGGCCCGCCCGCCCTGCTGGTGGTGCTCGGCGCGCTGGGGATGGAGGCGGCTGGGCGGGTTCCGTCCCGGCCCCTGCCCCTGCTGCTCGGCGACGTTTCCTACGCCATCTATCTTTGCCACGTCACGGTGCTGGCGGTCTCCGCCGAGGTCTGGCGGCGCCTCCCGATGCCGGGCGGACCGGCGGGAACGCTGATCTTCCTCCTGGCGGTGACGGCGGCCTCGATCGGGGCTGGGCTGGTGCTCTACCGGCTGGTGGAACTGCCCCTTCGGCGGGCCATGCGGGGCCGGGAGGTCCGGCTGCCGGCGGCTCAGGCGCGGGCGGTATAGGCCCGGAAGACCTCCAGCTCCGTCGCGCAGGCAGCATCGCGGAACCCGGCCGCGTCCAGCGCGCCGAGGATGGTCTCGGCCGGCACGCAGGCCTCGATCGTCTCCCAGTAGTAGCGCATCAGCTCGCCGGAGCGGTGCCGGGGCGCGGCGATGCGGCAGAGCGCGGGGATGACCGCGCCCATGTAGAAGCGCTCGACCATGCGGGCGAGGCGGCTCTCCGGCCGGCCGATCTCCAGCAACAGCACCGTGCCCCCGGGGCGCAGCACGCGCCGGTACTCCGCGAAGGCGGCGCCGAGATCGGCCACGTGGCGCAGCGCGTAACCCATGGAGAGGAAGTCCACGCTGTCATCGGGCAGCGGGATGCGCTCCGCCCGCCCCTGGACGAGGGTGACGCCCGGCAGGACCTTCCGGGCTTCCGCCAGCATGCCTTCGCTCGGGTCCAGGCCGGTGACGAGGGCCGGGTCGCCCGTGATCGCCACCGCCTGCCGCGCGACGAGCCCCGTGCCCACAGCCACGTCCAGCACCTGCATCCCCGGGCGCAGCCCCGCCTCCCGCAGCGCGCGGCGGCGGTAGCCCGGGCCGGTGCCGAGGGAGAAGATGCGGTCGATCCGGTCGTAATGCGGCGCCGTCTCGTCGAAGAGGGCGCGGACGAAGCCCTCCCGTTCCTCCGCCCGGCCGTAGCGGTGGGCGAGGACGGGGTGCGGGGCGACGGCTTCGGTGTCTGGCGTGGTCCCGGTCATGCGGGGCCGATCCCTGGACGATGGACCGCCAGGAATCGCCTGCCCCGCGTCCCGATGCAAGGGACGGCTGCGCGAGGGATCAGTACGGCAGGGGCGAGACCCCGAAGATCACGGGATGCAGGTGCAGCATCGCCGCCCAGGCCAGAAGCCCCACCAGGCCCGGCAGGACGACCTGCCGCCACGCCACCCGGTTCCGCCCGGCCAGGACGGCCCCGAAGGGCAGGATCGAGGTGCGGGCGGCGAAACCGGCCCAGCCCTGCGGGTCCCGCGCCGCCACCTTGGCGTCCAGCGACGGCATGCCGAGCGCTGCCGTCACCAGGAAGGCACCGAAGAAGACGAGCGAGGCCGAATCTCCGTTCCCGACGACGTGGACCGCCGCCCAGATGGCAAAGGACCAGAGCATCGGGTGGCGGGTGATCCGCAGCACGCCGGCCGGTTCCGCCGAGAGCGCCCCGCCCTGGCCCACGGAGGTCGGGTTCCGCGCCATGAGGCTACCGGCGAAGAGGATGAAGGCCGCGAGCATCGCTGCCACCAGCACCCAGCCAAGCGGGCGCGGCACGGACCAGAGCACCGCGGTCGGCGCGCTGCGCCAGGCCAGGACGAGCAGGGTGATCGCGAGGGCTGAGGCGAGGGAGAAGGTGGTGCGGAACCCGCCCTCGCCCAGGCGCGCCGCCAAAGCTGCCCTGGCCCGCGTACCGGCGATGCCGACATGCAGCAGAACCCAGATCAGCGCCGCGACGACCAGAGCGATCATGGAGGCGAGACTAGCTCAACTATCCGTGATCTGAAACTCTTTCGTGTTGGGGAAGGGCGTGTGAGGAAGGTCTGGAAGCGACGTCCTGCCGCTCAGCCCGGACGCCATGCACGGTGGTAGGGATGGTTCGTCCGGATGCACTGGGCGCGGAACAACGCCTCGGCCAGCAAGCCGCGCACCAGCATATGGGGCCAGGTCAGCTGGCCGAGGGAAAGGCGATGGTCGGCGCGCGCCAGCACCGATTCGTCGAGCCCCTCCGCCCCGCCAATGAGGAAAGCGAGCGGCCGGGCCGCCTCTGCCCAGGCGGCGGTCTGTGCCGCGAGCCGGGCGCTGTCCGGCATCTCGCCGCCGAGATCGAG
Organism: Roseomonas indoligenes; assembly: GCF_017813365.1. GTDB lineage: Bacteria > Pseudomonadota > Alphaproteobacteria > Acetobacterales > Acetobacteraceae > Roseomonas > Roseomonas indoligenes. Next base: position 128,439 of record NZ_JAGIZA010000010.1, read on the forward strand.
CGCCACCGCCATCGCCTCGGACGGGATGGCTGCGAGGAGGAGCGCGCCCTCCCGCCGCCGGATCTCGGCGGGGGAGCCCTTCGCCTCCGCCAGTTCCCGCAGGTGCAGGGCCGGGCGGAGGCGGGCGTTGTAGTGCTCGAAGAGCGCCGCCTCCGGCCCGCCGCGCGCGCGGCCGACGGCGAGCAGGAGCGGGGGCTTCAGTCCTTCCTGCCCTTCTTCCGGGTGTTCGCGCCCTCGCTCAAGGTCGCGGCACCGCCGGACTCCTCGTCGGGGAAGGTGGGCTGCATGTCCTCGCCGGTGACGTTGAAGGAGAAGCCGGCGGGGCCATCCAGCGCCTCGCCGCGGGGCAGGATGGCCCCGTCGCCGTTGCCGCCCGGGCGGCCATCGCCGAGCTCGCCGATATAGGCGCGGTCCTGCGCGTCACCGGCCTGGGCGTCGTCGGCATCGCCGTCCACCATCGGCTTGCGGGGATCGGGGGCTGCCGCGGTCTCGTCGTCGGTCATGCTGTCGTCCTCATCCTCGTCGCCGGAATCCTGGTCCCCGGAATCCTCGTCCCCGACGACATCATCGTCGTCGAGGTCGTCGTCGTCCCCGTCGGCCAGGACGTCGTCCGGGCCCTCGTCACCCGCCGCCCCGTCGGAGGGGCGCGCCGACATGGTGCCCTCCTCCGGTGCCGGGCTGTCCGGGCCCCACATGCGCTCCAGCGCGTAGTTCTGCCGCGCCTCCGGCTTGAAGAGGTGGATGACCAGGTCGCCGGCATCCAGCAGCACCCAGTCCGGCGAGGCCTCCGTGCGGATGCGGCGGATGCCGTGCTCCGCCAGCGCCTCCTCCACGTGCCGCGCCATGGCCTCGATCTGCCGCTCCGCCAGGCCGGTGGCGACCACCATGCGGTCCGCGAAGGCGGAGCGGGAGGCGACGTCCAGCACCACCACGTTCTCGGCCTTGTCGTCCTCCAGGCTCGTCACGGTGGCGCGCACCAGCTCCTCCAGCCGGTCCGGGCTGGGGGCGGGGCGGGGCTGCGTGCGGCCGCGCTGCTTCGGGCCGGCGACGGTGGCGCGCTTGCGGGGGGTGGGGGCCGCCTCAGCCTCCAGCTCCGCGATGCGGGCGGCCGTCTCGTCGGGCACGGGCTTCGCTGCACGGGCGCGCGCGGGTGCGCGGGCAGGAGCCTTTGCGGAGGCCTGCTCCGCGACCTCGGTCACCGTCCGGACCGCGGCCTTCGCGGGGGCCTTTCGGGCAGCGGGGGTCCTGGGCGCCGGCGCCCTGGCAGCAGGGCGGGCCGCAGCGGCGCGGGAGGGCGCCTTCGGCGCCTCGTCACGAGCCGCCGTGCGGGGCGTGGTGGCGCGCCCGCGCGCGGGGGCGGCTGGCTCCGCGGTGCGGCGGGCCGGGCTCGCGGCCGCCTTCGGCGCGGGGGCGGCCCTGGAGGAGCGGGCCGGGGCGACCTTCACGGCGCGGGCGGGTGCCCTGGCCGGGGCGGTGCGGGCCGTCGTGGCGCGGCCGGTGGCTGGCTTCGCGGCGCTGCTGGCGGGAGCCTTCGGCGCGGGCGCCCTGGACCGGCTCGGGGCAGCGGTCGTGCCCGCGCGGGACGTCGTGGCAGGAGCCTTGCGCGCGGGAGCAGCGGCCTTGCGGGCCGGCGCGGCGGACGCGGTGCGAGCGGGCGCCGCGGAAGTCTTGCGCGCGGGTGCCGGGGCGGCCTTGCGCGCTGGCGCTGCGGAAGCCTTGCGGGCCGGCGCGGCGGCGGAGGTCCGGCGCGCGGGTGCCGCAGGGGCCTTCGCCCGGGTGGCGGTGGGCGTCGCGGCCGAGGCCCGGGCGGGCGCCGGCTTCTCGGCCCGGGACGCCGGCTTCCCGGCCGTGGTCTTGCGGGCCCCGGCGGCGGGGGGCTTCGGCCGCGTGGTCCGGCTGCGGGTGTTGCCGCCGGTGGGTTCCTTGGGGGTGCGGGCCATGACTCGCTCTTCTTCCTGTTTCTTCGTCGTGGCGCCGTGCGGCGCCGGGCTCATTCTTTGCGCCGCGTGGCGCCCGGATGGTCTGTGGTGCCCTCTGGCACCGGGCTGCTTCGTGGCACCTCGCGACGCCGGGTTCATCCTTGGCGCCCTGCGGCGCCGGGGTCAGTCCGCCCCGGCTGGCGCATGGAGGGCGGCCGGGGCGCTCCCCTCAGAAGGGCCGGAAGTGGCCGTGGTTGCGTTGGCCCGCAAGGCCCTGATCGCCGTCGCGCTCGCCGGGTGCTCCCGCGCGGGCACGAGGCACCAGGGGGCGTGCGCGCCGGGATGCCGCGCCGCCTCCGCCATCAGCATGCCGCAGGGGCGGCGATGCTGGCGGAGCGCGCCCGCCGCGGCGCCGTGCAGGGCGCGCCGCGTATAGCCCGGGCGCGGCAGGACGGCGATCGGCGTGCCGCGTGCCAGCTTCCGCCAGCGGCGCCAGCGCGGCAGCTGCACCATGTTGTCCGCTCCCATGATCCAGACGAACTCGGCGCGCGGAAACAGGCGCCGCAGGCGGGACAGGGTGCGCTCCGTCTCCCGCAGGCCCAGCCGTGCCTCGATGTCCACGGCGATCACGCGGCGGCCATCGGCGACGCGGCGGGCCGAATCCAGCCGCTCCTCGAAGGATGCCATCCCTGCGCTGGGCTTCAGCGGGTTGCCGGGGGAGACGAGCATCCAGACCTCGTCCAGCCGCAGAACGTGCAGCGCCATCTCCGCCACGTGCCGGTGGCCGGTATGGGCGGGGTTGAAGGAACCGCCGAGCAGCCCGATCCGCACCCGCCGCCCGTCGCCGTATCGGCCGGGCTCGCGATGCGAGGAAGGGGGGCGGGGCGACGGCGCCTTTTCGCGGCCGGCCGGCGGAACGGGGGGCGGCATGGGGCTAGAGCCCCCCTCGCGGAACGGGTCCCGGTTTCAGGGTGTTCGGACCGAAACGGTCACGGGACGCTCCGCCAGCCCCTCATAGGTCACGGTGACGGTGCGCCCGGCCTCCGTCGGCAAGGCGGGGGAGAAGCCGCCGAGGGAGATGATGTCGCCTGCGCGCAGGCGCCTGCCCTCCGCCTTGAGGTCTTCGACCAGCCAGGGAATGGCGTTGAGCGGATGGCCCAGCAGCACCGTGGCGGGAACGCGGGACAGCTCCTTCTGGTCGTTCGCCAGCACCACCGTCATCCCGCCCAGCCGGGCGGCGAAGTCCGGCGTGGCCTGCACGGGGATGGGTTCGCCCAGCACGCCCAGCCGGGCGCCCACGTTGATGGCCACCAGCCCCGGCCCCGTCATCTGCCCCGGCGCGAAGACAAGGTCAGGCATCTCGATGAAGGGGATCACCTGGTCCAGGTGGCGGAGGATGGCGAGGTGGTCGGCGCCGGCCTCGTTGATGCCCTCGTCCTTCACCCGCACCAGCAGGTCGCTCTCCACGTTCGGCACGGCGCCGAAGGCGGCCGGCACCTCGGCCGGGCTGCCCGCGGTGCCTTGGGCGCGGATGGTGGCCTGGAAGATCGTGCCGCGCACGGGGTGCGGGATGCCGAAGCGCCCCTGCGCGGCCGCATTGGTCAGGCCGACCTTGTAGCCCACCGGCGGCCCCAGCCGCTCCGCCATCAGGGCCACGATCTTCGCGCGCGCGCAGACCGTGTCCTCCATCGTCAGGCCCGGGCCGTAGCCCTGGGCCGGGCGGTTGGCGAGGATGTCCCCGGCCATGCGCTGCACATCGGCATCCGATGGGCAGGCGGCCCTTGCCGCCCCTGCTCCGATGGTCAGGGCCGTTGCGGCCAGCAGCGCGATGCGGCGCATGGTGTGATCTCCTCCCAGACCCGGGATTGGCCCCGTGGCAGGCCGGATCAGGGGCGAACCTGTCCGGTTCCGATCACATGGTAGCGCCAGGTGCAGAGCTGCTCCAACCCGACCGGGCCGCGGGCGTGCAGCCGGCCGGTGGCGATGCCGATCTCCGCGCCGAAGCCGAACTCCCCGCCGTCGCAGAACTGGGTGGAGGCGTTCCAGAGCCCGACCGCGGAGGCGAGGCCGTCCAGGAATTCCTGCGCCGCGGCCGCATCCTCCGTGATGATCGCCTCGGTATGCTCGCTGCCGTGCAGGCGGATGTGCTCCAGCGCGCTCTCCACCCCGTCCACCACGGCGACGTTGAGGATCGCGTCCAGCCATTCCGTCGAGAAGTCCGAATCGGCCGCGGGCGGCAGCTCCGGGACGATCGCGCGCGCCGCCGCATCCGCCCGGAAGTCGCAGCCGAGCGCGCGCAGGTCGCCGACCAGCAGCGGAAGGAGGGACGGGGCGACGGCCCGGTCGATCAGCAGGGTCTCCGTCGCGCCGCAAACTCCGGTGCGGCGCATCTTCGCGTTCGCCAGCACGGAACGCGTCATCGCCGGATCGGCGGCCGCGTGGACATAGGTGTGGTTCACGCCCTCCGCATGGGCGAGGACCGGCACGCGAGCCTCCTGCATCACCCGCGTGACGAGTCCCTTCCCGCCGCGGGGGATGATGAGGTCGATCAGCCCCGCCGCGGCCAGCATGGCGCCGACGAAGGCGCGGTCTGTGTTCGGGGCAACCTGCACGCAGGCTTCCGGCAGCCCGGCCTCGCGCAGGCCTTCCACGATGCAGGCATGGATGGCGGCGGCGCTGTTCAGGCTTTCCTTTCCGCCGCGCAGGATCACGGGGCTCCCGGCCTTCAGGCAGATGGCGGCGGCGTCGGCGCCCACATTCGGGCGGCTCTCGTAGATCATGCCGACCACGCCGATGGGCTGGGCCACGCGGCGGATGACGAGGCCGTTGGGCCGGGTCCATTCCGCGATCACCCGGCCTACGGGGTCGGGAAGGGCGGCCACCTCCTCCAGCCCGCGCGCCATGGCCTCCACCCGGGCGGGGTTGAGGGTCAGGCGGTCCTTAAAGGCGGGGGAGAGGTCGGGGGCGCCGGCCCGGTCGGCCTCGTTCGCGGCCAGGATCTCGTCCTGGCGGGCGCGCAGGGATGCGGCGGCGGCCAGCAGGGCCGCGTCCTTCGTCGGTCGCGGGGCGCGCGCCAGGATCGTGGCGGCGGCCCGGGCGGCCCTGGCGGCCTCCTCGAGCGCTGCGCGGGCGATGGCGGCGGGATCGACGATCGCGTTCATGGGAATGAGGTAATCCCGCGCGGCGGCAAGGGGAAGCGCCGTGCGGGGAAGCGGTGCGCGGGACAGACCGGCGCGGGCCGCGGGCCGCCCGCTATCGGCGGGAGGCACCCCGCACGATCCACAGCGTGGCCGCGAGCATGATCGCGTCCTCCACCAGGCCGGTGGAGACCTGGCCGTGGCGCCGCATGGAGCGGATCCGGGCATCGAAAGTGATGTATGAGGCTGCCACCGCGCCCGCGGCGCCGAGGAAGGCGGCGAAGCCCCGATTTTCGCGCGGGGCCAGGGCCATGCCCGCCACCGCGCCGGTCACCATTCGGGCCGCGATGCCCGGCGCGATGATCCGGTCCGGCGCGGAGGGCAGCTTGTCCCCGATCAGCTCCCCGATCGCGAGCGCGACAGCCCCCCAGGAGGCCCAGGAATGGGAGAGGATGGATGGCGCGCCGTTGTCCCGCGGCAACGCGCCGCGCCTGGCCGCCAGGGTGACCGCAGCGAGTGGGGTCATAGACCGCATGCCGCCGGGAAGGCCGATGAGAAGGGAACGGAACATGCGGGGCCTCCGGGGGCAGGGGTGCCCCCGCCAAACGGCCCGCACGGGGCCCGGTTCCCTCAGACCAGGACCATGTCGTCCCGGTGGACCATCACGTCCCGCCCGCGCCAGCCGAGGATCGCCTCGATCTCCGCGCTGCGGCGGCCGGCGATGCGGCGCGCGCTCTCGGCGTCATAGGCGGAGAGGCCGCGGGCGAGTTCCCGGCCATCCAGGGCTCGGACGGAGACGGCGTCGCCACGGTCGAAATCGCCCTGCACCTCCCGCACCCCGGCGGGGAGGAGGGAGCTGCCCTCCGCCAGCGCCCGTGCCGCGCCGTCATCCACCACCAGCCGCCCGTGCGGGGCGAGCGAGCCGGCGATCCAGCTCTTGCGGGCGGAACGCCCCTCCGGCGCCGGCAGGAACCAGGTGGATCGCGCGCCCTCCAGCATGGCGGAGAGGGGATTGTTCTCCTTGCCGATCGCGATCGCCATGGCGCAGCCCGCGCCCGTCGCGATCCGCGCCGCGATCAGCTTCGTCCGCATCCCGCCGGAGGAGTAGCCGGGCGGGGGATCGCCGCCCATGGCCATGATCTCCTCCGTCACCCGCTCCACCACCGGCAGGTGCCGGGCTTCCGGATCGCGGCGCGGATCGGCGGTGTAGAGGCCATCGATGTCGGAGAGGAGAACGAGGACGTCGGCCTCGATCATCTCCGCCACCCGGGCGGCCAGGCGGTCGTTGTCGCCGAAGCGGATCTCGGCGGTGGCGACGGTGTCGTTCTCGTTGATCACGGGCACGCAGCCCAGGTTCAGCAGGGTCTTCAACGTCTCCCGCGCGTTCAGGTAGCGGCGGCGGTCCTCGCTGTCCTCCAGGGTCAGCAGCACCTGGGCGGCGGTCATGGAGTGCGCGGCCAGGGCCGATTCCCAGGCGCCAGCCAGGCGGATCTGGCCCACGGCGGCGGCGGCCTGCTTCTCCTCAAGCCGCAGGGCACGGCGGGTCAGGCCGAGCTGGTGCCGGGCCAGCGCCACCGCGCCGGAGGAGACCAGCACCACCTCCGCCCCGCCCTGCCGCAGCCGCGCCGTGTCGGCCGCGACGGAGGCCAGCCACTCCGCCCGCGGCGCCGCCGTCACCGGATCCACCACCAGGGCGGAACCGATCTTCACGACGATGCGGCGGGCCGAAGCGAGCGAGGGCGTGGACATGCCCGCGGCGTTACCACGGGCGGGCGGCCCCTGCGACAGGGGAGGGGATCAGGGCAGCCCCGAGGGGGATGCGGGACCTTGCGGCGCCGGTCCAGGCTGCGTCTCGCCGGGCTGCATCTCGCCGGGCTGGACCGCCTCGTCCTCGGCCGTTTCCATCCGCTCCTCGGCCTCGCCCCGCTGCTTGCGGACCTCTCCGTCCTCCGGGCCCACGCGCCGGCGCTCCAGCCGGCGGACACGCTCCTCGAAGCTTTCCTCGCGCTCGCTCATGACCCGGGTCTCCTGTTCTGGCGCCGATCGCGCCCTACAGGCCGGGAACGCCGGGCGGGGGAGGGGGTTCAGGCCGGGCTCTCCTCCACCGAGGCGCGCAGCGTCTGCTCGGGCAGCCCCAGGACGAGAAAGAAGGCGGCCGTCATCACGACGGCGCTGAGGGTGAAGCAGCCGAGCAGGGCGGTGCGGTAGGCATTGGAAAGCACCGCGTGCTGCTCCGGCGTCAGGGCGGTGAGGGCGGCGGCCCCGCCGCGCGTGATCGCCTCCACATCGACCGGCCCGACGAGGCGCGCGGCGAGGATGGCGCCGGAGGCCGCCACCCCGACAGCCCCGCCGAGGGAGCGCAGGAAGGTCATCGCCCCCGTCGCCGCGCCGAGCTCCTTGTAGGCTACCGCGTTTTGCACGGCGGTGGTGAGGTTCGGCATCCCCATTCCCATGCCGAGCCCCAGCAGGGCCAGCGCGACGAGGAAAACCGCGGGCGGGGCGGCGAGCCAGGAGAAGGCGGCCAAGCCGCAGAGCGCCACCGCCTCCAGCCCGATGCCCCAGAGCAGGAAGATCTTGTTCTTGCCCAGCCGCGCGGCCGCTTGCCCGCCGAGGATGGAGGTCAGCACCATTCCCGCCACCTGCGGCAGCATCATCGCCCCAGCCCCCGCCGGGGTCATCCCCAGGACGAGCTGGAAATAGAGGGGAAGGAAGACCGTGGAGCCGAGCATGGCGAAAACCATCATCCCGCCCACCGCCACGCCGCGGGCGAAGACGGGGTTGCGGAACAGGCCGAGCCGGACGAGCGGGTCTTCCGCCCGGCTCTCCCGCCAGAGGAAGCCGATGAGGAGAAGGAGCACCAGCGCCGCCATCCCCGCACTGGGGAGGGAGGCCCAGGGGAATTCCGTGCCGCCCCAGGCGAGGTAGAGCAGCAGCGTGGCCGTGAACCCCGCCATCAGCAGGACCCCCGGCAGGTCCAGCGGCTTGCGCTGGCCTGAGGGCGGCGTGCGGAGCCCGAATCCGATCAGCAGCAGCGCCACCGCCCCGAGCGGCAGGTTCACGTAGAAGACCCAGCGCCAGGAGAAGGCGGAGGTGATGAAGCCACCGAGCAGCGGCCCCGCCACGCTGGCCAGGGCGAAGACGCCGGTGAAGAGGCCCTGGTAGCGCGGCCTCTCCCGCGGCGGGATCACATCGCCCACCGAGGCCTGGGCCAGCACCAGCAGCCCGCCCGCGCCCAGCCCCTGGAGGGCGCGGAACAGGATGAGCTGCCCCATCGACCCCGCCGCGCCGCAGAGAAAGGAGCCCGCGAGGAACAGCCCGATCGCCACGAGGAAGAGCTTCCGGCGGCCATAGGTGTCGGACAGCTTGCCGTAGAGCGGGGTGGTGACGGTGGAGGACAGCATGAAGGCCGTGACCACCCAGGAGAGGTGCGCCATTCCCCCGAGATCGGCCACCATGCGTGGCAGGGCGGTGTTGACGATGTTCTGGTCGAGCGCGGCCAGCAGCATGGACAGCATCGCGCCCGCGAAGACGATGCGGCGGGGGACGGGACGGGCCGGCGGGACGGTGGTGGCGGCGACCGGCGCGCTCATATCGGGCATTGTCGGACGTTTCCGTACTGGGCGGGCGTTACTGGACAGGTATCGCATGGCGCGGATCGTCCCGCCGCGGAAGCCAGGCCCGCGATGCGGCGCCGCATCACCCTGGGGCAGGGAAAGGGCGCCGCGACGCGGGTTGCGCCCCCGTGCCGGGCGGATGAAGTTGCGTCACCCCGCCAACGCGGGCGGCCCGGGATCGTTCAGTCCGACATCATGAGCTTCCACGCCCTCTACCGTCACGGCTTCGCGCGGGTCGCGGCCTGCACCACGCGGGTCCGCCTGGCCGATCCGGCCGCGAACGCAACCTCGATCCTGGCCGCCGCGCGGGAGTGCCACGCGCGCGGCGCGGCCCTGGCCGTGTTCCCCGAACTCGGCCTCTCCGGCTACGCCATCGACGACCTGCACCTGCAGGACGTGCTGCTGGACGCGGTGGAGGAGGAGGCCGCGCGGCTCGTCGCCGAATCGGCGGATCTTTTGCCCGTGCTGATGGTGGGCGCACCGCTGCGCTACATGGGGCGGGTCTACAACTGTGCCCTGGTGATCCATCGCGGCCGACTGCTCGGGGTGGTGCCGAAGATCCACCTGCCGAACTACCGCGAGTTCTACGAGCGGCGGTGGTTCGCCTCCGGCGCGGGAACGGAGGGCGGGACGATCCGCATCGGCGGCCACGAGGCCCCCTTCGGCCCCGACCAGATCTTCGCCGCTGAGGACCTGCCCGGACTCGTGATCCACGCCGAGATCTGCGAGGACCTCTGGGTTCCCGACCCGCCGAGCAATGCCGGCGCGCTGGCCGGGGCGGTGGTGCTGGCGAATCTCTCGGCCAGCAACATCACGGTCGGGAAGGCGGATACGCGCAGGCTGCTCTGCGCCTCGCAATCCGCGCGCTGCATAGGGGCCTATATCTACGCCGCGGCGGGGACAGGCGAATCGACCACCGATCTCGCCTGGGACGGCCAGGTCTCCGTCTTCGAGAACGGGGCCACGCTGGCGGAGAGCGAGCGCTTCCCCGCCGAGGGGCAGACGGTCTTCGCCGATGTCGACCTCGACATGCTCCGGCAGGAGCGGGCTCGGCAGGGCACCTTCGACGACAACCGCCGCATCCACGCGCGCCCCTTCCGCCGGATGACGTTCCGGCTTGACCCGCCGATGGAGGATATCGGCTTCGAGCGGCGGGTGGAGCGCTTCCCTTTCGTGCCCGCCGATCCCGCGCGGCTCAGCCAGGATTGCTACGAGGCCTATGCCATCCAGGTCTCCGGCCTGGTCCAGCGGCTGACCGCCATCGGCAATCCGAAGATCGTCATCGGCGTCTCCGGCGGGCTGGATTCCACGCAGGCGCTGATTGTCGCCGCGCGCGCGATGGACCTGATGAAGCGGCCGCGCACCGACATCATCGGCTTCACCATGCCGGGCTTCGGCACCAGCGCCGGCACGAAGAACGCCGCGCACGGGCTGATGAGGGCGCTGGGAATTGACGCACGGGAGCTGGATATCCGCCCCGCCGCCACGCAGATGCTGAAGGACCTCGGCCACCGCTTCGCGGGCGGCGAGCCGGTCTATGACGTGACCTTCGAGAACGTGCAGGCCGGGCTCCGCACCGACTACCTTTTCCGCGCCGCGAACAACGAGAACGGCATCGTCCTCGGCACCGGCGACCTGTCGGAACTTGCGCTGGGCTGGTGCACCTATGGCGTCGGCGACCAGATGTCGCACTACAACGTCAATGCCGGCGTTCCGAAGACGCTGATCCAGCACCTCATCCGCTGGGTAGCGGAGGAAGGGATATTCGAGGCCGAGGTCTCCGCCATCCTGCACGACGTGCTGAACACGGAGATCTCGCCGGAGCTGGTGCCGGCGGATGCCGGCGGCGCCATCCAGAGCACCGAATCGAAGATCGGCCCCTACGCGCTACAGGACTTCAACCTGTTCTACACGCTGCGCTACGGCTTCCGCCCCTCCAAGACCGCCTTCCTGGCATTGCGGGCCTGGGGCGACGCCGCCCGCGGCGCCTGGCCGCCCCACTTCCCGGAGGAGCGGCGCGGTGCCTACGACCTTCCGACCATCCGCCGCTGGCTGGAGGTCTTCCTCGGCCGGTTCTTCGGATTCGCGCAGTTCAAGCGTTCCGCCATGCCCAACGGCCCGAAGGTGGCGGCTGGCGGCTCCCTCTCCCCGCGCGGGGATTGGCGCGCGCCGTCCGACGGGAACGCGACGGCCTGGCTGGCCGAGCTGCGGCGCAACGTTCCCGAGTCGTAAACGGGAAGTGTGGCGGGAATGCCGATTTCACCCCGGTTTATTGGGAAAATTCGGCATCCCACTTGTTGGCCCCCCCGGCTTCGTGGTGATTTCTGCGACCACGCGCAACAGACATTAGGCGGATCACATGGCAAAGGCAGCGGCACCCAAGAAGCCTGCGGCGAAGGCTCCGGCAGCGAAGGCTCCCGCGAAGGATGCGGCGGCGAAGCCCGCGGCCGCCGCGGTGGTCAGCCTGAAGCAGCTCGCGGCTTCCCTGGCGGAGAGCCACGACATGCCGAAGAAGCAGGCCGAGACCCTGGTCAACGACTTCGTCGCTTCCCTGGCGGATCACCTGAAGGAAGGCGCGAAGATCCGGATCAACGGCCTCGGCATCCTCGAGGTGAAGTCCCGCCCCGCCCGCATGGGTCGCAACCCCGCCACGGGCGAGCAGATCCAGATCGCTGCCTCCAAGAAGATCGCCTTCCGGCCCGCCAAGGAACTGAAGGAGGCCGTCTGACGGCGCCTTTCCAGGCATCCGGGCCGGTTCGCCGGCCCGGGGGCCCGCGCGCCCGGCCCCGCGTGGAGCCGGGCCGCCGCCCCGCACAGGATGCGGGCTCTCCGGCAGGAGCCGGTCCTCATAAGATGTTTTCTGTCCCCGGTCGCGGCTGACGCGCTGCCCCATCGGGAAGCCGCGTCCTCTCAGCCCCTTTCTTCGGGCCTGAATGAGCCGAATCGCACCGTGAGCGGGATCATTTTGACGTCGCGGAAAAGATGATCGTGAGGCGTCCTGGAGAGGAGGAGTCCCTCTTTCCTCCGGTACGGCCGACGCCACAGGTTGGCCGAACAGGACGCGCGGCGGCGATCCGGCATCAGGCCGGGCTTGCCGCCGCGCCTTGCGCCCATTATCTGGCTGATCGTCTGGTCGCCTCTCTTTCGGCGCGTGCCGCGCGACCCCCGTCCTCATTCCTCTCGAGTACATCTGCCGTCCATGACGTCCCGTACCGATCCTGCCGTTGCGGCGGAAGCCGATCGCGCGTCCGCGCCCGAATCCGTCCTCTGGCACCACGCGGCGTTCTGCCGCCTTGCCCTTCCGGTTGAGCCGGGGGTGGAGGCGTGGCGGCGCGAGGGGGTGGATGCCACCATCCGCATCGCCCCGGGCGCGGCGGGGGATACATTGCCGGACGGGCCGGGGCTGCGCCTGCTGCTCGCCTATCTCTGCGACTCCGCGCTGCGCGCCGGCGGAGCCACCGTGGCGCTGGGCGCCGACGCGGCATCGCTGGCCGCGCGAATGGGCCTGTCCGACGGCGCAGCGGCCCCGCTCGCCGAGCAGATGGACCGGCTTCTCGGCGCCCGGATCACCGCCTCCGTGGATGGCGGGCCGGAACTGGCCGTGCTGGACGCCCGCAGCCGCCCGCGCGGCGGTGGCTGGCCCGCGCAGGTGAAGCTGAACGCGCGTTTCCTGGCGAGCCTTGAGACGAGCGCCGTGCCGCTGGACCGCGGCATCCTGCGCGCCCTCTCGGGTTCCGCCGAGGCGATGGACGCCCATGCCTGGACGCGCGAAGCCCTGGCCCGCGCCGGCGCGGACGGGACCGTGACCTCGCCCTGGCCGGAGCTGCAGGCCCGTTTCGGTGTGCCGGGTGCAGCCGCCGCAGCCTTCCGCGATGCCTTCGAGGGCGCGCTCCGCCTCGTCTTCGAGGCGGATCTGTCGATCGAACTCGCGGTGGATAATGACGGCGTGAGCGTGCGCCAGGCGCAGCCGCAGGAAGCCCCTGCTCCGGTCGAGGCGGCTCCGGCTCCGGCACCGGTGCCCGCGGCGGCCGTTCCCGTGGCGGACCCCGTTCCTGCCCCGGTCGTGCGGCCGGTTGAAGCGGCGCCGGTTCCCGATGCGCCCGCTGCCCCGCCCCGCCCGGTGTCCGCCGTGGCGGAGGAGGAGGTGCGCCCGCGCGAGGAGCGCCGGCGCGATGACCGTCCGCGCGATGAGCGGCCTCGCGAGGAGCGTTTCCGTGACGAGCGGCCTCGGGATGACCGTCCTCGCGACGAGCGGTCCCGTGACGAACGCTCCCGCGACGACCGGCCCCGCGAGGATCGCGGCCGCGACGACCGCCGCAACCGCCGTGACGAAGGCGGGGAAGGGGGCGTGGACGCGATCGTGGACGACATGGTCCGCCTGCGTTCCCACCTCACCGGGCTGCCGCAGGTGGTCTGGCTGCGGCGCGGGCACGGGGACGAGAACATCCTCATCGGCGTCACCCCCGGCACGCGCATGGACACGGACCGGCTGACCATCCTGATGGTGGAACCGATCGTGATGCAGGTCAGCGGCGGCCTGGGCCAGAACGATTTCGACCGGGTCTCCGCCTGGGTGATGGCGAACCGCGACCTGATCGACGAGTTCTGGGAGGGCAGCATCGTCTCCGCCGAGGAGGTGAACAACCGTGTCCGCAAAGCCCCGGGGCCGAGCTGGCGCTGATCCCGGCGATCTTCTGAGGCCGCACCCCTGATAATTCCTGGCGTCGTCCCGATTTGCCCGGGGATGGCCCCAGTTTTCCTCAACCGCATCGGCACGGCCACGCCGCGCCATGAGGTCCACGGCACCTTCCGCGCCTTCGCGGAAGGGCTGATCCCCGAGGGGCGGGAACGCCGCCTCTTCTCCCGCATGGCGGACCGTGCCGGCATTGCCCGCCGCTGGAGCGTGCTGGAGCCCGATGGCCGCCCGGGGCTGGTGGACGCGGAGGGCTTCTACGCCCCCGGGGGCTTCCCCTCCACCCGCGCCCGCATGGTCCGATGGGAGGCGGAGGCGCCGGCCCTGGCCTTCCGCGCGCTGGAGGCTCTGGGGCCAGTGGAAGGGATCACGCATCTCATCACCGCCTCCTGCACCGGCTTCGCCGCACCCGGGCTGGACCACGCCATCGCCGCCCGGCTGGGGCTGGAGGAGAGCGTGGCGCGCACGAATATCGGCTTCATGGGCTGTCAGGCCGCCATCGTTGCGCTACGGGCGGCCCATGATGCCGTGCGGGCGGATCCGGCCGCGCGGGTGCTGGTGGTGAACCTGGAACTCTGCACCCTGCACCTGCAGGAACGGCCGGAGGTGGAGCAGCTCCTCTGCTTCCTCCTCTTCGGCGATGGCTGCTCCGCCGCGCTCGTCAGCGCCGATCCGGAGGGGCTACGGCTGGACGGCTTCCGCTGCGCCCTGATGCCGGAGGCGAGCGAGCAGATCGCCTGGCGCGTGGCCGACAACGGTTTCGACATGGTGCTCTCCGGCGAGGTGCCAAAAAGCCTCGCCCGCGCCCTTCCGCAGCGCCTGCCGGCCCTGCTGGACGGGGCGGAGCCCGCCGCCTTCGACCTATGGGCCATCCATCCCGGCGGCCGGTCCGTGCTGGACGCGGTGGAGGAATCCTGCCGGCCGCCCCAGGGCGCGCTCGCCGCCTCCCGCGCCGTGCTGGAAGGGCACGGGAACATGTCCTCCCCCACGATCATGTTCGTGATGCGGGCGATGCTGGCGGAGCGGGAGAGGGGGCGTCGCGGCATCGCCATGGCCTTCGGCCCCGGCCTCTCGGCCGAGACGATGCGCTTCGAGACGGTGTGATGTTCCGCGCGCGGTCGGATGCGCCGGAGATCATGGACGATTCGGCGCAGAACTTCGCTGCTTTCTCCGGCGCGCTGAAGGACCTGGAGCGGATCAACCGCATGAGCCTGGCTTATCGCCCCACGCTGCGCTGGCTGGACGCGCTGGCTCGACGGGAGGGCGCGCGGCGGCTGAGCGTTCTGGATGTTGGCGCCGGCGGCGGCGACATGCTGGCGCGCGTGGCGGATTGGGGCGCGCGCCGGGGCGTGGCGGTGGAGCTGGCGGCGCTGGATCGTTCCCCCCATGCGGAGGCCCATGCGCGGGCGCGCCACCCGGACCTGACCGCGCGCTGGATCACCGCCGACCTCTTTGCGCTGGACCCGGCCGAGCGGTTCGACGTGGTGGTCTGCTCCCTCTTCGCCCATCACCTCGACGACGCCGCGCTGGTGCGCTTCCTGCGCTGGATGGAGAAGCGGGCGCGACTGGGATGGCTCGTCAGCGACCTGCACCGGCACCCGGTTCCCTGGGCGGCTGTCTGGGCGGGGGTGCGGCTGCTGCGGATGGACCCGATGGTGGTGCATGACAGCACCGTCTCCATCGTCCGCGGCTTCTCCCGCGCGGACTGGCAGGGGCTGATCGACCGCGCGGGCGTGCGCGCCGATCTGCGCTGGGCCTTCCCCTTCCGCTGGATCGTCTCCGGCCCGGGGCCGAAGTGACGGAGGTCTTGGTGATCGGCGGCGGTCCGGCCGGGGCCGCGGCGGCGATCCTCCTGGCGAGAGGCAGGGCGCGGGTGACCCTTGTGGAGCGCGAGGCGGCGGCGCGGGAGAAAGTCTGCGGCGAGTTCCTCGGGCCCGACGCCGCGGCGCTGTTGGACGGGCTGGGCCTGTCGCTGCCCGCACTGGGCGCCCTGCCCATCGAAGGGGCCCGGCTCGCGGCGGGGCGCCATGAGGCGGGCTGGAGGTTGCCCTTCGGCGCCTGGAGCCTGCCGCGCGCCGTCCTGGACGAAGCCCTCCTGGCGCTGGCCATCGAATCGGGGGCGAAGGTCCTGCGCGGCGCCGCCGTCTCCACCGCCTGGCGGGACGGGGCGGATTGGTGCGCGCGGCTTTCCGGCGGGGATCTGCTGCGCGGCGGCGCGCTGGTGCTGGCCACCGGCAAGCACGAGCTGCGCGGCCATGCCCGGCCGAAGCTGGGTGGGGCGGTCGGGCTGAAGCTGCCGTTGCAGCTTGCGGCGCCGCTGCCGGAAGCGGTGATGCTGCTTCCCTTCCGGGGCGGCTATGCCGGGCTGCAGCCCCGGCCCGGTGGCGGCGCAAATCTCTGCGCTGCTCTTCAGAGGGTGGAGGCGGCGGATTCGCGGGCGCTGCTGGCGCGCGTCTCCGCCGGCTCGGCCCGGGCGGCGGAGCTGCTGCGGGGCGCGGAGCCGCTGCTGCCACGCCCGATGGCCGTGGCCGGCGTGCCTTATGGTTTCCGCCACCGCGACGGGCCTTCGCCCGATCCGGGCCTCTATCGCGTGGGCGACCAGTTCGCGGTGGTGCCCTCGCTGGCCGGGGACGGCGTGGCCATGGCCCTGGCGGGCGGGGAGGAGGCGGCGCGGGCAATCCTGGCCGGCCGCCCCGCCCCGGCCTGCCACGCGGCGCTGGACCACCGCCTGGACCGGCCGATGCGCTGGGCCGGGCTGCTGGCGCGCGGGCTGGACCGGGCGCCGGGCGCGCTGGCGCTGGCCGCCCGCCTCTCCCCCGCCCTGGCGCGGCTGGCGGCGGCGCAAACCCGAATGCCCGGCTTCAGCGCCGCTTAACCGGTCCAGCCGCATCCTGCGCCCGCTTCAGCAGGGGGCCAGGATGGCCGGGCATGTCGTCACCTTCATCGGCGAGAACGAGAACGGCATCCTCGCCGAGCTGAACGGCGCCTTCATGCGGCGGCTGGAGCCCATGGGGCTACAGGGCCACGTCATCGACCTGCACCAGCCCGGCTGGACCGACCGCCTGCTGCCCCTGGCGCGGGACGGGATCGCCCTGGCCTGGGGCTCCGCCGGGATCGGCGCCACCCTTTCGGCCGGGGAGGGGAATCTCTGGGACATGCTGCAGGTCCCCTTCATCTCCGTCCTCGCCGATACGCCCTGCCAACTGCCGGCGAACCATCTCGTCGCCTCCCGCTGGGTGGCGAACGGCTACATGATGGAGGACTGGCTGGCGGTGCAGCGGCGCCTCATCCGCTCGCCCCAGATTTCCGCCCTGCTGCCCTTCGGCGTGCTGCCCAACCCGTTCCGGGAACGGACGCCCTGGTCCCGCCGCCCGCACCGCATGGTTTTCGTGAAGACCGGCGAGGATCCTGCCCGCCGTCGCGCGGAATGGGAGGGCTGGCCCGCCCCCCTGCGCCGCGCCCTGAACGACGCGGCTGCGGAGGCGGCGCGGCGCCCGACCGGCGACATCACCGATCTGGTGATCGAGGCGGCCCGCGCGAACGGCCTGCACCTTGAGGAGCGGCTGGAGATCCTTTTCGCGCTCGCCTTCCAGGTGGACATGCACACGCGTGCGCTGCGATCCAACGCCTTTGCCCGCGCGCTGCTGCCGCTGGACGCACTGATCATCGGCCGCGGCTGGGACCACCTGGGCGATGCGGGCGCGCGCGCGACGCTGCGCCCCGCGGTTCACGCCGCTGAGCTGCCCGCGCTTTATGCGGACACGCAGATCGTCGTCAGCACCACGCCAAACTTCGGAGGCGGCGTGCATGAGCGCGTGGCCGGCGGCTTCGCGGCGCGCGCCTGCGTCGCCTCCGACAGCAACGCCTATACCCGCGCGCATTTCGCCGAGCTTTCCGCCTTCCACGGCCTCGAATGGACGGCGCCGGATCTGACCGAGCGCATGGCGGCGATCTTTCATGACTCCGCGGACCGAGACGCGGACGCCGCGGCCGCCCTGGCCGTCGCGGAGCGCGACTTCCCGCCGGAGGCCTTTCTCCGCGCCCTGGTTGAACTGGCCGATCTCGTGCGCGCCGGAAACCGCCTGGAAAGATTCGCCGCCTAGGCTTCCCGATGCCGCCCGCCGCGCGGCACCCGATCAGGACGATCAGGAGCGTCACCATGCCCTTGGATGCGACGCGTTTCGCCGATACTGCCCGCCCGTTGGTCCTGGCACGGGGCTTTGCAGCGCCTGGTATTCCCGTGGCCCGCCCGCGCCTGCCCGCGGCCGAGGCAATCCTACCCTACCTGAGGGAGATCGATGCGAACCACTGGTACGCCAATCACGGTCTGCTCTGGCTGCGGCTGCAATCGCGCCTGGCGGCGCATTGGGGCATGGGTGGGGAGGAGGTGGCGCTGACGGCGAACGCCACACTCGCCCTGGCCCTTGCGCTGCGCGCCACGGGCGTCGCGCCCGGGCGAAAATGCCTGATGCCGGCCTGGACCTTCGTCGCCACCGCCGGCGCGGCGCGGGAGGCGGGGCTGGTGCCGCATTTCGCCGATGTGGATGCGGGCACCTGGGCTCTGGACCCGGAAGCGGTGGAGGCGCGGCCCGATCTCTGCGAGATGGGGGCCATCCTCGTCGTCGCGCCCTTCGGCCGGCCATTGGACCTGGCGCGCTGGGACGCGCTCTCGGCTCGCACCGGGGTTCCCGTGATCGTCGATGCCGCCGCCGCCTTCGATGCGCTGCGTGCAGGGGGGGCGATGGTGGTTGGCCGTGCGCCGGTGATTGTCAGCCTGCACGCGACGAAGTCCTTCGGCATCGGGGAGGGCGGGGCGGTGTTATCGCGGGACGCGGCGTGGCTGGAGCGGCTTCGGCGCCTCTCCAACTTCGGCTTCCTCGGCTCGCGCGACGCGGTGCTGGCGGGCACCAATGCGAAGATGTCGGAATACGCGGCCGCCATCGGCCTGGCCGCCATGGATGCCTGGCCGGAGACGCGGGCCGGCTGGCTCTCGATCACGCGCCACTACGCGGCTGCCCTGCAGGATGCGGGCCTCAAGGCCTCGCCGGGCTTCGGCGAGGACTGGGTCAGCGCAACGCTTTCGGTGCTTTGGTCGAGCGATGCAGCGGCGGGTGCGGCGGCGCTTGCGCGGGAAGGGATCGGGACGCTGCGCTGGTGGGGGGACGGCTGCCACGCCAATCCTGCCTATGCGGATTGCCCGCGCGATCCGCTGCCCGTCACGGAAGCGATCGCGCGCCGGGCCCTCGGCCTACCTTTCTGGCGGGACATGACGGCGACGCAGGTGGATTACATCTGCGGCGTGGCACGGCGGGCAGCGGGCGGCTGATCGTGGCGGCGCATCCCTATGCCAGCCTCGGCTACGCCGGGACCCTCGCGCATGT
Organism: Roseomonas indoligenes; assembly: GCF_017813365.1. Lineage (GTDB taxonomy): Bacteria > Pseudomonadota > Alphaproteobacteria > Acetobacterales > Acetobacteraceae > Roseomonas > Roseomonas indoligenes. The sequence continues at coordinate 147,183 of NZ_JAGIZA010000010.1, forward strand.
GGGCCGCCCGATCTGGGTGGAGCCCTGGAAGGGCGCCATGCTGCTGCGGGATGCGCCGGGGAACGCCTTGGACGCGGCCGGCCCGCACCCCTTCGGTGCGGTGGGGGAGGGGGCCGACCTGCGGGCGGGAATGGAGTTGTTGCGCGGGGCCGGTGCCGTCAGCGCGGTGCTGGTGGCGGATCCCTTGCGGACGCCAACGACGGGCGGGCTGCGTGCGGCCTTCGATATCGTCACCCCGTTCAAGACCCACTGGACGGTGGAGCGCAGCGCCGGTGCCTTCGCGCCCAGCGCGCACCATCGCGGATGCATTCGCCTGGCCAACCGGAAATGCCGGGTGCGCCCGGTCGCTCTGCGAGACCACTTGGACGAATGGTGCCGGCTCTACTGCGAGCTCACCCGGCGGCATGGCATCACCGGGATTCACGACTATCCCCGCGCCTCTTTCGAAGCCCTGGCGGAGACCGAGGGTCTGCATGCCTTTCTTGCGGCGAACACGACGGGGGAGGTGATCGGCATGCACCTCTGGGTGGATGACGGCCGCGTGGCCTACAGCCATCTGGCCGCGACGGACGCCGCGGGATACCGCGCCGGTGCGCCCTACGCCCTCTACGCAGCTGCCATCGAGAGCTTCGGCGCACATGACGCCATCGACCTGGGGGGCGGCGCCGGGCTGGCGGATGATGCGGGGGACGGTCTCGCGGGTTTCAAGCGCGGCTTCTCCAACGCGTCACGCGTCGCGCATCTCTGCGGCCGGGTTCTGGACGAGGTGGCCTATGCCCGGCTCTCGGCCGGGCATGCCACAAGGGGATATTTCCCCGCCTACCGCGCCCCTCGGCTCTAGCGTGTGCCGCTTCCGGCGCTGCGCCGGGCCTGCATCACGGTGATGGAGGGCGCCTGCACGACGCGGTTCCGCCCGGTGCGCTTGGCCTCGTAGAGCGCGGCATCGGCCGCGGCGACGAGAATGGAGGGCTCCGGCTGCGTGGCGGAGTCCGGCTGCGCCGCCGCAACGCCGATGCTCGCCGTCAACATCCCGGACTCGTTCGCCTCGTGGGCAATGCCGGCTCGCGCGATGGCGGAACGGGCCTGCTCGGCAACCTCGCGCGCGCCGGCTGCGTCGGTGACGGGAAGGATCACCGCGAACTCCTCCCCGCCGTAGCGGGCGGCAAGGTCGGCGGGGCGGCGGATCGTGGCCTCCAGGGCGCGGGCTACGGCGCGCAGCGCATCATCCCCCGCCAGGTGCCCGTAGCGGTCGTTGAACATCTTGAAGCGGTCCACGTCCAGCAGCAGCAGGGCCAGCCAAGTGCCCTCGCGCGCGGCGCGGCGCCATTCCGTCGCCAGGGCCTCGTCGAAACGGCGGCGGTTGGCCAGGCCGGTCAGTCCGTCCGTCGCGGCCAGTTCCGCCATGCGCTCCTGCATCAATCGGCGCTCCGTCACGTCACGGGAGACGGCGACGAAGCCGCCGCGCTCGGGTTCCTCGCCCGCGCGGACCTGCTGAAGGGTGGTCTCCATCCAGCCACGGCCTCCATCCGGCCGGGTGATGCGGCAGGTCACGTCCACCGGCGCGCGCGACCCGGCCGCCCCGTCCAGCGCCGACTGCAGCGCGGGGCGGTCCTCCATGTCCGCCAGTTCCGGCAGGGGGCGCCCCAGCAGCATCCGGGCTGGCACGCCGAGGAGGCGCGCCGCCGCCGGCGAGGCGTAGTGGATCCGCCCGTCAGGCCCGATGCGGGAGACCATGTCGCTCGCGTGCTCCGCCAGCAGGCGGAACTGCGCCTCGCTGTCCGCCAGGGTCCGCTCCGCCGCCCGCCGCTGGCGAGCGTGGCGGATCAGCCGACGGCCCAGGAAGGCGAGGAGGGCGGCGAGCAGGGCGGCCACGGCGATCCGCCCCAGGGCCTGCCAAGTCATGGCGCCGAGCACGTCCTGCGTCCCCCGGCCGACCAGCACGGTCAGCGGAAAGCGCTCTCCGCTCCAGTAGGCGCCGATGCGGTCCACCCCGTCGATCGGAGAGACGAAGTGGAAGCGCCCGGATTCGCGCTTCGCCACGGAGTCCCGCAGCGGCGTCCGGTTCAGGATGGGAGCGCCGAGCGCCGCCTCGTCGGCGGGCGTGCGTGCGAGGACCCTTCCGTCGTCGCGGACGAGGGTGATGGAGCCGTGTTCCCCGAGGTCGAACCCCACGAAGCCTCGCGCCACGGCGCCGATTTCCATGGCCGCGACGACCACGCCGCCGAACCGGCCATCGCGGTTCCGAAAGCGGCGCGAGAGGGTGACCACCCATTGCCCGTCCAGCCGGCTCCGCACGGCGGTGCCGAGGCGGGGGGCGGGGGAGGGATCTTCCCGGTGCAGGCGGAAATAGTCCCGGTCGGCGATGCCGATGCCCTGCGTTGGCGACTCGTAGGAGCTGAGCAGCAGCGCCCCATCGGCCCCGTAGACGGAGAAGTTCCGCAGTTCCGGCTGGTTGTCGAGCTGCCTGCGCATGAGGCGGGAGAGCTGGCCGAGACTGGCCGGGCCGGCGCCATCGGCTTCCAGTTGCTCCACCATGCTCACCAGGGCGACGTCCGCCATCGCGAAGTCACCCTCGGCGTCCCGGACGAGGGAGTGGGCGAGGTTGGAGGAGGCTGTCCGCACCTCTTCGATCCGCTGCTCACGGCCCGACCATTCGTGCCAAGCCGTCAGCGGGACCAGCAACGCGCTGGCGCCGAAGAGTAGGGCGTAGGCGATGGTGACGGTCCGGGGTGGACGTTCCGGGCTGGCCGAGGCCGGGGCGAGGACAGTCAAGGCTGACAAGGCGGCTCCCCTCGCGGTCTGATCCGACAGGCTGCTCCCTTGCGGGAGGGCCAGCAGGGCGACGTTCGCCCTATCAACGCGACCGATGCTGCGGATTTTCTATCTGAGGTTGCATCTACGGGATGGCACAAGGAAATCGGGATGTCACCCCACCCGGCGCGTCGGTGGTGTAAGCGGGAAACCACGGACTAACCGGAACAGCGGACGAGGATGTCGGTACAAGGGCTTCTGCTCCTGCGCCGCGGGGTTCTCGCCCTGCCGGGACTGACGCTGCTGGGCCATGCCCGCGCCCGGGCCGCGCAGGGAGGCCCGTTCAGCCTCGGTATCGCTTCCGGCGAGCCCGCACCGGATGGATTCGTGCTCTGGACCCGGCTCGCCTTCGACTGGCGCGGCGGCGGCATTGCCGCGCGCGCCGTGCCCGTGGACTGGGTGGTGGCGCGGGACGAAGCGCTGCGCGACGTGGTGCGGCGGGGCCAGGCGGTGGCGACGCCGCGACGCTACGTGGTGAAGGCGGGGCGGACCGCGCTTCCGCCGGGGTAGGGCGTGGCCTGGTCCGCCTCCGGTGCCGCGGGCGCGGCATGGGGTGCCATCTCCACGTCCAGCGGCACCGCCCGGGCGACGAAGAACTCGGTCAGGTCGAGCAGGAAGTCCCTCGCCAGCCCCGGGCCCGCCCGGTCCGCCTACCCCGCTGTTTCCTGGCGAAGCTTTGCGGCGCCGTCCACACCGTTGCCCGGTTCAATTCGGTGGAACGCTTCCGGAATGGGCGGAACGGTTCTCTGCCCCGTGGATCGACTCCCGGTCCACGTTCGCGGAACAAGAAATCCCGGAAGTACGGCGCCGGGCGTTCCTCACCTTCCGCAGCGACTGGAGCGAGCCGGAGCGCCGGCACGGTACCGCTCATCTGTTTGAGACACGGTTGCGGGGGTCAATGTGAGGACAAGGCTCAGTCTTTGATGGGTTGATCAGGCTGCAGCGACGGTGTCGGGCGTATTAACGGCGTTGAAGGTGTTGAGGATGGCGCAGCGGATCTGAATCTCGGCAACCTGACGGGCGGGGCCGCGGGGCGAGAGGCGCTTGAGGCGTGCGATGACGAGGTGCAAGGGGCCGCCCGGGCGCAGTAGGATACCTCGACGGTCAGGTCGTTCTGCCGTCGTGAGAGGTTGCTGTCGTGCGGCGCCTTCCAGTCCAGGCCCGCAAGCCTCCCACCCGGCTCCGGGGCCGCCCGCAGCAGCAGCTGATACAGCACCTTCAGCGTCAGCACCGTCTGGATCGCCGCGTCCGTGTAGACGCGAGAACGGCCGCGCCTGCCCGTGCCTTCCGAGGCGTGTCCGGCCATTGCGTATCCAGGACTACCGGCAGCTTTGTGCAACAACGCCGAATTGTCCCATTTCTCGGGCGGGATCTGGATGAAGATCCGCGCCACCAGCATGAGCACCAGCAGAAGGGACGAGGTGACAGTGACGATGCGCTGCACGATGCCCGGCCAGGAGGCCAGATCGGATCGGCAGTAGCCGCAAGGGGGCCAGGCACTTCACATTTTCTTGATTTTCGATTGAGAACGACTTAACGCTGACGAAGGCGATCCCAGGCCCTGAGGGGTGCAGATCCAACGAGGGCGGTAGGCCGCATCAACGAGGGCGCTTTGATGAGGTGCGAACCGACTTCGTCTCGCGAAGCGCGAGAGGAGATTGATCTGCTGCTGACGGATCTGGTTGCCCGCTTCAATGGAGCGGACTTGCCCAGATACGTGCTGCGAGATGTCGGACTGGTGCTGATCGCAGAACTGGCCCCGCCGAGCGAAATGAAGGCTCGTCTTGCAGCCTGGCGGGATCGCTGGCGGGACACGGTGCGGATGGAAGCCATGCCCATGAGGAAGTGCGCCTAGGGGCGCCTGACCGCAGCGTCTGATCGGGCTGAGGCAGTCAATCTGGGCTTGCCCGGGCTGGTGTCAGCCCACATCACACCTCGGTCCATCGGGCTCGGATCGGCGATCAAGAAATATCGCGGAAGCTCGCCATCTCGTTCCGGACTCGAATTTGCGAGGCCCCGTGCGGGCCTCAACTGCCGCGGCGCTGGCGAAAGGATCTCCCACGCGTCTGGAAGTTCCCGCAGCCTTGCTGGGCATGACCTTCAGCGAGAGCCCGTCACCGTCTGCCCGGGGGAACTTGGCGCGCTTCTCGGCAGCTTCGAACTCCCGATCCCCGAGCATGGCCGCCCTCCGTCGCCCGGTTGCTTCCCCTCTCGTTCATGCGCCGGGGTGGAAAAGGAAGAATCGAGACCCCTACGACCCTCTGCAGGGCACGGAGCCACCCGGGTTATAGGACTTGGCGGGAAGGGGAAGGATGTAGGGGCAACGGAAAGTGGCGGAGAGGGTGGGATTCGAACCCACGGTAGGGTTGCCCCTACTCCGGTTTTCGAGACCGGCCCAATCGGCCACTCTGGCACCTCTCCGGACCGTGCCGGAGGCCCGTCCTACCGAGGGCGCGAGTGCCTCGTCAAGGCCGGCACTGGCCCGCGACCTGCGAGTGTCGGCTTTACCCAGTCCCGGAGGACTCGGAGGCCGTGGCGCTCTGTCGTGCTGGCGGTCGCGGCTGGGCAGGGAACTGCACGGGCTTTTCGGATTCCGACAGAGGTCGCCAGCTCGTCAGGAATGCCCTTCGGAGCTGCCTCCGCTAGGTGTTCGAGGAAGACGGAAACGCGCGTTCATTAGCGGCGCGGCCGCCGGGGCGTCCACGGCCGAACGGGATCAGCCCGCCGGGCAGAGAAAGGCCGATCCGCAAAGCGGGTTCGTGAGCGGGGTGGCGGTGGATCGGGTCAGCGCGCTACCAGCGACGCCACGCCGGCCTCGGCGGCCAGCCGGTCGAGTTGCGCGACGAGGGCCGCGGGCAGGGCGACACCCCGCGCGGCACGCTCCCGCCGCCGCTCACCCCGCAACTCGCCCGGCGTGCGGATGCGATCCACCCCGGGCAGGCGCGCGGAGTTCCGCAGGTCTTCCAGGTGGCGCCGCACCTCCGCCTGGAAGGCTGCCGGGTCTAGGAAGCGCGAGACGTCGAGCGCGATGAGCACGTGGCCCGTCTCCGTCACCGTGCGCTCGTCGGCGTTGAAGTCCACCACGTCGCGCCCGAAGGCGGCGCGGTTCAGCGGCCCGGCCAACAGGCCGAGCACCAGGGCCAGCCCGCTGCCCTTGTAGCCGCCGACGGGAAGCAGGATGCCCTCGTGGCTGCGCTTCGGGTCGGTCAGCGGCTCACCGGTGCGGGCGTCGATCATCCAGCCCTCCGGCATCGGCTTGCCGCGCATGGCGTGGCCCTTCACGGTGCCGTAGGAGACGACTGTCGTGGCCATGTCGAGCACGACGGGATCGTCCTCCCCCATGGGCATGGCGATCGCCAGCGGGTTCGTGCCCAGCAGCGACTCCGTGCCGCCCCAGGGGGCCATGTGGTTGGCGCTGGCCACCACCGTGTAGATGCCGATCATCCCCGCCGTGAGCGGCAGGCAGGCATGCACCGCGCCCGATCCGGCATGGTTGGAGCGGCGCGCGCCCACCCAGGCGATGCCGCTCTCCCGTGCGATGGCGATCGCCGTCTCGCCCGCCTTCGACATCACCAGGTGGCCGGGGCCGTTATCGCCCTCCACCATCGCCACGGCCGGCGCCAGGCGGCGCACCGCGATCTCCGGCCGCGGGTTCATGCCGCCCGCCCGCATCCGGCGCAGGTACTGCGGCAGGCGGAAGATGCCGTGGGCGTCGGCGCCGGTCAGGTCCGCCTCCACCATCAGCTCGGCGACGCGCCGCGCCTCCTCCGCCCGCATGCCCGCGGCGGCCAGCACCTCGGCCGCGAAGCCGACCAGCACCGCCGCGCCGTGCCGGGGCGCCCCGGCCTCCTCCTCCCCCACGGCTCAGCCCTCCAGCCCGAGGAGGCGCCGGACATTGCCCGAGAGGATGGCGTCCCGCGCCGCAGGGTCCGCGATCGCCTCCTCCACCTCTTCCACACCCCGGGTCGTGCCCATGTCGAAGGGGTAGTCGGTGCCGAAGAGGATCCGTTCCGGCCCGACCTCCTCCAGCAGGAAGCGCAGGGGGCCGGGCGCGTGGGTGATGCTGTCGTAGAACAGCCGGTCCAGGCTCTCGGCCGGATCGCCCTTCAGCCGCGCCTTCGGTTCCGGCCGCACGCGCCAGCCGTGGCGGAAGCGGCCGGCCTGGAAGGGCACGAAGCCGCCGGCATGGGAGAGGAGGAAGCGGATGCGCGGGTGCCGCTCGATCACCCCGCCGAAGACGAGGGAGGCCGCGGCGATCGTTGTCTCCAGCGGATTCCCGATGAGGTTGGTGAGGTAGTAGCCGCGCATCCGCTCGGCCGCGACGACCTTGTGCGGGTGCACGAGCACGAGCAGCCCGTGGCGGTCCGCCACTTCCCACACCGCGTCCAGCGCGGGATCGTCCAGGTTCCGCCCGGCGATGTTGGAGCCGAGATGCAGGCCGCGCAGCCCGTGCGCCGTCACGGCCCGCTCCAGCGTGGCGGCGGCGCGGGCGGGGTCCTGCATCGGGGCGGTGGCGAGGCCGATGAAGCGGTCGGGATGCTCGCGGCAGAGCGCGCCGATCGACTCGTTCTGGATCTCGGACACCGTGTCCGCCCCGCCCGCATCCGCCTCGTAGAGGAAGGTGTGGGGAATGTTGCAGACCACGTGCATGTCCACCCGCTGTCTGGTCATGTCAGCGAAGCGACGCTCCAGGTCCCAGGCCGCGCGGGGGAAGGGGTTCTGCCGGACATCCAGGATCTCGAGGATTCCCGCCTCGTCGTCCAGCCGCGTCAGGCGCGGCGCCAGGCCGGGAACGGCGCCGGCGATGGCCGCGATCATGGCCTCCGTAAGGATGTGCGTGTGCGCGTCGATCACTGCCATGGCGATCCCCTCGTCGCGGTCTCGTGCCGCCGTCCTATGACGTTATAGGACGAATGCTTCCGGCCCGGTCAAGGCCGCACGGGACGGACCTCGCCCCGGCGCAGCGTGCGCGTGAAGGAGAAGCTGTCTGCGCGGTAATAGGTCCGCGCGCACTCGATCGCCTGCCCGACGGCATCGGCGGCCACGCGCTCGGTCATGACCAGCGGCTCGTGCTCGGCGATCGCCAGCAGCCCCGCGCGGAAGGAATCGGCCCGGATCACCTCGATCCGCTCCTGCGCCTCCCGCGCGACGAGGCCGAAAACCTCCTCCAGCACAAGATGCAGGGGCGGCGAGAGATCGGCGCTCAGCAGATCCGGCGCCAGGGCTGCCGGCACGAAGCTTGTGCGGATCGCGACGGGCCCGCCGTCACGGTCCAGGACCCGGCGGAGCTTGTGCACCGGCGCATCGGCCGCGATCCCCAGGCGGGAGGCCACCCAGTTCGGTGCCGGCACCGTTTCCGCCGCGTGGACGCGCATCTTGCCCGACGACGCCTCGTCGAAGGCGCTGGCCAGGAAGTGTCCGGGCTTCTGTAGGGGCGCCTCGCGCCGGGCCAGCCGCACGAAGGTGCCTCGGCCCTGCTGGCGGTGCAGCAGCCCCTCATCCACGAGGGAGGTGACGGCTTGGCGCACCGTGATCCGGGACAGGCCGTAGCGCTGCCCCAACTCCGCCTCCGTCGGGATGCGGTCACCGGGGCCGAGATCGAAGGTGACGAGGTCGCGCAGCGCGTGCTTCAGCTGCAGCCAGCGGGGGATGGCCGGGCCACCGCGCATGGGCCGCAGCACGGGCGGGCCATCACTCCCGGACCTCTCGCCCGCCGGTACCTGCCCTGACTTCATCCACCCGCATCCACGCGCTTGACAAGGGGCACGATGGATAGGTCATGTATCGTCATAACACAATTGGGCGCGGACCACCGCGGCCGGAGGAAACACGATGGCGGGCAGGGTGCGCCGGTGGCTTCTGGCCGTCGCGGTGACGGCTCTCTCGGCGGGCGGGGCGGCGGCGCAGGCGGCCTATCCCGACCGGCCCATCCGGGTGATCGAGCCGCTGGCGGCCGGCAGCGCCGTGGACGTTGTCGTCCGCATCGTGGCCGAAGGCATGGGCGACCTGCTGGGCCAACGCCTGGTGATCGAGAACCAGACCGGCGCCTCCGGCCTCGCGGGCATGCGGACCGGGGCGCGGGCCGCGCCGGACGGCTACACCCTGCTCGCCGTCAATGACGCGGTCGTCACCGCGCTGCCCAACATCCATCCTGCGGCCGGCTACGACCCGCTGAAGGACTTGGCGCCGGTCGGCCAGATCGTGCGGATCCGCTGGGGGCTGGTCGCGCACCCCTCGGCGCCCGCGCGGGACCTGGCGGGGATGATCGCCGCGGCCCGCGCCCGGCCGGGCGGGATCGACTTCGCCTCCGGCGGCGCCGGCAGCCCGCAGCACATCGCCATGGAGATGCTGCTGCGCGCGGCGGGCGTGCGGATGAACCACATCTCCTACCGCGGCGCGACGCCGGCCCTTGTCGCCGTCACGGCGGGCGAGGTGCCCTACGGCTTCTTCGGGCTGCCCACGCCCAACGCCTACGTGCGCGACGGACAGCTCCGCATGCTCGCCACCGCCGGCCCCGCGCGGATCGAATCCTTCCCGGACACGCCGACGGTCGCCGAGACCCTGCCCGGCTTCAGCTTCTTCACCTGGGGCGCCTTCCTCGCCCCCGCCGGCACGCCGCCCGCGATCATCGCGCGCCTGAACGCGGCGCTGCGCGACACGCTGGCGATGCCGGCGGTGCGGAGCCGGCTGGAAGGGCTGGGTTACGAGGTGGTCGGCAATACGCCGGAGGCCTTCGGCACGGCGCTGGCCCAGGATTACGCGAGGATGGGCGAGATCGTCCGCGCAGCGGGCATCCGCATGGAATAGCGCGTCGCCCCAGAAACGGCCGGAGAGCCGAGATCGTCGGGAGGAACCAGATATGTCCAGGACCACACGCCGCCTCCTGCTCGGCGCCGCCGGGCTGGCGGGACTTTCAGTTCCGGGACTGCCGCGCGCGGCTCGCGCCCAATCCTGGCCATCCCGCCCGGTGCGGCTGATCGTCCCGCTCGTGCCCGGCGGCACCACCGACCTGATCGCGCGGGTGATTGCCGATCCGTTGTCGAAGCTGATCGGCGGCAACGTGGTCGTCGAGAACCGGCCGGGCGCGAATGGCTGGATCGCCAATGACTACGTCATGCGCGAGCGCCCCGATGGGCACACGCTGATCGTCAACAACGTGTCCACCCACGCGATCAACTCGGCCATGGCGGGGCCGGACCGGGCCCTGGTGCCCTCCCGCGGGCTGGCCCCGATCACCAACCTGATCGAGGCACCGCAGTTCTTCCTCGCCCCGGCGGACTTTCCCGCTACCTCCCTCTCCGACTTCGTCGCGCGCGCCAAGGCCAGTTCCCGGCCGCTCGTCTACGCCTCGGCCGGCGTTGGGTCCTACCAGCACATCGACCTCGAGACCTTCGCCAGGCGCGCGGGCATCAGCCTGGTCCACCTGCCGCTTCGCGGTGCGGGGGAGATCGTGCCGGTCCTGCTGCGCGGCGACGCGCAGATCACCGAGTTCAACGTTTCCGCGGCGGCGCCGCATATCGAGGCCGGGCGCATGCGGCCCCTGGCGGTCGTCGCGCGCGGGCGCCTTTCCGCCTACCCGGACACGCCGACCACGGTGGAGGCGGGTTTCCCGGATCTCGTCACCACCCTTTGGAACGGCCTCTTCGCGCCGGCCGGCACGCCTGCCCCTCTCATCGCCACGCTGCACCGCCATGTCGTGGCCATCCTGCGCGATCCGGACGTGGTGGCCGCCCTGGATCGCCAGGCCGTGCGCACGACGCCGAGCGACAGCCCGGAGGCCTTCGGCTCCTACCTGGCGGAGGATGTCGCACGCTGGAGCGCGCTGACGCACGAGTTTAATATCCAGCTCAACTGAGCGGCGCCGCCGGCGTCGGAACGAGAGAGGATGATCGACGGATGACCACCGCGAGCAGCAAGGGCGTCGTGCTCTATCCCAGCGAGATGACGGCCTATGAGCGCGGTGGCGGGGCCAAGACCATTCCCCTCGTCACGCCCGGTATCGGCGCCAGGAGCTTCCTCAACGGCATGACAATCTTCGCGCCCGGCGCGTCCATCCCGCTGCACTCCCACAATTGCGAGGAAAGCGTGCTGCTGCTGGAGGGCAATGCCATCGCCGAGATCGACGGCGAGCGGCACGAGGTGAAGGCCGGCGACATCTCCTGGATCCCCGAGGGCGTGCCGCACCGCTTCATCAACGCGTCCAAGACCGAGGGCATGCGGATCCTCTGGACCTACGCCCGGATCGACGCCACCCGGACCCTGATCGAGACCGGCGACACCCGCCCCGTGCTGGCCGAGCACACCAAGCCGGCGGCCTGAAGCGTGGGATAGGCTGGGCAGGGGCCGCGCATCCGGGATGTGTCCGGCCTTGGGGTAGCGCGCCATCCTTGGTCGTGGCACCGGTGGGCCAGTCCCGCCGCATCGTGTTGGCGGGGTCTGTGCCGGGGCGATTACACGGGCCGTTGGCGCCGCGTTTCACCCGGGGCATGACGGAGAAGGCGCTCGATGCAGGTTAGGCCGAGGATGACGTACCCTGCGGGCAGCCTGCTGGCCGTCATGCTCGGCGAGGACGCACCGATCGACGTGCGGCGGGCGGCGCGGCGCCTGCGCTCCGAGCGAGCGCCCGCCCTCGCGGTCGACGACGACATCGCCGCCCTGGCGCGCGGGCTGGCCTCTGCCGAGATGTCGCGCTCGCCCGCCGTGCTGGACGCCCTGCCGCCGCTGTTCTGGCTCGAAGCTCACCGGCAGGACGGGGCGGGTGCGCCTGGGATCGAGGGATGGGTCGTGGAGAGGAAGGGCGGCGGGCTTGCCGTCCGTGGCTTCAGCTTCGTGTCCGGGGATGAGGCCCTGCCCGTGCCGGAGGGGACGGCGACGGTGTCGTTCGGCGCCGATGCAAGGGAGGAGACCGGCTATCTCCGGGGTCTGGTCACGGCCATCTGCCTGCCCGAGATGCTCTCGCAGATGGGGGAAAGTTCGCCCGTCGTGCTGATGCCGGCCGATGCGCCGGAGGAGGAGGCGAGCCTCCTGCGCGGCTTCAGGCTCTCCGTGGCGATGTCGCCAGGGTCTGTGCCGGGCTGAGCCCGCCGCAAGGGGCCGAGACCGCTTTCCGCCGGCCGACCCATCCGCCTAGGAGGACGCCGCGCCGCGCAATCGTCCGCTGAGGAGGGCGATCAGGGCAGCATCAAGGTCCGGGTCAATGCCGGAGCAGACGACAATGGCCCGCGCCGCGCCTTCGCCGGCATTGAGGTAGGCGTGGCCCATGGTGCTGTCGAGGTAGATGCCGTCCCCGGGCTCCAGCAGGTCGGGCTCGTAGAACTCCGTATGCACCTCCACCTTGCCCTCCAGGACGTAGCAGTACTCCTCGCCCGTATGGCGGATGAGGTCGCCGAACTCGGCGATCGAGCGGGCATGCAACTCCGCCATGATCGGGATCATGCGTTTCCGGGCTATGTCGGTGAACTGGTACAGGTACTCGTACCAGTCCGTCCGCAGGCGGCGGCCCCCTCCGGCCCGGCTGATGCTGCGGCGTGCGGTGACGGGGCGGGTGGCGGACGGCGCCTCGAACAGCGTGGCGACGCTGACGCGAAGGCCTTCGCTGAGGGCGAGCAGCTTGTCGTAGGTGAGGGACATCTGCCCGTTCTCCACCTTCGAGAGGGTGGAGATGGCGAGGCCGGAGCGGGCACTGACCTCCTTCAGGGTCAGGCCCTGGGACTGGCGCGCGGCGCGCACGCACTCCCCGAGGGAGGGGCGGCCGGCTGTGAGGTCGGCGGCCTCGGTCATGTTGACGTTTCCGGCAAGGCAGTTTCACTATCGGTCAACTTCGGGCCGATCCTAGGTGCTTCACCCCGGACAGGCCAGGGCCGGAAGGGCGGGGGAGTGCGGGAGCATGCGGATCTTCATCGCGGGCCTTGCGACGGAAACCAACACCTTTTCCCCCATCCCGACGGGCTGGGCCGGCTTCAAGGAAGGGCGGATCTGGTTCCGCAACGACGGCAGCCGGAACCCGCCCGTGGCGGGGAACGTGCCCCTCATCACCTGGCGCCGCATGGCCGAGGCGGATGGGCACGCGGTGGCGGAGAGCATCTGCACCTTCGCCCAGCCTGCCGGCACGACGCTGCGGCATGTCTACGAAGGGCTGCGGGACATGCTGCTTGAGGACCTGCGGCAAGCCGGGCCGGTGGATGTCGTGCTGCTCTTCATGCACGGCGCCATGGTGGCGCATGGCTATGACGACTGCGAAGGCGACACGCTGGCGCGGGTGCGCGAGGTCGTCGGGCCGGCCGTGAGGATCGGGATCGAGCTGGACCTGCACTGCCATCTGACGGAGCTGATGCGGACCAGCGCGGATGCCATCATCACCTACAAGGAATACCCGCATGTCGACATGGCCGAGCGGGCGGAGGAACTCTACCTCCTCTGCACCCGCGCGGCGCGGGGCGAGGTGAGCCCGGTCACCGCCTATCACGACTGCCGCATGGTGAGCATGTGGCGCACGCCGACCGAGCCGATGAAGTCCTTCGTCGCGCGCATGCAGGCGCTGGAGGGGAGGGACGGCATCCTCTCCGTCTCCTTCGGCCACGGCTTTCCCTGGGGCGACGTGGAAGAGGTGGGGGCCAAGACCGTCGTCATCGCCGATGGCGACATGGGCAAGGCCCAGGCGCTGGCGAAGACCCTGGCCGAGGAGGTCTGGGCCATGCGGGAGGCGACCTCCACCCGCCACGACACGATCGACGAGGGCATCGACCATGCGCTCTCGGGCGCGCTGGCCGGCACGGGCAGGCCGGTGGTGCTGGCCGACGTGGCGGACAATGCCGGCGGCGGCGCCCCCTCCGACAACACGGCCATCCTGCGCCGGCTGGTGGACCGGGGCGTGAAGGGCGCGGTGATCGGCTGCTTCTGGGACCCCCAGGCCGTGGCCTTCTGCGCTGAGGCGGGGGAGGACGCGAGCTTCCTGCTGCGGATCGGCGGCAAGTGCGGCCCCTCCTCCGGCGATCCAGTGGACCTGATGGTGACCGTGCGGAAGGTCGATCCCGACTTCACCCAGACCGGGCTGAGCGGCGGGCGATCCGGCTTCGGACCCAGCGCCTGGGTCTCGGCGGACGGCATCGACATCGTCCTCACCTCCAAGCGGCAGCAGACCTTCGCGCCCGATGCCTTCACCGGCCTCGGCATCACGCTGGATGACAAGGCCCTCGTCGTGGTGAAGTCCACGCAGCACTTCCACGCCGCCTTTGCGCCAGTGGCGCGGGAGATCCGCTACGTGGCCGCGCCCGGGGCCATCCCGCCGGACTACGCCAACATTCCCTTCACCAAGCGCACCCGCCCCTTCTGGCCCCGCGTGGCCGACCCCTTTGTGCCCACCAACACCCACCCGGAGGCGCCGTGATGCCCGCACCGACCCGCCGCGCCCTGTTGGGCGCCACCGCCGCGACAGCCCTCGCGCCCATGCTCGCGCGGCCGGCCGTGGCGCAGCGCGGCAGCGTGCTGCGCTTCGTGCCGCAGTCGGACCTCGCCGCGCTCGATCCGGTCTGGACCACGGGCTACGTGGTCCGGAACCACGGCTACATGGTCTACGACACCCTCTACAGCATGGATTCCCGGTTCCAGCTGAGGCCGCAGATGGCCGAGGGGCACGAGGTGTCGGATGAGGGCCGGACCTGGACCATCCGCCTGCGCGAGGGGCTGAAGTTCCACGATGGCGAGCCCGTGCGCGCGCAGGACTGCGTGGCGAGCATCCGCCGCTGGGCCGCGCGGGATGGCTTCGGCGCCACCCTCATGGCGGCAACGGACGAGCTCTCGGCGGTGGATGACCGCACGCTGCGCTTCCGGCTGAAGGCGCCTTTCCCGCTGCTGGCGGAGGCGCTGGGCAAGCTTTCCAGCCCCGTGCCCTTCATGATGCCGGAGCGGTTGGCCCGGACCTCGCCGCAGGAGCAGATCCGGGAGGCCGTGGGCTCCGGCCCCTTCCGCTTCCTCAAGGACGAGTGGGTGGCGGGCAGCCAGTCCGTCTACACGAAGTTTGACGGCTACGTACCGCGTAGCGAGCCGGCGGACGGCGCCGCGGGCGGCAAGCGCGTCTTCCTCGACCGCGTAGAGTGGAAGGTCATCCCCGATACCTCGACGGCCGTCTCGGCGCTCTCCACCGGGCAGGTGGACTGGATCGAGAACGCCTCGGCCGACCTCCTGCCGGTCCTCCGCCGCTCCCGCGATGTCACCGTCACCACCCGCGATCCACTCGGCGTCTACGTGCTGCTGCGCTTCAACCACCTCTACCCGCCCTTCGACGACCTGCGGGTGCGCCAGGCCGTGCTGCAGGCGGTGAACCAGCCGGACTACCTGCAGGCCATGGTGGGCGACGCCTCCCTGTTCAGCGAGTGCAAGGCCTTCTTCCCCTGCGGCACGCCCCTTTCCTCCGGCGCCGGCGGAGAGGTGATGCAGGGCAACATGGCCAAGGCGCGGGAGCTGCTGAAGGCCAGCGGCTATGATGGCCGCAAGGTCGTCATCATCTCCCCGACCGACATGCCCTTCCTCGCACCGCTCGGCGACGTGACGGCGGACCTGTTGAAGCGGCTGGGCATGAACGTGGAACTGGTGGCGACGGACTGGGGCACGGTGCTGTCGCGCCGCGCCTCCCAGAAGCCGCCCGAGGAGGGCGGGTGGAACATCTTCCACACTACCGCGGTCGCGCCGGAATTCATGAGCCCCGCCTCCCACCTCGCGCTCCGCGGCAATGGCCGTGCGGGCTGGTCGGGCTGGTTCACCGACGAGAAGCTGGAAGACTTGCGCAACACCTGGCTGCGCACGGACGGCGAGGCCGCGCAGAAGGCAGTGGCGGCCGACATGGAGCGCGAGGCCTTCCAGTCCGTGCCCTATGTTCCCATCGGCACGATCCAGCAGCCCACCGCCTATCGGAAGAACCTGCAGGATGTGCTGCCCGGCACCGCCCCGGTCTTCTGGAACATGCGCAAGGCCTGAACCGATGCACGACCTCATCCTCCGCAACGGCCGCCTGCTGGACCCCGAGACCGGGCTGGACGCCACGGGCGACGTGGCCGTGCGCGACGGCCGAATCGTCGCGACCGGACGGGTGGAGGGCGAGGCGGCGCGGGAGATCGACGCCGCCGGCCTCTGCGTGGCGCCAGGCTTCATCGACCTGCACGGGCACGGCCAGTCCATCCCCGCCGATCGGATGCAGGCCTTCGACGGCGTGACCACCTCGCTGGAGCTGGAGGTGGGCGTGCTGCCGGTGGATGCCTGGTACGGGAAGCAGGCGCGCTCCGGCCGCGTGCTGAACTACGGCACCGCCGTCGCCTGGGCTTTCGCCCGTATCGCGGCGATGAGCGGCCTGGAGCCCGAGCCGGAGCTGGGCTTCATGGGGCGTGCCACGCGCGAGCGCCGCTGGATGGAGGAGGTCGCGACGGACGCCGAGGTGGCGGAGGTGCTGCGCCGCGTGCGGGAGGGCCTGGATGAGGGCGGCATCGGCATCGGCCTGCCCAGCGCCTATGCCCCCGGCACCGGCGTGAAGGAGATGTCGCTGGTCTGCAGCCTGGCCGCGGATCGCGGCGTGCCGACCTATACGCACATCGCCTACATGTCGAACGTCGACCCGAAAAGCTCCATCGAGGCCTATACCCGGCTCATCGGCTATGCCGGCTCCACCGGCGCGCACATGCATATCTGCCATTTCAACAGCACGAGCCTGCTGGACGTGGAGCGATCCGCGCAGCTGGTGCGGAAGGCGCAGGAGCTCGGGCTGAAGATCACGGTGGAGGCCTATCCCTACGGCTCCGGCTCCACGGTGCTCGGCGCCGCCTTCTTCACCGACCCGGCCTTCCCCGAGCGCACGGGGCGCGACTACGGCGCGGTGCAGATGGTCTCCACCGGCCACCGCTTCACCTCGCGGGACGAGCTGGTGGCGGCGCAGCGGGAGACGCCGGCCTCCCTCGTGCTGTTCCACTTCCTCGACGTGGACGTGCAGCCCCGGCACCAGGACCTGCTGGACGTCTCCATTCTCTATCCCGGCGGCGCCATCGCCTCGGACGCCATGCCCTGGACCCTGCCGGACGCCTCCGTCTACACGGGCGAGGAGTGGCCGCTGCCAGCCGACGCCTCCTCCCACCCGCGCTCCTCCGGCACCTTCACGCGCTTCCTGCGGCAGTACGTGCTGGACCGGAAGGCGATGCCGCTGCTGGACGGCATCGCGAAATGCACCCTCATCCCCGCCCGGGTGCTGGAGGAGAGCACGCCGCAGATGCGCCGCAAGGGCCGCCTGCAGCCGGGCTGCGATGCCGATATCGTGGCCTTCGACCCGGAAACGCTGCGGGACCGCGCGGACTTCCGCAACATGAACCGCGCGGCGGAGGGCATGCGCCACGTGCTGGTGAACGGCACCCCGATCATCGCCGACGGCGCGCTGGAGACCACGGCACGGCCGGGCCGCCCGGTCCGGCGCTGATGCCCGTTCCCGTCCTGCTCGTCACCGGCTTCCTGGGGGCGGGCAAGACGACGGTGATCAACGCCCTGCTGGCGGCGGCGCAGGGCAAGCGGCTCGCGGCCGTGGTGAACGACTTCGGCGCCATCAACATCGATGCCGAGCTGCTGGCGGGCAGTGCGGAGGGCATCGTTGCCCTGCAGAACGGCTGCATCTGCTGTACGCTGCAGGGCGACCTGCTGCGCACCCTGTCCCTGCTGCTGCGGCAGGACCCGCCGCCGGAGGGGATCGTGATCGAGACGAGCGGGGTTTCCGATCCCGCGGAGATCGTCCGCAGCCTTCTGGACCCGGTGATCTGGCGGGAGGCGGCCCTGGACGCGGTGCTCTGCGTGGCCGATGCGCGGGCGCTGGCGGACCGGCCCACGGCGCTGGAGGAGGCGCTGCTGCTCTCCCAGCTGCGCTCGGGCGACTTCATCCTGCTGAACAAGTCCGATGCCGTGACCGCGGACGAGCTGGCAGCCGTGCGCGGGAGGCTCTCCGCCCTGCTGCCCGCGCGGACGGTGCTGGAGACGAGCCACGGTGCCGTGCCCAGGGACCTCTTCTTTAACGAGGAGCCGCCCGAGGTGCCGGATCGGTCGGCGCCGCCCGCCTCGCGCTTCACCACGCCGGGCTTCGAGACCCTGAGCTGGACGGCGGACCGCCCCCTCTCCCCGGCACGCTTCCAACTGGTGGTCAGCCGCCTAGCGCCGCTGCTGGCCCGGGCGAAGGGCGTGCTGCGCTTCGAGGGGCAGGAGAGGCCGATGCTGTTCCAGATGGTGGGGGAGCGCGCGACCTTCGGCGCGGCACCGCCCCCTCCGCCGGGGGCCGCGGAGGTGCGCCTCGTCTTCATCGCCGAGAACGGTCGGCTGCGGGAGGATGCCCTTCGGGCGATGCTGAACGGCTGCTTGGTATGAGGGCACGGGGTTATCGCCGTTGCCGGGCGGCCATGGCGTGGCCTAGGGACCAGGAGTGCCGCTCGCCCTCGGCCCGCGGAATCCGAGCCCCGGCGGCGGCTGGCCCCAGGGCAGGACGTAACCGCGGCGTGAACGGGGGAGGGGAGTGGTTGACTCCCGTGTGACAACCCCGCTATACGCCGCCCCTCATCCGGTGTGGTCCCCCGTCCTGGGCGCGGGCCGCGCCGGTATCTGCACGAGCGCATCTGAACCAGGCCGAGACGAGGCGGACCCGCATCCCCATGACCTACGCAGTGATCCGCACCGGCGGGAAGCAGTACCGCGTGACCCCGAATGCCGTGTTGACCGTCGAGAAGCTCGAGGCCGAGGTTGGCGCGACCGTCACTCTGCACGACGTGCTCGCCCTGGGCGGCGAGGGCGGCCTGCAGGTCGGTGCCCCGACCGTTCCCGGTGCCTCCGTGACCGCGACCGTGCTGGAGCAGAAGCGCGGCGACAAGGTGATCATCTTCAAGAAGCGCCGCCGGCAGAACAGCCGCCGCAAGAACGGCCACCGCCAGCACCTCACGGTGCTGCGGATCGGCGACTTCGCGGCCTGAGCCGGCAGCAAGACCAGGAGATCTGAGAGATGGCTCATAAGAAGGCCGGCGGCTCCTCCCGCAACGGGCGCGACTCCGCTGGTAAGCGCCTCGGCGTGAAGCTTTTCGGTGGCCAGGCCGTGCGCGCCGGCAACATCATCGTGACCCAGCGCGGCACGAAGATGATGCCGGGCCGCAACGTGCTGGTGGGCCGCACCCACTCCCTCCACGCTCTCGTGGATGGGCATGTGAAGTTCGAGCGCAAGGCCGACAACCGCGTGGCGGTCTCGGTGGAGCCGCTGGCCGTCGCGGCCGAGTAAGCTCCCCAGCCCAGCGCTGCGGATCACGGGGGCCGCTCGTCGGCCCCCGTTTTCGTTTGGATTATCTGAACCATGAAGTTCCTCGACGAAGCGAAGGTCTATCTGAAGGCCGGTGACGGCGGGGACGGCGTGATCGCCTTCCGGCGCGAGAAGTACATCGAGTTCGGCGGCCCGGATGGCGGCAATGGCGGCCGCGGCGGCGACGTGCTCGCCCAGGCGGTGGAGGGGCTGAACACCCTCATCGACTACCGCTACGCCCAGCATTTCAAGGCCCGCAAGGGTGGAAACGGCGCGGGTTCGGACCGCACCGGCGCTGCCTCCGACCAGGTGGTGCTGAAGGTGCCGGTGGGCACCGTGATCCTGGCGGACGACAAGGAAACCGTGCTGGCGGACCTGACCCAGCCCGGCCAGACCGCGGTCCTCTGCCGCGGCGGCGACGGCGGCCACGGCAACGCGCATTTCAAGACCAGCACCAACCGCGCCCCCCGCCGCGCCGACAAAGGCTACCCGGGTGAGGAGCGCTGGGTCTGGCTGCGGCTGAAGCTCATCGCCGATGCCGGGCTGGTGGGACTGCCGAATGCCGGCAAGTCCACCTTCCTGGCCGCCAGCTCCGCCGCCCGCCCCAAGATCGCGGACTACCCCTTCACGACCCTCCACCCGCAGCTCGGCGTGGTCCGTCCGAGCGCGACGGAGGAGTTCGTGCTCGCCGACATCCCCGGCCTGATCGAGGGCGCGCATGAGGGCGCGGGGCTGGGCGACCGCTTCCTCGGCCATATCGAGCGCTGCGCGGTGCTGCTGCACCTGATCGACGGCACCCAGGCCGACCCGGCCCAGGCATACCGCACCGTGCGCGCTGAACTGGAGGGCTATGGCGGCGGCCTCTCCGAGAAGCCGGAGATCGTGGCGCTGAACAAGATGGACGCCATGACCCCCCAGGCGAAAACCAGCCGGATCAAGGCCCTGGCGCGCGCCGTGGGGAAGGAGCCGCTGCTGATCTCCGGCGCGACCGGGGAAGGGGTCCCGGGGGTGCTGCGCATCCTGGCGGACACTGTCGCCGCGGCGCGCAAGGCCGGCTAGCGCCGCGCCTCCGCCACGCCGCGGGTGATCATCTCCGCCAGCCCTTCGGCCAGGCAGCGGTTGAGCTTGTCCACCTCCACCACCTTCAGCCCGGGCGGGGCGCGCTCCACATCCACCGTGCCGGCCTCCGCCCAGGCATTCATCAGGGCATAGCGGCTGAAAAGGCCAGTCCCGGTGGCTGCCGCCGCAGCCCGCAGGGCGTCGCGGTAAGACTCCACATCGGCATTGGCGCGCAGGAAGCGCGACCACTGCGGGTCCAGCAGGATCAGGTCGCCGCCGGCCTCCTTCACCCGCTCCGCGCCGTCCTGGATGGCGTCCGTCAGGTCCGCCACATCGGCGCCGCGCACGGTCTCGACGGTTCCGGCCTGCCAGAGGACCAGGGCGCGCCGTCCGTCCGACAGGGCGTCCCGGATCAGGGTGAGGTGCTCGGCCGCCATCGTGCCGCGGGCGCCGCGCACGGCCACCTCCACCCTTGCGCCGGGAAAGGCGCGGGCGAGCAGCACCTGAAGCTGGGCCGGATAGGCGCTCTCCGCCCCGCTGCCGCCGGGTCCGGAGACGCTGGCGGAACCCACCACGAGTACGGGGAGGTTGCCGGCGGAGATCGCGGCGGCGGCGGCGGGCAGGGGCTCGGGCTCGATCAGCTCCTCCGGCGCGCCGCAGGGCGCGGCCCTGGCACCGGTCCCGGCACCGGCCGCCAGCAGCAGGAGGAGGGCAGGCGCGAATCGGATGGCCCGAGGCAGCATCGTCCTCATGGCGTATCGAGCGCGGCCGCGGGCGGCAAGGCCGGCTTCGGCGGCTTCGCGTTGGACCACGCCACCACCGCCGCGATGCCCACCAGCGCCCCGAGCCCGGCGGCGTTGACGCCCAGCTGCATCGCCCAACCCTCCCGCCACTCCAGCGCCAGCCGGCCGAGGAAGGAAAGGAAGATGCCCGCGCAGAACACCGGCAGCCCCTGCTGCCCGATGAGGACGAAGGGCCGGGCGACGGCGCCGCCGAGCCAGGCCGCCCCGCGCGGCACGGCATGGGCGACGAGATAGGCCAGCGCCAGGATTGAGAGCAGGCGGAATGGGTGCAGCGCCGACTTGTCCACCGCGTCCACCACCGTGGCCACCGGCAGGGGCAGCAGCCCGATCAGGTCCCGCCGGAGATAGACGACGAGGGTGGCGGCGAAGGAGAGGACGAGGACCAGCCCGCAGGCCGCACCGATCCAGGGCCGCCAGCGCAGCCCGCCGCCCTCCCGCGCCCCGCCTCCGAGCACCGCCCCCACCGCGAAGAGGAGCTGCCAGGCGAAGGGGTTGAAGAACCACCCGCCCCCCGTCCAGGAGGGAAGGTTCAGATCGCTCAGCCGCGCCACCGCGTAGAGCAGTACGGAGGCCCCGAGCATCAGCCCCGGCCGCCTCAGCAGCGGCAGGGCCAGCGCGAAGAGGCCGAGCACCACGATGTAGAGAGGCAGGATGTTCAGGAAGGCCGGCTGGTAGGAGAGCAGCAGCGCCTTCAGCAGCGCCAGGTATGGCGCGTCCCCGAAGGGGTCGAGGTGCATCTCGTCGAGATAGGCGCTGGCGTCCAGCGTCGTGGCCGAGTACCCGACCTGGGCCGTGAAGACGACGAAGAGGAAGATGTGGGCCACATAGAGGGTGAAGCACCGCCCGGCCACCCGGGTGCCGGCGCGCAGCCAGCCCTCCCGCTCCATCTGGCGGCCATAGGCGATGCCGGCGGCATAGCCGGCCAGCAGCACGAAGACCTCCGTCGCGTCGCAGAGCAGCACGTTGCGGATCGTCAGCCGCCCCAGCACATTGCCGGGCACGTGGTCCACGAAGATGAACCACAGCGCCATCCCCCGCGCGAGGTCCACGCGCAGGTCCCGCCCCCCGCGGATCAATCCTCCCATACCGGCCTTTCCGGAGCCCTACATGCCCCAGCCTAGCACGCCCCAGGACAGCCGTCAGACCGTGCAAGCCCTCGTGCGGCAGGCGGCGGCGCGACAGGCGGTGGGGGACTTCCAGGGCGCCATCGCCCTGTACCGCCGCGCCTTCGTCATCGATCCGGACGAGCCGAACGCGATGCACCTCATGGGGATCCTGGCGCGGCAGATGGGGGAGATGGATGTGGCCCTCGACCTCTCCGGCCGCGCCGTGGCGCAGATGCCGGAGAGCCCCGTCTTCCTCGCGGCGCGGGGCGCCACCCTGGCCGCGGCGGGGATGCTCGAGGAGGCCGTGGAGGTGCTGGGCCGGGCGGTGACGAAGCGTCCGGCGGACGCCATGTCCCGCCGCAACCTCGGCCAGGCGCTCTGCGCCCTGGGGCGGGTTGCGGAGGCGATGCCGCATCTGCGGGAGGCCGTGGCGCTGATGCCGAACGACCCGGAGGCGCAGCTGGCCCTCGCACACGGCCTGCGGGAAGCCGGGGCGCCCGGCGCCGCCGAGGCCGCCCGCCGCGCCCTCTCCGCCGGGGGCGACGTGGCGGCCCAGGCCCGCTTCCTCCTCGCCTCCCTGGGGGAGGGAAGGGCGCCGGCGAAGCCCTCCGCCGCCTATGTGCGGAACCTCTTCGACAACTACGCGCCGCGCTTCGAGGCGGAGCTGACGGGCGCGCTGGGCTACCGCACGCCGGAGGCCCTGGCCGCTCTGCTGCGCGGGGCCGGGCTGGAACCGCGGGGGGAGCTGGACGTGCTCGACGCGGGATGCGGCACCGGCCTCTCCGGCCAGGCGCTGCGGCCCTGGGCGCGGCACATGACGGGGGTGGACCTCTCCCCCCGCATGCTCGACGTGGCGCGGACGCGCGGCGTCTATGAAACGCTGGAGGAGGCGGAGCTGGTAGAGTTCCTGGCCCACCACCGCGGCGCCTACGACCTGGTGGCGGCGGCGGACGTGTTGAACTACCTCGGCGACCTCGCCCCGGCGCTGAACGCCATGGCGGCCGCGCTGCGCCCCGGCGGCCACGCCGCCTTCAGCCTGGAGACGGGGCTGGACGCGCCCTACGCCCTCGGCCCGGGCATGCGCTACCGCCACGACCCCGCCCATGTCATCGCCCTGGCCGAGGCCACGCGGCTGGGCCTGGTGGAACTGGAGGACGTGACGCTCCGCGAGGAGCGCGGGGTGCCGGTGGCGGGCACGCTGCTGGTGCTACGGCGGAACTAGGCCGAGGGCTGCACGGCGGCCCCGCTCGCGCTAGGTAACGACATAACGAGGAAAGAGGGAGGACGGCGGATGACCGCGATCGCAGGGAAGGGCTTGGCACGGCGACGGCTGCTCGCAATCGCGGCGGGCGCGCCGGCGGTGCTGGCGGCCGGTCGCGCCGGCGCGGCCGCCATGGGCCGCGTGGAGGAGCGCCAGTTCGCGGACAGCGCCGTGCTGGGGAAGGACGTGCGCTACAGCGTCTATCTTCCGCCGGACTATGACATTTCCAAGCGCGCCTATCCCTTGATCTACATGCTGCACGGTGGCGAGAGCGGCACGGATACGGACTGGTTCCGCTTCGGCCGGCTGAACGTGCTGCTGGACCGGCTGATCGGCGACGGCCGCTTCCCCGCCGCGATCGTGGTGAGCCCGAACGGCCAGCGCGACGAGGCGAACCGCAACAACACCTACTACATGAACGACGCCGACGGCGCCTTCCGCTGGGAGGACATGTTCTTCCAGGACTTCATGCCGCGCATCGAGGAGCGCTACCGCGTGATCGGCGGGCGGGAAGGGCGGGCCATCGCGGGCCTCTCCATGGGCGGCTACGGCGCGCTGGCCTATTCCATGCGCCATCCCCGCACCTTCATCGGGGCCGCGGCGCTGAGCGCGGCCTTCCGCACGGACCAGCAGATCGTCACCATGGACCAGCCCGGCTACGACCGGCGCTACGGCAAGGCCTGGGGCCTCGGCCTGCAGGGCGAGGCGCGGCTGAACAACCTCTACCGGGATTACAGCGTGCTCGACATGGTGGACCGGCTGCCGCCGGAGAACATCAAAGGCACGCCCTTCCACATCGATTGCGGGGCGGAGGACCGGTTCTTCGACGGCAATGCCATCCTGCACCAGAAGCTGCGGGACATGGGCGTGCCGCACGGCTTCATGATCCGCCCTGGGCTGCACAACTGGGACTACTGGCGCTCCGGGTCGGAGGGGGCCCTGCTGTTCCTCGGCCGGCTTTTCCAGCAGTAATCGTCTCCGCGGATGGGACCGGGCGCGCGATCGTGACGCCCGGCCCCCTGACGCAGAACGGCAGGACGGGCCACTTGGCCTCCGGCCCCGCCCCGTGCCGGGCGGCGATTCGGTCCCGGAGCTCTCTGCATGAACATGATCTCGCCCGGACTGGGGACCCCGCCCGGACAGGCTCTCCTCGCGCGCTACATGGCGGTGCGGGCACGGACCGACAGGCTCACCGCGCCTCTCTCCGCCGAGGACCAGGTCGTGCAGTCCATGCCGGATGCCAGCCCGGCCAAGTGGCACCGGGCGCACACGACGTGGTTCTTCGAGACCTTCCTGCTGCGGCCCCACCTTCCCGGCTACCGGCCCGTGCGGGAGGAGTACGCCTTCCTCTTCAACTCCTATTACGAGGCGGCCGGGCCGCGTCACGCCCGGCCGCAGCGCGGCATGATCACGCGCCCGGACTGCGCAGCGGTAGGCGAGTACCGGGCGGCGGTGGATGCGGCGATGGCCGATCTCCTCCGCGAACCCTCGGCGGAGGTTGCGGCGCTGGTGGAGTTGGGCCTGCGGCATGAGGAGCAGCACCAGGAACTGCTGCTGACGGACATCCTGCACGCCCTCAGCCTCAACCCGCTCCGCCCGGCCTACGACCCGGACTGGGAGGAGCCCGCGGCCTCCGGTGTGGCGACGATGCTCGACGGGCCGGAGGGGGTGGTGGAGATCGGCCGTGCCGGGCCCGGCTTCGCCTTCGACAACGAGACGCCGCGCCACCGCGCCTACCTCATGCCCTACCGCATCGCCAGCGCGCCTGTGACGAACGGCGAGTGGCTCGCCTTCATGGAATCCGGTGGCTACGGCGACCCCCTGCTTTGGATGAGCGAGGGCTGGGCCGCGCGCGGGGCCGGGGAGTGGGAGGCGCCGCTGCATTGGGAGCGGCACGACGGCGCCTGGATGGGCTTCGGCCCGGCGGGGCTTAAGCCCGTGGACCCCGCGCTGCCCGTTCGCCACATCTCCTGGTACGAGGCCGACGCCTATGCGCGCTGGGCGGGCAAGCGGCTGCCCACGGAAGCGGAATGGGAGGCCGCCTCGGCCCTGCCGGGCTTGCGCGACGCCACCGGCGTGGTGTGGCAATGGACCGGCAGCGCCTACCGGCCCTATCCCGGCTTCAGCCCCTGGGCGGGCGCCGTGGGCGAGTACAACGGCAAGTTCATGATCGGTCAGATGGTGCTGCGCGGCGGCTCGCTGGCGACCCCGCCGGGCCATGCGGGCCCGACCTACCGCAACTTCTTCCCGCCCGGGGCGCGCTGGCAGTTCAGCGGGCTGCGCCTGGCGGAGGACGTGGCGTGAGCGGCGCGACCTCCCTCGACGCCGCTGCCATGCAGCGCGCGGCCCTCATCGCCGACGCGCTGGCAGGCCTTTCCGGCGCGCGGAAGACGCTGCCCTGCAAGTGGCTCTACGACGCCGAAGGCGCGCGTCTCTTCGAGGCGATCACCGCCCTGCCGGAATACTACCCGACACGCACCGAGACGCGGATCCTGGACGAGGCGGGCCCTGCGATCGCGCGGGCCATTGGCCCCGGCGCGCCGGTGGTGGAGTTCGGCCCCGGCGACGGCGAGAAGGCCGTGCGGCTTCTGCGTGCGCTGGACGCGCCCGCGGCCTACCTGCCCGTGGACATCGCGCCGGAATGGCTCGACGCTGCGGCGGCACGGGTCTCCGCGGCACTGCCCGGATTGCGCGTGCACCCCGTCGTGGCCGATTTCAGCGCGGCCTTCGATCTCGCCGCCCGGATGGAGGGCAGCGCCCCGGCGCTCGGCTTCTTTCCCGGCTCGACCATCGGCAACTTCGAGCCGCCCGATGCCGCCGCCTTCCTGCGCCGCATCCGCGCGGGCCTCGGGGCGGGTGCCCGGCTGCTGCTGGGCGCGGACCTGGTGAAGGATCCCGCGGTGCTGGTGCCGGCCTATGATGACGCGGCCGGAGTGACGGCCGCTTTCAACCTGAACCTGCTAGCACGGCTCAACAACGAGGCCGGTGCCGACTTCGACCTCGGCGCCTTTCGGCACCGGGCGGTCTGGAACGCCGCTGCGGAGCGGATTGAGATGCACCTCGTCTCGCTGGCCGCGCAGTCGGTGCGGCTGGCCGGGCGGGTGTTCCGCTTCGCGCCCGGCGAGACCATCCATACGGAGAACAGCCACAAGTATCGCCCGGAGCGCCTTCGCGCGCTGGCCGCCGAAGCGGGCTGGACCGTGGCGGCGATGTGGACGGATCCGGAGGACCTCTTCTCGGTCTGGCTGCTGGAGATCTGACCGGGGGCACGCTCGAAGGCGCACCGCCTTCAGGCCGCCGCCCGTGGCTCGACCAGCCCTGCCGCCAGCGTCTCCAGGTCCCGCGCGGCTGGACAGCCGGGGTGGCGGGTGAGAAGGGGCGCCTGATGGCGGATCGCGTCGCGCACCTTCGGGTCGCGGCGCACCACCCCGGCCAGCGGCACGCCGCGCCCCAGGAAGCCGCGACAGGCGCGATCCAGCGCGGCGTGGGTGCGCGCCCCGGCAGCAGAATCCGCGGCCATGTTCACGGCAACCCGTGCCTCCGTTGCCGGGGCGTCGCGACGCAGCAGCTTCAGCACGGCATAGGCATCCGTCAGGCTTGTCGGCTCATCAGTGGCCACCACCAGCAGCGCGTCGCAGCCGGCGCCAAGGCGGCGCGGCACGGGGTCCAGCCCCGCGCCGATATCCAGCACCACGTCGTCCTGCGGGGCGGCCCGCAGCAGGCCGAGGAAGCGGTCGATCCAGCCCGGGTCCAGCGCGGCCAGAGCGCCGGAGCCGGAGCGGCCGGGCAACACCTCGAACCCTGCCTCCACCCGCAGCGCAGCCTCGCCCAGCGTCACGTCGCCGGCGAGCACCGACATCAGGTCGTGCCGAGCTTCCAGCCCCAACTGCACGTCCACGTTCGCGAGGCCGAGGTCGCCATCCGCCAGGAGCACGCGGCGCCCGGCGCGGGCCAGCGCCTGGGCGAGCCCGATCGCCAGCACCGTCTTGCCGACGCCGCCCTTGCCGGACGCGATACCAATCAAGCGGCCCATACGGCCTCCTGTGCAGCTATCCTGGCGGGGCCTTGCAGCCGCTCCGCCAGCCAGGCCGGGGTGAGGGGGGTGAGGCCGTCCGCCGCGCCCGGACCGGTCCCTGCCTCCGTCAGCGCGAGCGGCCCGGCGAAGGCGGCGGCCAGCACGCCGCCGAGCCGGCGGGCGCCGTCCAGCCGCGTGGGCAGCAGGTGGCGGGCGCCCAGTGCCGCAAAGGCGCGGGCCGTCTCCATCGCTTCCTCGGAATCCAGCCCGGCGGGCAGCACAAGCAGAGGCGCGGCATCGGTGACACGCAGCAAGGCGAGAAGCTGCTCGGCCTGGGCGGGGTTGAAGGGGTCGCAGCCCGCCGTGTCCAGCAGCAGGGGCTGGCCAGGTCGTCGCCCCGCCAGCGCGGCCGCCAGCTGCGCGCCCGTGCCGGCGGTGGCAAGCGGGACACCGAGCACCCGCGTGAAGGCAGCGATCTGTTCCGCGGCCCCGGCGCGCTGGAGATCGGCCGTCATGACCATCGGGCGGGCGCCCCGCATCACCATCCGCGTGGCCAGCTTCGCGACGGTCAATGTCTTGCCCGCCCCGGGCGGCCCCACCAGGGCCAGGGGCCGCGCGGCGTCCGGCAGGGCCGCGAACCGGAACACGGCGGCCAGGGAAGCGGCACCGCCCGCACCGATGCTTGGCCGCAGGGCCGGTGGAAGATTGTGGCGTGCCAGCGGATCGGGCACCGCCGGAACGGAGGGTGGAAACGGCGGCGGCGAAGGGGGTTCCTCCTCCGCCGGCTCCAGCGCGGCCGTCACCTCCACCCCCGTGGCGGTGCGCCGGGTGGAGAGGATCAGCGCGTCGGGGCCCAGTGCCTGGCGGCATTCCGCCATGGCATCGGCCATCCTCGCTGCGCGGAAGACTCGAAGCCGCATGAGTTAAGCCTGGGCCGCCCGGGGTTGCCGAAGGGTGAAGATCAGATCGCCCCCACGGTCCGGATGCGGGCGCGCGGGTGGATTTCCGTCTGCGCCAGCACGGGGGTGGCAGGGCGGAAGCGCTCGACGATCGCGCGCACATGCGCCCGCACGCCCGGGCTGCAGACGAGCACCGGCGACTCCCCCTGCGAGGTTGCCCGGTCGAAGGAATCCCGCAGCCGCGTCATGAAATCGTGCAGGCGGGAAGGCGCCATCGCCAGCTGCCGCTCGTCACCCGGACCGACCAGCGCCTCGGCGAAGGCCTGCTCCCACTCGGCCGAGAGGGTGATCAGCGGCACATAGCCCGCCGGCCCCCTTGCTGCGTCGGAAAGCTGGCGCGCCAGCCGCGCGCGCACCACCCCCACCAGCGCCGGCACGCCGCGGGCGCCAGCCGCCATCGCCTCCTGGACACCTTCCAGGATCGTCGGCAGGTCGCGGATGGAGACGCGTTCCGCCAACAGGGCCTGCAGCACGCGCTGCACGCCGCCCGTGGTGATCTGCTGGGGGATGAGGTCGGCCACGAGCTTGCCGTTCTCCGGCGGCAGCTCGTCGATCAGCTTCTGCGCCTCCGCATGGCTCAGCAGTTCCGGCATATTGTCGCGCACGATCTCCGTCAGATGGGTCGCCAGCACGCCGGCGCCGTCCACCACCGTGCAGCCGCGCGCCAGCGCCTCGTCCTTGCGATGCTCCTCGATCCAGAGGGCGGGCAGGCCGAAGGTGGGCTCCTCGCAGGGCTCGCCGGGCATGTCGGGCCGCCCGCCGGACGGGTCGATCGCCAGCTGCATTGGGATCCGCAACTCCCCGCGTCCCGCCTCGATCTCCTTCACGCGCACCACATACTCATGCGGCTGCAGATGCAGGTTGTCCTGGAGTCGCACGCTGGGCAGCACGAAGCCCATCTCCTGCGCCACGGTCTTCCGGAGGTTGCGGATCTGCTCCGTCAGCCGCGGCCCCTCGCCGGCCGCGAGCGAGAGCAGCCCGTAGCCTAGCTCGATCCGCAGCATGTCGATCCGCAGCGTCTCCGCAATCGGCGCTTCCGCCACGGGTCCCGGCGGCGCGGCCGCCGCCTCCCCGGCCTTCACGTCGGCCTTGCCGCGCTGCCAGGCCCCGGACGCGAAGGCACCGGCCAGCAGCAGGAACGGAACCAGCGGCATGCCCGGAAGAAAGCCCATCATTCCCGCCGCGCCCGCAGCGATCCAGAGCGGCTTGGCCAGGCCGAGCTGCTTCAACAGCGCCTTGTCCGCCGTGCCTTCCGTCCCGCCCTTCGTCACCACGATGCCGGCAGCCACCGAGGTGAGCAGCGCCGGGATCTGCGAGACGAGGCCGTCGCCGACCGTGAGGGCGGAGAAGGTGGTGATCGCGTCCATGAAGGGCAGCCCGTGTCGCCCGGCGCCGATGGCAATGCCGCCCAGCAGGTTGATGCCGGTGATGATGAGGCCCGCGATGGCGTCGCCGCGCACGAACTTCGCCGCACCGTCCATGGCGCCGTAGAAGCCGCTCTCGGCTTCCAGGTCGGCGCGGCGCTGGCGCGCGGTCCTGTCGTCGATGAGGCCGGCGGAGAGGTCGGCGTCGATCGCCATCTGCTTGCCAGGCATGGCATCCAGGCTGAAGCGCGCTGCCACCTCCGCGATGCGTCCTGAACCCTTGGTGACGACCATGAAGTTCACGACGAGCAGGATGGCGAAGACGATCATGCCCACCAGCACGTCCCCACCCATCAGGAAGCCGCCGAAGGCCGAGACGACATGGCCCGCCGAACTCGGCCCCTCATGCCCGTGGGTGAGGATGGTGCGCGTGGTGGCGACGTTCAGCGAAAGGCGCAGCAGCGTGGTCAGCAGCAGGATGGTGGGGAAGGAGGTGAAGTCCAGCGGCCGCTGCAGGAACAGCGCCGTCATCAGCACGAGGACCGAGAGCGTGACCGAGAGCGCCAGCCCCCCATCCAGCAGCACCACCGGCAGCGGCACCACCAGCACGACGATGAGCATGGCGACGCCCATCGCCAGCGCCACATCGGTGGAGCCGCCGAGATTCCGCAGCCAGGGGGGAAGTGTCATGCGGCGTCAGCCGAGCTGCGCGTAAGGAAAAGGGGCCACCGGCATCTGCCCGGGCGCCATG
The DNA here is from genome assembly GCF_017813365.1 of Roseomonas indoligenes. Lineage (GTDB taxonomy): Bacteria > Pseudomonadota > Alphaproteobacteria > Acetobacterales > Acetobacteraceae > Roseomonas > Roseomonas indoligenes. Next base: position 177,606 of record NZ_JAGIZA010000010.1, read on the forward strand.
GGCACGGGGGCACCCGTCGCGCGGTACTCGTGCAGCTTGTTCCGAAGCGTGCGGATGGAGATGCCGAGGATTTCCGCCGCCCGGGTACGGTTGCCCAGGCAGTGGGTCAGCGTCTCCAGGATCAGGTCGCGCTCGACTTCCTCCATCCGGCGACCAACCAGCGCGGCCACACCTATGGCGCGCGCGGGTTGCGCCGCGGCCAATGCCGGGGCGGCAGCTGCGGGGCGCGGTGCGGGCACGTGCAGCTCCACCGCTTCCGCCCCGATCTCGTCGCCCTCGGCCAGCAACACGGCGCGGTGCACGGTGTTCTCCAGCTCCCGCACGTTTCCAGACCAGGCGTGGCCGAGCAGCGCCGCGCGCGCGGCCGGTGAAAAGCGGCGCAGCGGGATCCCGTTCGCCTCGGCGTAGCGGCGGGCGAAGTGCTCGGCGATCGGCAGTATGTCGTCGGGCCGGTCGCGCAAGGCGGGAACCCGCAGTGCAACAACGTTGAGGCGAAAGAACAGATCCTCGCGGAAGCGCCCTGCCGCCACCTCGGCCGCCAAATCGCGGTTGGTGGCGGCGAGGATCCGCACGTCCACCTTCACGGGACCGGCGCCGCCCAGGCGGTCGATCTCGCGCTCCTGCAATGCGCGCAGGATCTTCGCCTGTAGGCGCGGGTCCATCTCCCCGATTTCGTCCAGCAGCAGCGTGCCGCCATCTGCCTGCTCGAACTTGCCGCGGCGCGCGGCAACCGCACCAGAGAAGGCGCCTTTCTCATGCCCGAACAGCTCACTCTCCAGCAGCGCTTCCGGCAGGGCGGCGCAATTCAGGGCGACGAAAGGGCGGTCGGCCCGGCGGGAATGGCGGTGGATATGCCGCGCCAGCACCTCCTTGCCCGTGCCGCTCTCGCCGGTGATCAGCACGCTCGCCTCGGCCCGCGCCACGCCCTCGGCCCGCTTCAGCACCGCGGCCATGGCGGGATCGCGGTGCACGGGCGTGTCCGCTTCCCCCGCCGCGGCCTGCAGCATGGCGGCGATCAGCTCCGCGTCCGGCGGCAGCGGCAGGAACTCCTTCGCACCGGCCTGGATGGCGCGCACCGCGGCGGACGCGTCCTGGTTGCGCCCGCAGGCCACTACGGGGCAGGCGATCCGCTCCGCCTCCAGGCAGGAGACGAGCCAGGCCACGTCGTGCAGCACGTCGCAGAGGATGAGGTCGAAGCCCTCGCCCCGCGCCATGGCGATGCCGGAGGTCACGCCATCCGCCTGCCGCAGCCGCGCCCCGCGCGAGGTCGCGATCCGCGCCGCCTGGCCCAGCTCCGCCTCCAGGCTGCCGATGATGAGGAGGCGCGTCATCCCGCGCGGTCCGCCTTCACGATTTCCGTCATCGTCACGCCCAGGCGGTTGTCCTCCACCATCACCACCTCGCCGCGCGCGACGAGGCGGTTGTTGACGTAGATGTCCACGGCCTCGCCCAGCTTGCGGTCCAGCTCCACCACCGCGCCCCGGCCAAGCTTCAGGAGCTGGCTGACCTGCAGCGTCGCGCGGCCCAGCACTGCGCTGACCTGAACGGGAATGTCGTAGACCGCGTCCAGCCCCTGGCTGGAGAGGGTGGGGCGGGAGTCGGAGGCCTCGTCGGCGCTCACGGGCTCGAAGCCGTTGCTCATGCGTCATCCTCCATCGGTAGGTGCAGGGCGGCCAGCGCCTCGCGGATCGCGGCGCGGCGGCGGGACAGGTCGAGGTCCAGCCCGCCATGGCGCCAGACGATCCGCGCATCACCCTCGGGCAAGTCCGGATCGGCCTCGATCGGCAGGCCGGTCCCGCCGAAGCGGGCGCGGGCGTGCTCCAACAGGGCAGGGGGCACGCGCAGCGTGGCGCCGGGCGGCGCCTCGTCGGGCGGGCCGAGCGCGCGCATCAGCGGTTCCAGCAGCGCCGGCGCTTCACGCGCCGCGGCGCCGGGCAGGGCGGCGTCCACCACCGAGACCAGCATCTCGGCCAGCGCGGCGGCGTGCTCGTCCACCGCATCGCGCGCGGCCTCGCGCGCGCCCTGGAGCTGCAGCAGGGCGATACGGATCGCCTCGTCCGCCATGGCATCGCGAGCGGCTTCTCCGGCGGCGCGCCCGCGCGCCTCGCCCTCGCGCAGGCCGGCGGCGTGCCCCTCGCGCCGCGCGGAATCCAGCAGCTCCTCGATCGATGGTCCCGAAAGCGGTGGCGGGGCCTCCGGCCCCTCCGGGGCGTCCAGGTCGGGAAGGGAAAGGCCGCGAAGGCCGGTGGGCAGGGGGAACATGTCAGGCGACCATCTGCTCCTGCCCGTCCTCCAGCTGGATCTGGCCCGTGGCGGCCAGGTCCTTTGCCGTGGCCACCATCATCGCCTGCGCCTCGTCCACGTCGCGCAGCCGCACCGCGCCGAGGGCCGCGATATCGTCCTTCAGCATCTTCGCCGCGCGCTCCGACAGGTTTCCGAAGAACAGGTCCTTCAGCGGTTCGCTCGCGCCCTTCAGCGCCAGGGCCAGCTTGTCCTTGTCCACGCTGCGCAGCAGCATCTGCACGCCCTGGCCATCCAGCCGGCTCAGGTCGTCGAAGGTGAACATCAGCGCGCGGATGCGCTCCGCGCTCTCGTGGTTGCGCTCCTCCAGCGCGGCCATGATGCGGCCCTCGGCGGCGCGGTCGAGGTTGTTGAAGATCTCCGCCATCATCTCGTGGCTGTCCTGGCGGCTGGCGCGGGCCAGGTTGCTCATGAACTCCATCTTCAGCGTGCGCTCCACGCCCTCCAGCGCCTCCTTCTGCACGGTTTCCATCCGCAGCATCCGCATCACCACCTCCATGGCGAAGCCTTCCGGCAAAAGCGCCAGCACGCGCGCGGCATGGTCGGACCGCACTTTGGAGAGCACGACGGCAACGGTCTGCGGATATTCGTTTTTCAGGTAGTTCGCGAGAACGGCCTCCGAGACATTGCCGGGCTTGTCCCACATGGTCCGCCCGGCGGGGCCGCGGATCTCCTCCATGATCTGCGCCACGCGGTCGGGCGGCAGGGTCTTCAGCAGCATCCGTTCTGTCGTCTCATAGGAGCCGATGAGCTTGCCGGTGGCACCGAGGCTGTCGCTGAACTCCTTGCAGAGGTCCTCCACCACCGCCGCGTCGATGGCGCCGAGCGTGGCCATGGCGGCGGAGACGTCGCGGATCTCGTCCTCGTGCAGCCGGGCGAAAAGCCGCCGCGCCTGATCTTCCCCAAGCGTGAGAAGGAGAACCGCCGCCTTCTGCGGACCGGTCAGCTTCGTCATTGCGTCTCCTCCGGCGCCAGCCAGCCACGCACCACCGCCAGCCCTTCGTCGGGATGGGCTTCCATCAGCGCGTTCACCTGCGCGACGGAGGAGGCGCGCAACTGGCCGTGCACGTTCTCAAGGCTCACCATCTCGTCCCCGTCCGGACCGGGAAGGGCGCCCGCGGGTACGGCCACGCCGGCCAGAGCCGCCGGCATCGCGCCACCCGGCAGCACCGCGCCGTCCGACCCGATGCCGGCCAGGGAGGGCTGTGGCACCAGCGTCGCGGTCAGCCGCCTCGTCATCGGCCGCACCACCAGCAGGATCGCAACCAAGGCCACAAGGGCGTAGAGCCCTGATTCCACCAGCCGCGCGGCGGTGGCCGGGCCGAGGCCGAGGCCGAGCACGCCAGGATCGGCCGGGCTGTCCCCGCCCTCCGGCGTCGCGAAGCGCATGGAGACGACCTCAACCCGGTCGCCACGCCGCTCGTCGAAGCCGATGGCGCTGCGGACCAGTGTCGCGATCCGCGCCAGCTCCTCCGCGCCCCGCTCCCGGAAGGCGGGGGGCGTCCCCTCCCACACCCCGTCCACCAGCACGGCGACGGAGAGGCGGCGCGTGACCGGGTGCTCCCGAACGGTGCTCCGCACGGTCTTGCCGATCTCGTAGTTCGTCGTTTCCTCGTTCTTGCTTTCCTGGCTGGCGTTCCCGCCGCCCGCATCGGCTCCCGGCAGCTGGTTGGCGACGGAGACGCTGCCGCCTTCCGCGCCGCGGGACTGCTCCTGGCTGCTCTGCACGCTGCGCGGCACCTGGTTGTCGGGGTCGAAGCGCTCCTCGGTGGTCTGCACGCGGTCGAAATCCATCTCGACCGTCGCCTCCGCTCGCACGCGGCCGGAACCGAGGCTTCGCTCCAGCATCTCCTCCAGGCTGCGCGCGATCCGCAGCCCCTCGGCACGGCGCATCTCCTCCTGCGTGGCCGCCGCCGCCGGCCCCGATAGTGCCTGGCCGCCGCGCGCCAGCAGCTCCCCCCGGCTGTCCACGATGGAAACGTTGCGCGGCAGCAGCCCCGGCACCGCGGTGGCGACGAGGTGCAGCACCGCCTGCACACCGTCCCGGTCCAGCCGTTGCACGCCCTGCATGGTCAGCACCACGCTCGCCTGCGCCTCGGTCTGCTGGCGGGAGAAGGCCTCGCGCCGTGGCAGCACCAGATGCACCCGGGCGGCGCGCACCCCGGACAGGCCCCGGATGGTGCGGGAAAGCTCGCCCTCCATCGCTCGGAGCCGGTTCACGTCCTGCTGGAAGGGGGTGGTGGTCAGGCTCTCGCCACGGTCGAAGATCTCCCACCCCACGCTGCCGCCGGCGGGCAGGCCTTCCCGCGCCAGCGAGAGGCGCAGGCGCGGCACCATATCCTCCGGCACCAAGATGGAGCTGCCGCCGCTGCCGAGCCGGAACGCCACCTTCTGCCGCTCCAGCGAGGCCACCACCGCGCCGGCATCGCGCGGGTCCAGCTCCGCGTAGAGAAGGGCCATGCCGGGCTGGCCCGCGCGGGTGCCGAACCAGGCCAGCAGCCCGAGCACGGCGAGCGCGGTGGCGGCCATCGCGCCCAGGCGGACGGGGCCGAGCGCGCGCAGCTGGGCCAGGAAGGCGGCCATTCAGCGCCCGCCCTGCATGACCACCGATGGCCGTCCCGCACGCCCAGGCCGCTTCTGCATGGAGCCAACCCCCTCGCGCCGGCCTTCTGCCGGCCCGGCAATCCTTGCCGGGTGGGGGTTAACGGCCGGTTACGCCTCAGCCTCAGCCTCAGCCTCAGCCTCCGCCGGCGATGGAGCGCACGGCATCGAAGCCGTAGCTCGCCGTGCCCATGCGCAGCTTCAGCGCCCCGTCCACGCGCTCCGCCGCCGTGGCCGTGCCGACCACCGTGAAGGAAGTGGCGGCGGCACCGCCATTCGCGTCCGCGCCCGTCACCGCCACCTTGTAGGCGCCGTCGGGCAGCTGCTTGCCGGTGGTATCCTTGCCGTCCCAGGTCCAGTCCTGGCTCGCGGTGCCCAGCGCCACCTGCGCCTCGCGCAGGGTCTTGCCGTTGCTGTCCAGGATCGCCACCCGGGCCGTGCGCGCGGCACCCGCGGCTGGCAGGCGCACGGTGGCGGTTCCATCCTGCAGGGGCAGCGAATCGCTCTGCACCTCCACCCTTTGCCCGAGCATCGGCGAGGCGGCGGTGAGCTGCGCGGCCTGCTGGAGCGAGACCATCGACTCCAAGTTCTTGTTCATCGCGATCTGCTGCTCCACCGAGGCGAACTGCACGAGCTGCGAGGTCATCTCGTTGGTATCGAGCGGGTCGGTGGGGGACTGGTTCTTCAGCTGCGTCGTCAACAGCGTGAGGAAGTTGTCGAAGCTGCCGGCCAGCTGCGTGCGCGCCGTGCCAGAGGCGCTAGTCGCGGTGCTGGAGGTGGTCGAAGTCGTCGCCGTGGTCGTGGCCATGCCCGGTCTCCCGTCAGATCGCGATGTCGAGAAGGCCGAGGACGGCGCGGCGCCCCGGGCCGGCCTGCTCTGCCGCGATGCTTTCGCCGGCCCAGCTTCCACCAGGCCGCCGCCCGCTCCGCTGGCCACCGCCACCCGTGCTGCCGCCGCCGGGGAAGGCGTTTCCGCCCCCGGCGCCGGAATCGGAGAGAAGGGAAAAGCCGAGGCTGCGCCCGCCCTCGCCGATCCCGGCGCCGCCGAGGGCCCGATCCAGCGCCGCGCCGTCGCGGGCCAGCAGGGCGAGCGTCTCCGGCCGTTCCGCCGCCACCTGGACATGCGTGGCCTCGCCCGAGCGCTCCACCACCACCTCCACGCGGCCCAGCTCCACCGGATCGAGGCTGATGGCGATCCGCCCGTCCGGGCCCCCGAGGGCGAGGGCGATGGCGACCGGCGCCACCTGCTCCGCTGGGGCGGTGCGCGGCGCCAGGCGCGGCGCCTCGGCCGGCGTGGCGGCGGGCATCGGCACGGGGAGCAACCCCGGCAAGGCGGAGGCGGTGAGCGCGGGCGCCCCGGCTGAAGCGGCGGGCGGGGCCGGGTCTGCGGGTTTCTTCAGGTCCCGAAGATCGGCGCCAATGTCCGGCGCTGTCGCGGCGGACACCATGGGAGCCATCATCGGCAGGGCCGCCGGCGCTGCGGAGTCCTGTCGCGGCCCCGACTGCGGTGCATCGGCCTGCGGTATGGTGGCTCGGCCGGGCTGCCCGGCCTTCCCGGCCTTCTCCCGCCCCGGGCCGTTGTCATCTCCGGCCGCACGGCGCGGTGTGGCTGGTCCGGCGGGCGCCGCGATAGTGATCTCTGGAGGAATGCGGTCCTCCGTCGGCGCGGCGGCCGCCTGCGGAACCGGCGCGGGCAGGCCCTGGGCGGGGGCGGGAAGGGGAAGAACCCGTTCCAGTGCCGGGTCTGCGGGGGCAGGGGGCGCCAAGGCCGCTGCGTCCTCCTCCTCGTCATCCGGGCCAGCGGCCACCTTCTCGGTGCCCTCCGCGGCAGGGGCGATGTCCTCCCCGGCGGGAAGGCCCGGCACAGGATCGGGCGTGCCGCCGGCCACCAAGGCGGGCACGGCCGCTTCGGCAACTTTCGAACCGGCGGGCTTCTCAGGAGCGGGCGCCGGGGCAACCTCTGCTCCGGGGCGTGGGGCTGTGGCCGACGGCAGCAGAGCAGCCGGCAGGATTGCGGCCGCGGTGACACCTCCGGGCTGCACTCCCGCAACAGGTGCCATGTCAGTTCCAATCCTTGCGCCGGGCGGCGCCCCGGCCGCGTCTGTCACGCCGCGCAGTGCCTGCGCGAAGCCGCCGCCATCGGGCGCGCCGGCCACAGGCGTGGCTCCCGCCGAGACCGCTTCCCTGGGCGCGGCGCCGCGCGGCGGGGCGCTCGCCGGCGGGCTGTCCAGCACGTCCATCATCGCCTCCGCTCCCCTGGCCGCCGCGCATCCGGCAAGCCCCGGGGGCGGAGACCGCAAGCGGCCTGCCAGCCCGTGCCAGGCCCGGCCCGGCAAGCCCGACCCGGAAGCCGGCAAGGCTTGCCGCCCCCCGGCACGCCGCGCCGCCGAAATTCCGCTTGGTGGCTGGCACGGGCGTTGCGCCAGGGCCGGCGGGCGCCAGGAAGAGCCGGCGCCCGACATTCCAATCGCACGGCCATCCCCACGGAGTCAGGCATGTCGCTCTACGCCTCGATGAACACGGCCATCAGCGGGCTGACCGCCCAGTCACGCGCGCTCGGCAACGTCGCGGACAACGTGGCGAACAGCCAGACCACCGGCTTCAAGCGCACCGACACAAACTTCGTGTCCTACGTCACCCGCTCCACCGCGCAGGTGAACCAGCCCGGCTCCGTCACGGCGCGGCCGGACTACACCGTTTCCGTGCAGGGCACCGTGCAATCCTCGGACAACCCGCTCTCCATGGCGATCGCCGGGCAGGGCATGTTCGCCGTCTCCAGCGCCACGGGCACGGAGAACGGCGCCACCACCTTCGACGCCCGCACCTACTACACCCGCGCAGGCGACTTCGGCATGAACACCGCCGGCTACCTCGTGAACGGCCAGGGCTACTACCTGCAGGGCTGGACGGTCGGCTCCAACGGCGCGCCGGACCGCTCCAACATCGCGCCGCTGCGGGTGGACCAGTCCGTCTACAACCCGGTGGCGACGAGCAACGTGAACCTCTCCGCCAACCTGCCCGCGGATTCCACCACCACCCCGGCCAATGCCTCCATCCAGATCTACGACAGCCTGGGCCGGCTGCACGCCGTGGACATGACCTGGACGAACACGGGCACCAACACCTGGCAACTCTCCATGAATATCCCGGACGACGGCTCGGGCGTGACCACGCGCACCATCGACGTGAACTTCGGCACCTCCGCCAGCGCCACCACGGCCGCCGGCACGATCGGCTCCTTCGGCACGGGCGCAGGGCTGACGGGCAGCGCGGCGACGGCCGGGGATCCGGCCACCGTCACCTTCTCCGCCGATTTCGGCCAGGGCACGCAGAGCATCCAGCTGAACCTCGGCAATTTCGGCCAGCCCTCCGGCGTCACGCAGTATGCGGGCACGGAGTACACGCTGCGCGACATCTCGCAGGACGGCGTGCCCCAGGGCAGCTTCTCCTCCGTCTCGCTCAGCGACAATGGCGACCTGACCGTGAACTATGACAACGGCCAGAGCCGTACCATCGGCCGCGTGCCCATCGTGACCTTCGCCGACCCGGACAAGCTGCAGAAGATGGACGGCCAGGCTTATCTCCGCACGACGGAGAGCGGCGAGGCGCGGGTGAACGACGCGGCGTCCAACGGCGGCGGCAAAATCGTCACCTCCTCGCTGGAGAGCTCCAACGTGGACATCGCCTCGGAGTTCTCCAAGCTGATCCTCGCGCAGCGCGCCTATGCCGCGAACACGAAGATCGTCACCGCCGCCGACGAACTGCTGCAGGACACCATCAACATGCGCCGCTAGCCGCGTCGGCCGAGATGCGTCGCACCTCGCCTGATCCCGCAACGGAGAAGCGGAGCGGATGAGCCTCGACCTTGCCCTGTCCATCGCCCGCAGCGGGCTGTCGCACGTCAACCGGCAGCTCGCGCAGTCGGCCGCCAACGTCGCCAACGCCGCCACCCCCGGCTACACCCGCAAGGAGGTGCAGGGACAGGCGGTGGTGGCCGGCGCCCTCTCCTCCGGCGTGCGCAGCGCGGAGGCGACGCGGGCAGTGGACGCGGCGTTGGTGAACCGGATGAACGCCGCACGCGCCGCGACCGACGCCGCAGCCGCCCGCGCCGCCCTGCTGAAGGGCGTGGAGGTGGCGCATGGCGCCACGGGTGAATCCGTCGCGGACCTGACAGCGGCCCTCGGCGACGCCTTCACGGCGCTGCGGGGCGATCCCTCCGATACCCTCCTTCAGTCGAAGGTCACCGGCGCCGCGCAGGACCTCGTGGACCGCTACGCCACCGTCTCCTCCGCGATCCAGGATGCACGCCAGGGCGCCCAGGACACGATGGTGCAGGACGTGAAGGCGCTGAACGACGCGCTGCGCAAGATCTCCGACCTAACGGGACAGATCGTCCCCTTGCGCGCGCAAGGGCAGAGCACGGCGGAGCTCGAGGATCAGCGCGACGCGGCAGTCGCCACCCTTTCCTCCGTCATGCAGGTCAAGGCCCTCGCCGATGTGGATGGCGGCATAACGCTGATCACCGCGGGCGGACTGAACCTGCCCCTCCAATCGGAGAGCGGCCCCTTCTCCCTCGCCGGCGCCGCCCTTGGGCCGGAGGCCTGGTACGGCAGCGGCGGGACCTTGCCAGGGGTGATGCTCGGCACCACCGACGTTACGGCGCGGCTGGGCAGCGGCACCCTGGCCGCCCATGCCTCCCTGCGCGACACGGAGTTGCCGCTTGCCCAGGCAGAGCTGGACGTCTCCGCCGCCAACCTCGCCGCCCGCTTCGACGCCCAGGGTCTCACCCTCTTCACCGGCGGCGCCGGGACCGTGCCCGATCCGTCGGCCGCCTATGCGACAGGCGGCTGGATCGGCTTCGCCGGCACCATCCGCGTGAATCCGGCCGTGACGGCCGACCCGGGCCTGGTGCGCGACGGCACCCGTGCCGTGGCATCGGGCGCGGGCGGCGCCACGGGCTTCACGCCCAACGCCGCCACTGGCCCGGCCAACTTCACCGCGCTGATTGACCGGGTGCTGAACAACACCCTCGGCGCCCAGGTCTCGAACGGGGTTTCCCAGCCGGCCTTCACCAGCACCGGCCTCGGCCCGGGCGGCAACCTCTCCTCCTCCCTCCGCGCGAACCGCAGCCTCGGCGACTACGCCTCCTCCCTCGTCGCCACCCAGACCGCGGCCCGCGCCGAGGCGGAGGAGGCGGCGAAAGGATCGGGCGACCTCCTCTCCTCCCTGGAGAGCCGCTTCTCCGGGGAGTCGGGCGTGGACATGGACAAGGAGCTGGCCGCGATGATCGCGCTGCAGACGGCCTATTCGGCGAATGCCCGGCTCATCTCGACGGTTCAGACGATGTACGACACCCTCTTCCAGGCGGTGCGGTGATGGCGATCGCGGGAATCGGCTCCGGCGCGCTGGCGCAGCTGGTGCAGCAATCCTCCGTCATCAAGGCGCAGCTCACCACGCTCGCGGCGCAATCCGCGGACGGCAGGCGCGGGACCTGGTACGGCGACTTTGCCGGCACCGCCGCACGCGCCATCAGCCTGCGCGGCGAAATCAGCCGGCGCGAGACCCACACCACGGCGATCGACCGCGCGCTCGGCACCACTGCGGCGTCGCAGGACGCGCTTGCCCAGCTCTCCACCATCGCCGAGAGCTTCCTGACGGAGGCCGGCAAGATCACCACGGCCGACAGCACCCGCATCGCCGCGCTGGCGCGCGGCGCGCGCGACGCGGTCCAGCAGGTGGCCGCGCTGCTGAACGAGAGGCAGGGGGACAGCTATCTTTTTGGCGGCGCCGATACGGGCAATCCACCGCTTCCCGATCCGGCCAATATCATGAGCACGACGATGGCGACCGATATCGCCGCGGCTGTCTCCTCCCTCGGGCCGGGGAACGGCCCCACCGTCCTGGCCGGCACGCTGACGGCGGCCAGGAACACCAATCCGGGCGAGACGCCCTTTTCCGACTACGCGCTGGACCCGGCGACGGGCGGGAACGAGCCCCGCCCCACCACCCTGACGGGGGACGGCGAATCCGTGGGCACCGGCCTCTTCGCCAGCCGCAACGCGGCGGCCACCGGCACGGGCAGCGAGACCGGCAGCTGGTCCCGCGACCTGCTGCGCGGCCTGATGACCCTCGCCAACCTGACGGCCGACAAGACCGCCGCCGGGGCCGACTTCGACGCGGTGGTGACCGGCGTGAAGGCGAGCCTGAAATCGGCCATGACCGGGCTCGGCGAGGAAGCGGGCGCGCTCGGCCTTTCCGAAGCCCGCCTGGAGGCCGCGAAGGCCCGGCACGAGGACATGGGGCTGGCGTTGAAGTCCCAGCTCTCCGACGTGGAGGAGGTGGACCTGGCCAGCACGCTGACCGCGCTGCAGGACACGCAGACGCGCCTCCAGGCCTCCTGGCAGGCGCTCTCCATGCTGTCCGGCCTCTCCCTCACCAAGTTTCTGTGATGGGCGCCGGATTCAAGGGCCGTTAACCGGCCTGGGCCAGGATGGGCCCATACCGCAAAAGGCGGAGCGCAACGCGCGGGGGCCGGAGAGGTGGCCGCCGCCGGACAGGAAAGGGGCAAGACATGGCCCTGAACTCGGTCAACACGAATATCGGCGCATCCGTCGCGCTGCAGACGCTGAACCGCACCAACGACGCGCTGAATGCGACGCAGAAGCGCATCTCGACTGGCTATCGCGTGTCGGACGCGAAGGACGACGGCGCGGCCTTCGCCGTCGCCCAGAGCGTGCGGGCGGATATCGCGGGCATCACTTCCGCCAACGAGCAGATGGGCGGCGTACAGGGTGTGCTGGACACCACGCTCTCGGGCCTGAACAAGGTCTCCGAGACGATGGGCGACATCAAGGGCGTGCTGGTGAAGCTGGCGGACGGAACCCTTTCCGACAGCCAGCGCTCCCAGTACCAGTCGCAGTACGAATCGCTTCGTACCCAGGTGCAGAACTACGTCTCGGACGCGACCTATAACGGCCGCACTCTGCTCAGCACGTCCACCAGCGCGGGTGGCGGCAACATCGCCACTGTCCGGAACGAGAAGGGGACGACCTACACGCTCGCGGCGGTGGACGGCGCCAATCTCACCGTCAATGCCGCGCCCACCGATGCGGCGTCGGCCGCCTCGATGCTCGCCTCCAGCGGTGATTTCACGACGAAGATGACGGCGGTCAACAGCGCGCTGAACACCTTCGGCAACAACAGCAACTACCTGTCCGAGCAGGTCGATTACAACAAGCAGAAGATGGACTCCCTGCAGACGGGGTTGGGGGCGCTGGTCGATGCCGACCTGGCGAAGGAAAGCGCGACCCTCCAGGCGCTCCAGATCAAGCAGCAGCTCGGCACGCAGTCGCTCAGCATCGCCAATCAAGCGCCGCAGAGCCTGATGAGCCTCTTCCGCTGAAGGATGGGGCGCCGTGAAAGAGCCACGCCGCCCCGCTCCGTCCCCATTCATCGTGCCGGGCGGCAGGTTGCCACCCGGCGGCGATGCGGCGGCCGCGCAAGGCCCGCGCCGCGCATCGCATGCCACGAAGGAACGCGAAGACCGTGTCCACGCTGGTTCTCGAACTCCGCCAGGGCGACCTGATGGTCGTCAACGGCGCCCCCATCCGTTTCCGCAACCGCGCGCGCATCGAACTGACGGCGAAGGCCCGCTTCCTGTTCGGCAAGCAGATCCTGCCGCCGGAGGCCGCCGACACGCCGGCGCGCCGCATCTACTTCGCCCTGCAGACCGCCTATATCGGCAACGAGGAGGAGAGGGAGTGCGGGCTGGAGGCCGCGCGCCAGCTCATCGCCGAGTTCCAGGCAGCCACCACCTCCAACCTCGCCTCCGCCATGCTCGATCGGGCGCTGACGGCGGCGGAAGAGGACGACTGCTACACCGCGCTGAAGCTCGCCCGCCGCGTGATGCGGCATGAGGAGGCGGTGCTCGGCATCGCCCCGCCCGCCAACACCCGCATTGCGCCGGAGGAGGTGACCGCATGATGCCGCAACCCAACCCAGCACTGGCCTATCGCGCGACACGGGCCGCGCTGCCCGTCCGCGAGCAGGAAGCGGACGTGTTCCGCCGCGTCAACGGCGCCCTGCGCGCCGCGCAGGGGGAGGGAGCGGAGGCCGGGCTGCGCGCCATCCGCGCCCTGGCGGACAACCGCCGCCTCTGGCTCGCGGTGGAGGGCGTGCTGATCGACCCCACCAACGCTCTGCCGGCGCCGCTGCGGGCCTCGATCGTCTCGGTCGGCCGCACGGTTCTGCGGGAGATGGAGAAGGACGAGCCCGATCTCGCCTTCCTTATCGGGGTGAACGAGAACATGGCCGCCGGCCTTGCCATGAACAACTAGCGTGTCGGGCTCCCTCGCTCTCGCCATCCTCGGAAGCGGCACGGCCGGGAGCAGCGGTGCTGATCCCGCCTCGGCGCTGCTTGCCCTGCGCCGTGCCAGCGCGAAGGGGGCTGAGGCGAAGGGCGTGACGCAGGTTGCCAAGGAGGCCGACGTGAAGCTGGCGCTCGCCCGCTTCACGGAGGGCGTCGCCAGGGCCAAGACCGTGGAGGCGGCGCTGCGGGACCCGCGGGTCACGGCGGTTCTGCTGCCCGCGCTCGGCCTTCCGGACGCGGTGGACAGCCCCGGCCTTGCCTTGCGCGCGCTGATGTCAGACCCGAGCGATCCCAAATCCGTGGCGGCAAAGCTTTCCATCACGGATGCGCGCTGGAAGACGGCGGCGGCCACGCTGAACCTCGCCAAGAAGGGTCTGGACGGGCTGCGTGGCGCGACGGTGCAGAAGACCCTGACCGATGCCTACACGTCCTATCAGTGGCGCGTGTCGCAGGACGACCAAGCCAGCGGCATCTCGGATGCCCTCTGTTTCCGGCAACGCGTCTCCACTGGGAAGGAGCTGAGCGCCTATGAGGTGCTGGGCGACGCGGTGCTGCGCCGCGTTGTCACTGGCGCGCTCGGCCTGCCACAGACGATCGCGATCCAGGAGGTGGAGACCCAGGCTCGGGCCATCACCTCCCGCCTGGATCTGTCGAAGCTCACCGACCCGAAGCAGGCGACGAGGCTGGCGGAGCGCTACGTCATGTCCGCCAATTCCGGCACGGCGAGCGGTGCCACGTCAGGCCTGCTGGCGCTGTTTGCCTGAAGGCCCTCAGGCCGCGCGCCAGCCCAGGCGTCGCTCCAGCCAGCTCCGGTAGACCAGGGTCGCGTCCGCGGGCGGGTTCAGCAGCGCGAAGGCGGCCCCGGCCGCGGTGCCCGTCAGCGGCTGCCCGTCAGCCGGCTGGGCGCGCTCTTCCTCCTGCCAACGTGCCGCGGCGCGGCGCCAGGCGGCCACCGTGTCCGCCGGCGTCAGGGGCGGCATGACCAGTGCGGCGCGCATCTGCAGGCCGGCCGCGGCGGCCAGCACCGCCCGACCCTCGGGGCTTCGCCCGGGCAGGGGAGGGATCTCCGTCGCCTCGCCCTCGCCGGTCGAGAGCAGGTACCACGGCACCGCCCCGATCGCCCGTGCCTGGGCCACGGGATCCGCCCCCGTGACGATCAGCGCGTCGGCCTCGCCCGCCGCGAAGGCGGTCTCGGCCGCGCCCGTCACCGGCCGCGCGGCGATGCCCAGCATGTCCAACGCCGCCAGCGTCGCCGCCTCCGGCGCGTCGGGGGAGGGGATGGCCACGCGCAGCGGCGCGCCGCCACGGCCGGGCAAGGATCCGCGCCCGGCCAGCACCGCGCCCTGCCAGCTCGCCATCAGCGGCAGCCAGGTGCCCGGCTCGAACCGCGCCCGGGTGGCGCCGGTCAGCCGCGCGTGACAGGTCCAGCCGGGCAGGACGAGGAGGCGCGGCCCCTCCGCCCCGTCCAGCGTGGCGAAGCGGTTCGCCGCCGTCACCCCGTCCGGCCCGCCGACGACGGAGAGTCGCAGCGATCCCGGCCGGTGCAGCCCCCGCGCCAGCGACGCGGCGGCCCGTGCCGCCCAGCGGGCGCAGCCGCCATCCTCCGGCCCGGGCACCAGGATGGTGAGCCCCTGCTCGGCCTGCGCCCGCGCCGCGCGCGGCAGCCCGGCCAGCCCGAGCAGCGCCAGCCCCGCCGCGCGCCGTCGGAGCGCAGGAGAAGGGGGAAGGGCGGGCGGGGCGGTCATGGGGGCGGAGGCTGACCCGTGCCTGGGGCGGGATTGTGGCACCGTCGGCTTAGTCCTCGTAGGAGATCAGCGCGTCGAAGGCGGTGTCTCCGAGGCGGGCGCGGCCGTTCAGGCCGATGAGTTCGATCAGCGCGGCGGCGGCGGGCACCTCTGCCCCGGCCTGGCGAAGCAGGGCGATGCAGGCGGCCAGCGTGCCGCCCGTGGCGAGCAGGTCGTCCAGGATCACCACCCTGTCCCCGGGCTTCACCGCATCGGCCTGCATCTCGATCCGGTCTGTGCCGTATTCCAGCGCGTAGTTCAGCCCGATGATGGCGCCCGGCAGCTTGCCGCGCTTGCGCAGCATGACGAAGCCCAGGCCCAGTTCCAGCGCCAGAGGGGCCGCCACCAGGAAGCCGCGGCTCTCGATGCCGGCCAGCAGGGTGGGGCGGTGCGGGCGCACGATCTCGGCGAGCTGGCGCATCGCCTCCTTCCAGGCCGGGCCGTGCCGCAGCAGGGTCGAGATGTCGTAGAAAAGGATGCCGGGCTTCGGGAAGTCCGGGATGCCGCGGATGTGCTGCCGCAGGTCGATTCCGGTGTCGGGGGCCGTTACGGCGGGGCTGTCGGTCATCGCGCGGGGCTCCGTCTCGGGGTGGGCCTGCGTCATATGCTGGCCGGGTGCCCCGGATCAAACCGCCCGGGTCCCATCGCGGGACTTGGCGCGCCGGCCGGATTGCGGCAGGGAGCCCGCATGTCGCGCGTCCCCGTTGCCGTCGTCGTCGGAATCCTGGGCTTCCTGCTCTACATCGGGGCGGCGGTGGTCCTCGCCGATCTCGTGCCGCGCCATTGGGCCGCCCAGCTGCTGTACTTCACGGTGGCCGGAGTCCTATGGGCCTGGCCGGCCAGCCTCCTCATGCTCTGGGCGGCGCGGAAATAGGCACCGCACCGCCCGACCGGATCAGCCCACCCCTCAGAAGGTGCGGCTGAGGAAGACCATCGCGCGCGCGTCGCAGATCTTCTGGCCGCCGAAGCACTCCCGCTTGTTGAGGTTGGTGTCGTAGTAGCCGGCCGTGAGCACGAAGTCCGAGAACTTGTAGGACAGCGTCACGTTCCAGTTCGCGAAGTCGGGCGAGCCCCAGCGCGCGTTGTTCTGGATCCACTGGTAGCCCGCGCGGCTGCCGAGCGTCAGGTCGTAGGGCAGGCCGATCTCCACGCCGCCCTCGACGTAGAAGCCGTCGCCGCTCTCCAGCTGGTAGTTGGGCGACCAGTTGAAAGCGCCGAGGACCTTCACCGGCACGGGCAGGTTCGGGATCTCGTAGCTCGCCTTCGCCGCCAGCTCGAAATACTGCAGGTCGTAGGCGCCCAGCCCGTGCTCGTAGCCGGGGTAGGTGTAGGCGATGCCACCCACATCGAGGCTGACGCCGGCGAAGGTCGTCCGCCAGCCGGCCAGCGCGTCGATCTCCTGCCGGGCATTGGTGCCGAGGAAAGCGACGTTGGACGCGAAGGCGCCGACATACAGGCCGGTGGTGTGCTGGATGTCGATCGTGCCCTGCACCGCCGGGCGGTTCCGGGTCTGGCTGACGCCGCGGAACAGGTAGTCGGACGAGACGGTGGGCGTGACGCCGACGGTCAGCCCGGCTCCCTCAAGCTCGAAGGCCCCGGCAGTGCCGGCGGCAAAGGTCAGGCCCAGCGCGAATGCGGCCGCGGCTGCGATCCTGGTCGTCATGACTTCATTCCCCCTCACGCGATGGCGTGGCGAGGCGGTCTATTGCGAGGGCCGTGCCAACCGATATGTGAGATCGCGTAAAAGTCGCGCCCGCCGCGGCTGCCGTCACAAAACTGTTGCCGATGCGCCACGAGCCTGGCGGGTGCCGGGAACGAAAAGCCCCGCATGGCGGGGCCATGCGGGGCTTCGGAGCCGTCATTGGTCGGAGCGAGAGGATTCGAACCTCCGGCCCCTGCGTCCCGAACACAGTGCTCTACCAGGCTGAGCTACGCTCCGTCATGACGGCGTCCGGGCGGCGGCGTATAGCGCCCCCCCGGAGGGACGGCAAGGCCACCCCGGGCGGTCTTTTCTCCGGCCGTCCTGGCGCGCGCTGGGACGGTGCGGGGGACGCCCTTGTGGATTCGCGCCCGGCGCACCATGCGCGCCCTTGTGATCTGCGGCCGGGCGGACGTAGTTACGTCCTCATGACAGACGCATCGCGGCTGCGAGTCGTCGGCGGTGCGGCGGTTCTGGCCGGCGCCCTGGCGGCCGGGGCCTTCTACGGGATGCGGGAGCGCGCGGTGCCGCTGCCGCCTTCCGCCATTCCCGGCGCCTCGACCCCGTCCATCGCGGAGGCGCCGCGGCGCGACGTCCTGCCGCCTGACCGGCCAGCATCCCCCGCGCCGGATGGGCGGCAGGCCGCAACCATCCAGGCCCCGGCCCAGCAAGACGCCCGGCCCGCACGCGCCCCCGAGCCGCCGCGCTTCGACGTGGTGCGGATGGGCGCCCGCGGCACCGTGGTGGTGGCCGGCCGCGCCGCGCCGGGCGCCGAGGTCCTGCTGCTGGAAGGTGGCCGCGAGATCGGCCGGGCCCGGGCGGATTCGCGCGGCGAATGGGTGATCCTTCCCGCCGATCCGCTGGGTGCCGGTGCGCGGGAACTGTCCCTGCGCGCGCGGCTGCCCGGTGGAGACGAGATGACCGGGCCGGATACGGTGCTCGTGGTCGGGCCCGCGCCCACGGAGGGGCAGGTCGCCGCCGCCCAGCCCCGCGAGGTGCCGGCCGCGTCGCGACCCGCCGGGACCCGTGCCGGCTCAGCGCCGGGCGAGGAGATCCGGGTGGCCGAGACCTCGCCCCGCGCGGCCGAGGCGCGCACCGCCGGCGCCACGCCCGGGAATGACGCCGGGGCCGATCCGGGCAACCCGGCCGGGAGCCCCACGACCAAGGCCGCAGCCGGCGCGACCCCCGCCGCGGCGGAGCAACCCCTGGTCCTCCTCCTACCGCCCACCGCGCAGGCGGCGCCGCGCCCGCTTTCCGCCCCCGCCGGGAAGGGTGCAGAGGCCGCGCTGGGACTGGACGTGGTGGATTACGACGACAGCAACACCATGCGCTTTGCCGGCACCGCACCGCCCGGCGCTCAGCTGCGCGTCTATGCGGACAACCGACATCTCGGCGATGCCACGGCCGATCCCGCCGGCCGCTGGAGCCTGACCCCCGCCGAGGCGCCGGAGCTGGGCCGCCACACCCTGCGGGTGGACCAGCTCGGCACCGGGGCGGCCGGGGGAACCGGGCCGCTGGCCGGGCGCATCGAGGTGGCCTTCCAGCGGGAATCCCTGCCCCCCGGCCTGATCCGGGACGGGCGGGTGGTGGTGCAGCCCGGGCACAACCTCTGGCGCATCGCGCGGGACGCCTATGGCCGCGGCATGCGCTACACCGTGATCTTCCGCGCCAACCAGGCCCAGATCCGCAACCCCGCCCGCATCTACCCCGGCCAGGTCTTTGCGGTGCCGGAGGCGCGCTGAGCGGAGGGGCACGGGTTGTCCGGTGGGGTCCGAACAACCATAACCGGACCTTCATTTTTCCGCGGATCGCCATGTCTCTCGGGCACAGCCTGCGCCTCGTCCTCTCCCCCCCGCACCCGGCGGGTCGCCCTTTCCTCATCGGGGGCGGCGCGGTCGCGGTCCTGGGCGGCGCCATCGTCGGCAGCTGGCTGTTCTGGCTTGGGGCGGCCTTCACCGCCTTCTGCCTCTACTTCTTCCGCGATCCGGAGCGGGTGACGCCCGCCCGGCCAGGCCTCTTCATCGCGCCGGCGGATGGACACATCGTCTCGGTGGAGCCGGCCGTGCCGCCCGAGGAACTAGGGCTCGGCCCCGCGCCGCGCTGGCGGGTCGCGATCTTCCTCTCCGTGCTGGACGTGCACGTGAACCGCGTTCCGATCGATGGAACCGTGACCCGCGTGGCCTATCGCCACGGCGCCTTTGTCAACGCCTCGCTGGACAAGGCGAGCACGGACAACGAGCGCAACGCCCTCGCGATCCGCATGGAGGACGGGCGCGACATCGCCGTGGTGCAGATCGCCGGCCTCATCGCCCGCCGCATCCTCTGCGACGTGAGGGAGGGCAGCCGGGTCCGCGCCGGCGACCGCTTCGGCATCATCCGCTTCGGCAGCCGCACCGACCTCTACCTGCCGGAGGGCGTGCGCCCGCTGGTTGAGGTGGGCCAGACCACCATCGGCGGCGAGACGGTTCTCGCCGACCTCTCCCGTCCCACCGGCGGCTGAGGCGCGGCATGGCCGAGATCCGCCGCTTCCGCCTGGCGCGCCAGCGCCGGCCGCGCATGTCCGGGCAGTCCTTCAACCGCCTGCTGCCGAACATCCTGACGATGCTCGGCCTCTGCGCGGGCATGACGGCGATCCGCTTCGCCATGGACGACCGCTGGGAGCCGGCGGTGACGCTGATCGTCGTCGCCACCTTCATCGATGGGCTGGATGGCCGGCTTGCCCGCCTGCTCCAGGCCACCTCCCGCTTCGGGGCGGAATTCGACAGCCTCTCGGACTTCCTCTGCTTCGGCGTCGCGCCCGCCTTCATCCTCTATCTCTGGTCACTCCATGAGGCGCGGGGCTTCGGCTTCATTCCCTGCCTCCTCTTCGCGGCCTGCATGGCGCTGCGGCTGGCGCGCTTCAACGCGGCCATCGACGCGCCCGTGGCGCCCGGCTCCGTCCCGCGCCCGCCAGGCTTCTTCACCGGCGTGCCAGCACCGGCGGGCGCGGGGTTGGCCCTGTTCCCGATCTTCGCTTCCCTCGCCTTCGAGGGCTGGGGGCTGGACCGGACGGCACATGCCGTCCGCCACCCCGTCTTCGCGGCGGTCGTGCTGGTGCTGGTCGCGGGGCTGCTCGTCAGCACGCTGCCCACCTGGTCGTTCAAGAACTTCAAGGTGCCGAGCCATGTGGTGCTGCCGCTGCTGCTCGGCGCCGCATCCTACGCCGCGCTGCTGGTGGCGGAGCCCTGGGCCGCCCTCGCTGCTGCCGGCATCCTCTACGCCATCATGATCCCGCTCTCGCTACGCTCCTACCGCCGCCTGCGGGCGGAAGCGACGCGGCGGCTGGCGGAGGCCGAAGCCCCGGCGGGCTGAGAGCCCTCAGCCCACCCGGAAAGCTGGACGGAGGTGGCCGCTGGAAGAGCAGCCACTTCCGGAGAATGGGGCCGAACTAGCCCCGCGGCGTCTCCACCAGGATGCCCTTCTCCTTCAGCGCCGCGATCTCCTCCTCCGAGTAGCCGGCCGCCGAAAGAACTGCATCGCCGTGCTCGTTGAAGCGCGGCGGCACGGCGCGCGCGCCGCCCGGCGTGCGGGAGAGCTTGATGGGCGTGTTCAGCGCCCGGAACTCGCCGATTTCCGCCACCATGTTGCGCGCCTTGGTGTGCGGTGCCGCCACGGCCTCGTCCACGTAGAGCACGGGGCCGGCGGGCAGGCCGGCCTTCAGCATGCGGTCACAGAGGGCGTGCCCGTCCTCCGTCGCCAGCCGCGCCTCCAGGATGGTGGTCAGGTCCGCGCGGTTCACCACGCGGTCCCCGTTGGTGGCAAAGCGCGGGTCCTTCGCCAAATCGTCCAGGCCGAGGAAGGCGCAGAACTTGCGCCAGGCCGGATCGTTCCCGCAGGCCACGAAGATCTCGCAGGTCGCCGTGCGGAACTTGGAATAGGGCGAGATGTTCGGGTGCGGGTTGCCCGTGGCCGCCGGGCGCTTGCCGTTCAGGAAGTGGTTCGCGGCCTGCGGGTGCAGCAGCGCCATGCCGCAATCGTGCAGCGTCATGTCCACATACTGCCCGCGGCCGGAGCGCTCCCGCTCCTGCAGGGCCATCAGGATGCCGATGGTGGAGTAGAGGCCGGTGGCGAGGTCCACGACGGGCGTTCCCATCCGCAGCGGCCCGCTCCCCGGCTCGCCGTTGATGGACATCAGCCCGACCATGGCCTGCACGATGGCGTCGTAGCCCGGCAGCCCGCCCAGCGGTCCCTCGCCGCCGAAGCCGGAGACGCGGCAATGCACGAGCTGCGGGAACTTCTGGGAGAGGGTGTCGTAGCCGATCCCCCACTTCTCCATGCTGCCGGGCTTGTAGTTCTCGATCAGCACGTCCGCGCCATCCAGCAGGCGCAGCAGGACCTCCCGTCCCTCTGGCTTGGAGAGGTCCAGCGCGATGCTCCGCTTGTTGCGGTTCACGCCGAGGAAGTAGCTGGCGATGCCGTCCTGGAAGGGCGGGCCCCAGGCGCGCACCTCGTCGCCCTGGGGCGGCTCGATCTTGATCACCTCCGCCCCGTGGTCGGAGAGGATCATGGTGCAGTAGGGACCGCCGAGGACGCGGGTGAGGTCGATGACCCGGATGCCGGCCAGGGCGCCGGCGCTGACGGCGCCCGGGGCGGGGCTGGTCCCGGCCTGGGGGGCAGGGGGCGGCGCATCGGTCATCGGGTGTTCCTCCATTCCGCCGTTCTGCCCCTGCCGCGCCCGCGGCTCAAGGTCGGTCCCGCCCGTTGCGGTGGCGGGAGGGGCGCTGCAGGATGCGGTTGCGATGGACCCCAAGCCCCTCCGGACCTCCGAGGCGTTCTGGTTGAGCAGCATGGCCGGGGCCTATGCCGGCATCACCGTGCAAAGCCTGTTCAAGATGGGGGGCGTGCCCCTGTCCGAGCTGTGGACCGTCCCCGTCATCATCCTGGGCTACGGAACGCTGTCGATCCCCTTCGTCGCGCTCGGGCTTCTCGTCTTCGGCCTGCCCGCGACGCCGCTGCTGCGCCGCCACGCCGGCCGGTGGTGGGTGGGCGTCGTCGCCGTGCTCTGGGGCGCGCTCGCGGGCCGGCTCGTGTTCTACGCCATCGACCACGGCCTGTTTTCCGGGAATTACCGCTTCAGCACCGTCCGGTTCTCCGACATGGGCATCATCTACGGCGTGCCCACCGCGCTGGCCTGGTGGCTCCTCCAGCGAAGGCGGCTCCTGCGCGCGGCCTGACACGGCCGCGGATCCGCGGTCGTGCCATGCGCCACCCCGGTCAGGCGGCCAAGTCGCGCATTACCTTGATGAGGTCCGACTTGCCCTCGAAGCCGATGCCGGGAAGGTCGGGCATGGTGATGTGCCCATCCTCCACCCGCACGCCGTCGGGGAAGCCGCCATAGGGCTGGAAGAGGTCCGGGTAGCTCTCATTCCCGCCCAGGCCCAGGCCGGCCGCGATGTTCAGCGACATCTGGTGCCCGCCATGCGGGATGCAGCGGCTGGGTGACCAGCCCGCGGTCTTCAGCACCTCCAGCGTGCGCTGGTACTCGCAGAGGCCGTAGGAGAGGGCGCAATCGAACTGCAACCAGTCCCGGTCCGGCCGCATCCCGCCATAGCGGATGAGGTTGCGCGCGTCCTGGTGGCTGAAGAGGTTCTCGCCGGTCGCCATGGGCGCCGGATAGAACTCGGCGAGCTGGGCCTGGAGGTTGTAGTCCAGCGGATCGCCCGCCTCCTCGTACCAGAACAGCGGATAGTCCCGGAGCATCTTGGCGTAGGCGATCGCGTCCTCGAGGTTCAGGCGGCCATTGGCGTCCACGGCCAGCTGCGCCTTCCCGTCCAGCTCCTTCAGCACGCCTTCGATGCGCGGGCGGTCCTCGGCGACGCCGTTGCCGATCTTCATCTTCACGACGGAATAGCCGCGGTCGAGATAGCTCCGCATCTCCGCGCGCAGCTGCTCGATGCCCTTGCCCGGGTAGTAGTAGCCGCCGGCGGCATAGACGAAGACGCGCGGGTTCGCCTCCCGCCCGTGACGTTCCGCCAGCAGCCGGAACAGCGGCTTGCCGGCGATCTTCGCCACCGCGTCCCACACCGCCATGTCGATGGTGCCGACGGCGACCGAGCGCTCGCCATGGCCGCCCGGCTTCTCGTTCTTCATCAGCGTCGCCCAGATGCGGTCCGGGTCCAGGTTGTCGCCCGCATCGTTCAGCAGGGCGTTGGGATCGGCCTCCAGCAGTCGCGGCGCGAAGCGCTCCCGGATCAGCCCGCCCTGGCCGTAGCGGCCATTGGAGTTGAAGCCGTAGCCCACCACGGTCCGCCCATCCCGCACCACGTCCGTCACCACGGCGACGAGGGAGAGGGTCATCTTGCTGAAGTCGATATAGGCATTGGCGATGGAGGAGGCGATCGGCGCCGTCACTTCCCTCACGTCCACGATCCGCATGGCATTTCCCCTTCTGGCGGCGCGGACAGTGCCCCGTGCGGCGCGGCAGGGCCAATGCCGATCGCGCCTCGCGTGATAAGGGTTCGGCATGACGCTCGACCTCTCCCAGATCGAGGATTTCCGGGCCCTCGCGGAGACCGGGAACTTCTCCCGCGCCGCGACCCTGCGCCACGTCACCCAGCCCGCCTTCAGTCGCCGGATCCGCGCCCTGGAGGACTGGGCGGGCACCCCGCTGTTCGACCGTGAGGCGCACCCGATCGCCCTGACCCCGGCGGGGGAGGCGCTGCGCCCGCTGCTGGCCGAGGCGCTGCGCTGCCTGACGGAGGGCCGCGACGCGGCGCGCGCCGCGGCCGAAGGGGCCCGCGCCACGCTCCGCTTCGCCGCGACCCATGTCCTGTCCTTTACCTTCTTCCCGGTTTGGCTGCGGGCCCTGGAAGGTGGGGCGCCGCCCGGCGCCGTCTCCCTCGTCTCTGACAGCCTCCTGGCCTGCGAGGCGCTGATGCTCGGCGGCCAGGCCCAGTTCCTGCTCTGCCACCACCACGAGGCCGCGCCCTCCCGCCTGGATCCCGCGCGCTTCCCATCGCACCCGGTCGGCACGGACCGTCTCGTGCCTGTGGCCGCGCCGGATGGGCCGGCGATCGGCGAGGGGAGGGGGGCGCTGCCCTTCCTCGCCTATAGCCGTGAATCCGGCCTGGGCCGCATCCTGGCCGCGGCGCTGCCGGAGGAGATCGCGGCCAGGCTGGACGCCGCCTTCACCGCCCACCACGCCGCGACGCTGCGAAGCATGGCGCGCACCGGCCGCGGCATTGCCTGGCTGCCGGAGAGCCTGGTGGCGGAGGACCTGACAGACGGCACCCTGCGCCGCGCCGGCCCGGCCGCGCTGGAGGTGGCGCTGGAGATCCGCGTGATCCGCCCCCTGGCACTCGGTGCCGCGGCGGAGGCCTTCTGGGACCAGGCAACCCGGCCCGCGAAAGCCCGCGCGCCCATGGCATAGGCGTTGCTACCCTCTGCTGCGACCGGGCGCGGGACCTTCCCGCCGCGAACCCGCCAGAGGACCCTTCCCATGCACCGCCGCGCCCTCCTCGCCATGCCCGCCCTGCTGGCCGCGCCGCTTCTGGGCGGGCCGGCCCTGGCGCAGGACTGGAAGCCCGCCGCCCCCGTGCGCTTCATCGTTCCCTTCCCGCCGGGCTCCAGCATCGACCTCGTCGGCCGACTGGTGGCGGACGGCGCCGGCCCGGTGCTCAGCCAGAACGTGGTGGTGGAGAACCGCCCGGGCGCGGGCACGCTTGTCGCCGTGCAGGCGGTGAAGACGATGCCGCCGGACGGCCAGGCGGCGCTGGTGGTGGCGAACAGCTTCACCGTGAACCCCAACCTGCACAAGCCGAAGCCCTACGACCCGCTGGCGGACTTCACCCCGCTCGCGCTGCTGGTGGAGATGCCGCATGTGGTGGTGTGCCACCCCGGGCTGGCCGCGAACTTCCAGGAGTTCCTGGCGAAGGCGCGGCAGCCCGGCCAGGGCCTGTCCTTCGGCAGCAACGGCCAGGGCACCAGCCAGCACATGGGGATGGAGCACCTGAAGCTGCTGGCCGGGCTGAATGCCCAGCACGTCCCCTATCGCGGCACGCCGCAGATGATGACGGATCTCCTTGCCGGTCGGGTGGACTACACCTTCGCCAACATGCCGGACGTGCTGCAGATGATCCGTGAGAGGCAGGTAGCGCCGCTCGCGGTCGTCGCCAGGCAGCGACACAGGCTTCTGCCGGACGTGCCGACACTGGCGGAGCTGGGCTTCCCGCAGGTGATCTCCGATTCCTGGTACGGCGTGGTCATGCCCGCCGGGGCTCGGCCCGAGGTAGCGGCGGGGCTGAGCAAGGCCTGGCTGGACTCGCTTAACCGCCCGGCCACGCGCGCGAAGATGGAGGAGTTGGGGCTGGACATTCTCGGCGGAGGCCCCGCCGACCTGGTCACCCGCATTCAACGCGACACGGGGGTCTATGCGGAGGTGATCCGCGCCGCCAACCTGCAGCCCGGCTGAAACAGGACAAACCATGACACCGCTCGAGCACATCCAACCCGCCGACCAGTTCAAGGTGGCCGCGCCGCTCTCGCCCGCGGTGAAATGCGGCAACCTGCTCTACATCTCCGGCATCCCCGCCTATGACGAGAACGGCAAGCTCGCCATCGGCGACTTCCCCGCGCAGATGACGCAGGTGATGAAGAGCATCACCGGCATTCTGAAGGAGGCCGGTGGCGATTGGTCCCGTGTGGTGAAGGTGAACGTGCTGCTGACGCGGCGCGAGGACTTCGAGGAGATGAACCGCATCTACGCCGCGCATTTCCCGGATGGGAAGTATCCCGCGCGCACCACCGCCATCGTCTATTCGCTGCCGCGCCCCAACTTCCTGCTGGAAATCGAGGCCGTGGCTGTGCTGGCTTAGGTCCTTTCCAGGCGGCATGGCATCGGGGATGAGCGGGGCTTTCCCCGCCCATGCCGGCCAGCGCGGCGCATTCGTTTTTCTTCCCAAACACTGGCTTTCCGATACTCTCCTTCCAGGAGCGGGACGGGCGGTCGCCACGCGCGACGCCGGAAAACCACCGTTCCGGAGGGAACGCGATGTGGAACCAGGTCTATAACCCGTTCGGGAATGCGGCCCTTTCGACGATCGCCGCAGCGATCCCCGTTGTCATGCTGCTCGTGCTGATCGCGACGAACAAGGTGAAGGCGCATGTCGCCGCCGTCATCGCCCTGGTGGCGGCAAACCTCGTGGCGATTCTCATCTTCACCATGCCCGCGGGCATGTCGATCCGCGCCACGATCCTGGGTGCCGTCAGCGGTTTCTTCCCGATCGGCTGGATCGTCCTCAACGTCATCTTCATGTACCGGCTCACCGTTGCCACCGGCCGGTTCGAGACCTTGCAGCGCGCCATCGGCGGGGTCACGCCGGATCGCCGGCTCCAGCTGCTTCTCATCGCCTTCGCCTTCGGCGCCTTCTTCGAAGGGGCTTCCGGCTTCGGCACGCCGGTCGCCGTGACGGGCGCGATCCTCATCGGGCTGGGCTTTTCGCCCCTCGCGGCCTCCGGCCTCTCGCTCATCGCGAACACGGCGCCAGTGGCCTTCGGCGCCCTCGGCACGCCCATTGCGGGCCTCGCCAGCGTCACGGGGATGGACCCCTATCTTCTCGGCGCGATGGTCGGGCGGCAGTTGCCGCTGTTCTCCCTCATCGTCCCGTTCTGGCTCATCTGGGCCTTCGCGGGCTTCCGCGGGATGATGCAGATCTGGCCGGCCATCCTGGTCTGCGGCATCTCCTTCGCGGTTCCGCAGTTCCTGATCTCGAACTACATCAATCCCTGGATCGTCGACATCGGCGCGTCGCTCATCTGCATGGCTTGCCTGATCGGCTTCATGAAGGTCTGGCGCCCGAGGGAGCTGTGGCTCTCGCCCGCGCTGCGCGTGCGGGATGACTCCGCGGCGACCATGCCGCCCCGCGCGCCCGCGAATGAGGAGCGCCCGAGCCGGAAAGAGGTCTGGGCCGCGGTGACCCCCTGGATCATCGTCTGCGTCATCCTTCTCGTCTGGGGCACGGGCTGGTTCAAGGGCGCGGTGAATCCCTGGGCCACCTGGAACTACCCGGTGCCCGAGCTGCACAACATGATCGCCAAAGTGGCGCCCGTCGCCCCGCGGCCGACGCCGGAGGGGGCCGTGTTCTCCTTCACCTGGCTGTCCTTCACCGGCACGGGAATCCTGATCGCGGCGATCATCTCGGCCGTCGTCATGGGCTTCTCGCCCGGCGCGATGATCCGGGAATACGGGCGGACCATCCGGGTCTGCGCCTTCTCGCTCATCACCATCTCGGCGATGCTCGCCATCGGCACGCTCACCCGCCTCTCCGGCCTGGACGCGACGCTGGGCCTCGCCTTTGCGGGGACCGGGGTGCTCTATCCCTTCTTCGGCACGCTGCTCGGCTGGCTCGGCGTGGCGCTGACGGGATCGGACACTGCGTCCAATGTCCTCTTCGGGAACCTTCAGAAGATCACCTCGGAGCAGCTCGGGCTGAACCCCGTGCTGATGGCCGCGGCCAATTCATCGGGCGGCGTGATGGGCAAGATGATCGACGCCCAGTCCATCGTCGTCGCCTCGACGGCAACGAACTGGTTCGGGCATGAGGGATCGATCCTGCGCTTCGTCTTCTGGCACTCCATCGCGCTGGCCTGCCTCGTCGGGTGCTTCGTGATGCTCCAGGCCTACGTGCATCCCTTCACCAGCATGGTGCTGAGCCAGTAGATCAGCCCCGTTCGCCCGCCAGCCCTTCCAGGATCGGGCAATCCGGCCGCGCATCGCCATGGCAGTGCGCGGCCAGGTGCCGCAGGGTGGAGGCCATGGCGGAAAGGTCGCGCGCCTTCTCCTCCAGCGCCTCCACATGCGCGAGCGCGAGGCGCTTCACCTCCGCGCTCGCCCGCGCCTTGTCCCGCCACAGCGCCAGCAGCCCCGCGATCTCCGACAGGGAAAAGCCGAGGTCCCGCGCGCGCCGGATGAAACGCAGCGCGTGGACATCCGCCTCGCCGTAGTCGCGGTAGCCGGAATCGCGCCGCGCGGCGGCAGGCAGCAGCCCCACCGCCTCGTAGTGGCGGATCATCTTGGCCGAGACGCCGGTGGCGCCGGCCGCTTCCCCGATCCTCATGGCGCGAACCCCCGCAGCCGCAGCGCATTGCCGACGACGAAGACGCTGGACAGCCCCATCGCCGCCGCCGCCAGCACAGGGGAGAGCAAGCCGGCCACCGCCACGGGGATCAGCACCACGTTATAGGCAAAGGCCCAGAAGAGGTTCTGCCGGATGTTGCGCAGCGTGGCGCGGCTGAGCGCGATGGCGGTCGCGATGCCGCGCGGGTCGCCCGACATCAGCACGACGTCCGCGCTCTCGATCGCCACATCCGTCCCCGTGCCGATCGCGATGCCGACATCCGCCGCCGCGAGAGCGGGCGCGTCATTGATCCCGTCACCGACGAAGGCCAGCGCTCCGCGGCCCTTCAGGCGCCGCACGGCCTCCACCTTCTCTTCCGGCAGCACCTCCGCCTCAACTTCGTCGATGCCCACAGGGCGGGCGATGGCCTCGGCCGTGCGCCGGTTGTCCCCGCTCACCATCGCCAGCCGCAGCCCCATCCCGCGCAGCGTCGACATGGCGGCTGGGGTGGAGGGACGCAGGGGATCGGCCACGGCCAGGATCGCTGCCAGCCGCCCGTCCACCGCCGCATAGACCGGGCTGCGCCCAGCCTCGCCCAGCCGCGCCGCCGCCGCCGCGAAGGGCGAGACGTCGACGCCGAGCGAGGCCATGTAGCGGTCCGCGCCGATCTCGACACGTTGCCCGCCCACGCTCGCGCGCAGCCCCATACCGGGCAGAGCCTGGACATCGCTTGCCATGGGAACGGAAATGCCGCGCTCCGTCGCGGCCGCGCGGATGGCGGCGGCCACGGGATGCTCGCTGCCGGACTCCGCGGCGGCGATCAGCGGCAGCAACGCCGTCTCCTCGAAGCCCGGCGCGGCGACAAGGTCGGTCAGCGCCGGCCGGCCCTCAGTCAGCGTGCCCGTCTTGTCCATCGCCACCACGGAAACGCCCTGCAGCGCCTGCAGCGCCGCGCCCCGCCGGAACAGCACGCCCAGCTCCGCCCCGCGCCCGCTCCCCACCATCACGGCAATCGGCGTGGCCAGCCCCATGGCGCAGGGGCAGGCGATGATCAGAACCGCCACCGCCGCCACCAGCGCCTGCGCCACGCCGCCGCCCAGCAGAGTCCATCCCAGGAAGGTCAGCGCCGCCACGCCGATCACGGCGGGCACGAACCACAGCGTCACCCGGTCCGCCAGCGCCTGGATCGGCAGCTTGCCGCCCTGCGCCTCCTCAACCAGCCGCGTGATCCGCGCCAGCACCGTGCCCGAACCGACCGCCGTGGCCCGCAGGCGCAGCGCGCCGGCGCCGTTCACCGTGCCGCCCACCACCACATCGCCCGCGGTGCGGCGGACGGGCACGGACTCGCCCGTGACCATGGATTCGTCGATGTGGCTCTCGCCCTCCAGAACCACCGCGTCGGTCGGCACGCGTTCGCCCGGCCGCAGGCGCATCACGTCGCCCGTGCGCAGGCCGGAGGCGGGCACCTCCACCTCCTGCCCGCCGCGCTCCACCCGCGCGACCGCCGGCTGAAGGTCCAGCAGCCGCCGGATCGCTGCCGAGGCCCGCCCGCGGGACCGCGCCTCCATCCACCGCCCGAGCAGTACGAGCGCGACGATGACGGCCGAGGCCTCGAAATAGACGTGCCGGCTCCCCTCCGGCAGCAGTCCGGGCGCCAGCATCACCGCGGCGGAGTAGGCCCAGGCCGCCAACGTGCCGAGCGCGACGAGGCTGTTCATCTCCGGCGCGCCCCGGAACAGCGCGGGCCAGCCGACCCGGTGAAAGCGCAGCCCCGGCCCGAAGACCACGGCACTGGCCAGCGCGAACTGGACCCAGTTCCAAACGCCGCCAATCGCGTCGTGGACCGCCGGCAGCAGGTGCCCGCCCATCTCCACCAGGAACAACGGCACGGCGAGGGCGGCCGCGACCAGCGCGTCCCGCCGCAGCTCTGATTCCTCGGAAATCGCCCGCGCGCCGTGGCCGGCGCGATCCCCCGGCACCGCCTCCGCAACCGGCTCGTAGCCGGCCTCGCGGATGGCGGATTCCAGCGCCGCGCGGTCCACCGCGTCCGGCGCGTGGCGCACCGTCGCGCGCCCGGTCGCGAAATTGACGGAGGCGCCGTTCACCCCCGGAAGGGCTGCGAGCTGCCGCTCCACCCGCCGCGCACATCCGGCGCAGGTCATGCCCCCCACGGCAATCTCCGTGGCCTGCTCCGGTGAGGCGTAGCCGGCTGCCTCCACCGCGGCCCGCAGCGCTCCGGCCTCGATCGCCTCGCCCTCGATCGTGGCGCGACGCGTCGCGAGGTTCACGCTCGCCGCCGTCACGCCGGGCAGTGCGGCCAGGGCACGCTCAACCCGGCCCGCGCAGCCGGCGCAGTGCATGCCCTCGACGGGAAGGGTGATCCGGGTGGTCTCGGCAACGGGCATGGAGGGAACTCCTTCGCCGGTGCAGATGGGGATTCCTATCATGGGAAGGTCAAGGGGTGCCGAAAGCGTTGTTTTTGTGCGGGTTGTAGGCGTGCCATGCCCGAATTCGCCCACTTTCGAGAACAGAAGAGGTACAGTGAAGCGCAAGCGGTCTCGCTACGCGGTGCCGAGTTGAGGCTCTCCGGGGGTATGGCGAATTACTGCTGGTAAGAGAGGAGCAGGGACAAGCGCCGCTTCGGTCTCGGTCTCGTCGGTCTTCCAGGGCGGGATCTCGGTGAAGGTCGGCGGGTTAGCAGCCTCGGTCGCTGCGATGATCTGCGCGACGGGGATGGGGGCTGGCGTGGGCTCCTCGTCCCCTTCCTCCGGGTCGGGGGTCGGGTTGAGGGAGGCGTTGTAGGCGGCGCGAATGGCTTGGGGGTGGTTCAGCCCGGTCTCTACCCGGAGAAAATCTCCGAGTAGCTCCCAGTTTTCCGCCAGCCACATAGCGTCGCTTCGATACCTCGGCTTGAGGTTCCCGAATCCATTCTTTTGGCACCACTGCCCGAAGCGCTTGTCGCTTACCTCGGCGCGACGTCCAATGAGGACGGCCCCTCCGACGTCTCGCCAATCTTCGCAAAGCATCTTGGCGCTGGCCTGGATGCGGGTCCAAGCCGCCTGCCCGGCTTCCACCGAGTAAAGTACTTTAGTCGTCGTGGTTGGTGCCAGAGTGGGCGCCATGAGGTTACTCCGTAAGCTAGATTCAAAAGACCGCCCGAAGGCGGTCTCATGACGCTTACCGACCGCCGTGCTTGCGCCGGTACATCTCGGCGCAGCGTTTCCACAGATCGGTCTTGCCCTTCTTCGGGCGGCCTGCGGCGTTGGCCATCCCCCAACCTAGCCCGAAGGCGGCAAGCCGCTGGAGGCGCCTTCAGGACTCTCCTGGGCCGTGTGGAATTACTGCCGGTAGTAGAGGAAGAGGGTCAGCGGGCGTCTCTCGGAATTACTGCCGGTAGTAGAGAAGAAGGCACTGAAGGCTCATTCGACATCAACGCCAGTAGTAGGGGAAGAAAAGCGAACGTCAGACGCTAGCAACAGCAACTGCCGATGCCTCGCTTCTCCCGATGCGACTAACCGTGCCAAAATTTCAGCAATCTCCGGATCAGGGATCTTCGCCCCGCGAAGGATTTTTGAGGCCCTGGCCAAGCTCTCCGCCTTTACGGCTTCTACGTGACCACGTGTGAGCCTTATTAGCGTCATATGATTTCGGTGAACCATTTGAAGAATCAGTACGAATAGTGAGCAGAAGCATACGCCGATCAGAGATGCTGCTATATCGGCTATTCTCCCAAGCGCATCAACTACGAGAAGAGATAAGATGCCTACGACAACTGTTTTCAAAACTGTTCCGTGAGTAGCGACTGCGAGTTGCTTAGGGTTGTCCGCCATCTCTAGATTCCAGTAGAAGTCCCTAACGACGTCGGTCGCTCGGATCATTGCCCCCTTCTTCGTGGTGCGCGAAAGATAATCTATAAAAAGAGGCAACGCTGTTCTGTCAAGTATGTGTTTCATGACCCATGCGGCCAAGAAACCCAGAATCCCCATGGTCAATGCATTCAAACTGGGAATAGTTACAAGTTCCTTCCAGCTCTCCGTCATCTTTATCCTTCAGGCGCTTCGGCGCATCGGGAACAATCAACCATAGCGGCCCAGATCAAGCAATTCATCTCGGGACTGTTGAGGCGAATACCCTAACTCCACGACGGACTTGGCCACTTCGAAAACTGGAGCGCGCGGGTTAAGCCGCCTTCGCCCGCATCATCTGACTGCGCGCCGTCGAGGCACTGGACTCAGAGGCATCGGCCCCGCGCTCCACGCCTTCCGCGATCCGCTGAGCCTCGCCCAGCTGCGCCCGGCCAACCTCAACCAAGGCCTCGCGCAGGCTGGCCACTTCCTTCCGGAGAAACCGTATTTCGGGAGCCGAAGGGTCGCTATCGCTAGGGGCACCCCCGATCATGACCGGCGGGGGCAGGACCGCCCTGACGCCAAGGCTTCCATCGGCCGCGCGCGTAAGCGGCATGATGGCCTCAGGCCCGGCTTCGCCCATCACGTTCATCCGTCCATCAGCCGACCCGAAGAAGGTAGGGCTGCTGACGATGCTGTTCGTGTAGGCGTCTCCCATCGCGTGCTTGAGGAGGCGGCCCCGATCAAAGGCCCCGCCGAGGGCGAACTTCTTGTTGGGGTCCCAGTTGGAGCCGAGATCAACCGACGCATACTCAGCGCGCCAAGTGTGACTGCCTTCGTCGTACCGCGTAACGATGGGCAGCTGAGAGCCGCCGCCGCGAGTGTCGATGCCCCCCTGAAGGGTGCTGTTGACCGCACCAACCGCCGAATTGATGGACTTCAGAGTGTCCAGAACGCTGCCCTGAAGGGTCAGATTGATCGATCCAACGCCGCTGGAAACGGTCCCCAGGACATCCACCGACCTGCGGCTCTCGTCGCGGACGTCGAGCATGCGGGCGGCGGCAGCGTTGTTGGCGTCCAGGGCCTGAAGGCTGGTATCACGCAACGTCGCGATGGCGCCGTACTGAAGACCGGCGGCAGCGGCGGCCTGCGTGTCGCTGCGCGTCATGCAGATCTCCAGCGCGGCCCGCATGGCGGCGCCGTTGTCGTTGGCAGCATCGATGATGCCGCCAGCATTGACCGCGTCAGCTGCCCAGCCGATCCCGGCGTTGGCGTTCAGGGCGGCGATGGTCGCCCCGTAACCCGCCTCAACGGCGGCCTTCGTGATCTTAGAGCATTTCCGGCTTGCACAGACTCGCGGGTTCTGATTCGACGCTGTTGTTGAGCAGCGAGGCTGGAGATGACGGCACCTCTGTCGCAGGACCTGCGCAAGCGCCTGGTCCGGGCTGTTGA
>NZ_JAGIZA010000011.1 GCF_017813365.1 Roseomonas indoligenes
GCCAGCTCTACGTCAGGCCATCTTCCATCGGCTCTTCGCCCACCTCGCCGAACCCGTCCGATGCCCACACTGCAGACGTCGGTTCCTGCCGACCATCCACTCTAAAGTGCCCAGGTAGTGCTAGGCTGCGGTCATGCGGATCGATGTGTCGAGGAAGGCGTTGGTATAGGCCTTCTCCACCTCGAAGGGCTGTGCCCCCTCGAAATTGGCCTGGATCAGCTCGTAATCGGCCTTCATCCGCTCCGCGCTGAAGGCGCCGAGGGCGACGGCCGTCGTCGTGGGGTCGCGCTGCAGCTCGACCACGCGCTCCCAGACGCGCTGCTGCGTCCAGTCGTCCAGGCCGGAGGCGGCGGCGAAGAGGGCGCGGATCGCGGGCTGGGGATCGGCGACGGAGGCCGCGAAGGCGCGCTGGGAGACCTGCACGAACTTGCGCACTGCGTCCGGCTTGCCGGCCAGGAAGTCCCCGTTCACGACGATGGAGTTGCCGTAGGCGTTGAGGCCGAGGTCCACCCAGCGCTGGAAGCCGAGATCGGCGCCGAATTCCCGAACCTTCAGGTCGTGCTCGTTCCAGAAGTCCGAGGTGATGTCGATCACCTTGTTCTTCAGGGAGGGAATTTTGGCGGGGGGCGCCACGTTCACGAAGCGGACGGAGGCGGGATCGATGCCGGCCTTGCGGGCGAAGATCGGCCACATGATGCGGGAGGCATCGCCGGGCGGGTTGCCGATGGAGCGTCCCGGGAAGTCCTTCGGGCCAGTGATGCCGTTGCTCTTCAGCCAATAGAAGGTTTGCGCCGAGTTGGCGAAGATCGTCATCACCGCGACGAGGTTGCCGCCGCGCCCGCGGGCGAGCAGCGCAGTCGCCATGTCGGAGATGCCGATCTGCGCCGTGCCGGCTACCACGCGCTGCGAGGAGAGGCCGGAGCCGCGCCCGGCCTCGATCGTCACGTCCAGTCCCGCCTGATCGTACCAGCCGTTCGCCTTGGCCAGGTAGTAGGGGGCGTGGTCCGCGTAGGGGGTCCAGTTCAGGACGAAGGTGATCCTCTCCTTCGCCTGGGCGCGGGCGATGCCCGGTGCTGCCAGGGGCGCGACGAGGCCGGCGAGCAGGAGCCCGCGGCGACCGATGGCGGCGGAGTCGCTGGGCATGCGCGCTTGATCCCTTCAAGACCCGGCCTCGCGGGCTGTCAGGTGGAGCGTATCACGCTAGTATCAGGTCGCAACAAGTTTCCAACCAAATGGTTGGTAGGGAAGCCAGCATGCCGAACCGAGCCGCCGCCCGCCCGGCGGCACCGCGCCGCGAGCCCGGCAAGCGCGACCCGGAGAGCACACGCCGCGCGCTTCTGGACGCCGCGATCGGCGAGTTCGCGGAGAAGGGCCTGGCGGGTGCGCGCGTGGACGAGATCGCCGCGCGGGCCGAGGTGAACAAGCAGCTTGTCTACCACCACTTCGGCACGAAGGAGGACCTCTACGCGGCGGCGCTGGAGGAGGTCTATGCCGCCATCCGGGAGAAGGAGAGGGCGCTGCACCTGGACGACCTGCCGCCGCGGGAGGCCATGGAGCGGCTGGTCGGGTTCTCCTTCGACTATCTGAGCGCCCATCCCGAATTCGTCGCGCTGCTGAACGACGAGAACGGGCATGGCGGGCGGCATGTGCGCGCCTCCCCCCGGCTGCGGCAGATGCATTCGCCGCTGGTGGGGATGGTGGGGGAGACGCTGGAGCGCGGGGCGCGGGAGGGGCTGTTCCGGGACGACCTGGACGCGGTGGACCTCTACATCACCATCGCCGGGGTCTCGTACTTCTTCTTCTCCAACAACCGCACCCTTTCGGCGATCTTCGGCAAGCGGCTGGACACCCGGCCCGCCGTCTCGCGCCACCGCGCGCATGTGATCCGCTTCGTGCTGGCCGCCCTCCGGCCCTGACGGGACCTTGTCAACTATCCGGTTGACAGGACCTCCGGGCGGCTCCTAGCGTTTCGGGAGGACAAGGAAGGGTTGGGATGGCAGCGGAGGCGCGCAGCGACATTCCGGCCGGCGTCGTCGCCGCGCGGGATCCGCGCCGGGTTGCGGCGGCCAGGGCGGTGCGGCGGCGCTGGGGCATCATCCTGCTCGTGCATCTTGCCGCGGTCGTGCTGTGGGAGGCGCTGGCGCGGCTGGCGGGGCTGCCCGCCTTCCTGCTGCCGGCGCCGAGCGCGGTGGTGGCGACGCTGGGCAACCCGAACCATGCCTGGGCATCGAACACGCTCGTCACCCTTGCCGAGATCGCGGGCGGCTACGCGTTGGCGATCGCGCTCGGCGTGCTGGGCGCGCTGCTGTTCACCTGGTCGCGCACGCTGTCGCTGCTGGTCTTCCCTCTGCTCGTCACGCTCAACATGATCCCGAAGGTGGCGCTGGGCCCGATCATGATCGTGTGGATGAGCTACGGCATCGTCACCAACATGCTCATCACCTTCAGCCTGTGCTTCTTCCCCATCCTGCTGACCACGGTGCGCGGGCTGCAGGAGGTAGAGCCGGACCTGCTGGACCTCGTGCACTCGCTGAAGGGGTCGCGCCTGCAGGTGTTCCGCTATATCCAGCTTCCCGGCGCGCTGCCCTACATCTTCTCCGGCATGAAGGTGGCCGCCATCCTCGCGGTGGCGGGGGCGGTGGTGGGCGAGTTCGTCGCCTCAGAGCGGGGGCTCGCCTACCTGATGATCCAGGTGCAGTCCTCGCTCGATACGGCGGCCATGTTCATGGCCGTCATCATCCTTACCCTGCTCGGCCTTGCCCTCTATCTCCTCGTGCTGGGGCTCGAGCACCGCTTCGTCCCGAGGGACGCCAGGAAGGGATAGGCCATGTCCGCCCAAGCCAGAGACAGTGTCGGCGAACAGCGCTGGCTGGATGCCGCCGACCTTCCCGACCGCATCGCGGACGAGGCGGAGCTGGATGATTTCCTCTCCCGCCCCAGCCGGGCGCTGGCGGCCGACCTCGCGGCGCTGGATGGAGACATCATGGTGCTCGGCGTCGGCGGGAAGATGGGGCCGACCCTCGCGCGCCTGGCGCGCAACGCGGCGCCGGACAAGCGGGTCTTCGGCGTGGCGCGCTTCAGCGAGGCGGGGCTGCGCGAGGGGCTGGAGCGGCACGGCGTGGAGACGATCGCCTGCGACCTGCTGGACCGCGCGGCGCTGGACGGGCTGCCGCGCGCGCGGAACGTCATCCTCATGGCCGGGCGGAAGTTCGGCGCTGCCGGGGACCAGTCCCTGACCTGGGCGATGAACACGCATGTGCCTGCGCTGGTGGCGGAGTCCTTCCGGGCGTCCCGCATCGTCGCCTTCTCCACGGGCTGCGTTTATCCCTTCGTGCCGGTGAACGGCCCCGGCTCCACCGAGGACAGTCCGCTCGACCCGCCGGGGGAATACGCCTTCTCCTGCATCGGGCGGGAGCGGCTGATCCAGCACTTCTCCGCCCAGCACGGCACGCCCGGCCGGCTGTTCCGGCTGAACTACGCGATCGACCTGCGCTACGGCGTGCTGTTCGACGTGGCGACGAAGGTGATGGCGGGCGAGCCGGTGGACGTGACCATGGGCCATGTCAACGTGATCTGGCAGGGCGACGCCAATGCCCAGGCGCTGCGCTGCCTGCACCAGGCCACCGTGCCCGCCGCGCCGCTGAACGTGACGGGGCCGGAGACCATTCCCGTGCGCTGGCTGGCCAAGGCCTTCGGCGAGCGGCTGGGCAAGCCGGTGACGATCACGGGGCAGGAGGCGCCGACCGCCTGGCTGAACAACGCGGCGGAGGCGGCGCGGCTGTTCGGATACCCCGTGGTGCCGCTGGCGCGGATGATCGACTGGGTGGCGGACTGGGTGGCGCGGGGCGGCAAGGCGCTGGGCAAGCCCACGCATTTCGAGGTGCGGGATGGCACCTACTGAGGCCCTCCCCGTCGCAGCGCTCGGCACATCCGCCATGGACGGCTGCCTCGCCCTCTCGCGCGAGGCTGGCTGGAACCAGGCGGAGGCGGATTGGCGCCTGTTCTTCGAGGACGGCACGGTGTTCGGCATCGGCGGCGAAAGGCCCGTCGCGACCGGCGCCGTCCTGCCATATCGGGAGGGCGGGTTTGCCTGGATCGGGATGGTGCTCGTCACGGCCTCCCAGCGCGGGCGGGGGCTGGGGACCCGGGTCCTGCGGCACGGCCTCGGCCTGCTGGCGGAAGCCGGGCTGGTCCCGGTGCTGGACGCCACGCCGGCGGGGGCGCGCATCTACCGGCCGCTCGGCTTCGTGGCGCAGCTCGGGCTGACGCGCTGGCGTGGCCCTGGCGGCGGCGAGGCACCGGAAGGACCGCGCCGCGTGACGGCGGAGGACCTGCCGCGGCTGGCGGCGCTCGATGCCGGGGCCTTCGGTGCGGCCCGGCCCAGCCTGCTCGGGGCCCTGATGCGGCGCGCGCCGGCGGTCGGTCATCTGGAGGGGGAGGGCTTCGTGCTCGGGCGCGATGGCGACCGGGCCACGCAGCTCGGCCCGCTCGTCGCGCCCGACGAGGCGGCGGCGCTGCGGCTGCTGCGGGCGGCGCTGGCCCGCGCGCCGGGCGAGGTGATTATCGACATCGCCGATCGCTGCACGGCCCTGGCCGATGCCCTGCGCGCCCGCGGCTTCGCGCCGGAGCGCCCCTATACGCGCATGGCGCTGGGCCATGCCGCCCCTTTCGGGGATCCGTCCCGCCTGATGGCGGTGGCGGGGCCCGAGCTCGGCTGAGAGGACCACCATGCCGCTGCACCGTAGCGACCTGCCGCCAGAGACGCTCCGCCTGCTGCGGCAGGGTGTCGCCATCCCCGCCCATCCGCTCGCGCTGGATGCGGGGCGGCGCTTCGACCGGCGGCGGCAGCGGGGGCTGACGCGCTACTACGTGGATGCCGGTTCGGGCGGGCTTGCGGTGGGCGTGCACACCACGCAGTTCGAGATCCGCGATGTCGGCCTCTACGCCCCCGTGCTGGAGGCGGCGATGGAGGATGCGCGGGGCTGGACGGACCGGCCGATGGTGATGGTGGCCGGGCTGGCCGGGCGCACCGCGCAGGCGGTGCAGGAGGCGCGCACGGCCGTCTCGCTCGGCTACCATGCCGGCCTGCTCAGCCTGGCGGCGATGAAGGGCGGCTCGGAGGAGGAGATCCTGGAGCACTGCCGGAGCGTCGCGGCGGAGATTCCGCTGGTCGGGTTCTACCTACAGCCCTCCGTGGGCGGCATTCCGCTCGGGGTGGATTTCTGGCGGGCTTTCTGCGCCATCGACAACGTCGTCGCGGTGAAGGTGGCGCCGTTCAACCGCTACCGCACGCTGGACGTGGTGCGCGGGCTGGCGGAGGCGCGGGCGGAGGATCGCGTGACCCTCTATACGGGGAATGACGACCACATCGTGCTCGACCTCGTGACGCCGTTCACCGTGCGGCGGGACGGGGAGGCGGTGACGCTGCGCTTCCAGGGCGGGCTGCTCGGCCACTGGTCGGTCTGGACGAGGGGCGCAGTGCGGCTGCTGGAGCGGCTGAAGGAGGCCGTGGCGGCAGGGCCGCTCTCGCCCGAGATCCTGGCGCTGGATTCCGCCGTGACGGATTGCAATGCGGCCTTCTTCGACGTGGCCAACGACTTCCACGGCTGCATCGCCGGCTGCCACGAGGTGCTGCGCCGCCAAGGGCTCCTGGAGGGCACCTGGTGCCTCAATCCCGCCGAGGGGCTGAGCCCCGGGCAGGCGGAGGCGATCGACCGGGTGCTACGACTTTATCCCGAATTCTCCGACGACGAGTTCGTTGCCGCCAACCGGGAGCGCTGGCTGTCGTGACCGAGCCGCTGATCCGGCTGGAGAAGGTCCGCAAGACCTACCGCACCGATGGGCAGGATTTCACCGCCGTCTCCGACGTGACGATGACGGTGGATGAGGGCGACCTCGTCTCCCTTGTCGGCCCCTCCGGCTGCGGCAAGACGACGGTGCTGAAGATCCTGGCGGGGCTGCACGAGGCGAGCGAGGGCACCGTGCGGATCGGCAATGCCGAATCCGGCTTCGTGCCGGGGCGCGACGTGGGAATGGTGTTCCAGCAGGCGCTTCTGCTGAAGTGGCGGACCATCCTGGAGAACGTGACCCTGCCGGCGGAAATCCTGGGCCTACCGAAGCAGGAATCGCGCGAGCGCGCGCGCCACCTGCTGAATATGGTGGGGCTGCGCGGCTTCGAGGGCAGCTATCCCTACCAGCTCTCCGGCGGGATGCAGCAGCGCGCCGCCATTGCCCGCGCCCTGGTGCACGACCCGAAGCTAATCCTGATGGACGAGCCCTTCGGCGCGCTGGACGCGCTGACGCGCGAGAAGATGAACCTGGAGATGCTGCGCATCTGGCGGGAGAGTGGGAAGACGATCCTCTTCGTCACGCACTCCATTCAGGAGGCCGTGTTCCTCGGCTCGCGCTGCGCCGTGCTGACGGCCGGGCCGGCGCGGATGGCCGACACCTTCCGCATCGACCTGCCGGCGGAGCGCGGGTTGGAGATCAAGACGACGGAAGCGTTCGGCGTCTATGTGAAGCGGATCTACGCGCAGCTTGGGATGCATTGACGTCGCGGGGGAGTGGTCCTGGGCTGGTGATTTGTCCCGGGGAGAGGAAGAAGGAATTCTTCCTCTCCCCGGACCCCTCTCCATCATCTTTTTCTAGGCTTTGGGATTCCTTGATTGACGGTGCGCCCCGGCTCGTGGAGCCGAGGCGACTGCAGGGGCAGGATCAATCCCGATCGTAGGGATGGACATGTCAGGTCAGTTCCGCGGCAGCCCGATGCAGGTCCAGGAGGCTCAGCCTCCTGGCGGGGGTTTCAGGGGGCGGCGCCCCCTGGTCCGGGGCATCAAGCCCGGGCGGCGCCTCCTCGGATCGTCTCTACGATCTGTCCGATCTCGTCCTTGCCGATCCCGAGCGGCGGCGATAGCACGAGCGAGTCCCCGGTGGCGCGGATGAGCACCCCGGACTCGAAGCAGTGGGCGGCCACGGCCTTCGCGCGGGCCGGGCCGCCGCCGGCGGCGGGGCCGAACTCGATCGCGGCGAGGAGGCCGATGTTGCGGATGTCCGTCACGCCCGGGGCGTCGCGAAGGCTGTGGACGGCTTCCTCCCATGGGGTGGCGATCTCGGCGGCGCGCTGGAACAGGCCTTCTTCCTGGTAGACCTCCAGGGTGGCGAGGGCGGCCGCGGCGGCGAGGGGGTGGCCGGAATAGGTGTAGCCGTGCATGAATTCCGTCGTGCCGTCGGGCTGCGCGTTCAGGCCCTCCGCCACGCGGTCGCTGATGAGGACACCGCCCATGGGAACGGCGCCGTTCGTCATGCCCTTGGCGCAGCAGATCAGGTCGGGGAGCACGCCCAGCGCCTGGCTGCCGAAGGGGGCGCCGAGGCGGCCGAAGCCGGTGACGACCTCGTCGAAGATCAGCAGCAGGCCGTGGCGGTCGCAGATCTCGCGCAGGCGCTCCAGGTAGCCGGCGGGGGGCACGAGGACGCCGGTGGAGCCGGCCACCGGCTCCACGATCACAGCGGCGATGGTGGAGGCGTCCTGCGCGGCCACGATGCCTTCCAGCGCGTCGGCGAAGTCGGTGCCGCCATGGGGCGGACGGCCGCGGCTGAAGGCGTTGCGCGCGGGGTCGTGCGTGTGGGGCAGGTGGGAGGTGCCGGCGAGGAGCGGGCCGAAATGCTTGCGCTGCGGCCCGATGCCCGCGACGGAGAGGCCGCCGAAACCGACGCCGTGATAGCTGCGCTGCCGGCCGACGAGCTTCACGCGCTGCCCTTCGCCGCGCACGGAGTGGTAGGCAAGGGCGAGCTTGAGGGCGGTGTCCACGGCTTCCGAGCCGGAGCCGGCGAAGAAGACGTGGTTGAAGCCGTCCGGCGCGACGGCGGTCAGGCGGTTGGCGTATTCGAAGGCCGCGGGGTGGCCGAGGCCGAAGGAGGAGGCGTAGTCCAGCTGCCCGGCCTGGGTGCGGATGGCCTCCACGATGCGGGGGTGGCAGTGGCCGGCGTTGACGCACCAGAGGCCGGAGATGGCGTCGAGGATCTTCCGGCCTTCCGGCGTGACGTAGTGCATTCCCTTCGCGCGGGTGACGAAGCGCGGGTCCTGCTTCCAGGTCCGGTTCGGCGTGAAGGGCATCCAGAAGGCATCGAGCGCATTCGGGGGCGTGTCGAAGGCGAGGTCGTTCATGGTCGGTCCGTGTCGTTGAGGGAGGAGGCTCAGGGGGCGCGCGGCGGTACCACGGCTGGGCGGCCCCGTTCCTGGACACGGTGGGGAAGGGCAGGGCGGGACGGCATCGCGCTTTCCTGTTGAGCTTCCCGGCGGGACGTTGCAGGATGCTTGCACTTTGGCTTTCCAAAGTCCAGCAAGGACGAGCCCGGCATGAGCGTTGAACCCTTCCCCCTGATCGAGCTGAGCGGCAGCGCCGGGCAGCGCGGGCGTGATTACGGCCGGCAGGCCGCCGCGCGCGTCCGCCGGAGCATCGAGCACTACACGCTCCAGCTCGCGGCCGATGGGCACGGGGTGGAGAAGGTGCGGGGCTGGGCGCGGGACTTCCTGCCGCGGATCGAGGCTTTCGACCCCGCCTATATCGAGGAGATGCGCGGCATCGCCGAGGGCGCCGAGGTGCCCTTCGAGGACATCGTCCTGATCAATGCGCGGACGGAGGTGCTGCAGCTCGGCAAGCGCAACGCGGCCAGCAAGGACCCGGATGGCTGCACGGGCGTGGTGGTGCTGCCGGAGGCTTCCGCCGATGGCGCGCTGATCCACGCGCAGAACTGGGACTGGAAGAGCGAGTGCGCGGAGACGGGCGTGGTGCTGCGCATCCGCCGGGATGACGGGCCGGATATCCTGACCTTCGTAGAGGCCGGCGGGCTGGCGCGGGCGGGGCTGAACGCCGCCGGAATCGCGGTGACCGCCAACTACCTGCAGAGCGACCGGGATTACCGCAGCCTCGGCGTTCCCCTCGCGCTCATCCGCCGCAAGATGCTGGAGAAGGAGTTCGTGGCGCAGGCCTTCCACGCGGCCTACACCACGGTAAAATCGGCATCGAACAACATCATCGTCAGCCAGGCCGGCGGTGTGGCCATCAACTTCGAATGCGCGCCGGACGAGAGCTTCCAGGTTCACGCGACCAAGGGGCTGATCGTGCATGCCAACCACTGGATCAGCCCGGTGGCACTGTCCAAGCTGAAGGACACGGGCGTGGCGAGCACGCCGGACAGCCTGTACCGCGACATGCGCGTGCGGGGGCTGCTGGAGGCGCATGGGGGCGGGCTGGATGTTGCGAAGGTGAAGGAGGCGCTGTTCGACGACTACCAGCACCCCTGGTCCGTCTGCCGGCCGCCGCGGCTGAACAGCGCGGGCAATCTTTCTGCCACCGTCGCCATGCTCGTGATGCAGCCGGCGAAGGGGATCCTGGAGATCGCGCCGCTGCCGGCGCTGAACCGGCAGTTCACGCGCTACGACCTGTTCTCCACCGCCGAGGCGCGGGCCGCGGCATGAGGAACGCCCTTCTCGCCGGCCTGGCGGCCGCTTCCCTTGTTGTTCTGCCCGCCGCCGCGCAGACCCCGCTGCGCGCCTCGCTGAACTCGGACATCCGCAGCACGCAGCCCGGCGGGAACCGGGACTTCAACACGGACAGCGTGATCCTGCACGTGGTGGAGGGGCTGGTCGCGCTGAACGAGCACGCGGCGCCGGTGCCGATGCTGGCGGAGAAGATGGAGCTGTCCGGGGACGGGCGGACCTATACCTTCACGCTCCGGCAGGGCGTGACCTTCCACAACGGCGCGCCGCTCACCTCCGCCGAGGTGCTGTGGAGCCTTCGCCGCTACATGGACCCCGCGACGAACTGGCGCTGCCTGCCGGACCTGAACGGGCGCTCGGGCCTGGCGAAGATCACGGAGATGGCGGCGCCGGATGCGCGCACCGTCACGATCACGCTGGAGAAGCCGGCGGCGCTTTTCCTCTCCACTATCGCGCGGCCGGATTGCGGCAGCACGGGGGTCCTGCACCCGTCCTCGGTCGGGGCGGACGGGGCCTGGGTGAAGCCGGTGGGCACCGGGCCCTACAGCCTCGGCGAGTGGCGGCGCGGGCAGTATGTGGAGCTGGAGCGGTTCGAGGGCTACGCCGCCCTGCCGGGCGAGCGGGACGGCTTCGCCGGCGGCAAGCGCGCGCTGATGCCCCGCATCCGCTTCGTCACCATTCCCGATTCCTCCGCGGCCAAGGCGGCGCTGCTGGCGGGGAACGTGGATGTGATGACGGACGTGCCGGGTCCGGAGTTGCCGGACCTGCGGGCCAACCGCGCGGTTCAGGTGCTGGCCGCGCCGAGCATGGGCGTGACGGCGCTGCTGCTGCAGACCCGCGACCCGCTGCTGAAGGACGAGCGCATCCGCCGCGCCATCGCGCTCGCGCTCGACGTGCCGGAGCTGGTCACCTCCATAGTCGGGGATGACGCGCCGGAGAATCCTTCCCCGCTGCCCTCCGCCAGCCCCTTCCGCAGCGAGGCGCAGACCCGCCGCCCCGCGCGGGACCTGGCGGCGGCGAAGCGGCTTCTGGCGGAGGCGGGCTATCGCGGCCAGCCCATCCGCATGATCACCAACCGGCGCTATCCCAATGTCTACGACGCTTCCGTCGCGGCGCAGGCGATGGCGGCGGATGCGGGGATCAAGATCGAGTTGGAGGTGCTGGATTGGGCGACGGAGCTGGACCGCTACACGCGCGGCGACTACCAGGCCATGGCCTTCATCTACTCCCCGCGCCTCGATCCCTCCCTCTCCTACGAGATGATCTCCGGCCCGAAGGACACGCAGCCGCGCAAGGTGTGGGATGATCCGCAGGCGCTCGAGCTCATCCAGCGTTCCATGACGGTGACGGACGAGGCGGAGCGGCAGCGGATCTTCGACCGGCTCTACGGGATGTTCATGCAGCAGGTGCCGATGGTCGTCCTGTACAACCAGCCGGACTACATCGCGGTGCGGCAGGGCGTGACGGGCGTGCGGCCCTGGGCCTCGGGGCAGACGCGGCTCTGGGGCGTCGCGCGGGGCGGATGAGCGCGACCTATGCCCTGAAGCGGCTGGCCTGGGCGCTGCCCACGCTGCTGCTCGTC
Organism: Roseomonas indoligenes; assembly: GCF_017813365.1. Classification (GTDB taxonomy): domain Bacteria; phylum Pseudomonadota; class Alphaproteobacteria; order Acetobacterales; family Acetobacteraceae; genus Roseomonas; species Roseomonas indoligenes. The sequence continues at coordinate 11,082 of NZ_JAGIZA010000011.1, forward strand.
GCGGTGGCGGTCTTTGCCCTCCTCCGCATGGTGCCAGGCGATCCGGCGCAGCTCATGCTCGGCGATGCGGCGGACGCGGTGCAGCTGGACGCGCTGCGGGAGACCATGGGGCTGAACCAATCCCTTCCCGTGCAGTTCGCCCGCTGGCTTCAGGCGGCGCTGCGGGGCGATCTCGGGCGGTCCCTGGCGAATGACCAGGCGGTGCTGCCGCTGATCCTGGAACGGTTCCGGGTCACGGCCTCCATTGTCCTCGCCGCCGTGGCGCTGGCGGGGTTGATCGCGGTGCCGCTGGGCACAATCGCGGCCTGGAAGCAGAACAGCGCGCTGGACTTGGCCGTGGTGGGCGGCGCCACGCTGCTGCTCTCGATCCCCAGCTTCTGGCTGGGGCTTCTGATGCTGCTGTTCTTTGGGCTGAAGCTCGGCTGGGTGCCGGTGGTGGGCTATGTCGGCTTCGGGGAGGACCCCTGGCAGGCGCTGCTCTACGTGGCGCTGCCGATCGTGACGCTGACGCTGATCGAGACGGGCGTGCTGACGCGCATGGCGCGCAGCGCGGCGATCGACGTGTTGCGGCTGGAATACGTGGCGCATGCGCGTTCCAAGGGGCTGCGGGAATCGACGGTGCTGCGCCGCCACGTGCTGCCCAACGCCTTCGCGCCCACCCTGACGCTGCTGGGCATCGTGCTCGGCAACCTGTTGGGCGGCATCGCGGTGATCGAGACGGTCTTCACCCTGCCCGGGCTGGGCCGGCTGCTGGTGGACGGCATCACCGCGCGCGACTACCCGGTGGTGCAGGGCTGCATGCTCTTCGTCGCCACGATCTACGTGCTGGTGAACCTGCTGGTGGACCTGCTCTATCCGCTTTTCGACCCGCGCGTGGCGGCCGAGTAGATGCGCGTCCGGCTCAATGCGCTGATCGGCGGCGCGCTGACGGTGCTGGTGCTCGGCACCGCGGTCCTCTCCGCCTTCTGGACGCCGCAGAATCCGCTGCGCATTGCCATGCGCGCCCGGCTCAACGCGCCCTCCGCCGCGCACTGGCTCGGAACGGATGAGGTGGGGCGGGACGTGGTCAGCCGCCTCATGGCCGGTGCCGGCACCTCCTGCCTCGTCGCAGCCTTGACCGTGGTATTCGCGGTGGTGGTGGGCAGCCTTGTCGGCCTTCTCGCGGGCTTCGCGCGCGGCTGGGTGGACCGGCTGCTGATGCTGGTGAACGACGCGCTGCTGGCTTTTCCCGGCATCCTCCTCGCGCTCGGTCTGCTGGCGGTGATCGGGCCGGGGCCCTGGGGCATCGTGCTCGCCCTGGGGCTGGCCTATACGCCGACCGTCGCGCGCATCGTGCGCGGGGCCGTGCTTTCGATCCGGGAGCGCGAGTTCGTCGAGGCCTCCCGCTCGATCGGTAATTCCGAGGCCTACACGATGATGCGGCACGTGCTGCCCGGCACCGTCTCGCCGCTCATCGTGCTGGCGACCAGCCTGTTTGGCTGGGCCATCCTGGCGGAGAGCGCGCTGAGCTTCCTCGGGCTCGGCGTGCCCCCGCCCGCGCCGACCTGGGGCAACATGCTCTCCGCCGCGCGGCCCTATCTCGAATCCGCTTCCTGGCTGGGCGTCGCGCCCGGCGCCTGCATCGCGCTCACCCTGCTCGGCGTGAACCTGCTGGGCGATGCGCTGCGGGATCGCCTGGACCCGCGGAGCCAGGCACGATGAGCCTCGCCCTGGAGAACCCCGTCGCCCGGGGCGCGGCGGGCGCGCCGTTGCTGGAGGTGGACGGGCTGCGGGTCGGCGCCGGCCGCTTCGCCGCGGTGGACGGCGTTTCCTTCGACATCGCGCGGGGCGAGATCCTGGCGCTGGTCGGGGAGTCCGGCAGCGGCAAGACGGCGACGGGGCGCGCCATCCTCGGCCTGCTTCCGCCCGGGCTGGTCCGCACCGCCGGCGCGATCCGGCTGGAGGGGGAGGATCTGGCCCGCGTCACCCCGGACCGGCTGCGCCAACTCCGTGGCGGCGCCATTGGGATGGTGTTCCAGGAGCCGATGGTCTCGCTGAACCCCGCCCTCACCATCGGCGCGCAGCTCGGCGAGGCGCTGGCGCTGCACAGCACGCTCTCGCCGGAGGCGCAGCGGGCGGCGGCCCTCGCCATGCTCCGCCGCGTCCGGATCGCGGATCCGGAGGGGTGCCTGCGCGCCTATCCGCACGAGTTCTCCGGCGGCATGCGCCAGCGCATCATGCTGGCGGCGGTGATGCTGCCAAAGCCCCGGCTGCTGATCGCGGACGAGCCGACGACGGCGCTGGACAACCTCGCCCAGGCCGAGATCCTGGACCTGATGGTGGAGCTGGCGCGGGACAACGGCACGGCCGTGCTGCTCGTCACCCACAATCTCGGCCTCGTCTCCCGCTATGCCGACCGGGCGCTGGTGATGCAGCGCGGCCGGGTGGTGGAGGAGGGGCCGGCGCGCGGGCTGCTGGCGAACCCGCGGCAGGACTATACGCGCCTTCTTGTCTCGGCCATGCCGCAGCGCCTGCCGCGGCCCGCGCGGGAGCCGGGCGAGGTGCTGCTGGAGGCGCGCGGGCTGGTGGTGGAATATCCCGGCCGCGCCCGGCTGTTCCGCCGCCTGCCGGGCAAGCGCGCCGTGGCGGGCGTGAACCTGGAGATCCGGCGCGGGGAGACGGTGGCGCTGGTGGGCGGCAGCGGTTCCGGCAAGACCACGCTGGGGCGCGCGGTGCTGCGGTTGGTGCAGCCCACGGGCGGCAGGCTGCTTTTCCGCGGGCAGGACATCACCCGCGCGCGGGGGGACGCCTTCCGTGACTTCCGGCTGGCCTGCCAGATTGTCTTCCAGGATCCCTATTCCTCCCTCGACCCGCGGCAGCGGGTGGGGGAGATCGTGGCGGAGCCCCTGCGGCACGAGCCCGGCCTTTCCGCCGCCGGGAAGCTGGCGCGGGTGGCGGAGACTTTCGAGGCGGTGGGGCTGCCCGGCATGGACGGGCGGCTGCCGCACCAGCTCTCCGGCGGGCAGCGCCAGCGCGTGGCGATCGCGCGCGCCATCGTCCGCCGGCCGGAACTGGTGGTGGCGGACGAGCCGGTGAGCGCGCTGGACATGACCGTGCAGAAGCAGATCCTGGCCCTGATCCGCCGGCTGCAGGCGGAGCGGGGCTTTGCCTGCCTCTTCATCTCCCACGATCTCGGCGCCGTGGCGGAGGTGGCGGACCGGGTGCTGGTGATGGAGAACGGCGTCATCGTCGAGCAGGGGGCGCGGGACGCGGTGTTCGACACCCCGCAGCACCCCTATACGCGCGCCCTGCTGGATGCCACGCCGCGTCTCTCCTAATGCGGCTCGAATGACCGACCTGGACGCCACCCCGCTGCGCCGGAACCTGGCGCGCGACATCCTGGACCTGCTGCGCGAGCGCGGGGCCGAGCCGGGGGAGCGGCTGAGCCGCCCGGCCCTGGCCGAGGCGCTCGGCGTTTCCCGCACGCCGGTGAACGGGGCGCTGGCGCTGCTGGAGGAGCTGGGGGCGGTGCAGACCGAGGGGCGCGCGGTGCGGCTGCGGAGCCTCGACCTCGATCCCGCAGCGCTGGGTGATGGCGCCGGGGAGACGGGGGTCGCGCGGCTGCTGGTGGCGATCGCCCGCGCCCGGGCCGACGGCACGGTGCCGGACGAGGTCTCGGAGCGGCAGCTGGCGCAGCATTTCGGCGTCGGCCGCGGCGTGGCGGCGCAGGCCCTGGCGCATCTGGCGGAGGGGGGCGTGGTCAGCCGCAACCGCGGGCATGGCTGGCGCTTCACGGCGGGCTTCGCCTCGGGCGCCGAGCGGGCCGCCTCCTACCGCTTCCGCATGCTGATCGAGCCGGCGGCGCTGCTGGAGCCGGGCTTCGCCCTGCCGGCGGGCTTCGCCACGCGGATGCGGCGCGAGCACGGGCGCTTTCTCGACCGCGTGTGGACCGATGACAGGGCCGTGGCCTTCTACGAGATCAATGCGGCCTTCCATGCGGGGCTGGCCGAGGCCTCGGGCAACCGTTTCATCGCGGCGGCGGTGGTGCAGCAGAACCGGGCCCGCACCCTGTCCAATTACTCCTGGCGCGTGCCGCCGGACCGGGTGGCGGTGAACGTGCGGGAGCACCTGGCCATCCTCGACTGCCTGCAGGAGGGCGACCGGGAGCGGGCGGCGCTGCATATGCGGCTGCATCTGGCCGGTGCCATGGCGCTGCGGCCCGCCGAGGACTGAACTTCGGCCCTGCGCCGAGCCTTCCTGGTCGCCGGAAGCCCCAGCCCTACCGCCTGGCCTGGAAGAAAGCCCGCAGCAGGGCCGCCGCCTCGCTCTCCCGCATGCCGCCCACCACCTCCGGCACGTGGTGGCAGGAGGGGGCGGCCAGCACGCGCGCGCCGTGCTCCACCCCGCCTCCCTTGGGGTCGTAGGCGCCGAAGACGACGCGCCGGACCCGGAAGAAGGAGATGGCCTGGGCGCACATGGGGCAGGGCTCCAGCGTCACCCAGAGCGTGGCGTCGGCCAGCCATTTCGCGCCCCGCGCGGCCGCGGCGGCACGCAGGGCCAGCATCTCCGCATGGGCGGAGGGGTCGTGCCGGGCCTCCACCTCGTTGCCCGCGCGGGCCAGGATCCGGCCGGCGGCGTCGGTCACCACGGCGCCCACGGGCACCTCGCCCCGGGCTCCGGCGGCGCGGGCTTCCTCCAGCGCCAGCGCCATGGGCGCGGCCTCCGTCATGTCATTCCCATGGTCGGCCCTTCATGCGCCGCTTGTGGACTGGGGGGCGCACGCTCTACCAACCCCTGCATGACTGCACGACCCCTGATTGGCCTGACCCTCGATGCCGAGGAACCGGGTGGATACTCCAAGCTGCCCTGGTACGCGCTGCGGCGGAACTATTTCGGCGCCGTGGCGGCGGCGGGGGGGCTGCCCGTGGCCCTGCCGCACGATCCCGCCCTGGCCGATGCCTATCTGGACCGGCTGGACGGGCTGCTGGTGACCGGCGGCGCCTTCGACGTGGACCCCGCCCTGTATGGCGGCGGGGACCGGCACGAGACGGTGGTGCTGAAGGAGGGGCGAACGGCCTTCGAGATCGAGATCCTGCGCGGCGCGCTGCGGCGGGACATGCCGGTGCTGGGCATCTGCGGGGGGGAGCAGCTGTTGGCGGTGGCCCTGGGCGGCACCCTGATCCAGCACATCCCTGATGCCGTGCCGGACGCCCTGGCGCATGAGCAGCCCAATCCCCGCACGGAGCCGGGGCATGAAGTGGCGCTGACCCCGGGCACCCTTCTTTCCCGCATTGTGGGCGCGCCTTCCATGGCCGTGAATTCCGCCCACCACCAGGCGGTGGACCGGCCGGGGGAGGGGGCGATCGTCAATGCCCGCGCCCCGGACGGGGTGGTGGAGGGGCTGGAGCACCCGGGCTACCGCTTCTGCCTCGGCGTGCAGTGGCACCCGGAATACCGGGTGGATGCGCGGGACGGTGCGATCCTGGACGCCTTCGTGGAGGCGGCGCGCGTTGCCGCCCGGCATGCCGCATGAGCGGGGAAGGCACCCCCGACGATGCGCACGACCCTGCCCGGGGTGAGCGCATCGCCAAGTGGCTCGCCCGCGCCGGCGTGGCCAGCCGGCGCGATGCCGAGGCGCTGATCGCCCAGGGCGTCGTCACGCTCAACGGCGCCGTGGTGCAGACCCCCGCCACCTTCGTGGCGGAGGGCGATGCCGTCCTCGTCCGCGGGCAGCGCGTGGGCGCGGCGGAGGTCACCCGCCTGTTCCGCTACCACAAGCCCGACGGGCTGGTGACGACCCACAAGGACCCCCAGGGGCGCCCCACCGTCTTCGAGCGCCTGCCCGCAGGCCTGCCGCGGCTGGTTTCCGTCGGCCGGCTGGACCTGACGAGCGAGGGGCTGCTGCTGCTGACGAATGACGGCGCCCTGGCCCGGCGGCTGGAGCTGCCCTCCAACGGCTGGTCCCGCCGCTACCGCGTGCGCGTGCACGGCAAGGTGCATGAGGGCGCGCTGGCCTGGCTGGCCCGGGGCATCACGGTGGAAGGGGTGAAGTACGGCCCTATCACGGCCGGGCTGGACAGCCGCCAGGGCACGAATGCCTGGCTCACCGTCACCCTGCAGGAGGGCCGGAACCGCGAGATCCGGCGGGTGATGGAGCATCTGGGCCTGCACGTGACCCGCCTGATCCGCGTGGCCTACGGCCCCTTCCAGCTCGGCACCCTGCCGCCCGGCGCCGTGGAGGAGGTGAATGCCCGCACCCTGCGCGACGAGTTGGGCGTGACCACGGCCAAGCCCCGCATCCAGCGCGGCGTGGAGCGCGAGCCGCTGCCCCCGGCCGAACCGGAGCCCCCCCGCAAGCGCGCCCCCCGCGCCCGGCGCGCGGGCGACCCGCACCGGACGCCCTGGGGGGCGAAGCCGCGGACGGAATGACAGGGCTGGATGCTTCGGGGGAGAGGCGCAGCCCTTCCCCAGGATCCCCTTTCCGCGGGGAAGCCGAGATTCCCGGACCTGCCGCCTGGGACGGGCAGGGCCGTCGCCGGAGCGGTCCGTGAGGATCGTTGCCGGGCAGTGGCGGGGCCGCGCCCTTCAGGCGCCGCCCGGGGAGGGGACGCGGCCCACGGCGGACCGGGTGCGGCAGGCCCTGTTCGATTCCCTCTGGCACGCGCCCTGGGCGGGCCGGGCGGCGGTGGAGGGGGCGGTGGTGCTGGACGCCTTCGCGGGCACGGGGGCGCTGGGGCTGGAGGCGCTCTCGCGCGGGGCGGCGCGCGGATTCTTCATGGAGAAGGATCGCGTGGCGCTGGCGGTGCTCCGGGCGAATGTGGCGGCGCTGAGGGCGGGCGAGGTGGCGCGGGTGCTGCCGGCGGATGTGCTGCGGCCGCCCCGGGCGGAGCTGGCCTGCGGGCTGGTCTTCCTCGATCCGCCCTACGGGAGGGATCTGGGGCCGGCGGCGCTGGCGGCGCTGCGGGCGGCCGGCTGGATCGCGCCGGGGGCGCTGGCCTGCCTGGAGATCGGCCGGGGCGAGGCCGTGCCGGCCCTGGAGGGCTGGGAGGTGCTGGCCGAGCGCGAACACGGCGCCGCGCGGGTGCTGGTGCTGCGGCAGGTCTGACGGCCCTGTTGGAGGGCGGGAGTGCGGAAGCCGGGTCTCCCTCGCGGGCGGCCGGGGATCACGCCTGGCTGTGCGGGATGCCCGTCCGGGGTGGCGTCGTGCCGGTGCTCATCGCCCGTTCCGCCGGGGCCGGAGCGGGCCGAAGAAGCCGCTCCACTCCATGTCCATCGCCTTTGCCCTCTCGGCGATGACGCCGATCCCGGCTGGCAGGGACATGACCGGCGAGGCCATGATGGCCGGGTCGTTCAGCAACTGCCCGACCTGCCGGCCCCGCCACCAGAGGAGCCCGAACAGCAGGGCGATCATGAGGAGGAGGCCCCAGGTCACCAGGTCCCAGCCGAGGATGTAGACGCCGTAGGGCGGCGAGAGGGCGGTGCTCAGCCGGGACAGGCCGACCATCCCGGCGAACAGCAGGACGAGGAAGCCCAGCAGCTCCAGCGGCAGCCGCCGGTAAAGGCGTAGCGCAGCGTCGAGATCCTCGACGGAGGACTGGTCGAGTGACAGCAGGGGGCGGGCCTCGGGCTGCTTCATGGGCCTCCCATTTCCGGGCAGGAAAGGGCGCTCGACGCGCCCGGCGAGAGGGCGGCTCTGCCGGACGCTCGGGGTTGGGCAGGGTGCCGGGGCCGGGCAGCCCCTGGGCCGGCTAGAGCGCGTCGCGCGGGGCCGTGCCCGCGGCGATCGCGGCGACGTTGTCGAGGGCGCGGTGGCCCATGGCGTCCCGCGTCTCGACCGTGGCGCTGGCCACATGCGGCGTGAGGAAGACGTTCGGCAGCTCGGCAAGGCGCAGGTCGAAGGCGGGCTCGCTGGCGAAGACGTCCAGGCCCGCCGCGAAGAGGTGGCCGCTGCTGAGGGCCTCGATCAGCGCGTCCTCGTCCACGAGGCTGCCGCGCGCCGTGTTCACGAAGATGGCGCCCTTCTTCATTTGGGCGAAGGTTTCCCGGTTCATCACCTTCGCCGTGCCGGAGCCGCCGGGGGCGTTGAGCGAGAGCACGTCGCAGCGCGGCAGCATGGCCTCCAGGCTGTCCACGTACTCCGCGCCATCCTCCAGCGCCGGGTCCAGCCGGGTGCGGTTGTGATAGATGATGTTCATGTCGAAGGCGCGGGCGCGGCGGGCGAGCACGCGTCCGATCCGGCCCATGCCGAAGATGCCGAGGGTCTTGCCCGTCAGGTCGTGGCCGAGGTTCTCGGCGAAGCCGAAGCCCTTGCGCCAGCCCGCGCGCATGATCCGCTCATACTCCGAGGCGCGGCGCGCGGCGCCGAGCATCAGCAGGAAGGCGAGGTCGGCGGTGGCCGCGTTCAGCACGTCCGGCGTGTTGGTCACGGCGATGCCGCGCGCCTTCGCGGCGGGGACGTCGATATGGTCGAAGCCGACGCTGCAGGTGGCGACGAGCTTCACCGTCTCCGGCAGGCGCGCCAGCGCCGCGGCGTCGAGCTTCACCCCGCCGGTGACCACCAGGGCCGCCGCGCCATGGCTCGCGGCCGCTGCGACGAGCTCGTCGAGGGTAAACCCGGCCGGTGGCGGGAGCAGCGCGTCGAACTCCTCCTGCGCGCGCTGCATGACGGCGGGGGGCAGGACTCGTGCGACGACGACGCGAGGCTTCATGAGACGCTCCGGTGACGGTCTGTGTTCGGTTCAGTGAAAAGCCGTTGACGGCTGTATGGCTGTAGGACAACCATATCGGCGTCGGAAAGGGAAGTGCCCCCGCAACGGGGACGCCCCCATGGTGATCGGAGGTCGCGTTGGAGCGCAAGTCGATCAACCTGCTGGATGTGGCGGTGGGCAGCCGGCTCTCGCTCGCCGACGGTTCCGTGGTCGAGGTCGTGGACAATCCCGGCGACGGCACCTGGATCATGTGCCGCGACCCCGGGGCGCCGGCCGATGCGAAGGACATCCCCGTCTTCGCGAACGACGTGGTGGAGGTCCTGGGGTGAGCCGATCGGCGCCGCTGCGCGCGGCCGGCGCCGCCCGGCCGCGGGAGGAGGCGGCTGCCCCGGCCGCGCAGCCCATCCTCCAGGCTCCCAGCCTCACGGAGCGCGTGGCGGAGGCGCTGCGCGGCGACATCCTTTCCGGTCGGCGCGCGCCGGGCGAGGCGCTGCCCTCCGAGCAGGCCATGGCCGCATCCTATGGCGTCAGCCGCACGGTGATGCGCGAGGCGATCTCGCGGCTGAAAGCGGAGAACCGCGTCTCCACGCGCCAGGGGCTCGGCGTCTTCGTCGCGGCGGAACCGCCGCCGGAACCCTTCCAGATCGATCCCTCCTCGCACGAGGACGTGGCGGAGGTGCTGCAGATCTGCGAGCTGCGGATGGGCTTCGAGGCGGAGGCGGCCGCCCTGGCCGCGCTGCGCCGCGAGCCGGCGGACCTGGCCGAGATGGATGCGGCGGTGGCGGCGATCGGCGCCGCGGTGCGGGCCGGTGATCTGGCGGCGGAGGTGGAGGCCGATATCCGCCTGCACGCCGCCATCAGCGCCGCGACGCACAACACCTACTACGTCTCCTTCTTCAACTCCCTGCACCGCTTCCTGCGCGAGAACATCACGGCTTCCTGGCGGCGCTTCGCCGAGGGCGAGCCGACCGCGGAGGCCGAGGCGCAGGACGAGCACCGCGCCATCCGCGACGCCATCGCGGACCGGGACCCGGAGGCGGCGCGCACCGCGGCGCGGCGGCACATGGCGCATACGGCGGAGCGCATCGCGCGATTGCGCGGCGGGGCTGCGGGGCTGCGCGACGGGGCGATTGTTCCGCGTCGTCCGGCGCGACGGAGCAAGGAGGGGGCATGATGGACGGGCTGGTCGACCTGCGCACCGGGACGGTGAGCCGCGAGGTCTTCGTCAGCGAGGAGGTGTTCCGGCAGGAGCAGGAGCGGATCTTCGGCCGCGCCTGGCTCTTCATCGGGCACGAGGACATGGTGAAGGAGCCGGACGACTACTTCGTCTCCCGCATGGGCACCGAATCCGTGGTGCTGACACGGGACCGGCAGGGCAAGATCAACGTCCTGCTCAACTCCTGCATGCATCGCGGGATGAAGGTCTGCCGGGCGGACCAGGGCAATGCCCGGGTCTTCACCTGCCCCTATCACGGCTGGAGCTACTCCACGGATGGGCGGTTGGTGGACCGGCCGGGCGAGCTGGTGGGCGTGCCCGGCTTCTCCTCCCACTACAGGAGCGAGCTGGACAAGAAGTCCTGGGGGCTGGTCCACTGCCCGCGCGTGGTGAACTACCGCGGCACGATCTGGGCGAGCTGGGACGAGAACGCGCCGGACTTCGAGGAGTATATCGGCGACTTCGCCTATTACCTGGGCGCCGCGCTGGACCACCGCGATGGGCGCGAGGGCGGATCGGAGATGATCGGCGGCGTGCAGAAGTGGCGCGTGAAGTGCAACTGGAAGTTCGCGGCCGAGAACTTCATCGGCGACCTCTATCACGACATCAGCCACCGCTCCGTCGATCTCGTCGGCATCGGCCCTTCCGGCGGCAAGGGGCGGCGCGACCGGCAGCGCGGGCGCACGACGGTCGGCTTCCCCGATCTCGGCCATGGCGGGCTGGCGGAGCTGCCGCACCGGGCGGAGCCGGACTATGTCGCGACCTACCGCAACCACCCGGAGGTGGAGGAGTACTACCGGCAGGTCCATGAGGCGCGGGTGCGGAACCTCGGCGACCGGCTGCGTGTCACCACGGGCACGGGCACGATCTTCCCCAACATGTCCTTCCACGGGCGGCAGCCCCGCACCATCGCGGTGTTCCACCCGATCAGCCCGACCGAGATGGAGATGTGGCGCATCTTCCTGGTGGACCGGGACGCGCCGCAGGCGGTGAAGGACGTCGCCCGCCACTACTACCTCCGCTACTCCGGCCCGGGCGGCATGACCGAGTCCGACGACATGGAGAACTGGGTCTACGCCACCGAGGCGAGCACGGGCGTCGTCGCGCGCCGCTACCCCTACAACTACCAGATGGGCATGGGCCATTCGCAGCCCATCCCGGAGCTGCGCGGCGGCTATGACGGGGGCGAGTATTCCGAGCAGAACGCCCGCATCTTCTACGGCCGCTGGGCGCAGTTCATGGAGGGTCGGGACTGGAACGCGCTGATGGCGCCCGCCCGCGCGGCGGTGGCGGAGCCGGCCCATGGGTGAGGTGATGCAGGACGCCCGCCTGGCGGCGATGCTGCTGGAGCACGAGGTCCGCGACTTCCTCCATACGGAGGCGGAGCTTCTGGACGAGCGGCGCTTCGAGGAGTGGCTGGAGCTCTTCACCGACGATGTCCGCTACTGGATGCCGATCGCGCGCAACGTGCGCTTCAACCAGATGGCGATGGAGTACACGCGGGAGGGGCAGGACACCTGCTGGTTCGACGAGGGCAAGGAGACGCTGCGCCAGCGCGTGGAGCAGCTCCGCACCGGCATCCACTGGGCAGAGGAGCCGCGCTCCCGCACCTCGCACCTGCTGACGAATATCCGCGTCGCCTCGGCCCTGCCGATTGCGGCGCGTGCGGAGGAGGTGGAGGTGCGCAGCCGCTTCCTCCTCTACCGCAACCGCATCCATGACGAGACCGACATCCTCGCGGGCAAGCGGACCGACCGCCTGCGACGGGAAGCGGGCGGCTGGCGCATCGCGCGGCGGGAGATCCGCCTGGACCAGAGCGTATTGCTGGCAAAGAACCTGACCAGCTTCCTCTAGGGGGCAAGGGCGGGCCGCCAGCCACACGGCGTGGCATTCGACGGGGGATACCGGGATGGCTTGGCTGGTGAAGTGCGCCCTGGGCGCAGCGTGCGCGTTCTTCCTCTCCGCCGGCGCGATGGCGCAGGAGGCCTGGCCGGCGCGGCCGATCCGCATGATTGTCGCCTATCCCGCGGGCGGGGTGATCGACCTCCTGACGCGCGTCCTGTCCGAGCGGCTGCGCGACCGGCTCGGCCAGCCCGTGGTGGTGGAGAACCGCCCCGGCGGGAACGGCGTGATCGGGATGCAGGAGCTGGTCCGATCCGCCCCTGATGGCTACAGCTTCACCCTGGGCGGCCTCGGCGGCCAAGTGCTGCCGCCGCTGGTGAACCGCAACTTCCCCTTCGACGTGGTCCATGACCTCACGCCCGTCGCGAAGGTGGCGGAGTTCGTGAATTCCCTGGTCGTGAGCAACGAGCTGCCGGCGCGCAACGTGCAGGAGTTCATCGCGCTGGCGAAGTCGCGCCCGGGGCGGATGGATTTCGGCTCCACCGGCGTCGGCGCCTCCAACCACCTCACCGCCGTGCTGTTCATGATGACGACGGGGACGCGGTTCGAGCACGTGCCCTATCGCGGCTCGGCCGCCTCGCTGACGGATCTGCGGGCCGGGCGGATCCAGATGGTGTTCGACAACCTGCCCTCCGCGTTGCCGGCGATCCAGTCCGGGGGCGTCCGCATCCTCGCGGTGACCAGCCGGAACCGCATCCCGCAGCTGCCGGAGGTGCCGACGATGATCGAGAGCGGCGTGCCCGACTTCGTGGTGACGAGCTGGGCTTCCGTCTTCGGCCCGCGCGGCCTGCCCGATGCGATCCGGGACCGGATGGCGGCGGCGCTGCTGGCCGTGGTCGCGGAGCCGGAGACCCAGGCGCGGCTGCGCGGCATGGGGCTGGAGCCGGCCGGCGCCGGCCCGGCGGAGTTCGCCGCCTTCTTCCATGCGGAGCTGGCGCGCTGGAAGAACGTCGTGGACAGCAACAACATCCGCGTCGAGGAGTGAGCGCGGCCGGCCGCGCCTGTGCGGGCCGCGTCTTCGGCTATACTGGCGGAGAGCATCAGGATCGGGCGGACCATGAGCGACGACTACATGAAGACCCAGGGCGAGGCGCTTGCCCAGCACCTGCGGCTGACCGACGGCAAGTCCGGCTATGTCGAGGCCACCGCGGAGGGCTTCCAGGTCTATGTCCGCAAGAAGTGGGCGGGCAAGCAGATCGCCTCCTGGGACGGCATGCCCGTCGAGTGGCACGAGAACGTGGGCACCCACAAGGCGGCAAACCGCTGAGCCAGGGGTAGCCCGGCCGCCGGGCTCCGATTTCCATCGCCTGGCCAGGCACACGGGCCCTCGCGCCTGCTGCGGTTCGTGCCGGCGGCGGCCTGTCCCGCCGAGCGGCTAGCCGATGCCCAGCACGGCGCGGGCCCCTGCCGCATCCGCCGCGATGGCGGCCTTCAGCTCGTCCAGCCCGGTGAAGGTCATGTCCTCCCGCAGGAAGCGGACCAGGCGGATGCCGATCTCCCGGTCGTAGAGGTCGCCGGACCAGTCGAAGAGGTGCGTCTCCAGCCGCGTCTCCGGGTCTCCGCCCAGGGTCGGGCGGCGGCCGATATTCGCGACCCCCGGCACCAGGGTTCCGTCCGGCAGGGCGGCGCGCACGGCGTAGACGCCGCGGGCCGGCTCCAGGTGGCGGCCCATCCAGATATTGGCGGTGGGCCAGCCGAGTTCCCGGCCCAGGCGATCGCCGTGGAAGACCACCCCGCGCACCTCCCAGTCCCGGCCCAGCAGGGCGGCGGCGCGCTCGGGGTAGCCGTCCTGCAGGGCGCGGCGGATGCGAGTGCTGCTGATCGGGCCGGCGGCGTCGGAGACGGGGGGGACGATGGAGAGGCCGATGCCCCGCCGCTCCGCCCAGCGGGCCAGGAAGGTCACGTCGCCGCCCCGGCGGTGGCCGAAGGCGAAGTCGGCGCCGCAGGCCAGGTGCCGGGCCCCCAGCGCCTCGGCGAGGATCGTCTCGCAGAAGGCCTCGGCCTCCATGGCGGCGAGGGTGGCGTCGAAGGGAATGGCGTGCAGGCCGGTGCAGCCCGCCTCCGCCAGGGCTGCGGCCTTGGCGGGCAGAAGGGTCAGGCGGAAGGGCGGGTCCTGGGGGCGGAAATACTCCCGGGGATGGGGTTCCAGCGTCATCGCCTGCAGGGGCAGGTCCGGGCGGGCGGCGTGGGCGGCGGCGAGCACGGCGCGGTGGCCGCGATGCACCCCGTCCAGGTTGCCCAGTGCCACGGTGCCGCCGCGCGCGCCCGCCGGCAGGGCGCGCCAGTCCGTCCAGACCTCGCAGGCCATGTCGGGCCTCGTCAGGGGTGATATCAAGCCTGGGCCACGCGCTCGATCCAGCGCGTCACCTCCGGCGGGCGGAAGGTGGCGAGCAGGTCCAGGGCCGCGGCCGGCGTTCCGGCCGTGAGGGAGAGCTGGCGGTGCTCGGCGCGCACGAAGCCGGCCTCCACCATGCCGTCCAGCATCGCGTTCAGCCGGCCCCAGTAGCCGTTCACGTCCAGGAAGACCGTGCCCTTGCGGTGCAGGCCGAGCTGGGACCAGGTGAGGACCTCGAAGGCCTCCTCCAGCGTGCCGAAGCCGCCGGGCAGCACCACGAAGCCGTCCGAAAGCTTCGCCATCATCGCCTTCCGCTCATGCATGGAGGCGACGACGTGCAGCCGGGTGACGGAGCCGTGGCCGAGTTCCCTCTGCATCAGGTGCTCGGGGATCACCCCGTCCACCTCGGCCCCGGCCTCCAGCGCGGCGTCCGCCACCACGCCCATCAGCCCCACCTTGCCCCCGCCATAGACGAGGCCGAGGCCCCGCTCCGCGATGGCATGGCCCAGGGCGCGGGCCGCTTCGGCGAAGGCGGGGTCGGTGCCGGGGTTCGCGCCGCAGAAGACGCAGACCTTCTTCATCTCAATGCTCATGGGGGGAATGTGGCACCGCAGCAGGCCTCTATCCAGCCGGGGGCGGCGATCCTTGCGGAAGGGGGCGTCAGCCCCTCTTGCGGAAGACGAAGAGGTTGGAGAGCCACTGGTCGATCTGGCTGCTGACCAGGCCCGTGTCCTCCCGCACCTCCACCGGCCGGCAATCCGCCTCCTCGGCCAGGGCGAAGACGGTGGGCTGGGGCAGGATGTGCATCTCCATCTGCTTGCCCAGCGGCCCGTCCAGGTAGTCCCGGATGCGGAAGGTGTAGTCCAGCTTGTAGGTGGGCACCTGGAAGACCGCGACGCCGCCGGGGTTCAGGGCGGCGAAGGCGCGTCGGAGGATGGCCGCCATCACCGGCGGCGGGTTGTGCTGCAGCACGATGCGGGAGAACCAGAAGTCGCAGCGGAGCTCGGGGTGCAGCCGGTCCGGCCCGAGATGCTCGAGCTGGACGTTGGACGCGCCGGTCTCGGCCAGGTGGGCGGCGGCGATGTCCAAATGCGGGCGCGAGATGTCGCAGGCGACCACCTTCGGGAACTTGACGGCCAAGTGGCCCGTCACCCGCCCCACGCCGCAGCCGTATTCCACGGCGGTGACCATCGCTTCCGGCTGCACGCGGGCGCGGCGCAGGCAGCCGCGGATGATGTTCAGGTCGTTCTTCCCGCTGGCGTAGAAATACGCCTTCGTGTCCTCGATCCGCTCGGGCCGGTACATGTCGCTTGTTAGCACGGACCAGTGCGGCGCCTCCGTGCCAATGGCGGACCAGTATTCCCCGGTCTTCTCGACCAGGCGGCGCAAGGTCTCCGGCGGCGCCTCCGTCTCTACCTTCAGGGGCGGCACGGTCAGGGGCAGAGGGCGCGGCAGGCCGTTGACGAGGAGGCGCGACTTCCTGAGGAACTCCTCCGAGCTGAGGAAGCGTGCGCGCAGCGCCTCCAGCGTCTCCTCCGGGATAACCTGGGAGAGGAGGACCATGTCCGATTCCGGCTCGCGGCCCAGGATGTAGCGGTAGCAGGTCAGGACTTCGTCGCGGGTCGCCATGGGGCGGAGCCTAGCATGTCCCCGCCGATCCGCACCGGCCGCGGGGTGGATGGTTGCGGCATGGACAAGGCCCGGCCCCGGCGCGAGAAACCCGGGCGGCCATTGGAAGAGGACCCCCCATGCCACAGACCCGGATCGGCACCAGCGAAGCCCTGCTGGAGGAGCTGCAAGGCTGGGTGCTGCACGAGACGCCGACCACTGACCCCGTGGCGGTGAACGGCCTGATGGACAGGGCGGAGACGGCGCTGCGCGAGGCCGGCGCGGTGGTGGAGCGCATCCCCGGCCGGGACGGCTACGGGGACACGCTGATCGCGCGCACCCCGCCGAGCCCCGCCCATGGCAACCGCCGCCCCGTGCTCATCTCCGGCCATCTGGACACGGTGTGGGACAATGGGACGCTGGCCACCTCCATGCCCTGGAAGGTGGAGGGGGAGAAGGCCTTCGGGCCGGGGATCTACGACATGAAGGCGGGATCCTTCCTGGCCTTCCACGCGCTGCGGGAGATCCTGCGCCAGGGCGTGCAGACGAAGAGCCCGATCACCCTGCTGCTGACGCCGGACGAGGAGGTGGGCAGCCCCACCTCCCGCGATATCATCGAGCGGGAGGCGGCGGGGTCCAGCGCGGTGCTGATCCCCGAGCCCGCGGGCAATCCCGGCGGCGCCTGCGTGACGGCGCGCAAGGGCGTGGGGCGCTTCACCGTGAAGATCCAGGGCGTGTCCGCCCATGCCGGCGGCAACTGGACGGAGGGGCGCAGCGCGGTGGTGGCGCTGGCCGGGCTGATCGGGAAGGTTCACGCCATGGTGGACCTGGCGGGGGGCACCACGACGAATGTCGCGCCGGTCTGGGGCGGCACGCGGCCCAACGTGATCCCGCCGGAGGCCGGCTGCGAGATCGACCTGCGCGTGGCGACGGTGGCGGACGGCGAGCGGATGGAGAAGGAGATCCTGGCGCTCGCGGGCACCGAGGACGGGATCACCATCACGGTGGAGGGCGGGATGAACCGCCCCTCCTTCGCGGAGAACCCGGACATCCTGAACCTCTATGAGCGCGCCCGGACCCTGGCGCGGGAGGCGGGCTACGAGCTGCCGAAGCAGCACCGCGGCGGCGGATCCGACGGCAACTTCACCGCCGCCATGGGCATCCCGACGCTGGACGGGCTGGGCTGCACGGGTGCTGGCGCCCATGCGCCCTTCGAGCACATCCTGTGGCGGGACCTGGCGCCGCGCGGGCAGGTGATCGCGGGGCTGCTGGAGACCCTCTGACCCAATAGGAAGGGATGGCGGCCGTGGCGGACCGGGATTGCGACGTTCTTGTCGTGGGGGCCGGGCCGACGGGGCTGATGGCCGCCACCCTGCTGCGCCGGCGCGGCGTGCGGGTGCGGGTGGTGGAGAAGCGGGCCGAGGCGTCCCGCGAATCCCAGGCCTTCGCGATCCAGGCGCGGACGCTGGAGCTGTTCGGGTCGATCGGCCTCGTGGAGTCCTTCCTGGACCGGGGCGTGATGAACACGGGGGTGGAGTTCCACCTGGGCGGGCGGCCCCTGGGCGGGCTGGACTTCGACCGCGCGGATTCCCCCGACACGCCCTTCCCCTTCATCCTCATGCTGCCCCAGGCCGAGACCGAGGCCCTCCTCATCGCCGACCTCGAGGCCCAGGGGGTGCGGGTGGAGCGCGGGGTCGAGGTGGCGCGGCTGGCCCAGGACGCGGCAGGGGTGACCGTGCGCGGCACGGGGCCGGAGGGGGAGGTCTCCATCCGCAGCGCCTTCCTGGTGGGCGCGGACGGGGCGCACAGCATCGTCCGCAAGGCGCTCGGGCTGTCCTTCGCGGGCGCGCCCTATGACCAGCACTTCCTGCTGGCGGATTGCCGGGTGGACTGGGACCTCGGGCACCATCGCTTCCGGGGCTTCGTCAATGCCGGCGCGCTGGGGCTGTTCCTTCCGCTGAAGGGCGAGGCGCTGTCGCGCGTGATGGCGGCGGATACGCGCCCGGAGGCGGCGACGGGCGATCCGCGGGCACCGCTGGGCCTGCCGGAGATGCAGGCGGCCTTCTCCGCCGCGGTGGGGCATCCCGTGCGGCTGCGGGATGCGGCCTGGACCAGCCGCTACCGGATCCATCACCGCGGGGTGGAGCGCTACCGGGTGGGCCGCGCCTTCGTGGCGGGGGATGCGGCGCATATCCATTCTCCGGCCGGCGGGCAGGGCATGAACACGGGGCTGCAGGACGCGGCGAACCTCGCCTGGAAGCTGGCGGAGGTGGTGCAGGGCACCGCCGGCGATGCGCTGCTGGACAGCTACGACGCGGAGCGGCGGCCGGTGGGGGAGGCGGTGCTGCGGCAGACGGACCGGCTTTTCTCCGTCGTGGCCGCGCAGCGGGGCTGGCGGGCGGCGCTGCGCGGGCCGCTGATGACCGCCGTCTTCGGGGGCGCGGCGGAGCTGGGGGCGGTGCAGCGCCGGGCCTTCCGCACGGTGTCGGAGATCGACATCGCCTATCCCGGCGCGTCGAAGGGGCCGCATCCCCGCGCGGGGGAGCGGGCGCCGGACGCGGCGATCAACCGGCGGACGCGCGTCTTCGACCTCATCACCGGATATCGGCCGCACCTGCTGGCGCTCTCGCGCCGGCCGCTGGGGCCGGAGGCGGTGGAGGCGGCGCGGGCGGCGATGGAGGGCTTCCGCATGCCGTCCCACCTCGTCGCCCGGCTGGTGGCGGGGCGGGATCCGCGCGCGGTGGTGCCGGAGACGGCGGCTGTGTTCGAGGCCTATGGGCTGCACGGGCCGGCGGACCAGGCGGTGCTGGTCATCCGGCCCGATGGCTATGTCGCCTGGCGCGGCGAGGGGCTGGACCTGACGGCGGCGCGGCGGGCCCTCTCGGGCCGCTGAGCCGCGCCGGGCCAGCACTGGCCGATCAGACGGTCAGCTCGCCCTCCTCCTCACCCGCCCAGTAGTGGATGCGGGAGGCGTGGACCTTGATCAGCACGAGGCCGGGCGTGTCGACGCCCTTCTCGAACCAGCGGTCCAGGTCCGTGGTCCAGTGGGCCTGGAACTGGGCCTTGTCGCGGATCAGCTCGGCCTGGCCCTCCACGTTGATGAAGACGGGGCGCTGGCCGACGATGCCTTCCCGCCCCGCGAAGGCCAGGGCCACCTTCGGGTCGCGCGCGATCTCGCCGACCGTGTGCGTGCTGTCGAGGGCGAAGAAGTAGCTGTCGCCCTTGTACTCCACCTCGCCGTTGTTGCTCATCGGCCGGCCGGCGATGTGGCCGTTCTCGGCGCGGGTCATGAGCATGGCGTAGTCGATCTTCGCCATGTCCTTGGACAGGTCGGAGAGGGTCTTCTGGGCCATGGGAGGGCTCCTTCGGGTTGCCGGGGCTGAACGCGGGAGGGCGGGCGTCGTTCCGGCGGGCCGGACGGTGGCATCGCGCGTGCCGAACCGGGGCCGGGGCACGGCGTTCCCGCTGGACACACCGGACGGAGAGCGCCTTGCGACGCATTGGACCCCTTCTGCTCGCCGCCGCGCTGGCCGCGCCCATGGCCGCGGCGGCCCAGCCCGTCCGGGACGCGGCGAGCGGGCTGGTGGTGGCGGCGCCGCCGGGCTACGCGGCCCGTTCCATCCCGCCGGGGCGCGGGCAGGCCGCGCGCTTCGAGGTGAAGACGCCCGCCGACACCGACACGGGCTGCCAGGTGGCCTTCACCCCGGCGCCGCAGAATGGCCGCTTCACCCAGGCCCAGCTGGACGCCACCATGCGGGGGGCCGAGTGGCAGGACCTGGCGCGGAAGGCCCTGTCAGCCCTCTATGAGATCCGGGAGGCCAGGACCTTCGAGGACAAGGGGCGGTCCGGCTACACCATGGTCGGGGATTTCAAGGGCGAGGGGCTGCCGCCCCGAGCGCGCGAGGTGCGGACCCTTTTCGTGATCCAGGAGACCCCGCGCGGCCGGACCTCCACCGTTTGCGTGGGGGAGCGGACGGGGTTCGAGACGCGGCGGGCCGAGTTCATGGCGGTGGCCACCGGGGCGACCCCCCCGTGAGAGGGATAGGGCCCCTTCTCCTGCTCCCTTTCCTGGCCGGGCCTGCCCTGGCGGCCGGTCCGCCGGACTCCGGGCTCTATGGGGGGCTCAGCCTCGCCATCAACGGGAATCAGGTGAGCGGCGTCTTCTCGGAGGCGCGCAGGGGCGGCGGAACGGAGGCGGCGCCGCAGTTCAGCTGCGTCTTCCTGCTGCGCGGCCGGTTGGAGAAGGGGCGCGGGCAAGTGGAGACATGGTATCCCGGGGAGGATCCGATCCCCGGTAATCTCTCCTTCGAGGGGGCCCAGGCCTCCCTGGTGCTGCGGGAGAACCATGGCGGCTGCCTCATGACGACAGGGGACATGGTGGGCCAACCCTACCGTGCGGGGCTGGACCGCGCGGGGGATGGCTGGATCGGGGTGGCGCTCGTCACCGCGCGGCGGGCGGCTTTCCGCCCCGCCCCGGGCGCGCCCGCTCCGCGGACCCCCTATGTGGTGGAGGATGATCCCGTCGCGGTGCTGGAGCGGCGGGGGGAATGGGTGCGGGCGCGCTACGTCGCCGGGGAGCGGGCGGTGGAGGGCTGGCTACGCGCGGCGGAGCTGGCGCCGGACCGGCCGCCGGGCCGGCGCTGAGGCTGGCGGCACAGCGGCGGCCGCGCATGGTCGTGCCCACACCGACCTGGGCCACGGGCTGGCAGGCGGGGCCGTAACGCAGGCTTGACCGGGGTGACCGGGCGGCGGGCGCGGGGGCGCGGGCGTTAAGCGTCCGGTGTCACGGCCGGGCTGGCCCGGCAGGATCGTGGAGGACGACAGGGATGCGGATCACCGCCCTTCTTGCCGGCGCGGCGCTCGCCCTGATGGTCGCCGGGGCGCCGGGCGCGATGGCCGGGGAGGCCCGGGTGAGCTTCGTGGCGCCGGAGCGCTTCACCGATGCGAGCCTGAACGGCAGGCGGAGCGTGGACGCGGATGCGCCGGCGCTGCGGGAGCTTGCAGCCCATATCGGGCGGCTGGCGCAGGGCGGGCTGCCGGCGGGGCAGACCCTGGAGGTGGAGGTCACGGATGTGGACCTGACCGGGCAGATCGAGCCCTGGCGGATCGACAATCCCGACCTTCGGGTGGTGACGGGCGCCACCTGGCCGCGAATCGCGCTGCGCTACCGGCTGCGCGAGGGGGATCGGGTGATCCGCAGCGGCGAGGAGCGGCTGAGCGACCAGGCCTTCGACATGCGGCCCGGGCGGATCCAGTCCGGCGACCGGCTCTTCTCGGAGAAGGCGATGCTGGACGACTGGTTCCAGACGCGCTTCCGGGCTGGCTGATCGGGGGCTGGCTGATCGGGGGCCGGCTAGAACACGAAGTTCAGGGCTTCCATTCCCAGCCAGCAGAGCAGGGCAAGGACCACGGTGGCGAAGAGGCAGCCGGCAATGGTAAGGGCGACGCCCCAGCCCATGGTGCGGCTGTCATGCTCTACCAGGCCGAGCGCCATGACGATGTTGCCGAAGGCCGGAGGGCCGTTGGTGCCCGGGCCCGGCAGGATCAGCATGACCGCGACATAGACGGTCAGCCAGCCGAAGAGGCGGTCCCCGAAGGGGGTGGTGAAGGGGCCGGGGCGGGGGCGGACATGGCGTTCCAGCTTCCGCAGCCACTTCGAGGAGGCGCCGGCGAGGCGCAGCAGGTCCGTCCGGCGGATCGAGCGGCGGGCCATGATGGCGGGCAGGCGCGGCACGCGGCGGCCGAGGCCCATCTGCACCCCCAGCACCAGCATGGGTAGGCCGAAGACGCTGGCCATGCCCGGCAGAAGGGAAGGCAGGAGCAGCAGGAGGATGAGCAGGCCGAAGGCGCGGTCGCCGAAGGCCTCCGCCATCTCCCCGAGGGTGATGCGTTCCCCGGGGAAGGTGGCCGCCACCTCGGCCACGATGCGGGAGATGGGGGCGGCGTCCTCGGCGGCGTGCCCGGCGGGGGCGGCGGGGGCGAGGGGGAGGTGGATGGTGCCGTCCATAAGTCGCGTCGTGCTCCCCATTGGGTGGGTTGAAGGCGAAGGGGGCCTCTCGCGGACCCTTGGGCAAGGCCTCACAATCTGGTGCGGCGGAGGCGCCACCCAAGGAGAACCCAAGGTGAAAACCGGGGATGGGGGCGAATCCCGGGCCGGGCGGGGCCAAGTTCCCGGGCATGAGGGATGTTGATGTCGCGCTGTGCCTGGCGGTGGACGCCTCCTCCTCCGTCGATCACGACGAGTTCGGGCTGATGATGGGCGGGCTGGCCGCGGCCTTCCGTGACCCGGAGGTGGTGGCCGCGGCGGCCGGTGGGCCGCGCGGGGCGGCGGCGGTGGCGGCCGTCCTGTGGTCCGGGCCGGGGGCGCAGGCGGTGGCGGTGCCCTGGATGGTGGTCGACGGGGAGGAGAGCGCGGCCGCGCTGGCGGATGCGGTGGATTCCGCCCCCCGGCTGGTGCCGGCGGGCGCCACCGCGCTGGGGGAGGGGCTGACGGCGGCGCTGCGGCTGCTGGCGGAGTTCCCCGCGAAGGCGGGGCGGCAGGTGGTGGACGTCTCCGGCGACGGGGCGGGGAATGCGGGCATCCCGTCCGGCCCCGTGCGGGATGCGGCGGTGGGGGCGGGGGTGACGGTGAACGGGCTGGCCGTGGTGAACGAGGAGCCGGACCTGCCGGCCCACTATGCGGCGGAGGTGATCGGCGGGCCCGGCGCCTTCGTGATGGAGTGCGCGGACTATGCCGCCTTCGCCGAGGCGATCCGGCGCAAGCTGGTGCGGGAATTGCGGGCGGCCCCGACCTCCTGAGAAACGCGGCCCCCTGAGAGGAACGGGGGGCGATCGTGAAACCCAGGCATTAACGCAGGGCATGCGCGTTGAACCGGCGCAGCCCCTATATCCCGGCCGTCCTTTCCCCCGGAGCCGCCGTGATGTCCGCGACCACCTTCAACGAAACACCGACCCTGCCGCGCCCGCCCGGGGTGCAGGCGATGGCGGCGCTGGCGGCGGGGGCGCTGTTGCTGGCGGGGGTGGCCTGGATCTCCCAGGTGGTGAGCGGGCGGCAGGCGGCGCTGTACCTGCTGGGCGCCGCGCTGGGGATGGTGCTGTACCATGCCTCCTTCGGCTTCACCTCGGCCTGGCGGGTCTTCATCGCGGACCGGCGGGGGGAGGGGCTGCGGGCGCAGATGTTCATGCTCGCGCTCGCGGCGCTGCTGTTCTTCCCCGTGCTGGCGCAGGGGACGCTGTTCGGGGAACCGGTGCGGGGGCTGGTCTCGCCCGTCGGGGTCTCCGTGGTGTTCGGGGCCTTCCTGTTCGGGATCGGGATGCAGCTGGGCGGGGGCTGCGCCTCCGGCACGCTCTACACGGCGGGCGGCGGGTCCGTGCGGATGGTGCTGACGCTGCTGTTTTTCGTGGTCGGCTCCACGCTGGGGGCGGCGCATCTGCACTGGTGGGCATCGCTGCCCTCGCTGCCGCCGATCTCGCTGGTCGCGCTCTGGGGACCCTGGGCGGCGCTGGCGGCAAACCTCGTGGTCTTCGCGCTGATTGCCGGGATCACGGTGGTGCTGGAGCGGCGACGGCACGGGCGGCTGGTGCAGGCGGCGGCGCCGGTGCGGCACGGGCTGGGCCGCTTCCTGCGCGGGCCCTGGCCGGTGCTGGCGGGCGCGGTGGGGCTGGCGCTGCTGAACTTCGCGACGCTCGCGCTCTCCGGCCGGCCCTGGGGGATCACCTCGGCCTTCGCGCTCTGGGGTTCCAAGGCGGCGGTGGCGCTGGGGATCGACGCGGCCTCCTGGCCCTACTGGTCGGCGCCCGCGCAGAGGGCGGCGCTGGAGGGGAGCGTGCTGAACGACGTCACCTCCGTGATGGATTTCGGCATCATCGTCGGCGCGCTGCTGGCGGCGGCGCTGGCCGGGCGCTACGCGCCGAAGCTCGGCGTTCCGCTGCGCTCCGCCCTGGCCGCGGTGGTGGGCGGGCTGGTCCTCGGCTACGGGGCGCGGCTGGCCTATGGCTGCAACATCGGGGCGTATTTCTCCGGCATCGTCTCCGGCAGCCTGCATGGCTGGGTGTGGATGGTGGCGGCCTTCTTCGGGAACGTGCTGGGCACCCGGATCCGGCCGCTCTTCGGGCTGGAGGTGGAGAGGGTGCCCCGGCAGACCGGCTGCTGAGCCCGGTTGTTTCGCGCGGGGCGGGGGTGCAGTTTCCCCGCTCCCGTCGCTGAAGGCTCCGCCATGCTTCTGCTCATCCCCGGCCCCGTCCAGACCAGCGCGGAGGTGAAGGCGGCGATGGGGGTGGACATCGCGCCCTGGGACCTGGACTTCCGGCGGGAGTACGCGCGCATCCGGGAGCGGGTGCGCGATCTCGCGGGCGGGGTTGAGGGCGTGCACGCCACGCTGCCGTTGCAGGGCGCCGGGCACTTCATGGTGGAGGCGGCGATCCGCACCTTCGTGCCGCCCGCGGGCAAGGTGCTGATCCCCCGCAACGGCACCTATGCCGACCGCATGATCCGCCTGGCGCGGGAGGCGGGGCGGGTGCCCATGGTGCTGGAGGTGCCGGACACGCGCGGCGTGCGGGCCGGGGAGGTGGCGGCGGCGCTGGAGGCAGACCCGGAGATCTCCCACGTCTCGCTCGTCTATTCCGAGACGGGGAGCGGGGTGATCAACGATCCGCGCCCGGTGGGGAAGGCGGTGCGGGCGCTGGGGCGGCGGATGATCCTGGACGCCGTTTCCGCCTTCGGCGCGCTGCCCTTCGACATCGCCGCGCAGCCGGAATGCGACGCGGTGCTCTTCACCTCCAACAAGTGCCTGGAGGGGATGCCGGGGATCGGCTTCGCCGTCTGCCCGATGGAGCGCGCGCGGGAGCGGGCGGGGCTGGCGGGGTCCTGGAGCTTCGACCTGGGCGACGTGCTGCGCACGGCCGAGACGGCGGGATGGGGATCCTTCCGCTTCACCCCGGCGGCGCAGGCGCTGCACGCCTTCGGCGTGGCGCTGGACCTGCATGCGGCGGAGGGCGGGCGCGAGGCCCGGCTGGCCCGCTACACCGCTAACATGCGGGTGCTGCGGAGCGGCGCGGAGCGGCTGGGGCTGCGTCCCTATCTGACCCCGGAGGAGCAGGGGCCGATCATCCTGACCCTGCACCAGCCGGAGGCGCCGGGCTTCACGCTGCAGGGCTTCGTGGACGCGCTGAAGCGGCGCGGCGTGCTCATCAGCAACTTCTACAACACGCCGGTGCCGAGCATCCGCATCGGCTGCATCGGGGCGGTGACGCCGGACGACATGCGGCGGGCGCTGGTGGCGATGGAAGCTGCGCTGGTGGAGATGGGGGTGCGGCGGGAGGCGGCCTGACCGGGGGCGCGGGCTGCCCCAGGGGGAAGGAGGTCTTCCCCTGGGGAGGCTAGCTGCGTCCGGGGGATTTGAGTGTCTGGGCCAGCACGCCGCCGCCGATGACGAGGAGGGCGCCGAACAGGCTTCCGGTCGTCGGCGTGGCATGCAGGAGGAGGGCGTCCAGCGCCATGGCCCATAGCAGCCCGGAGAACTGCCACGGCGCCAGGCGCGACGCCTCGCCCCGGTGCAGGGCCGCGGCGATGCTCGCCAGGGCGGCCGTCTGGACGGCGGTCACCACCACGACCAGTCCGGCGGATACAAGGCCGACAGGGTGCCAGTCGGCCGCGACGGGCACGGCCAGCAGGACGACGCCGACCAGGGCTACCTGCAGGATGGTGTCGAGCGTGGTGGCGACCTCACGGAGGCGCCGGATGACGATCTGGTAGGCGGCATAGGTGAGCGCGCCCGCAAAGGCCGCGGCGATGCCGGGCAGGCTTGCCTCCCCGCCCGGCTTCACGATCAGCAGCATGCCGGCGAAGCCGACCAGCGTGCCGAGCCAGCGGCCGAGCGAGACCTTCTCGCGCAGGAAGAGGCCACCGAGCAGGGCGAGCAGGAGCGGTGCGGTGAAGCCGAGGGCCGAAGCAGCTGTGACGGACAGGAGGGTGTAGGCCAGCACCGCGAGCGCGTTCGAGACGACGAGCGCGGCGGCCGCCGCCCTCTGCTCCCAGGCCCTCTCGGGCCGAAACAGGCGGTGCCATGTCAGCCGGCTCCCCGGCCAGGCGGTGGCGGCCAGGCCGACCAGCAGGATCACGACGCAGCGGAGGAAGGTGACCTGCAAGGGGGTCAGGCCGTGATCCGTGACCAGCTTCTTGGAGAGCGCGTAGCCCAGGACGTAGAGGAGGCCCGAGAGGACCGTGAGCCCGATGGCGGGCGATATCATCGAGCCCTGGTGGGTCTTCGCTTCCGTCCTTGGCGCTTCCAAGCCGCTCTCTCCACGTCAGGATCAGCTCAGCGCTGCGCCGTCATGCCGGCATCCTAGCCCTGGATAAGCCTGAAGGGGATGCCGGGTGGGATGGCCGGCGGGAGCCGGAACCGCCTTCCCGGCCTCGGGGCGGCGCCTATTCCGGCTGGATGCCCGCAACCTGCGCGATGCGCGCCGTGCGCTCGGATTCCGTTTCGATAAAGCGTGCGAAGCTGGCGCGGTCCTCGGCCACGGGTTCCGCGCCTTGGTCGGCGATGCGGGCGCGAATTTCGGAGTCACGGGCGAGGGTTTGGACGGCGGCGTTGAGGCGGTCGGCCTCGGCCGCGGGGAGGCCCTTGGGGGCCCAGAGGGCGTACCAGAGAGTGAAGTCCAGGCCGGGCATGCCGCCCTCGGCGACCGTGGGGATGGACGGGGCGCGGTCCGAGCGGCGGGGACCCATGACGGCGAAGGCGCGCAGGCGGTTGGCCTCGATATGGGGCAGGGCGGAGCCGAGCGGGGCGACCATCAGGGCGGCGTTGCCGGAGAGCACATCCGTCAGCGCGGGTGCGGTGCCGCGATAGGAGACGACGAGGGCATCGGCGCCGGCCGCCTGCTTGAAACTTTCCGTCGCAAGGTGGCCCATGGCGCCGAGGGCGGAGTTGGCGAAGGGGAAGGCCTCCGGCTTCGCCTTCATGGCGGCGACGAGGGCGGGAAGGCCGCCTTCGGGCGTCGTGCGGGGGTTGCCCACCAGCACCATAGGGGCGGTGGCCAGGCGGGCGATGGGGGTGAAGTCCGCGACCGGGTCGTAGGGCACGGCGCGCATGACGCGGCGGGCCATGAGGTGGATGTCCGCGTTGACGAGGAGGGTGGTGCCATCGGGCGCGGAGCGGGCGACCTCCGCGGCGCCGAGGGTGTTGTTGGCGCCCGAGCGGTTCTCCACCACCCAGGTCTGGTCCAGCGCCTCGGCGAGGCGGGTGGCGTAGATGCGGCCGATCACGTCGATGGCGCCACCAGGGGCGGCGGGCACGACGAGGCGCACGGTGCGGCGCTGGGCGCGCGCGATGCCCGGCATGAGCGGGAGCAGGGCGGCGCCGGAGAGGGCGCGGCGGGGGATGCGCATGGACGTTCTCCGCTATGGAGTTCTGGCGCGGGGCCGTTCCGGCCTCTCGCGCCGATGCGGTCAGATCCCGCCGAAGCCGGCGCGGGCGCGGTAGTAGGACCAGGCGCGGTCCAGCGGGCGCTCGCCCATCAGCATCTCGGATGTGAGCCTGATCTCGCCTTCCGTGAGGAAGCGCGGGGTGCCCATGGCGGTGGCGCGGGCCTGCAGATCCGCATTGTCCTTCATGCGGACGCTGACGAAGACGACAGCGGGCAGGGAGTGCGCGGCGACGGCGGCGCCGTGGTTCTTCAGCAGGACGCAGGTGCCGTTGCCGAGGGCCTTGGCGAGGCTGTCGGCGCGCGGGGCGTCGTCGATCAGCATGTTAGTGTCGCCGAACTCGTCGCGGCTGTCCCAGACCGGCACCGCGCCGCCGAGGACGGAAGCCATGTGCATGATCGGGCGCAGCGGCACGTCCACGATCGTGTAGGGCATCACGGCCGGGGCGTGGTGGTGGACGGTGGCGTTCACGTCCGGGCGCGCGGCGAAGATGCGGGCGTGGAGGACGCTTTCCAGGTAGGGGCGCAGGCCCTTGGGATCGACGGGGGTGCCGTCCAGCGTGAATTCCAGCAGGTCGTCGCGCGTGACGAGCTCCGGCGAGCGGGAGCGGGAGATGAAGAAGCGGTCGGGGCGGCCGGGGTGGCGCAGGGCGACGTGGCCGAAATCGTCGAGGACGCCCTCATGGGCGAGAATGCGGTTGGCGACGACGAGGTCGCCCAGCAGCGCGTGCAGGTCCTGGCTCAAGCCGCAGACTCCCGGGGAATGGCGGGTGCGCCCGCTTCACTCCGCTTTCCTGGACGTGTTTCGTTGAAAGTCAGTATGCGTTCTTTCAGTGTGCCGTCAATATAGGCGCCGTGATCGCCGGGGAGGCTGAGGGCTTGAGTGGCAGCGAGGATGAAGGGCCGATGCAGGAGATCTACGGAATGCCCGGGCACCTGATCCGGCGTGCCCATCAGATTTCAGGCGCTCTCTTCGCGGAGGAGGTGGGGGAGCACGACCTGACCTCCGTGCAGTTCAGCGCGCTGTTCGCGATCCGGGCCTATCCCGGGGTGGACGCGACGCGGCTCTCCGCGCTGATCGCCTTCGACCGCTCCACTCTGGGCGGGGTGCTGGAGCGGTTGGAGGCGAAGGACTGGATCGTCAGGGAGCCGGCGCCGGCGGACCGGCGGGCCAAGCGGCTGCGGCTGACACCAGCGGGTGCGGATTTGCTGCAGGAGGTGGAAGGGCCTGTGCGGCGCGTGCAGGAGAAGCTGCTGGCGCCGCTCTCCCCGGCGGACCGGGCCACTTTCCTTCGCTTGGCCGCGCAGCTGGCGGACCTGCACAACGAGGTGACGCCGGCGCCGATCCGGCGGGCAATGGTGGGTTAGCCTGCCTCGCCGGATGACTGGGGCTAGCCGGCTTCCGCGAATGACCAGGGTTAGCCGGCTTCCGCCGGCAGGGGCGGGTTCCCCGTCCCCTCCGGCCCGCGCATCCCGATGCGGCCGAGGCCGGGAAGCTTGATCGCGGGGCGGCGCAGGTCCAGCCCGGCAACGGCACCGAGGATGTTCACCTCGATCCCTTCCACCCAGGCGAGGGTCAGGCCGGCATAGCCGCCGAGCGAGAGGCGAAAGCCCGTGCGGGACGGGGTGGGACGCAACCAGCGGCCGTCATGCGGGTAGTCCTTGCCGAGGGCATTGGGCGGCAGGGTGAGGCCGATGGCGGGAACGGCCTCCATGATTGCCGCGACGAAGGTGTTGGAGTTGGGGCCGGGCCAGGCGCGGTAGTCGCCCTGGTTGCTCCAGGCATATTCCGCGACGGCCTTCTGGATTGGCGGGATCATGGCGGCGGCGGAGGGGCCATCGGCCGCGAAGACGGTTTCCGGCACCTGGCCGAACCAGCGGCCATCCGGGGCGAAGCCGTTCATGCGGATGGGATCGCCCCAGGCCGTGTAGTCATAGCGGGTGTAGGACGCCGCGCCTTCCGGCTTGAAGACGATCCAGCAATGCACCGCGAAGATGCCGCGCCAGCGCACGGTGGGGGCGGCATAGACGCGCACCACGGCACCGGGATTGCGGGAGGCCGGCGGCAGGAGGCCGGCGCTGGAGCGATCCGCTGCCCGCCAATCCGTGCCCGCCGACCTGGCCTTGTAGAGGGCGGCGGAGATTCCGAGCGGGACGATGTAGAACAGGACGAAGAGGAGAAGCGCGGCTTTGAGGACGGTCATGGGCCGTCCTCATCTTTGTTGCGGTGCGGCAGGGTGCAAGGTTTGGCGGGTAACCTTCGCGGTCGGTCTGTCCCGGAGAGAGGAAGGAGGAATTCTACCTCTCCCCGGACCCCTCACCTTCATCTTCTTCTGGCAGTCGGTTCTGCTGCGTTGACTGTGCGCCTCGGCTCGTCGTGCCGAGGCGACGGCAAGGGCAGGATCGAGCCCAATCCTAGAGGGCTGACAGATCAGGTCAGTCCTGCGGCAGCCCGATGCAGGTCCAGGGTTGGACCTATAGCTCCAACCAGCCTCCTGGCGGGGGTTCCAGGGGGCGGCGCCCACTGGTCCCGGACAGGTCAGAAGATGTCGTCCAGTTCCCGGTAGTCCGGCAATTCGGTGGAGATCGGGCGGCCGTTGCGGAGGACGAGGCGAGGGCCGCGGCGGCGGGAGAGCAGCTCGTCCATGGTGCGGCCGCGGAAGAGGAGGAGGTCGGCGGCGGCGCCGGGGCGGATGCGGCCGTGCTCGGGCAGGCCCATCCAGTCGGCGGGGCGGGCGGCGATGGTGGTGGGCCAGTCCGCGATGGGCTTGTCCAGGTGGCCGATGCGGACGGCGTCCGTGAAGGTCTCCATCGGATCGTGGTCGCCGTAGCCGTAGAAGGGGTCCCGGCAGTTGTCGCCGCCGATGAGCACGGTGATGCCGCGGGCGCGGAGCTCGTGCAGCAGGGTCACGCCGCGCCAGCGCGGGGTGCGGTGGGGCACGCGGTCCTGCAGATAGAGGTTCACCGGGGGCAGGGAGATGATCGTGATCCCGGCCTCCGCCACCAGGTCCATCACGCGGTCGGCGGCGTCCGGTTCCTGCACGGCGAGGCTGCAGCAGTGGCCGCAGGTGACGCGTCCCGGGAAGCGGTGGCGGATGGCGGCGCGGGCGATGGGACCGAGCGTGGCGGCCCTGGGATCGCCGCTCTCGTCCACGTGCAGGTCGATGTCCAGGCCGTGCCGCATCGCAAGGCGGAAGAGGGCGTCGAGCCAGGAATCCATCCTCTCCATCGTCGCGCCGGCGGGGAGGCTGGTATTGCCGCCGAGGAGGCCGCCGGTGGTGGCGATGCGGGCGGCCAGGGCCTCGCCTTCTTCCTCCGCGTAGGTCGCGGTCGGGACCATGCCGACGGCCTGGAGGGCAACGCGCGCGCGCCATTCCTCGCGCAGCTCCGCGAAGACGGGCCAGGAGATGGCGGCCTGGGGGCCCTGGCTGTCGAGATGGGTGCGGATAGCGACGACGCCGTTCGCCTCGGCGCAGCGCAGGGCGAAGGTGAAGCGGCGGCGGACGTCCTCCGCGCTCCAGTTCGCGGCGCGGTCCTCGGCCACGGCCTTCACGGCGCCGGGGTGGCTGCCGTCCGGGTTCCCTGCGCGGGGGAGGATGTGGCCCTTGTCGAGATGGGCGTGGGGATCGACGAGGCCAGGCCAGACCTGGCCGCGATCGAGGTCCAGCGCGCCTTCGGGGGGCCTGGCGGCGGCGGGGGTGAGGGCGGCGATGCGGCCATCGGCGATGTGGATGTCGGCGAGGACGAGGCCGTCCGCATCGGCGGGGCCGAGGTTGCCTTCCGTCAGCACGGCGGGGATGGAGGCGCGGTGGAGCAGCATCCCGCCCCCGTCGGTGGGGAGCGGGGGGAAGCCTGGCACGGTCAACGGTCCTTCTTCAGTGCGCTCTCATGCCAACGGCGGAGCATCAGGTGCGAGACGAGGGAGAGGGCGAGGAAGATGACGACGCCGGAGAAGGAGATCAGGGCCAGGGCCGCGAACATGCGGGGGATCTGGAGCTGGTAGCCGGATTCGAGGATGCGGTAGGCGAGGCCCGAGGAGGCGCCGCCGGTGCCGGCCACGAATTCCGCGACGATGGCGCCGATGAGGGAGAGGCCGCCGGAGATGCGGAGCCCGGCCAGGAAGAAGGGCATGGCGGCGGGCAGGCGGAGTTGGACCAGCGTCTGCCAGCGCGTGGCGCCGTAGAGACGGAACAGGTCCACCAGGTTCCGGTCCGTGCTGTTCAGCCCGATGGTGGTGTTGGAGACGATGGGGAAGAAGGCGACGATCCAGGCGCAGATGAGGAGGGACGCCTGGACGTTGTCCACCCAGATGATGATGAGCGGGGCGATGGCGACGACCGGCGTGACCTGCAGCATCACCGCATAGGGCAGGAAGGTCATTTCCACCCATTTGGACTGGCTGAACAGGACGGAGAGGGCGACGCCGGCCGAGACCGCCACCAGCAGGGCGAGAAGGGTGATGCGGAGCGTGACCGCGAGCGAGCCGGAGAGGGTGGGCCAATCCTTCACCAGGGTCTGCGCGATCTGGACGGGGCCGGGGACGATGTAGGCGGGCACGGCGAAGTGGCGCACGGCCCATTCCCAGCCGCCGAGGAGGAGAAGGCCCATGACGAGCGGCGCGAGGATGCGCGGCCAGGTCCCGGCGGACAGGCCGAGGAAGCGGCGCTCCTGCGGAAGCGCCTCGTCGGGCGGGGTCATGCGGCCATGGCCCTTTCCAGCGCCCCTGAGACGGTGCGGCAGAGCGCGGCATAGTCGGGCGAGGTGCGGAAGGCCTCGTCCCGCTGCACTGGCGCCTCGATGGAGAGGTCGGAATGGAGGCGGCCGGGGCCCGCGGCCATGACGATCACCCGTTCGGAGAGGTAGACGGATTCGAAGACGGAATGGGTGACGAAGACGGCGGTGAAACGCCTGGCTTCCCAGAGGCGGAGCAGGTCGTTGTTCAGGCGGAAGCGGGTGATCTCGTCCAGGGCTGCGAAAGGCTCGTCCAGCAGCAGCATCTCCGGTTCCGTCACTAGGGCGCGGGCGATGGAGACGCGCATCTTCATGCCGCCGGAGAGCTCGCGCGGGTAGCTTTCCGCGAAGTCGGAGAGGCCGACGAGGGCGAGCATCTTCCGCGCGCGGCGGTGGCGCTCCGCCTTCGCCACGCCTTCCAGCCTCAGGGGCAGGGCGACGTTGTCGATGGCGGTCTGCCAGGGCATGAGCGTGGGCTCCTGGAAGACGAAGCCGAGCTTCGGCCTCGGGGTGCCCCTGGCGTCATGCGTGGCGCGCGGCCAGTCGATCGTGCCGGCGGTGACGGGCGAGAGGCCTGCCACCATGCGCAGCACCGTGCTCTTCCCGCAGCCGGAGGGGCCGAGGAGGGAGACGAAGCCCCCCGCCGCGATGTCCAGGTCCAGCCCCCGCACCGCCAGCGTGCCGTTCCCGTAGCGCTTGGTCACGCCGCGGAGGGAGACGACGGGGAGGGTGCCCGGCGCCGTGCCGTGGTTCCGTGCCGGGGCGGTGTGGTCGCTGGCCGCGATGGTGCCGTCCTCCTGCACGCCGGCCGATCCAGCCCCCCGTTTCTGCGACGCCCGGCACGGGGTCAAGGTGGGGTGGGGCGGGCGGCCCGGAAGGGGGAGGGGCTGCGGCGCGGGATTTGCTTCACGCCCGGGGCGGCTGTGAAAGAGGATCGGCAGCATGAGCACGACGGTGATGGCGGCCCCGAAGCCGCGTGAGATGATGCACCTCAACACTCGCTCCGACGCGCGGGGCTGGGCGAGGCTGGGGGTGCATGTCGCCCTGATCCTGGCGACGGGGTGGCTGGTGGCGGTGTCGACCACCGTGCTCGGCGGGGTGCTGGCGGTGCCGGCGATGATGGTGGCGGGGGTGGTGCAGGCGGCGCTTTTCGCGCCGATCCACGAGACCTGCCACTACACGGCCTTCAAGTCCCGCCGGGTGAATGCCGTGGTGGGGTGGCTGGTGGCGCTGCCGGCGCTGCGGAACTGGCACTTCTACCAGGCCTTCCATCTGGCGCATCACAAGCACACCCAGGACCCGGAGCATGACCCGGAGCTGTCCCCGCCGCCGCCGGGGAACCTGCCGGCCTATGTGGGGCGGGTGATCGGCCTGCCCTATTGGAAGGCGCAGCTGACGGTCTGGGCGCGGGCCTGGAAGGGCGACCTCTCGGCCTATCCCTTCATCCACCCGGCCGCCGCGCCGCGGGTGATCCGCAGCATCCGCGCCGGTTCGGCCTTCACGGTGGCGCTGGCCGTCGCGGTGGGCCTTGTCTTCGGCTGGGCGGCGGTGCTGCTGTTCTGGGTGGGGCCGCAGCTGCTCGGCCAGCCCGTGCTGCGGTTGTACCTGCTCTCCGAGCACACGGGCTGCACGGAGGATTCCAACGGCCTGACGAACACGCGCACCATGATGACGGTCGCGCCGGTGCGGCTGCTGATGTGGGAGATGCCCTACCACGCGGAGCATCACCTCTACCCCTTCATCCCGTTCCACCGGCTGCGCGACGCCCACGCGCTGCTGCGGGACCGGCTGGCGCATATCGGGCCGGGCTACGTGGCCTGGCACCGGGACCATATCCGGGAGCTGCGGAGGGCGGGCTGAGCGGCCCGCCCCTTTCCCTCAGTAGCCGCGGGCCTCATCCACGGCGTGGAGCGGGGGCTCGCCACGCTCAATCCGGGACAGGTTCTCCATCACCAGCCGCGCTACCGCGAGGGGATGGGGCGAGGCGGCGATGTGCGGGGTCAGGGTGACTCCGGGATGGGCCCAGAGGGCGCTGTCGGCCGGTAGGGGCTCCGTCTCGAAGACATCCAGATGGGCGTGGGAGAGGTGGCCGGAGTCGAGGGCGGCCAGCAACGCCGCCTCGTCCACCTGGCCGCCGCGGCCGACGGCCACCACCACCGCGCCGCGCGGCAGCTTCGACAGGGCCGTTGCGTCTAGGATGCCGTGGGTCTCCGCGGTGATGGGGAGGAGGACCACGAGGAAGTCGCTGCGGGACAGGAAAGTGCCCATCTCCGCCGGGCCGGCGAAGGATTCGATGCCCTCCGCCGATTTGCGGGAACGGCTCCAGCCCACGAGGTTGTATCCGAGCTGGCGCAGCGGCCGCGCGGTGGCGAGGCCGAGCGCGCCGAGGCCCATGATGCCCACCGTGATGTCGCAGGCGTGGCGCTGCGTCAGGCGCTTCCAGATCCGGGCGCGCTGCTGCTCGTCATAGAGGCGGTGGTCGCGCGTCTCGCGCAGGATGGCATGGATGATGTGCTGGGCCATGCCCTGGTCCAGTTCTTCCGCCACCACGCGGCAGAGGGGCACGCCGGCAGGGCGGCCAGGCGCGTCCCGCAGCGCGTTCACGCCGGCGCCGACGCCGTGGACGAGGCGGAGCGCGGCGAGGCCCTCGAACACGCCCGGCGGCGGGCGGAAGGCGACGAGGCAGGCCACCTTTTCCGGGGAGGGCACGTCCGGCCAGATCCAGAGGGGGCGGTCGCCCCGGGCGGCTTCCAGTGCCTCCTGGAGGAGGTCCGCATTGCTGGCGGTGGGGCAGAAAAGGATGCCCCGGGCCTGGTTGGCGGCGGGGGCCTGCTTGTCCGGCATGCTCAAGATCGACTCCGTGGCCTCAACCGGCATCCCGCAGGTTCTCGCGCAGGGTGGTGCCGGCATAGTGCCGGCGGAACAACCCGCGGCGCTGCAATTCAGGGACCACCATGCGGCCGAACTCCTCGAAGGTGGAGGGGAAGACGGTGGGCGGCAGGATGAAGCCGTCGCAGGCACCGGCGGTGAACCAGTCCTCCAGCATGTCGGCAATGGTGGCCGGAGAGCCGGCGACCAGGTCGCGGGGGCGGCGAACGGCCTCGGCGAAGGTGATGTTCTTCTGGCGGGCGACCTGCATCATCCGGTCGCGGTGGCCCTGCACGCCCTGGTTCGTGCCGGGGGTGTCCAGTGCCTCGGCCGTTTCCACCTTGCTGAGATCGGCGACCACGGACCAGGAGGTGGAGGCCAGGACGAGTTCCGGATCGACGAGGGATTCGAGATAGGCAGCCTTCTCCTGCGCGATGCTGTCGGTTTCCCCGACCACCACGGTGAGGGAGGGGAGGATGGCGCACTCGTCGGGGTTGCGGCCGAAGCGTTCCGCGCGAACGCGGATATCCGTGCGGAAGGCCAGGGCATCGGGTTTCGTGGCGGGGGTGCAGAAGATCATCTCCGACCAGCGCGCGGCGAAGTCCCGCCCGCGCGGGGAGGAACCGGCCTGCATCAGCACGGGGCGGACCTGCGGGGTGCGGGGGATGGTGAGCGGGCCATCTGTGCGGACGTAGCGGCCCCGGTAGTTCGCGGCGTGGATCTTGTCGGGATCGGCAAAGGTGCCGGACTCGCGGTCCAGCACGAGGGCGTCGGGCTCCCATCCCGTCCAGAGCGCGTCGCAGGCCTCCAGCACCTCGTCCGCCATGTCGTAGCGGGCGTCCTTCGGTGGCAGACCCTCCATCCCGCAGTTCCGCGCCTCGAAGTCGCGGCCGGTGGTGACGACGTTCCAGGCCGCGCGGCCGTTGCTGATCATGTCCAGCGAGGCGAGCTGGCGGGCGATGATGTAGGCGGGGGTGAAGCTGGTGGAGAGGGTGGCGCCAAGGCCGAGATGGCGGGTGACGCGCGCCATCATCGGCAGCAGCGTCATCGGATCCATGAGGGAGAGCTGGCCGCCGCGCCGGGCGTATTCCGCGTAGCTGCCCTTGTAGAGATCGGGGATGCCAAGGCCATCGGCGAAGAAGCAGGCGTCGAACCGCGCCTCCTCCAGCACGCGGGCGATGTGCTCCCAGCGCTCGGCGGTGAAGAGATCGTGCAGGCTGGCGGCGGGGTGGCGCCAGGTGCTGGGATAGCTCGCGTTCGGCCCGGCCTTGAGATAGGCGACGAGGTGCATCTTGCCGCGCGCGGCCATGGCGTGTCTCCGGGCGGGAATCGATCCTCCGGAGCGTAGCGGGATCAGCCGGGCTGGGCGATGGCGCCGTCCGGCCGGTAGGAGATGGCGTACTGGAAGAAGTGGACGCGCCGGCTGTCATGGAAGGTGACGGAGGCGCCGCCGCCGGCATGGCCGGTGAAGCGCTCGCCGGAGGCGTGGTCCTGGCCCTCGAAGGCGATATCGCCGTTGAGGCGGAGATCGACGGCGGCGGCGCCGTCCAGCGCGATGCCCGTCGTGCTCTCCCGCACGGTCAGGCCGGTGGTTGCGTCGCGGAAGCCGTCGGGCAGGGGCTCGATCACGAAGCTCTCGCCCGTGTCCAGCGAGTGCACCAGCACGGGGCAGCGGCCGGCGCGGCGGCGATGCGCCTCCACGGCGATGATGCGGCGGATGTCCGGGTTCAGGCCGGCCTCCTTCCCGATGCCGGGGCTGAGCATGCCGTCCATCAGGGCTTTCCGGCGCCGAGGATCGCGACCGCGTCGATTTCCAGCAGCAGGTCGGGCGCGACGAGGGCGTTGATGCCGATGAAGGTGGAGCAGGGCATGGGGTCGGAAAAGAATTCCTTCCGCGCGCGGCCGATGGCGGCGCGGTCCTCCATGTTCAGGGCGTAGATGGTCAGCTTCACGATGTCGGCGGCGGTGCCGCCGGCGGCCTCCACCAGCGCGACGATCTTGCGGAAGGTCTGGCGGGCCTGGTCCTCCGCGCTGCCGTCGCCCAGCAACCCGCCGGCGGGATTGCCGGCGTGCTGGCCGGAGATGTGCACGGTGTCCCCGACGACGAGGCAGTTGGAGAAGATGCCCCCCGGCGGTTCCGGCACCGCGGGGGTGGTGATCTTACGAACGGGCATCAGAACTTGCCGGCCGCGCGGAGATCCGTGAGCTGCTTGCGCGTGACCTGGGCGAGGTGGCGGCGCAGGCGGATCAGGCCGGCATCGTGCTGGTAGAGCATCTCGAACTTCTCCAGCCCCGGGCGCTGGCCGGCCAGCATCTCCCGGTCCTGCTCCAGCACGTGCCAGTGCCGGGGCTCCATGCGCGTGCGGTAGAGGAACTTCCACACGTCGCGCTTCCAGCCCTGCACCTTGCGGACGCGCCAGAAGAAGCAGGCCGTCCAGTTCTCGTCGATCGGGCAGCCGAAGGAGATGATGCCGAAATTGCCGCCCGGGCCGCCGGAGGGCGGATAGGGGATCTCCAGCCGGACATAGAGCGCGTTGTCGTCCACCAGCTCCGACCAGTCGAAGTTGACATCGCGCTGGCCTTCCTTCTCGAAGAAGAAGCCGTGCTTCGTGTCGCGGGTGACGAAGTGGGCCTCGGTGTCGCCCTGGTACATCGTGTGGGAGTTGGCGTGCAGGAAGGTCCCGTGCATCGGGTCCATGTTGTTGTCGTAGAGGTAGCGCCAGAACATCTCCCAGTCGGCGTAGCAGAGGATGGCCTCGTACTCGCCGCCCGCCAGCTGCGGCGGCGGGGTGAAGGCTTCCGGCTCCTCGTGCAGGGCGTCGCCGAACCAGACGAAGACGGCGCCGGCGATCTCCTGCGCGTGGTAGGTCTTCACGGCCTTCTTGCCCTCCAGCGGGCAGCCGGGCTGGCCGGGGACGGAGAGGACGGTGCCGTCCGGCCCGATCTCCACGCCGTGGTAGTTGCAGCGGATGCGATCGCCCTCGTTCAGCCCGCGGGAGAGGGGGACGGCGCGGTGCGGGCAACGATCGGCCTGGACGTGGATGGCGCCGGCATGGTCGCGCCAGAGGACGAGCTTCTCGCCCAGCCGCGTGAGGCCGACGGGCTTGCCGCCCGACTGGATCATGCGGGAGGGGAGGACCGGCCACCAGCGGTTGCGGACGCCGAGCATCAGCGCCTCGCGGATCTCCGCCTCGGTGACGGGGGCGTTGTTGCCGGGCGTGGCGGCGCGGGCAGCGGCGGGGCGGTTGAGGGTGGTCGCGCTCATGGGATCAGGCCCCCAACTCGTGGATGGTCGACTGGAAGTTCTCCGCCGTCCAGGCGCCGCCAGTGGGTGGGCGGACGCGGGAGCGGTTGAGGGCCGCCACCAGTTCCTCCAGCTCCCAGTTGCCTTTGGAGAAGGCATTCTCGATGGCGTCGGCCAGGTCGGATTCCCAGTCCGTGACGGGCTTTGCCAGGGTCTGGCGCGCCTCGAGATAGGGGAACTCGTAGGTGTTGATCACGATGCCTTCTCCTCTCGCTTGGCCTTCCACTCGCGGGTCAGGCGCTCACGCACGGGCACGAAGTCGTAGGTCGGGAAGAACTCGGTGGAGAAGACGCCCCAGGCGGAGCGCTCGATCTCAATGTTCACCTTGTTCAGCAGGTGGGGCGGCAGGCGCAGGGTGACAATCTGGCCGAGGCCCATGGCGACGGTCCAGGAGACGATCTCGCAGCCCTCCGGCGGGAAGCGTTCCCACCAGGCGCGCTCGGCCAGCGTGCCCTGGATGCTGTCGATGTTCTGGGACTGATCATGCTTGAGAAAGATGGTCAGCATGATCTTCGGTTCGTCGGTCATAGGTCCAGCACCAGACGGGGGGATTTGGCGCGGGAGACGCAGCACATCATCGTCGAATTCGCCGCGCGCTCGGCGGAGGAGAGGATGCTGTCGCGGTGGTCCACCTCGCCCTCCAGCACCGGCACCTCGCAGGTGCCGCAGATGCCCTGCTCGCAGGAGCAGGGGACCTCGATGCCGGCGTCCTGCAGCACCTGCAGCACGCTGCGGTCCTGCGGGACGGTGAGGGTGACGCCTGTTTGGGCGCACTCCACCTCGAAGGTGTCGGAGACCTCGCCTTCCGGATGCGCCCGGGCGGTGAACCACTCGAAGCGGACGCTGCCCTCCGGCCAATGAGCGGTGGCCTCCTCCACCTCCAGCATCAGCCGCTCCGGCCCGCAGCAGTAGAGCAGGGTGTCGGCCGGGGCCTCGCGCAAGCGCGCCGCCACGTCCAGGCGGGTGCCTTCCTCGCTGGCATGGACGGAGACTTCCCCGCCGAGGGCGCGCGCCTCGCGGATGAAGGGAGCGTCGGCGCTGCGGGGGGCGCAGAGGAGGAGGGTCCAGGGCGTGCCGGCCTGCGTGGCGGCGCGCATCATCGGCAGGAGCGGAGTGATGCCGATGCCGCCGGCGACGAAGAGGTAGTTCGGCGCGGGATCGAAGGCGAAGTTGTTGCGCGGCAGGCCGAGGGTGACGACCACGCCCGGGCGCAGGTCCCCACGATGCACGAAGCGGGAGGCGCGGCCGCCCTTCACGTCGCGCACGGCGATCCGGTAGGTGGTGCGGTCCGCCGGATCGCCGCAGAGGGAGTATTGCCGGATGGTGCCGTCCGGCAGGTGCACGTCCACGTGCGAGCCGGGCTCGAAGGGTGGGAGTTCGCTGCCATCCTCCGCCTCGAAATCCAGGGCTAGGATGCCGAGCGCCACATAGGTCATGCGGCGCAGCAGGGCGGGGAAGGTCTGGGCCGCGCCGGACTGCTGCGCCGTGCTGGAAATGGCGTTCATGCGGCAATCCCGGCCCATGGGTGGGGCTGACCGGAGGTGTCGAGGTAGAAGGATTTCTGGCGCTGCCAGGCGCGTAGGCCCTGCCGCCCCTTCTCCCGCCCCAGCCCGCTGTCCTTGATGCCGCCGAAGGGGGTGGAAATGGAGAACTGCTTGTAGGTGTTCACCCAGACCGTGCCCGTGCCGACGCCGCGGCCGATGCGCCAGGCGCGGTTGAAGTCGCGCGTCCAGATGCCGCAGGCCAGGCCGTAGCTGCTGTCGTTGGAGAGGGCGATGGCCTCCGCCTCGTCCTCGAAGGGCTGGACGTGGAGGACGGGGCCGAAGATCTCCTCCTGGCAGGTCTGCGCGGTGTTGGGCAGGCCGGCGATGATGGTGGGCAGGTAGTAGATGCCGGCCTCGTAGGCCGCGCCCTCCGGGCGGTGGCCGCCGCAGAGGATCGTGCCGCCTTCGGCGACGGCCTGGGCCACGGCGCGCTCCACGCTGTCGCGGTGCGGGTCGCGGATCATGGGGGCGACCTGGGTGGCGGGATCGGCGGGGTGGCCGACGCGCAGGGCCTTCGTGGCGGCGACCAGGCGCTCCACGAAGCTCTCGTAGATCGGGCGCTGCACCAAGAGGCGGGAGCCGGCGATGCAGGACTGGCCGGTGGAGGAGAAGATGCCGAAGAGGATGCCGGCGATGGTGAGGTCCAGGTCGGCGTCGGCGAAGACGATGGTGGGTGACTTGCCGCCGAGCTCCAGCGAAACGGGCATCAGCTTCTCGGCGGCCTTGCGGGCGATGCCGCGGCCGACTTCCGTGCCGCCGGTGAAGCTGACCTTGCCGATGGCGGGGTGGGTGACGAGGGTGTCACCCACCTCCTCGCCGCGCCCGGGCAGGACGGAGAGGAGGCCGGGGGGGAGGCCCGCTTCCTCGCAGATGCGGGCCATCACCAGGGAGACGAGCGGGCTCCAAGAGGCCGGCTTCATCAGCACGGCATTCCCCGCGGCCAGGGCGGGGGCGAGCTTCTGGGCATCGGACGCGATGGGGGAGTTCCAGGGCGTGATGCCCGCCACCACGCCGATGGGCTCTTGCACGGACATGGTGATGTAGTTGCCGCGGGAGGGGGTGAGGGCCTCCTCCTCCGTCTCCAGCACGGCGGCGAAGTAGCGGAAGGTGCCGGCGGCGCTGGCGGCCAGGGCGCGGGTCTCGGCCAGGGTCTTGCCGGTGTCGCGGCTCTGAACCTGGGCGATGCGCTCGCCGTGCCTGGTCAGGCCGTCCGCGATGCGGTGGAGGTAGGTGGCGCGCTGGTGCGGCAGGAGGTTGCGCCAGGATGGGTCCTCGGCGGCCGTCTGTGCGCGGGCGATGGCCTCCTCCACGTCGTCGCGGGAGGCGCCGCGGAGGGTGAGGTTCACGCTGCGGTCAGCGGGGTAGATCGAGGTGATCTCCGCCCCGCGCCCCTCGCGCCACTCGCCGGCCACGTAGATGCTGCCGTCAGGCAGGCCGATCTCCTGCATCACCGCCATCAGCGCACGCTCCCGGCGGCGCCGGCGGGCGGGCCGGCAAAGCTCTCGGCGAAGGGGCCGATGGAGGTCATGTCGACCTCCAGCACGCAGGGGCCGTCCTTCGCCAGGGCGCGGTCCAGCGCCGCCTCGAAGCCCTCGATCTCCGAGACCTTCTCGTGCGGCAGGCGGATGGACTGGCACAGCAGGCCGAAATCCGGGGTCAGCAGGTCGGCGTAGTGGCGGCGGCCGCCGTACTGGGCGTCCTGGATGTTGCGGATCACGCCGTAGCCGCCGTCGTTCATCAGGATGAAGACGATGTCGGCGCCCATATCGGCGGCGGTAGCGAGCTCGCCGATCATCAGCATGGCGCCACCGTCGCCGATTAGGGCGACGGTCTTCGCCTCGCCGGCCATGGAGGCGCCGATGGCCATGGCGATGCCCTGGCCGATGCCGCCGCCCAGCGCGTGCACGCCGAGATGCGGCGCGGCGAGGTGAACGTAGCGGTTGCCGAAGGTGGAATTGGAAAGGGTGACGTCCCGCACGAAGGGGTGGCGCCCGGCGGGCACGCGGGCCAGCAGTGCGTCCGCCACCACCTGGTAGGGGCCGAGGGCGGAGCGGAGCGCGCCTTCCGACTGGGCGCGGGCGATGGCGACGTCGTGCAGGAAGGTGGCGTCTGTGGCCAGGGTCTCCGGCAGGCGGGCGAGCAGGCCTTCCAGCACCAGCCGGGCGTCGCCGGCGATGAACATGTCCACGGGGTAGTTGCGCCCGGCCTGGGAGGGCTCGGCATCCACCTGCACCAGGGGCCGGGGCAGGGGCATGGCGTTGTTGCGCGTCTCGTTCCCACGGAGGCGGGAGCCGAGGACGATCATCAGGTCGGAGCGGTCGTAGAGCGCCTGGGCGGCGGGCGTCATGTTGAAGGCGCCGAGGGACCGGGGATGGTCCTCCGGCACGGTGGCGCGGCCCTGGGTGCTGGTGACGGCCGCGAAGCCGCGGTTTACCAGGGCGGTGGCGGCCTCGGACGCGCCGCGGGCGCCGCCGCCGAGCCAGAGCATCGGGCGTTCCGCACGCAGGATCATCTCCGCCAAGGCGTCGAGCTGGGTGGGGTCGGGCTGCTGGGGCGCGATGTGCAGGCGCGCGGGCAGGGCGCGGCCCGGCACCTTCACGCGCTGCAGGTCCACGGGGAATTCGATGCTGACGGGACCGGTCGGGGCGGTGAGCGCGGCGCGGGCGGCGGCCAGCAGCGTGTCCACGGCGTTCGCCGGTTCCCACACGCGGAAATAGGCCTTGCTGATGGCGCGCAGCATGTCCGGCTGGCGGGGCACGTCGTGGATGGCGGCGCGATCGCGGTCCATGAAGGCGCGGTCGATGGTGGTGGTGATGTGCAGCAGGGGCGTGCCGGCGGTCAGTGCCTCCACCTGGCTTCCCGCGGTGTTGCCGGCGCCCGTGCCGGTGGAGGTGATGACGACACCGAGCCCGCGCGAGACGCGGGCATGGGCATCGGCCATGTTCATCGCCCCAGCCTCACCGCGCGCGGGGACGAAGCGGATGCGGCCCTGGCGCGCGATGGCGTCCAGGATGGGCATGTTGTGGATGGAGATGACGCCGAAGGCGTGGGTGACGCCGATATCGGCGAGGGCCTTGGCGATCAGGTCGCCCACCGCCTCTTCGGTCGTCATGCGGGCGGCGGCGAGGGGGGAGTGGTCCATGGATCGCTCTCGTCAGATGTGCCGCGACACGCCGCCGGACACTTCCAGGCTGGCGCCGGTGACGTAGCTCGCCGCCGGCGAGCCGAGGAAAAGGATGGCGCGCGCGGGCTCCTCCGGGCGTCCGAGGCGGGCCAGGGGTATGCCCTTCTTCGCGGCAAGCGCCCCGAACCAGGC
The DNA here is from genome assembly GCF_017813365.1 of Roseomonas indoligenes. GTDB lineage: Bacteria > Pseudomonadota > Alphaproteobacteria > Acetobacterales > Acetobacteraceae > Roseomonas > Roseomonas indoligenes. The sequence goes on from NZ_JAGIZA010000011.1 coordinate 54,017, forward strand.
CTCGCGCGTCTGGGCGCGGTCCTCGCGCGCCTCGTAGCGGCGCTGCCACTGGCCGGAATCCACCAGGCCCAGCAGGATGGAGTTCACGCGGATCTTCGGCGCGAACTCGGTCGCCAGGGACTTCAGCAGGCTCTGCACGCCGGCGCGGGCGGCGGAGGTGCAGACCATGTGCGCCTCGGGCTGCAGCGCGAGGAGGGAGTTCACGCCGACGATGGCGGGCGCCTCCGCGCGCTCCAGCATCGGGCGGAAGGCGTGCAGGGTGTGGATCTGGGAAAAGAACTTCAGCTCCAGCTCCTCCCGCCACGCGGCTTCCGTCGTGTCGGTGAAGTTGGAGACGCGGCCCTGGCCGGCATTGTTCACCAGCAGGTCCAGCGCGCCGCCGCCCCATTCGGCAACGGCGGTGGCGAAGGAATGGACCTGGTCGCGGTTCAGCACGTCGCACTGCACCGCCAGCACGTCGCCGTTGAGTTGCGCGCAGGCGGCCTCCAGCCGGCCGGCGTCGCGGCCGCAGATGGCGACGCGCGCGCCCTCCTCCAGTAGCAGCCGCGCGGTGGCGAGGCCGATGCCGGAGGTGCCGCCGGTGACGACGGCGACGCGGTTGGAGTAGCCAAGGTCCACCGGATCAGCCCGCCGTCTGCCAGCCGGCGTCCGGGCGGCCGGCCATGACGGTCCGCATGGCCGGCGTCGGCGGGCCGGCCGTCATCCAAGTGTCCATCTTCTCCGGCACGTCGCGCGGCCAGACTTCCGGCTGGTGCGTGGCCTCCTCCACCTTGTGCACCTCGGAGGTGAACTCGATGACGAAGCCGGAAGGGGAGACGAAGTAGGCGAAGGGATTGTTGCCCGGGCCGTGGCGGCCGGGGCCCCAGGCCGGGGACTGGCCGGCCACGCGCATGCGCCCGATGCCCCGCATGAAGCTGTCGATCGAGGGCATCTCGAAGGCGACGTGGTTCACGGAAGGGTACTGGGCGCGGTTCAGCGCGATGGAGTGGTGGTCGCTGAACTCGGCATCCGTGGAGGCGCGGAGGAAGATCATCATGTCCGCGGAGTAGTCGGTGACGCGGAAGCCCAGGTGCTCCCGGTACCAGCCGTTGAGGTCCTCCATGCCCGGCGTGTTCAGCACGACATGGGAGACCTTGCGCGGCATGGCGCGGCTGTCATCCGTGTCCTCGTGACGGGACACCTCGGCGGAAAAGCGCAGGCGGCGGCCTTCCGGGTCCAGCGCGGTGAAGCCGTAGCCGCCGCCGGGGGTGGAGAGCTCGGCGGGGGCGCCGCTGACGGAGATGCCTTCGGCCGTGAGCTGGGCGTGCAGCGCGTCCACGCGGGCGCGGCTGTTCATGCCGAAATGGATGTAGTCGATGCCGAAGCTGGTATCCTCGCGCAGGGCGTAGATCCAGTGCTCCGCGCCCGTCCCGCGGAAGTAGACCGTGCCGTCATTGCCCTGGGCCACCGTGCGCAGGCCCCAGCTCTTCTCGTAGAAGTCGCGGGTCGCCATCACGCCGGGGGCGCGCATGGCGATGCCGCGCATGAAGTCCACCGTGGCCTTCTCGGTCATGCCACCACCTTCAGTTTCGTCGTGTTGTGGGATGTAGCCGGCCCAGCCCAGCCGAGGCGGCGGGAGATCTCGTCCGCCGTCTCGCGCACGAGGCCGCCGATGCGCTCGCGCCGTGCCGCGCCCTCGAAGGCCGCGGTGTGGCCGCTGACGTTCAGCGCGGCGACGGGGGCGCCGGAAGAGTCGAAGATGGCCGCGGCGACGGAGCTGATGCCCGACTCGAAGAAGCCGTCGCTCCAGGCCAGGCCTTCGGCGCGGTCCGCATCCAGGCGGGCGCGGAGCTGCTCCATCGTTACCGGGGTCTGCTCGGTGCTGGCGGGCAGGGGGGTGCCGGCGAAAATCTCCTCCACCCGCGCGGGCGGCAGGTGGGCGAGGATGATGCGGCCCATGTTCGCGGCATGGGCGGGCAGGCGGCTGCCGATGCGGATGTTGCTGACGTAGCGCCCGTTCTCCGGCGTGCGGCGGACGACGTAGACGATCTCCGTCCCGTCCATCACGCCGAGATGGGCGGAAAGATCGACCTGATCGGCGAGGCGGCCGATGGCGGGCGCGGCGGTCTGCACCAGGTCCTGGGAGAAGAAGGCCTGGGCGGCGATGCCGATCAGGCCGAGGCCGATGCGCCAGCCGCCGTTGGGGGCAGGCTCGATGAAGCGCTCGGATTCCAGCGTCGTCAGCAGGCGCAGCAGGGTGGTGCGGTTGATGCCGAGGGCGCGCGCGGTGGCGGCCATGTTGGTGACGCGGTCGCCCTCTCCGATGTGGCGCAGCAGGCGGGATGCGCGCTGCACGGGTGGGGAGAGGTAGGCGGAGTCCTCGTTGTCCTCAGACAAGGATCGTCTCCCCGAGAAGGGCGGCGATCTCCGCCGGGAATTCCTGCGGCATGGCGTGGCCGGCGGCCGAGAATTCCGCGAGGCGGATGGGGTTCGGTAGGGCGGCGTGGAGGCGGCGGGCGTTGTCCGGCGGCGTCACCAGGTCCTCCAGCCCCGTGGCGACGAGGACGGGCATGGTCAGGCGCGCGGCATCGGCCAGCAGGTCGCCGGCGCCGAGGGCGTGGACGGCCTGGGCGTAGCCCGCGGGGTTCACGGCGGCCATGGCACGGCGGACGCCTTCCAGCACGGCCGGGCGGCGGGGGGCGTCGTAGACCAGCCGGGCGGCGCGGCGGGCGGCGAAGTCCTGCGGGCCGAGGGCGTTCAGGTCGTCGATGCGGGCCTGCACGCCAGGCGGCAGCGGGCCGGCGGTGACGCCGTAGCCGAGGGCGGGGGACATCAGCGCCAGCCGCTCCACCCGCGCCGGGTTGCGGGTGGCGAAGCGCGCGGAGAAGAGGCAGCCGAGGGAGTGGCCGGCGAGGAGGATGCGGTCCAGGCCGAGCGTGTCCAGCAGGCGCTCCAGCACGGCCGCGTAGTCGTCGGGCCTGGGCGCCGCGGGCGCGACGGGGGCGGAGGTGCCGTAGCCCGGCGCGTACCAAGCCCAGAGGGCGCGGTCCGCGGGCAGGGCACCCATGAGGGGTAGCCAGCTCTCGGCATTGCTGCCGATGCCGTGCAGCAGGACCAGCGGCAGGGCCGTGTCCGGGCCCGGGCGGTGCAGCAGGGCGAGGCCGGCGGCCTCGGTGCGGGTGATTTCGGCGCTCATGTGAAAACGAAGCCCGCGTCGACGGGCAGCACCTGGCCGGTGAGGGCGAGGGCGCCGGGGGTGAGGAGGAAGGTCACCGTGTCAGTGATGTCCTCCGGCATCTGCGGGCCGGGCACGGCGCGGCCGGTCTCGTAGAGGCGGTGGCGCTCGGCGGGGACGTATTCCGTCGCCTCGTTCCGCATGATGCCCGGGGCGATGGCGGTGATGCCGATGCCGCGCGGGCCGAGCTCGCGGGACAGCGACCGCGTCATGGAGATCACGGCGCCCTTGCTGGCGGTGTAGGCGAGCAGGCGCGGGGCGCCCCAGAGGGCGGTGTCGGAGGCGAGGTTCACGATGCGGCCATCGGTGCCCTTCATCAGCGGCGCGACCGCGCGCGTGACGAGCCAGGTGCCGCGCACGTTCACGCGCATCACCCGGTCCCAGGTGTCGATCTCGATGGCATCGAATTCCGGGCCGCCGATGCCGGTGGCGATGGCGGCGTTGTTGACGAGACCGTGGACGGTCCCCTCATGCGCGGCGATGTCGTCCGCGAAGGCCTCGATGGCCGCCGGGTCGGCAAGGTCCAGCGGGACGGCGCGGACCGCGTGGCCCTGCGCCGCCATGTCCTTCGCCGTCTCGGCCAGCAGCTCGGCCAGGATGTCGGCCAGGACCAGCCGGGCGCCGGCGGCGGCGCAGGCCTGGGCGATGCTGCGCCCTACCCCGCGCGCCGCGCCGGTGACGACCACCGTGCGCCCGGCCAGGATCTGCGGCGCGCCGTTCACCCCGCCACCTTCGGCAGGTAGTGCAGGATGCGCGCCTCGGCCGCGGCGACCATCCAGTAGAGGGCGATGCCGATGACGGTCAGCAGCACGATGGCGTCGAAGACCATGGCCGTGTTCGCCTGGCCCTCGCCATAGGTGATGAGGTAGCCGAGGCCGATGCTGCCGCCGACGAGTTCGCCCACCGTCACGCCGATCACCGCGAGCGTGGCGCCGATGCGGAGGCCCGCGAGGAGGTTCGGCATGGAGGCGGGGAAGAGGACCTTCCAGAAGATCTGCGCGCGCGTCATGGAATAGGCGCGGGCGAGGTTCACCAGATCCCGGTCCGTCGTCTTCATGCTCTGCAGTACGTTCACCAGGATGGGGAAGAACACCACGAGCACGGTGACGATGAGCTTCGGCCAGGCATTGTAGCCGAACCACATGATGAAGAGCGGCGCGAAGGCGACCTTCGGCGCGATCTGCAGGGCCAGGATGTAGGGGGAGAGCACCTTCTCCCACAGCGGGGAGAGGCCGAGGGCGTAGCCGCAGCCGGCGCCGAGGATGCCGCCGGCGACGAAGCCGATGGCGGCCATGCTGGCGGTGGAGAGGAGGTGCGTCAGCAGATCCTCCTGCCGCCACATCCGGCCCATCTCTGCCGCCATGTCCGTCATGGTCGGGATGATGAAGCGCGGCACGCCGAGCGCGGGGGGAAGGTATTGCCAGGCGACGAGCACCAGCACGGCGACGAGCAGCGTGGCCGCCGGCAGGGCCAGCGACGAGGCCCAGGCGAGGCGCACCGTTTCCGTGCCGGGCGGGGCGACCACCGGGACGGGGCCCGGATGGGCCGCGGCCTTAGACGAAGTCATTGCTGTACAGGTCCTTGATGGGGGCGGCGTCCTGGATCACGCCGTTCTCCATGTAGAACTTCTGGATCTTCTCCAGCCGCGCCGGGTCGAACTTGCCGAGGTCGATGCCCTGCTGCGGCGGGTAGACGTCGGTGACGTAGCGGCGGAGGATGCGCTCGATCTCGGCTTCCTTGCCGGCCTGCTGCGGCACGGCCTTACAGAAATCCCGTGCGGCCGCCGCCGGGTCCTCCATGCAGGCCTTCACGCCGCGCATGATGCCGCGCACCACGCCGCGCACGGCGGCCGGGCGGCTGTCCGCGAAGCGGTCGGAGGTGAGGACGGCCTGGCCCATGGCGGGGAAGGCGCGCGCCAGCTCGTGGTAATCCAGCTGCGTGCCCGCGCTCTCGATGTTGTCGGCCCAGTCGGGGGTGGCGGTGATGCCGTCCAGGCTGCCGGCCACCATCAGCTGCACCATGCCGGCGGCGCCGACGGCCTGGATCTGCACGTCGCTCTTGGACAACCCGCTGCCGGCCAGGGCGCCGAGAAGGGCGTAGTAACCGGTGTCCTGGAAGGCGATGACGCCGATCTTCTTGCCGCGCAGGTCGGCAAAGGAGCGGATGTTGCGGTCTTTGCGGGTGGCGATCTTGTAGAGGGAGCCGCCACCGAGGAGCGCGACCGCGCGCACGGGCAGGCCGTTGGCGCGCACGATCATGGAGGTGTCGCCGCTGCCGCCACCGATCTCGGCATTGCCCAGCGCGACCTGCTTCGCCACGTCGGCGCCGCCACGCCCGAGTTGGAAGGCCACTTCCACGCCTTCCTGCGTGAAGTAGCCGCGGGACTGGGCGAGGTGGTGCGGCACGAAGGCCGGCAGGAAGGAGGGGGCGGGGAAGAGGTAGGTGACCTTCTCCGCCGCGTGGGCGGGGCGGATCGCCGCGCCCAGTCCGACCGCGAGGGCCGCGCCGCCGAGCGCGCGCCGGGTGAGTGTCGCCATGCCGTTCATCCTATCGTCTGCTGTCCGTTGCCGTTCGTCGCGCTCACGCCTCGCGCTCGGCGAGGTGGAGCGACTGGAAGAGGTGCGCGATCGCTTCCCGCGCGCGGGGCAGGGCCTGGCGGGCGATGGGGTCGTCGCGGTGCGGCAGGTCGAGGTCCATCTCCTCGACGATGCGGCCGGGCCGCTCGCTCATCACCAGGATGCGGTCGGACATCGCGACCGCCTCCGACAGGTCGTGGGTGATGAGGAGGGTGGTGACGCCGGAGGCGTGGATGGTGCGGGCGAAGCTGCGCTGGAGAAGCAGCTTCGTCTGCGCGTCCAGCGCGGAGAAGGGCTCGTCCAGCAGCACCACGTCGGGCTGGATGGCGAGCGTGCGGGCCAGCGCCGCGCGCTGGCGCATGCCGCCGGAGAGCTGGAAGGGGTAGTGGTGCGCGAAATCCTGCAGGCGACAGCGGGCGAGTTCGCGCAGCGCCCGTTCCCGGCGCTCGGCCTTGCCGATCGGGCGGGCCTCCAGCCCGAACTCCACGTTGCGGAGGATGCTGCGCCAGGGCAGCAGCAGGTCCTTCTGCAGCATGAAGCCGACATGCACGTTCGGGCCCGTCACCGCCTCACCGTTCAGGGCCACGCGGCCCTCGGTCGGGCGGTCCAGCCCGGCGGTCATGTTCAGCACGGTGCTCTTGCCGCAGCCGGAGGGGCCGACAATCGAGACGAACTCGCCGGGGGCGATGTCGAAGGACAGGCCTTCCACCGCAGTGAAAGGTGTGGCGGTGCGGTTGGCGAAGCGCTTCGTCACGCCGTCGAAGGAGAGGGCCGGGGTGGCCTTCGTCTGAGGCTCGGGCACGGCCTGGGCCTCGGGGCGGGGCTTCAGCTCGACGGGGGAGGCGCTCTGGGACACCGCGGCGTTCATCCGTTCAAATATGAACACAACGTTCACAAATGGAAGGATGCGCCGATGGGCGCGGCCACGTCAAAGCGTTTTTGCGGCGGATGTGATCTTCGCGGGCGGGGCTGGTTACGGGTTGCACAGCGGTTGGGCTGTCCTGCCCAGGAATTGTGCGGTGCAGCATGGCGGCGCCGGGCCTGACCCGGCGCCGGATGCTCACAAGCCGGACTGAATGTTGCGGCTGCGGATCACCTCGGCCCAGGTGGCTGTCTCCCGGCGGATGCGTGTGCCGAACTCGGCCAGGCCCTCGTCCGTTACGGTCAGGCCCTGGGCCTCCAGCGCGGTGCGGGTGGCGGGGGCGTGCAGCACGTTGCGGATGGCTTCATAGATCGCGGTCTGCGTGGCGCCCGGCACCGCCTTCGGCGCGAGAAGGCCGTACCAGGAGGTGATGTCGAAGCCGCCCACGCCCAGTTCCTCCAACGTCGGGATTTCCGGCGCGGCGGGGGCGCGGGCGGCGGTGGTCAGGGCGAGGGCGCGCACCTGCCCGCCGCGGATGGCCGCCAGCGTTGCCGGCAGGTTGGTGAAGAGAAGCTGGACGTTGCCGGAGACAACGTCCGTCAGCGCCTGGCTGGAGCCGCGATAGGGGACATGCAGCATCTTCATGTCCGTCTTCTGCGCCAGCAGCTCGCCCGCCAGGTGAAGCTGGCTGCCGACGCCGGGGGAGGCGTAGGTCAGGCCGTCGCGCTGGGTCTTCGCGAAGGCCACCAGCTCCGGGATCGTTCGCACAGGCAGGTCGTTGGCGCAGACGATGACGTTGGGCGCGGTGGCGAGGAGGCTGATGGGCGCGAAGTCCCGCGCCACGTCGAAGGTCAGGTCTCTCATCAGCGTGGGGTTGATGGTCAGGTTCCCCGCGGGCACCAGCAGCAGCGTGTTGCCGTCCGGCGCGGCGCGGCGCACGGCGTCGATCCCGATATTGCCCTGGGCGCCGGTGCGGTTGTCCACCACCGCGGTCTGGCTGCCTGCCGCCTGGATGCCCTGGGCGATCACGCGCGCCAGCACGTCCACCGGGCCGCCGGGGGTGAAGGGCGCGACGATCGTGACCGGGCGGGTGGGCCAGGCCTCGGCCGCGCGCGCGGTGCGGGAGAGGGTGAGGAGGCCAAGGCCGCCGAAGGCGAGGGCGCGGCGCCCGAGGGCGGGCTGGGTGGGGATCATGGGGACCTCATGGGGTGAAGGGGCGGGTGGCCTCGGGGCTCCGGCGGCAAGGATGGTGCCGGGAAAAGGGGTTCACGCACGGGCATCGGCGGGGCGGGAGCCGAGGGCGGCGGAGATGCGGGCGGCGGTGGCCACCACCTCCCGCGCCAGGGGGCCGCGCAGCTCCTCCTCCGAGGTGAGGAGGGCGATGGTGGAGATGTTGATGGCCGCCACCGTGGCGCCCGCGACGTCGCGCACCGGGGCGGCGACGCTGGCGACGCCGGCCTCGTAGCCCGCCACATGCGCTGCAAAGCCGGCGGCGCGGTCGGCCTCGGCCTGGGCCAGCAGGGCGGGGATGGTGGTCGGGGTGCGGGGGCCGTGGGGTTCCAGCGCGATGCCGGCGTAGAGGTCCCGCAGTTCCGTGACGGACAGGGCGGAGAGGAGCACCCGGCCCATGCTGGTGGCGTGGGCCGGAAGCCGCGTGCCCACCTGCACCACGCTGGACAGCGAGCGGCGCGTGGGGAGCCGCGCGAGGTAGACGACCTCTCGCTCCTCCAGCACGCCGAGATGGGCGGACCAGCCCGTGCGGTCGCGCAGCCCTTCCAGCTGCGGCCGCGCCACCTCCAGCAGGTCGCGGGAGGCGAGATAGCCGTAGCCCAGGCGCAGCACCTGTGGGCCCAGCGCGTAGGTGCGCGTGCCCGGGTCGTAGGTAAGGAAGCCGAGCTGGTCGAGCGTGTAGGCGATGCGGAACACGGCGGAGCGGGTCACGCCGACGGCCTGGCCCATTTCCGTCAGCGTCATGCGCCGGCGCTCCGGCGTGAAGGCGAGCATCACCTCCAGCCCGCGCTGGAGGCCGGGGACGATGTAGCGGTCGTCCACCACCGCCTCGCCTTCGTCTCGTTTGCCCATAAAACGTCGTCTATCATTCAAAACACACTGGGGCTAGTCCTGCCGGGCCGGCGATGGGCCGGCGAGTGCCGGAGAGCGCCGCATGAACGTCCTCGCCCCCGTCCCCTCCTCGCTGGAGGCCGAGCTGCGCGCCCATGTCGGCCGCCACGTCGAGAAGACCTTCGATTGGGACGCCTTCCCCAGCAACCGCGGCTTCCCCGACCTGGAGCGGGCGCAGATGCGCTACATCGGCGCCGGCGGATCGCCGAAGGTGGGCGACACCTCCACGCTGAAGCCGGAGCACTTCACGGTCAGCCTCATCTACAAGCATGTCGGCAAGTACGCGGCCTGCCACGCGCACGAGATCGAGGAGAGCTTCCTGATTATCGACGGCGTGCTGACGGTGGGCTGGGAGAAAGACGGCGAGGTGGTCGAGGTGAAGCTCGGCCCGAAGGACATGATCCTCAACGCCCGCGACATCGGCCACGGCTTCCGCAACGACGGGATCGAGCCGGTGCTGATGTCTATCAGTGTCGATGTCGGCAAGCCGCTGCCGCCGCGCTACCTGTACCACCCGAAGAACACGGCGCCGGCGCTGGCGCGGAGCTTCGGGGCGGAGCCGGGGAAGACCATCCCCTTCTCCGTCACGGGCGATCATCCGCTGCAGCAGCACATGGCGCGCTACGTGATCCGCCACAGCGAGCAGCCGACGCTGTGGGACGCGGCGGGCTTCACGCGAAAGGTCTATGTCGGCCCCGGCGGCATCGAGAGCGACACCTGCCGCAAGGAGATGCTGGGCATCCCCGCGGGCGCCGGCGTGAAGCCCTATTCCCGCGACGTGGAGGACGCCTTCCTCGTTCTGGAGGGCAGCCTGACGGTGGGCTGGGAGGACGAGGCCGGGAACGGCGTGGAGGTGGAGCTGGGCCCGCGCGACCTGGTGATGAACCCGGCCGGGCGCCGCCACTGGTTCCGCAACAACAGCGCGGGGCCGGTGACGGTGTGGCAGGTGATCGGCACGGCCGAGCCGGAGACGGTGCGCTTCGAGGCGGCCTGAGCATCGGGGGCCGGGGGGCTTCCCTCGGCCGTCCTGGAGTTTTCCGGTGGACAGGGGCAGATGGTGCCATGCCCACCGATGATCCGCGGCGCCGCGCGCCGGCCGCCGCCCGCAACCGCGACCCCATCCTGGCCGTGCTGCGGGCGGTGCTGCCGCCGCGAGGGGTGGTGCTGGAGGTGGCCAGCGGCACCGGCGAGCACGCGCTGCACTTCGCGCAGGCCTTCCCCGACCTCGTCTTCCAGCCGAGCGACCCCGATGCGGGCGCGCGGGCCAGCATCGATGCCTGGACGGCAGGGCAGGGCAATGTCCGACCGGCCCTGGCGCTGGATGCGGCAGGGGAGTGGCCGGTGATTGCGGCGGATGCGGTGCTGTGCATCAACATGATCCACATCGCGCCCTGGTCGGCGACGCCAGGGTTGATGCGCGGGGCGGCGGCCTGCCTGCGGGCAGGTTCGCCCCTGGTGCTCTACGGCCCCTACCGGCGGAACGGTGGCCACACCGCACCGAGCAACGCGGAGTTCGATGCGGATCTGCGGCGCCGCAACCGGGAATGGGGCGTGCGGGACCTGGAGGCGGTGGCGGCGGAGGCGGCCGCGCGGGGCTTCGGCGCGCCGGAGGTGCGGGAGATGCCGGCCAACAACCTTCTGCTCGTCTTTCGGCGATAGGTTCCACGAACCGGGGCGGCGTGCCGGGCGTTGCAGCGGCATGGAATACCCGATCCACGCTTTCCTGCGCGGTGATGGCCGCGATGGCCGGGGCCGCCTCCTGACTGAGGTGCTGGCCTTCGACAATGGCCGCCTTGAGGCGGTGCACGACTTCATCCAGTGGCTGTTTCCGCTGCGGGAGGCGAGCCGGGCGGTGCCGGGCTCGCCCGTGATGGGGGAGGATGAGGCAGCGGCGATCCGGGCCGATCCGAAGGCGCAGGACGGGTTGCGCGCGGCGCTGGAGCGGATGGCGCGCTTCTACGCCGGGACGGACCACTGGCTCGCGCGCTTCGACCACAACCACCTTCGCATCACCCGGATCATCACGGCCGTGCGCGACCTGCTGGGGCGGGAGGAGGCGGCGCGGTTCCATGCCGGCCTGCTGGCGCGGGTCGGGGCGGCGGGCGGGCCGGTGAATGCGGAGAGCCTGCGGCACTGGGAACGTGCCCTCGGCCCGGCGTAGAAGGCGCCATGCCGCCCGAGCAGCGATCCCTTTTTCCCAATCCCGGCTCCATGCTGGCGCGGCTGATCGACGGGCCGATGGCGCCGGGGCGCGTGGCCTGGATCGGGCTGCGCGCGGTGCGGCGGGAGCCGGTGCGTGCGGTGGAGTCCGCGATGGCCGAGGCAGGGCAGGGGCTGCAGGGCGATCGCTACGCCAGCCGCAACAATGGCGGGCGGCAGGTGACGCTGGTGGCGGCGGAAGGGCTGCGGGCCATCGCAAGCTATCTCAGGCGGGACGCGGTGCCGCCGGAGCGGCTGCGGCGGAACCTGCTGACGGAGGGGATCAACCTCACCGCCCTGCGGAACCGCCGCTTCCGGGTGGGCGGGGTGCTGCTGGAATGGTCCGGCGACTGCCATCCCTGTTCCCGCATGGACGAGGAACTCGGCGAGGGCGGCTACAACGCCGTGCGCGGGCATGGCGGCATCACCGCGCGGGTGTTGGAGGGCGGGGTGATCCGGCTGGGGGATGCCGTGATCCGCGTCCTGGAGCCTACCCCGCCCGGATGACGCGGGCGCCGTCCTCGGCATAGGGGGCGCAGGCGGTGGGGGGGGCGTCCGTCACGAGGGTCCAGCCGCCGGCGGCGGCGGCGGGCAGGGGGGCCCAGAAGGGCTGGCCGTGGCGGCCGAGCTTTGAAGCATCGGCCAGCACCACCACCTCGCGCGCCTGGCGGATCATCAGGGACTTCAGGGAGACCTGCTCCAGCGTCGCCTCGCAGACGCCGCGGCCGGGCATCACGCCGTCCGCGCTCATGAAGACCCGGTCGGCCGTGAGGGGGCGCAGCGCCTGTTCCGCCAGGGGGCCGACGGTGCTCATGCTGATCGGGCGGACCGTGCCGGCCAGCACGACGAGTTCCAGGCCCGGCGCATCGGCCAGCACGGGGATCAGCGGCAGGTTGTTCGTCACCACGCGCAGGCTGCGGCCGCGCAGAAGGCGGCCCAGCGCCTCCACGGTGGAGCCGCCGTCGAGGATGACCGTCTCGCCCTCGCCGATCAGGGCCAGCGCGGCCTCGGCGATGGCGGCCTTGGCGGCGCGGTGCTGCCCGGTGCGGGCGCGCAGGCTGGATTCCAGGTGCGGTGCGGCGAGGATGGCACCGCCATAGGTGCGCGCGACCGCCCGCTGCTCGGAGAGGGCGTTCAGGTCGCGCCGGATGGTGGAGGCGGAGACGTCGAAGCGCGCCGCCAGGGCGTCCACATCCGTGTCGCCGGCGGCCAGGGCGGCCAGGATCTCATCGTGGCGCGTTCGTCGGCGTCGCATGGTCTTGGACCCTAGTGGGTCGGGTGGCCGGGGGCGATCCCCCCGGCCACCGGCTTCGCGATCAGGCCGCCTGCAGCGCGCGCTTCGGGGCGAGGCCCACGGCCTGCTTCAGCGCCTCGACCAGGGAGCCCTCGTCGGCGATGCCCTTGCCGGCGATGTCGAAGGCGGTGCCGTGGTCCACGCTGGTGCGGACCACCGGCAGGCCGATGGTGATGTTTACCCCGGCCTCCAGGCCCATCACCTTCACCGGGCCATGGCCCTGGTCGTGGTACATGGCGACCACAAGGTCGAAGTCGCCGCGGGCGGCGCGGAAGAACAGCGTGTCGGCGGGCAGCGGGCCGTCAACGCTCCAGCCGTTGGCGTGGCACTTCTCGATGGCGGGGATGATCTTCTCCTCCTCCTCGCCCTGGCCGAAGAGGCCGTTCTCGCCGGCATGCGGGTTGATGGCGCAGACGCCGATGCGGGGCTGCTCGATGCCGGCCTTCACCAGCGTCGCGCGGCCGCGCTCAATCACGCGGAACACCAGGCCCGGCTCGATCTTCCGGATGGCGTCCATCAGGCCGATATGGGTCGTGACGTGGATGACGCGCAGCTTCGGCGCCACCAGCATCATGGAGACCTCCGGCGTGCCGGTCAGGTGCGCCAGCATCTCCGTGTGGCCGGGGTACTTGTGGCCGGCGGCGTGCAGCGCCTCCTTGCTCAGCGGCGCCGTGCAGATGGCGTCGGCCTCGCCGGCCTCCACCAGCCGCGTCGCGCGCTCGATGTAGCGGAAGGCGCCCTCGCCCGAGAGGGCGGAGAGCTGGCCGAAGGGGTGGCCGGCGGGGATGATGCCGAGGTCGATCACGTCCACCGTGCCGCGCTGGTACTTGGCGCCGGCGGGGGACTGCAGGGCGTTCACCTGCAGGCCGGTCTTGGTGATGGCGTCGGCCTCGCGCAGGCGCGTCGCGTCGCCCACCACGAAGGGGCGGCACATCGCGTAGACGTCCTCCCGCGCCAGGGCCTTCATGATGATCTCCGGGCCGATGCCGGAGGCGTCGCCCATGGTGATGGCGATGATCGGGCGGGTGTCAGACATCACGCGTTCTCCCGGGAGAGATTGTGCAGCCGGGACAGGCTGCGGAGGATCGTTCCGTCGTCGCCGAAGGCGCCGGCCTTCGTCATGACGGGGACTTGGATGGCACCCTGGGTGACGCCGAGGGGCACGCCGGCCTCGACCTCCTCCACCAGGCGGATGCCGTGGACGCCGAGATGGCTCAGCAGCGCGCAGGCCGTTTCCCCGCCCGTGGCGAAGAGGCCGCCCATGCTGCGGCCTGCGGGCTCCAGCAGGGTGCCGAGCGCCGTGGCGAGGGCGGCGCCCTGGGAGAGGTCGGCGGGGGAGGTGTCCGTGATCAGCACGAGCGTGTCGCGGCCGGCGGCGAGGGAAGCGGCGATCGCCTCAGCCATGGGTGCCCAGCCCGGGTCGGCGGGGCCGGCGCGGAGCAGGCCGACCGGTACCTCGATGAGGGCGGCCGCGCTCTCGGCGACAAGGCGGGCGGCGGCGCTGCGGGAAGCCTCGGCGATGCTCCCGACGACGACAAGGACGCCGCCGCGCGCGGCGGGCGGCGCGGCGGGCAGGGCGCCCATGAGCGGCAGGGCGGCAGCGAGGGCGGCGGCGATGCCGCCGGAGCCGACCCAGAAGACGTCACCGACGAGCGGCAGGCTGGCGCGGGCCAGGGCGTCCAGGTCGGTGGGAGCGGTGGCGTCGCAGACCACGGCCTCCACGCCCGCGGCCAGGGCATCGCGCAGGGCGGCTTCCAGCGCCGCGTCGCCGGCGCGGATCGTCTCCAGCGGCAGGTGGCGGGCCTTGAGGCCGACAGCTTCCAGCACCGTCGGCAGGTGCGCGCTCTCGTAGCTGTGGTCGCGCGCCCAGAGGGGGGTGGATTCCAGCGGCGCGCCGTTCAGGTGGACGCGCCCGCCCTCCGTGGTGCGGCCGGTGGCAGGGAAGGCGGGGGCGACGATCGCCATCGCCGGGCGGCCGGCCTCATGCAGGGCGCCGATGGTGGCGGCCAGCTCGGCGGCGGGCTGGCCGCGCAGGGTGGAGTCGATCTTCTTGATCAGGCCGGTGCCCGGAGCGTGGCGGGCGCGCAGCAGCGCGGCGTGGCGCCCGGCCGCATCCCCGGGGCTCAGGCGGCGGCTGTCGGCGTCGATCGCCAGCACCTCGGCGGCGGCGCCCTCCGCGCTGTGCCAGCCGACCGCCGCCTCCAGCCCGCGGCGGGCAAAGGCGATGCCGCAATCGGCGGCGCCGGTCAGGTCATCGGCGAGGATGAGCCAGCGGCGCGTCATGCGCCCCGTCCCTCAGCTACGGCGTCCCGGCCCGGGCCGACGCGGCGGGCGACCCAGGCGGTGACCGGCGGCACGAGGATGGCGGTGACGATGACGCAGGCGGAGACGAGGATGGTGGCCGCCGGGGCCGCATCGGCATAGGCGGGGTTGTTGGCCGCCACGATCGCCGGCACGGCGGCCGCGTTGCCCGCGGTGGAGGCCGCCGCGACGCCCGCGACGCCGGAGCCGCCGATGGCGCGGTCCGCAAGGAAGAGCGCCGTGCCGGTGATCACCACCACCGCGACGCCGAGGCCGAGACCCAGCAGCCCGGCCTGCCAGACCTTCGTCAGGTCCAGGCCGGCCCCGAGGGCGAAGGCGAAGAAGGGGATCATCACGGGAATGGCGCGGCTGAGGAAGTCGCGCATCTCGCGGTCCAGGTTGCCGATGATCATGCCGACGAGGAGCGGCAGGATCGCGCCCACCAGCACCGGCCACTCGAAGGCCGAGAGCCCGGCGACGCCGAGGGTGATCATGGTGAGGAAGGGGCCGGATTCCAGCGTCATCACCGTGTAGGCACCGACATCGCGCGGCGCGCCGTACTGGCCCATCAGCGCCATGTAGAGGCCGCCATTGGTGTCGTTCATCGCGGCGACGATGGCGAGGGTGGAGAGGCCGGCGAAGATGCCGCTGGCCACCGGCGCCTCGCCCAGGAACTGGCCGACGATGATGCCCAGCAGCGCGGCGATGCCGACCTTCGTGGCCAGCAGCGTGCCGCCCTTCTTCAGGATGTAGGGGGTGGCCTTGAAGTCGATGCTGGCGCCCATGCAGACGTAGAACACCGCCAGGATCGGCAGGGATCCCGTGAAGAGCGCGCCGGTGAAGGAACCGAAGAACTTCGGCGTGGCTGGGAAGAGGGTGGCGATGATCGCGCCGAGGGCGAGGGGCACGACCATCATGCCGCCGGGCACGCTCTCGATGGCGCGCTTGATGGGAATCTGCATGGGCATTCTCCGATGGCGCCCGAGGCTGGGTGCCCGGCCGCGCGGGACGCGGGACTACGGGGCTGATGTCGCGTCCGGTGGGGCGAAGTCAATGAATTTTTGCGCGAACTGCGCAGAATTGCCTAGTGGGTGCCGCACCGCGCCCCTTCGCGGGTGCAGCATGGTTTTTAGGTTGAAAGCAGCTCCGGATCACGCTTCTGCGCAGGGTTGATCGGCATCCGAAGTTTCCCCTCGACATTTTTGCTCAATACGCGCAGAAGCGAACGCGCAATCTGGTCATGTAGAGGACTAGCGGGGGCGGCACCTGCCGCCACCCCGGCCGTGTGGACGCATCGCCCCGGGCGCTGCGGCCGCCCGGCCCCAAGCACGGAGCCGACCAACGCCATGAGCCTCGCCGTTTCCGATGCCGCTGCTGACGCCGCGCTGGTGGAGGCCCTGGCCGCGATCGTCGGCCGCCAGCACGTCGTCGCGCCCGGCGAGGACCAGGAACCCTATGTGGTGGACTGGCGCGGCCGCTATCACGGGCGCGCCGCCGCCGTGGTCAAGCCGGCCGACACGGCGCAGGTGGCCGCGGTGGTGCGGCTCTGCGCGGAGCGGGGCGTGACGATCGTGCCGCAGGGCGGGAACACCGGCATGTGCGGCGCGGCCACCCCGGACGCTTCCGGCCAGGCCGTGGTGGTGCGGCTGGACCGGCTGAACCGCGTGCGCGCCATCTCCGCCCTGGCCAATTCCATCACGGTGGAGGCGGGCTGCATCCTGCAGACCATTCAGGAGGAGGCGGAGAAGGTGGACCGCCTCTTCCCCCTCTCACTCGGCGCGGAGGGGAGCTGCCAGATCGGCGGCAACATCGCCACCAATGCCGGCGGTACGGCCGTGCTGCGCTACGGCAACACGCGGGAGCTGGTGCTGGGGCTGGAGGTGGTGCTGCCGGACGGCACGGTGCTGGACCGCCTGCACGCGCTGCGGAAGAACTCCTCCGGCTACGACCTGAAGCAGCTCTTTATCGGGGCGGAGGGGACGCTGGGCATCGTCACCGCCGCCTCCCTCAAGCTCTTCCCGCGCCCGCGCGTCTCGGCGCTGGCCATGGTCGCGCTGCCGGAGATCGAGGCGGTGCTGACGCTGATGGGGCGGCTCCGCAGCGCGGTGGGCGACCGTCTGGCGAGCCTGGAGGCCATGTCGCGCGGCCAGATCGAGGTGATCGCGGAGCACGTGCCGGACGTGGCGATCCCCTTCGCGCTGGAGGCGCCCTGGTACCTGCTGATCGAGTTGACGGACACGCTGGCCGCGACCGACCTGCGCACCCCGCTGGAGGAGGCGCTGGGCGCCGCCTTCGAGGAGGGGCTGGTGACCGATGCCGTGATCGCGGAGAGCGGCGCGCAGGCCGAGGCGCTCTGGAAGATCCGCCACTCCGTCTCCGAGGGCAGCAAGCGCGCGGGCTACGTGGTGAGCCATGACAGCGTGGTGCCGTTGGAGAACCAGGCGCTTTTTGCCCGCAACGTGGAGCGCCGGATCGCCGAGGTGGCGCCGGAGGCGCGCATCGTGATGCACGGGCATATCGGCGACGGGAACATCCACGTCCTCGCCATCCTGAACCCGCAGCAATACCCGGATGCCGCGACCGCCGCGCCGATGGTCGCGCGCATCAATGCCGTGGTGGATGACGAGACCGCGGCCCTGGGCGGCGTGATCAGCGCCGAGCACGGGATCGGCATCAGCAACCGCGTGCGGCTGGGCCGCGTGACGAACCCTGCCGAGATCGCGCTGATGCGGCGCGTGAAGGCGCTGTTGGACCCCGCCGGGCTGATGAACCCCGGCAAGGTCCTGCCGCCCGAGGCCTGAACCCTTTCCCGTGATGTCCCAAAGAGGAAACACCGTGAACCGCCGTACCCTGCTCGGAACCGCCCTCGGCTCCGCTGTCCTGCCCTCGCTCGCTCGTGCCCAGGGCGGCAACTGGCCGACGCGGCCGATCCGCATGATCGTGCCCTATCCGCCGGGCGGCGCGACGGACGTGATCGGGCGCGTCTATGCCGACCACATGGGCCAGACGCTCGGCCAGCCCGTGGTGATCGAGAACCGCCCGGGCGCGAGCGGCAATATCGGCACGGACGTGGTGGCGAAGGCGGCGGGCGACGGCTACACGATCGGCTGCGTCACCGTCTCCAACTTCTCGATCAACCAGTTCCTCTACAAGAACGTCCCCTACGACATCGAGAAGGACCTGCGGCCCATCGCGCTGGGCTGGGAATTCCCGAACATCGCCGTGGTGGCCCCGAACAAGGTGCAGGCCAAGACGCTGCAGGAGTTCGTCACCTGGGCGAAGGCCAAGCGCGGCGGCATCACCTACGGCTCCACCGGCGTCGGCACCACCACGCACCTCTCCTCCGCCATGCTGTTCAGCCGCCTGGGGATCGAGGCGGTGCACGTGCCCTATCGCGGCGCGGCGCAGATCCAGCCGGCGCTGCTGAGCGGCGACATCGACTTCGCCATCGACGGCGTGGCCTCCTACCAGGCCCTCGTCGAGGCAGGGCAGATCCGTGCCCTGGCGGTGACAAGCGCGGAGCGCTGGCCCACCCTGCCCGCCATCCCGACCATGGCGGAGTCGGGTGTCAACGACTTCGTCGTGACGGTCTGGGGCGGCTTCGTCGCCCCGGCCTCCACGCCGGACGCGGTGGTGGAACGGCTGAACGCGGCGCTCAAGGCGACCGTGGACGACGCCACCCAGCGCGAGCGTTTCGCCCGGGTCGGCGCCAAGCCGATCTGGACCACGGCAGCCGACGCCGCGGCGCGCGCGGCGCGGGAGCGGCCGATGTGGCGTGAGACGATCGAGAAGTCGGGCGCTGAGGCGGACTGATCTTTCGGGTGGCGGTCTGTGGCCGGGGAGAGGAAGAAGGAATTCTTCCTCTCCCCGGACCCGTTCGAAGCAGTGCTTCGAACCCATCATCTTTTTCTTCGAGTTGGGATCATCCCGCATGCGGTGCGCCTGAGGTCGACGACCTCAGGCGACTGCAGGGGCAGGATCAGGCCACGATACCGAGACCCCGTGTCAGGCCGGCGCGGCGGCAGCCAGACGGGGATCCAAGGGCCTCAGGCCCTTGGCGGGGGGCCAGGGGGCGGAACCCCTTGGGGGCCGGCCGTCGCTCCACCCGGCCCGTTGTCCCTGTCGGCGCCGCGTGATGGGATTGGGCCGATGCCGCGCGCCAGGAACATGCCGGAGGAGAGTGACGAGCCGCGGCTGAACCTGCGGCTCGATCTTGGCGGCGGCCTGCGGGTCGGGCCGGGCAAGGTGCGGCTGCTGGAGGAGATCGGGCGGGCCGGCTCCATCTCCGCGGCCGGGCGGGCGCTTGGCATGTCCTATCGGCGGGCCTGGGAGCTGGTGGAGGCCCTGAACCGAGGCTTCGGGGCACCCGTGGCGGAGACGACGGCGGGCGGCGCCGGCGGGGGCGGGGCGAGGCTGACGGCGCTGGGCGAGGAGGTGGTGCGGACCTATCGCGCGATCGAGGCGGAGGCGAATGCGGCTGCCGGACCGCGCCTGGCGGCACTGGCGCGGCGCGAGGCGGGCTGATCCGGGGTTGTTTCCGGGCCACCGGCTTTCGATCTGCAGAACATGAGCAGCACGGTCCTGGAAGGGCAGGCACTCCGCTTCCCCTTCGACAACTCCTATGCCCGCCTGCCCGAGCGCTTTCGCGCGCGGCTGGATCCGACGCCCGTGGCGGCGCCGCGCCTGCTGAGGCTGAACGAGGCCCTGGCCCGGCGGCTGGGCCTGGATCCGGCGGCGCTGGCCTCGCCCGAGGGCGTGGCGGTGCTGGCGGGGAACCGGGTGCCGGAGGGGGCGGAGCCGCTAGCGGCCGCCTATGCGGGGCACCAGTTCGGGAACTTCGTGCCCCAGCTCGGGGATGGGCGCGCCATCCTGCTGGGCGAGGTGGTGGCGCCGGACGGGGCACGGTTCGACATCCAGCTGAAGGGTTCCGGTCCCACCCCCTTCTCCCGCCGCGGCGACGGGCGGGCGGCGCTCGGGCCGGTGCTGCGGGAATACCTGGTCAGCGAGGCAATGGCGGCGCTGGGGGTGCCCACCACCCGCGCGCTGGCCGCCGTGACGACGGGGGAGCAGGTGTACCGGGAGACGGCGCTGCCGGGCGCCGTGCTGACGCGCGTGGCGAGCAGCCATATCCGCGTGGGGACCTTCGCCTATTTCGCGGCGCGCGGGGATGTAGAGGGGCTGCGCGCGCTGGCGGACCACGCCATTGCCCGGCATTACCCGGATCTGGCGGGGGCGGCGAACCCGTACCGTGCCCTGCTGGACGGGGTGATCGCGCGGCAGGCGGCGCTGGTCGCGCGCTGGATGGGGATCGGCTTCATCCACGGGGTGATGAACACGGACAACACCTCGATCTCCGGCGAGACGATCGACTACGGGCCCTGCGCCTTCATGGACGCCTACGACCCCGCCACGGTGTTCAGCTCCATCGACCAGTTCGGGCGATACGCCTACGGCAACCAGCCGCGGATCATGCAGTGGAACCTGGCGCGGCTGGCGGAGGCCCTGCTGCCCCTGCTGGACGAGGGGGAGGAGGCGGCGCTGGCTTCCGCCAACGAGGCGCTGGCCGGCTTCGCCCCGGCTTTCGAGGGGGCCTATCTCGAGGGGCTGCGCGCCAAGATCGGGTTGCCCGGCGGCAGCACCGGCGATGCGGCGATGGCGGGCGAACTGCTGAAGGCGATGGCGGAGAACCGGGCGGACTTTACCCTCACCTTCCGCCGGCTCTGCCGGGCGGTGGAGGGGGACAATTCCGCGCGCGACCTGTTCGCCGCCCCGGCGGCCTTCGACGCCTGGGCCGGGACCTGGCGGGCGCGGCTGGCGGAGGTGGGCGGCGACCCTGCGGCGCGGGCGGCGGCGATGCGGGCGGTGAACCCCGCCGTGATCCCGCGCAACCACCTGGTCGAGTCCGCGCTGGCGTCCGCCCATGCCGGCGATCTCGGGCCCTTCGAGGCGCTGCTGGAGAGCACCTCCCGGCCCTATGAGGACCAGCCGGGCGCGGATGTTCCGCCGCCGGGGGCGGAGGAGCCCTATCTCACCTTCTGCGGGACCTGATCCGGGAGCTCACCTTCGGAAGGGCCGCCGGGCGATCCGGCGGCCCTTCTCCGTTCACCCGTCCAGGCGGATGCCGAGATCCCGGATCAGCGGGCGCCAGACGGCGTTCTCGGCGGCAACATACTCCGCCATTCCGGCTGGCGTGCGGGGCACCAGTTCCGCGCCGATGTCCTTCATCTGCTTCGACACCTCCGGGCTCTCGATGGCCGCGCGGAGGAGAGCGTTCAGGCGTTCCACCACCGGCTGCGGCGTTCCGGAGGCGACCGCGACGCCCTGCCAGCCGTAGGACACGGCCTTGGGGTAGCCCAGCTCCACCGCCATGGGCACGGCGGGCGCGGCCGCGGCGCGGCTGTCCCCCAGCATCACCAGCCCGCGGGCGCGGCCGGTGGAGAGGTAGGGCAGGCCGTTGGTGATGTCGGAGATGATGCAATCCACCTGGCCGGCGACGAGGTCGTTCAGCACGGCGGGCATGCCGCGATAGGGCACATGGGTCGCGTCCAGCCCGGAGTGGCGCTTCAGCACCTCCATGGCGAGCTGGTGCGGGGAGGCGACGGCGGGGGTGCCGTAGGTGACCGTGCGGCGCTTCGATTCCGCCAGCAGCCCGGCGAAGTCCTGGAAGGGGCTTTCCGGGCGGACCAGCAGCAGCATGGGGAAGCGGCCGATGAAGCCGACATTCACCAGGTCCTTGTCCGGATCGAAGGGAAGCCGGGCGTAGAGGGCGGGGTTGTAGACGAGGACGCCGTTATCCGTGTGCAGCAGCGTGTGGCCGTCGGCGGGGGAGCGGATGACGTTCTCGGTGGCCACGATGGCGCCGCCGCTGGGGCGGTTCTCCACCACGATGGACTGGCCGATGGCCGGGCCCATCTGCCGGGCGATCATGCGCGCGAAGATGTCGCTGGCGCCGCCCGCGCCGTAGCCGACCACCCAGCGGAGGGAGTGGTCCGGCCATGTGCCCTGCGCGCGCGCCGCCGGTGACAGCGCGAGGCCCGCCCCGGCGCCGAGCGCGAGGCGGGAGAGATCCCTTCGTCCGAACATGCAGCAGCCTCCTTTGTGTGGTGCCGCCGCGTGCCGCGCTTTCCTCTTCCCGTCCGGTTCAGTCCGGCAGCACGGGCGGCTTGGCGAGCCCTTCGGCCCGCAATCTCTCCACCAGCGCGCCTAGGCGCTGGCGACGATAGGATTCGAGATCCAGGCCGGAATAATCCATGAAACCCTGGCCGGTGCGAAGGCCGATCCGGCCCTGCTCCATGTTGCGCTCGATCACCTCCGGCGCGCGGTAGCGTTCGTGGCCGAGGGCACCGGTGAGGTAGCGGCTGGCGTGGTAGAGGATGTCGCCGCCGCCCCAGTCGATGAACTCCAGCACGCCGAGCACGCCGAAGCGGAAGCCGAAGCCGTATTTCACGGCCTTGTCGATTTCCTCCGCGCTGGCGACGCCTTCCTCCACCATGCGCGCGGCCTCGTTCATGGCCAGTGTCTGCAGGCGCGGCACGATGAAGCCGGGGGTGGCGGCGCAGTTGACCGGGACCTTGCCGACGGATTCGAGGATGGCGTGCAGCCGCGCCACCGTCTCCGGCGCCGTGTCGCGGCCCGGCGAGACCTCGACGAGGGGGATGATGTAGGCGGGGTTGAGCCAGTGCGCGTTGAGGAAGCGCGCGGGGTCCGCGACGCTGGGGGAGAGGTCGTCCACCAGGATGGTGGAAGTAGTGGAGGCGAGAATGGCGTCCGGTGCCATCAGCCCAGATGCGCGGGCGAGGATGTCGCGCTTGAAGTCGAGGATCTCCGGCACGCCCTCGAAGACGAGGCCGGCGCGGGAGAGGACTTCCGGCGCCTGCTCGTCCGGCGCGACGCGCACGCGGGCGAGGATGGTGTCGGCGCGCGCGGGGTCGAAGAGGCCGAGTTCGGCCAGGGTGCGGAGCGCGTCACCGATTTCCGTCAGGGCTTCCGCTTCCAGCCTCGCAAAGGCGGCGGGGTCGCGCGGCTTGGCATCCAGCAGCACCACCTCATGCCCGGCATAGGCGAATTGTACCGCGATTCCCCGGCCCATGCGGCCAGCGCCGAGGCAGGCGATGTGGGTGCGGTCAGAAGCCATGCTTCAGCACCCGGTCGATCCCGGCGCGGTCCAGCCCGCCCAGGCCGGCATCGGCCAGGGTGCGGCCGGAATGGTCCGGCGCATCGCCCCGGATGGCAGCGCCGATGGAGGAGAAGGCGCGGGCCAGTGGGGTGGGCACGCTCGCGAGATCGGCGGCCGAGATGATGAGGGAGAGGCCGAGGCGCAGGTCCTCCATCATGTAGCGGTGCTTGGTGAGGATGATCTTCTCGCGCCAGTCGCCGGATTCTGTCAGCCGGTCATGGCTGGCGCGGCCGTACATCCATTCCTCGCCTTCCTTCGCGTAGTGGTGGGCGAGAGGGAAGTGCGGGGTGCCGTAGCCCAGGGCCTCGCGCACCGCGATGCGCTCCGCATCCAGCGCGTCCGTGGTGCGGCGGATGGCGGGGACGGTGCCCTCGTTGTGGATGTCCCACTTCTCGAAATGCTCGAGCGGGCCGGCGTTCATGATGATCAGCGGCGGGTGGATGATGGCGCCGGCGTTCATCAGCGCGCCAGAGAGGGCGTCGCCGCAGGGTTCGATGGCGCCGGGGAAGGCCTGGGCGATCACGGCCAGCGCGTGGTCCGCAGCGTCCAGCGGGAAGACGCCGGTGGGCAGGCGGGTGGCGCGGGTGGTGATGGCGACTTGATGCGGGCCGTGCTTGCGGGCCAGCCAGGGCAGGGTGCCGGTTTCGGCGAAGGCGACGCGGGGCTTGCGGCCGGTCTCGTACAGGGCCCGGGCCATCAGCACGGTGCCGAGGGTTCCAGGGGGCAGGAAGACGACCTGCCCGTCTTCCAGAACGGGGGCGAGAAGGCGCGCGATGTCCGCCTGCGCGGTGGCAGGGGCGGGACACAGGATCAGGTCAGCGCCGCGTACCGCTTCTGCGATGTCGGTGGTGACGAGGGCCAAGCGGGCCTCGTGCACGCCTTTCGCGTCCTTCACGGAGATGGTGCCGCCCTGCGCCTTGTGCGCGGCCACAGCCTCCGCGTCTCGCCGCCACAGGCGCACCTCGTGGCCGTTCAGGGCCATGTCGCCGGCGGCGGCGAAGGAGCCGTTGCCGCCCCCGAGGACGGCGATGCGGAGCGTCATGCTTGGGTTCCGACCAGGGGGCGCAACTCGAAATGCCGGACCTTGCCGAGGGCGGTCCGGGGCAGGGCATCGGTGAAGATGACGTCCCGCGGCACCTTGAAGCGGGCGAGGCGGGCGGCGACGTGGGCGCGCACCCCTTCGGCATCCGCAATGCAGCCGGCGCGGAGGACGAGGAAGGCCACCGGCACCTCCTGCCATTTCGGGTCGGGGGCGCCGAGGACGGCGGCTTCCGCGACGTCCGGGTGCTCCAGCAGGACGCGCTCCAACTCGGCGGGGTAGATGTTTTCCCCGCCGGAGATGATCATGTTCTTCTTGCGGTCGTGCACGGTGAAGTAGCCGTCCGCGTCGCGCGTGGCGATGTCGCCGGTGTGGTACCAGCCGTCGATCGTGCAGGCCGCCGTTGCGACCTCGTCGCGCCAGTAGCCGGAGAAAAGATTGCGGCCGCGCAGCAGCACCTCGCCGGGGGTGCCGTGGGGAAGTTCGCGGCCGGTGTCGTCGGCCACCTTCGCCTCGCAGAGCAGGCCGGGGAGGCCGGTGGAGGTGCCGCGGGAGAGATCGCCGCCGAGGCGCGTGTAGACGGCGATGGGGCAGCTTTCCGTAGCGCCGTAGACCTGCAGCAGCGGCACGCGGCGGGCGGTGACGGCATCTATCAACGCCTGGTGGACGGGCTCCGAGCCGGTGGAGATGGCGCGGAGGGAGGAGAGGTCGGCATCGGCCCAGCCCGGCGCGGCCAGCAGGGCGCGGATCACGGCGGGGACGGTGAGGAAGAGAGTGGGGCGATCTCGCGCAATGGCTTCCAGCGCGGTATCGGGCGCGAAGCGCGGGTGGATGGTGACAGTGGCGCCGGCCTGCAGCGCGGGCGTGGTCTGGATGTTCAGCCCGCCGACATGGAAGAAGGGCAGGGCGGAGAGGATTTGGTCCTCCGATGTCATGCCGTGCAGGTGGTGGCTCATCACCGCGTTGTGGAACAGCGCTTCCTGCCGCAGCAGCGCGCCCTTCGGGCGGCCGGTGGTGCCGGAGGTGTAGACGAGCAACAGGGGGTCTTCGAGCGTGCCGGGGCCTTCCGCGTCGGCGCTGCCCTTGGGAATGTCTAGCAGCAGGGCAGGGACATCCGGCGCGGCCTCGGTAAGCGTCGCAGCGAAGGCGGGCTCCACGAAGCAGAGGCGCGCTTCGGCGTGTTCCAGGATGTAGCGCAGTTCCGGCGCAGCGAGGCGCCAGTTCAGCGGTAGGAGGATAGCGCCCAGCCGGGCGCAAGCATAGAGCAGGGCGAGATAGGCCGGGTGGTTCGTGGCCAGCACTGCTACCCGGTCGCCGGGCAGCACGCCGTGATCCACGCGCAGCGTGTGGGCGGCGCGGGCGATCATGGCGGAGAACTCGGCGTAGGAGATCGCCGCCCCCTCGAAGCGCAGGGCGGTCTTAGCGGGGGCGAAGGCTGCGTTGCGGTCGATGAGGGTGGCGAGGTTCGTCACGCCTCTATTCGTCCTTCTCGCCCGGCTTGTAGAGGGTTTCGCGGCCGAGCCGGTCGATGCAGATCTCGGCGGTCCAGGGCAGCATGAGGGAGCCGCAGCGGCTGTCGCGGTAGATGCGCTCCAACGGCAGGGACTTCAGCATGGCCTGCCCGCCGCAGGTGCGGATCGCCTTGGTGGCGATGGCGTTGGCGTTCTCCATCACCGTGTGCTGCGCGGCATAGGCGCGCATCACCTGGTCCCGGGTGGGATCGGGGCGCGCTTCCCGCACGGCCTGGAACCACAGGGCCTTGGTCTGCTCCAGCATCACGCGCATCTCGGCGACGGCGATCTGCTTCGTGGGGAACATGCGGCGCTTCACGGGCGGCGTTCCCGGCACTTCGCCGCGCAGGTAGGAGACGGCGAAGTCGTAGGCGGCCTGGGCGAGGCCCATATAGGTGGGCGTCAGCGTCATGAACATGTGCGGCCAGCGGCCGGCGGCCTGGAAGTAGACGCCGCGCGGCATCAGCATGGAGTCCTCGGGGACGAAAACATCCTTCAGCAGCAGCGTGCGGGAGACGGTGCCGCGCATGCCCAGGGGATCCCAATCCCCGACGACGGAGACGCCGGGCGCGTTGGCGGGCACGGCCAGGTAAAGGGTGTTGCGGCGGCTGCCCCGCTCCTCGCCCTGCTTCTCCGTGCAGAGGATGCCGTAGTAGTCGGCGGCGCCGGAAAGGCTGGCGAAGATCTTCTTGCCGTTGACGATGTAGCCGCCCTCCACCGGCTGCGCTTCTGTGCCGAAGGCGACGGCTCCGGCGGCGGCCGCGCCGCCCTCGGAGAAGGGCTGGGAGTAGACGGCGCCCGTCTCGATGATGCGGCGGTAATGGGTGGAGCGGCGCGCGCGATGGGCGGCACGGTCCGCCTCGCTCATCTCTAGGTCCTCGCTCAGCAACCCGGACCAGAGGGTGGAGCAGACATGCATGTTCCAGGAGAGGGCAGTGGCGCCGCAGTAGCGGCCCAACTCTGCAGCAGTGAGGCAGTAGGTAGCGAAATCCGCGCCCTCTCCGCCATCCTCGCGCGGGACGCAGATGCCGAGCAGGCCTTCCCCGTGCATGTCGCGGAAATTGTCGAGCGGGAAGCGCGCCTCGCGGTCCCAGATCGGGGCGCGCGGCGCCAGCACGGCCTTGCCGAAGCGGCGGGCGCGGGCCGTCAGCTCGGCCTGCTGCGGCGTGAGGTTGAAGGCCTCCGGCGCGAAGATCGGCTCGTCCTGCGCGGTGTCGGCGGCGAGGGTGTACATCACGCGCTCCCCTTCAGGTGGCGGTCCAGGAATTCGAGGATGATGGCGTCGAATTCCTCCGGCGCCTCGATATTCGGCAGGTGGCCGATGCCGGCCATGCAGCGGTACTCAGCGCCCGGGATCTTCCCGGCCATGCGCTCCATGACCGGGGCGGGGGCGTTGGTGTCCGCTTCCCCGGCCAGGCACAGGGTTGGCACGCGAATGGTGCCGAGCGAGGCGCGCTCGTCGAAGGTGACGAGGCAGCGCACGGCGGCGCGGAAGGTCTGGGCCGGGGTCTCGCCAAGAACGGCGATGGCGTGGTCGCGCCAGGGCGTCTCGGCGCCGCGCGGACCGACTAGGGCGGCGAAGGTCTCGGGCGCCATGTCGGCCATGCTGCGGCCCTCGTCCAGCGGCTTCATGCGGGCGGCGACGAACCGCTGCTGAAACTCCCCGGAGGGATTTCCAAAAGCCGGGCTGGTCGCGCCGAGGACCGCGGCGGCATAGGCATCGGGGCGGCGGCGCAGCAGGGTTTGCACGACCATGCCGCCCATGGAGTGGCCGAGCAGGACGGGGCGGTCCAGGCCGCGTTCCGCGATCGCGGCTTCCACATCCGCCGCGAGCCCTTCGAAATCCATCGCTTCAACGGGCGGGCGATCCCCGTAGCCCGGGAAGTCGAGCGGCACCGGATCCAGCCCACGGGCGGCGAAGGCGGCGCGCTGCGGCTCGAAGAGCCTCGCGCCGGCGCCGATCCCGTGGAGCATCACGATCGCTGTCATGGGAGGATCATATGAAAAGGAATATTTCTGTCCAGCACGGATTTCAGCCGAAGACCTCCTGCACCACGCCCTTCACCACCACAGGGGTGCCGTCCAGCAGGATGTCCGTTCCCATCACGGGAATGTCGAAGTGGCCGGGGGTGTAGCGGCCCGCGAACTCGTTGGCGCCGGTGGAGAAGAGGAAGTTGCCGGAGACGGCGCGCAGCTCCGTGCCGTTCGTGTCGCGCCCGTCATACATGGACAGCGCCTCGTAGCGGGCGGCCGGGTTCATGCCGAAGCCGACATGGGAGACGGCATAGGCCTCCCGGTCGCCCCAGGCGGCGAAGGACTGGCGCATCATCTCCGCGTCCGGGCCACTGCCGTCGATGGCGGTGACGTAATCCGCCTCGATCGTCAGGCGGATGGGGGCTGCGAGGTAGCGCTTGAAGGTCAGGTTGATGTCGCCAGTATCCAGCACCAGCACCCCGTTCACCGTGCCGGCGGCGGGGAAGCTGACGACGATGCCGCCGGGCCAGTGGGCCAGGGTGCCCGGCCGGTCCGTCCAGCCCCAGACGCCGACGGTGGAGGCGCCGGCCATGTCGATCTCCAGCGCCGTGCCGGCGGCGGAGCGCACGCTCATCCGCTTCGCGCCGCGCAGAGCCTTGGTGGCGGCCTTCACGCGCGCCATCAGCGCGTCGTCCGGGCGCATCCGCTCCAGCGCTTCCGGGTGCTCGTTGGAGATGGAGAGGATGCGGGAGCCGGCCTTGAGGATGGCCGCCGTCTCCCGCGCGTGCATCAGGCCCTGCACGGTCAGATCCACCACCAGGGTGCTGGCGGAGAGGGCGTCGATCACGGGTTCCAGGCCGCCGATCGCCTCGCTGGCGCCGGTGGAGCGGATAGGGACGGGGTAGGGATTGCGGGCGGTGGGCAGCACCAGGTGGAAGGGGCGGGCCCCCAGGCGCAGCAGGGCGAGTTCGGCCAGCTGCACGTTCAGGGCGCGGGACTGGGTCTCGGAGAGGATCGCCACCACCTCGCCCGGCTTCACCGCGCATTTCGCCAGGATCTCGGCGAAGGATTCGATCCACTTGTGCTCGATGCGGTCCGCAAACATCCTGGGCCGGCCCTCTGTGTCCGCCGGCATTCCCGCGCAGAATGGCCGGGCCGGTCAAGATATATGAAAAGGGATGGAACGCCCCCGTGGCCTTCACCGAGAGCTACCTGCCCTATCTGCTGGCCCGGGCCAGCCACGACATCTCCTCCAGCTTCCACGCTTCCCTGAAGGGTTGGGACCTTTCCGTGCCGGAGTGGCGCGTGCTGGCCTGCCTGTCCGACGTGGACGGGCTGGGGGTGGGGCAGCTGGCGGCGATGGCGCTGATGAAGCAGCCCAGCATGACGAAGGTGCTGGATCGGATGGAGGAGGACGGGCTGGTGCGCCGTCGCTCCACCCGGGAGGACCGGCGGCGCGTGCTGATCCACCTGACGCCCAGGGGCCGGGCCCGGGTGAAGCCGGTGCTGGAGGCGGCGCGGGCGCATCAGGACGCGCGGCTGGCCCCGCTGGGCGAGGAGGAGCGGGCATTGATCTTGCGTGCGCTGCACCTGCTGATCGGGGAGTAGCGGGATGGGGTGCTGGGGCGCCACGGCGGGCGGGGAGCGGCACGTCTTCGACGGGCTGGCGTATCTGCTCGCCGCGGCCTCGCCCCGACGCTCAGGGGATGAGCTGGCGGGGCTGGCGGCTGCCTCGGACGCGGCGCGCGTGGCGGCGCGCTATGCCCTGGCCGACCTGCCGCTGCGGATCTTCCTGGACGAGGCGGTGGTGCCCTACGAGGCGGATGAGGTGACGCGCCTCATCCTCGATACGCACGATCCGGCGGCCTTCGCGCCCGTCTCGCACCTTACCGTCGGCGGGCTGCGGGACTGGCTTCTCTCGCACGAGGCAGATGGGGCGGCTCTGGCCGCGCTCTCGCCTGGGCTGACGCCGGAGATGGTGGCCGCCGTGTCAAAGCTGATGCGGAACCAGGACCTGATTGCGGTGGCGCGCAAGCGGCGGGTCGTCACTGCCTTCCGCTCCACCCTGGGGCTGGAGGGGCGGCTGGCGACGCGGCTGCAGCCGAACCATCCCACCGATGATCCGCGCGGCATCGCCGCCTCCACGCTGGACGGGCTGCTGAACGGCTCGGGCGATGCGGTGATCGGGGTGAACCCGGCCACCGACAGCGTGCCGAACGCCATGGCGCTGCTGCACATGCTGGACGAGCTGCGCGAGCGCTACGCCATCCCCACCCAGACCTGCGTGTTGACCCATGTGACGAACGCCATCGAGATCATGCGGCGCGGGGCGCCGGTGGACCTTGTCTTCCAGTCGGTCGCGGGGACGGAGGGGGCGAATCGCGGCTTCGGGGTGGACCTCGCCATCCTGCGGGAAGCGCGGGAAGCGGCGCTGGCGCTGGGACGTGGCGGGCCTTCCGGCGAGGTGATGTATTTTGAGACGGGGCAGGGCAGCGCCCTTTCCGCCGAGGCGCATCACGGCGTGGACCAGCAGACGCTGGAAGCGCGCGCCTATGGCGTGTGCCGTACCTTCAAGCCGCTGCTGGTGAACACGGTCGTGGGCTTCATCGGGCCGGAATACCTGTACGACGGAAAGCAGATCATCCGGGCGGGGCTGGAGGACCATTTCTGCGGCAAGCTCCTCGGCCTGCCGATGGGGGTGGACGTTTGCTACACGAACCACGCCGAGGGGGATGGCGACGACATGGACGGGCTGATGACGCTGCTCGGCGTCGCGGGCGTGCACTTCCTGATCTGCGTGCCGGGCGCGGACGACATCATGCTGAACTACCAGAGCCTGTCCTTTCACGACGTGCTGGCGCTGCGCTCCATGCTCGGCCTGCGCCCTGCGCCTGAGTTCGAGGCCTGGCTGGAACGCATGGGCATCGCGGAACCGGGCGGGGCGATCCGCCCGCCGCCGCTCGCGCAATCGTCGCTGCTACAACTGGCGCGCGACCATGGCTGAGTTGCCCGCCCCCGATCCCCGTTCCGATCCATGGGCGCGGCTGCGGCAGGCCACGCGGGCGCGGATCGGGCTCGGCGGCTGCGGCGATGCGCTGCCGCTGCGCGAGGTTCTGGCCTTCCAGATGGCGCATGCCCTGGCGCGGGATGCGGTGCACGCGCCGCTGGACGTGGCGGCGCTGGAAGCGGTCTTGCATCCCTACGCGGCGCTGCGCGCACGTAGCCGGGCGGCGGATCGCGGCACCTATCTGCGCCGCCCGGATCTGGGGCGCCGGCTGGAGGCGATGGATGCGGCGGAGGGACCCTTCGATGCCGCCTTCGTCCTGGCGGACGGGCTCTCGGCCACCGCCGTGCAGCGCCATGCCGCCGCGGTTTTCCATGCGGCGCTGCGGCGCCTGCCGGGCTGGCGGATCGCGCCGCCGGTGATCGCCACCGGGGCCCGCGTGGCGCTGGGAGACGAGATCGGGGCGCGGCTGGGCGCGCGGCTGGTGGCCGTGCTGATCGGGGAGCGGCCGGGGCTTTCCGTGCCCGACAGCCTCGGTGTCTACCTCACCTTCGATCCGCGCCCGGGGCGGCGGGATTCGGAGCGCAACTGCATCTCCAACATCCACACGGCCGGCGGACTGGCGCCGGAACTGGCGGCGGCGAAGCTGGCTTGGCTGATGCGGGAGGCGCTGTCGCGCAAGCTCACGGGGAACGGGCTGAAGGACGATGCCGATCCGGCCGCGCTCGCCGCCCCGACCTTCGCGCTGCCGGACGGCTGAGGCCCCTCACGCCGTGCCGTGAAGGGCTGCGGCGGGGCGCCGGCCGTGCCAAAGGGGCGGGGCAACCCCTGCCGGAGCCCGTTCCATGTCCGATGCCGCCAACCCCCGCCACGCCGTCGTCACCGGCGTCTCCTCCGGCATCGGGGCCGCCATCGCGGCGCGGCTGCTGCGGGAGGGGTGGCGGGTGACGGGGATCAGCCGCTCCGCCCCGGCGGTCACGGAGGCCGGCTTCGACCACCGCGCGGCGGACCTTTCGGACCCGGCGGGGCTGGAGGCGGCGCTGGACGGGCTGGCCCCGCGCGCCCTGGTCCATGCGGCGGGACTGCTGCGCACCAACCCGATCGGTTCGCTGAAGCCGGAGGATGGGCAGGCGATGTGGCGCCTGCATGTCGATGCCACGGAGCGCCTGGCGAACCGCCTGCTGCCCGCCATGCCCGATGGCGGGCGGATGGTGCTGATCGGCAGCCGCACCGCCACGGGCGCGCCGGGGCGCAGCCAGTACGCTGCCAGCAAGGCCGCCATGCTCGCCCTGGCCCGCTCCTGGGCAGCGGAACTGGCACCGCGCGGCATCACCGTGAACGTGGTGGCCCCCGCGGCCACCGAGACGCCGATGCTGCGCGACCCCGCCCGCGCCGGGGTGCCGCCCCGCGTGCCGCCCATCGGCCGCTTCATCCGGCCGGAGGAGGTGGCGGCGCTGGTGGCCTTTCTCCTCTCAGAGGAAGCCGGAGCGATCACGGGGCAGGGCATCACGGTCTGCGGCGGCAGTTCGCTGTAACGCGCGGCGTCCCCGCTTCTGCTTGACGGCGGGGCGAGGGAAGTGCTGAAACTCGCCCCAACGCTGCAACAAATGTTCGCATTCCGATCAACGGAGTGCCGGACGGGAGGGAAGGCATGGCCGGGAAGGAGGAGGGGGAGGCTTCGCCCGTGGCGAACCCCAAGAACCTCGTCCAGTCCGCCGCCAAGGTTTTCGCGGTGTTGCGCGCCTTCGGGGCCGACCTGCCGGAACTGACTGTCTCCGAGGTGGCCGCGCGGGCGGGACTGGACCGCGGCACCGCCTTCCGCCTGATCCACACGCTCATCGCCCTGGGCTATCTGCGCGCCGTGCCGGGCACGCGCCGCTTCCGCCTGACCCTGCGCTGCCTGGAAATCGGCTTCTCCGCCCTTTCCGCCAACGACCTGCCCGGCCATGCGGAGCCGCTGCTGCGCGAGGTGGTGCCGGGGGTGGCCGATGCCGGTTCCCTCGGCGTGATCGAAGGGGGCGAGGTGATCTACCTGCAGCGCGTGCAGCACGGGCTGGAGCGCAGCGGGCTGGTGCGCCGCCCCGGCACGCGGGTGGGCGCCTATGCCACCGCGCTCGGCCACGCCGTGCTCGCCTGGCTGCCGCGGCACCGGCAGGTGGAGCACCTGGAGAGCGTGGAGCGCGTGATGCTCTCCGAGCGCACCGTGACCGACCTGGATGCCCTGCTCGGCCGGCTAGAGGCCGTGCGACGCCAGGGCTACGCCGTGTCCGACGGCGAGAACGCCTATGGCCTTCGCACCATCGCCGCCCCCGTGCTGGGGGTGGACGGGATGCCGCTGGCAGGCGTCAGCCTTACCATCGGCGCCGCGCGCCAGCCGATCGAGGCCTTCGTCGAGACTGCCCTTCCCCATCTTCGCCGTCTGACCGACGAGCTGACGGAGGGCGTCCGCCTCTCCCTCGGTGCCATCGGCGTGCGGCGGGCCGGATAGAGACTGGAACCACAACGATGCCCGAACTGCACAGCCCCATCGAGCTTCTCCGCCCACCGCGTATCGAGTTCGGTTCCGGCACCCTCTCCGCCCTGGCCCCCTGGGTGGTGGAGCGCGGGCTGAAGCGCGTGCTGGTGGTGGCCGATGCCTTCAACGCCGCCCGCGTGGACCTGCTGGGCCTGACCGGCGAGGTGCATGTCTTCGGCGAGGTGAAGCCGGAGCCGGACCTGCCGAACCTGGAGAAGGTGCTGGCGATGGCGGAGGCGGTGAAGCCCGACCTCGTCATCGGCTATGGCGGCGGCAGCGCCATGGACCTGGCGAAGCTGGTAGCGGTGCTGCCGGGCAGCGGCCAGACCCTGCATGAGGTGGTGGGGCCGGAGAAGGTGCGCGGGCGCAAGGTGGCGCTGGTGCAGATCCCCACCACGGCCGGCACGGGCAGCGAGGGCGGCACGCGCTCCCTCGTCACCGACCCCGCCACGCAGAACAAGCTGGCGGTGCAGAGCCGGCACATGCTGGCCGACTTCGCGGTGGTCGATCCCGACCTGACCATGACCGTGCCCCCGGCCGTGACGGCCGCGACGGGCGTGGACGCCATGGCGCACTGCACGGAGGCCTTCACCAGCAGGAAGGCACACCCGATCATCGACCTCTACGCGCTGGAGGGCATCCGCCTCGTCGGGCGGTATCTCGGCCGCGCGGTGAAGGATGGCTCCGACAAGGAGGCGCGGGCCGGGCTGGCGCTGGCCTCCATGTATGGCGGCTTCTGCCTCGGTCCCGTGAACACCACGGCGGGCCACGCGGTGGCCTATCCGCTCGGCACGCGCCACCACATCCCGCACGGCCTGGCCTGCGCGCTGATCTTCCCGCACACCCTGGCGCACAACGCCCCTGCCGTGCCGGAGAAGACGGCGCTGGTGCTGGAGGCGCTGGGGCTGCCCGCCTCCACCGACCCAAAGGCGGTGCTGGAAGGCACCCACGCCTTCTGCGAGCGGCTGGGCGTGGAGATGCGCCTGTCCCGCCTTAACGTGCCGAAGGACGACCTCGGCACCATGGCGACGGAGGCCCACGCCATCCGCCGCCTGCTGGACAACAACCCCCGCGACCTGAGCCGGGACGAGATCCTGGCGATGTACGAGGCGGCCTACTGATGTCCGCCATCGCCACTCAGGGGGCCAGCCCCCCGCCCGACTTCAGCGCGAACGGGCGGCTCGCCCCGCATCCCGGCGATGCCGCGCGGGTCGAGACCTTCATCCCGCACGCCACCGTGCAGAGCCACGCGGCGAACCTGACCTACTTGCCGAATGGCGACATCGCCTGCGTGTGGTTCGGCGGCACGCAGGAAGGGGTGCCGGATATTTCCGTGCAGTTCTCCCGCCTCGCCAAGGGCAGCGACACCTGGACGCAGCCGGAGCAGCTTTCGGACGACCCGACGCGCTCCGAGCAGAACCCGCTGCTCTTCCCCGCGCCGGACGGCACGCTCTGGCTGATCTGGACCGCGCAGATCAGCGGCAACCAGGACACCGCCATCGTCCGCTGCCGCAAGTCCGGGGATAACGGCCATTCCTGGGGCCCGACCGAGACGCTGTTCGGCCCGCGGGAAGATGGCGGCACCTTCATGCGCCAGCCGATGGTGGTGCTGGAGAACGGCGACTGGCTGCTGCCGATCTGGGTCTGCCTGACCACCCCCGGGAAGAAGTGGGTGGGGGACAAGGACTACAGCGCCGTGAAGATCTCCTCGGACCAGGGAAAGACCTGGACCGAGGTGGCGGTGCCGGAGAGCGAGGGCTGCGTCCACATGTCCGTGCTGGACATGAAGAACGGCAGCCTTGTCGCCTTCTACCGCAGCCGATGGGCGGACAACGTCTATGTCTCCCGCTCCACAGATCTGGGGCGGACATGGACGGCGCCGGAGCGGACGGAGCTGCCGAACAACAACTCCTCGGTGCAGGCCGTGCGGCTGGCCAATGGCCATATCGGCATGGTCTACAACGAGAGCAGCGCGGCGGATGCCAAGGAGCGCCGCACCTCGCTCTACGACGACATCGAGGGCGATGAGGGCGACGACCGCGCCGAGCCCGTGCCGGTGGAGGGCGTGCGCAGCACCTTCTGGGGCGTGCCCCGCGCGCCGATGACGCTGGCGATCTCCACCGATGGCGGCCGGACCTGGCCGTATCGCCGGAACCTGGAGACGGGCGACGGCTACTGCATGACGAACAACTCGCGCGACAAGGTGAACCGCGAGTTCTCCTACCCGACGATCATGCAGTCGCCCGACGGCGCCCTGCACATCGCTTACACCTACTACCGACAGGCCATCAAATACGTCCGCGTGGCCGAGAGCTGGACCGGAGCACCCGCATGAGCACCCCGCACCCGACCGGCGTCTATTCCGCCGCCCTGACGCCGCTGAAGGAGGATCTCTCCCCGGACCTTCCCGTCTTCGTGGAGCACGCGAAGCGCCTGATCGCGCAGGGCTGCGACGGCGTGGCCCTGCTCGGCACCACCGGGGAGGCGAATTCCTTCTCCACCGATGAGCGCAAGGCCATCCTAGAGGCCGCGGTGCAGGGCGGTGTCGAGACGAAGCGCCTGCTGCCCGGCACGGGTGTGGTGGCGATCCCGGAGACGGTGGGGCTGACGAAACACGCCCTGTCGCTCGGCGTGAACACCGTCGTGATGCTGCCGCCCTTCTACTACAAGGCGCCGAGCGAGGCGGGCGTGATCGCCGCCTATTCCGAGATCGTGGAGCGGATCGGCAGCAGCGACCTGCGCGTGATCCTCTATCACATCCCGCAGATGTCGGCCGTGCCGATCACGGCGCCGATCATCGAGGCGCTGCTGAAGCGCTACCCCGGCACCTTCACCGGCATCAAGGACAGCTTCGGCGACTTCGCCAACATGGAGATGCTGGTGGACAGCTTCCCCGGCTTCTCCGTGCTCGCCGGCGCCGACCCGCTGCTGCTGCCGTTGATGCGGAAGGGCGGGGCGGGCTGCATCACTGCCACCTCCAACCTTGTCGCGGCCGACCTGGCTTTCATTTACCGCAACGCCAACGATCCCTCGAAGGCGGCGGAGGTGGATGCGGCGCAGGTGCGCGTGGTGGCCAAGCGCACCCAGGCCTCCCGGTTCGCGCAGATGGCCTCGCTGAAGGTGCTGTTGGCGCAGGAGACGGGGCACCAGGGCTGGACGCGGCTGCGCCCGCCGCTGCTGCCGCTGACGCAGGACGAGGCCACGCAGCTTCTGGCGGCCTGAACCAACCGGGGCCGGTTCCACAATAGGGGCCGGCCCTTCTCATCAGAAGGGAAGGAACAACCATGAACCGCCGCAGCCTTCTGCTGGCAGCCGCCGCCGGCACCCTCGCCGCACCCGCCATCCATGCCCAGGGCACCTGGCCGCAAGGCAAGCCGATCCGCGTGATCGTGCCCTGGCCGCCTGGCGCCGCGAACGACACGCTCGGCCGCCTCTTCGCCGCCCGCCTCTCCGAGAAGCTGGGCGCGACGGCGGTGCCGGAGAACCGCACCGGTGGCGCCGGGCTGGTGGGCACCAATGCCGTGCTGACCGCGGCGCCGGACGGCTACACTTTCCTCGCCTCCGCCTTCAACACGGCGGTCATGCCGCTGGTGCTGAAGGGCGCGACCTTCGACCCGCAGAAGGACCTGGAGGTCTGCGCCCGCACGGCCCAGGCGCCGATGGTCTTCGCCATCACCGGCCAGCGCCCGCAGACGACGCTGGCGGAGGTGATCGCGGCGGCGAAGGCCAAGCCGCGCGACTGGAACTTCGCCATTACCTCGCTCGGCTCCGCCAGCCACCTCGCCACCATCGACTTCCTGCGCCGCACGGGGCTGGACCTCGACATGGTGTCCTATCGCGGCACGCAGCCGGCGGTGGCGGACCTGATGGGCGGCAGCGTGCAGCTGCTGATCGACCCCTCCTCCAACCTGCTGCCCGCGCGCGCGCCGGGGCGGCTCAACGTGCTCGCCATCGCCTCGAAGGAGCGCTCCGCCCTCGCGCCGGAGGTGCCGACGATGGCGGAGGCCGGCGTGCCGCTG
Organism: Roseomonas indoligenes; assembly: GCF_017813365.1. Taxonomy (GTDB): domain Bacteria; phylum Pseudomonadota; class Alphaproteobacteria; order Acetobacterales; family Acetobacteraceae; genus Roseomonas; species Roseomonas indoligenes. The sequence continues at coordinate 90,822 of NZ_JAGIZA010000011.1, forward strand.
GAGGCGCAATCCTGGTACGGCGTCTGGGCCCCCAAGGGGACGTCCCCGGAGATCTGCCAGCGCGTGAACGACCTGATGCAGGAGACGATGCGTGACCCCGCTGTGATCCAGCGCATGGCGACCCAGGTGCTGGAGCCGGTAACGGAGAGCATCGCGGAATCCAGGGCCTTCATCGGCCGTGAGATCGAGCGCGCGACCGTGCTGCTGAAGAGCGTGAACTACCAGCCGGAGTGAGGTACGGCGGTGCGGGGATGTCTTCCCCGCACCCTCAAGCGTTGCCGACGGTGGGGAGGTCGCCCCGGTGCATGCTGCGGATCACGGCCTGGAAGAGCCGCAGCGCGCCGGGGCCGCCCTGGTCCAGCAGGGTGCCGGACTCGATCTCGTCGGCCAGGGTTTCCGCATGGCCCGCGAGCACGCCGACGGCGTGGCGGAGGGCCTCCTGCGCGAGGGCGATCTGCAGGGGCTCGGGAAGGTTGTTCCAGGCAGCCTCGCTCTGAGCGGCGTTGTTCATCGAAGCCTGACCTTGTTCAGGAAGCCCCCTGCGATCTCGCATCCGTTCTGGGTGGGCTGATGTCTGCCGGGGTAACGCCACCCCCGGCCCGCGGGTGTCGTTAACGCTCTTCACCTGTCCGCCAAAAGGATTGGGCAGAGGGACCGGGCGCACCCGGTCCCTCCGGGCGTCACATGCCGCCGATGTAGTTCGGGCCGCCGCCGCCCTCAGGCGTCTGCCAGTTGATGTTCTGGCTGGGGTCCTTGATGTCGCAGGTCTTGCAGTGCACGCAGTTCTGCGCGTTGATCACCAGGCGCACGGCGGCGTCGCCCGCCTCCACCGCCGCGCCCTCGCCGGTGGCCTCCGCGTCCGGCGTGCCGCGCAGCTCGCGCTCCGCCTCCGGCCCCACCGCCTCATACACGGCGGCCGGGCAGTAGCGGCTCTCCGGGCTGCGGAACTGGTCCCAGTTCACGCCCTTCCAGCGGCCCGGATCCTTCAGCACGAGGTGGGGCGGCTGGTTCTCCTCGTGGTTCGTATTCGAGAGGAACACCGAGGAGAGGCGGTCGAAGGTCAGCACGCCGTCGGGCTTGGGGTAGACGATCTTCTCCGCCTTGTCGGCGGACTTCAGCGTCTCGTTGTCGGCGTGGTGCACCCATGTCCAGGGCGCCTTGCCGCGGAAGACGTAGGTGTCCAGCGCTGCCGCCGCCATGCCGCCGAAGAAGCCGAACTTGGAGAAGCCCGGGCGGATATTGCGGACGGAGTGCAGTTCCTCCCACACCCAGGACTTGCGGATGGCCTCGGGATAGCTCTCCAGCACCTCCGGGCGCGTCTCGCCCTTCAGGGCTTCGGCGATCGCCTCGGCGGCCACCATGCCGCTCTTCATCGCGGTGTGCGTGCCCTTGATCTTCGGCACGTTGAGGAAGCCCGCCGTGTCGCCCACCAGCATGCCGCCGGGGAAGACCAGGCGCGGGACGGACTGCATCCCGCCCTCGTTCAGGGCGCGGGCGCCGTAGGAGATGCGCTTGCCGCCCTCCAGGAACTTGCGGACCTCGGGGTGGGTCTTGAAGCGCTGGAACTCGTCGAAGGGCGAGAGCCAGGGGTTGGGGTAGTCCAGCCCGACGACGAAGCCGATGGAGACGAGGTTCTCGCCGAGCATATAGAGCCAGGAGCCACCATAGGTGTCGCTCTTCATCGGCCAGCCCGTGGAGTGCCACACCAGGCCCGGCGTGTGCTTCTCCTTCGGGATCTCCCACAGCTCCTTGATGCCGAGGCCGAAGGTCTGCGGCTGGCAGTCCTTCCGCAGGTCGTACATCTCGAACAGCCGCTTGGTCAGCGAACCCCGGCAGCCCTCCGCGAAGACCGTGTAGGTGGCGCGCAGCTCCATGCCGGGCTGGAAATCCGGGCCTTCCTCGCCCTCGCGCGTGATGCCCATCACGCCGGCCACCACGCCCTTCACCACACCGTCCTCGACCACGAGGTCGGAGGCGGCGAAGCCCGGGTAGATCTCGATGCCCAGTGCCTCCGCCCTGGCGCCAAGCCAGCGGCAGACATTGCCGAGGGAGACCACGTAGTTCCCGTGGTTGTTCATGGCCGGCGGGGTCGGGAGCTTGAAGGCCCGCTTTTCCGTCAGGTACATGAAGCGGTCGTCGCCGGCCGGGGTGGCCAGCGCCGGCGGATCGTCGCGCCAGTCCGGGAACAGCTCATCCAGCGCGCGCGGTTCGAGCACGGCGCCGGAGAGCGTGTGGGCGCCGATTTCCGAGCCCTTCTCCACGAGGCAGACGGTGGTGTCCGGCGAGGCCTGTTTCAGCCGGATGGCCGTGGCCAGGCCGGCCGGGCCGCCGCCCACCACCAGCACGTCGAATTCCATGCTCTCGCGTTCGGACACGATTGCTCCTCCTGATCTTGGGTGGATGTAGCCCTGCCTTCTCCTCTGCGTAACCCTTGATCCGCAGAGGTGATCGGCACGGGCCCCGTTGCGCGCGGGGCGGGTAGGGGGCGATACCATCCCCATGGACCTCGACGCGGCTGAAACAGCCGCCCTGATCGCCGCGCTGGAGCTGCAGATCGCCTGGGGCGCCGATGAGGCGCTGGACGAGGCGCCGCTGGACCGCACCCGGCCGCGCCCGGCTGCGCCTGCACCCCAATCGGTCCCCGCCCGCCCCGGCACCCCGCCGGCCATGGTGCCCGCCGCGCCGCGTGCCCCGGTTCCGGCGGCGGCCTTCACCTCCGCCACGCTGCGCGCGGGGGAGTTGGCCGCGGGCGCCGACAGCCTGGAGGCGCTGCGCGAGGCCCTGGCCGCCCTGGACCACCCGCTGCGGGAGACAGCGGGGAACCTCGTCCTCTCGGACGGCGTGGCCGATTCCGGCCTCGTTCTCGTCGGAGAGGCGCCGGGGGCGGATGAGGACCGTCAGGGCAAGCCCTTCGTCGGCGTCTCCGGCCGGCTGCTGGACCGGATGCTCGCCAGCATCGGGGTGGAGCGGGCGCGCAACGCCTATCTCACCAATATCCTGCCCTGGCGCCCGCCGGGGAACCGCACCCCGACCGATGCGGAGATGAACGTCTTCACCCCCTTCGTCCTGCGCCACCTGGCGCTGGTGCGGCCGCGCCACCTCGTGCTGCTCGGTGGCACGGCGGCGAAGGCGCTGCTACGGCGGAACGAGGGAATTACCCGTCTGCGCGGGCGATGGCACAGCCTGGAGGTGCCGGGGCTGGGCGCGGTGCCCACCCTGGCCACGCTGCACCCCGCCTATCTCCTCCGCCAGCCCGCGGCGAAGCGGGAGGCCTGGACGGATCTGCGGCTGCTCCGGCGGGCGCTGGACGGCGCTCCGCCGCCCGGTCCCCCGGAGGCTTGAACAGAACGTGAAGGATCAGAGGCATCTAAGTCCCTGATTCGCATCTCGCGCAACCCCGGATCGCGCCTGGGTTGCTTGCCCCCGGGGAATACCCCGCCTAACGGTGACGGCCTATGCGAGCTTCCCCCCTCGGGCTCGGTCGCCGTCCCCCCCGGCGAGCGCGCGCGATGCGGGTGGCGCTGGCGCTTGCGCTCGCCTTGTGCGGGTCCATGGCCCAGGCCGCTCCGCACCGTGCAGAGACCCATTCCCGGCGCGAGCAGCCCTCGCTACGCGAGATCGCACGCGCCACGAGCCAGCGGACCGCCCCGCGGACCACCGCTTCCCTGCGCCCAACCCTGCAGAGGGGCCTGCGGACGGGCCTGTCCTTCAACGCGAGCGCCCCTGCGCAGGATGCGAAAAGGCAGCTCGGCCAGGACATGGCGCGCGCCCTGCCGCGCGGCGCCATGCGGGGCCTCGCGCGTGCCGCCGCCCGGCCTCCCGTGGCACGCACCGCCCGGCTGACGCCCGGGAACGTCCTGCCCCTGGCCCATGTGCCGGAGCCGGCCCGCCTGTCCACGCGCCTGGCGGAGATGAAGACGCCGCAGGAGATCGCCCTCTCCTTCGCGCGCACGCCGCTGGCCGGGGTCATCCCGGCCGTGCCCGGCCTGCCGCAGCCGCTCGCCCCTTCCGATGCCGCCCGCCTGCGCCGCATCTTCGAGCTGCAGGCGAATGGCGAGATGGCGCAGGCCATGCGGGAATCCGAGCGCCTGGACGACCGCCGGCTGATGGGCCACGTGCTGGCGGACCGCTGGCGTGCCGGCGGGCCCGGCGCGGGCGGTGTGGAACCGACGGTCGCCGAGCTTCGCGCTTGGCTCTCCGACAATTCGGACCACCCGGACGCGCCCCGGCTGCACGCCATGCTGGTGGCCCGCCTGCCGCGCGGCGCCGCCGTGCCCGCCCTGCCGGGTGCCCCCGTCGCCGAGGAGGTTCCCGCCCCCGGCCAGGAGGTGCCGCCGGAGGAGCGCGAGCCGCCGGCCGCTGCCGCCCGCCCCCTGCCGCGCAATCCGGCCCTGGACCGCACCGTGCGCGACATGGCCGGGCGCGGGGACGTTCAGGACGCGCTGCGCTACATTGCCTCCACCCGGGGCATGACGCCGGCCTATGCCGCCGCCCTGCAGACGGATGTGGCGCAGGCCCTGTTCAACTCCGGCAGGGACGGGGACGCCTTCCGCGTCGCCTCCCTCGCGGCGCGCGCCCCTGGCGCGCCGGCCCAGGCGGCCTTCGTCGCCGGGCTTTCCGCCTGGGGGCTTGGCCAGTACGAGGCGGCGCTGCCCCTGTTCGAGGCGGCCGCCCGCAACGAGGCGGCGCCCGCCGTCCTGCGCGCCGCCGCCGCCTTCTGGACCGCCCGCGCCGCCGTGCGCGCCCGCCGGCCGCAGGGCTACGTGCCCTGGATGCTCCAGGCCGCGCAGGAGCCGCGCACCTTCTACGGCCTGGTCGCCCGCCGTGCCCTGGGCCTGCCCTTCGGCTTCGCCTGGGAGGGCAGCGAGGTGGCCGGCGAGGCGGAGGGCGCCGCACTGGCCGAGACGGCCGGGGGCTGGCGTGCCCTGGCGCTGATCCAGATCGGCCAGAAGTCCCGGGCGGAGGCGGAGCTGCGCCGCCTCTGGTCCGTGGCGGGCGGCAATTCCAGCCTTGCCCGCGCCATGCTCGCTGCCGCAACCGGCGCGGGGATGACGGAGCTGGCGACGATGCTCGCCTCCCAGGCCCAGGCCGCCGATGGAAGGCCGCGCGACTATGCCCGCTTCCCCGTGCCCCGTCTGGAGCCGCAGGGCGGATGGCGTGCCGACCCCGCGCTGATCTACGGCCTAGCCCGGCAGGAATCGAACTTCGACCCCGAGGCCGTCTCCCCCGCCGGGGCCCGCGGGCTGATGCAGGTTCTGCCCTCCACCGCCGCCTACATCACCGGCGACGCCAGCCTGAAGGATGGCGGCCGGCGGATGCACGACCCGGGCTTCAGCCTGGAGCTGGGCCAGCGCTACCTGCTGCACCTCTCCTCCCAGGAGAACGTGAAGGGCGACCTGATCCGGATGCTGGCCGCCTACAACGCCGGCCCGGGCAACCTGACGAAGTGGATGCCCACCAACGGCCACCGCGAGGACCCCTTCCTCTTCATCGAGAGCATCCCCTTCAACGAGACGCGGGCCTATGTGCAGCGCGTGCTGGCCTACTCCTGGATCTATGCCAGCCGCCTTGGCCTGCCCGCGCCGAGCCTCGATGCCCTGGCGGCCGGGAGCGCGCCGCGCTTCCTGGGGGTGGAGGAACTGGCGCGGCTGGTGGCCCGGAACCGCGGGGTGCGCTGATCGGTGTGGGGCGGGTGGCCTCCAGGGGGCGCCGCCCCCTGGAACCCCCGCCAAGGGCCTGAGGCCCTTGGAACCCCGTCTGGCTGCCGCGGAACTGATTTGCGCTGTCTGTCCTCTACGATCGGGCCTGATCCTGCTTTTGCAGTCGCCTCGGCTCCACGAGCCGAGGCGCACCGTCAGCGAGGCAAGACCAATTCCCAAAAGAAGATGATGGAGAGGGGGCCGGGGAGAGGAAGAATTCCTTCTGTCTCTCCCCGGGACAGACCGCCTTCCGAAGCTTCAGTAAGCCCGGTCAGGCCGCTGGGCCGCCCGGATTTCCTCGGTCGTGGGCGCGCGCCTTACGTGAAGCGCCGCAGTCCCGCCCGGTGGGTCGATCAGCCCCATGCGGGCGAAGGCGTCCAGCCAGCCGTCCATGGGCCAGAAGCCGTGGCGCGCCCGGAAGCGTGCCGCGTTCGCCACGATATCGGCGAAGTGCTGCAGCGGCGGTTCATGAACGGTGTGGTGCTGGTGGAAGGCGGTGGTGGAGGCCGTGAAGAGGAGGGGCAGCCCGGCCGCGCGCGCGCGAAAGGCGAAGTCCGTGTCCTCGCCGCCGTAGCCGGTGAAGGTCTCGTCGAAGCCGCCGAGGCGCAGGAAGCTCTCGCGCTGCATGGCGAAGGCGAGGGACCAGAAGAGGCCGGTATTGGCTTCCGGGCGCAGGCCGGCTTCGGGGAAGTGGCGGACCGTGTGGCGCTGGCCGGCCGCCATCAGGGCGGCTTCGGAGGTGTCGGAGACGCCCGGCGGCAGGTAGCGGATCTCGCAGCAGATTAGGGCGTCATGGGCAGCGGTATCGGCGGCCAGGGCTTCGACCAAGCTAGCGGCCGGGATGCAGTCCACGTCCAGGAAGGCGAGCAGCGGGGTTTCCGCCAGGGCGGCGGCGGCGTTGCGTGCCCGGGCGAGCGGCAGGCCGGGGGAAGGAAGGTGATGGTGCAGCAGCGGGAAGGGCGTGGGGGGGATGGCCGCGGGCGCCTCGCCCATGTCCACCACGATGCAGCGCGCCGGCATCCGCGTGCCCCGCGAGAGGCCGGCGAGGAGATTGGCGAGGTGCCCGTCCCGCCCTTTCACCAGGGTCAGGACACTTATGTCAGGCGCCGCCATCGGGTCCTCTTCCCTCCAGGGCGGCGGGGGATAGCAGGGGGACGAGCGTCCTGCCAGCCACGCGCATGTGTCCCCCGCCGTCGCGCGGGTGGGTTGGAACCGGCGGAATCGGTCTTACAATTGTGCATCGCGTTCTTGGACAGGGCATGGCGACGGTAGCGGATAGGATGCGGCCCCGGCCCGCCCGATACACTGGCGTGGCGCAGGCGTTGCACTGGATCACGGCAGGGCTGCTCTTTTTTCTGCTGCCGTTCGTCTGGGTGGCGGAGAATTTTCCGCCCGGTGAGGTCCGGACCTTCTGGTACCTGCTTCACGAGTCCCTAGGGATCAGCGTACTGCTGCTCGTGCTCGTGCGGATCACCTGGCGCTTCCGCCATCCGGCACCGGCGGATCCCGACCCGCCCGCGCTGCGGGCACTGGCGCGGATCAACCACTGGGGTCTCTATGCCGTGCTGATCATCATGCCCGTCACCGGCTACCTCATGGCCGGCAACGGGCAGCCCGTGCCCTTTTTCGGGCTCTTCTCCTTGCCGGGGCTGCCGAAGAACGACCCGCTGGGAGTCCTGGCCAATACGATCCATGTCACGACGCAGTTCGCGGTCTATGGCCTGGTTCTCCTGCACCTCGCCGGCACGGTCTGGCACGTGGGCGTCCGGCGCGACGGGCTGCTGGACCGCATGCTGCCGCCGCAGGACGGCGCCCGCTGATGGCGCCTGGCGTGACCATTCCGGCCCGGCTGCGCGGCGTTGTCGCGCAGGCCGAGGCGGCGCTGCCGGACCGGGCGGACTCGCTCTGCGCGCAGGAGCCGATCCATATCCCCGGCTCTATCCAGCCGCACGGCGTGCTGCTGATGGCCGATCCCGCGCGCGGCATGGCGATCGTGGCGGCGAGCGAGAATGCGGGGATCCTTTCCACGGAAATCCCCTCCAATACCCTGATGGGCCTGTCGGTCGGCGCCGTGCTCGGCGAGGACTTCGCGGCCACGCTGGGCGACCTAGCCCGGGCGGGCGAGATGCCCGGGGAGGCGCCGTGGGAGACCGGGCTGACGCTGCCCGGCGGAGCCTTCGAGGTCGCCAGCCACACCCAGGACGGGATGGTGCTGATCGAGCTGGAGCCGGTAGCGCCGCGGGATGAGCAGGAGGCGCTGGGTGCCACCCGGGCCCTGCAGCGCGCCATCGCCCGCCTGCGCGGCGCGGGGGGGCGGCTGGAGGACCTCGCGCGCGTGACGGTGGAGGGGATCCGCTTTTTCACGGGCTATGAGCGGGTCCTGATTTACCGCTTCGACCGGGATTGGCACGGCGAGACCCTGGCGGAAGACAAGGTGGAGGACTGGGACCAGTCGCTCGCCGGGCTGCACTTCCCTGCCTCCGACATCCCGGCCCAGGCGCGGGAGCTGTACCGCCGCAGCCTCATCCGCTGGGTGCCCAGCCGCGACGCGGAGCCGTTGGCGCTGCTGCGGGACCCGATCTGGGACAGCTCGATGACGCCGGAGCGGCCGATCGACATGTCCTTCTGCCGGCTGCGCAGCCTCTCGCCCGTTCATCTGCAGTATCACCGCAACATGGGCGTGGACGGGTCCATGTCCCTCTCCATCCTGCATGAGGGGCAGCTCTGGGGGCTGGTGGTGTGCCATCACCGGCAGCCGCACCGGCCCTCGCCCGGCCAGCGCGCCGCGGCGGCGGCGCTGACCGACGCCTTCGCGCTGCGGATCGGCGGTGCCGAGCGGATGCGGGCGGAGGAGGCGCGGCGCGCCGATTCCGCGCGCCTGTCCGACCTGCTGGCGCATATGGCGGAGGCGGAGGACGTCTCCTCCGCCCTCACCGCCGGTTCTGTCACCATCGCCTCCCTCTTCGGCTGCACGGGCGCGGCGGTGGTGCGGCAGGGGCAGGTGGAAACCTTGGGCGTCGCACCGCCCGAGGCCGAGGTGCTGCGCCTGGCCACCTGGCTGCGCGAGCGGGGCGGGGAGGAGATCTTCCACGCCGACCATCTGCCGGAAGATTTTCCGGACTGGGCGCCCCACGCCGCGATCGCCAGCGGCGTGCTAGCCGTGTTCCTCGGCGCGGACCGGGCGGACATGATCCTCTGGTTCCGGCCGGAGGAGCCGCATCTCGTGAGTTGGGGCGGCAACCCGCACAAGGCGGTGGAGCCGGATGGCGGGTCCGTCATGCCCCGCCAGTCCTTCGACCGCTGGGTGGAGGAGCGCCACGGCTACGCGCGTCCCTGGGCGGAGTGGGAACTGGAGATCGCCGCGGCGCTGCGCCACGCCATCACGGAGGTGGTGATCCGCAGCCTGTCCCGCATCGCGGAGCTGAACGACCGGCTGCGGCAGAGCCAGAAGATGGAGGCTGTCGGGCAGCTCACGGGTGGGATCGCGCACGACTTCAACAATCTGCTGGCGGGCATCATCGGCAGCCTGGAACTGCTGCGGAGCCGCGTGGCGCAGGGCCGCTTCGGGGATCTGGACCGCTATCTCGGCGCCGCTACCACCTCCGCCAACCGGGCGGCGGCGCTGACGCACCGGCTGCTGGCCTTCTCCCGCCGCCAGACGCTCGACCCGCGGCCGACGGATGTGAATCGCCTTGTCACCTCCATGGAGGAGCTGATCCGCCGCACGGTGGGGCCGGCGATCCATGTCGAGACGGTGATGTCCGGCGGGCTCTGGTCCGCGCTCTGCGACGCGAACCAGCTGGAGAACGCGCTACTCAACCTTTCCATCAACGCGCGGGATGCCATGCCCGACGGGGGGCGGCTGACGATCGAGGCGGTGAATGCCTGGCTGGACGATTCCTACGCCCGGCAGCACCACGACGTGGCACCGGGCCAGTACATCGCCGTCTCCGTCACGGATACCGGCACGGGCATGCCGCCGGAGGTGATCGCGCGGGCCTTCGACCCGTTCTTCACCACCAAGCCGCTGGGTCAGGGCACGGGGCTGGGCCTTTCCATGGTCTATGGCTTCGCCAAGCAGTCCAACGGCTATGTCCGCATCTACTCCGAGACCGGGCAGGGCACGACGGTCCGCCTCTATCTCCCCCGCTCGACGGAAGGCGAGAGCGCGCAGCGCATCCGCCAGGAGGAGCACGATGTGCCCGCGGCGCCGGACGGCGGCACGGTGCTGGTGGTGGATGACGAGCCGGTGGTGCGGATGCTGGTGGGCGAGGTGCTGCGCGAGCTCGGCTACGGCGTGGTGGAGGCGAATGACGGCGTGCAGGCCATGAAGGCGGCCGAAGCCATGTCCGGCATCGATCTGCTGGTGACGGATGTCGGCCTGCCCAACGGCATGAACGGACGGCAGCTGGCCGATGCGCTGCGCGCGCGCCGCCCCGGGCTGAAGGTGCTGTTCATCACGGGCTATGCGGAGAATGCCGCGCTCGGGAACGGCGTGCTGGAGCCGGGGATGCAGGTGATGACCAAGCCCTTCGCCATGGATTCCCTGACTTCTAAGATCCGGGCGATGATCTGAGCATGTCCGTTGCCGCCGAAGCCACGCTGCGCGATCGGCTCCGCACGGAGACCCGCCCCGACCACGACCGGCTGGAGAACGGGCTGCGGCTGGCCGACCCCGGCCTGACACCCGCGCGCTACCGCGACGTGCTGATGCGCTTCCACGGCTTCTGGGCGGGGTGGGAGCCCCATGTGGCGGCCGCGCTGGGGGACAACGACTTCTTCGCCCCGCGCCGGCGGCTGCACCTGCTGCGGGAGGATCTGCGCGCGCTGGGCGTGGTGCCGGAACGCCTGCCGGTCTGTCCGCCGCCCCCCCTGCGCGGGCATGGCGAGGCCATGGGATCCCTCTACGTCATGGAGGGATCGACACTGGGCGGGCGGGTGATCCTGAAGCGGCTGGACGAGATCGGCTTGGCGGACGGCGCCCGTTCCTACTTCGCGGGGCATGGCGAGGCGACAGGGCCGATGTGGCGGGCCTTCCTTGCCCGGCTGGAGGCGGAGCTCGACGCGGAGGGGGTGCTGCGCGGGGCGAAGGCGACTTTCGCGACCCTGGCGGACTGGATGCTGCCGGAGGGTTGATCCTGCGCCGGCGGTCTGTCCCGGGGAGAGGAAGAAGGAATTCTTCCTCTCCCCGGCCCCCTCTCCATCATCTTCTTTTAGAAATTGGTCTTGCCTCGCTGACGGTGCGCCTCGGCTCGTGGAGCCGAGGCGACTGCAAAAAGCAGGATCAGGCCCGATCGTAGAGGACAGACAGCGCACTTCAGTTCCGCGACAGCCAGACGGGGTTCCAAGGGCCTCAGGCCCTTGGCGGGGGTCCAGGGGGCGGAGCCCCTTGGGGCCGCTCAGGCGGCCCCTTTGATCGGCGCATCGGCCAGCACCAGGAGGTGCCCGAGGGAGCAGCGCTCCACCCGCGCCTCTACCTCGTAGACGCGGGCGAGGAGGTCGGGTGTCAGCGTTTCCTCCGGCGTGCCGTCCGCCTGGATGGCGCCGGCGCTGAGAGCCACGAGGCGGTCGGAGAAGCGGGCGGCCAGCGCCAGGTCGTGCAGGACGACCACGCCGACGAGCCCGGCGCGCAGCACCGTTTCCCGCACCAGGGTCATGACGGAGACCTGGTGGCGCAGGTCGAGGGCGCTGGTGGGCTCATCCAGCAGCAGCACCTCGGGTTCCCGCGCCAGGGCCTGGGCGAGGCCGACGAGTTGTCGCTGGCCGCCGGAGAGGCGGTCCAGGTAGCGGAGCGCCAGGTGCTCGATGCCGAGCTGGCGGAGCACGGCGATGGCGTGGCTGGCGGCGGAGGCGCCGTCGGGCGCCAGGTTCGTGGGCACGGCACGCAGGGCGCCGACCAGCGTCTCCAGCACCGTCAATGCCACGCCGCCGGGCAGGCCCTGGGGCATGTAGGCCAGGTGCCGCGCGCGCTCCGGGATGGACATGCCGAGGAGGTCGCGGTCGCCGAGGCGCACCGTGCCGCGCGTGCGGGGGACGAGGCCGGCGATGCCGCGCAGCAGGGTGGACTTGCCGGCCGCGTTCGGGCCGACCAGCGCGGTGAGGGTGCCGGGCTGCAGCGGGGCGAGGTTCAGCCCTTCCACGATCACGCGGCGGCCATAGGCGACGCGGAGGTCCGAGACGGCGAGTGGCGCGCCCTTCACGAGACGCGGCCCCGGCCCATGACGAGGGCGAGGAAGACGGGTACGCCCACCAGGGCCGTGACGATGCCGATGGGCACCAGCAGCCCCGGCACGACGAGCTTGCCGGCGACGGAGGAGAGGGAGAGCAGGAGCGCGCCGCAGAGGGCTGAGGCGGGCAGGAAGAAGCGGTGATCCTCCCCCACCATCAGCCGCGCCGCGTGGGGGCCGACGAGGCCGACGAAGCCGATCGTGCCGACGAAGGCGACGGAGACGCCGGCCAGGAGGGAAACACGCAGCAGGGACCCGCGCCGGGTGGCCTCCGTGTCCACGCCGAAGGAGCGGGCGCGGTCCTCGCCCAGCCGCAGCGCCGTCAGCCGCCAGGCGGCGCGGGCGGAGAAGGGGATGCAGAGGGCCAGTGCCGCAGCGAGGATGGCGATCTTGTCCCAGGAGGAGCGGGCGAGACTGCCCATGGACCAGAAGACGAGCTGCTGGAGCGCCTGCTCCGTCGCCACGAACTGGATCAGCGCCACCAGGGCGTTGAAGGCGAAGACGAGGGCGATGCCGAAGAGGACCAGCGCCTGCACCCCCGCCCCGCGCAGCCGGGCCAGGAACTGCAGCAGCAGCATGGCCGCGAGGGCGAAGACGAAGGCGTTGGTGGGGATCAGCCAGTCCATGGGCACGAAGGGCAGGCCGGTGCCGAGCACGATGGCCAAAGCCGCGCCGAGGGAGGCGGCGGAGGAGACGCCGAGGGTGAAGGGGCTGGCCAGCGGGTTGTCCAGCACGGTCTGCATCTCCGCGCCGGCCAGGGCCAGGGCGGCGCCCACCAGCACGGCCATGATGGCGTAGGGCAGGCGCACGTCCCAGACGATGACGGACATCGGCCCGCCCGCGCCGCGCCCGGCCAGCAGGGCGTCGGTGACGGTCGAGAGCGGCAGGCGGGCCGGGCCCGTGGCCACGTCCAGCAGGAAGGCGGCGAGAAGCAGAAGGGTGAGCAGCGCCAGCAGCAGCGCGCGGCGCAGGATCAGGCGGCGGTAGCCCGCCGCGGCCTCGCCGGCCATCAGAGCGGTCGTGCTCAACGGGAAGGAGTCCGTCCGCAAGTCCCCGGGCGCGGCGGGGCAGCGTCGGGGGCGGCAAAGCGCAGCGGACTGCGACGGGTCATGCGGGCTCCGGGCGGGGAGGGGGTGCCGCAGAGGATAATCATTCGCAGCCGGCTCCACAAACCTGCCCCGGGGCGGAGCCGGATGGTGCAGCCCTGCCACAGTTATGGCCCAGGAAGCACATAGCTATTGCGAGTGAGTTGCAACTGTGCGAGAGCCGACAGGCTTTCTAAGTGGACGAGTTGCATGCCGCCGACCTCCCTCCGCCGTCTCCTGCTCACCGGTGTTGCGCTGGCCGCCCTGTCCGGCCAGGCCTTCGCGCAGACCGAAGCCGCGGGCGCCGTGACCGTGCCGGAAGTGGACGTGCAGGCCACCGCCTGGCGCAGCTGGGAGCACACGCCGGGCTATGTCGCCCCGGTCACCACCACGGGTTCCAAGACCGACACGCCGTTGATCGAGGCGCCGCAGTCCGTGGGCGTCGTCACCCGCGACCAGATCGACGACCAGGCGGCCCTCTCGGTCGCCCAGGCGCTGCGCTACACGGCGGGCGTGCTGCCGGAGGTGCGGCCCTCCGCCCGGTATGACAGCGTCTTCGTGCGCGGCTTCGGCGGGCAGGGCACGTCCGCCGCCTTCGTGAACTTCCTGGACGGGCTTCGGCAGGGCCGCGGCGTGTTCTTCGGCGTGCCGAACACGGATCCCTGGCTGCTGGAGCGGATCGAGGTGTTGCGCGGCCCGGCCTCCGTCCTCTACGGGCAGACTGGGGCGGGCGGGCTGGTGAACCTCGTCAGCCGCCGGCCCAGCTTCACGCCCTCGAACGAGGTGCGGCTGGAGGCGGGCTCCTACGGGCTGCTGCAGACCGCCTTCGACACAACCGGCCCCCTGACCGCGGACAACAAGTTCGCCTATCGCCTGACCGGCATCGCCCGGCGGTCCGACACGCAGTACGACTTCGTCGGCGAGGAGCGGATCGCCATCGCCCCGGCCCTGACCTGGCGGCCGGACGACAACACCACGCTGACGATCCTCTCTTCCTACCAGCACGACCCGCTGGGCGGGTTCTACAACTTCGTGCCGGCGGTCGGCACGGTGATCGCCAGCCCCTTCGGGCGCATTCCCCGCAACTTCTTCGGCGGTGACCCGGACTACAACAAGTTCGACCGCACCCAGGCCTCCATCGGCTACCAGCTGGAACACCGGCTGAACGACACCTGGACCCTGCGCCAGAACTTCCGCTACTCGCACATCGACGCGGAGGTGAACGTTCTCTCGGTCTCCGCGCTGAACGGGCGCATCGGCACGCGCAATCAGACCTACGTCTCCGACCACTCCAACGCCTATGCATTGGACAACCAGGCGCAGGCCACCTTCAGCACGGGCATGGTGCGCCACACCGCGCTGTTCGGCATCGATTGGCAGCGCACCTCCGCCCGCGCGGTGCAGGCGCTCGGGGCCAGCGTGCCGACGCTCGATGTTTTCGCGCCCAGCTACTACATCGCGCCGGGTCGCGTGACGACGAACGCGACCCGCACGAACCAGGAGGTCGATCAGATCGGCTTCTACGCGCAGGACCAGATCGCGATCGATCGGCTGCGCCTGAACTTCGGCATCCGCTACGACCGCGCGACGCTCGGAACCGATGTTCGGACGCTGGCCACGAACGCCGTCGCCCACCGGTCCCAGTTCGACGACGACGTGACCTGGCGGGCCGGCGCGCTGTACCTCTTCGACAACGGCATCGCGCCCTACTTCAGCTACTCCACCTCCTTCCTGCCGAATTCCGGCACCGGCGCGCCACAGCGCGGCAGCCCCACCTTCGACGCCACGACGGGGGAGCAGTACGAGGTCGGCGTGAAGTACCAGCCGCCGGGAATGAGCAGCTTCGTCCAGGCGGCCGCCTTCCAGATCACCCAGGACAACGTGCTGACGCGCGATCCGCTCTTCACCACCTTCAGCGCCGCCCTCGGCACCGTGCGCTCCCGCGGGATCGAGCTGGAGGGGCGCGCGACGATCAATGAGAACATCGACCTGATCGGCGCCTATTCCTACACGGACGCGGTGATCAAGAGCTCCAACACCCCCGGCGAGGCGGGCAGCCGCGTGCCGCAGGTGCCGCTGCACGCCGCCAGCGGCTGGGCGAACTACAGCTTCCGCGACGGCCCGCTGCGCGGTCTGCAAATCGGCGGGGGTGTGCGCTATGTCGGCTCCACCTACGGGAACACGACGAACACCTTCAAGGTGAACGACGTGGCGCTGTTCGACGCCGCCATCCGCTACGACGCCGGCGCCCGCTTCGAGAGCCTCAAGGGGCTGGAGCTGGCGGTGAACGCGCAGAACATCGCGGACAAGGACTATATCGCGAGCTGCTCCTCCATCACCGCTTGCTACTACGGCACGGGCCGGCTGGTGCTCGGCTCGGTGCGCGTCCGGTGGTGAGCGGCGCGGCCCCGTCCGAGGGGCCGCCCGGGAGCGAGCCGGTCACGCTGGCCCGCAGCGCGTCCTGGACCATGCGCGCCGGGGAGGATCCCGCGCGCATCCACCGCATCCTCCTCTCCTGGCCGGAGGCGCCGCCGCCTCCGGGTGGCTACCCCGTGCTGCTCCTGGCCGATGGCAGCGCCACCTTCGCCACCGCGGCGGAAATCGCCCGGCTGCGGACCGGGCGCGGGGCCAAGGATGTGGGCGCCGGCCTGATCGTCGGCCTCGGGCATGGGGGGGAGGGACCCTATGACCGGGCCGCCCGCGCCCGCGACTATACTCCTTCCTTCCCCGCCGCCCCGGCCGGCGCCGGCGGGGCGGATGGCTTCCTGGATTTCGTCATCGGGGGCGTCCTGCCCGAGCTGGAGCGGCGCTTTCCCATCGACCGCGCGCGCCTCGGCCTCTTTGGCCACTCCTATGGCGGACTGCTCGCCCTCTACGCCTTTTTCTCCCGCCCCGGGCTGTTCCGCCGGGTCGCCAGCGCCAGCCCGTCACTCTGGTTCGCAGAGGGCGCCGTGCTGGAAATGGCGCGCCGCTTCGCCGCGGCCCCGCCGCCGGCCGCGGCCGGATCGGCCCTGTTGCTGACTGTGGGCGGGCTGGAGGAGGCGGATGACGGCACGCCGCGCGGTCCCGTCCGCGTTGCCCGGCGCATGGTCGGCCGGGCGCGGGACCTCGCCGCCATCCTCCGGGGCGCGAGTGTCGCGGTGGACTTCACGGAGTTCCCCGGCGAGAACCACGGCTCTGTGCTGCCGGCCGCTCTCTCGCGCGCCGTGCCCTTCGCCCTGTCGCCCGTCCTGCCCGAAGCCGGAGCGCCCGCATGAAGCGTCGCCACCTCCTCGCCGCGCTGCCCCTTCTCGCGGCGCCGTCCCTCGTGCGGGCGCAGGCCGGGCCCATCCGCGTCACGGACATCAACGGGCGGCAGGTCACGCTGCCGCGCGCCCCGCGCCGCATCGTGCTCGGCCAGGCCCGGCACGTGCTGGCCATGGCGCTGCTGCACCCCGATCCCGTCTCGCTCGTGGTGGGCTGGGGGGATGATCTGCGGCGCATGAACCCGCCGGACTACGCGACCGTCCGCGCCCGCTTCCCGGCGGCGGATGACGTTCCCATCGTCGGGCGTGCCCAGGGGGACGGGCTCTCGCTGGAGAACGTGCTGGCGGCGCGGCCCGACCTCGTCATCCTCAGCCGCGGCGGCGCGCGGGGCGGCGCGAGCGAGATGGTGGACCGGATCGCGGCGCTCGGGGTGCCCGTCATCACGGTCGACTTCTTCACGAACCCGATGCGGGACACGCGACGCAGCATGGCCGTGCTCGGCCAGGTTCTCGGGCAGGAGGAGAAGGCGCGCGCCTTCGAAGCGCTCCATGCCGGCCGTCTGGAGCGGATCGCCTCGCGCCTCTCCGGCCTCGGCGCGGCGGAGCGGCCGAAGGTGATGGTGCACGCCCATGCCGGCGGCACGCCCTGCTGCGGCTCCCCCGGCCATGGCGCCTTCGACGGAATGGTGAGCTTCGCCGGCGGCCGCAATCTCGGCGCGGAGATGATCCCCGGCAGCACCGGCCAGCTGGCGCTGGAATACGTGCTGACCCAGGCGCCGGACGTCTATGTGGCCACGGGCGGCCCCTATGGCGGGCGCGGCGGCATCCCATTGGGTCCGGGCGTGGACGAGGCGGAGGCGCGCAAGGCGCTGGTGGAGGTGATCCGCCGGTCCCGCATGGACAGCCTGCCCGCGGTGCGGAACGGCAATGCCCATGCCATCTGGCACGGCTTCAACGACACCCCGGCCCATGTGGTGATGCTGGAAGCCCTGGCCCGCTGGTTCCAGCCCGCGCGCTGCGGCGACCTTGATCCGGCCGCCACGGTTGCCGAACTGAATGCCCGCTTCCTCTCCATTCCCATGGAGGGGGCGCACTGGGTCAGCCTGCCGCCCGGCGCGCTGTAGGATCCCGAGGAGACCGGCCATGACCCTTCTCATCGCCGAGGCCCACGCCCGCGCCCGCGCGCCGGAGCGGCTGATCGAGCAGTTCCGGGAGCACATGGTCGGCCATGGCCTGGACGTGGCGGGCCCCGTCAGGGATTCCCGCGTGGCCTTTCCCGGCTGCGTCGCGCTGCTGCGCCTGGCGGAGGGCGGGATCGCCCTGCGGATCGAGGCGGATACGCCGGACTGGCTGGCGGACGCCAAGAACATCGTCTCCGGCCACCTGGATTCCTTCTGCCCGGACGAGGCGCTGGGCATCGTCTGGCGCGGCCACGGTGCGGTAGGGGACGATGCACGCCCGCACAACTTCCGCGCCCTGCGCGTGGCGGCCGTGGAGGAGGTGACGCCCCGCATGCGCCGCCTGCGGCTGGAGGGGCAGGACATCGCCCGCTACGCCGGCCTGGGGCAGATGCACGTGAAAATCCTAATCCCGCCCAAGGGGGAGGAGCCGGTCTGGCCGACCGTCAGCCCCAGCGGCCAGCCGGTGATGGATGCCAGCCTGCGCCGCCGCACCTACACCATCCGCCGGATCGATCCCGCAGTCGGCTGGATGGAGATTGACTTCGTGGTGCACGGGGATGAGGGGCCGGGCTCCGCCTTCGCCCTGCGCGCCGAGCCCGGGGACCTGATGGGCGTCATGGGCCCGGGTGGCGGCGGCATCGGCTGGGAGGGCTGGGCGCTGGTGGCCGGCGACGAGACGGCCCTGCCCGCCATCGGCCGCGCGCTGGAGGCCTTGCCGGCCGGGGCGCGGGGGCTGGCGCTGATCGAGGTGGCCGATGCCGGGGAGAGGCAGGCGATCGCCCATCCGCCGGGCGTGGAGGTCCGCTGGCTCTACCGCGACGGGGCGCATTACGGCACCCGCCTGCTGGCAGAGGTCCGCGCCGCCACCCTGCCCGCGGGCGTCGCCGTCACCTGCTGGGCGGCCTGCGAGAACACCGCCGCCCGCGCCATCCGGGAGCATTGGGGAGAGGCCTGCGGGTTGCCGCGCAGCCGCTTCCGCGCCGTTTCCTACTGGCGGCACGGGGTGGGCGACGGGGAGGGCTGAACCCGCCCCGCCGCCGGTCCGGCGTCAGCCGACGCCGAGCAGTTCCACGTCGAAGACGAGGGTCGCGTTGGGCGGGATCACCCCGCCGGCGCCGCGCGCGCCGTAGCCCATCTCCGGCGGCAGGGTCAGGGTGCGCTGGCCGCCCACCTTCATGCCCTTCACGCCCTCATCCCAGCCGCGGATCACGTGGCCGGCGCCGAGGGGGAAGGAGAAGGGCTCGCCCCGGTCGCGGGAGCTGTCGAACTTGCGGCCCTTGTTCTCGGGCTTGGACGGGTCGTGCAGCCAGCCGGTGTAGTGCACCGTGACCTCCTTGCCGGTCACGGCCTCGTCGCCCGTGCCGGGCTTGCGGTCCTCGATCATGCCTGTGGTTCCCTGGTGGAAGGCGGGGGTTCTAGCCGGGGCAGTCCCAGCGGCCAAATCAGGCCGCGACTGCCACATCCGCCGCGACTTCCGCCAGGATGGCGTAGGAGCGCTTGCGGGCCTCGATGTCGTGGATATGCCCGGTGAGCATCAGCTCGTCCGCGCCGGTCCGCTCGATCAGGTCGTGCAATCCCTTCCGCACGGCATCCGGCCCGCCGACGATGGTGCAGGACAGGCTGTTGTCCAGCATGCGCTGCGCATAGGGGTCCAGGCTCTCGTAGAACCCCTCCTTCGGCCGCGGCAGCTTGCCGGGCTGGCCGGTGCGGAGGTTCACGAAGGATTGCTGGTGAGAGGAGAAGAGGAAGCGCGCCTCCTCATCCGTTGGCGCCGCGTGCAGGTTTGCGCCGACCATGACATGCGGCTTCTCCAGGTACTCGGAGGGCCGGAAGCGCTCCCGGTAGATGGCAATGGCGTCGTGCAGGGCGGCCGGGGCGAAATGGGACGCGAAGGCGTAGGGCAGGCCGAGCGCCGCCGCGAGCTGCGCGCCGTAGGTGGAGGAGCCGAGAATCCAGAAGGACATCTCCAGCCCCGCACCGGGCACGGCCTGCACGCGCTGGCCGGGCTGGGCCGGGCGGAAATAGGACATCAGCTCCATGACGTCCTGCGGGAAGGAGTCCACGTCGCCCTGCAGGGTCCGGCGCAGGGCATGGGCGGTGATCTGGTCCGTGCCCGGTGCGCGGCCGAGGCCGAGATCTACCCGGCCGGGGTAGAGGGCGGCGAGGGTCCCGAACTGCTCCGCGACCGTCAGCGGCGCGTGGTTCGGCAGCATGATGCCGCCCGCCCCGAAGCGGATGCGGGTGGTGCCCTGCGCCACATGGGCCAGGGACACGGCCGTGGCCGCGCTGGCGATGCCGGGCATGTTGTGGTGCTCGGCCATCCAGTAACGGTTGTAGCCGAGCGCCTCGGCGTGGCGCGCCAGCTCGGCCGAGTTGCGCAGCGCCTGGCCGGCGTCATGCCCCTCGGGGATGGGGGAGAGGTCGAGGACGGAGAGCGGGATCATGCCGGACATATGGTGCGCCCCTCTCAGGAGAAGAACCGGTTGGCAGGACGGGGCAGGCCGAGATTTTCCCGGAGCGTCCGGCCCTCATACTCCGTGCGGTGCAACCCGCGCCGCTGCAGCTCCGGCACCACCTTCTGGCAGAAGTCGTCCAGCCCCTCCGGCAGGTAGGGGAACATCATGTTGAAGCCGTCGCAGGCGCCGGTTTCCAGCCATTCCTGCATCTGGTCCGCGATCTGCGCGGGGGTGCCGACCATGGCGGCGCCGGCATAACCGCCCAGTCGCTGGGCCAGCTGGCACACGGTGAGGTTCTCCCGCCGGGCGATGCCGATGGCGCGCTCCCGCCCGCTCTTGCTGGCGTTCGTCTCCGGGATCTCCTCCGGCAGGGGGGCATCCGGGTCGAAGCGGCTGGCATCGGTGCCGAGGGCGACGGAGAGGGAGGCGATGGCGCTGTCATAGTGCACGCGGCTGTCCAGCAGGGCGCGCTTGTCCCGCGCCTCCGCCTCGCTCTCCCCCACAACCACGAAGCAACCGGGCATGACGAGGAGGTGGTCCGGGTTCCGGCCGGCCTTCGCCGTGCGGGCCTTCACGTCCGCGTAGAAGGATCGTGCCTCCTCAATCGGGCCGCCGGCGGCGAAGATCATCTCCGCCGTCTCCGCCGCAAGCTGGCGCCCGTCATCGGAGGCGCCGGCCTGCACGATCACCGGCCAGCCCTGGACCGGCCGCGCCACGTTCAGCGGGCCGCGGACGGAGAAGTGCTCCCCCTTGTGGCCGAGGACGTGCATCTTCTCCGGGTCAAAATAGACGCCCTGGTCCACGTCCCGGATGAAGGCGTCGTCGGCCCAGCTGTCCCAAAGCCCTTCCACCACGTCGATGAACTCGTGGGCGCGGCGGTAGCGGGCGGCGTGCTCCCAGTGCTCCTCCCGCCCGAAGTTCTGCGCCTCCGCCGGGTTACCCGAGGTGACCACGTTCCAGCCAGCACGGCCGTTGCTGACGTGGTCCAGCGAGGCGAACTTCCGGGCGATGTGCCAGGGCTCGTTATAGGTGGTGGATGCGGTGGCGATGAGGCCGAGATGCTCCGTCACCATGGCCAGGGCCGGCAGGAGCGTCATCGGGTCGAAGCTGGTCACGGTGGCGCTGCGCTTCAGGGCTTGGATCGGCATGTTCAGGACGGCCTGGTGATCGGCCATGAAGAAAGCATCGAAGCGCGCCGCCTCCAGCGCCTTCGCGAAGCGGACGAGGTGCTGGAGGTTGAAGTTGGCGTCGGGGAAGGCGCCGGGATAGCGCCAGGCGGCCGTGTGGATGCTGACCGGGCGCATGAAGGCACCCAGGCGAAGGCGACGTCGGGACATCAGGACTCAATCCACGTTTATTCTTCGTGTATTTATATGATGCCCGACGTCCTGCGGTGCAAGGCGGCTCTCAGAACCGGTTCTGGAGCCGTACCAGCACCCGCGTCTCGTCGAAATCGGCCGCCTTGTCGTAGCGCAGGCTGCCGATGAGGTTGAGGTCGGGGGTGATGGCCCAGTCCACCTCCGCCCGCACGCCGCCCACGAAGCCGCTTTGCGTCTGGCCGGCGTAGAAGGCGGTGGCGGGTGTGGTGGTGCCGGCGCTGGAGGTGGCCAGGGCTTCCGCCTGGGCCTGCAGGCCGGCATCCCCAGGGAAGAAGGGCGCCCGGTCCTCGCGGTAGCGCGCCCAGCCGGCGGTGCCACCGATCCGGTAGGCCACGTTGCCCATGCGGCCCCGCCAGTCCACCGGCACGTTGAAGGCCATGTACTGCTGCGGGCTGAAGTAGCCGCCATGGCCGAGAGTGAAGTAGCGGAGGTTCTTGTCGTAGCTGAAGTAGACGAGGTCGAGCCCGCCCGTCAGCTCGCCCGCCGTGTTCCGGAACAGGGGCAGGGAAAGGCCTGCCCCCGCCTCGTACCGGGTGTTGCTCTGCACGTTCTCGCCCTGGAAGGTGGCGTAGCCGCCGCCGGCATAGGCGTAGCCGCGCCCGATCGGCACCTCCAGCTGCGCGCGGCCGCCGGTGCGGACCACCGGGCCCATGGTGATGCCCGTGCGGTCGTCCACCGCGCCCGCCCAGGAGAGGAGGCTGTCCGTCACCGCCCGCCTTTCGCCGGCGACGCGGATGCGGAGATTGTCGGTGAGGGAGGGCGAGATCTCGATCCCGCCGACCACGTTGGTGCGGCGGAAGCCCAGCGGGGTGGTGCCGACATCGAGCTTCAGCCAGTCCCGCCGCACGTAGTTCAGCGCGAGCGCCACGCCGGAGGCGCTGGTGTCGCGCGCCGCGGCGAGGTTGGCGGCATCGGCCGTGATGTTGGTGTTCAGCGCGTTGGTGCCGTAGCGGCGCAGCGACTGCACGCTGGCCGACGGCGTGCCGGAATCGATGGTGACGGGCTGGACGGAGGCCGCGAGCCGCCCGCCGAGCGCGCCGGGCGAGACCTCCGCCTGGAAGGTGGCGCCCAGCTCCGTCAGCCGGTCCAGCCCCTGGTCGCCGGAGCGGACGCGGCCCGTGGCGGCGCCGAATGCCACCGTGGCCGTCTCGCTCCGCAGCGCCTCCGCCTCGGTCTGGATCTGGCGGAGCACGGGGTCGGCGGGGCCGGCGGAGGCAACCGTCGTGCCCCCGATGCCGATGCTGCTCCCGGCGCGGGCGAAGGGGTTGGCCAGGCCCTGCATCTGCATCGCGGCAGGGGCCGGGGCGGCGGCGCGGGTGCTGCCGATTTCCGCGCTGCGGAACGCGGCGGCCTGCTCCAGCGCGTTGCGGGCGCGCGCCTCGTCCCCGGCCGCACGGGCCACCCGCACCTCCAGCAGGGCCACGCGAGAATCGCGGGGGTTGGCGGATTGAGCCCCGGCCAGCAGGGACTCGGCGCGCTCCCGGTCGCCGATGGCGAGGGATGCCTCGATGGCGCCGCGCCGGGCCTCCAGGTTGCGCGGGTCGCGCATCAGCACGGCCTCGGCCACGCGCAGCGCCTCCTCCGGCCGCCGGGCGCCGAGGTAGAGGCGGGAGAGGGCGAGGTTGGCGTCGCCGTTGCCGGGATCGCTGGCCAGGACCGGGCGCAGCCGCTCGAAGGCGTCGGCCTGGTCCCCGGACTCGTTCAGCCGGTCCGCGCCGCGGATGGCGGCGCCGGCGCGGATGGCGGCGAGGTCGCGCCGCTGCTCCGCCGTGGCGCCGGCCGCGTCCGCCTGGGCGGCCAGCGCCGTCGCCTCTGCATCCAGCCCGGCGCCGAGCAGCGCGCCCGCGATGGCGATGCGCGCTGCGGTGCCGGATGCCTCGCGATTGGCGAGGGCGGTGCGCGCGGCCTCCGTGGCGCCGGCGCGGTCGTTGGCATCCCCGAAGGCGCGAATCACCGCGGCGGCGGTGCTGCCGGTGGGATCGGGCCGGGCGGCCAGCGCGAGCAGACGCGCCCGCCCCTCATAGGGGCTGAGCTGGAGGGAGGCGGCGGCGGCCTGTACCTCCCGCTGGCCGCGCACGCGGGCGGCGAGGCGGGCCATGTCCGGGCTGCGCCGGTTCGGCGGCACCCGGGCCAGCAGGGCGTCGGCGTCGGCGAAGCGGTTGTCCTCCTCCGCGAGCAGGGCGGCGGCGAAGGCTGCGTCCGGGTTGGTGCTGCGGGCGGCGAGCTCTTCCACCGTCGCGCGGGCCTCGGCGTTGCGGCCCTGGCGGCGCAGGGCGCGGGCGAGGTCCAGCCGCGTCCAGGGATCCTCCGGCGAAGCGGCGACGGCGTTGCGGAGGATGGCGGCGGCCGCGGCCGGGTCGGAGACCCGCGCCGCCTCCGCCCGATAGGAATTGCCTTCCGCCGTGGCGGTTTGCGGCGCGGCCGGTGCGCGCGGGGCGGCCGGCGCGGCCGGGCGCGGGGTGGCGAAGGCGGGGGCGCGGCCCTGGGCGCGGAGCGCGGCGTTCAGCCCCTGCTGCGCTGGCTGAAAGCCCGGGCGGCGGCCGAGCGCGGCGCGGAAGCGCTGTTCCGCCCCCTGCGGGTCGCCGCGGCGGAGTGCCAGCTCGCCCAGCACCACCTCGGCGTCGGAGCGGTCGTCCACCTGGCGCATGGCGGCACGGCGGGCCGCGGCGTCGGCCCCCTCCAGGTCGTTGCGGCGCAGCCGGGACTGCGCCTCCGCCAGGTCTGTGGAGTAGGAGGCGGCGTCCAGGGCGCGCTGCCATTGCGCGGCCCGGTCCGGGGCGGCGGCCACGGCGCGCTCCAGCAGGCGCCGGGCCTCGGGCTGGTTGCCCTGGCGCAGGCGGACGATGCCGAGGCCCCCCAGCGCATCGGCGTCGTTCGGATTGGCGGCGAGGACCGCCTCGAACCCCCGCGCGGCATCGGCATTGCCGGCATTGCCGCCGGCCTCGAGCCGGGAGAAGGCGGACTGGCGCGTGGCGGCGTTGGGATCGGCCGGGGCGGCGGCGGGCTGGGCACGCAGCGCCTCCAGCCGGCGGCGAAGCTCCGCGTCGTCGGGGTAGCGCTGCAGGTAGGCCTCGACCAGCGGGGCGGCCGCCGGGTCATTCCCCGCATAGCCGATGGCCGCGCGCCAGGACTGCCTCGCCTCCTGGCCCACCTCCGGCCGGTCGACCAGCTCGGCCAGGCGGCGGATGCCGTCGGCGCGGGTGTTGGCGGCATAGGTGAGGGACTGGGCGTAGGCGAGGCGTGAGCGGTCCGTGGCGGTGGGGCGACCGGAGAGCTGCGCCAGCCCGCGCTGCCCTTCCGCGCGCCCCGCCTCCGTGCCGGACAGGGTCTGGTAGTATTCCAGGGCGTAGGGGTCGGGCGGCGGCTGGCCGCCGAAGACCTGGCGGTAGCGCTGGGCGGCAGCCTCCGTGCGGCCGTCCCGCGCCAGGCGGCGCGCCTCCTCGATCGCGGCCCGGTCCACCGTGGCGCTGCGCACGGCGGTCTCGGCCTGGCTCTGCTGCTCGGGCGTGGCGCCCGTGGTGCGGAGGCGGGCGAGGTAGGCGTCGGCGGCGCCGCGGTTGCCCCGCGCCACCTCCAGCTTCGCCGCCACGGCGAGGACAGCGGGGTTGTTCGGCTCGGCGGCGAGCGCCCGCTCCACCGCGGGCCCGGCCAGTTCCACCCGGTCCTGGGCCAGCCAGCGCTCGGCCTGCCGGACCAGAACGTCGACGGCTCCGGGCACCGGCCCGGGCTGCCCGGAGGCGACCGGCGTGACCTGCGCCAGGGCCGGCCCGGTCCAGGCGGAGAGGGCGAGGGCCATGCCGAGCGCGGCCCGGCCCTTGCTGCGTCGCATCGCCTTCATGTCAGTGTCCCCTCGGCGTACGGGCCCGCAGGCGCATCGCGGCACGGCGGCGCAGCAACCAGTAGAAGGGCAGGCCGAGCAGCAGCGCGCCCGCCAGCATCAGCCCGGCCACGCGCCAGGGGCTGCTCCCCAGCCAAAGATAGGGAAGAACCCAGAACGGAGGGTTACCGACGGCGTAGGTGGCCGCCGTGCGGTAGCCCGCCGCCCCGCCCGCATTGAGGACGACAAGGTCGCCCTGGACCCGCGCGGAGCCTTCCGGGCTGCGCAGGGTGGAGACCACGCCCGACAGCGCCGCGGGCGTCGCGCCCAGCACCGCCACCACGGACTTGCCGGCGGCGAGCGGGCTCTCCGTGCCCACCAGCACCGCCGCGCCCTCGCCCATCTCGGTGAGGGCGGTGGAGGCGCGGGTGATCTCGTCGGAGCCCGGGCGGTCCAGGAAGAGGGCGCGGAAATCGGCCAGTGCGTCCGGCGCCGCGATCGTCAGCCGATCGTTCTGGACGGAGACGGCGCTGTCCCGCAGCAGGGTGGCGGCGGCGGGCTGGCGACCCAGCGTGCCCATGAGCAGCAGGTCCTGCCCCGCAGCCGTTTGCAGCGTGGCGGGGAAGACGACGTTGAGGCCCGTGGCGGGCAGCCCGACATTCGCCGCGAGCATCCCGATCAGGTCGAGGAAGGCGCCCGCCTCCAGCGTGTTCGGCCGCTCAGGCAGAACCGCGGCCGTGCCGGAGAGATCGGCCATGCGGGTGAAGGGATAGCCGGCGGAGGCGAAGAAGTTGAGGCTGGGCAGCCGCGCGTAGCGCCAGGCCTTCGAGACGTCGATCGTGCTGTCCGGGTCCACGGCGGCGCGGATGTCGCCGGGCACGGCCGTGCACTCGCCGCGGTTCAGCGGGCGCATGTCGAAGCGCATCTGCAGCTCCTCCCGCCCGAAGAGGAGATAGGTCGGGACCATCGCCCGGCCGTGGCGCACCGCCTCGTCGCCCAGCAGCCAGCCGCTGAGGAGATTCAGCGGCCAGATCCGCTCCCCGGAGCCGAGCGGGAAGGAGCGGAGGTAGTTCTCGGAGACGAGCACGTCGAGGCGGGAGGCCGCCACGTCCACCGCCTGCCCATTCGGGGCGCGGAAGTTGATGTTGGCCGGAATGCCCCGGTCCGCCCAGGTGTAGAGGTCGGGCGCGGTGCGCAGCGGCACGCGGATGGTGCCGGGGGCGTAGCCGTAGGCCTGCATCTCCGTGCGATCGATGAGGGAGCCGAACTGCACGGGGCGGTCCGGCGGCAGCCAGCGCGGCGCGTCGTAAGGCGCGCGGGCCGGCAGGTTGGGGGCGGAGACGCGGGCCAGGTCGCCGCCGATCCCGCCGCGCCCGGCGGCCAGCGCCAGGGCCGCCTGCGCCACCTCCTGCTCCGACCGGCCGCCGAGGACGAGCAGCGTGCCGAAGGGATCGGTGGGGTTGGCGACCATGGCGAGGGTCGGGCCCTCGAAGCGCGGCAGGGGAAGGCCGGGGACGGCATCGGGCCCCGCCGCGATCACCACCGCATTGCCCGTGGCGGGCGCGGAGCGGTCTACGGGGAAGCTGGCGCCGCGGTAGTCCGCCTGCACCGCGAACCAGGAGGCGGCGATGGCCGCGGCGCGGAGACCCTGCGCGCCGCTCTCCGCGGGGATGACGAAGGGAAGGGTCAGCGCACGGCGCAGAACGCGGCGGTCGAAGAGCGGCTCCGGCAGGCGGGCGAGGTCGCGCTGGGGCTGCAGGCGCTCGATCGTCAGCTGCAGCGTCGAGAGGTCGGAGATGTTGGCGTAGAGCAAGCCGGAGAGCGGGTCGTTGCACTCCGTCGCGTAGCGGCCGGCGAAGCGGAAGTTCAGCCGGTTTACCTCCGCGAAGTTCACGGGGTCGATGTCGAAGGAGAGCGGGCCGAAGGCCTGGCGCGCGGGATCGAGCGTGATGTTGCCGACGAACTGCTCGTTCAGCGTGATGGCGATCTGGCTGAGCGAGGGGAGGAGGGAGGCCGATGACCCGCCCTGAACGGTGAGGCGCGCGGCCGTCACCACCTCGTCCCGCGAGAGGCCGAAGAGAACGCCCTGCAGTTCGGAGACGCCGCTGAAGCGCATCGGGCCGGTCAGGCCGAGGTCGCGGAAGGTCAGCCGCGCCTCGCGCCGGGATCCCGGCGGCGCCGGGGCGGCGGCGGGCGGGGCCGCGGGCGCCGCCTGGGGGGCGGCCAGCTGGGGCGTGCCCTGCTGGGCTGTGACGGAGGGCGGGGGCGCCGGCTGCGCGGCCGGGGCCGTCGCCGGGGCAGGGATCGGCGGCGGGGTGAAGCTCGGCGGCGTCACGTCGGGCCGGGCGGGGCTCGGGGCCTGCGCCGTGCGCGGGGCGGGCTGGGCGTCCGCCACCGCCGGCAGCAGCAGCGCCAGGAGTCCGATCGCCGCTGCCGTGGTCTCGCGCAGGCCAGCCGCCTGCGTCTGCTGCTTGGGCCGCACCACGTCGGACTTCCGGATCTGCTCGACCGGCACAGGCTTGCTCACGCGGCTGGGCTCTTTCGTCATCTTGAAGCGGTACTTGCGGAACACGGCGTCCTTCGTGGCCATCACCACGTCCTTCAGGGCGCGAAGGGGCTGGTCCTTCGGCCAGTGGTCCCAGTGCACCCAGGCGTCCGGGCGGCCGAAGAACACGCGGACCATCGCGGCCTCATCGACCACGTTCTCGATATGGAAACGCAGGAAGGCCTGGCCCTCCTCCCAGTGCAGGAGGGTGGCGTGCACCGGCACCCTCTCGTCGCCTAGGTCGAAGCAGACCTCGCACTGGTCGCCGTCCGCGATGCCCAGCGGGCGGTCCAGCAGGAGGCGCGCGCCGGACATGGAGATGTCGGAGGAGTGGGCGGCGACGCGGCGCCCGTCGGAGAGGACCAGCTCGGCGGGCAGGTTCACGTCCACGCGGGCCCGGTCACGCATCTGCTCACGTTCTAGCCCGACCGCGACGGCCGCCGAGACGGGGACGAGGCAGAGGGTGGTCCAGAGCGTGTTCAGCAGATAGGCCTGGAAGTCCAGCGAGCCCGCCTCCGTCGTGAGCGTGCCGTAGAGGCCGATGCTGACGCCTGCGACGAGGCAGCCGAGCAGGATCAGGTTCGGCAGCACTGCGCGCACGTCGAGGTAGCCCACCTCCAGCCGCCCGCCCTTGTCCGTCACGTTGAACTTGCCCTTGCGTGGGTCCCAGAGCGTGGCGAGCGTCACGAGGACGAGCGGCGCCGCCATGCAGGCCTCGTAGATCTCGGACCAGAAGGAGTGGCGGTTGTGCCCGTTCAGGCGCGAGGCCGTGCCGAAGGCGTGGAACATGTGGCTGCCGGCATAGGCGATGATGGCGAGCGGGGAGGCCGCGATGATGTTCTGCCCGAAGAAGAGGAAGGCCAGCGGAGAGGTGAGGAAGACGATGCGGGGCAGCGCGAAGAGGAAGGAGAAGCCCGCGGTGAAGTAGCAGAGCCGCTGCGCCCAGGTGAGGCCGGCGGCGAAGGGCGTGTTCTCCTGCCGGAGGATCTGGATCATGCCGCGCGCCCAGCGCATGCGCTGGCCGATATGGATGGACAGGCGCTCCGTCGCCAGGCCGGCCGCCAGCGGCAGGCGGATATAGGCGGTGTGCCAGCCCTTCTGCTGCATGAGCAGGGAGCAGTGGCAGTCCTCCGTCACCGTCTGGTGCGGCACGCCGCCCACCTCCATCAGCGCGGTCCGGCGGATCAGGGCGCAGGAGCCGCAGAAGAAAGCGGCGTTCCACAGATCGTTGCCGGGCTGGATGGCGCCGTAGAAGAGCAGTCCCTCGTTCGGCACGGGGCGGCTGCGCGCAAGGTTCCGCTCGAAGGGGTCGGGCGAGTAGAAGTAGTGCGGCGTCTGCACCATCGCCAGCCGCTGATCCCGCACCAGCCAGCCGGCCGTCATCTGCAGGAAGGCGCGGGTGGGCGCGTGGTCGCAGTCGAAGATGGCGATGTACTCGCCATCCGTGTGGCGCAGCGCGTGGTTGATGTTGCCGGCCTTCGCGCCCTTGTTGTCCGGGCGGATGATGTAGCCGCAACCCACCTCCTCGCAGAACTGGCGGAACTCCGGGCGGCGGCCGTCATCCAGCACGTAGATGTTCAGCTTGTCCCGCGGCCAGTCGATGTTCATGCAGGCCAGCACGGTCGGCCGCACGATCTCCAGGCTCTCGTTGTAGCTCGGCACGTAGACGTCCACGCTCGGCCAGTCCGCGGGATCCGCCGGCAGGCGGGTGGGCTTGCGGTTCAGCGGGTAGGTGAGCTGCACGTAGGAGAGGAAGAGCAGCGAGCCCGCGTAGCACTCCGCCAGGAAGAGGCCGAGCGAGAGGAGGCCCTGGAAGAGGTTGTCGAACTCGATCGTCTCGCTCACCCGCCACCAGAGGTAGCGCGAGGTGATGGCGAAGGAGAGCAGCACCAGAAGCACCGTGGCGCGGCGCGACTTCGAGCGGTTGATGAGCAGGAAGGCGGCTATGCCCAGCAGGGTGAGCACCGCCTGCTGGTCGCCGTTCAGCGGCACGGTGATGACGAAGAGGACGGCGAGCGCGCCGAGCAGGATGCTCGCGATCCGGAGTGCCCGCCCGAGCAGGGGCAGCCGGTCGGTCGTGGCGGTCATCCGCATCGCGGTCATCGACGCAGCCCCCAATGGGTCAGCACGGAGTGTCCGCCCGCGGACATCGCCGGGGGCAGGGTGAGGCGGCCGAGGATGCCCTCGGTCAGGAGCGAGAGGTCTTCGGCGGCCCGGCTGCCCGGGATCTCCACGGGCAGCCGGCGGTCGGCCAGCGCCTCCGCCACGCCGGAGTCGCGGGCGACGACGCCGACGAGCCGCGCACCCATCACCGCCTGCGCGCAGTCCAGCACGGCAGTCGAGAGCGGCGATTCCAGATCCACCTGGTTCAGCACGAGCAGGGCGCGCTCCGCCGCCCGCAAGGCCAGGGTGCCGCGGCCGAGGAAGCGGCCATCGGCGATCTGGGGAATGAGGGAGGCGCTGCCGCCATCGGGCAGCAGCACGACGACGGAGAGGTCGATCAGCGGCATGATGGCCGAGAGCGCGGGGGAGGGGCCGGGCGGGCTGTCCACGATCAGCAGGCGGTGCGGGTCGGCCAGCATCTCGCGCACCGGCTCGGCCAGTACTTCCGGCCGGTCCATGACCAAGCGCGCCAGCTCCAGCGCGCGGCGCGGCTCCACCTCGCCGTGCGGCAGCAGGTCGACGCCGTATGGCGTGTGGCGGACGGCCGCGCGCCAGGCGGTGCCGCTGCCGATCTCCGCCAGGAATCCCGCCTCGTCCCGAACGGGCATGCCGAGATGGACCCGCAGCGCGTTCTGCGGATCGAGGTCCAGGCTCAGGACCTCGTGTCCGCGCGCCGCCAGCAGCGCAGCGACATTGGCGGCGATGGTGGTCTTCCCCACGCCCCCCTTGGGCGAGACGAAGGCGATGAGCGGCACTAGGCGGCTCCTCCGGGGGTGGGGCGCCGGCGGACGCGCAGGCGCGGCGGGGATGTTGGCGAGGGCGGACCGTCGGCACTCCCCCGGTCCGTGGCCGGAGAGGCCTGCGTCCCCGCGACCCGTGCCGTGATTTCATCCAGCAGGGCGAAGCGACGGGTGGTCTGCGTGGCGCCGGCCTGGGGAGGAGGTGTCAGGTCGGCCACCGGTCGGCGGAGGGGGGCGACGCGCGGATCCGGGGCCATTGGAGGCTGCGGCGGGGCGGGCGGCGGAGCCGGTAGGATCTCCACCGCTGCCCGCGCCGGTGGCCGCGCTTCCGGCATCCGCGCCTCCGGTGCCCGGATAAGGCCCGGGCGGACAGGACGGGCTGGGCGCAAGGCGGCTCGCGCCAGGACCGGCGTGGCCTCCGCCGGCCGGGGAGGCGGGACAGCGAGCTGTTGCGGAGGAGGTAGTGGGGCCGCCGGAGGGGGTGGCGGAGGCGGTGTGCTCTCGATCGGAGACGTCGCCTCCTGTCTCGGAGCCTCTCGTGCCTGCAGGCCGTGGCGGAGGGGGCGGGACATGCGCAGGGTGGCCCGTGCCGGAACCGGCATCGGCTCCGGGAGCGGGACAGCCGGCAGAACCGGCGCCGCGGAGGGCTGCTGCGCGGGCTCCTGTCGGAACTGCTGGGCGGGGATGTCGGCCTGCGGCGCCGCCCAGTGCGGTTGCACGTCGGAGATGGCCGGTTCGGAGGCGGCGGGCTCAGGCGCGTCGACGTCGGACGATTCGGGAACGGACGGCGGCGCGGGCGGCTCGATCCGAACCGGTGCATAGCGCAGATAGGGAAAGCTGCTCAGGCCGCAGGCACGCAGGAGGCGGTCGATCGGCTCGTGCACGCGGTCGGAAACCCCCGTTGCGTTTTGCTGCGGCAAGGATAGAGCTTGTTCCCGTTCGCGGGAAGGGCCAGGGAGATCTTCTACCATGACGGGTGTCGGGCCGATGGCCACACCGTGGCTTCGCCCACCCCAGTTCCGGGAACCGAGGTTCCGAACGATCTTACCCCAGAGAAACAATCGTGCGCGATCAAGTCAAAGGCCGGGCCGAATAAAGCGTTCGTCAGTCGTCGCACTTTATGAGATTTGGAACGTTCTCGTCCGGCTTTTTGCATGTTATGCGCTCTGAACTCCGGAGATGACGTGGAACAGGACTCCAGCATGAATGAGGCCGCGTTGCGGAGGAGCATGGCCGCCGCCATCCGCACCGTCCTCGAGGAAGGGCTCCGAAAGACGGATGATCCTGTCCACTATCTCCGCTCGGCGGCGGAGGAGGTCCGGCAGCTCGTCGACCTCTTTGAGCAGGGCGGGCCGGAAAGCCGCACGGACGGCGCGCTGATCCGCGCCATCCTGGCGGATGAGGTGGAAGCCGCCGCCCAGGAGATGATCCGCCGGCTGCACCACTAGGAGTCGTCCGCGGCGACGCCCCAGATGTCGGCAGCGTATTCGCGAATCGTCCGGTCGGAGGAGAACCATCCGACCTGGGCGGTGTTGAGCACGGCCGAGCGCCACCAGGACTCCGGCTGCGACCAGCGCGACGCCACGTCGCGCTGCCGGGTGTTGTACGAATCGAAATCCGCGGTGACGAGATACCTGTCGTCGTGCATCAGCCCTTCCACCAGGCCGCGGTAGCGGCCGGGTTCCCCGGGGGAGAAGACGCCGGAGGCGATGGCATCCAGCGCCCCGCGCAACTCGGGGGAGGCTGCGGCGGCCGCCCGCGCGTCGTAGCCGGCCCGCTTGCGCTCCATCACCTCCTCCGCCGTCAGGCCGAAGATGAAGATGTTGTCGCGCCCGACCCGCTCATCGATCTCCACGTTCGCGCCGTCCAGCGTGCCGATCGTCAGCGCGCCGTTGAGGGCCAGCTTCATGTTGCCGGTGCCGGATGCCTCCAGCCCTGCTGTCGAGATCTGCTCCGACAGGTCGGCGGCGGGGATGATCCCCTCCGCCAAGCTGACGTTGTAGTTCGGGATGAAGGCGACCTTCAGCAGGCCGCGCAGCGTGGGATCGTCGTTCACCACCGCGGCCACGTCGTTTGCCAGGCGGATGATGTCCTTCGCCTTGTGGTAGCTCGGTGCCGCCTTGCCCGCGAAGATCTTCACCCGCGGCACCCAGCTCGCGGTCGGGCGGGCGCGCATGGCGTTGTAAAGCGCGACCGTCTGCACGATGTTGAGGAGCTGGCGCTTGTACTCGTGGATGCGCTTGATCTGGACGTCGAACAGGGCGTCAGGGTCCACGCGCAGCCCGATCCGGCCGGCGATAAGGCTGGCCAGCCGCTCCTTCGCGGCGCGGCGCTGGGCCGCGAACTTCTGCTGGAAGGCGGCATCATCCGCCAGCGGCACCAGGTCGGCCAGCCGGTTCGGGTCGTCCAGCACGGCAGGCCCGATCGCATCGACCAGCAGCCGCGTCAGCCCGGGGTTCGCCCGGTGCAGCCAGCGGCGGAAGGTGATGCCGTTGGTCTTGTTGGTGATGCGGTCGCCGCAGACCTGGTTTAGGTCGGCGAAGACCGTGTCCCGCATGAGCTGGGAGTGCAGCGCCGAGACGCCGTTGATCCGGTGCGACCCGACGAAGGCCAGGTGCCCCATCCGCACCCGCCGCCCGTGCCGCTCGTCGATGAGGGAGACGGCGGAGAGCAGCATGTCGTCCGCGCCGCCCGTGCGGGCGCGGTCCAGGTGCCGGGCGTTAATGAGGTAGATGATCTGCATGTGCCGGGGCAGCACGCGCTCCATCATCGGAACGGCCCAGGTCTCCAGCGCCTCGGGCAGCAGGGTGTGGTTGGTGTAGGAGAAGACTGCCTGCGTGACCGTCCAGGCGGCATCCCACTCCATGCCGTGCAGGTCCACCAGCAGCCGCATCAGCTCCGCGACGCCGATCGCCGGGTGCGTGTCGTTCAGCTGGACGGCGATGTGCTCCGCCAGGTTCGACAGGTCGGCGTGGTTGGAGAGGTGGCGGCGAAGGATGTCCTGCAGCGACGCAGAGGCGAAGAAATACTCCTGCCGCAGGCGCAGCTCCTGCCCCGCCTCCGACTCGTCGCCGGGATAGAGCACGCGGGAGATCGCTTCCGCCCGCATGCGCGCGGACTGCGAGCCGACATGGTCGCCGCGGTTGAAATCACCGAGCTGCAGCGGGTCCGTCGCGCGGGCGGACCAGAGGCGCAGCGTGTTCACCCGCTTACCGCGCCAGCCCACCACCGGCGTGTCGTAGGCCAGGGCATTCACGATCTCCCCGGCGTGCCAGATCATGCGGGTGGAGCCGTCCACCGAGACCTCGGATCGCACATGGCCGCCAAACCGCACCTCGTAGACGAGGCCGGAGCGCTCGAACTCCCAGGGATTGCCGAGCGCCAGCCAGTCCTCCGGCACCTCGTGCTGGATGCCGCCGGCGATCACCTGCCGGAACAGGCCGTTCTCGTAGCGGATTCCGTAGCCGTAGGCGGGGACGTCGACGCTCGCCATGCTCTCCATGAAGCAGGCGGCGAGGCGACCCAGGCCACCATTGCCCAGTGCCGCGTCCGCTTCCTGCCCCGCCACCGTGTCGAGATCGACGCCCAGCCCTTCCAGGGCCCGCCGGGCCGTCTCGGTCAGGCCGAGATTGCCGAGCGCGTCCGAGAGCAGCCGGCCGATGAGGAACTCCATCGAGAGATAGCAGACGCCCTTGCGGTCATCCGAACGGGTCTGGTCGTTGGAGCGGCGCCAGTCGTCCACAATATGGTCGCGCGCGGCGAGGGCCGTGGCGATGAACCAGTCGCGCGGGCTGGCCCGCTCCGGCCGCCCCCCTACCTGATAGACGAGCTTCGCGAGGATGCTGTCCCGAAACGCCTTCACGGCGGCCTCGTCCGGGGCGTCGAATCCGGCAGGCAAGCCTGGCGCGGGAAGGGGACTGTCGTTCATCGGCCGTCCTGTTCCGAGAGAAGGTCCTGAGTGTATCAGAATCGATTTCGTGAGGCGAAAAACTTGCCGGAAATTCGCGCTAAGCGCGAATCTTTGACCGGGTTAGATCAACCCTCGGTAAATGCCGGCGTAGCGGGCCGCCGACCGCTCCCAGCCGACCGGCGCGCGCATCGCATTGGCCTGGACGGTCTTCCAGGCATCCTGGTCGGCCCAAAGGGAGGCGAGACGGGCGAGGCCCCCTTCGAGGGCCGCCGCCGTGGTGGGGGCGAATTGCAGGCCGGTCCCGACGCCGGAGGCGAGCGCGGCCTCGTTCGCGTCAATGACGGTATCAGCAAGACCCCCGACTCGGGCGACCACCGGCAGCGCTCCGTAGCGCAGGGCGCAGAGCTGGGTCAGGCCGCAGGGCTCGAACCGGGAGGGGACGAGCAGTGCGTCGCATCCCGCCTGGATCAAATGGGCCAAGCCTTCGTCATAGCCGATTCGCACGGCCACGCGGCCGGGGTGGGCGGCAGCGGCGGCGCGGAACCCGGCCTCCAGCGCCGGCTCTCCCGCGCCCAGCACCGCCAGCCGCATGCCGTGTCCCAGCAGCGCCGGCAGGCAGGCCAGGAGGAGGTCCATGCCCTTCTGGCCGGTCAGGCGGCTCACCACGCCCAGCACCAGGGCGCCCGGATCGTCCTCCAGGCCCATCCGGGTGCGCAGGCCGGTCCGGCTGGCCTCCCGGCCCTCCGGCCGGGCGGCGTCGAAGGGGGCGGGCAGGTGGGGATCGGCCGCGGGATTCCAGGCGGCCTCGTCGATGCCGTTCAGGATGCCGTGCATCGCCCGCGCCCGCGCCCGAATCAGCCCGTCCAGGCCCATCCCTTCCTCCGGCGTCGCGATTTCCCGCGCATAGGTGGGGGAGACGGTGGTGATGCGGTCCGCCAGGCGCAGCCCCGCCTTAAGGGCGCCGATCCCGCCGAAGAACTCCACCCCTTCGATGTCGAAGGCGGCGGGCGGCAGGCGCAGGGTGTTCAGCAGATAGGCCGGCGCCCAGCCCTGGAAGGCCAGGTTGTGGACGGTGAAAACCGTGCCGGGCCGCGGGCTCCCTCCGTAACGCAGGTAGGCCGCGGTCAGCCCGGCCTGCCAGTCATGCCCGTGCACCACCGCGGGCGCCCAGTCCGGCAGGGCGCCGCGCCCAATCGCCGCCGCCACCCAGGACAGGGCGGCGAAGCGCTGCGGGTTGTCCGGCCAGTCCCGCCCCTGCGAATCGGCGTAAGGGCCGCCCGGGCGGTCGTAGAGGTGGGGCGCGTCCAGGACCAGCAGGTCCAGCCCGGCATGCCGAGCCGCCAGCACCCGGGCCGGGCCGCCGAACAGCTCGTCGAAGCCGTGGACGGCTTCCGCCCCCTGCAGCCGGCCCAGCACGGCCGGGTAGCCTGGCAGAAGGGTCCGCACCCCGACCGATTCGGACGCCAGGGCCAGCGGCAGCGCGCCGACCACGTCGGCGAGGCCGCCCGTCTTGACGAGCGGGAAGCACTCGGAGGCGACGGAGAGGACGGGGAGGGTCATGGCGGCACAACATGGCCCGAGCACCCTACCAGCGCACGGGGATGAGAAGCGTCTCGGTGCGGCCCAGGCGGCGCCGCAGCGTCACCGGCAGGGTCCAGCTGCGCGTGCCCGTGTCGTAGCTCGGCGGCTCCTCGGCCAGGGCGCGGCAACGCAGCCTTCGGGCCAGCGCCTCGGCCACTGCGTCCCAGCGATCGGCGCCGCGGGGAACCGGCTCCCGGTGCTCCACGCCGTCGAAGGTGTAGAAGATAAGCC
The DNA here is from genome assembly GCF_017813365.1 of Roseomonas indoligenes. Classification (GTDB taxonomy): domain Bacteria; phylum Pseudomonadota; class Alphaproteobacteria; order Acetobacterales; family Acetobacteraceae; genus Roseomonas; species Roseomonas indoligenes. Next base: position 127,081 of record NZ_JAGIZA010000011.1, read on the forward strand.
CCTGCGGCGGCGCGGTGCCGGCCGACGGGCTCGTACTCTCCATCAGCAGGCAAGGCCTCCTCTCTCTCGATGGAGGCCGAGGCTACGGAGCAAGTACTAACAGAGTGATGAACGGGGAGTCGGTAGGGGAGGGACACCGGCCTCAGCCCGACAGGGCGTCGATCATGGGCTGGGTGATGAGGCAGACACCCCCCGCCGAGCGCCGGAACCGCCGCTCATCCTCCTCCGGATCCTCGCCCACCACCAGGCCGTCCGGCAGGGCGACGCCGCTGTCCACCACCACCTTCTTCAGCCGCACGTGGCGGCCCACCACCACGCCGGGCAGCAGGACCGCGCCCTCGATCTCACCGTAGGAGCGGACGCGGGTGTTGGGAAAGAGAAGGGAGCGGCGCACATGGCTGCCGGAGATGATGCAGCCGCCGGAGACGAGCGAGTCCACGGCCATGCCGCGCCGCCCGTCGTCGTCCAGCACGAACTTCGCGGGCGGCGTCACCTCGGCATAGGTCCAGATCGGCCAGTCGCGGTCGTAGAGGTCGAGGGCGGGGACCACGTCCGTCAGGTCGATATTCGCCTGCCAGTAGGCGTCAACCGTGCCGACGTCGCGCCAGTAGGCCTCGGCCTGCTCGCTGCTGCGGACGCAGGAATCCTGGAAGCGGTGCGCCACCGCCGTCCCGCGCGCGACGAGGGCGGGGATGATGTCCTTGCCGAAGTCGCGGTCGGAGCCGGGGGTGGCGGCGTCGCGCCGCAGCTCCTCCGCCAGCAGCTTCGTCTCGAACACGTAGATGCCCATGGAGGCGAGGGCCACCTCCGGCTGCCCGGGGATGGAGGGCGGGTCCTTCGGCTTCTCGAGGAAGGAGACGATCCGGTCTTCCTCGTCCACGTGCATCACGCCGAAGGCGCTGGCCTCCATGCGCGGCACCTCGATGCAGGCCACGGTGACGTCGGCGCCGGATTCGCAGTGGCGCTGCAGCATCACCTCGTAGTCCATCTTGTAGACATGGTCCCCGGCCAGGATGACCATGTAGCGGGGCCCGTAGCTCTCGATGATGTCGAGGTTCTGGTACACGGCGTCCGCGGTGCCGGCGTACCACTCCGTCTCCGAGACGCGCTGGCTCGCCGGCAGGATGTCGAAGCTCTCGTTCCGCTCCGGGCGCAGGAAGTTCCAGCCGCGCTGCATGTGGCGGATCAGGCTGTGCGCCTTGTACTGCGTGGCCACGCCGATGCGTCGGATGCCGGAGTTGATGGCGTTGGACAGGGCGAAGTCGATGATGCGGGACTTCGCGCCGAAGAACACGGCGGGCTTGGCCCGCCGGTCCGTCAGCTCCATCAGGCGGGAGCCCCGCCCGCCGGCCAGGACATAGGCCATGGCATGACGCGCCAGGGGCCCGGAGTTGACCGGCCTCGATGACATGCTTTCTCGCCCCCGTGCGACTTTCCCGGACTATGGCATCTTTCGGGCATCCCGGAACGGGGGTGGCCGGGCAAGGCGGACACGGACGCGCGATTCACCGCGGGGGAGGGCACGCCCGGCCAAGCCCGCCGCTGCGTGCGGCGGGCGGCGCGCGTCAGATCGGCTCGCCCGCGCCGGTGCCGTTGCGCGGCGTGGGGAAGGTCCACTCCTCGCCGCGCGGGGTCGAAACGTATTCCGGCCAGCGCAGGTCCACCGGCGGGTCGAAATCCGCCGGCAGCAGCGGCCCCACCCATTCCGTGCCGCCCACGCCGCCGCCGGTGCGGTCCCGGAACTCGGCCTGGCAGGCCTCCAGCGCGCCGGGCTTCGTCGCCAGGTCCACCATGGTCAGCGCCATGGTGCGGCCCGCCACGAACATCCCGGGATCGACCGCTGCCGGCAGGCCGCCGAGCGCGAGGTAGGACCAGTTCGGATAGGCGTAGCCGGGGGAGGGGGCGCGCAGGCGGGGCCGCGCGGCCAGCAGGCGCACCGTCGGGCAGTGCCAGGAATATTCCACGTAGTCGTCGGCGCTGAGATGCGTCTGCCAGCCGGCGAGGGTGCGGCGCAGGCCCTTGTCGTTCTCCTCCGGCGTGGTCAGCGTCGTCACCGTCGGGATGAAGGGGTTCTGCATCGGCTCCAGGCCGAGGTTCTTCTGGATCTCCCGGCCGAAGGCCAGCGCCTCCTCGGAATAGGTGGGGGCGCCCACGGCCTGCAGGTTCTCCCAGGTCAGCGCCGTCAGCGCCGTATTGGGCAGGCCCACGCGCGTCTTTGTCACCCAGCGCACATAGGCCTTGCAGCCCGTCGCCATCGCGGCCGACCGCGCGTTGTTCGCCAGAACGCGCCAGATCTGTTCCTGGATGGCGAGGGAGGAGGAGCGCCAGGAGTACTGGATTTGGCTGAAGCGCGGCGCCAGGTTGTCCGATGTCGCGCCGCCATCGCCGAGGACGAACTCGTTCAGCGTCCAGGACCCGCTGTGCGGGAACATCGCCTCCTTCGTGTACTTCGTCGTCGTGTACATCAGGCACATCGCGTCCAGCGAACCCGGGCAGCGCGCCACGGCATGCGCGGCCTGGGTGGGCATGAGCGAGGGATCGACCCAGCCCTCGGGGTTGTCGCACTCGAAGGTGATCACGGCGCTCCAGTAGGCGCCGAAATGGATGTCGCCCGTCACCGTGTTGCTGGGCCAGGGGTGCCAGACCACAGCGGCGTCCAGCCCGTCGAAATAGCCCTTCGCGGCATGGATGGGCTTCGATCCGCAGACCTTCTCCGCCGGTTCCCCGAAGAGCTTCAGCCTGGCCTTCACCCCGTGCTGCGCGAAGGCGGCCTTGGTGGCGAGCATGGCGGTGAGGGAGGCGGTGCCGAGCACGGAGTGCGGGTCCGTGTGCCCCGCGGTGTAGGGGTGCAGCCCCTCGCGCGGCGCGGGATAGGGAACGACCTGCTGCGAGTTGCCGGGCACCGCATCGTACTCGGAGAAGCCGGCGAGCACCGGGCCGGAGTCGCCCCAGCGCGCGGCGAAGGCGGTCGGCATCTCGCCGGAGCCCTCCTCCACCGTGAAGCCCTCCTCACGCAGGATCTCGGCATAGGCGGCCATGGAGCGGTACTCGCGCCAGGCAGGCTCCGCATAGCCCCAGATCCGCTCGTTGAAGGCCGAGAGGCGGGCCTCGTTCCGCGTGATCCAATCCAGCGCGGATTGGCGGACGGCATTCGGATCGGACATCACGGCTCCTCTCGGCGCGCCGGGAATCGCGGCGCGGCGGGAGCCTAGATCGGGATCGCCGGAGGCGGAATCGCCCGGGAGAGCAATTCCCGCGCTCAGTCGGCGCAGCGCGCCTCTGTCACGGTGCAGGTCAGGCCGCGGCCGCGCTGGGAGCAGGCCGAGAGCGCCTGGCGCTCCGCCTCCTCGCGGGTCGCGCCCGTGCCGCTCGTCGCGGCCATCACCGTGTAGGTGCTGGAATGGGCCGTCATCACCACCGCGTTGTTGGAGCGGAGCGCGTGGGCCACGGCGGCGCAGCGCGCCGTGAAGTCGCCGGCCATGCGGCAATCGGCGCCGGTGCCGCTCTTGCAGGCGGCTTCCGCCTGCCGGTGCGCCACCGCGCGGTCCCCGACGCCAACCGCCAGCCCGAAGCTGCGGGAGGGCGCGGCGGCGAGGTAGACCGCCCCATAGGACCCGCGCCCGGTGCGGCGGGCCGGCGTGGCGGGTGCGGAGACCGGCACTAGGCCCGGCTCGGCCGCCTGCGCCGCCATGAGGGAGCCGAAGAGGGAGGTGGACGGGGCGGGCGGAGCCGCGGCGACGGCCGTCACCGGTGCGCCGCCTGGTGCCCGACGGCCCCGCGCCGCCTCCCGCTGCACGGGCTTCGTCTCGGCCGGGCGCTGCGCCTGCGCCACCCGCGTGAGCGCGCGATTGCTCCCGGGAAGCTGGGTCCAGGGCGTCTGCGGGGTCGGCATGGCCATGGTGCCGGAAATGTTCGCCCGGCCCAGCGCCGCGGAGCGGGCGGCGCAGCGGACGAGGCAGGCCTGGATGACCGTGGTGTTCTGCGCACGGTCGGCGAAGGGCGCGGCGCACTCGGTGCGGCAGAAGGGGCTGTCCTGGGCCGAGGCGCCGTGCGGGAGGAACCCCAGGGCCATCGCCAGCACAAGGCCCGGTGCGTTCCGCAGCAGCGCCAACACCCCCTGCATCCCCCATGTCCCGGCACGACCCCACCCCGTGTTTCCGGCTTGGGCTGAGTGGGCGCGGCCCGGATTCGTGCTACGCTTCGTCTGCCATGCCGAGGGCTCCGACCGCAACCATTCCGCGCAGCCCCTCGCCACGGCCCGCCCGCCCGGCGAAGGGAGCCCCGAAGGGGGTCAGGGCGTCACCCGCGAAGGTGGCGCCGGCGAGCGCGACCACTGCTCAGCTCCGGCGGCGACTGGCCGGGCGCCTCCTCGGCTGGGCCGTCATGGCGGCCATCTGGGGCGGCCTCGCCCTCGGCGTCCTGCTGCTGGTCTTCGCCTGGGACCTGCCCCGGCCGGAGGAGGCGCTGGAGACGACGCGCCGGCCCTCCGTGACGCTGGAGGCCGCCGATGGCCGCCTTCTTTCCACCAGCGGCGACCTCTACGGAGAGACGGTGCGGCTGCGGGACGTGCCGGTGCACCTGCCCACTGCCCTGCTGGCGATCGAGGACCGGCGCTTCCGCGACCATTTCGGGCTGGATCCCGTCGGGCTGCTCCGCGCCGCCTGGGTGAACCTCACCAGCGGCCGGGTGTCCCAGGGCGGATCGACCCTGACGCAGCAGTTGGCGAAGAACCTGTTCCTCACGCCCGAGAGGTCCTTCCGGCGCAAGGTGCAGGAGGCGATGCTGGCCCTGTGGCTGGAGAGCCGCTTCACGAAGGACCAGCTGCTGGAGATCTACCTCAACCGCGTCTATCTCGGCGGTGGCGCCTACGGGGTGGATGCGGCCGCACGTCTCTACTTCGGCGTGCCGGCCCGGCGTTTGGCGATCTGGCAGTCCGCGGTGCTGATGGGGCTGCCCAAGGCCCCCTCCCGCTACAACCCGCGGGCCAATCCACAGGCAGCGGCGGATCGCGGGGCGGAGGTGCTGCGGGCCATGGCCGCCACCGGTGCCCTGACGGAGGCGCAGGCGAATGCGGAGGCCGAGCGCATCGCCTTCCCCCCGCGCCCGTCCCGCGATGCCGGCTGGTTCGCGGACTGGGTGAACGACGACCTCGCCGCGCGCTTCCCCGGCTCCGCGGACCTCACGCTCCGCACCACGCTGGACCTGCGCGTGCAGGCCCTGGTGGAGGCGAAACTGGAGACGCTGCTGGCCGGACCCGGCGCCGCCGCGGAGGTAGGGCAGGGAGCCGTGGTGGTGATGGACGTGGCCACGGGGGCCGTGCGCGCCATGGCGGGTGGCCGGGACTATCGCCGCAGCAGCTTCAACCGGGCCGTCTCCGCGCGGCGGCAGCCGGGTTCCGTCTTCAAGCCCTTCGTCTATCTCGCGGCCCTGGAACACGGGCTCTCCCCGGATTCCACCGTTTCGGACGGGCCGCTCACCCTCGGCCGCTGGTCCCCGGGCAATGGCGGCTGGCGCCCGCGCGGCGACCTGCCGCTGGAGGAGGCGCTGGCCCACAGCGTCAACACCGCCGCCGTGCGGGTGCTGGTGCGGGGCGGCGGACCGAAGGAGGCGGCGGCGGTCGCCCGCCGGCTGGGGCTGACCGGGCCCTTCCCGAACGACGCCACCATCGCGCTCGGCACGGGGGAGGCGAGCCTGCTGGAGCTGACCGCCGCCTATGCCGCCATCGCCAATGGCGGGATGCGCGTGGTGCCCAACGGCATCGCCTCGGCCCGGGCGGAGCGCCGCGCCCTGCCTTCCGGTGAGCCCGCCCCGATCCGGGTGCTGCAGGCCGAGGACGCGCTGGCAATGCGGCGCATGATGGAGGCCGTGGTCAACCGCGGCTCCGGCAGGGCCGCCGGCGTGCCGGGCCGCAACGTCGCGGGCAAGACGGGTACCACGCAGGACTTCCGGGACGCCTGGTTCATCGGCTTCACCGGAGGGACGGTCATCGGTGTCTGGCTCGGCAATGACGATGCCACGCCCATGGACGACGTGCGCGGCGGCACCCTGCCGGCCCGCCTGTTCCACGACATCCTGGAGGGATTGCCGCGATGACAGGACCGAGTGACCGGGTGGGCCCGGGACAGGATGGGAATGGTGCCTCCCCTGCCGAGCAGGCCATGGCCCTGTTGATGCGGCCGGTGCGTCACGCCGTGAACAACCTCTCCATGGTCCTCACCGCCAACCTCGATTCCGCCCTGCCGCGGCTGCCGGAAGGCGGGGTGGTGACCCGCCAGGTCACGCGCGCCCGGGACGCCGCGCTGGAGTACGACGCGCTGGCCCGCGGCTTCCTCGCGCTGGGCCGGGAGGAGGGGGTCCGCCCGGCGCCGGCCGGGAGGATCCTGCAGGAGCTCATCCCCCTATTGACCCTGGCCGCCGGCGGGCCGGTGGAACTCCGCATCCTCGGCCAGGCCGTGGTGCAGCGGCGCTCCCCCCTGCTGGAGGGCGCGTTGATCCTGGCGGCCTCGGGGGGTGCCGGCCTGCCACCGGGGCCGCGCCCGGCGATCCGCCTGGACGGGGCGAGGCTGACCCTGGCCTGGCCCCTGCCTTCCGCGGCCTGGGCCGCGCTGGAGGAGCTGGGCGCGGTGCTGGAACCGGTGAGCGAGGGCGTGGCCGTCACCCTTCCGGCGGGCTGATCCCCTCCGGGCCGGTCTGCGGCACGGGGCTTGCTGTGCCTGCCGCGTGATGTGGAATGATGCCGTCCTGCCGCCCGGACCGGGTGGGTTGAGCCCTTCCGGCGAGGAATGGACGTTCGCGCGACGGAAGGCTAAGGGGCGGCGGCCCTGCGGTCCGCGCAATCCCGCGTTGATCCAGGCACAACCCTGGCGCAGCATGACGTCTGGGTGAGTCCCAATTGAGACTGAGTCCGAACAAGAGTTCTGGGAGAATGGAATGAGCATGCAGCCCTTGCGGCGCGTGATGTCCGGCCTGAAGGGTGGCCTCCTTGGCGCCCTGGCCGTGACCGTGGTGGGTGCCCTTCCGGCCGCCGCCCAGGCCCCGGCCGCCGGCAGCGCCGCGACCCTGGACGCGATCAAGGCGCGCGGCACTCTTGTCTGCGGCGTGAACACCGGCCTCGCCGGCTTCGCCCAGCCGAACAGCCAGGGCGTGTGGCAGGGCTTCGACGTGGAGTACTGCCGCGCCATCGCCGCGGCGATCTTCAATGACCCGAACAAGGTCCGCTACGTGCCGACCACGGCGCAGAGCCGCTTCACCGCGCTGCAGTCCGGCGAGATCGACCTGCTGGCCCGCAACACGACCTGGACGCTGTCGCGCGACACCTCGCTCGGCCTCGACTTCACGGGCGTCAACTTCTTCGACGGCCAGGGCTTCATGGTGAAGACCTCGACCGGCGTGAAGACCGCCAAGGAGCTGAACGGCGCCACCATCTGCGTCCAGCCCGGCACCACGACCGAGCAGAACCTGACGGACTGGGCCCGCGCCAACAACGTGCAGTTCACCCCCGTTGTGATCGAGCGCCTGGAGGAGCTGGTGGGCGCCTATGCCGCCGGCCGCTGCGACGCCTACACCACGGACGTCTCCGGCCTGGCCGCCACCCGCTCCAGCCAGCCCAACCCCGCCGAGCACACGATCCTGCCGGACGTGATCTCGAAGGAGCCGCTCGGCCCGCTGGTGCGCCACGGCGACCAGCGCTACGCCGATCTCGTGCGCTGGGTGCACTACGCCCTCGTCGCCTCCGAGGAGCTGGGGATCACCCAGGCCAACGTGGCGCAGATGGCCGCGAACGACACCCGCCCCGAGGTGCAGCGCATGCTCGGCAAGAACGGCGGCCTCGGCCAGATGCTCGGCGTCTCGAACGAGTGGGTCGTGAACGTCATCAAGGCGACTGGCAACTACGGCGAGATCTTCGCCCGTCACCTGCAGCCGATCGGCATCCAGCGCGGCCCGAACGCGCTCTGGACCACGCCGGGGGGCCAGCAGTACGCGATGCCCTTCCGCTGATCCCGATCGCCGCGGGGGCCTTCCGGGACCCCCGCGGCACGCTTCAAGAATAAGAAGACAGACGAGGCCCCAACGGATGTCGCAGACCTCCACCGACCCGCGGCACTTCCGCGCCCCGCCGAAACGCCAGCTCAGGCTCTCCTGGGCGGATGAGCGCGTGCGGGCCATCGTGTGGCAGGTGGTGATCGTCGGGATCGTGGCCGGCGTCATCTGGTGGCTGGTGCGGAACACCCAGCACAACCTGGAGGTGCGGCGCATCGCGACGGGATTCGGCTTCCTCCAGCGCGAGGCCGGGCTGCCGATCGGCGAGCACCTGATCGAGTACACCCCGGCCAGCACCTACTTCCGGGCCCTGTCGGTCGGCGTGCTGAACACGCTGAAGGTGGCGCTCATCGGCATCGTGCTGGCCACGATCCTCGGCACGCTGGTCGGCATCGCGCGGCTCTCGAAGAACTGGCTGCTGGCGAAGATCGCGGCCGTCTATGTCGAGGTCATCCGCGACATCCCGCTGCTGCTGCAGCTGCTGTTCTGGTACACGATGCTGCAAGGCCTGCCCGCCCCGCGGCAGGCGATGAATCCCGTGACCGGCGTCTTCCTCTCCAACCGCGGCCTGCGGCTTCCCTTCCTCGACTGGCAGGTGGCGCATAGCTGGGCACTGCTGGCCTTCGTGGCCGGCCTCTTCGGCACCTGGCTCACCGCCAGGGCCCTGCGGCGCAAGCAGATGGCGGACGGCAAGCCCCGCCCGCTCTGGCCGGCCGCGCTCGGCCTCATCATCGGCCTGCCACTGGTGGTCTGGCTGGCCGGCGGCGCGCCCACGGCCGTCGACTGGCCGGCGCTGCGCGGCTTCAACTTCCAGGGCGGCTTCACGATCAGCCCGGAATACTTCGCCCTGCTGATCGGCCTGACCACCTACACCGCCGGCTTCATCGCGGAGATCGTGCGCGCCGGCATCCTCTCGGTCTCGCAGGGCCAGTGGGAGGCGGCGCAGGCGCTGGGGCTGCGCCCGGGCGTGGTGCTGCGTCAGGTCGTGCTGCCCCAGGCGCTGCGCGTGATCGTGCCGCCGATGACCAGCCAGTACCTGAACCTGACGAAGAACTCCTCCCTCGCGGTCGCGATCGGCTACCAGGACATCGTCAGCATCGCGAATACAACGCTGAACCAGACGGGGCAGGCGATCGAGGGCATCGCCATCATCATGGCGGTCTACCTCACCATCTCCCTGTCCATCAGCTTCTCCATGAACTGGTACAACAACCGCATCGCGCTGGTTGAGCGCTGAGAGGGCACGGGCATGAGCGACATCTCCCTCGGCACCTCCGTCGCCGGCATCCCCGAGGCGGCGCCGCGCCAGCCGCCGGCCCTCACCACCGGGCCGGTGGCCTGGGTGCGGGCCAACCTGTTCTCCTCCTGGCTGAACACGGCGCTCACGCTCGTGCTCGCCTACTTCATCGTGCGCTACGCGATCGGCTTCGTGGACTGGGCCTTCGTCAACGCCATCTGGTCGGTGCCGAACAATCAGACCCAGGCCTGCCGCGCGCTGAAGGCCTCGGCCACCCCCGGCGCCTGCTGGGCCGTGGTGACGGAGAAGCACCGCTTCATCCTTTTCGGCACCTATCCCTATGAGGAGCACTGGCGGCCGGCCCTGGTCTGCGTGCTCTTCACCGCGCTCTACATCGTCTCCGGCATGCGCCGCTTCTGGCGCAAGGAGCTGGCGCTGGTCTGGATCGCGACGCTGGTCGTGATCGGCATCCTGATGTGGGGCGGCATCCTCGGCCTGAGCTATGTCCCGCAGGAGCGCTGGGGCGGCCTGCCGATCACCCTCATCCTCGCCACCTTCGGGCTGGCCTTCGCCTTCCCGCTCTCCATCCTCGTGGCCCTCGGCCGCCGCTCCTCCATGCCGGCGGTGCGCGTGCTCTGCGTGGCCTATGTGGAGCTGATCCGCGGCGTGCCGCTGATCTCCCTGCTCTTCATGGCGAGCGTGATGTTCCCCCTGTTCCTTCCCGAGGGGATCAACATCGACAAGCTGCTGCGCGCCCAGGTCGCCATCACCCTCTTCGCCGGCGCCTATCTGGCGGAGGTGGTTCGCGGCGGGCTGCAGGCCCTGCCGAAGGGGCAGTACGAGGCGGCGGACGCGCTCGGCCTCTCCTACTGGTACAAGACCGGCTTCATCATCCTGCCCCAGGCGCTGCGGCTGGTGATTCCGCCGCTGGTGAACACCTTCATCGGCTTCTTCAAGGACACGTCGCTGGTGCTGATCATCGGCATCTTCGACCTGCTGACGGCGGGGAAGACCGCGGTCGTGGAGCCCGCCTGGCAGGGCTTCGGCGTGGAGGTCTACCTCGCCATCTCCGTCATCTACTTCTGCTACTGCTTCGCCATGTCCCGCTACAGCCAGAACCTGGAGGCGGAGCTGAACCGCCACCGCGGCCGCTGAGCCCCGAGGATCGAAAGGACCACGCCATGAGCGCCGCCCTCGACACGGAGACCCATCTCCGCTCCGCCGTCCGCACGGATGCGCCGCCGGCGATCCTGCTGGACAAGGTCAACAAGTGGTACGGCGCCATGCACGTGCTGCGCGACGTCTCCCTCCAGGTCGCCACCGGCGAGCGGGTGGTGGTCTGCGGGCCTTCCGGCTCTGGCAAGTCCACCATGATCCGCTGCATCAACCGCCTGGAGCAGCACCAGGAGGGCCGGATCGTCGTGGACGGGACGGAGCTCTCGGACGACGTCCGCGCCCTGGACGCGATCCGGCGCGAGGTCGGGATGGTGTTCCAGTCCTTCAACCTCTTCCCGCACCTGACGATCCTGGAGAATTGCACCCTGGCCCCGATCTGGGTCCGCCGCATGCCGAAGCGGGAGGCGGAGGAGCTGGCGATGCACTACCTGACCCGGGTGAAGATCCCGGACCAGGCGCGGAAGTACCCGGGACAGCTCTCCGGCGGGCAGCAGCAGCGCGTGGCCATCGCCCGCGCCCTGTGCATGAAGCCGAAGATCATGCTCTTCGACGAGCCGACCTCAGCCCTCGACCCCGAGATGATCAAGGAGGTGCTGGACACCATGGTCGGGCTGGCCGAGGACGGCATGACCATGATCTGCGTCACCCACGAGATGGGCTTTGCCCGCCAGGTGGCCGACCGGGTGGTGTTCATGGACCGGGGCGAGGTGGTGGAGCAGGGCGCGCCCGAGTCGCTCTTCAACGACCCAAAGACCGAGCGCCTGCGGACCTTCCTCTCCCAGATCCTGCGCGGGCACTGAGGCCCGGAAGCCGCGCGGAAACCGGATCGGAGGCGTCCCGCATGACCGGGCTGCAACCCGAAGGCAGGGCCAGGGGTTGCAGGGTCCGGGGCAGCAGTCATATGCCGCTGCCGGCCCACAGGCGCGGACAACCGACGTGACAGCAGCGGATACCCCAGGCGACCGGCGGCCGGTGAATGCGGCCGTCCTCCTGGGCGTTCTGGGAATCGTCTACGGGGACATCGGCACCAGCCCGCTCTACTCCATGCGGGCGGCCCTGCTCCATTTCTCGGCGGACGGGCTGGAGAACTGGGAGATCCTGGGGATCCTCAGCCTCATCATCTGGTCGCTGATCATCGTTGTCACGGTGAAGTACGTCTGGCTGGTGATGCGGGCGGACAACCGGGGGGAGGGGGGGATCCTCGCCCTCATGGCCCTGGCCCAGCGCGTGGCAAAGACGGAGCGCGGCCGCTGGACGGTGGCCCTGGTCGGGATCGCCGGCGCGGCGTTGTTCTTCGGCGACGGCGCCATCACCCCCGCCATCTCCGTCCTCTCAGCCATCGAGGGGCTGAAGATCATCTCCCCGGCCTTCGACGGCGCGGTCGTCCCGCTCTCCCTGGCCGTCCTCCTGGCGCTGTTCCTGTTCCAGTACCGCGGCACCGGCAGCATGGGCGCGGTCTTCGGGCCCATCACCGTGGTCTGGTTCGCCGTGATCGGCGTGCTCGGCCTCATCGAGGTGGTCCGGGAGCCGGGCGTCCTGGCCGCGCTCTCGCCGCACTACGCGGTGCAGTTCGTCCTCACCTACAAGCTGGCGGCCTTCATCGCCCTCGGCTCCGTCGTGCTGGCCGTCACGGGGGCGGAGGCGCTCTACGCCGATATGGGGCATTTCGGCCGTCGGCCCATCCAGATCGCCTGGGTGGCCTTCGTGCTGCCCTCCCTCGCGCTGAACTATCTCGGGCAGGGCGCGCTGATGCTGGCCGACCGCTCGGCGCTGGAGAACCCCTTTTACCTGCTGGCGCCGGAATGGCTGCGCCTGCCGCTCGTCATCCTCGCGACCGCCGCCACCATCATCGCCAGCCAGGCCATGATCTCCGGCGCCTACTCCATCGCCCGCCAGTGCGTGCAGCTCGGCTTCCTGCCGCGCCTCGTGGTGCGCCACACCAGCGAGACGGAGGAGGGGCAGATCTACCTGCCGCAGGTGAACTTCGCCCTGCTGGCCTGCGTGCTGATCCTGGTCGTCGCCTTCCGGAACTCGGACAGCCTCGCCGCCGCCTATGGTCTGGCGGTGACCGGCACCTTCCTGGCGACCTCCACCCTCGCGGGGCTCGTCTTCCGGCGCAGCTTCGGCTGGTCGCTGCCGCTGGTGGTCGCGGTCTTCACCCCGCTCTTCCTGCTCGACTTCGCCTTCTTCCTGTCCAACGTGCTGAAGGTGCCGGATGGCGGCTGGGTGCCGCTGCTGCTCGGCGGCATGCTGTTCACCCTCATGCTCACCTGGCGTCGCGGCCGGGACCTGCTGTTCAGCCGCTTCCGGCAGGACAGCCTGCCACTGAAGTCCTTCCTGGCCCGCTTGCCGCAATCCCGCACCGTGCGGGTGCCGGGCATCGCCGTGTTCATGACCAGCCAGGCCGACTACGTGCCCAACGCGCTGCTGCACAACCTGAAGCACAACAAGGTGCTGCATGAGCGCGTGCTTTTCGTGACCGTGAACAACGAGGACGTGCCGCAGGTCACGGACCGGCGGAAGGTCGAGGAGCTGGCGCCCAATATCCATCGCATCACCCTCTGCTACGGCTTCCAGGAGAGCCCGAACATCCCGAAGGAGCTGGAGGGGCTGCGCGACATGGGCGTGGACTACGAGCCGATGCAGGCCTCCTACTTCCTGGGTCGGGAGACGGTGGTCGCCTCGGCCATGCCGAAGATGGCGCGGTGGCAGCAGTGGCTCTTCGGCCTGATGTCCCGCAACTCGGTTCCGGCGACCGAGTTCTTCCGTATCCCGAGCGACCGCGTGGTCGAACTCGGGGTTCGCGTCGCTATCTAGGCGGCCACGCCGCCGCAGCCTCAGGAGGTTCCGCATGCCGCTCGTCGTCCTGTCGCCGAGCGGCGGCACTGGCCTGCCCGAGGGCAGCCCCGAACACCGCTACGAGGCGCAGCTGACGCTCGATTCCCAGGGCTTTCCGGACCCGAATGCCTGGTTGGCGGATGCGGCGCCCTGGCCGGCGCGGCGGTTCTGGCCGGGCCAGGGACTGATGGACGGCGACGTTCTCTACGATCCGGATACGGGCTGGGCGCTGCGCTTTTTCCGGCGCGACGACAGCCCGATCGACGCGCCCATTCAGGCCGTGATCCGCAGCGGCGTGCCCTGCCGCCCAGGCGAGAACATGACGATCACCGAGCCTGACGGGCAGGAATACGCCTGGCGCATCGTAGGCGTCGGCTGAGCGGCGCGGACCTGGAGAACGGGGCGCCAAAAAAGAGAGCGGGGCGCCCGTTTCCAGGCGCCCCGCATCATCCCGCTAAACTGGTGGAGCCAATCGGAATCGAACCGACGACCTCTTGAATGCCATTCAAGCGCTCTCCCAACTGAGCTATGGCCCCCTAGCGTGCGGGTGCCGCGATATAGCCGCGGACCTTCGGGCAGGCAATCCCCCTTTTCCACCCTTTCTCACCTCGTAAGGGAGGGTTAGCTTCCCGGCCGCAAGGTGCTGGAGGAAAGCCGTCGAATGAGCAGGAAACTCTATCCCGATGCGCGGGCGGCGCTGAACGGCCTGCTGCGGGACGGGATGCTCATCCATTCCGGTGGCTTCGGGCTCTGCGGCGTTCCCAGCCTGCTGATCGAGGCCATCCGCGATTCCGGCGTGAAGGACCTCACCTTCGTCTCCAACAATGCCGGCGTGGATGATGCGGGCCTCGGCCTGCTGCTGAAGACGCGGCAGATCCGCCGGATGATCGCCTCCTATGTCGGCGAGAACGCGGAGTTCGCCCGCCAGTACCTGGCCGGGGAACTGGAGATCGAGTTCAACCCGCAGGGCACGCTCGCCGAGCGCATCCGCGCGGGCGGCGCCGGCATCCCCGCCTTCTTCACCCGCACGGGCGTGGGCACCGCGGTGGCCGAGGGCAAGCCGACCCAGGAGTTCGACGGCGTTACCTACGTGCTGGAGCGCGGGATCATGGCCGACCTCGCCATCATTCACGCCTGGAAGGCCGACCCGGAGGGCAACCTCGTCTTCCGCAAGACCGCGCGGAACTTCAACCCGGTGATGGCCACTGCAGCCCGCGTGACGGTGGTGCAGGTGGAGGAGATGGTCGGGCAGGGCGAGCTGGACCCCGACCACATCCACACGCCCGGCATCTACACGAAGCGCATGATCGTCGTGTCGCCCGGCACGGAGAAGCGCATCGAGCAGCGCACGGTCCGCAAGCGCACCGAGCCCGCGACCCCGGCCGCCGCCGGCACCGACCCCCTTCCGGCCCGCTGAGGAGGCGCCCGACATGGCCTGGACCCGCGACGAGATGGCCGCCCGCGCAGCCCGCGAGTTGGAGGACGGCTTCTACGTGAACCTGGGGATCGGCATTCCGACCCTGGTCGCTAACCACATCCCCGATGGCGTCTCCGTCCAGCTGCAGAGCGAGAACGGTATGCTGGGCATGGGGCCCTTCCCCTATGAGGGGGAGGAGGACCCGGACCTCATCAATGCCGGCAAGCAGACCGTGACGGAGCTGCCGACCACGAGCTTCTTCTCCTCCGCCGACAGCTTCGCGATGATCCGCGGCGGGCATATCGACCTGTCCATTCTCGGTGCCCTGCAGGTGGCGGGGAATGGCGACCTGGCGAACTGGATGATCCCCGGGAAGATGGTGAAGGGGATGGGCGGCGCCATGGACCTAGTGGCTGGCGTGAAGCGGGTCGTGGTGCTGATGGAGCACACCGCCGGCGGCAAGCCGAAGCTGCTGCGCGCCTGCACCCTGCCGCTGACCGGCCAGGGCGTGGTGGACATGGTGGTGACGGAACTCTGCGTGATGGCGATCGACAAGGCCGCCGGCACGATGCGGCTGATCGAGCTGGCGCCTGGCGTGACGGAGGAGGAGGTCCGGTCCAAGACCGAAGCCGACTACGAGGTGGCCCTGCAGGCCGCCTGAACGAGGTCCGGGGCGCCATGGCGCCCCGGATCGGGAGTTACGGTGCTGCCGTCGCCGCCCTCAGCGCGGGGAGCGCCGCTCCTGGTCCAACTGGCGCTGCAGGTCCCGGATCTGCTGGTCCCGGTCGGACAGCTCCCGCCGCAACTCGTCCCAGGTGACCGCCCCGGAACGGGACACCGACCGGGAGGCGGCGGTGGAGCGGATATTGGCGCGGCGCCGCTCCGTCCGGCGCGGCTCGTCCCGGTAGGAGCGGGATCGCGAGGTGGACGGGGGCAGGGGGGCAGCCACGATGGAGGGGGTGCCGACCTCCACGGAACCCGGAACGTCCGTCACCGGCATGTCCGGAACAACTCGTTCCCCGAGATTCCTCTCGATGGGCGGGGGGGAGAGACGTTCGAACTGCCGGACTGTGAGACCGAGATAGTCGCTCGTCGGGCCCGAATCGCTGGGCCAGCTCTGGGCGGCCACCGGCAGGACGTACAGCCCGGTGAGGGCCAACCCAAGGATTCCAGCGTTCAGTCGCGGCGTCAGCATGCGGCCTCTCCTCCTCCGCGGCGTCGAAGCGTTACGCCATTCGGCTTCGGTGAGGAAGCCTTTGCGTTCGCTTAGCGAAATCCGAGCCAGAGGAGAATGATCCCACCCAGCACGATTCGATACCATCCAAAGGGCGTAAAGCCGATTTTTGAGATGTGCGCCAGGACGACCCGCACCACCACCAGCGCCACCAGGAAGGCCGCGACGAAGCCGACGCCGATCTGGCCGAGGTCGGAGAGATCGATCTCCGCACGCGCCTTCCAAAGGCTGAAAACCGTGGCGGCCAGCATGGTGGGAATCGCCAGCAGGAACGAGAACTCGGCCGCCGCACGCCGCTCCACCCCCAGCAGCAGGGCGGTGATGATGGTCGCGCCCGACCGGCTGGTGCCGGGGATCATGGCCAGCACCTGCCCGAACCCGATGAGCAGCGCCGCCACCGGCCCGATCTCCGGAATGGATCGGATGGTCGGGTTCGGCCGGGCCCGCTCGATCAGGATGATCGCGAGGCCGCCGACGACGAGCGCACAGGCGACCACCCAGGGGTTGAACAGCAGCCGCGTGATCGTCCCGTGCAGCGCCGCCCCGATGACCAGGGCCGGCAGGAAGGCGAGGAGCAGGTTCACCACGGTGAACCGCTCCACCGTGGCGGGACGCCACATGCCGCGGGCCAGGATCATCAGTTCCCGCCAGTAGGTGACGACCACGGCGAGGATGGCGCCGAGCTGGATGGCGATCTCGAAGACCTTCCCGGGCGGACCCTGGAAGCCGATCAGCTCCCCCAGCAGGATCAGGTGGCCGGTGGAAGAGATTGGAAGGAACTCGGTCAGCCCCTCCACCACGCCCATAAAGAGGGCGGACAACAGGCCGGCGAGATCCATGGAAGGTCCGTAACCCAGAAAAGGAAAAAGGGGCGGAGCCCCCCGGCCCCGCCCCTTCCTTTACGCGTCCCGGCGACTCAGCGCACCGTCTGGGACGCGGTGAAAGCGAAGTTGTCGAAAGAATTCTCGCTCACGCGGTGCCAGGTATAGACCTCGTCCCGGAACTTGCGGTGGCTCTCCAGGACCTTCTTGAAGCGCTCGTTCTTGTCGGCCTGCTCGTTCATCACCTCGTTGGTGGCGCGCCAGGCTGCTTCCAGGATGGGGCGGGACCAGAAGCGGAGCTGGGCGCCGGCGGCTACCAGCCGGCGCAGGGCCAGCGGGTTCGCCACGTCGTACTTCGCCACCATCTCGGCATCCGCCTCGGCGCAGGCGACCTGGATCGCGGCCTTGTAGGTGGCGGGCAGGGCGTCGTAGGCGCGCTGGTTGGCCAGGAAATGCAGCCGCGCGCCCGGCTCCCAGAAGCCCGGGGCATAGTAGTTCGGTGCCACGCGGGCGAAGCCGAGCTTCTCATCGTCGTGCGGGCCGACGAACTCGGCCGCGTCGATCGTGCCGCGCTCCAGCGAAGAGTAGATGTCGGAGGCCGGTGTGACGGAGGGGGTGGCGCCCATCTTGGCGAAGACCTGACCGGCCAGGCCGGTGATGCGGAACTTCAGCCCCTTCACGTCGTCCACCGTGCGGATTTCCCGCCGGAACCAGCCGCCCATCTGGGCGCCCGTGTCGCCACAGGGGAAGGAGATGGCGTTGTACTCGCGCAGCAACTCGTCCAGCAGCTGCTGGCCGCCGCCGAAGCGCAGCCAGGCCGTGTTCTGCCGGGCGTTCAGGCCGAAGGGCACGGCCGTGAAGAAGGCCAGCGTGGGGTCCTTGCCGATGTAGTAGTAGGTGGCGGTGTGGCAGCACTCGATGCTGCCGGACTGCACGGCGTCCAGCGCGGAGAGGGCCGGGGCGATCTCGCCGGCGGAGAAGGCCTGGATGCGGAACTTGCCATCCGTCAGCTCGCCCACGCGGCGGGCCACCGCCTCGGCCGTCCCCCAGAGGATATCGGTGTTCTTGGGGAAGGAGGAGGTGAGGCGCCAGCGCACCTCCGGGTTCGCCTGGGCCAGCGCCGGGGTGGCGAGCATCGCCGGGACGGCGGCTGCCGGGGCGGCGCTGAGCAGGGCACGGCGGTTGACGCTTGATGTCATGCGGGGCGTTCCTTTCCCTTAATCGTTTAGATTGATGGCGTGATAAGGGATCGCCGCCCGGCGGGGAAGCCGGATCGGCGGGGCGGCCCGTGCCGGCCGCCCCGCCCGTTGCGGCGGAAAGCCCGCCTCAGAACGCCAGGCGCACGCCGCCCCAGAAGGCGTAGTCGTTGCCATCGCGCCGCGCGAAGGTCGTGCCGGCATTCGCCATCACGGCGACGCCGGGAACCACCTCCGCGCTGATGCCGCCGGCCACCTGCCCGTAGGTCCGGCCACGCTCCTCCACCTGGGACTGGATGGGAAGGGCCTGCGCGAAGGTGGCGTTGGTGACCAGCGTCCGGCCACGGCCGATGAAGTCGTGCTCGGCCGTGACGTTGACGTAGGGCGTCACCGCCCGGCCGGCGACCGTCACGTTCAGCCGCGCCTGGGCGCCGAGGCTGCCGGTGAGCGCGTCGATCGTCTGCCGGCGCACGTCGTTGGTCAGCAGCTCGTCCCCGCTCTCGGTGTAGTTGCCCGAGCGCGACCAGGTGTAGGTCAGCCCGCCGATCGGGCCGAAGCGCACCGGCCCCGCATTGACGAGGTAGCCGCCCCGCAGCCCGACGCTCGCGCTGCTGCCGGTCGGGTCGCCGCGCAGGGCGGAGATGACGCCGGTGCGGGAGGTCTCGTAGACGTCGCGCCCGGCGGTCACCACGCCGTCCACGAACCAGTCCGGCCGGGTGAGGGATCCGTAGACGGCGACGCGGTAGCTGTCCGCCTCCACCTTGCCCAGGCGCGCGTCGATGTCGGCGTTGGTGTTGGAGTAGTTGAAGGCGAGGCCGAGCCGCACCCCGGCCACCGGCCGTACCTCCCCGCCGATCGTGACGCCGCCGAGGTCGTAGCTGTAGCCCGCCACGCCATTGCGGCGGTCGCGGTTCCCGGCGGCGTAGTGGCCCTGCACGAAGACCGAGACGTTGCTGCCCGGCGCGACAGGCACGGGCGCGGAGCCACCGCCGCCCATCCCCACGCCCGCCAGCGCCTGCCGTCCGTCCAGCCCCGCGAAGCGGTAGGTGTCCAGCCGCTCGAAGACCGAGTTGGTGAAGGCGGTGACGGAGGCGAGGCCGATTTCCGGCGTCACCGCGATCGCGTCGGGGGCCCCGACCTGCGCCGCGATGTAGCGGGCGACGAGCTCGAAGCCTTTGCTCGTCAGGTGCAGCCCATCATAGGTCAGGTACTGCTGCTGCAGGGGCGAGGTCGGCGTGCGGCAGGCGACGAAGGTGTTGCAGGGCGTCTGCGCGTCGGTGAAGCCATAGGCCGCCGGGTTCGCCTGGACGGCGCGCAGCAGCCGCCCCGTGTCGAAGAGGAACACCCGGACGCCCTGGTTGCCGAGCGGGGCGAGGTCGCGCTGCAGCCCCTCGAAATAGAGGCGCCCGTACTCGATGCTCCCGGCCGGGTTGGGCCCGTTCCGGACCGAGGCGAGCGCGCCGAGGTCGCTGGTGGAGCGGAAGACAATGTTGCGCGCTCCGGCCGCGACGAGCTGGTTCACCGCGGCGAGGGAGTTGGCGTTCGCCGTCGCCGCCGTGGAGGCCGCGAGGGAGAGCGGCACGGAGCCGCTGGAGGCGCCGCCGTCATTGCCGCCGATGGAGAAGAGCACGAGCTCCCGCGACCCGATGCGCTCACCCCGCGCGGCGAAGGTCTGGAGCTCAAACGGCAGGCTGAGGCCACGGCCCGCGGAAGCGTTTACCGAGGTCGTTGTGGCGCCGCCGATCGCGTAGTTCCGGACGCCGGCGTCACGAATGCCGTAGAGCTGCTGCACGTATTGCGGAAAGGTGTAGTAGGCGACCGAAGGGTCCGTCGTGCTCGACGGGTAGGTGCCGGTCTCGCCGCGCAATAGGCGTTGGACGTTGCCGTTGTCGGCGTAGCTGTCGCCGAAGGCGGTGAGCCGGTCGAAGCCCACCTGTGCGCGGGCTGTCAGTGGGACCGCGGTGAGCGCCGTGGCCGCGAGAAGGCCGAGCGCGATGGCCGAGCGCCGTCGGCGCCCCGTGAAGGGTTGCTGTTCCAAGTCCGATCCTCCCCCGAGCGCCCTGCGTTGTGCAGGTGCGCTGCCCCCGTATCCCGGGAATCGGAGGGACCGGCGGACCGGCCTCTCCTTTCCACGGGCGGGAACGGTCCGAGGGGATCATCTGCGTTTCCGGTCGTCAAGCGGATTGAATTTCCGCTGTGCAGAAATAAGAAGCTTGCTCCGCGCGCGTTGTCGATGCCGCTCGCGAGAGAGCCGGTTTCGCAATCTGGTGGGCTGTGCCGGGCGACGCCGGTTCCCGCCGTGCCGCCCGCTCCGTGTTACCGTCGCGGCCGGCTCACTCCGCCGCTTCGGCCTGCTGTCGGCGATAGGGGTGCGCCGGATAGCACCCGAGCACGTGCACCTCGCGCGAGAAGAAGCGCAGTTCCTCCATCGCCCGGCGAAGGGGCGGCTGGTCGGGATGGCCGTCCACGTCGCAGAGGAACTGAACGGCGGTGAAGTGCCCGTCCAGCATGTAGGATTCGAGCTTCGTCATGTTCACGCCGTTGGTCGCGAAGCCACCCAGCGCCTTGTAGAGCGCGGCGGGGACGGAGCGGACGCGGAAGACGAAGGTGGTGACGCTGTCCTGCGCGGTCACGGGCGGCAGGATCGGTTCCCGCGACATGACGTAGAAGCGGGTGGTGTTGTGCGCCTCGTCCTCCACGTTCCGGCGGAGGATGTTCAGCCCGTAGATCTCGCCTGCGAGGGAGGAGGCGATGGCCGCGTCCTCCACCCCGCCGCGCTCGGCGATGAGATGGGCGGCGCCGGCCGTATCGGCCTCGATCACCGCCTGCCAGCCCGTGTTCCGCAACAGGTTCAGCACCTGGCCCAGCGCCACGGGGTGGGAATGGGCGCGGCGGATCGTCTCCATCGTGGCGCCGGGCGGGGCGAGGATGCAGTGCTCCACCCGCTCGAAGTGCTCGCCCACGACGTGCAGGCCGGATTCGGGCAGCAGGCGGTGGATGTCCGGCACCCGGCCGGCCAGGGAATTCTCGCAGGGGAGCATCGCCAGATCCGCCCGCCCCTCCCGCACCGCGGCCATCGCCGCCTCGAAGGAGGGGCAGGGCAGGGTGGTCCAGCCGGGATAGGCGGCGCGGCAGGCCAGGTCGGAATAGGCGCCGGGAAGGCCCTGGAAAGCGATGGTCTGGTTCACGGGGCCTCTCAGCCTGAATGTCCGGGCCACCAGCCCGGGGTGGAGCGCGGCCGGCATCGCCTCCGCGACGGGCGCCACGGGTTGTCGCGGCGATCCGGGAACATTATGGTCCGCCGGCTTCTAGCCGTGACGGCGGGGGCGCGCAAACGTGCCGCGCCGGTCCAACGGATGTGGCCAGACATGGGGAACGGGCAGGTCGGATGAGCCTGGAAGCGAACAAGGCCTTCGCGGCGGTCCTGACCGCCGGCATCAGCTTCATGGTCGCCGGGCTGGTCGGCGGTATCCTCGTGCACCCGCACCGGCTGGAAAAGCCCGCGATCGACACGGGCGAGGTGGTGGCCGCCGCCGCCCCGGCCGCGCCCGCCGCGCTGGAACCGATCGGGCCGCTGCTGGCCAGCGCCGATGTGGCGAACGGCCAGGCGATCATGGGCCGCGTCTGCGCGGCCTGCCACACCTGGACCGAGGGCGGGCGCAACGCCGTGGGCCCGAACCTCTACAACGTCCTCGGCGGGCCGCATGCCCATAAGGAGGACTTCAACTACTCCCCGGCGATGAAGGCCCTGCACGACAAGACTTGGGACTACGAGGCGCTGAACGCCTTCCTCAACCGTCCCGCCGGTGCCGTGCCGGGCACCCGCATGGCCTTCGCCGGGCTGAACCAGGCGAAGCAGCGGGCGGACGTGATCGCCTATATCCGGACCCTGTCGGGCAGCCCGCAGCCGCTGCCCCAGTAGGCGTCCTCGTAATGGATGCCCTGCTCGCCTCGGCCGAGGCCGCGGCGGACCTGGCGGGGGCGGTCATCCGCCCCCTTTTCCGTTCGGCCCTGCTGGTCGAGGCGAAGGGCGATGCCAGCCCCGTCACCGAGGCCGACCGCGGCGCGGAGCGCGCCATCCGCGACCACATCGCCCGTCACCATCCCGACCACGGCGTGATCGGGGAGGAGTACGGGAACGACCGACCGGATGCCGAATGGGTCTGGGTGCTGGACCCGATCGACGGCACCCGTGCCTTCGTCACCGGCCGCCCCCTCTTCGGCACGCTGATCGCCCTGCTGCACCGGGGGCGCCCCGTGCTCGGCATTATCGACCAGCCTGCCACGGGGGAGCGCTGGATCGGGGTAGAGGGCCGCCGCACGGTCTTTCGCGGCCCCTTCGGCGACCCCTCTGGCGGCACTGTCGGCTGCCGGCCCTGCCCGGAGATCGGTGCGGCGGAACTCGCCAGCACCTCGCCCGACATCTTCCCACCGGGGCAGGACGCCGGCTTCCTGGCCCTGCGCCGGTCCGTGCGCCGGGTGAGCTGGGGTGGCGATTGCTACATCTACGGCCTGCTCGCCCTCGGCCTGATCGATGTGGTGGTGGACGCCACCATGAAGCCCTGGGACTGGGCTGCCCTGGTTCCCGTGGTGGAGGGCGCCGGCGGGCGGGTTACGGACCATGCCGGGCGGGTGCTGACTCTCGAATCGGCGGGGGATGTGATGGCGGTCGGGGATCCGGCGCTGCTGCCCGCCTGCGCCGCGTTGCTTTCCGTTTAGTTGCAGCGGGTTGAGGGAAGGGGGTTTAGGCCCCACTGTGAGGCCATGCAGCGCCGCACCCTCCTCTCCTCGGGCCTAGCCCTCGGCCTGCCGGCCTTTCCGGCGCTCGCCCAGGGAACGCCCGCGGCGGCTCCAGCGGGGCCGCGCCGGGTCCATGCGCTGTCGCTGCTCGGCGATCCGGCCCTGCCGGCCGATTTTACCCATTTCCCCTGGGTGAACCCGGACGCGCCCAAGGGTGGGGAGATCACCCTCTACGCTCTTGGCAGCTTCGACAGCTTCAACGCCTATATCCTGCGCGGCACCACGGCCGTCGGCATGGGCAACCTCTACGACACCCTGCTGAAGGAGAGCGCGGACGAGGCGAGCGCCGAGTACGGCCACCTCGCCGGGATGGTGGAACTGCCCGCCGACCGGCGCGGCGTGACCTTTGAGCTGCGCGAGGGCGCCCGCTGGCATGATGGCCGCCCGATCACGGCCGAGGACGTGGTCTGGACATTCAACGCCCTGCGCCAGCACGGCCGCCCCTTCTACCGCGCCTACTGGGCCGATGTGACCGAGGTGGTGGCCGAGACGCCGCGCCGCGTGACCTTCCGCTTCTCCACGGAGGAGAACCGGGAGCTGGCCCTCATCCTCGGCCAGCTCGCGGTGCTGCCGAAGCACTGGTGGGAGGGGCGCGACTTCTCCCGCCCGGGGCTGGAGGTGCCGCTCGGGTCCGGGCCCTACCGGATCGAGCGCTTCGAGGCCGGGCGTTCCGTGGCCTATCGCCGCGTGGCCGACTACTGGGGCCGCGACCTGCCGACGATGAAGGGCACCGCCAACTTCGACCTGATGCGCTACGAGTACTACCGCGACGCCACCGTCTCGCTGGAGGCGTTCAAGGCCGGCAGCATCGACTTCCGCACCGAGAACGTGGCGCGCGACTGGGCGACCGCCTACGACTTCCCGGCCGTGCGCCGGGGCTGGGTGAAGCGCGACGAGGTGCGCCACGAGCTGCCGACGGGGCTGCAGGGCTTCATCATGAATGAGCGCCGGCCCCTGTTCCAGGACCGGCGCGTGCGGGAGGCGCTCGGCCTCGTCTTCGACTTCGAGTGGATGAACACGAACCTCTTCTACGGTTCCTATGCGCGCACGACCTCCTACTTCTCCAACTCCGACTTCGCCGCGCGGGGCCTGCCGGAAGGGCGGGAGAAGGAGATCCTGGAGCGGTTCCGGGACAAGCTGCCGCCGGAGGTCCTGACCCGCGAGTTCAAGGTCCCGGTGACGGACGGCAGCGGCAACAACCGCGAGGGAGCCCGCCGCGCGCTGGACCTGCTGCGCGAGGCCGGGTGGACGGTGAAGGACCGCCGCCTGACCAACGCGCAGGGTCAGCGCTTCGAATTCGAGATTCTGCTGAACGGCCCGACCTTTGAGCGCGTGGCCCTGCCCTACATCCAGTCCCTCCAGCGCCTGGGGATCGAGGCGCGTGTGCGCACGGTGGACCCGCCGCAGTACCAAGTGCGGATGGACGCCTTCGACTACGACATGACGGTGGAGGTCTTCGGCCAGTCCTCCTCGCCCGGGAACGAGCAGCGGGACTACTGGACGAGCGCGAAGGCGGACGAGAACGGCAGCCGCAACACCGTGGGCATCAAGGACCCGGTGGTGGACGAGATCGTGGATACCATCGTCAACGCGCCGGACCTGCCCTCGCTGACGGCCGCCTGCCGCGCGCTGGACCGCGTGCTGCTCTGGGGCTTCCACGCCATCCCGCAATGGCACAGCCGCACCTTCCGCCTGGCCTGGTGGGACAAGTTCGGGCGGCCGGAGCGGGCCCCGAAGCGCGCCATCGGCCTCGATAGCTGGTGGGTCGACGCCGAGAAGGAACGCGCCCTGGCCGAAGCCCGGCGCGCGGGCTAGGGGCGCGTGGCCGCCTATCTGCTCCGCCGGCTGCTGCTGCTGGTGCCGACGCTGTTCGGCATCATCCTCATCAACTTCGCCGTCACCCAGTTCGCGCCGGGCGGCCCGGTGGAGCAGATGATCGCGGAGCTGCGCGGGCAGGGCGACACCAGCCTCGGCCGCCTGACCGGCGAGGGTGGCGGGGAGACGCGCCAGCCCCGGCCGCAGGAGGGTAGCGGGGAGGGGCCCCGCGCCGCCTATCGCGGGGCGCGTGGGCTGGATCCGGCCGTGGTGGCCGAGATCGAGAAGACCTTCGGCTTCGACAAGCCGGCCACCACCCGCTTCTGGGAGATGCTGGGGAGCTATCTCCGCTTCGACTTCGGGCAATCCCTCTTCCGCGGCCGGCCGGTGCTGGACCTGATCCTGGAACGGCTGCCCGTCTCCATCTCGCTCGGCCTCTGGTCCACCCTCATCATCTATTTCGTCTCCATCCCGCTGGGCATCCGCAAGGCGGTGCGGGACGGCACGCGCTTCGACGCCTGGTCCTCCGGCGTGGTGCTGCTGGGCTACGCCATTCCCGGCTTTCTCTTCGCGATCATGCTGGTGGTGCTCTTCGCCGGGGGGTCCTTCGTGCAGTGGTTCCCGCTGCGCGGGCTCACCACCTCCGGCAGCGAGACCTGGCCCTTCTGGCAGCGGGCGGCGGACTACGCCTGGCACATGGTGCTGCCCACCATCGCCCTGGTCGTCGGCGGCTTCGCCGGGTTGACGATGCTGACGAAGAACGCCTTCCTCGACGAGATCAACAAGCAGTACGTCCTCACCGCTCGCGCCAAGGGGGCGGGGGAAGGGCGGGTGCTCTATGGCCATGTGTTCCGCAACGCGATGCTGCTGATCATCGCGGGCTTCCCGGCGGCCTTCATCGGCATCCTCTTCACCGGGGCGCTGCTGGTGGAGATCGTGTTCAGCCTCGACGGGCTCGGCCTGCTCGGGTTCGAATCCGCCATCCGGCGCGACTATCCCGTGATGTTCGCCACCCTCTACATCTTCACGCTGCTCGGCCTTGTCATGCAGATCATCGGCGATATCAGCTACATGCTGGTGGATCCCCGCATCGATTTCAGCGCCCGCCGTTGACCCTCTCGCCGCTCACCCGCCGCCGCCTCGCCAACTTCCACGCCAATCGGCGGGGTTGGTGGTCGCTCTGGCTTTTCGGCATCCTCTTCGCGCTGACGCTCTTCGCGGAGCTGATCGCGAATGATCGCCCGATCGTGGCACGGGTGGAGGGTCAATGGTTCTTCCCCGTTGCCGTGGAATACGCCGAGAGCGACATCCTGAGCGACGGCTTCCCGACAGCCGCCGACTGGACCGATCCCGTGCTGGTGGAGGAGGTGAGCAAGCGCGGCTGGGCGATCTGGCCGCCCATCCCTTTCAGCCACCGCACCGTGGTTCGGGACCTCGGCCGACCCGCGCCATCGCCCCCCTCTGCCCGCAACCTTCTGGGCACGGATGACCAAGCGCGGGACGTTCTGGCGCGGGTGATCTACGGCTTCCGCATCTCCGTCCTCTTCGGTTTCACCCTCACCATCCTCTCCTCCGTCATCGGCGTCGTGGCGGGGGCGGTGCAGGGATATTACGGCGGCTGGGTGGACCTGATCTTCCAGCGGGTGATCGAGATCTGGTCGGGCCTGCCGCAGCTTCTGCTGCTCATCATCCTCGCCAGCGTGATTGAGCCGAGCTTCACCTCGCTCCTCGTCTTCCTCCTCCTCTTCTCCTGGATGTCGCTGACCGGCGTTGTGCGGGCGGAGTTCCTGCGGGGCCGCAACCTGGATTATGTCCGTGCCGCGCGGGCGCTCGGCGTCTCCGACACGCGTCTGATGGCCCGCCACATCCTGCCCAACGCCATGGTGGCCACCCTGACCATGCTGCCTTTCATCCTGGCCGGCTCCGTCACCGTGCTCGCCAGCCTGGACTTCCTGGGCTTCGGCCTGCCGCCCGGCTCGCCCTCCCTCGGGGAGTTGGTGTCGCAGGCGAAGAACAACCTTCAGGCACCCTGGCTCGGCATCACCGCCTTCGTCGTGCTCGGTGGCATGCTCACCCTGCTCGCCTTCATCGGCGAGGCGGTGCGCGATGCCTTCGATCCGCGCAAGCAGCCCGGTGGTTCCATGGGGGGACGCCGGTGAGCGAGTCCATCCTCGACGTCCGCGACCTCTGCGTCGCCTTCCGCGGGCATCAGGTCGTGAATGGCGTCTCCTTCAGGGTCTGCCCCGGCGAGACCCTCGCCCTGGTGGGGGAGAGCGGGAGCGGCAAGAGCGTCACGGCCCTGTCCTGCCTCCGTCTTCTCGGCCCTGGCGGCGCCAATCCGGCGGGAAGCGTGACCCTGGACGGGGTGGACGTGCTGCGCGCCCCGTCGGGCGAGCTGCAGCGGCTGCGCGGCGGCGTGGCGGGGATGGTGTTCCAGGAACCCATGACCTCGCTCAACCCGCTGCACACGATCGGGCGGCAGGTGGCGGAGGCGGTCACCCTGCACCGGCCGATGCGTGGCGCGGCGCTGCGCCAACGCGTGATCGAGCTGCTGCACCGTGTCGGCCTGCGCGCCGCGGAGGAACGGCTGAACGCTTTCCCGCACCAGCTCTCCGGCGGGCAGCGGCAGCGCGTAATGATCGCCGTCGCGCTCGCCAACGACCCGCGCCTGCTGATCGCGGACGAGCCGACCACGGCGCTGGACGTGACCATCCAGGCGCAGGTGCTGGACCTTCTCGCGCGGCTAAAGCGGGAGCTTCGCATGGCGATGCTTCTCATCACCCATGATCTCGCGATCGTCCGCCGCCACGCGGACCGTGTCGTGGTGATGAAGGACGGCGCGGCCGTGGAGCAGGGCCGCGTGGCGGATGTCTTCGCCAATCCCGCCCATCCCTATACGCGCATGCTGATCGAGACCCAGCCGCATGGCCGCGCGGCGCCCCTGCCGCCGGACGCGCCGGAGATCCTGCGCGCCGAGGGGATGAGGGTGCATTTCCCCATCCGCCGCGGGCTGTTCCGCCGTGTGGTCGGGCAGGTGAAGGCCGTGGACGGCGTGGACCTCACGCTACGGCGCGGGGAGACGCTCGGCGTGGTGGGGGAGAGCGGCAGCGGCAAGACGACTCTCGGCCTCGCCCTGCTTCAGCTTGAGCACTCCGAGGGTGAAGTGGCGTTGGACGGGCAGCCCATTCACGACCACTCCCGCAAGGCCCTGCGCCCGCTGCGGCGGAAGATGCAGATCGTCTTCCAGGACCCCTATGGCAGCCTCTCCCCGCGCATGAGCGTGGGCGAGATCGTGGGTGAGGGGCTGGCGGTGCACGAGCCCGCCCTGTCCCGTGTCCAGCGGGATGCAAGGGTTGCGGACGCGCTGCGGGAAGTGGGCCTCGATCCCGCCACCGCCATTCGCTACCCGCACGAGTTCTCCGGCGGGCAGCGCCAGCGCATTGCCATCGCCCGCGCCCTGGTGCTGGGGCCTGAGCTGGTGGTGCTGGACGAGCCGACAAGCGCGCTCGACGTCTCCGTGCAGGCGCAGGTGGTGGAACTGCTGCGGGACCTGCAGGCCCGCCGCGGCCTGGCCTATATCTTCATCTCCCACGACCTGCGCGTGGTGCGCGCCCTGGCCCATCGGATCGTCGTGATGAAGGACGGGGAACTGGTTGAGGCGGGTGAGACGGAGGAGGTGGTCTCCAACCCGAAGCAGCCCTACACCCGCGCCCTGATGGAGGCCGCCTTCGAGCTGCGTGCCGAACCCGGGGTGGAAACGTGACCGAACTCGAACGCCTGCGCGAACTGCTGGACCGGGAACAGGTAAAGCTCGGCATCAACATCCGGCAGATGAACGCGCCGGGATCGCCGGTCTACCGGACCGGCGAGAATATCCTGATTCCCGCCGTCCTGCTCGGCGCCAGTCTTCTGGCGACGATGTACGTCCACACCTGGCTCGGCTTCGCCATCCTGGCCATCGGCGCGGCCTGGTGGATCCTGAAGGTGCTGCCAAAGGTCAGGGACGGCGTGTTCGACCGCAGCGCCGCTTTCGCCCTCTCCAGCGAGGCCGCCTTCGACGCGCTCTGGGCGAAGGGCGTGCTCAGCCTCTACGCGCGTATGCCGGACGGGACGGAAAGGGCGGCTGCGAAGCGGCAGGACTGGCGCGCCTTCGTGCGCGCCCTGCCGGAGAGGTAGCTTCTCCGGCATCGGGGCAGATCGCTGGAAGGGCCAGTGCGCCCGAAGGCGTGCGCGGCGCTTCCAGCGATGTCGCGGCCTTCAGCTCGCCCGCTTCGTGGCGACCTGGGTGTTAGCCGCCTGCGCGGTGGCCTTCTGGTCCACGTCCTCGGCAGCTGCAGCGGCCTCGCCCATGATGCTGCGCATCTCGCGCAGCAGGGCGGCGCCCTTCACGGTGCGCTGGACGAGCACGGAGCGGCGGTCCTGCGGGTCGGTCTTGCGGCGGGCGAAATCCAGCTCGCCCAGGCGGTCCAGCGCGCGGGTGATCGCGGGCTTGGAGACGTTGAGCGACGCGGCCAGCCCGCGCACGGTATGCGGACCCTCGCCGAGATAGACCGTCAGGAACACGCCCAGCTGCCGCGCGGAGAGATCGGGGCCGTCGCGGCGGACCAGCGCCACCACCGTATCCCGGAGAATGCCGACGAACTGATCCGGTGTGCCTTCTACGGGCATCGATAGTATAATCCTTCTCATGGGGCGGTCCGTTCTGGGCCGCCAAACCTATAAACAGCTGCGGGACCCATCCCCTCTCGGAGATCGGCCCGGGGCGGTCTTGCGGAATTCCCGCTCAGGAACCGGCCCATGCAGGCAGGAGCGTCATCAGTCCGGCCTGGAGAGCCCGCAAGCCCATTGCCTCGCCGCCCTCGGGACGTCCGGGCCGCGCCGAATCGTTCCATGCGTAAACGTCGAGATGGGCCCATGGGACATCGTCCGGGACGAAGCGCCGCAAAAAGAGCGCAGCGACGATGGAACCAGCCATCGGCCGACTGCCGACGTTGTTGATGTCGGCTGCCGAACTGTCGAGCCACGAAGCGTAACCTTCGTGCAACGGCAGCCGCCAGACCGGGTCGTGGCATGCATTCCCCGCCGCGAGAAGGGCGGCGGCCACGCTTTCATCATTCGTGAACAGCGCGGGCAGATCGGGGCCGAGTGCCACGCGCGCCGCGCCGGTCAGCGTTGCGGCATCCACAATTAACCTGGGCTGGTGCTCGCCTGCGAAGGTGAGCAGGTCGGCCAGCACCAGCCGTCCCTCGGCATCCGTGTTGCCCACTTCCACCGTCAGTCCCTTGCGGGTCCGCAGCACGTCGAGCGGACGCATCGCGGTCGAGGACACGGCGTTCTCCGCCGCGCCGATCGCGACGAGCAGGCGGATCGGCGCGCGCAGCCGCATCAGCGCCTCCGCCAGGCCAAGCATCAGCGCGGCGCCGCCCATGTCCTTCTTCATGCGCTTCATGCCTTCGGCGGATTTCAGGTCCAGCCCGCCGGTGTCGAAGCACACGCCCTTGCCGCAGAGCGCGACCAGCGGCCCCTCCGCGCTGCCCTCCCAGCGGATCACCGCCACGCGGGGCGCACGATGGCTGCCGCCGCCCACGGCGGCGACGGCCGGGAAGCCCTGCGTCAGCGCGTCGCCGGAGATTTCCTCGAAGTCGGCCCCGCAGCGCTCCGCCACTTCGCGCGCGGCGTCGGAGAGTTCGGCGGGGCCGAGATCGGCGGCGGGCAGGTTGATCAGCTCCCGCGCGCGCAGGATCGCCTCCGCCAGGATCCGCGCCGTCGCGCTGCCTTCCGGCGGCACGAGGCGGGCGGGCTTGCGGGGCGGCGCCTTGTGCCGGGTGAAGCGATAGGCGCCGAGCATCCAG
This sequence comes from Roseomonas indoligenes, assembly GCF_017813365.1. Lineage (GTDB taxonomy): Bacteria > Pseudomonadota > Alphaproteobacteria > Acetobacterales > Acetobacteraceae > Roseomonas > Roseomonas indoligenes. Next base: position 157,507 of record NZ_JAGIZA010000011.1, read on the forward strand.
CCGAGGGTGGCGGCGTCCTCATCCGCCTCGCCGCCCAGGTGCCAGGCCGTCTCCTCCGGCAGGGCGTATGGCAGGGCGCCGTAGGACCAGGGCGAGGCGGGCGCGGCGCCAAGGCCGAGAACGGCGGCGGAAACTCCCTCCCTGCCTGGCACCAGCACCACCCGTCCTGCCTCCGCCACGAAGCCGTTGTCACGCAGGAAGGCGGCGGCCGAGGGTTCCAGCAGCGCCAACAGCTCCGGCAACCCCTGGCGCGTCACGGCATGAACGGTGCGCGCTTCGGAGCCGGAAGCAGCCAAGGCCCAGGAAGATTCGGTCTGTGCAATTCCTGCAACCAAAGATTGTATATCCTTGCAATTTATCGCGAAAGCGAAATCGATGTCCTGATGCCATTCGCGACGGCCTCCGCGAGGCAGGCATAGCCGCGGTCGTTGTGGTGCAGCCCGTCCCGCGCGATCATCGCGGCGTCGGGCGTGCCCGCGGCCACCCACTCGTCCATCATCCGCCGACGGGAGAAGAGCTGCGCCCCGCGCTCCTGCGCCACTTCCGCCAGGGTCGCGTCGAACAGGTCCCGCAACACGGCATGGGCGGCCACCCAGGGGCCGCGCTGGCTGTCCATCAGCACCACGTCGGCGCCGGCCTCCTGCATCATCGTCACGCCCTGGCGCAGCAGGGTCCGGAAGCGGGCCAGGCTCTGCTCGCGGATCGCGCCGTTCACGCCGAGTTGCCAGATCACCACCGTCGGCCGCGCCGCCATAACGTCCGCCTCAAGCCGGGCGCGCATCTCCAGCGCGTCCTCCCCGCCGCGGCCGCGGTTCAGCACCCGCACGGGAATGCCCATCCGCCGCAGCGCCGCCTCCAGCCGCGCCGGGTAGGCCCTGTCGGGGGAGGAGGCGTAGGCGCCCTGGGTGGAGGAGCTGCCGAAGGCCACCACCACCGGCTCCCGCCCCTCGCGCAGCGCTTCCGCGAGGCGCGGCAGTGCCAGGGGCTGCAGCGCCGCCGATGGACAGGCCGGCGCTTCCTCCGCCCGGGCGGGGGAAGCGAGGAGGGCGAGCAGGACGGGAAGGAGGAGGCGCCGGGCCATCCATTGCCTATGCCGCACGTTCCCCACATCGCCAAGATCGCGGAGGTGGAGGCGGTCTGCGGGTGGCGGTTGGGGGCGTCCGGCTTTCCCCGGGCGGGCGCGGGTGATACGCGCCGCGGGATGCGAATCCTGCTCTGGTACTGGGGCCGGCGCGGCGGTGGGGCCCAGTTCGCCCTCTGCCTCGCGCGCGGCCTGGCCGGGCGGCCCGGGGTGGGGCTCGCCCTCTCCCTGGCCGACCGCAACGAGTTGCTGCCGGAGGCGCGCGCGATCGGCGTGCCGTTGGACGCCGTAGAGACCTTTGCCGGCGCGGCGGGCGCGGCGACGGGCCTCCTCCGCATCCCCGCCCTTCGCCGCCGCCTCGTCGCCCAGGCCCGGGCCACGGGCGCGGATGTGGTCGTCTCCGCCATGAACCATGTCTGGACCCCGCTCGTCGCGGGCGCCCTGCCGCGGGCGGGCCTTTCCTTCGTCAGCACGGTACATGATGCCCTGCCCCATCCCGGCGATCCGGCCTTCGCCTGGGACTGGCGCCTGCGGCGGGAACTGAACGCGGCCGCGGGGGCCGTGACCTTCTCGGAAGCCGTGTCGCGCGCCGTGACCGCGCGGCGGCCCGGCCTTCCCGTGCTGTGCCTGCCGCTGGGTGCCCATATCCCGGCCATGGCGGCGGGGGCCGTGGCGCCGGCGGCGGACTTCCTCTTCTTCGGCCGGATCCGCGCTTATAAGGGCCTGGACCTGCTGCGCGACGCCTTCGCCGCCCTGCGCGCCCGCCACCCCGGCGTGACCCTGCGCGTGGTGGGTGAGGGGGATCCGGAATCCTGCGCCCCCGGCCTCGGCGCCCTGCCGGGCGTGACGGTGGAGCCGCGCTGGGTGCCGGATTCCGAGATGCCAGCCCTCGTCGCCGCCGCCCGGGCGGTGGTGCTGCCCTACCGGGAGGCCAGCCAGTCCGGCGTGCTGCCCGTCGCCCTCGCCCTCGGCGTGCCGGTGGTGGCCACGCCCGTGGGCGGCCTCTCCGCCCAGCTGGAGCACGGGGTCAGCGGCCTCGTGGCACGGGAGGCCTCCGCCCCCGCCCTGGCCGAGGCAATGGCCGCGATGCTGGACCCGGCCCGCCGCCTGGCCCTTTCCGCCGGCGCGCGGGATGCGGGGGCACGCCTGACCGACTGGGACGCGCAGGCGGCCCGGCTGGTCGCCTGGCTCGAGGAAGCCCTTCGATGAGCCCGCTGCGCCGGATCTGGACGCTTCTGCCGCGATCGGCCCGGCGGGAGGCCTTGTTCTCCCTCACCGCCCTGCTCGCCCCGCGGATCGCGCGCCCCGCGCCGCCGCCCGCTGTTCCGGTGGTGGTGGCCGGCTACTTCAACGCCCGCACCGGCCTAGGCGCCGCGACGCGCCGGCTGGCGGCCGGGCTGCGGGAGCAGGGCATTCCCGTTGAGGAGGCGGACCTGACCGGCCCGCTGAAGCAGGGCCCCGCCGGCCCGCCGCCCGCCGTTCGGCCCGGGCCGGGGACGCTGCTGGTGCATGTGAACGGGCCGATGCTGCCCTGGGCGCTGCTGGCGCTCGGCCGGCGGGCGGTGGCTGGCAAGCGGGTGATCGGGGTGTGGAACTGGGAGTTGCCCGTGCTGCCCGCGGACTGGAATCGTGGGCTGGCGGCCTGCCACGCCGTCTGGGTCGGCTCGGAATTCGTGGCCGGGGCCTGTCGCCGACCGGATGGCCCCCCGGTGCAAGTGGTTCCCTATCCCCTGCCGCGCCCGGCGCCTTCCGGCCTGCGACGGGCGGATTTCGGGCTGCCCGAGAGGGCCTTCGTCACGCTGGCCGTCTTCGACGCCACCTCCTCCCTGGCGCGGAAGAACCCGCTGGGCGCGATCGAGGCGCATGCCCGCGCCTTCGGCGGGGATCCCGGCCACATCCTCGTCCTCAAGACCCACGGCACGGCCGAAGCCGGCCCCGGTTGGGCGGCGGTGGCGGAAGCGGCTGCCGCCCGTCCGAACATCCGGGTGATGGACGCCTCCCTCTCCCGCGGTGATCTCTGGGCCCTGATGGCGGCGTCCGATGCCCTGATTTCCCTGCACCGCTCCGAGGGATTCGGGTTCGCGATCGCCGAGATGATGGAGCTGGGCCGCCCCGTGGTGGCGACGGGCTGGTCGGGGAATACCGACTTCATGCACGGCCCGGGCTGCCACGCCGTGGGCTGGCGGCTGGTGCCCGCGCGCGATCCCCAGGGCACCTACGACATGCCAGGCGCCCTCTGGGCCGAACCGGATCCCGAGGAGGCGGCCGCGGCGCTCCGCCGGATCGCGGAGGATCCCGCCCTGCGGAACCCTCCACCGGTCCGGCTGGCCGTGCCCGACTACCGCGCGGCGCTCGGCCTGGGCCAGGGCTGGGCTCCCGACGCGGCCCTGTGACCGTTCTGCCCTAGCAAGGCCGGGTCAAGGCCGCTAAACGCAGCCGGCCTGAAACACCAGACGAAACTGGAACCCATGCCGCGCGCGCTCATCACCGGTGTGACCGGACAGGACGGGGCCTACCTGTCGCAGCTTCTCCTCGACAAGGGCTACGAGGTGTTCGGCCTTCTGCGCCGTTCCTCCTCGGGCGACGTGATCGACGAGCGGCTGCGCTGGCTCGGCATCGCCGGCCGGGTGCGGATGATGGACGGCAACCTGCTGGACCTTTCCGCCCTGCTGCGGATCCTGCAGGAGGTCCAGCCGGACGAGGTGTACAACCTCGGCGCCCAGTCCTTCGTGAAGACCTCGTGGAACCAGCCGCTGCTAACGGGCCAGGTCACCGCGATGGGCGCCGGGAACATGCTGGAGGCGGTTCGCCTCGGCGCCCCGAACGCGCGCTTCTATCAGGCCTCCTCCTCCGAGATGTACGGCCTGATCCAGGAGCCGGTTCAGAGCGAGAAGACGCCCTTCTACCCCCGCTCCCCCTACGCGGTGGCGAAGCTTTACGCGCACTGGATGACGGTGAACTACCGCGAGAGCTTCGGCCTGCACGCCAGCAGCGGGATCCTGTTCAACCATGAGAGCCCGCTGCGCGGCATCGAGTTCGTGACCCGCAAGGTCACGGACGGCGCCGCCCGCATCAAGCTCGGCCTGGCGCAGGAACTGCCCATGGGCAACCTGGACGCCAAGCGGGACTGGGGCCATGCGCGGGACTACGTGCAGGCCATGTGGCTGATGCTGCAGCAGGACACGCCGGACGACTACGTGGTGGCCACCGGCCGGACGGTGACGGTGCGGGACATGTGCCGCATCGCCTTCGAGCATGTCGGCCTGGGCTACGAGGATTTCGTGAAGGTGGACCCCGCCTTCATGCGCCCCGCCGAGGTGGACGTGCTGCTCGGCGATCCCGCCAAGGCGAAGGCGAAGCTCGGCTGGACGGCCGAGACGACGCTGGAGGACATGATCAAGGAGATGGTCGAGGCGGACCTCGCCCGTCACCGCGCGCGGATGCGCTAGGCCCGGTGGCCCGACCCGGCCGCATCCTGCTGACGGGAGCCGGGGGCTTCGTCGGCGGGCACCTGCTGCCCGCTCTGCGGGCCTCCTTCCCCGGCACGGTCCTGATCGGGACCACGCGGGGGCGGGCGGAAGGAAGCGTGGCCGGCGCGGACGAGACGCTGGTCCTCGACCTCGACGATCCCGCGGCGATGCCGGACGCCCTGGCGGCGGCCCGGCCGGATGCCGTGCTGCACCTCGCGGCCCGGGCCGATGTCGGCGCCTCCTTCCGGGACCCGCTGGCGGTCTGGCGCACGAACCTGACGGGCACGGTGGCGCTGGCGGAGGCCGTCCTGCGGGTCGCGCCCGCCGCGCCCTTCCTCCTCGCCTCCTCCGGCGAGGTCTATGGGATGGCCTTCAAGGCCGGCCGGCCGGTGGCGGAGGACGCGACGCCGGCCCCGGCCAATCCCTATGCCGCGAGCAAGGCGGCGGCCGACCTGGCGCTGGGCGAGCTGGCCCTTCGCGGCCTGCGCGCCGTGCGGCTGCGCCCCTTCACCCATACCGGCCCGGGACAGACCGACGGCTTCGTGGTGGCGGCCTTCGCCCACCAGGTCGCCCGGATCGAGGCCGGGCTGCAGGCCCCGGTGCTGCGGACCGGGGCGCTGGACCGCTGGCGCGACTTCCTCGACGTGCGCGACGTCTGCGCCGCCTATGTCGCCGCGCTGGAGCGGGCGGATGCGCTGACGCCAGGGGTCGCGCTGAACATCTGCTCCGGCACGCCCCGCCGGATCGGTGACATGCTGGACAGCCTCCTCCGCCTCTCCGGCGTCGAGGCGCGGGTGGAGCAGGAGGCGGCGCGGCTGCGGCCGACGGATGTGGAGCGGGTGCTGGGCGACAACAGCCGCGCCCGCGAGGCCCTCGGCTGGGCTCCCCGGATCGCCTGGGAGGACACGCTCCGGAGCGTGCTGGACGACTGGCGCGCGCGCGTGGCGGCGGAGAAGCGGGGCGGCTGAGGCCCGGCGGACCGGCTCGTCCGCCACGGCCTATCGAACCGCGGTCTGTTCAGGCCCTGGTGCCGGCCGCCGGCTCCAGGCCCGCCAGCAGGGCGCGGGCGGTGGCAGACCAGGACACCGGCTGGAACTCCCGCCCGATCCTCGCTTCGAGCGCCGCAATCTTCTCGGGGCTGGACATCACGCGGCGCAGCAGCGCGACCGCCTCCGGCACGTCATCCGGGTCGTGGTAGAGGCAGAAGGGGCCTCCGGCCTCCGGGATCGAGGTAGAGGAGGAGGCGATGCAGACCTTGCCGAAGGCCAGGCTCTCCGTCACCGGCAGGCCCCAGCCCTCGTAGTGCGAGGGAAAGAGGGTGAAGCGGCACCCGGCGTAGAGGGCGGCCAGTTCCGTGTCGCTCGGGTCCTCCACCAGCACCACCTTGCCCGCCAGCCAGCCGCAGTTCTCCAGCTGCTGCATGAGGTCGGCCACCATCCACCCGACCCGTCCGGCGAAGACGAGGCTCGGCACCTCCTCCGCCGGCATGGTGTCCAGCAGCCGGCGCCAGGCCCGGAAGGCCATGAGGTGGTTCTTCCGCGCCTCGATTGTTGAGACGAAGAGCGCGTAGCCCGGCGGCAGGGCGGCCACGCGGGGCGTAAGGCCGGGCGCCCCGGCCTGCTCCTGTCCGAAGCCGCTGCCGATGGGCAGGGCGATCGCCGGGCCTGGAAGGCTGAAGCCCAGCTGGGGCGCCAGCCGCTCCAGGTCCGCGGCGCTGGCGCGGGAGATGGCGAAGAACCGGTCCACCACGGGCAGGGTTGATGCCATCCAGGCCGTGAAGGTTCGGACGAGCCCGGGATCGCAGAACTCCGGCCGGGCCACCGGGATCAGGTCGTAGACCAGCAGGGCGACGGAGACGCCGGAGGCCTGCTTCACCCGCTGCAGCAGCGCCCCGTAATCCGTGCGGAACCAGGGCGAGCCCAGTATCAGCAACGTGTCGCCGGGCCGGGCGAGGGCCTTCAGATCGCCGCCCTCCGCTACGGCCTGGTCGGGCGGGCGGCCCGCGGCGGGGCGGAGGATGCGGCGCAGGGCGGCAAGGGTGCCTCTGCCGGCCCGCAGCCCGGCCCGCAGCGCCGAGCTTTGGGACCGCACCGCCTCGCCGAGCGGGAGGCGGATATCGGCCGGCAGGCGGGAGGCAAGGCGGCGCACCGCGCCCGACTGGCCGGGCGGTCGTGCGCCGGCGGGAACCCCGCTGGCCGTGGGCGGGCCTTCCGCGTGGCTGAGGACCTTGAACAGCGTCTCGACATCGGACCAGGGCACGGCGCGCATGGTGTCGCGGATCCGGTCGTGCCGGCAGAAGGCGACCTCTCCCGGGCGCTCGGCCAGCAGGGCGCGGTAGAGTTCATAGGACAGGCGCTGGATGCCGCTCGGGCGGCGGTTGACCAGCGCGTACTCGAACAGGTCCTCGACATCGATCCAGAAGGTCACGCGGACCTCCTGCAGGGATGCGGCCCTGTCCCGTCCGGACGGGCGTGGCACGGTTCGGTCATAAAATGGCGATACGCGATGCGTCCGGCGGTGCCAAGGATTGCGGTCCCATCGGGGCCGGCGGGGCGACAGCCCGGCATGCCTGTGCGATCCTGGCAGCCTTCCCATCGGTTCAGGAGAGATGCCTTGCCCGAAGCGCCGCGCGTGGTGATCGTCGGGGCGGGCGGCCATGCCAAGGTGATCATCGAGGCGCTGCAGGCCGCAGGCTTCCCGCCGCCGCTGGGCCTGGTGGACCCGCACCCGCCCGGCCCCCTCGTGCTTGGCGTGCCCGTGCTGGGCGGGGATGAGCGACTGGAGGCGTTGCGGGCCGAAGGGGCCGTTGCTGCGGTGGTGGCCCTTGGCGGGAACGGGCTCCGCCTTCGCGTGGGGAACAAGCTGGCCGCGCTCGGCTACGCGCTGCCGGCGGTGATCCATCCCGCCGCCCAGGTCTCGCCCAGCGCCTTCGTGGCGGAGGGGGCCGTCATCATGGCCCGGGCCTGCCTGGGGCCGGATGCCCGGATCGGGCGGCTGGCGATCGTCAACACCAATGCGGTGGTGGAGCACGACAACGTGCTGGGCGAGGCCGCCCATGTGGCGCCGGGCTGCGCCCTGGCGGGGAACGTGACGGTTGGGGACCGGGCCCTGGTCGGCGCCGGCTCCGCAGTGCGCCCGGGGATCACCATCGGGGCAGATGCCGTGATCGGTGCCGGATCCGCGGTGGTGCGGGACGTGCCGGCGGGCATAAGGGTCGGCGGGGCGCCCGCCCGCCCCCTGGCGGAGCGGGGCTGAAGGCAGCATCGGTGAATCCCTGCTTCATCCCGGCCGAAACCGGTGTAAGAGGCGGCGAAACACGGCCGGTCACGGCGCGGCAACGAAGGACGGCGATAAGAATGAGCGGTGCGACGATCCCGCAGCCCGAACGGCCGGCTCGCGCGGCGCAGCCCGTGATCCCCGTCTACCGGCCGGACCTCTCGGGCAACGAGCGGGCCTATGTGCTCAACTGCATCGAGAGCACCTGGATCTCCTCCCTCGGCGCCTATATCGGCAAGTTCGAGGCGGCGATCGCCGGCATTACCGGGGCGAAGCACGCGGCCGCGCTCTGCAACGGCACCGTCGCGCTGCACCTGCCGCTGCACTGCATGGGCATCGGGCCGGGGGACGAGGTGATCGTTCCCGCCTTCACCTACATCGCCTCCGTCAACACCATCGCCCAGACCGGCGCCACGCCCGTCTTCGCCGAGAGCCGCCGGGGTGACTGGCTGCTGGACCCGGAGGACATCGAGCGCCGGATCACGCCGCGGACCAAGGCGATCATGCCCGTCCACCTCTATGGCGGCGCCTGCGACATGCCGGCGATCATGGAGATCGCCCGCAGGCGCGGCGTGCGCGTGCTGGAGGACGCGGCGGAGGCGCTGGGCACCACCATCCACGGCCGCCATGTCGGCACCTTCGGCGATGCCGGCAGCTTTTCCTTCTTCGGCAACAAGACCGTGACGACCGGCGAGGGCGGCATGGTGGTGACGGATGACGACGACTTCGCGGCCCAGCTCCGCCAGGTGAAGGGCCAGGGTCAGTCCCTGACGCGCCGCTACTGGCACGAGGTGCTGGGCTTCAACTACCGGATGACCAATATCTGCGCGGCGATCGGCCTGGCACAGACGGAGCGCCTGCCGCAGATCCTGGCGGCCAAGCGGCGCCTGGCGGATTTCTACCGGCAGCACCTCTCCAACCTGCCCGTGACCTTCCAGGTGAAGGGTGATGGCGTGGAAAGCGCCGACTGGCTGGTCAGCCTGCTGCTGCCGCCCGGCACCGACCGGGACCGCGTGATGGCGGAGATGGGCGCGGCCGGGGTGGAGACCCGCCCGGTCTTCTACCCGGCGCACCATATGCCGATGTACCAGCAGGACGCGCATTTCCCCGTGGCCGAGGAGATCGCCGCGCGTGGCATCTCCCTCCCGAGCTTCCCTGCCCTGACCGATGACGAGCTGGGCCGGGTGTGCGAGGCGCTGACGGATGCGCTGCGGGCCCAAAGCAAAGCCTGATATCCGGCGGTTGCCCGGGAATTCCGGGGGGCGGCGCCCCCTGGTCCCGGACAGATATGAACGAAGACCCGGTCGGGCGCTCTCAGCCCAGTTCCGCCATCATGGCCTCGATCACCTGATCGGGCGGGCCGTCCGCCACGATGCGCCCGGCGTCGAGGCGGATGGCGCGCGTGCACCAGCGACGCACGATTTCCATGTCGTGCGTCGCGATAACCAGAATGTCGGCGCCGGAGACGAGCTCGGCGAGGCGGGCCTCGGCCTTGCCCATGAAGGCGGCGTCGCCGGCCAGGAACCACTCGTCCATCAGCAGGATCTGCGGCTGCATGGAGGTGGCGATGGCGAAGGCAAGGCGGATGGCCATGCCGGCGGAGTAGCCCTTGATCGGCACGTCCATGAACTCGCCGAGGCCGGCAAACTCCGCCACCTCCTCCTCCAGCCTCGCCTGCTCCGCCGGGCCCAGGTTCCGGTAGAGGGCGCGCAGGCGCACGTTCTCCCGGCCCGTGCTGTCCTGGTCCATGCCGGCGGCGGGATCGATCATGGAGCCGAGGGAACCATCGATGCTGAGGCGGCCGCCCACGGGCTCGTAGATGCCGGCGAGTGAGCGCAGCAGGGTCGTCTTGCCCGCGCCGTTCCGGCCGATCAGCGCCACGCGCTCGCCGGAGCCGATCCGGAAATCGAGGTCGCGCAGCGCGCTGACGACCACGCGGTTCGCCTCGTCCGTCCGGACCCGCGCGGCGGCGCGGGCGAGGAGGCGCTTTTTCAGGCTGCGGGCGGCGAGGTGGTAGAGCGGGAACTCGACCCGCAGCCCCTGGGCTTCGATCAGGGCCATCGGCTCAGACCCAGAATGCCAGGCGGCCGCGGAAGCGGGCGAAGAAGGTGAGCGACACGGCGCCGAGCACCACCGTGTAGACGACCGCAGCCAGCCAGACGAGCGGCGCGCCCCCGCCCTCCACCAGCGGCCCGCGCATGGTTTCCAGCACGGCGTAGAAGGGGTTGAGCGGCAGCCACACGGCCAGGCCCTTCAGCAGTTCCGGCTTCCAGAGGATGGGCGTGAGGAAGAAGGCGAGCTGCATGATGTTGGCCACGATCGGCCCGACGTCGCGGAACCGCGCGCAGACCATGCCGAGGAAGAGCGAGGCGAAGAAGGCGTTCGCCATCAGCAGGATGAGCCCGAGGATGGCGAGCGGCGCCTCCGGCCCCGGCAGGTGGCCGAAGATGGCGAAGACGACGAGGATGAGGGGCAGGCTATGCGCCGCCGTCAGCGCGTTGCGGAAGACGCTGCGCAGCGCGTGGACGGTGAAGGGCACGCGGAGCTGGCGAATCACCCCCTCCGCATGGGTCATGGCGATGCAGGCATCCGTGACCATCGCGTTGACGACGTTCCAGACCACGAGGCTGACGGTGAGGTGGGGCAGGTAGTCGGCGAGGCTTAGCCCCAGCAGGCGGGAGTAAAGCAGCCCCAGCCCCAGGATCATCAGCGCCGTGGACAGGGTCATCCAGAAAGGGCCGATGACGGAACCCCGGTATCGGTTCCGCAGGTCCAGCCGGGCGAGCGCCCATGCAAGGCGCCAGGATGCGAAGCCGTCCCGCAGATCCTTGCGGGCCAGCTCCGCGCGGCGGGGTGCGGCCGCGTCGAAGGCGTAGGTTTCGGGGGCGAGGATAGGACCTGCGAGCATTGCGCCGGGCCTATACACCGCCCGGTGCCCGGCCCGCCAGCAGTGGGCGCGGGATGCGGGCCGGTCTCAGGGCGCGCGGCTCAGCCGGGTTGGGCTGCCCGGCAGGACCGTCACGCGGTCCCCGGCTTTCAGGCCCCCGGCATCGGCCTGGATCACCTGCAGCTCCGTGCCGGTCTCCCCCCGCACGGTGATCTCCACCGCCGTGCCGCCCCCTTCGCGCAGGACGACGGGACGGGTGGCGAGAATGGTGCCGCGGGTTGGCGAGGCCCCGCCAGCGGAGGGTGCGGCGGGCGGCGGCGGGGCTGCCGGCTCCGGCCCGCAGGCCGTGAGCGGGGCGAGGAGAAGGAGGGCCAGGGGGGCGATGCGGTGGGCCGGGGAAGAGGCGTGGGCAGGGGCGAGCATAGATTCTTCCTCGACGAAGGCGCGGTGCCTGGCGGCCCGGAAGATGGCGCCGGCAAGCGGCCTGGCCAATCCCGCGGCCGGTCCGATTCGGCCTCCGGCCCCCTTGCGGCCGCAAAGTCTCCTTGCCGTGGCCGCAAGCTTCCGTTAGCCCTGCCACTGCGACAGTCAATCGCGGCCAACGGGGCCGGCGACACCGCGTGGGGACGCGGGGTCGATGGTGTCCCGCCCGCCGGGCAACCGGCAGGGCCGAAGTACAGGGGGTTGAGGGGATGAACCTGATCGCTCGCGGCGCGAATGCGCCGAGTCCGCAGGCTGCGCCCGCTCTCCGGCGCGGCGCCCGCGCCGTGGCGGCGATGTCGGTTCTGGCGGCGCTGGCGGCCTGCGGAAATCAGCCTGAGGCGTCGGGGCCGGTGACGAGCGCCCGCTCCACCTCCACCAGCCGCATCGCCAGCTACGATCCGCCCGGGCCGCCTTCCGACCCTTGGGGACCTTACATCCGCGAGGCGTCCAATCGCTTCGACGTGCCGGAGCGCTGGATTCGCGAGGTGATGCGCCAGGAGAGCGGTGGGCGGCTGACCGCCACCTCCCGCGTCGGTGCCATGGGCCTTCTGCAGCTGATGCCCGGCACCTATGCCGAGCTGAACGCCAAGCACGGCTTCGGGGACGACCCCTATCACCCCTGGGCCAACCTGATGGCCGGCACGGCCTATATCCGCGAGATGTACGACCTCTACGGCTCGCCAGGCTTCCTGGCGGCCTATAATGGTGGCCCGAAGCGGCTGGAGAACTATCTCTGGGCCGGCGGGCGGATGCCGGACGAGACGCGGAACTACGTTGCCCGCATTGGGCCCCGCCTGAGCGGCGAGCCGCGCCGCCGCGCGCCGGAAGAGGTTTACGCGGCCGCCGATATCGGCTTCAACCCGCCGTCCCGCCGGAGCAGCGGCGCCGACCCGGCGACCATGCTGGCGATCCGCGAGCAGCGGCGGAACGCCGCCGCCGATGTCCAGGTCGCGCGCCTCGCGCCCGGCACGGTCACGCGGATGGAGCCGATTCCCGATGGCTCCACCTACGCGTCCAGCCCGGCCGCGGCGCCGGTGCAGACGCAGCTCGCCTCGCTCGGGCCGAACGTGATCCGCATGGAGCCGATTCCCGACGGTTCCACCTACACGCAGCCGGAGCGCGTGGTGGTGGCCCAGATGGACCCGATCCCGGACGGCTCCACCTATCAGCGCGAGCCGGCGCCGGTGGTGGTCGCGCGGATGGATCCGATCCCCGACCCGCCCGCCCCCTCGCCCTCCGCCGCGCCGCGCGCCATGGCGGTGGCCTCGGCCGAGGCGGCGCCGGCCAACATGCCCTTCGAGCGGGCGACGCCGACGAGCCGCTTCTCCATCGTGCCCTCGGCCCAGGCCGGCACCCTGCCGGCCCCGATGACGCGGCAGAACGGCCTGCCGCCTGGGCTGATGCGCGCCGGCACCGTCATGCCCGTGGCTCCGTCCGCCGCCGCCGCTTCCGGCAGCTGGGGCATTCAGGTCGGCGCCTTCGCGAGCGAGAACCTGGCCCGGGACGCTGCCGGACAGGCGCGGAACGGTGCCGGCAATGGCCGCGCGACGGTGATGGCAGTGGCTCAGGGCCGCAGCACGCTCTACCGCGCCCGCGTCACCGGCCTCTCCCGCGACGCCGCGCAGAGCGCCTGCGACCGGCTGCGGTCCCGCGGCAACTGCATGATCGTCTCGCCCGAGAGCTGAGACAGGAAAGGCCGGCCGCCATCGCGACCGGCCCTTCAGGAAGGGATCGGGGGCCGGGGAGAAATCATCTCCCCGGCCCCTCCCTGTTTCAGGCACCCCCGGCTCAGGCCCCGACGACGACGGCGCCGCCGAACTTCTGCTCCACGAAGGCCTTCACCGCCGGGTCGGCGTAGCCGGCGGCCAGCTTCGCGGCCCAGGGGGCTCCCTCATCCGCACGGCGAACCACGACGAGGCAGGTGTAGGGGTTGGTCTTCGCGCCCTCCGCCGAATCCGTGGCAAGGCTATCACGGCCGGGCTGCAGGCCGGCGGGCACGGCGTAGTTGCCGGTGATGGCGGCGGCGTCCACGTCGTCGATCGCGCGGGCGATGGAGGCGGCCTCAAGCTCCCGGATGCGGAAGCGCTTCGGGTTCTCCGTAATGTCGGCCACCGTGGCGCGGAAATCGGCGCCGGCGCGCAGCTTGAAGAACCCGGCCTCGGCCAGCAGCACCAGGGCGCGGCCGCCATTGGTCGGGTCGTTCGGGATCGCGATGGTGGCGCCGTTCGGCAGGTCGGCCACCGCCTTGTACTTGCGGCTGAACACGGCCATCGCCGTCAGCACGGTCTTGCCCACGGCCACGAAGTCGTAGCCGCGCTGCTGCTTCTGCGCCTCCAGGAAGGGGGCGTGCTGGTAGACGTTGGCGTCGATTTCACCGCCCTGCAGGGCGACGTTGGGCTGGATGAAGTCGGCGAACTCCGTGATGCGGACGGTGAAGTTGTCCTTGGCGAGGACGTCGCGCACCTGTTCCAGCACCTGGGCGTGGACGCCGGCGGTGACGCCGACGCGGAGCGGGCGGGCGGCGGTGCCGAAGGCGGCGCCTTGCGCCAGCGCGCCGCGCGCGAGGATGAGCGCGGGCGCGGCGAGGAGGAGGGAGCGGCGGAGCATGGCTGCGTTTCCTTGATGCGGGTTCAGAAGGCGGGGATTGCGGCGCCTTGGAAAGTCGCTTCGACGAACTTCTTCACCTCGTCGTTCTGGTAGGCGGCCAGAAGGCGGCGCACCCAGGGGGCGTCCTTGTCCTGCGTGCGAACGGCGATGAGGTTGGCATAGGGGCTGTCACCGCTCTCCATCGCCAGGGAATCGCGCACCGGGTTCAGCCCGGCGGGGACGGCGAAGTTGGTGTTGATGGCGGCCAGGTCCACATCCTCCAGCACGCGCGGGATCTGCGCGGCTTCCAGCTCCGTCACGCGGACGCGCTTCGGGTTGGCGGTGATGTCGGCAACCGTCGCGGTGTGGTCGGCGCCCGGCCTCAGGCTGAACAGCCCGGCCTTGGCCAGTAGCACCAGGGCGCGGCCGCCGTTGCTGGGATCGTTCGGGATCGCCACTCGGGCGCCGTTCGGCACCTCCCCCACGGACTTCACGCGGCGGGAGTAGAGGCCCATCGGGAAGATCAGCGTCTTGCCGACGGCCACCAGCGGCAGGCGGCGGTCGCGCACCGCGGCGTCCAGGAAGGGCTGGTGTTGGTAGGAGTTGGCGTCCAGGTCGCCGGCGGCCAGGGCGGCGTTGGGCTGGATGTAGTCGGTGAACTCCACCACGCGGATCGCCAGCCCGTCGCGCGCCGCGATCTCCCGCACCTTCTCCATCACCTGGGATTGCGGCCCGGCGGTGGCGCCGACGCGGATGGGGCGCGCGGCGGTGCCGACATCCTGCGCGCGCGCGACCGCGGGCAGGACGAGGGGGGAGAGGGCGGTGAGGGCCGCGAGGCGGCGGCGTGTGACGGGCATGGTTCTTCTTCCCAGTGTGTCAGCGCCGGCTGGTGCGCCGGACGAGCCAGTCCCCCAGGGATTGCAGCCCCTGGACGAAGAGGATGAGGATGACGACGACGGTCGCCATCACCTCCGGCATGAAGCGCTGGTAGCCGAAGCGGATGCCGAGATCGCCGAGCCCGCCGCCGCCGATCGCCCCCGCCATGGCGGAATAGCCCACCAGGCTGACGAGGGTGACCGTGACGGCCGCGATCAGGCCGGGCATCGCTTCCGGCACCAGGACGCGGGTGAGGATCTGGGTGCGGGTGGCGCCCATGGCGCGGGCCGCCTCGATCACGCCGCGGTCCACCTCGCGCAGCGCGTTCTCGAACAGGCGGGCGATGAAGGCGATGGCGGCCAGGGCCAGCGGGACCATGGCCGCGGTGGTGCCGATGGAGGTGCCGACCACCATGCGCGTGAAGGGCACGATCGCCACCATCAGGATGATGAAAGGCGTGGAGCGCACGGCGTTGATCAGCAGCCCGATCGGCCGGTTGGCCCAGCCATTGGGCGAGAGCCCGCCCTGCCCGGTGGAGTAGAGCAGCAGGGCGAGGGGCAGGCCGACGACCACGGCGATGATCGTGCTGCCGAAGGTCATCAGCAGCGTTTCCCACGCCGCCTCGATCATCAGGTCCGTCAGGGCAGGGGGCAGCCAGGGAATCATGCCAGGTCCTCCGCAATTTCGGAGACGTCGAGGCCGAGGCCGCGCATCCAGGCGGTGGCCTCCGCGATGGCGGGGGACGGGCCATAGGCGGCAAGGGCCATGAGGCCGTAAGGCTCCCTCCCGATCGCGTCGATGCGGCCGGAGACGATGTTCAGGTCCAGCCCGAAGCGGCGGGAGGCCTCGCTGACCACGGCGCGGGTGGATGAGGGGCCGGCGAAGAGAACCTGCAGAAGCCGCCGCTCCTCGCCCGGGTTCGGCGCGGGCAGCTGGGCCACGGTGCCGGGGGGCACGACATGGCCGATCACCTCGGAGACGAAGCGGCGGGTGGTGGGGTGCGCTGGGCGGGTGAAGACGTCGAAGACGCGGCCCTCCTCGATCACCTTTCCCGCCTCCATGACAGCCACGCGGTCGCAGACCGCCTTCACCACCGCCATTTCATGGGTGATCAGCAGCACCGTCAGGTCCAGCCGGTCCCGGATGGAGCGGATGAGGGCGAGGATCTCCTCCGTCGTCTCCGGGTCCAGCGCGCTCGTCGCCTCGTCGCAGAGGAGGACGCGGGGGCGGGAGGCGAGGGCGCGGGCGATGCCCACGCGCTGCTTCTGCCCGCCGGAAAGCTGGGCGGGGTAGTGGTTCCGCCGATCCTCCAGCCCGACCAGGGGAAGCAACTCGGCCACCCGCGCCTCGCGCTCGGCCCGCGGGATGCCGGCGATTTCCAGCGGGAAGGCGATGTTCCCCGCCACCGTGCGGGAGGAGAGCAGGTTGAAGTGCTGGAACACCATGCCGATCCCGCGCCGCGCGGCGCGCAGGGCCGATTCGTCCAGCCGCGTCACCTCCTGGCCCAGCACCGTCACGCGGCCGGAATCCGGCCGTTCCAGCAGGTTCACGCAGCGCAGGAGGGTGGACTTGCCGGCACCGGAGCGGCCGACGATGCCGAAGACCTCGCCCGGCGCGACGTCGAGGGAAACGCCGTCCAGCGCGCGCAGCGGCGTGCCGCGGCCGCGGTACTCGCGGACCAGCGCTTGGAGGGAAATGGCCGGCGGGGGGCCGGAAGGCTCGGACATGATGGGGAACCCGAAGCGGGGAGGGGGCGGTCAGGCCCGCGGGGTCTGCCACGGATGCGGGGCGCAGGAAATCCGGCACGACGCGACCCCGTCCTGCGCCGCGGGTCCGGCGACGGCAGGGCGCCCTTGGCAACGCGGCCGCGCGAGGCGCACAGGCTTTCTCCTGTCCGTAAGCGTATTTTCGCTATTGCACCTAATTAGACAGTGCAAATCTGTCAACGCGGCCAGACGGGTTGCCGCCTGCGCGGGCGGGCCGCACGATCCCGCCCATGAGCACGCTTCCCGGTTTCGACGATGTCCGCGCCGCCGCCGAGCGGCTGAAGGGGCGTGTGGTCCGCACGCCCATGCTGCGACACCCCGTGCTGGACGCGGCCGTGGGTGGGACGGTGCTGATCAAGCCGGAGCCGTTGCAGCGCACCGGTTCCTTCAAGTTCCGGGGCGCGACGAATGCCGTGCTGCGCTTGCCGGCGGAGAAGCGCGCGGGCGGGGTGGTGACGCATTCCTCCGGCAACCACGGCCAGGCCATCGCCTGCGCCTCGGCGGCGGAGGGCGTGCGCGCGCTGGTGGCGATGCCGCAGGACGCACCCTCCATCAAGGTGGAGAGCACGCGGCGCTGGGGCGCCGAGGTCGTCTTCTTCGATCGCCTGTCCACGGACCGGGATGCCCTGGCGCAGAAGCTTGCCGAGGAGCGCGGCGCCACCATCATCCCGCCCTTCGACCATCCCGATGTAATCGCGGGCCAGGGCACGGTGGCGGTGGAGCTGATCGAGGATGCAGGGGCGGCCGGGCTTCGGCTCGACGCGCTGGCGATCTGCACGGGCGGCGGCGGCCTGACCGGCGGATGCGCGCTGGCGGTGGAAGGGATGAGCCCGGGGACGGAGGTCTTCGCCGTCGAGCCGGAGGGTTGGGACGACACGGCCCGCTCGCTCGCTGCCGGGCAGCGGGTCCGGGCGGATGGGAAGGGATCCACCTTCTGCGATTCCCTGCTCTCGGCCACGCCGGGGGAGATCACCTTCGCCATCAACGCCCCGCGCCTGGCGGGCGGCGTTTCCGTCACGCCGGAAGAGGTGCTGAAGGCCATGCGCTTCGCCTTCGACCACCTGAAGATCGTGGTGGAGCCCGGCGGCGCCGTTGCGCTCGCCGCCGTGCTGGCGGGCTACGTCCCCGCGAAGGGCCGGACCCTCGGCGTGGTGCTGAGCGGCGGGAACGTCGATCCCGCCGTCTTCACGCGCGCCATGGCCTGATCTCCGGCGGGGATCGCCGGATCAGGTGTAGCCCTTGTTCCGGTGGTCCTCGGAGGCCTCTTCCTGGGTTTCGGCCCCGGCCTGGGAGCCGCCCGAGGACGTACCGCCGCTGGACGTGCCGCCGCTGGACGAGGTGCTGGCCGACGAGCTGCCGCCCGAGGAGGTTTGCCCGCCGGAGGAGGCGCCGCCCTCGGCCGGGCGGAAGTCGAAGCTGCCGTCCGTGCTCTGCCAGCTCTGGACCGTCAGCACCTTGGCGCCGCCCTTGCTCTCATGCGGGCCGTGGACCACGCCCTTGGCATGGGTGAGGAAGGCGCCGACGCCCAGGGTTTCCCCGGCCTCGATCAGGTCGCCTTCCAGCACGTAGTGCATCTCGTCGCCCGCCTCGTGGGAATGAGCCGGGATCACCCCACCCGCTGGCAGGTGGACGATGGAGGTGACGACGCCCTTCGCCCGGTCCTCGTTCAGGATCTGGATCCGGAACTCGCCCGTGGCGCCCGGGATTTCGAAGGGCACCGCCTCGCCCGCCGATGCCATCTTCAGGCCATGACCCGCCATGTGCTGCCTCCGTCCGCTTGAGCGCATCGAACGTGGCCCCGGATCGGGAAGTTGCCAGGGCGGAGAATTAGGCGGCCTTCAGATGCTCCAGCAGGCGGGGCATCAACTCCACGAGGTTGCAGGGGCGGAAGCGGGAATCGAACTGGTGGACGAGGATGTCGTCCCACCCGTCCTTCACCGCCCCGGTGCTGCCGGGCAGGGCAAAGAGGTAGGTTCCGCCGGAGACCCCGCCAATGGCCCGGGACTGGATCGTGGAGGGGCCTATCTTTTGATAGCTGAGCATCCGGAACAGCTCCCCGAAGCCGGTGATCTCCTTCTCCAGCACGCGGGAGAAGGCCTCCGGCGTCACGTCGCGGCCGGTAATTCCGGTGCCGCCGGTGGTGATGACGCAGTCCACCTGCTGGTCGGCGATCCAGCGGCGCAGGTGAAGCTCGATCATCTCGGCATCGTCCCGGCAGATGGCGCGATCGGCCAGGCGGTGCCCGGCGGCCTCGATCCGGGCGGCCAGGGTGTCGCCGGATCGGTCGGAGGCGAGGTCGCGCGTGTCGCTCACCGTCAGGACGGCGATGTTCACGGGCAGGAAGGTCCGGGTCTCGTCGATGGGCATGCTGGGCACTCCTCTGGCGGGAATATAGGCTGGCCGGGCCGCGCAGCCGCCCCCTTCGCGGCGCGTTCCCGCCATGGCAGGGTCCCTCCCCTGTCCGAGAGGAGATTCCGATGCCGCGGCTGCTGAACGCCCTGGGGTTTGTCGCCTTCGTGGTCGGGGCGGTCGCGCTCGCGTTTGCCCTCTACATCCTGCTGGCCGGGGTGATCGGCTGGAACCCCTTCAGCACCGTCAGGCCGATGCTCGCCAGCGTGAATGCCATGATCACCATGGGCGTGATCGGGATCGTGCTGATGATGATCGGAGCCATGCTGGCCGTGGCGGCCGCCCGGGCCGCGTGGCGGCGAGAGATGCAGGCGGTGGTGGCACCGTAGCGCCACCCGGCCCTTCTACCACTCCCCGAGGAAGACGCCGGCCCGCTTGTGGCTGTCCGTCCGAAGCTCCGCCTCCGCCCAGGTGATGGTGGTGCGGCGCTTCAGGCCCTGGAACCAGGACAGAAGCCGCTCCCGCATCTCCCCGCAGACTTCACCCATGGCAGGATCGGCGCCGAGGTCGTTCAGCTCCCCGGGATCGGCCTGCAGGTCGAAGAGCATCGGCCGCAGCCCGTCCGTCCAGTGCACGTATTTCCAGCGCTCCGCCCGCACCATCCAGGCGTGGTGGTGTCCGGTCGGCAGGCCCAGGCGCCGGCGGGCGCCGCGGAAGGTCCAGTCCAGCTCGGAGATCGCGGCGTCCCGCCACTTCACCTCCCGCCCGCGAGTGAGAGGGAGGAGGGAGCGGCCGTCGATCACGTGCTCCGCCGGGTCCAGGGCCAGCGCGTCCAGCACCGTCGGCACCACGTCGATCGCCTCGGCGAAGCGGTGCTCCACCGTGCCGCGCGTCGCGTCCGCCTCTGGTGAGGGATCGTAGAGGAGGAAGGGCACGCGCTGGATGCAATCGTGGAACAGCTCCTTCTCGCCGAGCCAGTGATCGCCGAGGTAGTCGCCGTGATCGGCGCAGAAGACCACCAGGGTGTCCTTCCACCGCCCCAGCCGCTCCATCGCCTCCCAGACGCGGCCGAGATGGTGATCCAGCTGCGCGATCAGGCCCTGGTAGGCTGGTCGCACCGTCTCCACCGTCTCGTCGCGGGAAAAGTTCTGCGCCACCTCCTCGTTCTGGAACTCGCGCAGCACCGGGTGGGCCTCCGGCCCGCGCTCCGCCTCGCCGCGCATCACGGGCAGGCAGTCCTCCGGCCCGAACATGGCGTGGTAGGGGGCGGGCGCGATGTAGGGCCAGTGCGGCTTTACGTAGGAGAGGTGGAGCACCCAGGGCTTGTCTCCTTGCTCCTCCATGAAGCGGATGCCGGTATCGGTGGTGTATGCCGTCTCGCTGTGCTCCTCCCTCACGCGGGCGGGGTAGCGGGCGTTGCGCATCTTCCAGCCGGAGAGCGGGCCATCGGGTCCGTCCACGGCGATGACGTAGTCGGTCCAGGGATCCTTACTGTCGTAGCCCTTGGAGCGGAGCCAGTCCGCGTAAGCGGAATCGGGCTCCCCATGATGGCCGTCGTGCCGGTCCACCAGGGTGAACCAGCCCTCGTCCAGCAGCACCTTCAGCTCGCTCGCGCCGTCCACCTCCAGCCGTGCCTGACCGCGCGCATCGGGCAGCACATGAGTCTTGCCGGCGAGGGCGAGGGTGCGCCCGGCCTCGCGCAGGTGCCAGCCCAGCGTCACCTCACCGACCGAGAGCGGCACGCGGTTGTGCGTGGCCCCGTGCGAGGAGACGTAGCGGCCGGTGTAGTAGGACATACGCGACGGCCCGCAGATGCCGGACTGCACATAGGCCTGGGCGAAGCGCACGCCGCGCGCGGCCAGGGCATCAAGATTGGGTGTGGGGAGATGCGGGTGTCCCGCGCAGGACATGTGATCCCAGCGGAATTGGTCCGCCATCACGAACAGCACGTTGCGAACGGTCATGCCGACCTTGTCTTTCCCCGTTTCCTCCCGCCAGGATAGGTGCTGAGGAGGGCCGGCGACAGACCGGCCCCGGCGGGAAACAGGGGTTCAAGACAGCATGGCCATGCTCACGCGACGAATGTTGGGGATGTTCGCGGCCGGCGCGGCGCTGCCCGGGCCGGTCCTGGCACAAGGCGACGTGACGCGGATCGTGGCGGCCTTCCCGCCCGGCGCGGCGCTGGACGGCGTGGCGCGGCTGCTGGCGGATGGCGCCGCGCGCGGGGCCGATGGGCGCGCCCGCGGGGCGATGGTGGTGGACAACCGGGCCGGCGCCAACGGCAACATCGCCGCCGGCCTCGTCTCCCGCGCGATGCCGGACGGGCGGACGCTGCTGCTGGCGATCGACACGACCTTCACCCTCAATCCCTTCGTCTACCCCCATCTCGGCTACGAGCCGCGCGACCTGGAGCCGGTGGCGATCGCCGGCACCTTCCCGCTGGCGCTGCTCGTCCATCCCTCCACCGGCATCACGAGCCTGGAGGGCTTCGCGAAGGCCGCGAGGGAAAGGCCGATGCTCTATGCCTCGGCCGGTCCCGGATCGCCGGGCCACCTGGCGATGGAGTTCCTCCGCACCAGCCTCGGCCTGCGGCAAAGGGCGCTGGACCACGTGCCCTTCCGCGGCAATGCGGAGGCGATGACGGACCTTCTCGCCGGCCGGGTGAAGGCCGGCTTCATTGCCGTCTCCGGCGGCGCCGACTTCGTGAAGGACGGCCGCCTGCGGGCGATCGCCGTCTCCGGCCCCCGGCGCATGCCGATCCTGCCGGACGTGCCCACCGTGGCGGAGTCCGGCCATCCCGGCTTCGATGTGCGCTTCGCCTATGTGCTGATGGCTCCGCGGGGTCTCCCGGCGGAGACCAAGCAGGAATGGGCCGGCCTCGTCGCCGCCGTCATGCGAGAATCCGTGACGCGGGAGAGGATGGGGGCCTGGGCGGTGGATCCCGAGACCGGCGGCCCGCGAGAGGCCGCGGCTTGGATCGAGGCCGCCCATACCCGCTGGGGCCAGGTGGCCAAGGATTCCGGGCTTCGGACCGGCTGATGGGCCCTGCCATCCGGCGCCGGTCCCTGGGCGCGGCGCTCGCGGCCGGGGCCCTGGTGCGGCCGGTGCTGGCGCAATCGCCCGATCCCGCGCGCATCCTCGTGCCCTTCCCGCCCGGCGCGGCCTCCGACGGGATCGCGCGGCTGCTGGCGGAGAGGATGGTGCGGGCCGGCAACTGGGGAGGCGCGGTGCTGACGGAGAGCCGGCCGGGAGCGGGCGGCAACATCGCCGGCGCCGCCACCGCCCGCGCGCGGCCGGATGGGCGCACGATGCTGCTGACCATCGACAGCACGCTGACGGTGAACCCGCATCTCTACCCCGATCTCGGCTACGACCCCGACGCGCTGGAGCCGGTGGCGCTGATGGGCACCTTCGCCCAGGTGCTGCTGGCCCATGCCTCCTCCGGCGTGACGGACCTGCCGGGCTTCCTGGCGGCCGCGCGCGGGCGCGGCCTGTCCTATGCCTCCGGCGGGGTGGGCACGCCGGGGCAGCTGGCGATGGAGGCGCTGCGGCTGGCGGCCGGGCTGCCGGCCACGGCGCTGAACCACGTGCCCTATCGCGGCTCCGGCCCGGCGCTGACGGACCTGATCGCCGGCAATGTGCCGGTCGGCTTCCTCGCCATCTCCGGCGCGCCGGATTTCGTGCGGGACGGCCGGGTGCGGGCCATCGCCGTTTCCAGCGCGGAACGGCTGGAGACCCTGCCGGGCGTGCCGACGATCTCGGAACTCGGCTTTCCCGGCCTGGACATGGAATTCGCCAACCTGCTGATGGCGCCGAAGGGCATCCCGGCCGGCGCGCGGGACGAGGTCGCCGTTCTCGCCATGGCGATGCTGAAGGAGGAGCCGGTGCGCGCCCGCTTCGCCATGTGGAACCTCTCCACCCGCGCCGGCGGGCCGGACGAGGCGGGCGCCTGGATCGCCCGCGCCCGGCCGCGTTGGGGCGAGGTGGTGCGGGCGACGGGGATGCGGGCGGAGTAGGGTGCTACACCCCCAGCCCAGCCACGGCGGCATCCGCGACGCGGCGCTTGCGCAGCACGTCGATCGTGGCCTGGGCGGTGCTGGCGGCCACGCCCATGCGCTGCATGGCGAAGTCCGCGATGCCCAGCGCCACCTCCCGCTCGCCCATGACGGCGAGGCCGGAGGAGTCCTGTAGGTGCAGCCAGTCCACTTCCGCATCCTGGTGGGCGCGGACGGTCACGGCGATGCCGGGATTGGCGGTGCGGGCCAGTTCCACCACGCGCCGCGCATCCCAGGCCAGGGGCAGGGTGACGATCAGCAGGCGGGCCCGGTCCACATGCGCTGCCTCCAGCATCTCGGCCTGGGTGCCGTTGCCCCAGAGCACGGGGACGCCCTGCTTGTGGAGGAGGTCCACGCGGTGGCGGTCATCCTCCACCACGATGAAGGGCAGGTTATGCCGCCGCAGCGCCGCGGCCACGAGCACGCCGACGCGGCCGTAGCCGACGAGGACGGCGTGGTCCTCCAGCCGCGGCAGACTGGCGGCGAGGCGCCCCGCATCCTCCCGCCCCCGCCGCGCCCGGCCGGGCATGCGCGCGGCGAGCGTCATCAGGGCGCGATGGGTCAGGGGCATGAGAAGGATGGCGCCGAAGCTGCCGAGCAGGATGGGGCCGCGGATGGAAGCGGGCAGAAGGCCTTCGCCGATCGCCAGCTCCATCAGCACGAAGGAGAACTCACCGATCTGGGCCAGGGCGGCCGCGACCAGCGCCGCCGTGGCGGGCGGCACCCGGAGCCCGACCAGCAGGAGGAAGGTGGCGACGCCATTGGCCAGCAGCACCACGGTGAGCGCGAGGAGGGAGGTGACGGGCGTGTCCAGTACCGTCAGCGGGTTGAGCAGCATGCCGACGGAGACGAAGAAGATCGCGGCGAAGATCCGCTGCAGCGGCAGGGTCTCGGCCGCGGCCTGGTGGCCCAGATCGCTCTCCCCCAGCACCACGCCGGCGAAGAAGGCGCCGAGGGTGAAAGAGACGCCGAAAAGGGTGGAGGCCCCGAAGGCGACGCCGAGCGCCACCACCACCACGGCCAGGGTGAACAGCTCCCGCGAGGCGGAGCGCGCCACCTGGCCTAGCGCCCAGGGCAGGACGCGCCGCCCGATCACCAGCATCAGCGCGGCAAAGGCGCCGAGCTTCGCGAGTGCCAGCACCACGTTGAGGGCGAGTTCCTCGGTTCCCTCGCCCGAGGCGGCCGGCAGCAGCACGAGGCCGAGCACCACCAGCAGGTCCTGCAGAACCAGCCAGCCCAGCGCGATCTTCCCGGCCTCGCCGGAGAGCTGCCCCCGCTCCTCCAGCGCCCGCGTGGCAACGGCGGTGGAGGCGATGGCGAGCGCAAGGCCGAAGACGAGGGCGTGGCCGATGGGCAGGCCGGGCAGGGCCATGCCGAGAGCCGCGCCCAGCAGCAGCCCCAGCGCCACCTGCGCCGTCGCGCCCGGCACCGCCACGCGCCACACCGCCAGCAGGTCCCGCGGCCGGAAATGCAGCCCGACGCCGAAAAGGAGGAGGCCGACGCCGACCTCGGCCAGGGTCCGGGTGAACTCGCCGTCGATGGTGATGCCCGGCGTGTTCGGGCCGATGGCCACGCCCGCGACGAGGTAGCCCACCAGCGGCGGCATGTGGACGAGCCGGGCCGCAAGCCCGAAGGCGAAGGCGAAGGTCAGGCCCAGCACGAGGCTGGTGAGGAAGGGCGTGGCGTGTTCCATCAGGGTCGGTTTGTTGCAGCCCCCGAGGGTCAGGACCAGGGCGGAACGGTGCGATTTCCGGAGCGGCGGCCCACGGGCCTCCAAATCGGGATGACCCGCCGGCCGGCCCGCCTCAGTCCGCCTTGATGCCGGCCTGCTGGATCACCGGCTTCCAGCGCGCCAGCTCGTCCCGCACCAGGGCGGTGTAGCCGGCGCGGTCGAGGGTGCCGGGGGTGACGCCGATGCGGGCGAAGCGCTCCTTCACGAAGTCGGTCTTCAGGGCCCGGCCGATCACCTCCTGCCAGCGGTCGGACACGGTGTCCGGGATGCCTGCGGCGGCGGAGAAGCCGAACCAGCTCACGGTCGTCACCCCGGGGAAGCCGGACTCGGCGAAGGTGGGCACGCCGGGCAGGGTGGGGTCGCGCTCCGGCCCCGTCACCGCGATGGGACGAAGGCGGTTTGCCTCGAGATGGGGCAGGACGATCGGCAGGCTCTCGAACAGGCAGGGGATCTGGCCGCCCATCGTGTCCGTCATGGCGGCGGCCGAGCCGCGATAGGGCACGTGCTCCAGCGTGATCCCGGCATCGCGCGCCAGCAACTGGCCGGAGAGGTGGTTGAGCGTGCCGTTGCCGCCGGAGCCGTAGCTGAGGGGGCGTGTCTTCGCCAGGGCGACGAATTCCGCCACGGTCCGCACGGGCAGGTCGGTGTTGACGGCCAGCACACAGGCGAAGGTGCCGACCAGGTGCAGGTGGGTGAAGTCGTTGAGCGCATCATAGGGCACGCTGCGGTAGAGCACCGGGCCCGTGCCGTGGGACGCGCCGCTGGACATCATCACCACATGCGCGTCGCCGCGCGCCTTGGCCACGATGTCGGCCCCGACCATGCCGCCGGCGCCCACGCGATTCTCCAGCACGATCGGCTGGCCGAGGCTTCCGCCGATCTGCTCCGCCAGGACGCGGGACAGCGTGTCCGCTGCGCCGCCGGGCGGGAAGTTGATGATCCAGCGGATCGGGCGCGTCGGCCAGGCCGGCTGGCCTAGAACGGCGGGCACGGCCAGCAGGGATGCGCCAGCGCCCAGGAACGCCCGGCGTGCCAGGAGAGGGATCTGCTTCGTCATTGGTGTCTTTCGGGCCGGTCTTTCGAGGTGCCGGGCAATGGACAGGGCGAGAGGGCAGCGATAACGCTACGCCGCCGCAGGCATGTTGCGTGCCACGGTGCCGCCTCCACAGTGTCGGGACAGTCCATGAACGTCGATCTCCTCTTCCGTCAGGTCCGCCTCGTGGACACAGGGCCGGAGGGGGCGCCGGTGGACGTGGCGGTGGCCGGCGGGAAGGTGGCGGCGATCGCGCCGGGCCTGACCTGCCAGGCCGTGGAGGTGGTGGAGGGCGCCGGCCGGTTGCTCGCGCCGGGATTCGTCGAGACGCATATCCACCTCGACAAGACCTGCATTATCGACCGCTGCGCCTGCGAGGTGAAGCGCAACCCGCATTTGGCAATGGAGCGCGTCTCCGACGTGAAGCACAGCTTCAGCGTGGAGGATGTGCGGGACCGCGCCCGCCGCACGCTGGAGAAGTGCATCCTGCACGGCTGCACGACGATGCGCACCCATGCGGAGGTCGACCCCCGGGTGGGGCTGCGCGGCTTCGAGGGCGTGAAGTCCCTGATCGACGAGTATCGCTGGGCGATCGACATCGAGATCTGCGTGATGCCGCAGGAAGGCCTGCTGAATAACCCCGGCACGGACGAGCTGATGGTCGCGGCGCTGCGGAACGGCGCGCGGGTTGTGGGCGCGGCGCCGAACTACGACAGCGACCGCGCCGGCCAGATCCGCCGCGTCTTCGAGATGGCCCGCGAGTTCGACGTGGACATCGACATGCACCTGGACAGCGGGAGCACGCCGGAGGACCTGGACACGCTTCTGGTCTGCGAGCTGACGGAGAAGTACGGCTGGGGCGGGCGCGTTGCCGTGGGGCACGTCACGAAGCTCTCCGTCACGCCGCCGGCGGCGCTGGACGCGGTGGCGAAGCGCATGGCGGATGCCGGCGTGGCCCTGACCGTGCTGCCCTCCACGGACCTCTACCTCGGTGGGCGCGACCAGACGGAGGGCGTGCGGCGCAACGTGGTGGACGCGAACCGGCTGGTGAAGGCGGGCGTCACCTGCTCGCTCTCCTCCAACAACATCCTCAACCCCTTCACGCCCTTCGGGGATGGCCAGCTGATCCGGCAGGCGAACCTCTACGCCAACATCGTGCAGCGCGGGATGCGCGACGACCTGCGCGACACCTGGGACATGTTCACCGCGGGCTCCGCGAAGCTGATGCGGCGCAGGGATTACGGCGTGGCGGTGGGCAATCCGGCCGATCTCGTGCTGGTGGACGCGCCGAGCCCGGCCGATGCGCTGCGCGAGATCTCCCCGGTGCTGGCCGCCTTCAAGAACGGGCGCCGCACCGTCTCCCGCGCCGTACCCGTGCTGCACCGGCCGGGCTGAGTTCCCGTCAGGCGAGGATCACCAGGATCACGCTGGTGACGATGAGCATCGCGCCCACGACGTCGCGCTGCTTCAGCGGCTCCTTCAGGTACCAGCGGCCGAAGGCGAGGGTGAAGAGAATCTCCACTTGGCCGACCGAGCGCACCAGCGCCACGGGGGCCAGGGCGAAGCCGGTGAACCAGCAGGCGGAGCCGAGGGCGGAGAGAACCCCCACCGGCGCGGCGTTGCGCCAGTTGCGGAAGACCTGACCGACCGAGGCGGGTTCCCGCGCCAGCAGCCAGCCGCCCTGCATCACCGTCTGCATGAGGTTGGTGACGACGAGGGTGCAGAGCGCCCCGAGCACCTTGTCCGCCGCGGCGAGGTCCTGGTTCGCGGCGCGGATGGCGATGCCCGTGAGGCCGAAGCAGGCGCCGGCCGCGACGCCGAAGAGGGCGGCGGGCTGCGCGGTGGCGCGCAGGGCCTCGCCAGGGCTGCGGACCTGCCCGGCCATGGAGAGCCAGAGCACGGCGCAGACCCCCAGCCCCACCCCGGCCCAGGCCAGGGGCGGGATATGCTCGCCGAGCAAGACCACGGCGAAGACCGCGCCCTGGATCGCCTCCGTCTTGGAATAGGCGGTGCCGACGGCGAAGCCGCGCGGCGCGAAGGAGGAAATGAGGAAGACCGTGCCGAAGATCTGCAGCACGCCGCCGACGAGGCAGAGGAACAGCGTCCAGGGCCCGAAGGCCGGGAGCTGGCTGCCGCTCGCCCACCACCAGAGGCCGACCAGGGCCAGGCCGGGCGGCACGCCGTAGAGGTAGCGCACCACGGCCGCCGCGTTCAGGGAAAGCCGGCCGCGAAGCTTCTGCTGAAGGGCGGTGCGCCAGCATTGAAACAGGGCGGCGGAGAGGGTGGCGGCGAGCCAGAGGGGCATTCAGCGTCCGGGCGGGCAGGGTGCGCGGCCGCGAAGGGCGCGGCATCGTGGTGCCTGCCAGGGTCGGCCCCGGGCAGGCACCCCGTCAATCCCGGGTCAGTCGCGCCTGATGTCCATGGCGTCCGTGTAGTCGCTCATGTTCGCCTCGAACCGAAGCCCCTGCCGCACGCCCCAGGCGAGGGCGAGGTGGAAGAGGGGAATGATCACCACCTCGTCCGATACGTGCTTCACCGCCTGCCGCAGCACGGCCTCGCGCTCCGCCGGGTCGAGGAGGGTGAAGGACTTCTCCGTCAGCGCGTCCAGCCGCGGGTCGGAGTAGCGGCTCCAGTTGTTCACGCCCATGCGCTTGGCCGCATCCACGGTCGCGACGACGTTGCTGAGGAAGTAGGAGGCCTCGCCGGTGGAACTGGCCCAGCTGTGCAGCCACACGCCGTATTCCGCCTTGCTGGCGCGGGCGCTGAAGGCGGAGTAGGGCTGGGCGTCCACCGTGGTCGCCACGCCCATGCGCGTCCACATCGCCGCGGCCGCCTGGGCGATGCGGCTGTCATTGGCGAAGCGGTCGTTCGGCGTGTGGATGGTGACGCGGAAGCCCTGCGGGTAGCCGGCCTCGGCCAGCAGGCGCCGCCCGGCCTCCGCGTCGAAAGGCGGCACGCCGATCTCGGGGTTGTTGGAGTAGAAGCCCGCCGGCAGCCACTGGCCATAGGGCGTCCCGCGGCCTTCCATGACGCGGGAGACGAGCGCCTCCCGGTCCAGGCCGAGGCTGAGCGCGCGGCGCACGCGCAGGTCCTTGAAGGGGTTGCGGGGGAGGGGCCTGCCCTCATTGTCCGTCACGTCAGGCAGGGGGCCGTCGGTCGAGAAGTTCATCTGCAGGAAGATCAGGCGCGTGCTCTGCGTCTCCGCGACTGTCACGCGCGGGTCGCGCCGCAGGGTCTGCACGTCGTTGGCGGAGACGGCATCGATCAGGTCCACATCGCCCGAGAGCAGCGCCGCCGCGCGCGGCCCGGCCTGCGGGATGACACGCAGGTTCACGCGGGACCAGGGCTCCGCGCCGCCGAAATAGGCGTCGTTGCGCGCCAGCTCGACGAGGCTGCCGGGCTGGAAGCGCACCAGCCTGTAGGGGCCGGTGCCGATGGCGGCCTTGCCGGAATTGTAGTCCTCCGTCGTCGCGCCCTCTCCGGCATGGCGAGAGACGATGCTGACGAAGGTCAGGTCGTTCGGCAGCACGGGATGCGGGCCGGCCGTGTGCAGGCGGATCGTCAGCGGATCCACCACCTCCACCCGCGTGATCGGGCGCACGAAGCCGGCGAAGCTGCCGGGGCTGTTCGGCACCTTGGGGATGCGGTCCAGCGTGAAGGCCACGTCGTCGGCGGTGAAGCCCCGGCCATCGTGCCACTTCACGCCGGGGCGTAATTTGAATTCCCAGGCCGTGTCGCCCACCGGTGTCCAGCTCAGCGCCAGGCCGGGGATCGGGCGGATGCGCGCGTCGCGCTCCACCAGCCGGCTGAAAACGTGCAGCGCGAGGTTGTTGTTGGGCTGGAAGTTGTAGAAATGCGGGTCGGCGGAGCCGGGCGTCGTAGCGAGCCCGATGTTCAGCACATCGCCTCGCGCCCCCTGCGCCCGTGCCGCCCGGTCCAGCCCGCCCGCGGCCATGCCCAGCAGGGCGGGAAGGGCGCGGCGGCGGATGGGCGTCTGGTGCATCGCAGGACTCCTCGGGCCCGGCAGCTTTCACGCGGCTCGATCGGCTGTCAAAATCATCAACATTCATCCGTTGTGTAATCGGGTGCCCGCCGCCCCAGGCCTGGCCGAGATTGACGCCGATGGGGGAGGGCGGGACCTTCCGGCCCAACGAATCCGTGGGAGGACGACCTTGTCCCGTCGCATCGCATCGGCCCTGGCCGCGCTTGCCCTTCTCGCCGCTCCGGCGATGGCGCAGGGCCAGCCGGCGCAGCCGCCCATCCGCCTGATCGTGGGCTTCCCGCCCGGCGGCGGGATCGATCTCCTCACCCGCGTGATGGGGGAGGGCCTTTCGGCCCGGCTCGGCCGCACGGTGGTGGTGGAGAACCGGGCGGGGGCGGGCGGCAACATCGCGGCGGACGCGGTGGCGAAGGCGGCGCCGGACGGCAACACGCTCGGTGCCGTCCCCGCCGGGCCGCTGGTGATCAACCGGCACATCTACCGCTCCATGCCCTTCGACCCGCTGCGGGACTTCACCCCGATCAGCCGCTTCGCCGCCATGCCTGTGGTGTTCCTGGCCGCGCCGAATTCGGGGATCGCCGATATCGCCGGGCTTCGCGCGGCGCTGGAGAAGGGGCCGCTGCCCTGCGGCACGCCGGGGGCGGGCACCACGCAGCACCTCGCCTTGGCCCTGCTGATGCGGGAGATCGGGCGGGACTGCACCATCGTGCACTACCGCGGCACCGGCCCGGCCCTGCCGGACCTGCTGACGGGCACGATCAGTCTCTACGTGGATACGGTCGTCACCGGCCTGCCGCCGGCGCGGGACGGGCGGGCGCGGGCCATCGCCATCGCCTCCCCCGCCCGCTCCGCCCTGGCGCCGGACGTGCCGGTGGTGGCGGAGAGCGTGCCGGGCTTCGTGGCGGAGACCTGGCTCGCCCTGGTCGGCCCGCGCGGCTTGCCGGAGCCGGTGGCGGCGCGGCTGGAGGAGGCGATGATCGCCCTGGCCCGCGACCCGGCCGTGGTAGCCCGGCTGCGGGACCTGGCCTCCGACCCCGTCGGTTCCACCCGGGCAGAGCTGGCCGAGACAATCCGCGCCCAGGACGCCGTCTGGGGGCCGGTGGCGAAGGCGGCGAACGTGACCGCGGACTGAGGTGGCGCCAGGGACGGGGCGGGCGGCACGTGGCATAGAGGCCGGCGATGTCCCCCGTCCTCTCCGGCCTGCTGCTCCAGTTCACGGCCATCGCCCTCTTCGTCGGGCTGGACACGGTCACGAAGCTGCTGACGGTGGACTACCCCGTCCCGCAGATCGTCTTCATGCGCTTCCTGTTCCACACGCTGCTGGTGGCGGCGGCGCTGCGGCTGGCCACGGGGCGGCTGCCCTGGCGCAGCCGGGCGCCGGGGCTGGAGGCGGTGCGGAGCCTCTGCCTTCTGGTGGCCAACGGCCTCGTCGTCCTAGCCTTCTACTACATTCCCCTGGCCGACGCCGCCGCCGTCACCTTCGCCTCGCCCCTCTTCACCGCGGGGCTCGCCGCCCTGCTGCTGGGGGAGGTGGTGGGGCCGCGCCGCTGGCTGGGGATCGGGATCGGGCTGGTGGGGGTGATGATCGCCCTGCGGCCGCCCTTCCTGACGGGGGAGATGCCGCATCCCGCGCTGTTCCTGCCGCTGGGCACGGCCGCCTTCTTCGGGGCCTATCAGATCCTCACCCGCAAGCTGTCCGAGGTGGACAGCCCTTCGACGATCATCCTGCACACCGGCCTCGCCGCCGGCGCCGTCTCGGGCCTCGTGCAGCCCTTCGTGTGGCAGGACCCGACGGGATGGGCTTGGGGGCTCATGGCCCTGGCCGGGGTGTTCGGCCTTTCCGGCCACTACCTCCTCGTGCTCGCTTATTCCCGGGCGCCCGCCAGCATCCTGGCGCCGATGACCTATACCCAGCTGATCTGGGCCACCCTCTCCTCGGCGATCGTCTTCGGGGACATGCCGGATGGCTGGATGCTGCTGGGGGCGGGGGTGATCGCGACGGGCGGCATCATCACCAGCCTGCCGGCGCGGCGCCGGCCCGGCTGACCGGCTGGACGGGCCGGCGAAAGCGGGCCGCCCGGGTTGACCGTTCGGCGGCCCCGCCACAGCCTGCGGCCCTCAAGGGAGGGCAGCATGGCCGAGTACGGGATGATCAGGGCGGAGACGCGCGGCAAGGTGGGGCTGATCACCCTGGACCGCCCCTCGGCCCTCAACGCGCTCTGCGACCAGCTGACGACGGAGCTGGGCCAGGCCCTGCTGGCCTTCGACGCCGATGCGGCCGTGGGCGCCATCGTCATCACCGGCAGCGAGAAGGCCTTCGCCGCCGGGGCCGACATCAAGGAGATGAAGGACCGCACCTACCCTGCCATCCACTTCGAGGACTTCATCGGCACGAAGTGGGAAACGGTCCTGGCGGTAAAGAAGCCGGTGATCGCGGCGGTGGCGGGTTTCGCCCTCGGCGGGGGCTGCGAGCTGGCGATGATGTGCGACATCATCCTGGCCGCCGAGAACGCCAAGTTCGGCCAGCCCGAGATCCGGCTGGGGATCATCCCCGGCGCCGGCGGCTCCCAGCGGCTGATCCGGGCCGTGGGCAAGTCCAAGGCGATGGACATGATCCTGACCGGCCGGATGATGGACGCCACCGAGGCGGAGCGCTGCAACCTCGTCACCCGCGTGGTGCCGGTGGAGAGCCTCGTGGAGGAGGCGCTGAAGATGGGGGAGGCGATGGCTTCCTTCTCCCTGCCCTCCGTGGTGATGGCGAAGGAGGCGGTGAACGCCGCCTACGAGTTGTCTCTGCGGGAGGGGGTGCGCTTCGAGCGGCGCCTTTTCCACAGCCTGTTTGCGACCGAGGACCAGAAGGAGGGGATGGCCGCCTTCGCCGAGAAGCGGAAGCCGGCCTTCCGCAACGCGTAGCGGGGCCTCGGGAGGGTCTGCCGGACTCTTCCTTGACTCCCGGGGGGGCTGTGGATAGAACGCCCCCCTCTCGCGGCCGCCCCAGGTGGTGCGCGTCCCGTGAACATTTCGACTGGTATCCTCAAGGCCCATGGCGAACACCGCTTCCGCGCGCAAGCGCATCCGTCAGATCGAGAAGCGCACCGAGCGCAACCGCGCCCGGCGCTCGCGCGTCCGCACCTTCCTCCGCGCCGTCGAGGACGCGATCACGGGCGGCGACAAGGCCAAGGCCCAGGAGGCGTTCCGCCTGGCCCAGCCGGAGATGCAGCGCGCCGCCGACAAGGGCGTGGCGCATGACAACACCGTCGCCCGCAAGCTGTCGCGCCTTTCCGCGCGCATCAAGGCGCTCGCCGCGGCCTGATCGGTCCCGGGGCGCCCATCGGGCGCCTCGTCTGGCGGATATCCAGTAAAGTCGTGATGCCGAGGCGTCACGGTGCTTGCGCGCCGTGGCGTTTTTCTTTGTGCGCGCGGTCGTAATGCCGGGAACGTATTTGGCGTTTACCTGGAACGGGGCCGCAAGTTACGCTTCGTCATGGTCCTGCCGCCATGGTGACATGGAGCGGGAAGGGGGTCGGGGGTGGATCGCATGCCGGAACAGCACGCCGAAGTTGCGTCCGCCGTCCCGGCGCAAGGCCTCCCTGATTCCGGCGCGGCCGATCCGGCCCGCCTGGATGCCGCCTGGGCGCGCATCCGTGGCCGCCTGCGCGAGGAGGTCGGCGAGGCCGAGTACCGCACATGGCTGCGCCAGCTGACCCTCGCCGGGGTGGAGGGCGAGGAGGCGGTTGTCCACGTCCCCACACGCTTCCTGCGGGACTGGCTGCGCGGCCAGTACGGCGACCGGCTGCGGGCGCTGTGGCAGGCCGAGGCGGTGGGCGTGCGCCGCGTAGACATCCGCGTGGCCTCCGCCGGGGCCCCGGCGCCCGAGGCGGCACCGGCCGCGGCGCCGCCACCAGTCGTCGCGGAGCAGGCCGAGCCGGCGGCCCGGCCGGTCCCGGAGGCGGCCAGGCCCGATCCGCGGGGTGACTGGGCCGCACCCCTGGACCCGCGCTTCACCTTCGACAGCTTCATCGTGGGCAAGCCGAACGAGTTCGCCCATGCCTGCGCCCGGCGCGTGGCGGAGAAGCCGAACTCGCCGGGGTTCAACCCGCTGTTCCTTTATGGCGGCGTCGGGCTGGGCAAGACCCACCTGATGCACTCCATCGCCTGGGCGATCCGCGAGCCGCAGGCGGGCGGCCCCGGCCGGTCCGTCGCCTACATGTCCGCCGAGAAGTTCATGTACCGCTTCATCGCGGCCCTGCGCTCGCAGTCCACCATGGAGTTCAAGGAGAGCCTGCGCTCCGTCGACGTGCTGATGATCGACGACCTGCAGTTCCTGATCGGCAAGGACAACACGCAGGAGGAGTTCTTCCACACCTTCAATGCGCTGGTGGACCAGGGCAAGCAGATCGTCGTCTCCTCCGACAAGCCGCCCAGCGACCTGGCGGGGCTGGAGGACCGGCTGCGGACGCGGCTGGGCTGCGGCATGGTGGCCGATATCCACGCCACCACTTACGAGCTCCGCATCTCCATCCTGGAGAGCAAGGCGGCGACGGCCGGTGTGGACGTTCCGGCGCGGGTTCTGGAATTCCTGGCGCACAAGATCACCAGCAACGTGCGCGAGCTGGAAGGGGCGCTGAACCGCCTGATCGCCCATGCCAACCTCTTTGGCCGCCCGGTGACGCTGGAATCCTGCCAGGAGGTGCTGCACGACATCCTGCGGGCCCATGATCGCCGCGTGACGATCGAGGAGATCCAGAAGCGGGTCGCCGAGCACTACAACATCCGCCTGACGGACATGTCCTCCGCCCGGCGCGCGCGCAACGTGGCGCGGCCTCGGCAGGTGGCCATGTACCTGTCGAAGCAGCTCACCTCCCGCTCCCTGCCGGAGATCGGACGGCGCTTCGGCAACCGCGACCACACCACGGTGATGCACGCCGTCTCCCGCGTGGCGGAGCTGATGCAGGGCGATGCCGGCTTCGCGGAGGACGTGGAACTGCTCCGGCGGATGCTGGAAACCTGAGCGCCGTCGTCCCGCGCGCGGTTGTCGTCGGCGCTGCCGGCGGCATCGGCGCCGCCCTTGCGGCGGCGCTGGAAGCGCGGGGCGAAGCCGTCCTGCAGCTGGGGCGCCGTACGGACCCCTTCCTCGACCTGCTGGACGAGGTGAGCATCGCGGCCGCGGCCGGGGTTGCCGGGACCGGCCTGACCCTGGTCATCGACGCCACGGGCTTCCTGCACGATGCCCACTACCGCCCGGAGAAGGCGATCCGCGAGATCGACCCCGTCCACATGGCCCACAGCTTCGCCGTGAATGCCATCGGCCCCGCCCTGCTGATGAAGCACTTCCTCCCCCGCCTCGCGCGGGACCGCCGCGCTGTCTTTGCCACCCTCTCCGCGCGGGTCGGCAGCATCTCGGACAACCGGCTCGGCGGGTGGGTCAGCTACCGCGCCGCCAAGGCGGCGCTGAACCAGATCGTCCGCACCGCCTCCATCGAGCTGGCCCGCACCCACCGGCAGGCGGTTCTCGTCGCGCTGCATCCCGGCACCGTGGAAACGGGCCTTTCCGCCCCCTTCTCCAGGGCGGGGCTGGAGGTGCAGGAGCCATCCGCCGCCGCCGCCCGGCTGCTATCGGTGATCGACGCCCTAACACCCGACCGGACCGGCCTGCTGATCGACCATCGGGGCGAGACAGTCGCGCCGTAGCCCCTGGCCTTCACGGCGCCTTTTCAGGATGATACGAGGATCATTCGGGGGCTTCTCGCCCTCCACAGCGTTCCGGGGATGTCGGTTATGAAATTCACGGTGGACCGGGCGGTGCTCCTGAAGGCTCTCGCCCATGTCCAGAGCGTGGTGGAGCGGCGCAACACCATCCCCATCCTGGCGAATGTGCTGCTGGACGCTGCCGAGGGCCGCCTGCGCCTGACCGCGACGGACATGGAGATCGCGGTCGTCGAGGAGGTGCCGGGCATCGAGGTGGGGCGCGAAGGCCGTTGCACCGCGCCCGCCGCCACCCTGTTCGAGATCGTGCGCAGGCTGCCTGACGGCGTGAAGGTGGAGCTGGACCACAAGGGCGGCGATGCCCCGCTGGGCCTGCGCGCCGGCCGCTACAACACGAGCCTGACGGCCCTGCCCGTGGAGGACTTCCCCTCCATGACCGAGGGCAAGCTGCCCCATAAGTTCAGCGTCCCGGCCGGGCTGCTGCGGGACCTGGTGGACCGGACCCGGTTCGCCATCTCCACCGAGGAGACGCGCTACTACCTCAACGGCATCTACCTGCACGCGACCGAGGTGAACGGCACGAAGGTGCTGCGCGCCGTGGCGACGGACGGCCACCGCCTGGCGCGGGTGGAGGAGCCCCTGCCGGACGGCGCCGAGGGCATGCCGGGCGTGATCGTACCCCGCAAGACGATCGCCGAGCTGCGCAAGCTGGCTG
Organism: Roseomonas indoligenes; assembly: GCF_017813365.1. Taxonomy (GTDB): domain Bacteria; phylum Pseudomonadota; class Alphaproteobacteria; order Acetobacterales; family Acetobacteraceae; genus Roseomonas; species Roseomonas indoligenes. The sequence continues at coordinate 193,522 of NZ_JAGIZA010000011.1, forward strand.
AGGAGGCCGTGGACGAGATCGAGATGCGGCTCTCCGACACGAAGCTGCAGGTGAAGGTCGGGACCGTCACCCTGACGAGCAAGCTCATCGACGGCACCTTCCCCGACTATGAGCGGGTAATCCCCAAGGGGAACGACCGCGTGATGTCCGTGGACAAGACGGCCTTCGCCGCCGCCGTGGACCGGGTGGCCGCCATCTCCTCCGAGCGGTCGCGGCCGGTGAAGCTCTCGCTGGAGAAGAACCACCTCCTCCTCACCGCCGCCTCCCCGGACCAGGGGCAGGCGCAGGAGGAGCTGGACAACGACACTGTGACCTATGACTCCGCCCCGCTGGAGATCGGCTTCCAGGCCCGCTACCTGAAGGACATCACGGACCAGGTGGACGGGCAGGTGGAGTTCCGCTTCGCCGACGGCTCCGCCCCCACCATCGTGCAGGACGCGGCCAAGCCGGAAGCACTCTATGTGCTGATGCCGATGCGGGTCTGACTCACACCAACAGCTTCTGTGTAAACTGAGGGCCAGCTATTCAAGAACACAATGCCGCTGAGGGGCTAAGAAACTGAAGGCGGCATTCCGGGGCTAGGCATGAAATGTACCGTCTAGGTTTCGGTAAACTGGTCCTCAACAACTCCTGTCAGCACGGCTTTTTTAGCAGTTTTGCATGTAACCGAAACGAGGGTTTAGGGTGGCTGTTCAGCGCCAATGGGCACTGGGATGCCAATAAGGGATGGTGCCGGCCATGCCGACCCCGGCAGTCCCCGGGCCGATCTTGCCGTGAGCAATGACGGCGGTTTCGATATCTCTACGGCTTACGTCTTGGTCAGTCGCGGTTAGGTGCTCAACCTCGGCAAGATCGGTCACGATGGCGGGCGTAGCATTCAGAGCAACGAGGCAGTCGCGCGGACTATCGATTACAGCAACTACCGAGCCAAGCTCGCGCCATGGCCAACCGAAGCTTTCACTCTCTCGGGCAATGATCGGGGGCATGCGGCTGTTCCGGATAGCGGCTACCAGCTTGATCGCCCGAGCCGCCCTCGCCGCAGCAACATCCAAGGTTTGTACACAATCAACCTACCAGCGTCTGCTGCTATTCAGCGCCGCGCCTAAGCTTCAACGATGCCTCATGGCAGCAGATGCCCTGGAACCCGATACCAGGGCGCACTCATCAAGTCCGGATACCGCGGGTCGATGAAAGCGTCTCGGCGCGCATACCGGCGTCGCCCCTGCATCCGTGAACGGCTACACTGAGAAAGGCACAGAATCATCCCTTTCTCTTTGAACATGCCTGACAAGTCAGCCTTGCAGATCATTGGTGGTCTCGGCTGACGTCACCGTCAAACTGGGATGAGTGAAGCAATCATTGCTGCAATAGGTAGTTCTACGTATTCCGGAGCCATAGTAGGTAGTTCTACATATTGCAAAAATCCAACAGTTCTTGTTGTTAGGTCTGGGTTCGCCACCTCCGTGGTCTTCTTGATTGATTGAGGCTCTCCATTACTCCCCAATCCGATCTGGGGTTCTGGAGAAAGCATCACATGACTTGGTCGGTCCGGATTGCTGTCCTTCATGGCGGAGAGCGCTTTCCTCTCCTTGTAGAGGACGGACCACTTGGTCTCCCTGACCCCGAAGCTACCCGCTACACCCTTTCCGCCTTACGCCAGCGCGATGCGGTAGCAACTATGCGCCGCAAGCTCTTAGTGACTGTTTGAGAACTCAGCGGTGGGTGATCCTGCGGAGGAGGAGGGCGCCCATGGCGACGTGGATCATGGCCTCGGAGACGTCGAGGCGGCGCTCGTAGTCGCGGACCAAACGGCGCCAA
>NZ_JAGIZA010000012.1 GCF_017813365.1 Roseomonas indoligenes
CCTGGACATGTTCCTACGCGTTACTCACCCGTCCGCCACTGACATTGCTGTCCGTGCGACTTGCATGTGTTAAGCATGCCGCCAGCGTTCACTCTGAGCCAGGATCAAACTCTCAAGTTCATCAATGCAGCAGCCCAAAAGCTGCCAACATCTCAGAGAAGACCCAAGCCAAAACTCGCTCGCTACTCTCTCTCCTGCAAACCCATCGCCCAACAATCAGATCAAAACACGTGACACCAGCCACGCATCCCTCCCCAAACCATCAAGGCCAAGAGCCGCAAAAACTCTTCCTCGTCTTCAGGAAAACAGATTTTCATGTCAAGGAACAACAATCGGAGGATCCGGGCTTCCCCGGCTGGGCAGGCCCAACCTCTGATCGGAACCGCGACCGAAGTGGCTAGCGGGGCAACGTATTTAGCGATCTATGACCGCTTTGTCAACCCTGCCCGTCCACTTCTTTCCGGGCCACCGCGGCGGCCTCGTCGGCGCCCTCGGTGTGGGGCGGCTTATATGGGCCGCTCCCACACCTGTCAAAGGGGTGTCACACAGTTTCCGCAACCGTTCCGTTCGGTGACACTTCGAGGCCATCAGGCCCCACGGTAACGCCGAGCGACTGGCCGTCGCGGATCGAGCCCTCAAGCAGCATCCCGGCCAAGCGATCCTGCAGGTTACGCTGGATCACCCTCTTCAGCGGGCGTGCACCGTAGGTCGGATCGTACCCGGCCTCCGCCAGCCAATCCCGAGCTTCCTGGTCCAGTTCCAGCACGATCTTGCGGTCAGCCAGCAGCTTGCGCAGGCGCCCGAGCTGGATGTCGACGATCGAGCCCATGTCGCCGCGTGCAAGGCGGCGGAACAAGACCACCTCGTCCAGCCGGTTCAGGAACTCCGGCCGGAAACGCGTGCGGACCACGTTCATCACCTGCCCACGCACAAGGTCCACGTCCTCGCCCTCGGGTTGGGCGGCCAGGATCTCGCTGCCCATGTTGCTGGTCAGCACGATCAGGGTGTTACGGAAGTCCACCGTCCTCCCCTGCCCGTCCGTCAGGCGCCCGTCGTCGAGCACCTGCAGGAGAATGTTGAAGACGTCGTCGTGCGCCTTCTCCACCTCGTCGAACAGGATGACCTGGTAGGGCCGACGCCGAACCGCTTCCGTGAGGGCGCCGCCCTCCTCGTAACCGACATAGCCCGGAGGCGCACCAATCAGGCGGGCAACCGCGTGCTTCTCCATGTACTCCGACATGTCGATCCGCAGCAGGGCGCGCTCGTCGTCGAAGAGGAAGCTCGCCAGCGCCTTGGTCAGCTCCGTCTTGCCGACGCCCGTCGGGCCGAGGAACAGAAAGCTTCCAATCGGACGTGAGGGATCCTGCAGCCCAGCGCGGGCGCGCCGCACCGCCTTGGACACGGCCTCGAGCGCCTCCTCCTGGCCGACGACCCGCTTGCGCAGCTCGTCCTCCATGCGGATCAGCTTGGCCCGCTCGCCTTCCAGCATCTTCTCTACCGGAACGCCGGTCCAGCGGGAGACAACGGCGGCGACGCCCTCCTCCGTGACGGCTTCGTTCACTAGGCGTCCGCCATCATCCGCCGTCTCGGCGATCTTCTTCTCCAGGCCAGGGATGACGCCGTAGGTCAGCTCGCCGGCGCGGGCATAGTCACCCTTCCGCTGCGCCAGCTCCACCTCCGTGCGGGCGCGGTCCAACTCCTCCTTTGCCTTTTGGGCTTCGCCGAGCCGGTTCTTCTCCGCCTGCCAACGCGCCGCCAGGGCGGCCGAGCTCTCCTCAAGCGCGGCAATCTCCCGCTCCAGCTTCTCCAGCCGGTCGCGGGACGCCGCGTCGGTCTCGCGCTTCAGCGCCTCCCGCTCGATGCGGGAGCGCATGAGGTCGCGGTCGATCGCGTCCAGCTCCTCAGGCTTGCTGTCCACAGCCATGCGCAGGCGGGAAGCGGCCTCGTCCACGAGGTCGATCGCCTTGTCCGGCAGGAACCGGTCGGTGATGTAGCGGTTGGACAGGGTCGCCGCCGCGACGAGCGCGCTGTCCGCGATCCGCACGCCGTGGTGCAGCTCGTATTTTTCGCGGATGCCGCGGAGGATGGAGATGGTGTCCTCCACGCTCGGCTCACCCACGAAGACGGGCTGGAAGCGACGGGCCAGGGCCGCGTCCTTCTCCACATGCTTGCGGTACTCGTCCAGGGTGGTCGCGCCGATGCAGTGCAATTCGCCGCGGGCGAGAGCGGGTTTGAGCAGGTTGGAGGCGTCCATGGCGCCATCCGCCTTGCCCGCGCCCACGAGCGTGTGCATCTCGTCGATGAATAGGATGATCTCGCCGTTCGCGGACTCGATCTCCGTCAACACGCCCTTCAGGCGCTCCTCGAACTCGCCGCGGTACTTCGCGCCGGCCACCATCGCGCCGAGGTCGAGCGCCAGCACGCGCTGGTTCTTCAGCGCCTCCGGCACGTCGCCATTGATGATGCGCAGGGCCAGCCCCTCGACGATCGCGGTCTTGCCCACGCCGGGCTCGCCGATCAGCACGGGGTTGTTCTTCGTGCGGCGGGCCAGCACCTGGATGGTGCGGCGGATCTCCTCGTCACGGCCGATCACCGGGTCCAGCTTGCCGTCGCGCGCCGCATCCGTCAGGTCGCGGGCGTACTTCTTCAGCGCGTCGAACTGCTGCTCCGCGCTCGCACTGTCCACCTTGCGACCTTTGCGGACGGCATCCACGGCCGCCTCAAGCGCCTGCGCCGTCGCGCCAGCCTTCACCAGCAGGCGGCCGGCCGGCGTATCGCTGGCCGCAATCGCCACGAGCAGCCGGTCCTGGGCGACGAAGCTGTCGCCCGCCTTGCTCGCCAGGCGCTCGGCGGAGTCCAGCACGCGCACGAAATCCGGCGTGACCTGGGGCTGCCCGGCACCGCCCCCGGAGACGCGGGGGTTCCTGCCAACTTCGGCATCCACCCCCTGCTTCACCGCGGCCGCGTCGCCGCCGGCAGCGCGGATCAGGCCGGAGGCCGCGCCCTCTTCGTCGTCCAGCAGGGCCTTCAGCAGGTGCTCCGGGGTGACGCGCTGGTGATATTCCCGGATGGCGATGGTCTGGGCGGCCTGCAGGAAGCCGCGCGCCCGCTCAGTAAGCTTCTCGATGTCCATATCTCTCATGTCCCTCATGGAGGCGACCGCCCTCCCCGCCCCTGACGGCGACGGGTTCGGCGTTTGAGTGGAAAGTGGTAACGCTCTTCCGTACCCTTCAAGGGGTTGGTTTCAGAGGATTTGCACATGCGGGTGGAACACCTCTACCGCTACCCGGTGAAGGGACTCACGGCCGAGGCGCTGGAGGAGATCCGGCTGGTTCCGGGCGAGACGGTCCCCCATGACCGGCGCTTCGCCCTTGCTCAGGGCGATGCCCCTTTCGACGAGAGCGCCCCGGCTTTCCTGCCGAAGCAGAACTTCGCCTGCATGATGAAGAACGGGAAGGTCGTGCTGGTCCGCTCGGCCTTCGACCCCCGAAGCGGAACCCTTGCCCTGGCGGCAGAAGGCTTCGAGCCGCTGGTGGCCCCGACCGGCACGGCCGAGGGCAAGACGGCCCTCGGCGACTGGCTGATCCGCTTCCTCGGCGATGAGGCCCGGCACGGCACGGCGCCCGACGGCACCCCCCGCCCGCCCCGCTTCACCGAGGCGCCGGGACACGCCTTCACCGACCAGCGCCTGAAGGGGATCTCACTCCTCAATCTGGCGAGCCTGGCGGCGGTGGAGAAGGCCATCGGCCGCCGGCTGGACCCGCTGCGCTTCCGGGCGAACATCTATTTCTCCGGCCTGCCGGCCTGGGCGGAGCATGAGTGGGTCGGGCGCGACGTGCTGCTCGGCGGTGCCCGGATTTCCGTCTTCAAGCGGACCCAGCGCTGCCCCGCGACCCAGGTGGACCTGGCGACCGGGGAACGGGACGTGGACCTGCCGCGGCTGCTGCGCCAGCACTTCGGGCACATGGACCTCGGCGTCCACGCCACCGTGGCGGAAGGAGGCCGCGTGGCGGTCGGGGACGCGCTGGAGGCGGCGTGACAGCGCCGGCAAGCCCGTTGCTGCGCTGCAACCAGACCAACAATTGTAAGTTCTAGCCCTGGCCCTGACCGGGGCGCCGGCCGGGGCCGGCGGGGAGGTTGAGGGGCCAGGAGAAGCCCCCGACCCATGCGCATCGCCCAGGTTGCGCCGCTCGCCGAAGCGGTTCCGCCCAAGCTCTACGGCGGCACGGAACGCATCGTCTCCTACCTCACCGAGGAACTGGTCGCCCTCGGCCATGAGGTGACCCTCTTCGCCAGCGGGGACAGCCTCACCTCCGCCGGGCTGGAGCCGATCCTGCCGCAGGCGATCCGCCTCGACCCCTCCATCCGCGACGCGACCGCCCCGCACATGCTGATGGTGCAGCGCGTCCTGGATCTCTCTGCCCGATTCGACATCGTCCATTTCCATATCGACCACCTGCACCTGCCGGCCATGCGCGGACGCGGCCTGCCCTTCGTCTCCACCTTCCACGGCCGCCTGGACCTTCCGGAGATCGAGCCCCTCCTCTCCGCATTCCCCGACGCACCCTTCATCTCCATCTCCGACAGCCAGCGGCGTCCCCTGCACCATGTGGACGTCAACTGGGCGGGCACCGTGCTGCACGGCCTGCCGCAGGACCTGCTACCCTTCAGCCCGCGCCAGGGCGGCTACATCGCCTTCCTCGGCCGCATCTCCCCGGAGAAGGGCCCGGACACCGCCATCCGTATCGCCCAGGCCGCCGGCATTCCCATCCGGATCGCCGCCAAGGTGGACCGCGCCGACCAGGCCTATTTCGAGGAGGTGGTGCAGCCCCTGCTCTCCCTCCCCGGCGTGGAGTTCATCGGCGAGATCAACGAAACCCAGAAGGCCGAATTCCTCGGCAACGCCCTCTGCCTCCTCACCCCCATCGCCTGGCCAGAGCCTTTCGGGCTGGTGATGATCGAGGCGATGGCCTGCGGCACCCCAGTGATTGCTTTCAACCGCGGCTCCGTGCCCGAGGTGATCGAGGACGACGCCTCCGGCTTCATCGTCGAGGACGAGACGGGCGCGCTGGCCGCGCTGAAAAAGGTCCAGTCCATGGACCGCGCGCGCGTGCGCCGGGAATTCGAGGCCCGCTTCACGGCCCGCCGCATGGCGGAGGACCACCTCGCCCTCTACCGCCGCTTGCTCGGGCAGGAGCGCACCACCATCCTGCGCGCGGTCTAGAGCCCCGAGCCGGCCTGCGACCCGGGCGAGAGGCCCGGGCGTATCCGGCCCTGGGCAACCCCGGGGCCGGCGGGGCATTCAACCCGAGCGAACCGCGCCAGAGGAATTTTGCATGGATGATGAAGGCGCAGGCCTGCCGCGGGCTGAGGAAGAGAGTGGCTGGAGCGTTGCCGCGACGGCGGCCACGGCGCTGGCCCTCTATCGGCCCCGGACCCTGAAGAACGGCCCATCCTTCGTAGTGCTCGACCACTTCGGAGACGCCCAGGCGATCGGATCAACCGCCGAGGGGCTGTTCCACGACGACACGCGCTTCGTCTCCCGCCTTTCCCTCCGCGTGGCCGGGATGCGGCCCCTGCTGCTCTCCTCGGCGGTGAGCGCCGACAACACCGTGCTGACGGTGAACATGACGAACCCCGACCTAGCGGTCGCGCCGGATCGCAAGCTGCCGAGGGACACGATCCATGTGGAGCGCCAGATGGTGCTCGGCGCCGGGCTGCTGCGGGAGCGTATCTCCGTGCGGAACTTCGGGGACGCGCATCTCTCCACGGAGATCTCGCTCTCCATCGCCACCGATTTTGCGGACATCTTCGAGGTGCGCGGGCAGAAGCGCACCCGGCGCGGGGAGCGCCGCGCGCCGGAGGTCCGGCCGAATGGAGACCTGGTCTTCGCCTATCGCGGCCTCGATGAGGTGGAGCGCCGCACCCGCCTGCGCTTCGACCCGACGCCGCAGGGCAGCCCAGCCCGCGACAACCGGTGGCCGGTGGAGCTTGAACCGGGCGGTTATGTGGTCATCGAGGTGACGACCCTCTGCGAGTCCGGGCCCGAGGCAGCCGAGGTTCCCGCGCCCCCCGCCTTTGACGCTCTGCTGGCCGGGATCCGGAACTGGGGCGACGTGCGGGAGAGGCAGCGCGCTGGCGTCATCTCCTCCAACCAGGCCTTCAACGACTGGTTCGCGCGCTCCGCCTCCGACCTCGCCATGCTGACGACCGAGACGGAGGCCGGCCCTTTCCCATATGCCGGCATCCCCTGGTTCTCCTGCCCCTTCGGCCGGGACAGCCTCATCACCGCCATCCAGTGCCTCTGGGCCGATCCGGAGCTGGCCCGCGGGGTGCTGCGCTACCACGCCAAGCTGCAGGCGACGGAATTGGACCCGGCGCGGGACGCCGAGCCCGGCAAGATCCTGCATGAGAGCCGCAGTGGCGAGATGGCGGCGTTGCGCGAGGTCCCCTTCGGCCGCTACTACGGATCGGTGGATTCCACGCCGCTCTTCGTCGTCCTGGCCGCGCAATACGCGGAGCGCACCGGCGATCTCGCGCTGATCCGGGAGATCTGGCCACATATCGTCGCCGCGCTCGGCTGGATCGAGCGGCACGGCGACATCGATGGGGACGGGCTGCTGGAGTACGACCGCCAGTCCCTGAACGGCCTGGTTAACCAGGGCTGGAAGGACAGCTGGGACAGCGTATTCCACGCCGACGGCAAGCTGGCCGATGCGCCGATCGCGCTGATCGAGGTCCAGGCCTATGGCGAGGCCGCCTGGCGCGGCGCCGGGCGGCTGGCGAAGGCGCTGGGGCACGAGGACGAGTCCGCTCTCTGGACCGACCGTGCGGACGCGCTGCGCGCCCGGGTGGAGGAGGCTTTCTGGGTTGAGGAGCTGAGTACCTACGCCCTGGCCCTGGACGGCGAGAAGCGGCCCTGCCGGGTGCGCTCCTCCAATGCCGGGCACGCTCTGCTGACAGGGCTTCCCTCCCCCGACCGGGCGAGGCGGATCGCGCAGACGCTGATGACGCCGGAGAGCTTCTGCGGCTGGGGCATCCGCACCATCGCCGAGGGCGAGAGCCGCTACAACCCGATGAGCTACCACAACGGGTCGGTCTGGCCGCACGACAACGGGCTGATCGCGCTGGGGATGAAGCGCTACGGGCTGAATGCCCAGCTGGAGCGCTTGCTGACGGGCATCTACGACTCGGCCCTGGCCGTCGACATGTACCGTCTGCCAGAGCTGTTCTGCGGCTTCCCCCGCCGTCATGGCGAGGGGCCTACCGCGTACCCGGTGGCCTGCCTGCCGCAGGCCTGGGCGGCGGCCACGGTCTACGCCTCGCTCGGCGCGATGCTCGGCGTGTCCTTCCGCCCGGAGGAGGGAGTGATCCGCTTCGTCCGTCCGTTCCTGCCGTCCTGGCTGGAGGAACTGCGGATCGAGAACCTGCGCCTGGGTGCCGCGACGGTGGACGTGCGGCTGCGCCGGCACGACACGGATGGCGGCGTCTCGCTGAACGTGCTGCGCCGCCGCGGTCAGGTGGAAGTGGCCGTCATTACCTGAAAGGAAGGGAGGCGGTCATGGACTGACCGCCTCTCCGCTGCCCGTTACTGAAGGGTCTCTCGGGTTTCGCCGTCAGCGCCGTCGTAGCCGGAAGAGCCGGTGATCTGCGCCTCCCCCTCGGCTTCTGCGAAGCCGTCCCCGCCCTCGTTGCCCTGATAGCGGCGGCCGCCGTGCTGCGGGCCGGCGCTGCCGCCGGTCTGCTGCTGCTGGGCCTGGTTCATCGCATTGAGAATGCGGAAGTAGTGTTCCGCGTGCTGGAAGTAGCCTTCCGCCATCACGCGGTCGCCCGAGCCGGTCGCGTCCCGACCGAGCTGGAGGTACTTCTCGAAGAGCTGCTGCGCGGTACCGCGCATCCGCATGTCCGGCCCGATCGAGTCGAAAACGTGGTTCCGGTTCATCGGCTGGTTGCCGTTGTGCTGCGGGCGCGGACCGCCGCCCCCACCACCGCCGCCACCGCCGTTGTGGCCACCCTGGCGGAAGTTCCCGCGGCCGCGCATACGCTTCATGTTCATCTGGATCTGGTTCGCACTTCCATGCTCGCGCTGACGGCGTTCGCGACGGGCGCCTTGCGCCCATACGCTGCCGGGTAGCGGGTGCTGTCCCCGACCGGGGAGTGTTTGTGCCTGGCGGCGGGCCGGGCGCGCGGCATATCCCAGAGAGGGTGCCAGGGGCTCCGGCGGACCCGCCGCGCATCGCGCGATAGGGGCCGCGATGGAAACCTAGTGAGCCTGCGCGATTCCGCCAAATGGTTTTTTACGGGCCTGCCAGAACCAGGGCGCGGGGCACCCCGCCCAGATCCGGGCGGCATTCCAGCGGCCGGAGGCCGGCGGCGCGGGCCAGGGCGGCGACGCCAGCCTCCTGGCCCTGCCCCAATTCCAGCACGGCCCGTCCGCCCGGTGCCAGGAGGCCGGGGATGGCGGCCGCCAGCTGCCGGTAGGCGTCCAGCCCATCCGCCCCGCCGTCCAACGCCAGGGCGGGTTCGTGGAGCGCCACCTCCGGCATGAGGGCGGGGATGGCGGCGCTCTCGATATAGGGCGGGTTGGAGAGGACGAGGTCGAAGCGCCCGGAAAGGGGCGCAGACCAATCGCCCGCGAGAAACGCCGCGCGACCGGCCAGCCCGTTCCGGGCGGCATTGGCGCGCGCCAGGGCGGCTGCCGCAGGCTCGCGGTCCACCCCGACCCCGAAAGCGAATTGGAACTCTGAGAGCGCGGCCAGGAGCACCGCCCCCGTTCCCGTCCCGAGATCCAGCACCCGACGAACGCCGCCCCGCTCCGGAAGGGCATCGAGGGCGGCCTCCAACAGCGTCTCGGTATCGGCGCGCGGGATGAGGGTGGAACCGTCCACCAGCAGGTCCAGGGTCCAGAAGCCGGCATGGCCGAGGAGGCGCGCCATAGGCACGTTCCGCGCCCGGGCGGCGAGGCTCCCTCGGAAGACGGCCTGGGCCGAAGGCGGCACGGGCGCGCGCGGGTCGCGCAGCAGGTCCTCCTGACGGCAGCCCATGGCGTGGGCGAGAAGGAGGCGCGCCTCCATCCGCGGTCCTTCGATCCCCGCCGCGCGGAGAAGCTGCCCGGCCTGGCAGAGGAAGGCCCCTACCGATTCACCGGGCTCGCACCCGCTCACGCCTCCTCGGCCGCTAGGCGGGCCGCCTGGTCCTCGGCCATCAGGGCATCGATGATGTCGTCCATCTCGCCCATCATCACCCGCTCCACCTTGTGCAGGGTCAGGCCGATGCGATGGTCGGTCACGCGCCCCTGGGGGAAGTTGTAGGTGCGGATCCGCTCGCTGCGGTCACCCGTCCCCACCTGCCCCTTTCGGTCGGCGGCGCGCGCACCGGCAAGGGCCTGGCGCTGGGTCTCGTAGATACGGGCGCGCAGCACCTTCATCGCCTTCGCGCGGTTCTTGTGCTGGGACCGCTCCTCCTGCATCGCCACCACGGTTCCCGTGGGAATATGAGTGATGCGGACGGCGCTGTCCGTCTTGTTCACGTGCTGCCCGCCGGCGCCGGAGGCGCGGTAGGTGTCGATGCGAAGGTCGGATTCGTTGATCTGCACGTCCACCTCCTCCGCCTCAGCCATCACGGCGACGGTGACCGTGGAGGTGTGGATGCGGCCCTGGGTCTCGGTGGCCGGCACGCGCTGGACGCGGTGCACCCCGCTCTCGAACTTCAGCTTCGCGAAGACGCCGCGGCCGGAGATGTTGGCGCTGGCGCCCTTGATGCCGCCCGCCTCGCTCTCATCCCATTCCAGGATCTCGAAGCGCCAGCCCTGCGTCTCGGCATAGCGCTGGTAGGCGCGGAACAGCTCGGCGGCAAACAGGCCGGCCTCGTCGCCGCCCGCGGCCGGACGGACTTCCAGAATGGCGGAGCGCTCGTCGGCCGCGTCGCGCGGCAGCAGCATGATACGGATCTCGTGCTCCAGGGCGGGCACGCGGTCGCGCTGCTCGTAGAACTCGGACTCGGCCAGCTCCCGCATCTCGGGATCGGCCATCATCGCCTCGGCGTCGTCGCGCGCGCGCTCGGCCTCGCGCAGCTCCTGAACCTTCGCGACCACGGGCTCGATCTCCGACAGCTCCTTCGACAGCGCGCCGAAGCGGCTGCCATCGGCCGTGCCGAGCTCGTGCCGCAGCTCCTCCGCGCGGGTGAGGATACGGTCCAGCTTCGCGGGAAGCGCCATCAGCCCAACCGGGCGGCCAGTTCCGCCAGCGGCACCCGGTCCTGCGTGCCGGAATCGAGGTCGCGCAGCTGGGCCAGGCCCTCGGCCAGCTCCTGATCACCGATGATGACGGCAGCGCGGGCATTCAGCCGGTTCGCGCGCTCCATCCGGCGCTTCAGGTTGCCCTTATAGGCGATCTCGGCGGTGATGCCGGCCCGGCGGAGCGCCTGCACGGCGTCCAGCGCGGCACCTTCTGCCGCCTCGCCCACGGGAATGACGGCCACGGGCCTCGGCGCGGCGGGCGTAGCCTCCAGCAGCATGGAAAGGCGCTCCACCCCCGCGGCCCAGCCGACGGAGGGCGTGGCGGGGCCGCCCATCTCCTCCACCAGCCCGTCATATCGGCCGCCGCCCATCACTGTGCCCTGGGCCCCCAGGCGCCCGGTGACGAACTCGAAGGCGGTGTGGCTGTAGTAGTCCAGGCCGCGAACGATGCGCGGGTTCTCGCGGAAGGGCACGCCGAAGCGCTCCAGGGCGCGCTTCACCTCGGCATAGTGCCGGGCGGCGTGAACCGTCAGGTGCGCGTGGATGGTGGGGGCATCGGCCACCAGGGCGCGGTCGCCGGGGTCCTTGCTGTCCACGATCCGCAGCGGGTTCTTCTCCAGCCGCCCGCGGCTCTCGTCGGAGAGCTTGTCCACCGATGCCTGGAAGTAGGCGACGAGTGCGGCGCGATACGCGTCCCGGCTCTCGGCGTCGCCAAGCGTGTTGATCTCCAGCACGGTGCCCTCGGTGATGCCGAGGGCCTGCTGGATGTGCCAGCCGCAGGCGATCACCTCCGCATCGGAGAGAGGCTCGGCCGCGCCCATGACCTCCGCGCCGATCTGGTGGAACTGTCGGTAGCGGCCCTTCTGCGGCCGCTCGTAGCGGAACATGGGCCCGGCGTAGAACACCTTGCGCGGCAGGTTGGCCTGGGTGAGGCCGTTGGTCACCAGCGCCCGGCATGCCCCCGCCGTGCCTTCCGGCCGCAAGGTCACGCTCTCCCCGCCCCGGTCGGTGAAGGTGTACATCTCCTTGGAGACGACGTCCGAGGTCTCGCCGAGGCTGCGGGAGAAGACGCGGGTGTCCTCGAAGATCGGGGTGGCCCACTCCTCGAACCCATAGAGGGAAGAAATGCGGCGGGCCGTGTCGACGACGTGGTGATGCCGCCGGAACTCCTCGCCGATCAGGTCGTGCGTGCCGCGGGCGGGCTGAAGATCGGGCTTGGCCATGGTGGCGGGCGGATTAGCACCGCCGGAAGGCGATGTCCCTACCCCGCTTTGCGCGCCGGCCCGCCGGCCCCTACAGGGTGGGCATGATCGGCTATCGTATCCTCTTCGTCCTCGGCGCGCTCGCCGCCCTCGCCTACCTGGCCCTGGTCGGCCTGGGCATGTTCGACGGGATCGGCCCCTGGGAGGTCCTCATCCTGGCGGGGGCGGCCGGAGTCCTCTACGGCAGCCATGCCCTCGCCCGGCGGGGAAGGACGGCCCTGGCCTGCCTGTTGCTCCTGGTCCTCGTCCTGCCGGGCCTGCTCGCCGTGGCGGCGGCCGCCTACATCAGCGCGGTCGGCTTCGGCCCCCATCACTGAGGAGCCGCTCAGGTTCCCCTGAGCGCGGCCACGGCGCGGTGGAGGTGTTCCTTCGCCTCCTGGAACACCTCGGCATCCGACTCGTCCATCGGGCCGTGCCCCTCCTCGAACTCCTCCAGGAGGTCGAGGATGGCCTGCTCCATGGCAGCGAGAACGGGGTGCTGTTCCCCCTCTTCGGCGCTGGGCATCACTCGGCCGCCTGAACGACGAGGGGGATGTCGCCCACGGCCTCCGCGGCCTTCGCGGCCGCCTTCTCCGCGGCAAGCTTCTCGGCCCGGGTCTCAACCAGTTCCACGATGTGGTCGACCATGTCGCCCGTCTTCGTCGTGTGGCTCGTCTTGCCGGCGGAATAGACCATGTGCGTGCCGGAGCCGCCCCCGGTCAGGCCGATATCCGTCATCAGCGCCTCGCCCGGCCCGTTCACCACGCAGCCGATGATGGAGAGCGTGATGGGCTGCTCGATATGCGCCAGCCGCTCCTCCAGCGCCTCGACCGTCTTGATGACGTTGAAGCCCTGCCGCGCGCAGGAGGGGCAGGAGATGATCTTCACGCCGCGGTGGCGGATGCCGAGGGACTTCAGGATGTCCCAACCCACATGCACCTCCTCCTCCGGCTCGGCGGAGAGGGAGACGCGCAGCGTGTCGCCGATGCCGGCCCAGAGCAGGTTGCCCAGGCCGATGGAGGACTTCACCGTGCCGGCGCGCTTGCCTCCCGCCTCGGTGATGCCGATGTGCAGGGGATGGTCGCAGGCCTCGGCCAACTGGGTATAGGCGGCCACGGCCAGGAAGACGTCGCTGGCCTTCACGCTGATCTTGAACTGGTCGAAGTCGTTCTGCAGCAGGTGGTCGGCGTGCCAGAGGGCGCTTTCCACCAGCGCCTCCGGGTTGGGCTCCCCGTACTTCTCCAGCAGGTGCTTCTCCAGGCTGCCGGCATTCACGCCGATTCGGATGGAGCAGCCATGGTCGCGCGCCGCCTTCACCACCTCCTTCACCCGCTCCGCGGAGCCGATGTTGCCGGGGTTGATGCGCAGGCAGGCGGCGCCGGCCTTCGCGGCCTCGATGGCGCGCTTGTAGTGGAAGTGGATGTCGGCCACGACCGGGACGTTCACCTCCCGCACGATCTCGGCCAGGGCGGCGGTGGCTTCCTCCGTCGGGCAGGAGACGCGGACGATGTCCACCCCGGCCAGCTCCGCCCGGCGGATCTGGGCGATCGTCGCCTCCGCATCCTCGGTCGGGGTATTGGTCATGGTCTGGACGGTGATCGGCGCATCCCCGCCCACGGGGACCTTGCCCACCATGATCTGGCGGGACTTCCGGCGCTCGATGTGCTGGTACGGGCGATAGGAGGACATTGGCGGGACTTTCCCGAAGTGTCTCCCCGATATGGCAGGCGTCGCGCCGCCGGCCAAGGGAAGATCGAATGACGCGCCCGCCCCCTACCCCGGGGGCGGGGTCTAGCCGGTCACCGCGCCGGGGGCGCGGGCCGGGGCTGGCGCAGCTGGTCGGGGTTGAGCTGGACGTCGCGCACCACGCCGGTCCGCCCTTCAAGCACCGTGCTGGCCTGGCCATCCACCACGATCTCCAGCCCCTGCGCCTTGCCAGTGGTCAGGACCAGCCCCTCGCGCGGAACCGCGTAGGTCTCCCCGGGGCGCAGCACGCGGTTCAGCACCGTCTGGCCGGAGCGCGGGTCGCGGATCTGAACCCAGGATTCGTCCGTCGCGCGCAGGGTCAGGCGGTTCGGCGGCTCCGCCGGCGCTGTGGGAGTGGTTGGCGGCGGGGGCGCCGGGGCGGCTGGCGCGGAGGCGACCGGTCCCGGAGTCGGCGTCGGCGTCGGAGTCGGGCCCTGCGCCGCAGGTGCCTGCCCGGGGAGGGCCGGCGGGCGGAATCCGCCCTGGGCCGCGCCACTGGCGGGCGAGGACCCGGCGGGCGGAGAGGCGGCCGCCGAGGTCGGGGCAGTGGGTGCAGGGGCCTGCGCGCCGGCCGGACCGCCGGGAGCAGCGGGGGTCACGCCCGGGCGGCCTGCCGCGGCGCCGGGAGTCGCCTGGCCAAGCGTGGGCGGAAGGACCGGGGCGGTGTCCGCGGGGGGCAGCCCGGCGGCCTGCCGAGCGTCACGCGCCGCCTGCTCGATCCGGGCTGGCACGGGCGGAACCCCGTCCACCGTACGGTCAGCCGATCCGCTCCATCGCCACCAGGCAGCATAGGCGCCGACCATGATGACGACGCCGAGCAGCAGGACCACGCCGGCGGGGATCCCCCGCTCCGGCACCGGCTCGGGGAAGACGAGGTCCCTGCCCCGCCCCGGCGCGCCGGTCTCGCGGTAGCGGCGGGCCATGTCGTCGGCATCCAGGCCCAGCGCCCGGGCATAGGTCCGCACGAAGCCCACCGCATAGGCCGGCCCGGGAAGGTCGCGGCTGCGTCCCT
Source organism: Roseomonas indoligenes (assembly GCF_017813365.1). Lineage (GTDB taxonomy): Bacteria > Pseudomonadota > Alphaproteobacteria > Acetobacterales > Acetobacteraceae > Roseomonas > Roseomonas indoligenes. The sequence goes on from NZ_JAGIZA010000012.1 coordinate 14,237, forward strand.
CCTCCAGCGCGGCGAGGTAGCGGCGGTTGATACGAAGGCCGTCGGCCACTTCCTCGAGCGTGGCGCCCAGCGCGAGCCGGGCGTCCCGCAGCTCCTCGCCCACGCGGGCTGCCTCCGCCGTCATCATCTCGGGCTTCACCATCGTGGGAACGGAACTTCTCGGGGTGGAACGGGGGCAGTCCTAACGCGCGGGGCGGGGGCGTGGAAGCCCCACCCCATCACGTTGTCTCGGCCCCGCCCGGGGCCTGGGAACGGCACGGCCCGGGCGCGACGGGCCGCCGCGGCGCAGCGCCAGACCTCAGGCGGCGCGGGCCGTGAGAGCGGCGGCGGCCTGGGCCGTCAGCTCCGCCAGGATCTCGGCCACCGGGGCCTCCTTCGTCACCATGCCAACGCTCTGCCCGGCCATGAGGGAGCCGTTCTCGACATCGCCCTCGATCACGGCGCGGCGCAGCGCGCCGGCCCAGTAGTGCTCGATGTCGAGCTGGGCGGCGGTCTTGTCCAACTCGCCGGACTGGTGGCGGCGGATCACCTCGGCCTGATGCACGAGGAACTGCTTCGTGCCGTCGTTCTGCAGGGCACGGACGGGGATCACGGGAAACCGCTCATCCAGCTGCACCGTCGGCAAGGCGTCGCGCGCCGCGCCGCGGATGAAGGCCTGCTTGAAGCGGGGGTGGGCGATGCTTTCTGTCGCGCAGACAAAGCGCGTGCCCATCTGAACGCCCGCCGCACCCATCTCGAGGTAGGAGACCATCGCCTCCCCACGGCCGATGCCGCCGGCGACAAAGACCGGCACCTCCGCCGCCATGGCGGGCAGGATCTCCTGCGCCAGCACGTTGAGGGAAACGGGGCCGATATGCCCGCCCGCCTCGGATCCCTCGATCACCAGCGCGTCGGCACCGGAGCGGACCAGCTTCTTTGCCAGGGCGAGCGCAGGGGCGAAGCACACCACCTTGGCGCCGCCCTCCTTCGCCTTGCGGATCGCGGGGGTGGGGGGGATGCCGCCGGCGAAGACGATATGGCCGACCTTCGCGTCGAGGCAGACCTGAACCAGCGCGTCCAGCCGGGGATGCATGGTGATGAGGTTCACGCCGAAGGGCCGGTCGGTCAGCGCCTGGGTGGCCGCGATCTCCTCGGCCAGCCGCGGCGGCTCCATCGCCCCGCAGGCGATGACCCCGAAGGCGCCGGCATTGGACAGGGCAGAAACGAGGTTCCGCTCGCTGATCCAGGACATGGCGCCGCCGAGGATCGCGTATTCACTACCCAGGAAGGCCGCACCGCGCGCCATCAGCGCCCGCAACCGCGCCCGCGCCGCCTCATCCGACGGACCGGCGGGAGGCGGCGGGACGGGGCCGCCCGCCATCTCGGCCGCCCGCGTGCCGGGCGTGTCACCCTGGGCCGGCGGGATCGTGGACAGGTCCGTCACGGCGCCCGTCATCAGGCCGGGGCGTCCAGGCCATAGGCGGTGTGCAGGGCGCGCACCGCCAGTTCCGTGTACTCGGCGCCGACCAGCACGCTTGTCTTGATCTCGCTGGTGGAGATGACCTGAATGTTGATCCCCTTCTCCGCCAGCGTCTTGAACATGGTCGCCGCCACGCCCGCGTGGCTGCGCATGCCGATGCCGACGATGGAGATCTTCGTGACCTCGGGGTCGGCCAGCACCTCGGCATAGCCGATGCTGGCCCGCTCCTTCTCAAGCACCTCGCGGGCGCGCGGCACGTCGGCCTTGCCCACCGTGAAGGTCATGTCCGTCGTGCCGTCCGAGGCCAGGTTCTGCACGATCATGTCGACGTTCACGTTGGCATCGGCCAGCGGGCCGAACACCGTTGCCGCGATGCCGGGCTTGTCCGGCACCCGCCGCAGCGTGACCTTCGCCTCGTCGCGGCTGTACGCCACGCCCGTCACCAGGGGCTGTTCCACGATCTCGTCCTCGTCCACCACCATCGAGCCCGGCCTGTCCTCGAAGGAGGACAGGACCTGGACCCGGACCTTCTGCTTCATCGCCAGCTCGACCGACCGGGTCTGCAGCACCTTCGCGCCGACCGAGGCCAGTTCCAGCATTTCCTCATATGCCACGGCCGGCAGCTTGCGCGCCCGCGGCACGATCCGCGGGTCGGTCGTGTAGATGCCGTCCACGTCCGTGTAGATGTCGCAGCGGTCCGCCTTCACCGCCGCCGCGATCGCGACCGCCGAGAGGTCGGAGCCGCCGCGGCCGAGGGTCGCCACCCGCTCCTCCGGCCCGATACCCTGGAATCCCGCGATGACGGGAACCTGGCCCCGCCCCATGGCGGAGACGAGGCGGGAGCCGTCGATCTCCTCCACGCGTGCCTTGCCGTGGGCGCCATCCGTTGTGATGGGAATCTGCCAGCCCTGCCAGGATCGGGCATCGACGCCGATCGTCTGCAGGGCGATTGAGAGCAGCCCGATCGTCACCTGCTCGCCGGTGGCGACCACCGTGTCGTACTCCCGCGCGTCATGCAGGGGCGACAGGTCGGAGCACCACTTCACCAGCTGGTTGGTCACGCCGGACATGGCGGAGACGACGACCGCCACCTCATGGCCGGCGTCCACCTCGCGCTTCACGCGGGTGGCGACGTTGCGGATGCGGTCCAGGTCGGCGACGGAGGTGCCGCCGAACTTCATGACGATGCGGGCCATCGGAGGTTGGGTGACTGCCGTGTCTGTGGGCGCGAGAGGGCGCGCGCGGGTTGCGCCCCGGCGCGGGGCGGCACAGATACCGGCCCCGGCCCCCCTGGGCAACCTCGGGGCGCATTCACGGGGGATTCCGATGCAGCAGGGCACCGTTCGGGCCAGCGAGGTCGCCAAGTTCGATGCCCTGGCGGCGGAGTGGTGGCAGCCGCGCGGCCCCATGGCCCCGCTTCACGCCATGAATCCGCTCCGCACCGGCTGGATCGCGGACCGCCTGGCCGCGCGCCACGGCCGCGCCGGGCGGGACCTTTCGGGCCTGCGCGTGCTGGACGTGGGCTGCGGCGCCGGGCTGGCCAGCGAGGCCCTGGCCCGGTTCGGCGCAGAGGTGACGGGACTGGATGCCGCCGGCGCCGCCCTTTCCGCCGCCCGCGCCCATGCGAAGGCTGGCGGCCTCTCCATCGACTACCGGGAGGGCCGGCCGGAGGACCTCTCCGGCACCTGGGACGCCGTGGTGTCCCTGGAGGTGATCGAGCACGTGGAGGAGCGGGCTGAGTTCCTCGCGGCCCTGGCGCGGGTGGCGCGGCCGGGCGGGGCGGTGTTCCTCTCCACCCTCAACCGCACCCCACGGTCCTTCCTAATCGCCAAGCTAGGGGCGGAGTACGTGCTGCGCCTGCTGCCGCGCGGCACCCACGACTGGAAGATGTTCGTCACGCCCGCGGAACTGGGTGCGGGCATGCGGAGGGCGGGCATGCGGGTGTCCGACATCGCCGGGATGAGCTTCGACCCGCTCTCCGGCCAGTGGCGGGAGAGCCGGGACCTGGCGGTCAACTACATCGCAATGGCGGAGAAGGGCTGAGGGTTCCTGCAGCGGGCTGCCCCGAGGCCCGGCGATCCGCTCCGTCAGCCGTCCGCCCGCGGCACCCAGGGAATGCTGCCGATCTCGATCCCCTCGTCGGCCAGCGCCTCGGCCTCCTCGGGAGTCGCGTCGCCGTAGATGCCGCGGTGCTCGCTCTCGCCCCGGTGCATCTTCCGCGCCTCCTCGGCGAAGTCGCGGCCGACATGGTCGCAGTTCTTCTCCACCTCGGCCCGCATGCGCTGGAGCAGCGCCATGAGCTGGGCAGGCATCGGACCGGCGGTCGCCGCTTTATCCTGGGGAAGCTGCTGGGGCTCGGACGGGACGACGGGCACAGCCTCGGCCCGAGGCTTCGCGATGGCCGGCGCCATCAGGTCGCGCCGCGCCCGGGTGTCGCCGCAGACCGGGCAATCGACCAGGCCGGCGGATGCCAGCTTGTCAAAGGCGGCACTGTCCTTGAACCACCCGTCGAAGCCGTGGTCCTGGCTGCAGCGAAGCTGGTAGTGGATCATCTCGTTTCTGTTGGTTAGCGTCAGGCAGAACGCCCCTTCTGGCACCCCGGAGACGGAAGTGCCAGCCTTGCGGGCGTCCCTTTGGCCGGATCAGGCCGCCAGAAGGGCGTCCAGCTTGCCCGCGCGTTCCAGCGCCGCCAGCTCGTCCGAGCCGCCTATCGCCTGCCCGCCGATGAAGATCTGCGGCACGGTCGTGCGCCCTCCCGAGCGCTGGATCGCGGTCTTGCGGGCGGCGGAGCCGCCCGGCGCGTCGATCTCCTGGTAGCTGGCCCCCTTGCGGGTGAGCAGCGCCTTCGCGCGCTCGCAATAGGGACAGAAGGGGATGGTGTAGATCTCGATCTCGGGCATTCCGCCCATCTCGGTAACGGAGCGGCGCGCTTCAAGGCATCCGCGTGCCGGATAGGCGGGGATCGGCCACGCGGGCCGCCGCCAGCACCTCCACCCGCGCCACGCCGGCCGCCAGCAGCGCCGCGGCGCAGGCCTCCGCCGTGGCGCCGCTGGTCAGCACGTCATCGACGAGCAGCACCCTCCGGCCCTGAAGGCGTGAGAGGGCACGCGGCGAGGCTTCCACCGCGCCTGCCAACGCCGCGCGTCGGGCCTCGGCACCAAGGCGGCCAAGCGACGGGGTGGGTGTCGCCCGCCGCAGCGCGTCCGGAAGCACCGGCCGCCCGGCAAGCCGGCCGAGCCGCATCGCCAGCAGCGCCGCCTGGTTGTAGCGCCGCGCCAGCAACCGGCGCCGGTGGATCGGCACGGGCACCAGGAGTTCCGCCCCCTCCAGCAGCGCCGCGCCGGCAACGGCCATGTGCCGGGCCAGGGGTCCCGCCAGCTCCGTCCGGTCAGCGTGCTTCAGGGGCAGCACCAGCCGGGCGACCGCGTCGTTGTAGGCGAAAGCGGCCCGTGCCCGGGCATAGAGCGGCGGACCGGCGGCACAGGCCGGGCAGAGCCCGCCCTCCCCCACGCCGTCATGCTCGAAGGGCACGCCGCAGATCAGGCACATCGGCGCGACGATCGCGTGCAGCCCGCCGAAGCAGTCCTGGCAAAGCGCCCCCTGCTCCAGCACCGGCCGGTCGCAGGACAGGCATTGCGGCGGCAGGACCGCATCCAGCAGCCCGGTCACGCCCCGGCGCAGCGCGCCCGAAAGGGCCTGCATGCCCCCTCTCCTCTCCGGTTGCCCCGAATCATCGCAGGGCAAGGCAGGGTGCGGAAGAGCCACTGGCGGCGGAGGCGCCGGCACGACATATCCTCGCGATGAGCGGATCGCCCCACCTCGTCTTCGACCGTGCCCTGTTGCGGCGCCGGCGCGACCGCGCCGCCACCACCCAGCACCGGGTGGCGCCTGTGCTGGAAGCGGCGGCGGAGCGGCTGCTGGATCGGCTGGACGACACGACCCGCCGCTTCGCCCGCGCGCTAGAGATCGGCGGACGGGGCATCGTGGCGCCGGTCCTGCGCGAACGGGGCGTGGACCTTGTGGTCTCGATGGACCTCTCGGCGCGGCAGGCGGCCGGGGCCAGGGGCCTGCCGGTCGCCGGGGACGAGGAGTGGCTCCCATTCGCGGCGGGGACCTTCGACCTGGTGGTCGCCAATCTCAGCCTGCATTGGGTGAACGACCTGCCGGGTGCATTGGCGCAGATCCGGCGCGCCATGGCGCCGGACGGGCTGTTCCTCGCCACGATGCCGGCGCTGGGTACGCTGCAGCCGCTGCGGGAAGCCCTGACCTCCGCCGACTCTGCGCTGCGCGGCGGTGCGGCACCCCGGGTGTCGCCGTTTCCGGAACTGCGGGACGGGGCGGCCCTGCTGCAGCGCGCCGGCTTCGCCCTGCCGGTGGCGGACCTCGAGGAGATCACGCTGGCTTATCGGGACCCGCTGCTGCTGCTGCGGGACCTGCAGGCCGCAGGGGAAGGCAATGCCGTTCTCGCCCGGGATGGCCGCATCCCGCCCCGCGCGCTCTTTCCGACGGCGCTCGCGGCCTTGCCCGCCGGGCCTCAGGGCGTGGAGGCGGCCCTGCGCCTGCTCACGCTGACGGGGTGGAGCCCCGGCCCCGACCAGCCCAAAGCTGCCCGGCCTGGCAGTGCGACCGCCCGGCTGGCCGATGCTTTGGGCACGGTGGAGAGGAAGGCGGGCGAGCGGCCGGGCTGACCCGGCCGGAACGCCTCAGGCGCCGTAGCGCAGGACGAAGCGGTCCCTCTCGGCGCTGACGAGATGCGCCTGGATCTCGGGCTCCGCGCCCGGCTGAGCAGCGATCCATCCGGCGTGGAGGCCCTCCAAGACCGGCCCCATCCAGCTTCCCTCGTTGTCCTGCCCCGTTCCCAGCACCGGTGCCGTCTCATGCGTCAGCACGAGGGCGGGCCCGCCGGAATCGAGGGCAATGGATACGCTGCCCCAGTGCGGCTCGGCGAGACGCTCGTTGATCCGCGCCTCCAGGCCGGAAAGGGTGTCCTCCGGCGGGATGGGGGAGAGCGCGGCCATCTGGGCACCGATCGCGCGCAGAAGGACGGCGCGTTCATCGGCGGGCATATGGGCGTCCAGCGTGTCCAGCAGGGCGCGCAGGAAGGCCTCCCAGTCCGGACGGGAGTCGGCCTTGGCAGTCATCAGGCGCGTCGCCTCCTCACGGGTCAAAGCGGTAACGGGCGTAGACCAGAGCCCGCGCCTCCTCAAAGTCGGCGGATTTGTCGTAGCGGCCGGAAAGCCCGACGCGCAGCGTGGGCGTGAGCGCATATTCCAGGTCGGCCCGCGCGCCCCAGACGAAGTTGGTGGTGCTCTGGCCGCTGTAGCGTGTCGGGATAATGAAGCCGTTGGCGAGCTCACGGCCGGCCGCCTGCTCCAGGTCGCTCTGGAGGTTCGGATTGTTCGGGAAGACCGCCGTCCCCCGCTCCCGGAAGTAGCCCACGCCGGCGCTGGCGCCCACCCTATAGGCCCAATTGCCGCGCCGCTCACGCCAGTCGATGGGGACGGCGGCAGAAACGTAGGTCTGCGGGCTGAAGTAACCGCCATTCCCCAGCGTGAAGTTCCGCAGATTCTTCTGGTAGTTGAAGTAGACGAGATCCAGTCCCGTCACGAGTTCCTGCTCGGGGTTGCGGATGATGGCGTAGCTGACCCCGCCCTGGGCCTGCCAGCGCTGGTTGTCCGCCACGTTGTTGCCGGTGATGTAGGAGTAGCCGCCACCGACATAGCCGCCGAACCGGCCGGGGTAGTACTCCAGCTGCGCGATGCCGGTGTTCCGCGTCACACCGCCGAAGGTGAGGCCGCTCTGCGCATCGCGCACGCCCGCCCAGGAGAGCACGCTGTCCGTCACGGAACGGCGCTCGCCCCGCAGGCGAAGCTGGAAGTTCTCGGCCAGGCGCGGCGTGACCTCGACGCCGCCCAGGACGGTCGTCTCGCGGAATCCGAGCGGGGTGGAACCGATGTCCACCGTCACCCCGTTGCGCGCGTAGGCCAGCCCGAGGCTGGTGCCCGTCGCCGATGTGTCGCGGATGCGTGAATCCGGGAACTGGTTCGCAGCAGCGGGATCACCAATGCCCGGCAGGTGCAGCGGGTTGGTGCCGAAACGCCGGAGCCTGTCCGTCGATGATCCCGCACCGCTCGCATCGATTGTAACGGCCTGCACGCGGGCGCTCAGATCGCCGCCGATCCCCGGCAGGGGCACGCCGGCCTCGACGCCGCCGCCATACTCCCGCAGCCGCTCCAGGCCGCGCTCGCCGGAGCGGGCGCGGAAGGCGAAGTTCGGCACGACGCGCCCGGTCGCCTCCTGGTTCACCTCGGCCAGCTGCCGACCGATCTCGCTGAGCAGCGGGTCGTCGGAGGCGCGAAGCTGGCTCGGCGTCACGCCGACCTGGGTAGCGCTCGCCGGATTGGAATCCAACGGCACGAAGGACGAGCCCTGCCCGTCCGCTGCGGTGGAGCCCGCCAGGACCGTGCGGCGATAGGGCGTCGCCGCCGTGCCGATCTGGGCCAGGCGCTGGTCGGCCGCCAGTTGCAGGGCCGTCTGCGCCCGCCGGCGGTCCCCGGCGACGCGGGCGAGCTGCGCCTCGGCGACGGAAATGCGCGGATCACTGGCGTTGAGAAATCGGCCCTCGACCACCAGCGCCTCGGCGGCGTCGATGTCACGCCGCATCAGCGCGGCCTCGGTGGCGCCGAGCCGGGCCTCCACATTGCGTGGATCGCGCCGCAGCACCGCCTCGGCAATCCGGCCGGCCACGCGGGGGTCGCGCGCGCCCTGGTAGATCCGGGGCGGCTCGGCCTCGAGAGGCACGGAGGGCACGGCAGCAGCAAGGCGCGGCGCGGCGGGCCCACCCAGCGCCAGGATCTGACGGCGCTGCGCTGCCGGAATGCCGGCATCGGCGGAGAGCGGCTTCAGAAGGTCCGCGCCCTCCCGCGACATCCCGGCATCGGCCATGGCGCCGGCCAGCGCGATCCGGAGGGCGGCCGTTCCGACCCGGTTGCCGGCGGTCGCCAGGCGCACGGCCTCGGTGGCGCCGTCGCGGTCGCCGGCGCGCAGCAGGCCACGCAGAGCCAGGAGGGCGGCCTCACCCGTGGGGTCAGGCCGGCCGGACATGGCGAGAAGCGCGCCGCGCAGGCCGGCCGGGTCCTGGGCCAGCGCCGCGGTGACCTCGGCCTGCCAGCGCAGGGTGCGGAGAAGACGGGTTCCGGTCGGTCCACGCACCCGGTCCGGCACGCGGTCCAGCAGGCGCATGGCGTCGGCGTAGCGCCCCTCATCGGAGGCGAACAGGGCGGCAGCGAGGACGGCCTCCGGTGCCGGGCTGGCGGGCAGCCCGCCCTCCAGCACCGCGCGCCCTTCCGCCCCGCGACCCTGGCGGGCGAGGAGACGGGCTAGGTCGAGCTTCGCCCAGGGTGCGGGCGACGCTTCGGCAGCCTTCCGCAGCAGCGCGATGGCGGCCTCGGGATCCTCCGTACGAGCCGCCTCGGCCCGCAGCGCATCGGCGCGCGGCGAGGCGACCGCAGCCGCCTGCCGGGCCAGCGCCTCGGCCTCGGCGATCCGGTTGCCCTGGCGCAGGGTCTCAAGCAGGCCGTCGCGCGCAGCGGGGAGGGCCGGGCGGCGCAGTTGCGCGCTACGGAAGCGGGCCTCCGCCTCCGTCAGATCGCCGGCGCGCAAGGCCATCTCGCCCAGGAGAGCCTCGGCCTCGGCCCGGTCCAGTGCCTCGCGCCGGGTGGCGCGAAGGAGCACTGCCTCGGCCCGCTCCGCCTCGCCGCGCCCAAGAAGGCGACGCGCCGCGGCCAGTTCCGCCGCGAAGGCGGCCTCTTCCAGCGGGGCCGCCCAGCGGCGCGCCTCGGCCGCCGAGACAGCGACGGCACGGGCGAGAAGACCGGAAGCCTCCTCCGCCCGGCCCTGTCGCAGGCGTATGACGCCGAGCCCGCCGAGCGCAGCGGGATCGGCCGGGTCCCGGGCCAGCGCCGCCTCGAAGGCGCGCGCGGCCCGAGCGGGATCGCCGAGATCAAAAGCCTGCTGGCCGGCCTGGCGCTCCTGCGTCGCCGCGGCCGGCGCGAAACGGTCGCCGGCGGCCTTCAGCGCCGCCTCGACCTTGGCCACCTTGGCATCCTCCGGCGCCACCTGAAGGAGCCGCGCGAGCATGTCCTGCGCGACGCCGGGCTGACCCAGTTCCAGATGCAGCAGAGCCGCCGCGGCCAGCACGTCCGGATTGGAGGGCTGGGAGGCCAGGGCCCGTTCCAGCGCCGCGGCGGCCCGCATGGGCTGCCCCTGCGCCCGCCAGTAGTTCGCCTGCTCCATCAACACCTGCACCCCGGCGCCCTGCGCCAGGGCCGGCACCGCGGCCAGGGAAGCCGTCGTCACGGCCGCCGTCGCAGCCGCGGCGAGGAGTCGATGGCGAAGCGAGGTCATGTCCGGATCCTCAGCCGGCGAATGGCCCGGCGGCGAAGTGCCCAGTAGAGCGGGATGGCGATAATCAGCGCCGCGATCACCAGCAGGCCGAGCATCAGGTCCGGCCGGGTGGTCAGGTAGCGCTGCGGCAGCAGGGTGATGGGCAGGCTGCCCACCCCGTAGTTGCGCGACACCTTGAAGGCCTCAACCCGGCCATTGGTGATCGTCGCGACATCGCCCTGGATCCGCGGCTGCTGGTCGGGATCGCGCAGAGCACCGAGCATGGCCTCCATTCCCTGCGGGGTGGAGCCGGTCAGGGCGACGACCGAGCGGTCGCCGTTCAGCGGGCTCTGGAAGCCGATCAGCAGCCCGCTCCCCTCCCCGCTCTGGCCGCCAAGCGTCGCCGTCAGGCGCTCGCGCTCAAGCCGTCGGTCGTCGGAGATGAAGATGTTACGGAAGCCCTCCATCGCGTCCGGCAGCGCGACCGTCACGCGGTTGCCGTCGACCGTGATCGGTCCGTCGCGCAGCAGCTGCGCGAGCGCCGGCTGCCGGTTGAGCGGCCCAATGACCATCAGGTCACGGTCCTTCACCGCATCCAGCCCACCCGGCCGTGCGACGTCGATCCGCGTGGCCGGGTAGCCGACGATCGCGGCAATGCGGCCGACGAGGTTCAGCGCGGAGGAGACCTCGAGCGCGGAGGCGCGGTCCGGCAGGACCACCGCCGTCGTCGAGAGGTCCGCCATCTTCGTGTAGGGGAAGCCCGAACCCACGAAGTAGGCGAGGTTCGGCAACTCCGTAAAGCGATAGGCGGCGGAGAGGTCGATGGTGCTGTCGGGATCGATCGAGGAGCGGATGTCGCCCGGCACACTCACACAGTCGCCACGGTGAAGCGGCCGCAGGTCGAAGCGGAACTGCAGCTCGTTCAGGCCGAAGACGAGGTAGGGCGGCAAGCCGAATCTACCCTCAGCCCGCTCGGAACCGGTGGTGCCGACCGTGCGGTAAACCCAGTTCCAGGGCCAGCCCGGATCGCCCTCACGAAGCGGGAAGGACTTCAGGTAGACGTCATTCAGCGCCGCATCGAGGCGGGAGACGGCGAGGTCCAGGATCGGGCCCGGCGGAGCGCGGAACCGGACATCCACCGGCAGGTTGCGGTCGCGGAAGGTGTAGAGGTCCGGCGCCGTGCGGAAGGGGATAGAAACCGGGCCCGGGGCATAGCCGTAGGACTGCAGCTCCGCCGGATCCACCAGCTCGCCGAAGCGCACGGGGCGGTCGTTGCGGATCCAGCGCGGCGCATCGTAGGGCTCGCGCGCCGGCAGGTTCTGCACCTGCACCGTCGCCGTCTCGCCCGAGAGACCCTCCTTCGCCGTGGCCAGGACCTGGGCGGCGGTCGCCGCCTCCGCACCGGAGCGGCCGCCGACGAGCAGCAGCACCGAGTTCGCATCGTTCGGGTTCGGCAGGATGGCGAGGGTCGGGCCGTCCATGCGCGGCAGGGTCAGGCCGGGAACCGAGTCCGAGCCCGTCGCGATGACGATGGCATTCCCGCGCGCCGGCAGCACGGCGCTAACGGGGAAGCTGGAACCCCGGTAGTCCGCCTGCACGGCAAACCAGGAGGAGGCGACCAGTGCCGCGCGCACCGCGTCGTTCCCCGCGCCCTCCGCCATCACCACCGGCAGGACCAGCGGCTCGCGCAGCAGGCGCGGGTCGAAGAAGGGCTCCGGCAGGCGGGCCAGGTCGCGGTTCAGCGGCAGGCGCTCCAACGTGAGCTGAAGCGTTGAAAGGTCGGAAACCGTGGACCAGAGCAGGCCCGAGAGCGGATCGTTGCACTCCACCGCGTAGCGGCCGGTGAAGCGGAAATTCAGCCGGTTGCTGTCCGCGAAGAAGACCGGGTTGATCTGGAATTCCACCGGGCCGAAGGCCGGGCGGGAACGGTCGGGCGTGATGGTGCCGACGAACTGCTCGTTGATCGTGATCGCGATCTGCGAGAGCTCCGGGATCAGCGCCGGGCTGGTGGCGCCCTGAAGCGTCAGCTTGGCGCCCGTCACCACCTCATCGGACCGGATGCCAAAGAGGATGCCCTGCAGGTCGGCGAGGCCGCGAAGCTGCATCGGGCTGCGGAGGCCGAGCTGCCGAAGCGTCCGCGTCTCCGTGCGGGACCCTGCGCCCGGCGTGGTGTCGCCACCGAAGGTGACGGGGGCGGACGGGGCGATCTGCGCGGGCGGCAGGGGAGCCGACGGCGCGGCCGCGGGAGGCGCGGCGGCGGGCAGCGGGGACGGCGCATATTGCGGCACCGGCGCGGTCGCGCTGGGAGAGGGGGCTGCAGGGGTGAAGACCGGGGGCGCCGCGGGCGTGGGCGCGGGTGCGGCGGTCGGCCCACCACCAGGAAGCGGCGGCGGGGTGAAGCTGTTCTGGGCCGTCGCCGTCACCGGAAGGCCCAGCCCGAGGGCGAGCAGGATGGCGGCGGATCGGCGCGCGCGCTCCGCGGCGCGGCGCGAGGCCGCCTCCACGCCACGGACAGGATGGGGCGCGCCGGGAACGGCGGGGCGCGCCGTCCCGGCCCGCGCCGCGCGCGCGGCGGCCTGGCGACGGGCGCGGCGGGCGCGCAGGGAGAACTGGCTGTCGCCGCGGAACAGGCCGCCGATGCTGCGGACCACCTCGCCGAGGGAGCGCATCGGCCGGTCCTCGCGCACGTCGTCCCAATCCACCCAGGCGTCGGCACGGCCGAGCACCACGCGGGTGATGTTGCCCTCGTCACGGGCATCCTGCGGCATGAAGCGCATCTGCAGGCGGTCATTCTGCCAGCGCAGAACCTCAGCAGGGATCGCGACGCGTTCCGGACCCAAGTCGATCTCCAGTGTCACAAGGACGTTCTCCGACAGGCCGTCCGGCCGAGGCGCGGCCACAGCCACCCCGCCAAGTGAAAGATCCAGCGTCTCACCCGGCACGAGCCGGCCATCGGGCAGGCCCACGCTCACGGGCATGATCGCGCCGACGCGCGCGCGCTCGCGCACCTGGCGCCGCTCACGCCCCACGGCCAGGCCCGCCAGCACCGTGAGCAGCGAGAGCACGACCCACACGGTGTTCAGCGCATTGGCCTGGAATTCCAGGCTCTCCGGCGGGTTCGCCGCCATGCCGTAGATGCCGGACAGAAGGCCGATCACGAGGACGACGGCGAGGACGAAGTTCGGGCCTGTCGCGCGGAAGTCGAAGTAGCCCTCCTCCAGCGTGCCGCCCTTGTCCGTCACGTTGAACTTGCCGCGCTTCGGGTCCAGCAGCGTCGTGAGCACGACGGGCAGGAGGTAGAGCGCGAGCACCGTCTCGTAGATCTCGGACCAGAAGGAGTGGCGCACCCGCGCCTGCAGCTTCGAGTTCGTCAGAACCGCGTGCACTACGTGGGAACCCGCATAGGCGATGATCGCGAGCGGCGAGGCGGCGATGATGTTCTGCCCGAAGAGCAGGAAGGCGAGCGGCGCGGTGAGGAAGATGAAGCGCGGCACCGGGAAGAGGAAGTGCCACATGGAAGCCACGTAGCACAGCCGCTGGGTCAGCCTCAGCCCCGGCCCGAGAAGCGGGTTCTCGATGCGGAAGATCTGCACCATGCCGCGCGCCCAGCGCATGCGCTGACCGATATGCGCGATGAGGCGATCCGTCGCCAGACCCGCCGCCAGAGGCAGACGCAGGTAGGCCGTGCGCCAGCCCAACCGTTGCATCTTGAGGGAGGCGTGGCAGTCCTCCGTCACCGTCTCGGTCGGCACGCCACCGATCTGCTCCAGCGCGGTGCGCCGGATCACGGCGCAGGAGCCGCAGAAGAAGGCCGCGTCCCACAGGTCGTTGCCCTGCTGGATCAGCCCGTAGAAGAGCAGGCCCTCGTTCGGCACGCGCGTGCCCGAGGCCAGGTTACGCTCGAAGGGATCGGGCGAGTAGAAGTGGTGCGGGGTTTGCACCATGGCCAGACCGGCGTCGCGCAGCAGCCAGCCCACGGTCATCTGCAGGAAAGCGCGGGTGGCCACGTGATCGCAGTCAAAGATCAGCACGTACTCGGCGTCCGTGCGGGACAGCGCGTGGTTAATGTTGCCGGCCTTCGCGCCCTTGTTGTCCGGGCGGATCATGTAGCCGCAGCCGACCATCTCGCAGAAGGCGCGGAACTCCTCGCGCCGCCCGTCGTCCAGAAGCACCACGTTCATCTTGTGGCGCGGCCAATCCATCGCCAAGGCCGCGTAGATCGTCGGCTTCACCACGTCCAACGGCTCGTTGTACGTCGGGATGAACACGTCGACCATCGGCCATTCCTCCGGGTCGTCCGGCAGCGGGACCGGCCGGCGGTCCAGCGGCCAGAGCGACTGGAGGTAGGAGAGGAAGAGCGCGATCACGGCGTAGATCTCGGCCAGCAGCAGGCCGGTGCCGAGGAAGGTCGAGAAGAAGTTCGTGTAATCCAGCGTGTCCGTGATGCGCCAGTAGATGTAGCGGGACGAGATCACGCCGGAGAGGAGCGCCAGGAACACGAGCGCACCCTTGCCCGGCACCAAACTGCAAATGGCGAAAACCAGGAGGCCGCCGACGGCGACCCAGGCCTGCTGCTGCGGCTCCAGCGGCGCGATGATGAACGGGATGGCGATGATGAAGCCGAGCAGCACGGCAATCCGCGCCAGCCAGATGCTCCCGCCCAGCGTGCGCCTGAAACCCCTCACCGGCTGGCCTCAACCGTCGGCTGCTGCGAGAGCGGCGCCGCCTCGGGCGACACGACGGGTTCTGGCGCCGGCGGCGTGGCCGCGACAGGCGGCGGCAGCGCCGCCGAGATCAGCCGTGCCACCTCCTTCAGATCGGAAGCGGCCCGGCTCTCCGGCGCGTGGTCCAGCAGCAGGCGCTGGCAGGCCAGGCTCTCGGCCACCGTCTCCTCGCGGCTCATCGCGCCGAGCATGCGATAGCCGAGGTGCCGCGCTACCGCCTCGGCCGAAGCCCGCGAGAGGCGGGAGGCGAGGTCCACCCCGTTCAGCACCACGCGCAGGCGCCCGGCCAGCAGCGCGGCCATTGTTCCGGTGCCAAGAAAGCGCCCGCTCTCGATTTCCGGGACGAGCGCGGCGCTGATCGCCTCCGCCTGCAACACGCCGATCACCATCGTGGCGAGTGGCGCGAGAAGCGCCAACGCCTGCGAGGGGCCGGGCGGAAGATCGGCGAGCACCACGAGGTTCGGCTCCGCCAGCATCTCGCGCATCGGCGCGCCGAGCAGCTCCGGATCGCGGTCCAGCGCGGCGGCGAGGTCCAGCGCGCCGCGCAGGTCCATCGCCCCATGCGGCAGCAGCAGGACGCCGGAGGGCGTCTGGCGCAGATGGGCGCGCCAATCGGAACCGCCCTGAAGCAGGTCGGAGACAAAGCCGCTCCGATCCGTCAGCGGAACGCCGAAATGCAGCCGCAGCGCGTTCTGCGCGTCCAGGTCGACGGCCAGGACGCGATGGCCCAGGCGCTGCAACGCGTCGGCGATATTGGCGGTGAGCGTGGTCTTGCCGACCCCACCCTTGGGCGACGCGAAGCAAATGAGGGGCACGACGTTGCTCCTGGACTCAGGCGGCAGTTCTGGCGAATCGGACACCGGCGGCGATGCGTCGGAGAAGTTCCGGCAGCGCGATGTCCACCCGCGCGGCAGGCCAGTGGCGCGGCGATGGGTCGGCCGCGGTGCCGCGCATCGCATCCCCAAGCGCATCCAGCAAGGGGTAGTGAATCGTCGCCGAAGAGGCGCCGGCACCCACGCCCATCAGCGTATCCAGCAGGGAGGAGCCCGTGCCGCCGACGAGGCCGCCCGGCGGCCAGGACGAGGTCGACAGACCGGCGAACATCGGCATCGGCATCGGCATCGGCAGCGCCTGTGGCACCACGGGCAGCGCAGGGAACCCGGCGGGCTGGACCGGAACGGAGGGCGCCATGGGGAGTGCGGCTGGCGCGGCCGGAAGCGCCGGCGGCTCGAGTGGCCGTGGCGGCGGTGCCGGCTGCGGCTGAACCGGGCCGCCGAGCAGCACCTGGAGAAGGCTGGAACTTGGCGGCTCCGACGACACCGCGACGGGGCGGGGCGGCACCACGGCGGCGGGCGCCACCACCGGCAGGACGGCGACCGGTTGCGGCGGCACCGGGGCGACGAAGCTCGCGGCGGGCGGCGCTGTCACAACAGGCGCGGCTACGATGGGTGCGGGCTGGGCAGGCGGGGGCGAAACCGGCGGCGGCGCCCGTTCCAGAACCGCGTAGGGATCCGGGGCCATCGGCTCTGGCTCCGGTTCGGAGTAGCCGGCGGAGTAGCTCGGGTAGGAATCGCGCACCGGCAGCATCGGCGCTTCGGTCGGGACCGGCGCCGGGTCGACCATGACGGTGTCGGGCGGCAGGTCGGCGGCCCCGGAGAGTGCGTCGCCGAGGACGCTGAAGGCAGGGTCCTCGGCCGGCGGCGCGGGCGTAGGCGGCACGGGGTTTCGGACCGCCTCATTCCCGAAGCTCCGGTAGCGCATGGAGGGAGTCCTCAGCGCGGCTGCCATCCGGGCAACGTCCGTGTCCTGCGCCATTCAACCACCCCAATCGCAGCGGCACCTGAATCGGGGTACCGACGGGTAAGGAGTGTATCTTATTTTTTCGCTTACCGAAGTGGTTTTAGAGACGCACACGCTGCTCGGCGGCGCCCATGCGTGCGAGCAGGGCCAGGGCTGTGTCATAATAATCACGGTCGCCCAGCACGGGTTCAGCGCCACCGCGCTCCCATTTCAGGCCGCGCTGGACGGCCGCGAAGCGCCCGATCTCCCTCATCCCCGGCCCAGCCGCATAGGGCGCCACGCTGTCGTTCGACAGGTCCGCCCAGGCGGGCATCTGTTGCAGGGTAGAATCGGACCAAAAGCTAAGCGGGGCGCCCACGGCGGCCTCATCCGACAGGCCGGCCCAGGCCAGCCAAAGCGGCACGCGCACCGCGTCGTAGGAGAACCGCGCGGGCCATCCCGCGGCGGGAGCGACCTGCCCGTTCAGCCGGGAAACCGTCAGCCAGTCCGGCGAAAGTCCCCACCGGCCAAACCGTGCCGAGCGAAGCAGCCGCAGCCCGTCGCTGGCAACCCGAAGCCAGGCCGGGTCCGGAACTGCCTCCGCGACCACCGCGATGGCGGGATAAGAGTAGTAAGAAGGGTTTAACACAACGTGATTCTGGTGTTCGAAGCCGCGGGCACCGGGAAGGAGCACCAAGTGCCCGCCGGCGCGGCGGACAAGGAGCCGCAACACGTCCCGAGCTATTGCCGTCCCCTCCTCCGTCAGCGCCGGATCCGACCAGCGCCGCCCTCCTTTCAGCAGGGCGCTGGCGATGAACAGGTCGCCGTCCGTCGCGTTGTTGCTGTCCTGCACCGCGGGCATCCGGTCAGGCAGCCAGCGCCAAGAATGCAGGAAGTCCGAATCGCGCCGCAGATTCCGGCGGGTCCAGAGGAGGATGCGGTCAAAAGCAGGGCGGTCGTCGAAATGCTCGGCGAGGGAAAGGCCCCAGCCCTGCCCCTCGGAGTGGGACTGATTGCCGTTGTTGTTGTCGATGACCCGCCCATCCGGCGAGAGGAAGCGTGCCTTGAAGCCCCCCCAGGCGCGCGTCTCCTCGGCCGCGACGGCGGTTCCGCCGCGCATCGCTGCGGCCGCGGCCCCGGCAAGCAGGCCCAGTGCGGTTCGGCGCGGGATGTGGATCGGCATGCCCCTCAGCCTGCATGCCAGGACTTAACAGCCCGTTGACGCGCCCCGCGGCGCAGGGGTGTCCCGGCGGCGCCATTATAGCATCACGATCTCGCGATGCCAGAAAACTCGCGGGCCTGGTCGCTGCCCCTTCACCCCGTGCCACGAGCCCCTGGGAATGCCATATGCGGCGCATGGCACCCCCTCTCCTTCTTCTTCAGAGCATCCGGCAGGGTTTCGGGCAGACCCCGTTGCTGCGCGACGCCGAGCTCTCCGTCGGGCAGGGCGAGCGGCTGGCCCTGATCGGGCGCAACGGCTCCGGCAAGTCCACCCTCCTGAAGGTCGCCGCGGGGCTCGTCACGCCCGAGGGCGGCACGCGCTTCCTCCAACCCGGCGCGACGCTGCGCTACCTGCCGCAGGAGCCCGACCTCTCCGGCCATGCCAGCACCCTGTCCTATGTGGAGGCGGCGCTCGGGCCCGGAGACGACCCTTACCGGGCCCACTACCTCCTGGAGCAGCTTGGCCTCACCGGAGAGGAGGAGCCGGACCGACTTTCGGGCGGCGAGGCCCGTCGCGCGGCGCTGGCCGCCGTGCTCGCCCCCTCCCCCGACATCCTCTTGCTCGATGAGCCCACCAATCACCTCGATCTG
Source organism: Roseomonas indoligenes (assembly GCF_017813365.1). GTDB lineage: Bacteria > Pseudomonadota > Alphaproteobacteria > Acetobacterales > Acetobacteraceae > Roseomonas > Roseomonas indoligenes. The sequence goes on from NZ_JAGIZA010000012.1 coordinate 32,396, forward strand.
CCGGCCATCGAATGGCTGGAAGCGGAGCTGGCGGGGATGCGCGCGGCGCTCGTCCTTATCAGCCACGACCGTCGGTTCCTGGAGTCGCTCTCCCGCGCCATGGTCTGGCTGGACCGTGGCACCACCCGGCGCCTGGACCAGGGCTTCGCCGACTTCGAGACCTGGCGCGACACGGTGCTGGAGGAAGAGGAGCGGGAGCACCACAAGCTCGCCCGGCAGATCGTCCGGGAAGAGCACTGGATGCGCTACGGCGTCACCGCCCGGCGCAAGCGGAACATGCGGCGCGTTGGCGAGCTGCAGGACCTGCGGGAGAAACATCGGCAGCGCCGTGGTCCGCAGGGCGGCGTGCGCCTGGCGTCAAGCGAGGCGGAGGGTTCCGGCACCCTCGTCGTCGCGGCGGAACAGGTCGGGAAATCCTATGGCGGGCGGGCGGTGGTGCGGGACTTCTCCACCCGCATCATGCGCGGCGACCGGGTGGGGATCGTCGGCCCGAACGGCGCGGGCAAGACGACGCTGCTGAACATGCTCACCGGTCTCCTGGCGCCCGACGCTGGCGAGATCCGCCTGGGCACGGGAATCGAGATGGTCACGCTCGACCAGCGGCGGGCAAGCCTGGACGATTCCATGACGCTGTCGGACGCGCTGACGGAGGGGCGAGGCGACATGGTGCATGTGGGCGGCTCGCCGCGGCACGTCATCGGCTACATGAAGGAGTTCCTCTTCCTGCCGGAGCAGGCGCGCACGCCGCTCGGCGTCCTCTCGGGCGGTGAGCGCGCGCGGGTGATGCTGGCGCGGGCCATGGCGCGGCCGAGCAACCTTCTCGTGCTGGACGAGCCGACCAACGACCTCGACCTCGAGACGCTCGACCTTCTGCAGGAGATGATCGCGGAGTACGCGGGCACGGTGATGGTGGTGAGCCATGACCGCGACTTCCTGGACCGCGTGGCGACGAGCGTGATCGCTTATGAGGGCGACGGGCGCTGGCAGGACTATGCCGGCGGCTATTCCGACATGGTGGCCCAGCGCGGCCACGGCGTACGGGCCCGTGCCGCCGTCGCTGCCCCTGCCACCGTGCCGAAGCGGGCGGCAGAGGCCCCTTCCCCGCCGCCCCCAGCCCGCCCGCGCCTGAGCATGGCGGAGATGCAGGCGCTGAAGACCCTGCCGGGCGAGATGGAGAAACTGAACGCCGAGATCGCGAAGCTGAACGAGATCCTGGCCGACCCGCAGCTCTACGCCCGCGATCCCGTCCGCTTCGGAAAGGCCAGCGAACTCCTCGCCGGTCGCCAGGACGCCCTGGCGAAGGCGGAGGAACGCTGGCTTGAGCTGGAGATGCGGCGCGAGGAGATCGAGGCCGCGTCCTAGGGACGCGGCAAGGCCGCGCCCCGGCCTAGCGGCACATCATCACCGGCATGTCGGAGTTATCCAGAACGTGCCGGGTGACGCCACCGAGGATGAGCTGCCGGATGCGGGAGTGGCTGTAGGCGCCCATGCAGAGCAGGTCGGCGCCGAAGTCCCGCGCGGCGCCCAGCAGCCCGGCGCCCACTTCCCGCGTAACGGGGGAGAACTCCACCGGCACCGCCGTGATGCTGTGCCAGCGCAGATAGGCCAGAATGCCCTGCACATCCGGGCCGCGCCGCTGGTAATCCTTGCTGTGCAGCACCTGCACAGCCTCGGCCCGGTGCAGCCAGGGCAGCGCGGCGGCGACGGCGGCCGCGCTCTCGGCCGTGCCGTTCCAGGCGATGCAGACGCGGGAACCGATGCTCTCCGGAGGCAGGCGAGGGGCGATCAGCACGGGGCGGCCGCTGTCGAACAGCACGGCGTGCAGCGCGTCGGAGGAGGAAACGTCTTCCCGCGAATCAGGATGCGGGACCACGGCCAGGTCGTAGAGGCGCGACTGCTGCGCCACGAGGTCCTCCTCGCGCCCCGCGACAGACGCGAAGGACAGGGTGGCGGAGTCGGCCTTCTCCGCCGCCTCGGCGGAACTGGCGAGCACAACGTCCTTATCCGTCACGAAGCGCTCGAAGAGGGACTGCACGCGGTGGGCGCGATCGCCGGATTCCCGCTCCGTCGCGGCCATCATCTCCTCGATCATCGCGCCGGACAGGCCCTCGCCCGCCAGCGGCGCCACATCGCGCGCGTCGACGCGCACGTGCAGGCAGTGGACGTGACTGTGCCAGATACGCGCGGTCATCACCGCGGTCTGGAGTGCGGCCTCGCCGGCGGCGGTGCCGGTCAGGGGCAGGAGGATGCGGCGGTAGGCCATGGCGGAACCTCGTCGTGATCCGGCGGAGGCGGCACCGCCCCCTCCTCCATGCCGCACCGAATCCGGCACGGCAGGGTCATGTCTAGCACAGTTGCAGGTGGGCGGCCGCAAGCGCCGCCGCCAGGGGGTCTTCCACGGCGTCCAGGCGGTGCCAGGAAATGGCACCGACCGGCTTGGAGGCGGCATGGTCCAGCACCGCCGGCGTCGCGTCCGAGGCGTCGCCCTGCCGTGAGACGATCCGGGCGCGCAGCACATCGAGCGGCGCCTCCAGCCAGAGCCCTGTGAAGGGCACCCCCGCCGCCCGGGCCAGGGCCTCGGCCCCGGCGCGCCGCACGGGATCGAGGAAGGCAGCGTCGACGACGACGGAATGGCCGCCGCGCAACGCCGCCTCGGCCTCGGTGAACAACGCCTCATGCACGGCGTCGCTCGCCTCCGGCGTGTAGGAATCCGGCGGCAGCGGCGCCTCGGGCGGCACGCCGGCCAGGCGTTTGCGAACCTCGTCGCTTCGCAGGTGCAGCGCACCGGGCGCCGCACCGAAACGCGGGGCCAGAAGCCGTGCCAGCCGCGTCTTACCCGTCCCCTGCAGCCCGCCCACGGCCAGCAGGCGCGGTGCCGGCGGGGCGAGAAAGGCCTCGGATTCCGCGAGGAAAGCCAGCGCCCGCTCCCCCTGTCCCGCCATTCGCGACAGGCAATGGGCCCGGATCAGGGCGCGGGTGGAAAGCCAGAGCGGCAGGGCCGCCACCTGCCCCGCATCCCCCCCGACCGCCACGGCGCGCGCCAACACCCGGCAGGCCGCCGCCCGCCCGCAGCGATGCAGCAGGTCAGCGATCAGGAAGGCGAGGTCGTAGCCCGTGTCGATCGTCGCCAGGGCCTCGTCGAACTCCAGCGCGTCGAAGGGCACGGGGCGGCCCTGCCAGAGAAGCACATTGCCGAGGTGCAGATCGCCGTGGCAGCGGCGGATGCGACCCTCCGCCGCGCGTGCCCGAAGCAGGGGGGCGAGGCGGCGCAGCATCTTGCCGGCCCGGCGCCGCCAATGGATGACGCGGCGCGGGTCCAGCCCGGCACCCAGCGCCGCGCGTGCATTGCCGCGGAGCACAGCCCGGAAGGCCGCGACGGGATCCATCCCCGGCGCAGCCCCGGGATAGGTGCCACGAAGGGCAACGGCCATGTCGCCCAGCGCGTCCTGCATTGCCCCGTCGACCCCATCCCGTTCCGCCACGGCATCCAGGAAGTGCCCGGGCGGGACCGGCGCCATCTCCAGGGCCCATTCAACGGCATCCGGGTCATCTGGCGGCAGGAGCCGGTCCGCGACGACGGAAATGCCGTGCAGGCCGCGATAGAGGCCGGGCGCGCCGGGTGCGTTGATCTCCAACTCCCGGGCCGTGAACCGGTGCCGGGCCGCTGGGGTGGAAAAGTCGAGGAAGCCGAGATCCACCGCCTTTTTCAGCTTCAGCACACGGTCCGGGCCGATGAAGACGGCGGAAATATGGGTCTCTGCCGGTGCCGCCCCGCCCGTCAGCCGCGAGAGCAGCGCCGCCGCCCGCGCCTGGGCGGCTGGTATGCTCACCGTTCCTCACTCACGGGTAGAGGCGCTCCGTCCTCCAAGCCTCGCCCGCGCGCCGGAAGACCAGCCGGTCATGCATGCGGAAGGGCATGTCCTGCCAGAACTCGATCGCCTCAGGAATCACGCGGAAGCCGCCCCAATGCGGCGGGCGAAGCATGGCGTCGCCCGGATACGCGGCGTCCAACTCCGCGATCCGGGCCTCGAAGACGGCGCGGGAGGGAAGCGGGCGGGACTGGTCCGAGGCGGCGGAGGCGAGGCGTGAGCCGCGGGGGCGGGAGGCGAAATAGGCGTCCGACTCCGCCTTCGTGACCCGCTCGATCGCGCCCTCGATCCGAACCTGCCGGCGCAGCGACTTCCAGTGGAAGAGCAGCGCGGCCCAGGGGTTCGCCAGCAGTTCGCCGCCCTTCCGGCTCTCCTCGTTCGTGTAGAAGATGAAGCCCCGCTCGTCCCGCCCGTTCAGCAGAACCATCCGCGAGGAGGGCCGGCCTTCCGGCGTCGCGGTGGAAAGGCACATAGCATTGGGATCGTTGGGCTCCCGTGCGGCGGCTTCCGCGAACCAGGCCGCGAAGAGGCCGAGGGGCTCCGAAGCGTCGGGAATGCCGGCGGAGCGGGCCTCGCCGGCGGGAACCTCGGTGGTCAGGCTCATGCGTTCGGCCCCTTGTTCGGTTCCATGCCATGTGCCACCCCTCCGCCCCCGTCGCAACCGAACCCCCGCAGCGTGGAGGACACCCCATGGATGACGTCGAAACCGTGGCCGATGCCCCTGTGCTGCCGATGAGGGGCGACCTGATGAAGGGCCGCCGCGGCATCGTCATGGGCGTGGCGAACGATCGGTCCATCGCCTGGGCGATCGCCCAGGCCGTGGCGGCGCAGGGCGCCGAGGTTGCGTTTACCTATCAGGGCGAGGCGCTCGAGAAGCGGGTGCGGCCGCTCGCCGCCTCCATCGGCTCCGACCTGCTGATCCCCTGCGACGTCTCGGACGAGGCGGCGGTGGATACGGCTTTCGAGAAGGTGGCGGAGCGGTGGGACGGGATTGACTTCCTCGTCCATGCCATTGGATTTGCAGATAAGCAGTACTTGCGCGGTCGCTATCTCGACACGCCGAAGGAGGCCTTCCTCCAGGCGCTCGACATCTCCTGCTACTCCTTTGTCTCCGTCTCCCGCCGGGCCGCGGCGATGATGAAGCCGGGCGGATCGCTCCTCACCCTCTCCTATCTCGGCGCCGAGCGCTGGACGCCGCACTACAACGTCATGGGCGTGGCCAAGGCCGCGCTGGAGGCGAGTGTGCGCTACATGGCGGCCGACCTGGGTGACTCCGGGATCCGCGTGAACGCCATCTCCGCCGGGCCGATCAAGACGCTGGCAGCCAGCGGCATCGGTGACTTCCGCTACATCCTGAAGTGGAACGCCCTGAACTCGCCCATGCGCCGCAACGTGTCGCTTGAGGAGGTGGGCGGGGCGGGCCTCTATCTTCTCTCGCCGCTCGCCGGCGGCGTGACGGGCGAGGTCCACCACGTGGATTGCGGCTACCACATCGTCGGCATGAAGCACCCCGAGGCACCGGACATCGCTATCGAGAAGGGCTGATGTCCCACAACAGCTTCGGCCACCTCTTTCGTGTCACGAGCTGGGGCGAGAGCCACGGCCCGGCGATCGGCGGGGTGGTGGATGGATGCCCCCCCGGGCTGCCGCTGACCGAGGCAGATATCCAGCCCTTCCTGGACCGCCGCCGCCCCGGGCAATCGAAGTTCGTGACCCAGCGGCAGGAGGCGGATCAGGTCCGCATCCTCTCCGGCATCTTCGAAGGCGTGACAACCGGCACGCCTATCTCCTTGATGATAGAGAATACTGACCAGCGATCGCGCGATTACGGAGAGATCGCGGAGAGCTTTCGGCCGGGTCACGCGGACCTCACCTATCATCTGAAGTACGGCGTGCGCGACTACCGCGGCGGCGGCCGATCCTCGGCCCGGGAAACGGCGGTGCGGGTCGCGGCCGGCGCCGTTGCGCGTCGAGTCCTGGGGGCTGCCGTCCGTATCCGCGGGGCGCTGGTCGCCATGGGCGGCGACACCGTGGACCGGGCGACCTGGGACTGGGCGGCCGTTGAGGAGAATCCTTTCTTCTGCCCGGACCGCGCCACCGCCGCGCGATGGGAGGAGCGGCTGTTGGCCCTCCGTAAGTCCGGCTCCTCCGTCGGCGCCGTGGTCGAGGTCGTGGCCGAAGGCCTGCCGCCCGGTTTGGGCGCCCCGCTCTACGGCAAGCTCGACGCGGAGATCGCAGCCGCCCTCATGTCGATCAATGCCGTGAAAGGCGTCGAGATCGGGGACGGCTTTGCCTCGGCCGCCCTCACCGGGGAGGAGAATGCGGACGAGATGCGCATTGCCCCCGACGGCACGGTGGAGTTCCTGGCGAACCATGCCGGCGGCATCCTCGGCGGCATCTCCACTGGCCAGCCCCTCGTCGTGCGCTTCGCAGTGAAGCCCACCTCCTCGATCCTGGTGCCCCGGCGCACGGTGGACCGGCACGGCCTGGACCGGGAGCTGGTCACCAAGGGTCGGCACGACCCCTGCGTTGGCATCCGGGCCGTGCCGGTGGGAGAGGCGATGGTGGCCTGCGCTCTCGCCGATGCCTTGCTGCGGCACCGGGCCCAGGTGCCGGACGCCCCCCTGTCCACCCGCCTCCCGAGAAACTGAACAGCGACTTCCTTTATCCGACTGCTGCACTCGGTTACTTCTGGGACGCCTGAAGGTGCCCCATGCAGACTCCTGCCAGCCCCCCGAAGCTTCCCACCGGTGACGCCGCTGACCTGACCGGCTTCCTCGGACTTGCCGGGCCCCGGTCCTGGGAGGAGCGCATGGCCGAGATCGGCCGACGCACTCGCGCGGCCACCCTGGCCGGTCGTGCCGCCCAGGAGCGGCACGCGCTTGAACTCACGCTCCAGCGCCTTGCAGCCCCAGGCGCCATGGCCGGAGCGGGCGTGGCGGAGCGGGCCCTCCTCGCCCTAGCCCAGACCGCGGCGCGGCTGGCCGACACGCTGCCCGAGGCCCCACGGCAGCGGCTCTGCGCCCTCGTCCTCTCAGGCCTGACAGGCGAGGCGAACCTCATCCCCCTTTTCCACCTCCTCCGTGTCGCCGCCCTGCACCGGGAACGCGGCTTCGAGGTGCGCTTCACCGGGCTGGCCGAGGGCACCCCGCATGACCTCCTCATCTCGCGCGGTGGCGCCGAGGCAGAAGTGGTCTGCGACACGCTCTCGGCGGAGGAGGGACGCCCTCTCCTACGCGAGGAATGGTGCGCCTTCGTGGACGGGATCAATCCGGACCTCCAGACCTGGCTCGCCGCCCATCCCGGCCGCTACGTGCTGAAGATGACCCTGCCGGATGGGCTCGGCGGTGACGCGCTGGACGGACCGGCCCTGCAGCGCCGCATCATGGAGATGCTCCGGGAGCACCGCCGTCAGGATCTGAACACCTCGGCCGTGCTGAAACTGGATCCGCTGGTCCTCGCCGGTGCTCAGGCGGCCGTGCCGGCCCAGGCCCTGCGCGCGCTGTTCGGGCCTGAGGCGCAGCTCGCGGTCGCCCAGCAGGGCAACGGCAATATGCTCGTCCTCGCTGCCCGCGCGGGCCAGGCGAGCGACATCGCCCGTGCCGTCTGCCGCCGCATGGTCGCCGCTTCCGGACGATTAGGCGGAGAGCGTGCCGGCATTCTCGCGATGTTCCTGGACGACATCGGCCGCCAGGAGTGGCGCGGCCTGCGGGACAGGCGGGAGCTGGAAGGGGCAGTGCGCCGCTTCCTGACAACCCCGGAGGCGCGCCGCGTCTCGGCCGTCTCCTGCGCTTCCCGCATGGAGCTGTTCGGGATGGCACCGCCGGACTCCGTGCCCGAAGGCGAGCTGCGCTTCCGGAACCCTGCCCGCCCGCACACCCGGGAGCCGGGCCTGCTGCCATCCCTGGTTTCGACCGCCTGAAACCGTAACAATTCGCACGATGCCGGGAGGATCAAGGAAACCCGGTTCCGGCAACTTCGTTCTTTGCCATGCTGCACTGCAAGACAAAGAGGTAGGCCATGACGGAAGCCGAGATCGAGCGCGCGCAGGAGGAACTCGACCGGCTGCTGAACGATCCCGAGGTTCGCATGGATCCGGCCCGCGTCTGGGCTCTTGCCAGCCGGCTTTCCCAGCAGTCGGGCGGCGCTGGGACGCCTCGCTAGGCCAGTTTTCGGGCCCCGATCAGGAATTCCTTGTTGCCCTCGGGCCCGGTGATCGGGCTCTCGGTGATCCCCAGAACCTCCCATCCCGGTAGGCCGGACCACCAGGCCTTCACCTTCGCGCAGACCGCCCGATGGATATTGGGGTCGCGCACAACACCGCCCTTCCCCACCACTCCCGGCCCTGCCTCGAACTGCGGCTTGATCAGCGCGACAGCAAAGGCGCCCGGTGTCGCCAGCGCCAGCGCCGCCGGCAGGACGGTGGACAGGCCGATGAAGGATGCGTCGCAGACCACCACCCCGACCGGCTCCGGGATCTGTGCCGGCTCGAGATAGCGGGCGTTCACCCGTTCCAGCACCACCACCCGAGGATCGTTCCGCAAGCTCCAGGCCAGCTGCCCGTGGCCGACATCCACGGCGTACACCCGCGCCGCACCGTGGTGCAGCAGCACATGGGTGAACCCGCCGGTGGATGCACCGACATCGATGCAGACCCGGCCCGTCGGCTCCAGCCCGAACGCCTCCAGCCCATGCGCCAGCTTCAACCCGCCCCGGCTTACCCAGGGATGGTCCTGGCCGCGCACCTCCAGTGGGTCGCCCTCCCGCAGGTCCTGGCCGGGCTTGTCGATCCGGCGCTCCCCGCTGAACACCTTGCCCGCGAGGATCAGCGCCTGGGCCCGCGTGCGGCTCTCGGCAAGGCCGCGCTCGACGAGGGCGGCATCGGCACGCTGCTTGGCGGGCTTGGGCTGGGGCAAGGCGGAATCTCTGAAAAGGGCTGTCGAGGATAGCAGCCCCCGTCCTCCGGCGGGACTTGCCGCGGTGCCCGGGGAGGACGAAACAGGGCGCCAGGCGCGGAATACACGCGCATAAGGAGACGGCCATGACGAGACGCCCCCTCCCCGCGCCCACCCGCCGGGCGATCGGTGCCCTGGCAGCCACGGCCGGCGCGCTCGTCCTTTCCCGCCCGGCCCTCGCACAGGGAGGCTGGCCGGCAGGGCGTGCGATCGAGATCATCGTCCCTTACCCGCCTGGCGGCGGCATCGACATCATTGCCCGGCTGATGACGAAATACCTGCCGCAACAGCTTTCAGGTGCGAGCTTCGTCGTTACCAACCGCGCCGGCGCCGGCGGGCAGATCGGAAACGAGGCGCTCTTCGCGGCAAAGCCGGACGGCTTCACCCTCGGCACCGTTGCGACGCTCAGCTTCATCACCCACCCGCTGGAGCGCAGCGTGCGCTGGCGCACGGAGGACTTCACCTACCTCGCCAACGTGGTGGACGACCCAGGCGCCTTCTGGGTGCGTGCGGACTCGCCCTTGAAGACCATCGCCGACCTGCGGGAGGCCATGGGCAAGAAGCCGGAGGCAGTTTCCGTGGGCACGGCGGCCGGCACCGCCTCGGACGACCACCTGCTGCTTCTCGCCTTCCAGCAGGCGACAGGCGCGAAGGCGCTGCACGTCCCCTATAATGGCACCGCCCTGGCCGTGCGGGACCTGCTCGGCGGGCAGTTGGACGTCGCTTCCTACAACGATAGCGAGGGCCTCTCCCTCCTTCGCGAGGGGCGCACGCGCTGCCTCGGCCAGGCCGCCCCCGCACGCTGGTCCGCCATGGGCGAGATCCCGACCTTCCGTGAGCAGGGCGTGGACGTGCTCGGCGGCTCGGCCCGCGGCTTCGTAGCCCCGCCCGGCCTGACGGCGGAGATCACGGAGCGGCTGGTCTCGGCCTTCCGCACGATCCTCGCAGACCCGGCCTTCCTGTCGGAGGCGGAGCGGCTGAACCTGCCCCTGCGCCCCTTGCTGGGCACCGAATACAAGGCCGACGTGGCACGGGAGGCGGGGAACACCAGGGCCCTTTATGACCGTACGCCCTGGTCCTCCGCGAACTGAAGGCTTCCGCATGCCGCACGTCGTCGTCCTCGATCCCATCCACCCCGACGGCATCGCCCGTCTGCAGGGCGCGCCCGGGGTCACCCTGGACCATCCCGGGACGTCGGGTGGGACCTTGCCGGAGCGGCTGCGCGACGCGGAGGCCTTGATCGTCCGGGGCACCGCGGTGGATCAGGCGCTGCTGGACATGGCGCCCCGGCTCCGCATGGCCTGCCGCCATGGGGTCGGCTACGACCTGGTGGACGTGCCGGCCTGCACCGCGCGCGGCGTGGCCGTGATGATCACGCCGGAGGCCAATGCCGCTTCTGTCGCCGAGCACGCGCTGATGCTGATGCTGGCGGTCGCGCGGCAGGTCCTGCCGGTGGACGCCGGCGTCCGCGCGGGCCACTGGCGTGTCCAGGGCCAGTCCCGCACCTTCGAACTCGGCGGCCGCCGCGTGCTCCTCCTCGGCTTCGGCCGGATCGGTAGCCGGGTGGCACGGCTCTGCACGGCCTTCGGGATGCAGGTCGCGGTCCACGATCCCTTCCTGCCGGCCGGCACCATCCGTGGAGCGGGCTACATGGTCGAGAAGGAGCTTCTTCCCGCGCTCGGCCGCGCCGACATCGTCTCCCTCCACTTGCCCGCCAGCGACGCGACGCGCGGCATGGTGGATCCCGCCTTTCTCGCGGCGATGAAGCCCGGTGCGGTCCTGATCAACACCGCCCGCGGCACGCTGGTGGACGAGGATGCGCTGGCCGCCGCGCTTGCTGACGGGAGTCTCGGCGGAGCCGGGCTGGACGTGCTGCGCGTGGAGCCGATGATCGCCCCGCCGCCGCTCCTTTCCTGCCCGAACCTCGTCGTCACCCCCCACGTCGCGGCCAGCACCGCGGAGGGCCTGCAGCGCATGGCCTGGGATGCGGCTGGCAACGTGCTGGAGTTCCTGGCCGGGCGCCCTGACCCGGATGCGGTGGTCAACCGGGAAGTGCTGCGGGGGCGCTGACCCCGGCAGGAACGGATCGCGGGAACCAGGACCCGGGACCGGAGTTGCCGGTCCCGGGCCATCGCGTCAGGCCCGTGCGGGCCGCGCGGTCGTCTCCCGGCCAAGCGCGTCGCGCGCTGCCTGCGCGATCTGCGGCCCATTGAGCCCGGCCAGATCGTACTGCTTCTTCGGCGACTCGTGATCGATGTAGATGTCCGGCAGGACCAGCGGGCGAAAGCGCAGGCCCCCGTCCAACAGCCCGGCATGGGCGAGGTGCTGGGCGACAAGGCTGCCGAAGCCACCCACCGAACCCTCTTCCACGGTCAGCAGCACTGCGTGGTTGCGGGCCAGCCGCTCCACCAGTTCCGTGTCGAGCGGCTTGGCGAAGCGGGCATCGGCAACGGTGCAGGACAGGCCCTGGGCGGCCAGCTCCTCCGCGGCCTTCATCGCTTCGGCCAGTCGCGTGCCGTAGGAGAGGATGGCGATCGTGCTCCCCTCCCGCAGCACGCGCCCCTTGCCGACCGGCAGCACCGTGCCGCGCGCCGGCAGCTCCAGCCCCGTGCCCTCACCGCGCGGGTAGCGGAAGGCGATCGGGCCGGAATCATGGGCGGCGGCGGTCGCGACCATGTGCATCAGCTCCACCTCATCGGCGGCGGCCATCAGCGTCATGTTCGGAATGCAGCTGAGGAAGGCGACGTCGTAGGCGCCGGCATGGGTGGCGCCGTCGGCGCCCACCAGGCCCGCCCGGTCCATGGCGAAGCGCACGGGCAGGTTCTGCAGCGCCACGTCGTGCACCACCTGGTCATAGGCGCGCTGGAGGAAGGTGGAGTAGATCGCCACGAAGGGCTTCAGCCCCTCCGTCGCCATGCCGGCCGCGAAGGTCACGGCGTGCTGCTCGGCGATGCCCACATCGAAGATGCGGCGCGGAAACTTCTTCTCGAAGGCGTCCAGCCCCGTGCCGCTCGGCATCGCCGCGGTGATCGCAACAACCGTGGGATCCGCCTCGGCCTCGGCGATGAGCGCCTGGGCGAAGACCTTGGTGTAGCTCGGCGGGCCGGGAGGCGCCTTCACCTGCTCACCCGTCACCACGTTGAACTTCACCACGCCGTGGTACTTGTCCGCGCTCTCCTCGGCGGGGGCGTAGCCCTTGCCCTTCTGCGTGACGACGTGGAGCAGGATGGGCCCACCCTCATCGGCCTCGCGCAAGTTCCGCAGCACGGGCAGCAGGTGGTCCAGGTCGTGCCCGTCGATCGGGCCGACATAGTAGAACCCCATTTCCTCGAAAAGCGTGCCGCCCGTCAGCATGCCGCGCGCGTACTCGTCCGCACGCTTGGCGGCCTGGGCCAGCGGGCGCGGGAAGCGCCGGGCCAAGCGCCCCATGACCTCCCGGATCGAGAGGAAGGGGCGCGAGGAAATAAGGCGGGAGAGATAGGCCGACATCGCGCCCACCGGGCGGGCGATCGACATGTCGTTATCGTTGAGGACGACGACGAGGCGCGACTTCAGCGCGCCCGCGTTGTTCATCGCCTCATAGGCCATGCCCGCGGACATCGCGCCATCGCCGATCACGGCGATGACGTTCTGCCCAACCCCCTTGCCCTTGCCGAGGGGCGCGAGAAGGTCCCGCGCCACGGCCATGCCGAGGCCGGCGGAGATGGAGGTGGAGGAATGCGCCGCGCCGAAGGGGTCGTACTCGCTCTCGCTGCGGCGGGTGAAGCCGGAGAGGCCGCCGCCCTGGCGCAGGGTTCGGATCCGGTCGCGCCGGCCGGTCAGGATCTTGTGGGGATAGGCCTGGTGGCCGACATCCCAGATCAGTCGGTCGTCCGGGGTGTCGAAGATGGCGTGCAGCGCGACCGTCAGCTCCACGACGCCGAGCGAGGCGCCGAGGTGCCCGCCGGTGGTGGAGACGGTATGGATCGTCTCCGCCCGCAACTCCTCGGCCAGCTGCTTCAGCTGCTCCGGCGAGAGATTGCGCATGTCCGAGGGAGTGCGGACGCGGTCGAGAAGGGGTGTGGCGGGCGGGGGTGACATGCGTCGTGCTCTCTCGATCGCCGCCTAGTTCCGGCGGCGGATGACGTGGTCGGCCAGCGCGCGCAGCATGTCCGCGCGCTCATCGAAACTCTCAAGATGGCCCTTGGCCTGCTCCACCAGCCGCTCCGCCTGGGCGCGGGCGCGCTCAGGGCCGAGCAGGCCGAGAAGGGTCGCCTTGCCGGCGCCGGCATCCTTGCCGGTGGCCTTGCCGGTTTCCTCCGGCGTGGCCGTCAGGTCGAGCAGGTCGTCGGCGATCTGGAAGGCGGCGCCGATCTCCCGCCCATAGTAGAGCAGGCATTGGCGAGAATGGGCAGGCGCCTTGCCGAGGATGGCGCCGGCCTCGGCCGAGAACTCGATCAGCCGGCCGGTCTTGAGCTGCTGCAGCCGCACGATCGCGGCCTCCTCCAGCGGGGCCGTTGCGCTCTCGGCCATCATGTCCAGCATCTGGCCGCCCACCATGCCACGCGCCCCGGAGGCGAGCGCGAGGGCGAGGCAGAGGTCGGCGCGCACGGCCGGGTCCTGGTGCGTCTCCGGCGCGGCGAGGGTGGCGAAGGCCTGGGTCTGCAGCGCATCGCCCACGAGGATAGCGGTGGCCTCGTCCCAGGCCTTGTGGACGGTCGGCTTGCCGCGGCGCAGGTCGTCGTCATCCATGGCCGGCAGGTCGTCATGGACCAGGGAGTAGGCGTGGAGCATCTCCACCGCGGCGGCCACGCACAGCGCGGACTCGCGGCCTACTCCGAACTGCTTCGCGCCTTCCAGCACCAGAAAGGCGCGCATCTTCTTGCCGCCGCCCATGGTGGCGTAGCGCATGGCGGCGAAGAGCTTGCGCTCGTCCCCCTCTTCCTTCGGGAGCAGCGCGTCCAGCGCCTCGTCCACCTCGGAGGCGGCCTCGGCCATCGCCGTCTTCAGGGTCTCCGCGGAGGCGGTGTCCGTCATCGTCTCGTTCATGGTCGCCACTACTCCACGTCCCGCAGGGCCGGCACGGGGCCGGGCACCAGGGCCTGCACCCGCGCCTCCGCCTCGTCCAGCTTGCGCTGGCAATGCGCGCGCAGGGCGGTGCCGCGGGCGTAGGAATCCATCGCTTCCTCTAGCTTCGCCTGCCCGCCCTCGAGGCGGCGCACGATGGCCTCAAGCTCGGCCATCGCCTCCTCAAACGAGAGTCCGTCAACTTCGGAAGGGGTATCGGTCATGGTGTCGGGCATGGCTGGTAGGTTCCGGGTCACGCGCTGATCAGGGCGCGCAGATGCGCGGCCACCGACCGGGCAAGGGCGCCGAGGTCGTAGCCCCCTTCCAGCAGAGAGACCACCCGGCCGCCGCAGGTGCCGTTCGCCATCTCGCAGATTGCCTCCGTCACCCAGCCGAAATCCTCCTCCACCAAGCGCAGCCCGGCGAGCGGATCGGCCCGGTGCGCGTCGAAGCCGGCAGAGACGATAACTAGGCCAGGCGCGAAGGCGGCCACGGCCGGTAGGATCTCCCGCTCCCAAATCTTACGGAAGGCAGGTCCCTCCGTCCCGGAGGCGAGGGGGACGTTGAGGATGTTCCCCTGCCCGACCTCCGAGGCCGCCCCCGTGCCGGGGTAGAGCGGCATCTGGTGCGAGGACGCAAGCATCAAGGACGGCTCGCCCCAGAAAGCGGCCTGGGTGCCGTTACCGTGGTGGACGTCGAAGTCCAGCACCGCCACCCGCTCCACCCCGTGCACCGCCTGGGCGTGCCGCGCGGCGATCGCGGCGCTGGAGAAGAAGCAGAACCCCATGGCCGTGTCCGGCTCGGCGTGGTGGCCGGGGGGACGCACGGCGCAGAAGGCGCGGGGGAACTCGCCGCGCATCACGGCATCCACCGCCTCCACCCCGGCGCCCGCCGCGCGGAGCGCCGCCTCGGCCGAATGGGCGTTCATGGCGGTGTCGGCGTCCAACTGCACCGTCTCCCCCTCCGCCGGACGGATCGAGAGGATGCGGTTCACATGAGCCTCAGGGTGAACGCGAAGCAGCTGCTCCCGCGTTGCCTGCGGCGCCTCGGCGCGGACGAGGGCGGAGAACTCCTGCGTTTCCAGCACCTGCATCACCGCCCGCAGGCGCGCCGGCGCCTCCGGATGGTGCGGGCCATTGTCGTGGCGCAGGCAGGCGGGGTGGGTGAGGAGGAGCATCAGCCCCCCTTCCCCGACTCGCCCGACTTCTCGTCGCGCTTGCGGAGGGTGAAGCGGTACACACCCGCGCTCTCGCTGAAGGAGACGAGGGCGTGCCCGGTCTCCCGGCAATAGGCCTGGAAATCGACGACGCTTGCCGCGTCCGTGGCCAGGACGGTCAGGCGCGCGCCCGGCGCCAGCCCGCGAAGGGCCTTGTTGGCCTTCAGCACGGGCAAGGGACAGGTCAGGCCCTGGACGTCGAGCAGGGTCTCTTTTGTGGTCCCGCTGGGGGAGGCGTTGGACGGCGCTGCCATAGAGCCGGCCAATCCACCACCGGGAACGCCGCAAGTCCAGCGCCCCGGGGCTTTTCCCTCGCGATGCTCCGCTGGACGTGTCCCCGGTGCACCGGCATCTATCGCCGCATGACGATCAGGCTCGGCGTAGACCTCGGCGGAACGAAGACGGAAATCGCGGCTCTAGGGCCGGACGGGGGGGTCCTACTGCGCCGCCGCCGCCCGACCGGGACCGGCTACGAGGCCTTGGTCAACACGATCGCCGCCCTGGTGGCTGAGGCCGAGGCGGAACTCGGCGCCAGGGGTACAGTGGGTGTGGGGATCCCCGGCAGCATCAATCCCAGGACCGGCCTGGTGCGGAACGCCAACAGTCAGGCGCTGAACGGGCGGCCCTTCGACCGGGACCTGGAGGCTGCGCTGGGCCGCCCGGTGCGGGTGACGAACGACGCCAACTGCCTCGTGACGAGCGAGGCGGCGGACGGGGCCGGGGCCGGGCACCGCACCGTCTTCGCCGCGATCCTCGGCACGGGCGTGGGCGGCGGCTGGGTGGTGGACGGGCGCCCGCTGGAAGGTCTCAACCGGGTGTCCGGGGAATGGGGCCATACCCCCCTGCCCTGGATGCGGCCGGAGGAGTTCCCGGGCCCGCGCTGCTGGTGTGGTCTGCACGGCTGCCTGGAGACCTTCCTCTGCGGCCCGGCACTGGCCGCCGACGCGGACGGGCCGGGGGCGCGCGACGCCAGCGGGCTGGAGGCGCGCGCGGCGTCCGGCGATCCGGCAGCCGCCGCCGCGCTGGACCGATACGCGGACCGGCTGGCCCGCGCCCTGGCGGCGCTGGTGAACCTGATGGATCCTGACGTCATCGTCCTGGGGGGCGGCATCTCCAACTTCGCCCGGCTCTACACGGCGGTGCCGGGCCTGATGGCGCCGTACATCTTCGGGGATGCGAAGGCGGTGAACCTCGTCCGGGCCCGGCATGGGGACAGTTCCGGTGTATTCGGCGCCGCCCGCCTCTGGGATTCCGCCTGACGACTCGCGCTCCCGTTCACCTTCCGTGCTAGGCTGGCACCATGCCCTCCCTCTGCCGGGACTGCTTCGTCCAATCCGCGGACGCGCCGCGCCGCTGCCCCGCCTGTGCTTCGGCGCGCATGGTCTCCCATCCCGAGCTTTTCGGCCTCTCCATCGCCCATATCGACTGCGACGCGTTTTTTGCCAGCGTTGAGAAGCGCGACAGGCCGGAATTGGCCGCCCGGCCCGTGATTATCGGCGGCGGGCAGCGCGGCGTCGTTTCCACGGCCTGCTATCTCGCGCGCACCCGCGGCGTGAAATCCGCCATGCCGATGTTCAAGGCCCTGGCCGCCTGCCCGGACGCGGTGGTGATCAAGCCGGACTTCGCGAAGTACGTCGCCGCCTCCCGGCAGATCCGCGCGCTGATGGAATCGCTAACGCCGCTCGTGCAGGCCATGTCGATCGACGAGGCGGTGCTCGACCTCTCAGGCACCGAGGCACTTCATGGCGCCCCGCCCGCGGTCGCCCTCGCCCGCCTTGCCCGGCAGGTCGAGAAAGAGGTGGGCGTGACCGTCTCTATGGGACTCGCCCCGAACCGGCTGCTCGCCAAGATTGCGGTGGAGCGGGATAAGCCGCGCGGCATGGCCGTGATCGGCGCCGCCGAGGCCGGCGCCCTGCTGGCACCTGAGCCGGTGACGATCCTGCCGGGAGTCGGCCCTGCCTTTGCGGCAAAACTCGGCGGCATGGGCTTCTCGACCCTCGGCCAACTCGCCTCCCTGGACATGCGGGAGGCGATGCGGCGCTTTGGCGAGGAAGGGCCAACCCTGGTCGCCCGGGCGCGCGGCGAGGATTCTCGCCCCGTCCGCCCGGAGCGCGAGACGAAGTCGGTTTCCGCCGAGACCACCTTCGACCGCGACATCGCTCGGCCCGAGGAGTTGGAGCCGATGCTCTGGCGCCTCTGCGAGAAGCTGGCGCGGCGGCTGGCGGAGAAGGGCTTCGCGGCGGGCGGCGTGGTGCTGAAGCTGAAGACGGCGCGCTTCGCCCTGCGCACCCGGAACGCCCGCCTGCCCGGCCCTAGCGCCGTGCCGGAAACCCTGTTCCACGCCGCCCGGCCCCTGCTTGCCCGGGAAGCGGACGGCACAGCCTTCCGCCTGATCGGGATCGGCGCCCAGCCCCTGGTGGAAGCCTCCGCGGCAGATCACGGCGACTTGGCCGATCCGGAGGCGCCCCGCCGCGCGGCCCGCTGGGCGGCTATGGAAGCCTTGCGCGGCAAGTTCGGGGACAGGGCGGTGGCGGTCGGGCGCGGGATCGGTGCGCGGAGCTGACGCCCTATCCCAGCCGGTCCACGATCGAGGCAATGGAGAGCCCGATCGCCATGTCCATCAGGACGAAGATTGCCGCCCGAGCCCCGCTGATGCGGAGCGCCGACTTCGCGACGAACCACTCCAGCCAGAGGGCATAGGCGAAGGCAAGGAGGCTGAGCAGCCCGCCGAGGCCGCCGGGCAGCAGGCGCCCGAGAACGGAAGCCGCCAGCAGCGCCGCGTACTGGGCGAGGTTGGTCCAGTTCCAGGCAGCGATGAAAAGCGGCCACAGAGAACCGCGCCCCGAGGCATCGGCCAGGGCGGTTGAGGCGAGAGGGAAGACCACCCAGCCCAGCACGTAGCCGATCAGCTCCAGTTCCAGGCCGCTGGAGCGGAGGGCGTCGCCCCCCATCGTGCGGATGATCAGGAAAGGGACCAGGCAGATGGCGCCGGCCCAGAAGGAGCGCGTCGCGCCTTCCATCGACAGGAGGGCGAAGCGCAGCCCCTCTTCCTTCCCCCTGGCGAGGAGGAAGGCCGCATTCAGTCCGGCGACGACCTGCGTCTCGAGGGTGACGGGCGTGCTCAGCCCAGGCACTCCCTGATGACGGCGCCGTAAAGGGCGGAAAGGCGGCGCAGCTCCTCCACCGGCGTGCGCTCGTCCACCTTGTGCATGGTGGTGCCGACCGCACCGAGTTCGGCCACCGGGCAGAGCCGGGTGATGAAGCGGGCGTCCGAGGTGCCGCCGCCCGTGTCCAGCGCGCCCTCCTCGCCCGTGCTGGCCGCCACGGCGCGGCGCAGCGCGTCCACGAAGGGGCCTGGCTCGGTCAGGAAGGCGTCGCCGGAGGAGGAGAAGCGCGCCTCGTGGCCGGGCGCGTCCTCGGCCAGGATGCCGCGGATCCAGGCTTCCAGGCTCGCGGCACTGTGGGTTGGGTTGAAGCGGATGTTCAGCCGCGCGAAGGCCTGGCCGGGAACGATATTGTTGGTGGGGTTGCCCACGTCCACCGTGGTCACCTGAAGGGTGCTGCCCTGGAACCACTCCGTCCCTCCGTCCAGCGGCTCGGCTGTCAGGCGGTGGATCACCTGGGCCATGCGGTGGATGGGGTTGTCCGCCCGTTCGGGGTAGGCGACGTGGCCCTGGATGCCGTGGATCGTGAACTCGGCCGAGAAGCTGCCGCGCCGGCCGATTTTGATCGTGTCGCCCAGCCGTTCCTTGCTCGTTGGCTCGCCGACCAGGCACATGTCGGGGACGAGGTGGTTCTCCGCCATCCAGTCCAGCACCTTCGTGGTGCCGTCCGTCGCCACGCCCTCCTCGTCCCCGGTGATGAGGAAGGAGAGCGTGCCGCGATCCGCTGTGCCGTCCGCCACAGCGTCCGCCGCGGCCGCCACGAAGGCGGCCACGCCGCCCTTCATGTCCACGGCGCCACGGCCGTAAAGGGTTCCATCCGCGACCTCCGCGGCGAAGGGCGGATGGGTCCAGCCCTCACCCGGCGGCACCACGTCCGTATGCCCGGCGAAGCAGAGATGCGGGCCGTTCCCGCCGGAGCGGCGGACGGCGAAAAGGTTTTCCACCTCCCCGAAACGCAGCCGCGTGCACTGGAAGCCGAGCGGCGCCAGCACGCCCTCCAGCACCGCGATCGCGCCCTCATCCGCGGGCGTGACGGAGGCGCAGCGGATCAGGGCTTGCGCGATGGGGAGGGGGTCCGTGGGCATCAGTCTCGCAGCAGTTCGTTGATGCTGGTCTTGCTGCGGGTCTGGGCATCCACCCGCTTCACGATCACGGCGCAGTAGAGGCTCGGCCCCGGCGTGCCGTCCGGCAGCGGCCTGCCCGGAAGGCTGCCCGGAACCACCACGGAATAGGGCGGGACCTTGCCGACGAAGACCTCGCCAGTCGCGCGATCGATGATCTTGGTCGAAGCGCCGAGGAAGACGCCCATGGCGAGGACCGAACCCTCGCCCACGATCACCCCCTCGGCGACCTCGGAGCGGGCGCCCACGAAGCAGTTGTCACCGATCACCACGGGGTTGGCCTGCAGCGGCTCCAGCACGCCGCCGATGCCAGCGCCGCCGGAGATGTGGCAGTTCTTCCCGATCTGCGCGCAGGAGCCGACGGTCGCCCAGGTGTCGATCATCGTGTTCTCGTCGACATAGGCACCGAGGTTTACGAAGGAGGGCATGAGCACCACGCCCTTGCCGATGAAGGCGGAGCGGCGGACCACCGCGCCAGGCACGGCGCGGAACCCGGCCTCACGGAAGCGGTTCTCGCCCCAGTCCTTGAACTTCAGGGGCACCTTGTCGTAGGCGCCGAGGCCGACATCCATCGGTGCGCTGTCCTCCAGCCGGAAGGAGAGCAGCACCGCCTGCTTGAGCCACTGGTTGACGCGCCAGCCCCCCTGCCCGTCGGGCTCCGCCACGCGGGCCTTTCCGGAATCCAGTGCCTCCAGCGCCGCCTCGACAGCCTCGCGCTCCTCACCCTGCGTCGCCGGGCTCAGCTCGGCCCTGCGCTCCCAGAGGGCCTCGATTCGGGGCTGGAGGGCAGCGAGTTCCATCGTGAGGTCCTGATCGTCGGCAGAGGGTGGCGGCCCCCATCGCGCGCGCGGCGCGGGCTGTCAACGCGGGGCGGCCCCGGGATTCAGCATTCCCTAACCTCCCCGGTGCAGCCTGGGCGGCGGGCAAGGTTCCCGCGCCACGGGCCGGCAACCGCCCGGACCTGGAGGCCGTGATGGAAGCCGAATTGGCCGTCTGGCCCCGCCGCATGGACGATGCCGCGCGGGCGAGGATGGCGGAACGGGCGGATACCCCGCCGGAAATGCTGTTCTTCCTGTCCAATGATCCCATGATCGCGGTGCGGGCCGCGATCGCGGCGAACGCCGCCACCCCGCCCCTAGCGGACCACCTGCTGGCCCGCGATGCGGAGCCGGGGGTGCGCCGGGTCCTGGCGCGCAAGCTGGCCACCCTCGCCCCCATGCTGGACCCGGACACGACAGACCGGCACCGCCGCGCCACCTGGGAAGCGCTGCTCCTCCTCAGCGACGACGATGCGGTGGCCGTGCGGGCGGCGGTGACGGAGCTGGTGGCGGAACTGGCTCACATTCCCCGCCCTCTCATCCTCCGCCTGGCGCGGGACGTGGCGATGGCGGTGGCTGAACCGGTGCTGCGCGGCTCCCCGGTGCTCGAGGAGGAGGACCTCCTCCGCCTCATCGCTGACCCTCCGGTGCCGGAGACGCTGGGCGCGATCGCGCGCCGCCCCTACCTCGCCGAGGCCCCTTCGGACGCCATCGCACAACGGGAGGAGCAGGCCTCCGTCACGGCCCTGCTGGCCAATGCGACGGCCCGCATCCGGGAGGGCACGCTCCTGGCCCTGACCGCGCGCTGCGGCACCCAGCCGAGCTGGCAGTCGGCGCTGGTGCGCCGCCCCGGGCTCAGCGCCGCGGTGGCGCGCGGGCTGCAGGAGGTGGTGGCGGGCGAGGCGCTCCGAATCCTGCTCTCGCGGCCGGACCTTCCGGCTGCTCCCGTTGGAGCGGTGGGGAGGCCGGCTTCCGTAAACGCCGCCTTGGTGGGCGAACCTCCCCCCGGACCGGTGAACGAGGAAAGCTTTGTTGCAGCCGCCCGGCAGTCGCGCCTGCCGGAATGCGCGCGAATCCTGGCCGCGCTCAGCGGGCTACCCGGCGGCGTTGTGACCCGCGCTCTGGAGGGCCGGGACGCGCGGCTGCTCGTCTCGCTTTGCTGGAAAGCCGGGCTGTCCGGGCGGGCCGCCACCTTCGCCCAGATGCGGCTCGCGGGAAGTCAGCCGGAGGATCTGCTGATCCTGCCAGGCGGGGCCTGGGCCTTGCCGACGGAAGCAATGCAGGGCCTCGTGGCGGGACTCCTGCAACCCTCCTGAACCGGGGATCAGGGCTTGATGAGAGTGCCGGAGCCGCCCTCGGTGAACAATTCGGCCAGGACCGCATGCGGCACGCGGCCGTCCAGGATCACGGCACCCTGCACGCCCCGCTCGATGGCGTAGATGCAGGTCTCCACCTTCGGGATCATCCCGGCCGAGATCCACCCTTCGGCGATGCCGGCCCGAACCTGGGCCACCGTCATTTCCGGGATGTGCTTCCCGTCGGGGCCGCGCACCCCCGCCACATCCGTCAGCATCAGCAGACGCGCGGCGCCTAGGGCCCCGGCGATCGCGCCCGCCACGGTGTCGGCGTTGATGTTGTAGGTCTGGCCGTCGGCGCCCACGCCAACCGGGGCCACCACGGGCACGATGTCTGCCCCGATCATCAGGCGCAGCACCTTCGTGTCCACCTCTGCCGGCTCTCCGACATAGCCGAGGTCGAGGGGACGCTCCTGCTTCGTCTCCGGGTCAACAATGGTGCGTTCCGCCTTGCGGGCGCGAATGAGGTTGCCGTCCTTGCCGGAGATGCCGACCGCGATGACGCCGGCGCGGGTAATCGCCTCCGCGACCTGCTTATTGACGGTGCCGGCGAGGACCATTTCCACCACGTCCACCATCTGCTCATCCGTCACGCGCAGCCCGTTGACGAAGGTAGACTGAACGTTCAGGCGCTTGAGCATGGCGTTGATCTGCGGGCCGCCGCCATGGACCACCACGGGGTTCACGCCGACCTGCTCCAACAGCGCGATGTCACGGCCGAAGCGAAGGGCCGTGTCCTCCTCACCCATGGCGTGGCCGCCGTACTTCACCACGATGATCTGGTCGTCGTAGCGCTTCAAATAGGGCAGCGCGCCGGCGAGGATCGCCATCTGGTCGTGCGGGTCGGTCATGGGCGGTTCCCGTGGGCGGCGCGTCAGGTTGCGCCCGGCGGGGATGGACCCCACCGGGGTCTCCGGGGCCGCGCGCATCGGCGGCGGTGGTAATGGGGCCGCCCCGGCCCGGTCAACCCGGCCCGGCGCATGGCGGCAACCCGCGCAGGTTCAGCCGCCGGCGGCGATCTCGGCCAGGGCCGCGCGCAGCTCCGGGATGCCGGTACCCTTGGCCGCGGAGGTGGTGAGCACGACAGGGTGGGCGGCCGTGCGCTTGCGCACGATCTCCGCCATCTCCGCCTGCCGCTTCTCCAGGCGGGAGGCGGGCTTCGTGTCGTCGGACTTGGTCAGCACGATCTGGAAGGGCACGGCAGCCTCGCCGAGGAGATCCATCGCGGCGCGGTCGCCGTCCTTCGTCTCAATCCGGGCATCCATCAGCAGGATCACGCGGCGCAGGGTGGGGCGGCCGCGCAGGTAGTCGAACATCAGCCCCTGCCACTCGGCCTTCACCGCCTTGCTGGCCTGGGCGAAGCCGTAGCCCGGCATGTCCACGATGGTCAGGGGGCTTTCGGTCCCCTCGCCCGCCGCGAAGAAGTTCAGCTGCCGCGTCCGCCCGGGCGTATGGGAGACGCGGGCCAGGCCGTGATGCCCGGCGATGGCATTGATGATGGAGGACTTGCCGACATTGGAGCGGCCGCAGAAGGCCACCTCCGGCGCCTCGGCCGGGGGCAGCCCCTCAAGCTTCACGGCAGCGAAGAAGAAGCGGACAGGGCGCGCGAAGAGAAGCCGCCCCCGCTCGATCCGGGCGGCCTCCTCCGCCGCCGCATCCGCGCTCCCGCTCACGGCCGTGCCGCCGCCTTCTCGAGGCGCTGCGTCTGCCGGTCGTGCCGGCTGATGTAGTACTGCTGCGCCACCGAAAGCAGGTTGTTCCAGGACCAGTAGATCACCAGCCCGGCCGGGAAGCTGGCCAGCATGAAGGTGAAGATAATGGGCATGAAGCTGAACAGCTTCGCCTGGATCGGATCCGGCGGCGTCGGGTTCAGCTTGAACTGGATGAACATGGTGATGCCCATGATGATCGCCCAGGCCGGCATGTGCAGGAAGGCCGGCGCGTCCCAGGGGATCAGCCCGAACAGCGTGAACAGATTGGTCGGGTCAGGGGCGGAGAGGTCGCGGATCCAGCCGAAGAAGGGCGCGTGCCGCATCTCAATCGTGACGAACAGCACCTTGTACAGCGCGAAGAAGACGGGGATCTGGATCAGGATGGGAAGGCAGCCCGCGGCGGGGTTGATCTTCTCCGCCTTGTAGATCGCCATCATCTCCTGCTGCATTTTCGCAGGATCGTCCTTATTCCGCTCCTTCATCTCCTGCATCTTCGGGCCCAGGGCCTTCATGCGGGCCATGGACTGGTAGGACTTGCTGGCCAGCGGGAAGAAGAGGGCCTTCAGCGCCACCGTGAAGATCAGGATGGCGATGCCGAAATTGCCGACCACGCCGTAGATCCAGTCGAGCGCGTAGAAGAACGGCTTCGTGAGGAACCAGAAGTAGCCGAAGTCCACCGCCGAGTAGAAATCCTTGATGTGCAGGTCGGTGGTGTAGGCGTCCAGCAACTTCACCTCCTTCGCGCCAGCGAACATGCGGGTGCCGTAGGCGGCGGTGGCGCCGGGTGCGGCCGTCATGGCGCCGGTGGGCGTCACGTCCACCTGCCAGCGGTCCTGGCCGTTCTCCTGCGTGGCGCGGAACGCGGCGTGGCTGGGCGCGGACTGGTCGGCGGGCAGCACCGCCGCCAGCCAGTACTTGTCGGTGAAGCCGGCCCAACCGCCGGGGCCGTCGCTCTCGAAGGCCGGCGCGCCGTTGCGGCGCTGCGCCTCCATCTTCGCATCGGCATATTTCCACTCGCGAAGGCGGCCGTCGATCACGCCGACGAAGCCCTCATGCAGAATGTAATAGCCGGCCAGATGCGGCGTATGCTCACGGCGAACACGCGCCCAGGGCAGCACCTGCACGGGCTCGGCGCCCGTGTTCACCACGCGCTGCTCCGCCGTGACCATGAAGTTGGTGTCCAGCGAGAGCGCGATCTCGAAGCGCTGACCCGCGCCGTTGTCCCAGCGCAGCGTGACCGGGGTGGTGGGGGTCAAGGTCCCATCCGCCGTCCAGTCCGTGTTCGGGCCAGGGATGGCGGTGCGGCCGTCTGCGGCCGTCCAGCCCCACTGGGCAAAGTAGGAGGCGTTGTCCTCGCGCGGGGCGAGGATGCGGACATTCGGGCTGCCCGGCAGGATCGTCTCGCGGTAGTCGCGCAGCACCAGGTCGTCGATGCGGGCGCCGCGCAGGTTCACGCTGCCTTCGAGGCGCGGGCTCTGGATGCGGATGCGCGGGGCCGGCGTGGTCGGGGCACCGTCGTTCGGGCTGGTGCTGGCGACGCCGGCAGGGTTCAGCGCGGTGTTGCCCTGGGGCAGCGGCTGGCCCGTGGTCTGGCTCTGCTGCACGTTCTGGGCGGCCTGCCGCTGCGCCTCGCGCGCGGGGCGATTCCACACGTCGAAGAGCAGCAGGATGCCGATCGAGATCGCGATCGCGGCAAGGAGTCGCTTGTTGTCCATCGGTCCGGCGTTCAGCTCGTCTTGGCGGCGGGCACCGGGTCGTAGCCCCCGGGGTGCCAGGGATTGCAGCGGAGGATGCGGCGCGCGGTCATCGCGGTGCCGCGCAGCGCGCCGTGCTCTGACAGGGCCTCGATCGCATAGGCGCTGCAATGCGGGTGGAAACGGCAATGCGCCCCGATGAAGGGGCGCAGCGTGAACTGGTAGGTACGGACCCCGATCTTCAGCGCCTCGGCGGCAAAGCTGGCGCTGCTCATATCGGCACGCCGGCCTGCTTCATGGCGCCGCGCAGGTCGCCCTGGAGCTGGACGAAGGGGCGTCCCCGCGTCTCGTCCCGGCCGATCAGCACGATGTCCCAACCCTGCGGCGGGGACTCACCGAGCACGAGGCGCGCGGCCTCGCGGAGGCGGCGCTTGGTGCGGTTGCGCACCACAGCATTGCCAACTTTCTTTGTCACGGTGAAGCCGAGGCGCATTGGCCCGCCCGTCTCCGGCAGGGCCTGGAGAACCAGCCCCGGCCGGGCGGCGCGCTTGCCGCGCTGGGCGGCGCGAAGGAAATCGCGCCGCTTCTTCATCCGGGGTAGCTTCATGCGGAAAACCATGTCCGGGGCATAGGATCAGGCCGCCCCGGAGGGCATCCTCAGGCAGAGAGCTTCTTGCGGCCCTTGGCGCGGCGGTTGGCCAGGACGTTGCGGCCGCCCACCGTCTCCATACGGCTGCGGAACCCGTGCCGGCGCTTCCGGACGAGCTTGGAGGGCTGGTAGGTACGCTTCACGGCAAGGCGCTCCGTCTGGGTGCTGGCCGGCCCGGATCTCTGGGGCTTCGGCGAGAGGTGGTCTGGTGCCCGGTCTGTCCCGGCCACCCTCTCTGATGCGCCCGGATGGGGGAGCAGGCAGACACGGGCAGCCGCGGCGGGACGCCCGGCGCGGGTGGCGCTGTATAGGAAGGCGTGTGCGCCCGCGTCAACCGAAGCCTTTCCGCGGGGCAGGCCCCTACCCTTCCCGGCGCATCGCGTTATGCGTGGCATCGCCCGGCCAGGGGCCGAAGCAACCATCCGGCCCCTGGCCGGGCCACCGCATCGAAGGAGGGACCATGCCGGAGACCGATATCGCCGTGATCGGCGCGGGCGAGGCCGGCCGGGGGATCGCGGCCCTCGCCCGCGCCCTGGGCCTTCAGGTCACGCTCTTCGAGCGGGGTGCCATGGGCGGCGAGGCGCCGGACCCGTCGATCGCCGCGGCGGCGCTGCGGGGCATGGCCGCGCGGGTGGCGCTGATGCGCGATTCCCAGCGCTTCGGGCTCGGGAACGGGCCCGTTCCCGTGGACTGGCTGGTCCTCCGGACCCATCTCGCCGCCGCCGATGCGGATGCCGCCCCCGATTCGACCGCCGCAAGATACGAGGCCATGGGGGTGGAGGTGGTGCGCGGCGCCGCCCGCCTCTCCGGCCCGGACCGGGTTGGCGCCGCCGGGCGCGAGTGGCGCTTCCATCGGGCAGTGATCGCGACAGGTGCCCTTCCCGTCGTGCCTGCCCTGGAAGGGCTGGAAGTCCTGCCCTACCTGACCGAGGACACCCTGCCGAGCTTGGAAGAGCGGCCGGAGCATCTTCTCGTTCTCGGCGGCGAGGGATTCGGGCTGGAGATGGCGCAGGCCTTCGCCCGGCTCGGGGCCCAGGTGACCCTGGTCTCCCCCGGTCCCCTCGCCCCCGGGTTCGATCGCGACATGGCGGAGGGCCTGGCCCGGGCGCTGCGTCGGGACGGGGTGACGGTGATCGACGGAGTGGAAGCAGCGCGGGCGGAGCGGGCCGGCACCGGCCTTGCACTGTTGCTGGCCGATGGCAGGCGGATCGAAGGCTCGCACCTCCTCCTTGCCCTTGGCCGCGCACCGCGCCTGGCCGGGCTGGACCTGGTCGCAGCCGGCATCGCGGAAGGCCCTCTCGCCGTGGATGGTGGGCTGCGTGTGATGGGGAACCGGCGGATCTGGGCGGCCGGCGGCGTCCTGGGGCGACCCGGCGGCGGCGATATTGGGTCGGTTGCACGGTCGATGCTCTTCCGCCTGCCCTCACCCGCCACGGCGCCGGAACCGACCCTCGCCATCCGAACGACCCCCGCCCTGGTCCGCCTCGGCAGCACGGCTGAGCCGGCGCATCGGCTGCGCTGGCCGCTGGCCGACACGGCGCGGGGCATGGCGGAGGGGATCGGGGACGGGCTGGTGACACTCTTTGTTGATCGTGGCGGCCGACTCTCCGGCGCGACGCTCCTGGCACCGGGCGCGGAGGAAATGGCGGGGATGCTCGCCATGGGTCTCGGACGCCCGGTTTCCGACCTCGGCGGCGCCGCCCTGCCCCACCCCGCCCTCTCCGCGGCCATCGCCCGTGCGGCCCTGGAACACCGGGCGCCGGCCCTGGCCAACCCCGCCCTGCGGCTGCTTGCAGGGATTGCGAAGCGGCTGCCCTAGGCGTTCTCTGCGCCCGACCACCTGGAGATTTCGCCTTGAGCAAGTCCCTTGAGGGCCGGACGGCCCTCGTTACCGGCTCCACCAGCGGCATCGGCCTCGGCATTGCCCTCGCCTTCGCGCGGGAGGGGGCGAAGGTGATGCTGAACGGATTCGGCACGCCGGAGGCCATCGTCGCCGCCCGCGACGAGGTGGCCGCGGTCGCCGGGGGCGAGACCCCCTATACCGGCGCCGACCTGTCCAAGGCCGAGGGCGTGCGCCAGATGTGCGCGGAAGCGGAGGCCGCGCTCGGCCACGTGGACATCCTCGTGAACAATGCCGGGATCCAGTTCGTCTCGCCGGTTGAGGAGTTCCCGGAGGCGAAGTGGGACGCGATCCTCGCGATCAATCTCTCCTCCAACTTCCACGCCATCAAGGCCCTGCTGCCGGGCATGAAGGCCCGGAACTGGGGGCGGATCGTCAACGTCGCCTCCGCCCACGGCCTCGTCGCCTCGCCCTTCAAGGCGGCCTATGTCGCGGCGAAGCACGGCGTGGTGGGACTGACGAAGACCGTGGCGATCGAGGTCGCCCGCACCCCGATCACGTGCAACGCCATCTGCCCGGGTTTCGTCCGCACACCGCTGGCCGAGGCCCAGGTCGGGCCGCTGGCGAAGCAGCACGGCGTCTCAGAGGAGGCGGCGCTGACCGACTTCCTGCTGGAGAAGCAGCCGAGCAAGCGCTGGGTCGAGGTGGACGAGGTGGCGGAGATGGCCCTCTACCTCTGCGGCCCGAACAGCGGCGCGGTGAACGGTGCGGCCCTCTCCATCGACGGCGCCTGGACCGCCTCGTGATCGAGGACGGGAAGGACGGCACGGAGGGGCTTCCCCCGATCGAGGGGACGCCCGCCGCACCGGCCGTCTCCGGCCCCGCGCAGCCGCAACGGATCAGCCTCGCCCTCCAGGGCGGCGGCTCGCACGGCGCCTTCACCTGGGGCGTCCTGCTGCGCCTTCTGGAGGAGGAGTCGATCGAGGTCGCCGCCATCTCCGGCAGCTCGGCCGGCGCCCTCAACGGTGCCGCCTTCACCCAGGGCCTTGCCGAGGGCGGGCGGGCCGGGGCGAAGGCGGTGCTGGACCGGCTCTGGACGGCCATCGGCACGCGCTACGCCTTCAGCCCCCTTCGGAACACGCCCTTGGAGCAGCTCGTCTGGGGCCCGGACCTCAGCCACGGCCTGGCCTGGCAGAGCTTCGACATGCTCACGCGGGTCTTCTCACCCTATCAGCTCAACCCCTTCCCCATCGACATGAACCCGCTGCGGCGGGTGCTGGAGGAGGTGCTGGACCTGGATGTGCTGTGCCACCACCCGGAGGCGCCGCGCCTGCACGTGACCGCCACCAACGTGCGCAGCGGCAAGCCACGGATCTTCTCCCGCCAGGAGGTGACGCGGGAGGCACTGCTGGCATCGGCCTGCCTGCCCAACCTGTTCCGTGCGGTGGAGATCGAGGGCGAGGCCTACTGGGATGGCGGCTTCCTCGGCAATCCCGCCCTCTGGCCCCTCTACGAGCGCCCGGGCAGCCCGCAGGACATCGTCCTGGTCGGCATCAACCCCCTATCCCGCCCTGATGTCCCGCGCACCGTGCAGGAGATCGAGACACGGGTGAACGAGATCAGCTTCAACGCTTCCCTCATGTACGAGATGCGGGCCATCGAGTTCGTCCAGCGTCTGGTGGACCAGGGCGTGCTGCAGCCGCCGCGCTACCAGCGGCTCTACGTCCACCTGATCGAGGACGAGGAGCGGATGCGCCGCCTCGGCATGACCAGCAAGTACAACGGGGACTGGAACTTCCTCTGCAGCTTGCGCGAAGACGGGCGTGCCGCCGCCGAGGCCTGGCTCGCCGAGCACCGGGAAGCGCTGGGGCAGCGGGACAGCGTGGACCTGCGGGCGCAATTCCTCTGAGCCGCAACGACAATTGGTGGTAGCATGAGGGGCCATGCGCCTCTACCTCCTGCTCCATCGGCTCCGGGTTCCCTTCGGCTACATCGGCAAGTTCTTCATCGTCGCCTTCGTGGCCATCCATTTGCCGCTGACCGCCGCGCTGATCCTGCTGCTGCGTGACCGGCCGGCGGACTGGACGCTCCTTACCGTGCTCCTCGCCGCCACGCTGCTCGGCACGGTCCTCTCGCTCCTGGCGCTCCGGGCCCTCCTGGCGCCGGTGCGGCTGAGCGAGGGAGCGCTGCGGGCCTACGAGGCCGACGAAGCGCTGCCGGACCTGCCGGTCGGCCTTCCCGACTTGGCGGGGCGCCTGATGACCACGACGCAGGAGACCCTCGCCAGTTTCGACACCGCCCTCACCGCCGCCCGCGGAGCCCGGCAGGAGGCCATTGAGGCCGTGCGGCGCCGCGAGCGCGCCCTGGCCGAGGTGACGCACGAGCTGCGGACGTCCCTGAATGCCGTCCTCGGCTTCGCGGAGCTCCTGCAGATGCAGCCGCACGGCCCGCTCGGCCACAAGCTCTACGCCGAGTTCGTGAACGATATCGCGGATGGCGGCCAGCACATGCTCACCCTCATCGAGGACGTGCAGCGCTTCGCCGCCCTGCGGGACGGACCGGCCGCGCTGGATCTGCATCCCGTGGACCTGGCCGCCTTCGGCCAGCGCGCCGCGCGGCTGCTGCGGGCGGAGGCCGCGGGCCGCGACATGGACCTGCAGATCCGGATCCCGCACGGCCTCCGCGTCATGGCGGATTCCCGTTCTCTCCTGCAGATCCTGCTCAACCTGCTGGGCAACGCGGTGAAATACGCCGGGCGAGGCCGCAGGGTCGCCCTGGCGGCGGAACGGACGGGCAGCACCGTGACCGTGCGTGTGGTCGATACCGGGCCCGGCCTCACCCCCGAGGATCTGGCGGTCGCGCTCGAGCCCTTCGGCCGGGTCCGGGGCACCGGCGAGCGCGGCACGGGCCTCGGCCTGCCGCTGGTACGGACCCTGGTGGAACTGCAGAACGGGGAGTTCGCGCTGGAGAGCGCCCCGGGCCGCGGAACGACGGCCCGCTTCACCCTGCGGGCGGCCTGATCGCCGGTTTCGCCCTCCGCGACCCGACCTCAGTCGCCCCTCACTCCGCCGCGACCCGCCGCGCCTCGGCGGGC
This sequence comes from Roseomonas indoligenes, assembly GCF_017813365.1. Classification (GTDB taxonomy): domain Bacteria; phylum Pseudomonadota; class Alphaproteobacteria; order Acetobacterales; family Acetobacteraceae; genus Roseomonas; species Roseomonas indoligenes. The sequence continues at coordinate 62,929 of NZ_JAGIZA010000012.1, forward strand.
GCGGCAGCCGTATCGATGCTGACCACCACGGACATGCCGGGGGAGAGTTGGTCCGCCAGCGGCTGGCCCGGGTCGATGGCGATACGGACGGGCAGGCGCTGTGCCACCTTCGTGAAGTTGCCGGTCGCGTTGTCCGCGCGGATCACGCTGAACTCGGAGCCCGTGGCGGGGGAGAAGCGCTCCACGCGGCCGGTCAGCGTTGCGCCCTGAAGGGCATCCACCCGGAAGGTCACGGGCTGGCCGACGCGCATGCCCGGCAGCTGCGTCTCCTTGTAATTCGCGACCACCCAGCGGAGGGAAGGCACGAGGGAGGTGAGCTGCGTTCCGGCACTGACATACTGGCCGACGCGCGCGCCCACCTCGCCCAGCATGCCGTCGCGCGGGGCGGTAACCCGGGTGTTCTGCAGGTCGATCTCGGCCAGGTGCACAGCGGCCTCCGCGGCCTGGACGGAGGCCTGGAGGTTGTCGCGGCTGGCCAGGGTCTCCGCGAGCGACTGCTGTGCCACGGCCTCGTTTGCGTGGGCCTGGTCAAGCCCGGCCTCGCCCTGGCGCAGCGCGGCGTTCAGCTGGTCGCCGGAGGCGCGGGACTGAATGTTCTGCTCGATCAGCGGGCCGATGCGGCGCAGGTCCGCACGCGCCTTGGCGAGCACCGCCTCGGCATTCTCCACCTGGGCCCGCGCCACCTGGACCTGTGCCTCCTTCGTGCCGCGCTGGACATCGAGGTTGCGCAGCGCCGCTTCCGAGGAGGCGAGCTGAGCGCGGGCCTGGGCGACCCGCGCCTGGTAGATGCGGTCGTCGATGCGGGCGAGGAGGTCGCCCTGCTTCACCGTGGCGTAGTCGTGCACGGGAATATCGACCACGTAGCCCGCCACCTGCGGGCTGATCACGGTGACCTGGCCCCGCACATAGGCATCGTCGGTCACCTCTACCGTGGAGGTGAAGGGCGGCAGGCGCCACGTGTAGAGGACCATGAGGACGGCCGCGACCCCGACGATCAGGGCCGGGATGGTGGCTCGGGAAAGGGTTGAGTTGAAGGCCATGGTTTCCGTCTGTTCAGGCGGGCTGGGCCGTGCGCGCCGCGAGATCCCGCGCGCGCCGCCGGCCGAGCCAGAGGAGGAGCTGGTGGAAGAGGAGGCCGAGGAGGCAGAGCACCGAGACCACGGCGACCACGAGGAACAGGTCGTTGTAGGCGAGGATATAGGCCTCGCGGGTCGCAACCTGCCCGAGCAGGGTGTTGCCTTCCGCGCCCCGCAGCGCCGGATCATTCAGGACGCGGGCGTAGGAGGCGCCGTACTGCTGCACGCGCTGGGCGACGAGTGGGTCCGACAGCGTCAGGTTCTCGACGATCTGGCTGGAATGGAACTTCTCACGGATCACCATGAAGGTGCCGAGCCCTGCCGCGCCGAGCAGGCCGCCGAGGTTCTGCGAGGCAAGGAAGACCGCGAAGAAGCTCGTCAGGTGCTGGATGCCCCATTTCAGGGTATGGGCGAAGCTCCAGCCCACCGCCGGCGGCAGGAAGATCGCACCCCCGAAGGCGACCAGCGCCTGAGAAAGCAGGACATCCTGCGGCCGGGTCAGGTTGGTGCTGTAGCTCTCCATCCAGGCGCCGACCGCGATCAGCGCCAGGGCCACGCCCTGGATGGCCGCCCGGTTTTCCGGACGGTTGATGAAAGCGACGCCCAGAAATCCGCCCGCGGTAGCGAAGAAGATCACCCAGAGCATCCCGGACATGTGCTCATTCAGTAGGCCGAGGTTCTGGAAGAAGCCGATCGCGCCCGTGGTCTGCTCCGAGAGGATGAAGCGGGAGAAGAACATGGAGCCGCCGAAGAGGATCATGTCGGCGGAGGAGAGCCAGCGCAGGTTCACCAGCGGCCTCTCCCGGTTCAGCTCGATCATGACCAACACGGTCAGGCAAGCGAGACCGGCGGCGAGGCAGAGGCCGAGCCAGGTCGCTTCCGTCCACCAGTAGTAGCGCCCAAGGCTGAGCACGACGGCGATCAGCCCCATCCCGACGATCAGCAGCGGCAGGCTGATCGCGTCCACCCGGTCGAACACCTTGGCCGAGACCGGCGGGGTGATCGGCAGCACGAGGATCCAGAACAGGCACGCAAAGGAGAGTGCCAGCTCCACCATGTTCAGCTGCGGCCACAGGCCGATCTCCAGCAGCTGGGGCGAAATGAGTCGGGCCAGGGGCACGGCAACCTGGGAGCCGGTGAGGCCGAGGGCGATGCCGGTTGTGAGCTTGTGCTGTGGCGGCAGCGCCTCCAGCACATAGAGGAAGGCCAGGGTGTTCAGGATGGCACCCGCGAAGCCGGCCACCGCGCGCAGCAGCACCGCCGAGCGCAGGTCCACGACGGCGACATGGGCCAGGGAGACGATGACGAGGAACACGAGCGCGATTTTCGCCACCCGCCGCAGCCCGAACTGCGTGCGCAGCTTCCAGAGCAGGATGGAGGCCGTGATGCTGGTGGAGCTGTAGCCCGCCATCAGCCAGATGGCCTCGTTCGTCGTCGCGCCGAAGGTGGCCTGCACCGCCTGGAGATTGCCGGAAATGAGGTAGTTCCCCATGCCCTGCGCCAGGCCGAAGGTCAGCGAGGCCAGCATGTAGAGCGCCAGCGTCGGAAAGGAGATGGTTGTAGGCCCGGCCGGAGGAGCAGGCGGCGCCGGCTGCTGAGCCGGGGCGGCGGGAGCCGTTCCGCTGTCGCTCATCCCTGCCCTCCCTCGGCCGAGGTGCCCAGCTCATCCAGGCGGGCTGCCACCATATGCAGAACCCGCAGCGCCGTTTCGAGTTCCGCGCGCGGGACGTCGCGAAGCACGCGCTCGCGCAGCGCCTCGGAGACGCTGTCCACCTCCCGCACTACGGCGCTCGCGGCCTCGGTCAGCACGATCTGGTTGGCGCGGGCATTGCCCGGCACGGGTTCCCGCCGGATCAGCCCCTGGCGCTCCAGCCCGTCGAGCAGGCGGACAAGGGTGGGGTGCTCCACCGAGAGCGCCTCGGCCAGGTCGCGCTGCATGGCGCTACCCCCGGACTGGAAGAGGATCAGCAGGGCGCGCGACCGTCCGAGGGTCTGCCCGCTCCCGCGCAGCTCAGCGTCCCAGAGGGTGCGCCAGCGCTGGGTGACGCGGCGCAGGGCCGTGACGAACTCGGCATTGAGGCTCATGGCACGGGATCTATTGTAGCAAGCTAACATTAGCAAGCTACGTAAGCGCGGGACAGCCCTGTTCAAGCTTCCCTGGACGGGCGTCCCACGCGCAGCAGGCCCTATGAAAGCTGGATCGTCAGGGCCTTCAGATACACGCTTTCCGGCAGCATCGGGTGGATCGGATGGTCCGGCCCTGCCCCCGTGATGGCCAGGATCCGCGCATCGCGCCGGGCGCGATGCAGCCCCGCCAACACGGTGTCGGTGAACTCGCCCGAGGGGACGTGGTGGGAGCAGGATGCGATGAAGAGGATGCCGCCTGGCGCCACCAGCCCCGCCGCGATCCGCGCCAGGCGGGAATAGGCGCGCACGGCCTGTGGGATGTCCTTGCGGGACTTCGCGAAGGCCGGCGGGTCCGCCACCACGACGCCGAAGCGGGTGCCGGACTGCCCCATGCGTTCCAGCGTCTCCATCGCCTCGCCCCGCACCGCCTCCACCCGGTCCTCCAGTCCGTTGCGCCGGGCCGTCTCCATCGCGGTGGCCAGGGCGTGCTCGGAACGGTCCAGCAGGGTGACCCGTGCCGCACCGGCCGCGGCGGCCTGCAGCCCGAAGCCGCCCGTGTGGCAGAAGGCGTCCAGCACCGTCTCGCCCCGGGCGAGGTTCGCGACGCGGGCGCGGTTCTCCCGCTGGTCGAAGAACCATCCCGTCTTCTGCCCGCCCAGCGGGTCGACGGCGAAGCTCACGCCGCCCTCCTCCACCGTGCCGGTCGCCTCGGTCCCGCGCAGCAGCAGGGTCGCCTCGGGCAGGCCCTCCAGGGCACGGACAGAAGCCTCGTTCCGCGCCACCACGGCGCGGGGCCGGATCAGGGCGTCCAGCGCGCGCAGGATGGCCGGCGTCGCCATCTCCATACCCGCCGTGTTCGCCTGCAGCGCGATCAGGTCGCCGTAGCGGTCCAGGATCAGGCCGGGCAGCCCGTCCGCCTCCGCATGGGCCAGGCGGTAGTGCGGCGTGGGGAAAAGGCGCGTGCGAAGGGCCAGGGCCTCACCGATCCGGGCCTGCCAGAAGGCGTCGTCGATCGGGACGGAAGGGTCGTGCGACAGCCGCCGGCCGGCGATCAGGGAATGCGGGTTGAAGTGGTGGATCCCGTGGCGGACGCCGTCATCCCCCTCCACCCGCACGGGGCTGCCCGGCGGGATGGCGCGGGCCTCCGCCGTCATCGTCACCTCGTTGGAGAAGACCCAGGGATGGCCCGCCTTGGCGCGCCGGTCGCGGCCGGGGAGGAGGCGGAGGAGCGGCAGGTCTGACATGGGCGGGGGAGATAGAGCGGATCGTGCCCCGGCGCACCCCGCCAGCACCGCCCGGCGGCTATGACCCGGCCGAGACGCGCATCGCAAGGGCAAGGATGGGATCGTCCGTCGCCAGGGCGTCCGGCCCGAGCTCCAGCATGCGCCGGATGGCGGGCGACCGGTTCACCCCCCAGGCCCCGACGCGCAGCCCGGCGCCGCGCAGCACCCCAAGGAGCTCCGCGTCGAGCACGGCCTCATGGGTCTCCACCATCGTTGCGCCCGTCCGGTGCGCGACCGTCACCACCCCGTCCGGGCCGAGGTAGCGCAGCATGACAGGCGCGAAGAGCCAGGCGACGTTCAGCAGCCCGCCCGCGGCCACGGCGGCGGTGGCGATTTCCGCCTCGAAGGTGATCAGTTCCGTCCGGCCGCGCATCCCGTGCCGGTCCAGCTCGACCAGCGTCCGCTCCAGCAGGGCGAGGTCCGGGCGGCCAGCGGCGTCCGCCTTCACCTCTACCTGTAGTCCGACTCGGCTATCCGCGACGAGGGAGAGAAGGTCCGAGAGGCGGGGCGGGGGCTCGCCATCGGCGGAGACGAGCTTCATCTCCGCCAGTTCCGCCGCGGTCCACCTGGCGACCGGACCCGTGCCGTTGCTCGTCCGCTCCAGCGTCGCGTCGTGCATGACGATCGGCACGCCGTCGGACGAGAGATGGACGTCGCACTCCACGGCATCCACCCCGGCCGCAATGGACTGGCGGAAGGCCTGGAGGCTGTTTTCCGGCCAAAGGATCGCGCCGCCGCGATGGGCAATGATCTCGGTCATTCCGCTCTCCCGTCGCAACGCTTGATTCGCGCGCGCGGCGCTGGGATGCTGCCACGCGGCGGATGCAGGGGTTTTAAGCCTCGCTCCTTTCTTCGGGAAGGGAGGACGGATCGGCCGGGCGTATCCGGGCGGCGGGCCCGGGTCGCAAACCCTGGTCGCAAACCCTAGTCGCAAACCCTGGCGGACATGAACCGATGACGCTGTGCCTGGTGCTGCACGAGCTGCCCGAAGGGGGTCCCGAGACCCTCGAGGCCGCGGTGTGGGAGCTGAGCGAGAGCCACATGATGCTGGGCGGCGGCATGCTGGTAGAGACCAGCGTCTCCGCGCGCTACCTGCTCGCCCACCTGGACCGGGCGCTGCGCCGGGCCACGCAGCAAGGCAGCCTTGTCGTCACGGAGGTGACGGACGAACTCTACGCCGCGGGACTCGGGCCGGATGCGGCGGATTGGGTGCGCGGGGTGCTGGAACAGGCCGCCGGCTAGGGCAACCGCGCCAGCCGTTCGCCCAGCAGTGCGAAGAAGCCATCCGCGTTAAGCGCCTCGGCCAGAGTGGCGTTCGGCGCGGCGGTGCTCCGCCCCCAGCGGTCGATATGGGTGCGGCCCCGCGCCGGACCCGGCCCGAGATCCACCGAGACCGCCGCGGGCACGGCGCGGAACAGTTCCGGCGCCAGTAGCCAAGCCACGGCGCAGGGATCGTGCAGCGGATGCCCCTCCCCGCCCAGCCGGCGGGAGGGCGGGACGGCGGCCATGATGTCGCAGGCCGCCTTCAGGCAGGCGCCTCCACCCAGGGCACGCAGGGCGACGATCCGCGCCGGGGTCACCAGGGCCTGCGCCGTCAGTTCCAGCGTCACCAGAGTCACGGGGATGCCGGCGGCGAGGAGGACGGCCAGCGCCTCCGGGTCGCTGGCGGCGTTGAACTCGGCGGAGGGGGTCCAGTTCCCCTCCCCCCAGGCGCCGGTCATCAGCACGGCCTCCGCGACCCGGTCGGCAAGGGCGGGTTCCGTGGCCAGTGCCAGGGCCAGGTTGGTGACGGGCGCGATGCCGACGAGGTTGACGGAGCGCGGCCGCGCCTCCCGCAACGTTGCGCGGATCGCGTCCGCGGCAATGGCCCGCACGGGCGGCGGGCCGGGCGGCAGGCCGACCCCGGCCAGTCCGTCCGCCCCGTGAACCGCGCCATCGCCCCGGAAGCCGCCAAGCAGCGGCCGGTCCGCGCCCGGCACCACGGGAACCACGGCCCCGGCAAGGCCGGTGATGGCGCAGGCATTCTGCACCGTCCGGTCCAGGCCGGCATTGCCCCCGGCGACCGTGACCATGCGGAGGTCGATCTCCGGCGAGGCCAGGGCGAGCCAGAGGGCGATGGCGTCGTCCGTTCCGGGATCGCAGTCCAGGATCACCGCGCGGCGCGTGCTCATGCCCCCAGCTCCGCCTCCACCACGCCGCAGAGGAAGGCGGCGCCGGGCACCAGGGCCGCGTCGTTGAAATCGAAATGCGGGTTGTGGTGGAAGCCCTCGGGGTGTGCGGGCGCGCCCGTGCCGAGCCAGGCATAGGCGCCGGGGCGGGCCTCCAGCATGCAGGCGAAGTCCTCTCCGGCCGTGATGGGCGGGTGGTCGTCCCGCGCGTGTTCCGCGCCGAGGGTGGCCAGGGCGGCGCGGTGCATCACCGCCGCTTGCGCCGCATGGTTCACGGTGGGCGGCAGGCGGCGGGAATAGACCGGGGCGGCCTCCACGCCGTGCAGCGCGGCGATCCCATTCGCCATGGCGGTGATCCGCGCCTCCAGCAGGTCTCGCACGGGCGCGGAAAGGGCACGGGCGGTGCCGCGCAGCAGCACCTCCGCCGGGATCACGTTCGGCGCCTCCGGGTGGCCGGCGGCCATGTGGCCGACGCTCACCACGCCGGCCTCCATCGGGTCCAGCTCCCGGGAGACGACGGTCTGCACGGCCTGGATGAAGGCGGCGGCGGCCAGGGTAGCGTCAGTGCCGAGATGCGGCTTGGCGCCGTGGGTGCCCCGACCGCGAAAGCGCACCTCCCAGGTGTCGGAGGAGGCGAGGACGGCCCCCTTCGGCACCGCGACGGTCCCGAGCGGCAGGCCGGGCAGGTTGTGGATGGCGTAGACGGCATCCACGGGGAAGCGCTCAAACAAGCCGTCCTCCAGCATGCGCTGGGCCCCGCCGCGCGACTCCTCGGCGGGTTGGAAGATCAGGCGGACGGTGCCGGCGAAACGGTCCCGGTTCGCCGCCAGCCACTTCGCGGCGCCGAGCAGCGTGGCCGTGTGCCCGTCATGCCCGCAGGCGTGCATCTTCCCCGGCATCTGGCTGGCGTAGGGCGCGCCGGTCGCCTCGCTCATCGCCAGCGCGTCCATGTCCGCGCGCAGGCCGATGGCGCGGTTGGCCGGCCGAACGCCCTGGAGAGTACCGACCACGCCGGTGCCCGCGATGCCCTCCTCCACCGTAATCCCGGCCGCCCGCAGCTCCCGCGCGACGAGGGCAGCGGTGCGGTGCTCCTCGAAGCCGAGCTCGGGATGGGCGTGCAGGTCCCGGCGCCAAGCGATCATGGAATCGGCGAGCGGCTCCAGGGCCTTGGCGCTGGGCATCGGGGGGCGGCTCCGTTGCGGGGGGTGGGCCGAACATGGCAGCTTGGCCCCCTTTCCGCCAGTTCGACCCCCGCCCCTCCGAGGTTTCCCATGCGCCTGCGCGCCACCCTTCTCGCCGCCACCCTTCTCCTGCCGGCGGCGGCGGTGGCGCAGGAGGCGATCCGCATCGGCGTGGAATCCGGTCCGACCAGCCTCGACCCGCATTACGCCAGCCTCATCACCAACATCGCCTTCGCGCGCCACCTGTTCGAGCCGCTGGTTCAGCAGGACTCCCGGCAGAACCTGCGGCCTGCGATTGCCAGCGCCTGGCGCGTGGTGGACGACCTGACCTGGGAGTTCACCCTCGACCCGCGGGCGCGCTTCAGCGACGGCGCGCCGGTGACGGCGGAGGACGTGGCCTTCTCCATCGCGCGGGCGGGGAACGTGCCGAACTCGCCCTCCTCCTTCGCCTATGCCACCCGCGTCGTGACGGCGGTGGAGGATACGGGGCACGGGGTGGTCCGCATCCGCACCCGCGTGCCGACGCCGCTGCTGGCGAACAACCTCGCCCTCGTCATGATCGTCTCGAGGAAGCACGGCGAAGGGGCCTCCACCCAGGACTACAACTCCGGCAAGGCGGCGATCGGCACCGGCCCCTTCCGCCTCCTCTCCTGGCAGCCCGGCAGCCCCTTTGTCGCGGAGCGGAACCCGGAGTTCCACGGCATCGCTCCCGCCTTCGCCCGCGTGGAGTTCCGCCCGATCGCCGCCGCTGCCTCCCGCGTCGCCGCGCTGCGGGCGGGGGATGTGGACATGGTGGAGATCGTGCCGCCGGAGGAGTTCGAACGCCTGAAGGGCGACGCCCAGCACTTCTCGACCAGCGAGAGCCCGTCAAACCGCCTCATCTTTCTCACCCTCGACAGCGACCGGGAGAACAGCCCCTTCGTGCGCGCGAAGGACGGCTCGCCCATCCCGAACCCGCTGCGGGACGCGCGGGTGCGCCGCGCCCTTTCACTGGCCATCAACCGGCAGGCGCTAGCGGAGCGCGTGCTGCGCGGCCAGGCGCTGCCCTCCGGCGACCTCGGCCCGCCCGGATATTTCGGGACCTCCCCGGACCTGACGGCGGAGCGGCTGGACCTGGATGCGGCGAAACGGCTTTTGGCGGAGGCTGGCCTGCCGCAGGGCTTCTCCCTGCAGGTGAACGGCCCGAACGACCGCTTCGTGAATGATGAGCAGGTGGTGCAGGCCATCGCCCAGATGTGGACCCGCCTGGGCATTGCCGCGACGGTGGAGACGAAGCCCCGCGGCGTGTGGCTGAGCGAGGCGGCGCAGCTGAAATACAGCGTGAACCTCGCGGGCTTCTCCCCCAACCCCGAGGTGCTGGGGATGCTGGAGACCCAGGTGCACAGCTTCGACACCGTGCAGGGCCTGGGCACCCAGAACCGCGGCCGCTTCAGCGATCCCGCCATCGACCGGGTGATCGAGCAGGCCCGCCAGACGATGAACGACGAGGAACGCGCCCGGCTAACCCGGCAGGCCACGCACCAGGCGATGCGGGAGCGGACGGCCCTGGTCCCGCTCTACTTCCAGGTGAACACCTGGGCCATGCGCCGCGGCTTCACCTACGAGGCGCGGACGGATGAGATGACCCTGGCCCAGTCCGTGGGGATCGCCCCGAAGTGAGCGGCACCATCGACGCGCCCATCCCCGCCGGGACCCGCCGCGCAGCGATCCGCGCCGCCAAGGGCGAAGCGCCCTTCGACCTGCTGCTGACCGGTGGCACGGTGGTGGACGTGGCCCTGGGCGAGCTTCGCATGGCCGATGTCGGGATTGTCGGCGGGCTCATCGCATCGGTTCACCCGCCGGGCAGCCGCAGCGACGCGGCGGAGGTCCATGACCTGACGGGCCGATTCCTTTCGCCCGGCTTCGTGGACAGCCACCTGCATCTTGAATCCTCCTTCATGGCGCCGGCGGACTACGCCTCCGTCGTCGTCCCTCACGGGACCCTCACCACCGTCTGGGACCCGCACGAGCTGGCGAACGTGCTGGGCGTGCCCGGCGTGCGCTGGGCGGTGGAGAGGTCGCGGAACCTGCCGCTGCGCGTCCTTGTCGCTGCCCCGTCCTGCGTCCCCTCCGCCCCCGGGCTGGAGCTGGCCGGTGCCGAAATCGGGCCGGAGGAGATGGCGGAGATGCTGTCCTGGCCGGAGGTCTCGGGCGTTGCCGAGGTGATGGACATGGCGGGCGTCCTCTCCTCAGCCCCGCGGATGGAGGGGATCGTCGGGGCCGGAATGGCTTCCGGGAAGAACGTGAACGGCCATGCCCGGGACCTGATAGGCCCGGCGCTGCAGGCCTATGCCGCCGCCGGCGTCACCTCGGACCATGAGATCATGGGGCCCGAAGACTTCCTGCAGAAGCTCCGCGCCGGGCTGACCGTGGAGCTGCGCGGCAGCCACGACACCGTGCTGCCGGGCGTGGTGGCCGCCATCAACGCCCTGCCCGCCCTGCCGCCGAACCTCGTCACCTGCACGGACGACGTCTTCCCGGACGAGCTGGTGGAGAAAGGTGGGCTTCGCGACACCCTGGCGCGCCTGGTCGGCCACGGCCTGTCGCCGATCCACGCGCTGAAGATGGCCACGCTGCACGCCGCGCTGCGCCTGAAGCGCGACGACATCGGCCTGATCGGCCCGGGCCGGCGGGCGGAGGTCGTCGTGCTCTCCGACCTGCCGGGCATGGTGGTGGAGCGGGTCTATGTCGCCGGCCGGCTGGTGGCGCGGGGCGGCGCCCTGCTCTCCCCCCTCCTCCGCGATCTCCCGCCCGGCACCCTGCGCGATACGGTGAAGATCCCCCGGCAATCCGCCCCGGCCTTCACCCTGCGTCCGCACGGCGTGGAGAACGGAACCGTCCGCCTGCCCGTGGTGGGCGGTGCACGGGTGGTCCGCTGGGCGGAGGCCGAGGTGGCGGTGCATGGCGGCGTGGCGGAGGTCCCGCCCGGCCATGCCCTGATCACCATCCTGCACCGCCACGGAAGGCGCGATCCCTCTCCGGTCGTCTGCCTCGCGGATGGCTGGGGCGAGCCGCGCGGGGCCGTGGCCACCACCATCAGCCACGACAACCACAACCTGCTGGTGATCGGGCGGGACCCGGCGGATATGGCCGCGGCGGCCAACGCGCTCATCGCCTGCGGGGGCGGCATGTCCGTCTCGCGCGGCGGGGAAGCGATCGCGGTGATGCCCCTGCCCGTCGCCGGCCTGCTTGCGGAAACCCCACCGGCCGAAACCGCGGCCGCCTTTGCCCGGCTTCGGGAGGCAGCCGATGCCGTGATGGACTGGAAGCCGCCCTTCCGCGTCTTCCGCGGCGTCACCGGCATCTCGCTGGCCTGCAACCCCGGCCCGCACCCGACCGACCTCGGCATCTCGGACGGAGGAACAGGTGCGCTGCGCGACCCGGCCATGCCGCTGGCGGGTGTGGCGGCAGAGTAACGCGGGGCGAAGCAAATTGTCGCTCTATGCGTCTCAATTCCCTGAACTGTTGCGGTTGGTTTAGATGATCCCCTACACCCGCAACGGCCGATTCCACCCGCCCGGGGCGGCTCACCCCCTGCGGAGACGGTGCGCGGGCCCGGTGATGAAGGCCAGGACGGCCGGGCGCATTGGGGGATGGTATGGCGGAGCTGAAGGGCCCTGACGGGCGGCCCGGGAATGGCCGGGGCGGGGCGCGCGGCGCCCCATGATCTTCGCCTCCTTCGAGTTCCTCTGTCTGTTCCTGCCGCTGTTCTTCGCGGTCTACTTCCTCACGCCCTTCCGGTTCCGGAACTGGCCGATCCTGATCCTGTCCTGGGCCTTCTATGCCTGGTGGCGGGTGGATTTCCTGCTGCTGCTCATGTTCTGCACAATCTTCACCTTCTACACGGTGAAGGCCATGGACCGGGCCGGGCCGAAGACCCGCAAAGGCACGACGCTGTTCATCGTCGGCCTCGTCGGCAATCTCGGCGTGCTGGCCTATTTCAAATACGCAAATTTCGGCGTGGGGATCTTCAACGACTTCCGGGCCGCGCTGGGCTATCAGCCCATCCCCTGGGTCGAGATCATCCTGCCGATCGGCCTTTCCTTCTACGTGCTGCAATCCGTGTCCTACCTCGTGGACATCTGGCGCGGCACGGTGCCCATCACGAAGAAGCTGCTGGACTACGCCACCTACAAGGCGATCTTCAGCCAGCTCATCGCCGGCCCCATCGTCCGCTACGCCGAGATCAAGGACGAGCTGGTCTATCGCCCGCATACCCTGGCGCAGTTCGGCCTCGGCGCCCGGCGGTTCATGACGGGCTTCACCATGAAGGTGGTGCTGGCGGACACGGTGGCGCTGGTGGCGGATGCCGCCTTCGCCCTGCCGAACCCCACCCTGGCCGATGCCTGGACGGGTGCCATCGCCTATACGCTGCAGCTCTACTTCGACTTCGCCGGCTACTCCGCCATGGCGATCGGGCTGGCGCTGATGATCGGGTTCCACTTCCCCGAGAATTTCAATCACCCATACCTGTCCAGCAGCATTCAGGCCTTTTGGCAGCGCTGGCACATGACGCTGTCGCGCTTCCTGCGCGACTACCTCTACATTTCCCTTGGAGGGAACCGGAAGGGCGCCTTCCGCACCTACCTCAACCTGTTCCTGACGATGGTGATCGGCGGCCTCTGGCACGGCGCCAACTGGACCTTCATCGTCTGGGGCGCCTGGCATGGCGGGCTGCTGGCGATCCACCGCCTGTTGCAGCAGGCCGGCTTCCGGCCGATGCCCTTCATCCTCGGCAACGCGCTGACGATGCTGGCGGCAACCATCGGCTGGGTGGTGTTCCGCGCCCACGACATCCACAACGCCATGACCATGTATGGCGGGATGGTCGGGCTGAACGGCGCCCCGCTGAGCGACGCCCTGGCCTGGCAGGTCACGCCGGACCAGTGGTGGACCATCCTGATCGCGATCGTGGTGGTCTACCTGCCCCTGCTCGGCCCGCGCCTGCCCTTCCAGCGCCCGCCGGAGGCGATGGGGACCTTCTGGCGGAGCCTGTGGATCGTCGGGCCGCTGCTGGGCTTCCTCCTCGGCGTCGTGCTGCTCTACAGCCGCGCGGCCGTGCCCTTCCTGTATTTCCAGTTCTGAGAGAGGGCCGATGACCGAGACCTCCTGGAAAGGCGCCCACGCCGCCGCGGTGTTCCAGGGCGCCGCAGCGGCCGTACTCCTCGCCCTCGCCGCCTGGCAGGGCATCGCGGCCATCGCCAGCGAGCCGGGGCAGGAGCGGCTGCGGCCCACGCTGAACCTCGGGTCCTTCCTCTCCGGCAAGCTGACGGGCGCCGTGAACCACGTGATGGCGCACGAGTTGCCGGCCGACCCGCTGCTCCGAGCGAGCGGCGGCGTCTTCCGCTACGACCTGTTCCGCTCCGGCGGGCCGCTGGTCCGGGTGGGCTGCGACGACACCCTGTTCCTGACGGAGGAGCTTCGCCCCTGGCCGGGCGCTGAGGCCGCCATGGCGGAGCGCGCCGCGATCGTGCGGCGCGTCCGTGACGGGCTAGCGCAGCGGGGAGTCCTGCTCTCCGTCGCCCTGGTCCCGGACAAGGCGCGGGTGAAGCGGGACCGGCTCTGCGGCGCGCCGCGCTCCGAGCAGGCCACGGCGCGCTACGATGCCTTCGCGGAGGCGCTGCGCGGTCAGGGCATCCAGCCCTTGCTGCTGCTGCGCCCCCTGGCCGCCCGGGAGGCACAGGGCGGCGCATGGTGGCGCACCGACACGCACTGGAGCCAGGAAGGCGCCCGCGCGGCCGCCGCGGCCATCGCCGCGGCACTCCGCGTCTACCCCCTCTCCCGCTCCACCACCTTCCGCACGACCTCTGCCGCCGAGGAGACGAACGGCCCGGGCGACCTGCTCCGCCTGATGAGCCTGGACCGCGTGCCGGACGCGCTGCGCCCGGCGCCGGACCGCCAGCGGCTGGAGCACACGGAGGCCGCGGAGGCGGGCTCCGGCGGCGGCGGGCTGCTGGACGAGACCCCGGCGCCGGAGGTGGCGCTGGTCGGCTCCTCCTACTCCGTGAACGCCAACTTCCACGGTGCCCTGCAGGAGCTGCTGCGCACCGCGGTCGTAAACGCCGCCAAGGCAGGCGGCGGCTTCGCCGGCAGTGCCAACGAGTACTTCGCCGGCCAAGCCTTCCGGGAGACGCCGCCGCGCATCGTCGTCTGGGAGATTCCGGAGCGCGTCGTCGGGCAGCCACTCGGCCAGGGCGAACGTGACCTGGCGGCCCGCTGGTGAGGATCGCGGTGAGAAAAGGGCATCGGGCTCGGCGGGAAGCCACCGCTGACGAAACGCTTTTAATCCTGCGCATCCGAGATAAATTATGAGAAATTCGTGCGGCCGCTTCGTCCCGGGAATCACCGTCTGATGTCCACTCGCCATCCCCTTCCGGCCCTGGCTGCCCCCGCGGCCACCCGGCCCGGCGGGCGGCGCCTTCTGCCCGGCGGGACCGTTCTTCTGCTCGCCACGCTTGGCGGGGCACCCGTCCTGGCCCAGACGACCGCTCCCGCCCCCGGCCCCGCGACAGCCGCGTCGTCCCCTCGCCCCGCCTCCCCGGTTCCGGCTGCCGCGGCCGATGCTGGGCGCAGCGGCCCGCGCGGCATCGCCGTGCTGATCGATCAGGCGAATTTCTGGAGTGCCCAGGGCCGGCCCGAGTTGGCGCAGCAGGCGCTTGACCGGCTGCTGACGGTAGACCCGAACAGCTCGGACGTGCTGCTGGCAGCGGCCGAGGTGGCCGCGCAGAACGGCGACAGGCCCACGGCGGAAATCTATGTCGCGCGGCTCCGGCAGATGGCTCCGGATAGCCCGCAGCGGGCCCAGGCCGAGGTTGCGCTGCGCGCCGCCTCCGTCGACCAGGCCGTGCTGAACGAGGCGCGCAACCTGGCCCAGGCCGGCCAGCGGGAAGCCGCGATGCAGCGCTACCGCCAGCTGTTTCCCAATGGGGAGGTGCCGGCGATCTTCGCTGCCGAATATTATCAGACGCTCGCCGGAAGCTCGGCCGAGTACTTCGAGGAAGCGCGCTCGGGGCTGGAGCGGGCCGTGGCCCGCGTGCCGGAGAACCGGCCCCTGCAGCTCGCCTATGCCCAGCTCCTCACCTACAACGAAACCTACCGCCAGGAGGGAGCCCGGCGGCTCCGAGCCCTGGCGAACGAGCCGACGGTGGGTGCGGCCGCCCGCGCCGCCTGGCGCCAGGCGCTGCTGTGGCTTCCGAGCGATCCGGATACCGCGGACGAGCTGCAGGCCTATCTGGAGAGCAACACCGGAAACCGGGACGCCGAGCTGGAGGCCAAGTACGAGGAGGCGAAGGCCACCCGCATCTCGCCCTCCATCACCTACCGCCTCTCCGCATGGGCGGCGATGGAGGCCAAGAACTACGAGGCGTCCGAGCGGGACTTCCGGTCCGCCATCGAGAGCGATCCCCAGGATGCCGAGTCCTATGCCGGTCTCGCCCTGCTTCGGAAGATCAAGGGCCGGTATGCGGAGGCTCGCGAGTTCTTCGACAAGGCCGTCCAGCTCGCCCCGTTCCGGGAGGAGGATTTCCGCTCCCGCCTCGGCGACCTGAGCGGGCGGGAGACCGCGCCCGCCACGGCCGGGCGTGGAACCGGCGGCAATGGTGGCCGCAGCGGCGGTGGCAACGCGGGCCCACCCTCGGCCTCCTACCTCGCCTGGCAGAGCCTGCAGCGCGGGCAGCTGGAACGCGCGACCGAGAACGCGAACCGCGCCCTCCGCGGGAATGCGAACGAGAAGCTTCAGGGCGAGATCGTCCTGGGCCTCGTCTCGCTGCGCCGGAACGCCCTTCCGGATGCGGAGGCCCGCTTCCGCCGCATCCTCGCCGCTCGCCGGAACGTGCCGGCGGCCCAGGCCGGACTCTTTGAGGCATTGCAGCGCCAGGGGCGGCAGGCCGATGCCGACCGCTTCCTCGCTGACAGCGGCTTCCGCCCGCCGGAAGGTGCGCTGGGGTCCCGTTCCGCGGCGCTGCGCCAGCAGGCCGAGCAGACCCGCGACCCTGCGGCGAAGATCGCCCTGCTGCGCGGCGCGCTCAGTTCCGATCCCAACAACGTCTGGGTGGCCTTCGATCTCGCCCGCGCGCTGAAAGCCAGCGGCGACACAGCCGAGGCCCGCCGGATCGAGGCACAGCTGAGCGCGCGGCAGGGCGCGTCGGACGCACTCTTCGCCTCCGCCCTGCTGGCGAACGCGGACGGGCGGATCTCGGAATCGGTGGACCGGCTCGAGGCGATCCCCGACCGCGCGCGCACGGCCGACGGCAACCGACTGCTGGATGAGAACCGCCGGGTACTTGAGGTGCGGCAGCTCGAGCGCGCGGCGCGGGGCAATCCGCAGTCCCCGGCCGCACGGCGCCTGCTGGCTCTGGCCGGCGAAGGGGACCAGACCGGGGAGACCCAGGCCGCCGTCATCCGCGCCTTCAGTCGGCTGCGGCAGACCGGCAATCTCCAGGCGGCGTCCCGCACCATCCTGGCCTCTCCGCCCGCAGCGCCGGCGGCGCGCGTGGCCGTGGGCTTCGCGATGGTGGAGGCGGGGCGCAACAACGATGCGGACTCGCTCATCGGTTCCCTGGACGGGGATACGCGGCTGACGCGGGAGCAGCGCCAGCAGGTCGCCACCCTCCGCGCCAACTCCGCCGCTCAGGCCGCGCAGAACCTGAACGAGCGGGGCGACCGGACCGAAGCCATGGGCCGCCTGTCCCGCGCGCTGCGGGATTCGCCGGATAACCCGCAGGTCCAGCTCTCACTCGCTCGCCTCTATTCCCTGTCCGGGCGGGCGGCCGAGGGCCAAAGCATTTCCGAGGGCATCCTGAGCCGCGACCCCGACAACGTCGCGGCGCGCGCCGTGGCGGGCGAGGCCGCCGTCCTGAACAGTGATATTGGCCGGGCGGAGCAAATCCTGAGGGAAGGCCGGGCCAGGAACGCGGATGAGCTGCAGATGGCTCTTCTGGAAGCGCGGATCGCCCGGGCTCGGCGCGACACGCTGCGCGCCCGGAACGCGCTGGAGGAGGCGGCACGCCTGCGGGGCGCGCAGCTTCGCGCGAGCGCGCCCTAGGGGTCGTCCCCAGCCGGCGTTGACGCGGTCCGACGACACCTCAGCACCGCCGGAGCGGCGCCAAGTCCAACGTTTTCGACCTGAGCGGCCTGCCGGATGGAGGCGCCGTTCGGGGGTGGCGGCCTCAACGTCAAGACGGCATCAAAAAAGGCCAGGAGAGAGGCATCCACCTCCCTCCTGGCCTCGCCGTGACCTTATCCGGTCAGAGCAGGCCTAGCCCCGCCAGCGCGCCGTCGTATCGCGGCTGATGAAGGACATCAGGTTCTTTCCGTCCGGCCGCATGAGCCAGATGCTGTACATGCCGCCGGCCTCCAGACCCGAGATCTGGAAGTCCGGAGCCGCCTGCGAACCACACTGCGCGCGGATGGCTGCGGTGACGGGGTTCACGCTGCGGGCCTTCGCGGTACCGGGCGCAACGCCTTCCAGAACGGCCGGGCCGCTGGGCGCGAGGAGCGCGGAGGCGGTGGGGCAGTCCGGCACTGCGTTGTAGAAGCTCAGCCGGGACCGCGCCCGGTTGAACTCGGACTCGTCCACGATGGCCTTGATCTCCAGGCCACCATCGCCCTGCGCCTGGACGAGGATCGTGTTGAACGAGCCCGGGTTGAGCTTCAACGTCGCGCGGCCGGTGCGGCGGCCGGCGCTCGCCTCCAGCGTCAACTCACGCCCGCCGACGCGCTGTGCGACCGCGAACTGCGTCACGCGCTCCTCCGGCTTCGTGCCGAGCCGCTGCGCCGGCAGGAAGGCCGGGCGCACCGCCAGCTCCTCGCCCAGCGTGTTGACGAACCGGATATAGGCGGAATCCGGCGGCGGCTGGGGGTCGTAGACCGCGGCCTGACCCTGCGCCATGGCCGGAACGGTGCCGGCACCCAGCACGCTGAAGGACAGGATGGCGGCGGCAAGGCCGCGGCGGAACGTCATCGCGGGCATCACGCGCCGACTCCCCGGCGCACGTCGCCCAGGAACTTGTCCACGCTCATTCCATTCTGGCCCCAGCTCCCGCTTGTGGGCGTGGTTTCCAGGTCGAGCTCCAAATGAGTCCAGATGATCATCTTGGGCCTCTGCTGCTTGAAGGTGTCGCTGTTCAGGAACTGCACGAGGCTAGAATAGGGCCCGACATTGTTCGGCTTCCAGAACAGCGTGACAGGACGCATGAGCTGGTTGGAGAGAATGGGCTGGAACGCGTAGCGCGGTTCCACATAGCTGTTCCCGATCAGGGCGACGTCGGCGGTATCGTCCGCGATGAGCGCATTCTGCCCACCCGCATTGACGACGTCCCGGACCTGATAGCTTTCCATGTCGTAGCTGCCGCGCTGGTTGTCCGGCAGGAAGCGGACGAGGTCCCCGCGGGCGTGCTGGCGGGTGATCAGCGGCGTCACCTGCGTGCCGGGCCGGCTGCTGGGCGGCATCGTCGGACCGACGGCCTTCGCCATCTCCACGGCCGCGATCTCTGCCGCCATCGGCGTCCAGTGCGTGTCCGACTTGAACCACATCTGCACGGTCTTCGCCCGGTCCCGGAACACGGTGTCCAGGTCCGGGACGATCGCTCCGGCCTTGCGGAACTCGGCCAGCGCCAGGCCGTACCGCCGGTCCAGATCTGCCGAGACGCGAAGGTTAGGGGGCAGGTATTGCCGGTAGAGCCTCGTCTTGGACGGGATGAGGAGAACGGCGACGCCGATCCCCGCGCCCTTGATGATGCTGATGGCCTGGCTGATCACGGGCAAGGTGCGCTGCACGTCGGCGATGCGGGCGTCCACGCTGTCCCACTGCGCGAAGAGCCAGCCTTCCCGGCCCACGGTGACGGGCATGGTCTGCGCCTCGGCCGCGCCGGCGGCAGCCGCCGCGCCGGCCGCGGCGAGGAGGAGCGCCCGGCGCGTGGCTCCAGGCCCGGGCGGCAAGCGGAAGGAGGTCATTCTTGGTCTCCGAAGTCGATCAGGGGACATGGCGCCAGCGCGTCCTGCGGCCGCGGCGACCGGATCACTGGCCCGGTTGGGCCAGCACGTTCAGGCCAGGACGGAGTCGCAGATGGCAGCTTCTTGAGTGCTGCAGAGCAATCCGTCCATGCCAGGGCTGCGGTGGGCAGGAGGTGGTCACGCGGGACAGCAGCGGGAAGACGGCGGCGACCCCGCCACGGACGGCCTCGGGCCGGGAAGGGGTTACGGAGATCATCTCGGCTGCCTTCTCGGATCAGCGGGGGTCTAACGAAATCTATTCGCCGCAAGGCGCGGCAGCAATGGCACTGCCGGTCCGCCGGGCCTCAGCGCCCGACCATGTTGGCGATCTGCGGCTCGAGCACCGCGACGAGCCTCGCATATCCGTTTGGCGTCAGGTGCAGCCCATCGACAAAGACGCCCGGCAAGGCCCGCCCTGCCTGGTCCACCAGCACGTGCCCGAGATCAGCGTAGAAGACGGAGCGGTTGTCCGCGCAGGGCGCGATCAGCGCGTTGACGCGCTGGTTGATCTGCCGGGCCGGATCGGACGCGTCCGCGCCGCGCGGCAGCAGGCCGAGCAGCAGGATGCGCGTGCCGGGCGAACGCCGCCGGATCACGCGGATCACCTCCGCAATCCCCAGCGCCGTGTCCTCCGGCGGCGAGTTGTAGCTGGCGTTGTTCGTGCCGATGAGCAGCACGGCAGCCCTCGGCCGCAGCGTCGCGGGCCATTGCCCGCCCTCCTGCAGGCGCCAGAGCAGGCCCTGCACGAAATCGCCGCCGACGCCGAAGTTCACGGCTCCACGCGACCCGAAATAGGTCTCCCAGATCGGCGGATCCCAGGACTGGGTGATGGAATCGCCGAGGAAGATGGTCTGGGCATAGCCCAGGCCCCGCCCGGCCACGCGGCTGAGTTCCGCCGTGCGCGCACGCCAGTACGGATCGGTGAGTTGCTCCGGCTTCGCCTCCCGCGGCATGGGAAGGCGCGCAGGGAGCGACGGACATGCCAGTTCCGGCGCCTGCTGGGCGCGCGCGGGCATGGCGCCCAGCAGCGCGGCCCCGAACGCCGCCGCCACCGCGGCGGAGGCGAGAAGTGGAACCCGCAGGCGCATCAGAGGACCCACCCGCACCCGCCGTCTTGCTGCGGCGCCGTCGCGCCTCTCAACCCCTCAGGCCGCACGAACATCGCGCCGCTCCTCTCCGTCGTAGATGGCGCGCAGCGCGCCCACGAACTCGTCTCGGCCGATCACGTCGCGCACGCTTCCAGCCAGCCGCTCATGTGTTTCCGGCTCTGCGGCCTGCAACAGGGCGCGGGCGAGGTCCGGCGCGGACCCGGCGCGGAAATGCAGCCCGTCCACCCCTTCCTGCACCTTCTCAGCCATGCCGCCGATCCCGGAGACGATGAGCGGCGTACCGGCCCGTCGCGCCTCCTGGATCACCACGGGCGAGTTCTCCCACCAGATGGAGGGCATGACCACCCAGCCGACGCCGGTCATCAGCCCCAGTACGTCGGCGGCGTCGTAGCGGCCGGCGAAGGTCAGCCGGTCCCCTGCCACCTCGATCGCCTTCTCCAGATGCGGGAAGAAGCGCAGCGTCTCCGCCTCCGTCGCGCCGTAGACGAGGAGGCCGATGGAAGGATCCTCCGCCACGGCCGTCGCGAAGGCGGGGATGAGCACGTCCAGGCCCTTGAACTCCGTGGGCTGCCCGAAGAAGGCGAAGCGGGCGGAGAGGCGGGCGCTGTCCGATCGGCGCCGGGGCTGCGCCAGCAGGTCGTCGCCGAGATAGTTTTCCAGCACCGTCGCGTGGTCCGGCGAAAGGCCCCAGGCGCGGTAACGCTCCGCGATGAAGTGGCTGGGATAGATGAACTGCTGGAAATGCCGCAGCCCGGAGAGCATCAGCGCCTTGCGCAGCCGAAGCCGCTCCAGCGTCTGGTCGGGGAAGCAGGTCAGGCAGCGCTGCGCCGTCTCCTTGCGGCACAGCTCGCGCGAACGGGTGCGGATCATCTGGCCGTGATGGCTGCAGATTGCCAGCATCTCGTGCAGCGTCACAACCATCCGCGCATCAGGCCGCGCCTCGGCCAGCTCCGCCACCAGGTCCAGCCCCACGCGCCAGTAGTGGTGGAAGTGATAGACATCGGCCTTCAGCCCGGCGAGCAGCCGCACCAGGGCGCGCCTCTCCTCGGCAGAACGCCACCACAGCCGGTCGTCCTCCATCCCGCCCACGGCATAGAGGTACTCGCTCTCGCCGTAGCGGGCGAAGGACTCGCCGCGATCCGCGGGCGACTGGCCGTTCGGCAGTTCGATCGCCGAGACGAAGCTGGCCCGCCATCCCTCCCCGGCCAGAGTCTGGTACTGGCGGTAGGCAGCCGTCTCGCCGCCGCCCTTCGAGAAATCGGGATGGGCGTGCGAGATGATGCAGACAGACGGGCGGGCGGAAGGCGCGCGCGCAAGCCCCGGTGCCTGGCCCGGTCCCCTGGCGATGCCGCTCACCGCGGGGACCCCGTTACGGGCACCATCTCCCACAATCCTCTCAGGTGCTCGGAGAGAAGACCGCCCAGCGGGTCCGGCCGCTGGGCCGGCATCGGCAAGGCAGAGGCGTCCACGCCTGCCATCATCGCAACCACCCGGCCCATCGTCGCCTCCATCGTTCCCGTGCCGGCCACCGCGTGCAGGCCGGCGATCCAGGGCAGGCTCTCCGCCCGCAGGGCATTGGCGGTCAGCCGCCCGGGGTTCCCCTCGATCGCGGCGTCCACCAGGGCGGCCGTATCGATCGGCGCGACCGTCCCGCTGCCCCTCGCGGCCACGGCCAGGGCCCCTTCCGCATCCCCCTCCACCACCACCTCCATGGCGCCGCGGCGCAGCAGGGCGGCGGCGGCGCGCCCGGCGGCGGCGCCGCTGAGCACGATCCGGGAGAAACGCGTCTCCAAGTCTGGCGCGAGCAGTGCCAGCACCCGGGCAGCGTACTCGTCATTCACGCCGAAGAGCAGCGCCGTGCCGCCCGGCTCGGCGGGGCTGCCGGAGAGGGACATGCCCGAAAGATAGCCCTGCAGCGCCCGCGACCGCTCCGAGAGCGCATCCCGCAGCCAGGCCTGCAGCGCCGCCGCGTCCGGGGCCGAGAGTTCCGTACGCGGCAGGGAAAGGGCGGAGAGGAAATCTGGCAGCGGGGCCGGCGAGACCTCCGCCAGGAACCACCAGGCCCGGTCACCACGGCGAAGCTGCACCACGACCTCGATCGTGGAGTCCGGCGGCGCCGCGACGATGCCACCGAGAACAAAGCCACCCTCCAGCGGCGCGTAGGACTCGGCGACCAGCGGCACCACGGCGGAGGCGCCGCCCGGCGCGCGCACCACCGCGCAGCCCATTGCCTCCATCCGCCTGGGCGGCGCATCCGCCAGGTTCAGGCCGCCGGAAACCACCAGCTCCCCGTCCGGCAGGATCGCGGCGCGGACGTCGCGGAATTCCAGGAACAAATCGGCCGTCCCGGCCAGGCGCGGCAGCCGGTCCAGCCATCCCGCGAAGATGCCGGCCGGCCCCTCCTCCGTGTAGAGGGTGCGGATCCGCCCGGCGTCCAGGGCCGAGGCCCGCAACAGCTGGTAGCTGGCGCCCCAGTCGCGGTTCATCGACATCGCCTGCACGTCCGCCGGCAGATCATAGGCGAGGAGGTCAAGCGCCACTTCCTGCCCCCCCGCCGGGCCGCCGGAGGTACCGAGGATCAGGATCCGCCCGCGGAGGTGGCGGGGGATCTCGTGGATGAGGCTGAAGCCGGTCACGGCCGTACCCTCGATCTGTTCCACGTCCAGCCGGGGGTGCAGGTCGCGCAGCAGGATCGTCAGCGGCTCGCCGGGGCTCCCCTCCACGCGAAGCTCCGGCGTCTCGTCCACGCGGTGGCGCATCCAGCCAAAGATGGCGCCCTGTTCCGGGGTGAGGTCGCCGGCGCAGTCCAGTCCTGCCTGCAAGCTCCGTCCGAACTCGAAATACACGCGGCCGAGACCCCCTCGCTGCCCGGGCTGGCTGCCCGGCCCAAGATGCCGTGCGGGCATGCTGCGGTGCAAGCACGGACCGGCGCCGCCTTTCCCGGCCCCTTCGCGCCCCCTAAACTGGCGCAGCCCGACCCGGAGACCCGCCCATCCCTCCCGACCCTACTCTCCCGTGACGCACCTTCCCTGATGCGCTGTCTTGTCATCTCGCCGACCCCGACCCATCCGCAGGATGCCGGGAACCGCCAGCGCATCCACGCGCTGCTACGCGCAATTCAGGGGTTCGGGCACCGCGTGGAGTTCGCCTTCGTGCGGCGCGAGGCGGTGGACGACGCGGCCGTGGCGGCCATGGAGGAGGCCTGGGAGGCCCTCCACCTCATCCCTTATGACCGCTCAGCGGAACGGCAGAGCCTCGGCGTGACCCACGCCCTGGACGACTGGTTCCCGCCGGCGCTGGAGGAGGCGATCGCCGCCCTGGCGGGGGCGGAGACTTACGACCTTGTCCTCGTCGAGTACGTCTTCCTCAGCCGGGCACTGGACCTCTTCCCGGCGCAGACGCTGCGGGTCCTGGATACGCACGACGTTTTCGCCGACCGCCACCTGCGCCTGCAGGCGCTTGGCCTGCCGATCGGATTCTTCCACACCACGCCGGAGGAGGAGGCGCGCGGGCTCGACCGGGCCGACCTCGTCCTCGCGATCCAGGACGACGAGCGCCAGGTCTTCGAGGCGATGACGCGCGCCCCCGTCGTCACCCTCGGCTTCATGCCGGACGCGGCGCCCCTGCCGCCGGGCACGCATGAGGGGTTGCGGATCGGGTATTTCGGCAGCGGCAACCCGCTGAACGGCCATGCCCTGACACGCTTCCTGGAGCAGCTGGATATCGCTGGCCTGCGGGCGGCGGGGGCAGCGATGCACGTGGCCGGCGGTGCGTCCCGCTTCGCCGGACCGGCACGGCCGGGCGTGGTCCCCATGGGGGGCATCGGCGAGCCGGCGGACTTCTACGCCGGCATGGATCTGGTGGTGAACCCGCATGAGGGTGGCACGGGGCTGAAGATCAAGACCGTGGAGGCCCTGGCCCATGGCCGCCCGGTGATCGGCACGGCGGAAGCCTTCCGGGGCCTCGGCGCCCGCGCCGCCTTCCACGCTGCCCCGGACGCCGCCGGCACGGCCGAATACGCCCGCCGCTGGGCACGCGACCCGCGCTTCCGCCGGGACGTGGCGGTGGAGAGCGCGGCGCTGGCTGCCCGCTACGCGCGGGAGGTCCGCCGGCAGCTCGCCCCCTTCCGGTCCCGCGAGGCACTGACGGCGCTGATCCACCGCCCCGCCGCCTTGCTGGTGACGGATATTCCGTTCTGGCGGGAAGCCCTGGGCAACCAGGCGCGCATCTCCGCCATGCTGCGCTTCCTCCGCGCCGAGATGGATGTGGAGACCCTCTTCCTCGGTGACCTGCAGCCGGGGGACGAGGAGCGTGCGGCGGCGGTGCTCGGCCGGCGCGGTGCCCTCATTGCCTCACCCGGAGACCCGACGGGCCGGCAGGCCTCGCCCGTGCCGCCCCATGCGCGGCTGACCGCCTTCGAGCGCAACCACTTCGACGCCCCGCATTTCACCGCGCTGGAATCGGTGCTGGCGGAGGGGCGCCACGCGGTCGTCATTCTGGAGTACATCCGCCTGTCCTACCTGCTCCATGCCCGGCCGGCAGCGCCGCTGCGGGTGCTGGACACGCACGACGTCATGGCGCTGCGCGTCCGCAACTTCGAGCATTTCGACCGCGACCACTTCCTCAAAATCAGCATGCTGGAGGAGCTGGGCATTATGAACGGCTTCGAGCAGGTGCTGGCGATCCAGGAGTCGGAACACGCGCTGCTGCGCGGTGCCCTGCCCGGCCGATCCCTGCTGCTGCCCCATGCCCTGCCGGACCTGCCCTGCCAGGAGAGCGCGGAGGGGGTGCGGCGGATCGTCTTCCTTGGCGGGGACAGCCCGATGAACCGGGACGGGCTGCGCTGGTTCCTCGACCAGGCCTGGCCCGCCGTGGCGGATCTCGGGGCGGAACTGCACGTGGCCGGGCGGGTCTGCGCCGCCTTCGCGAATTCTCGCATCCCCGGCCTCGTGCTGCACGGCGAGCTGGGGAATACCGACGCCTTCCTCGACGCCGCCGATATCGGCATCAACCCCGTGTTCTTTGGCGGCGGGCTGAAGATCAAGACGGTGGAATACCTCTGCCGCGGCCTGCCCTCTGTCCTCACGGAGGAGGGGGCCTTCGGCCTGCATGGCGGCGAGGGAAGCGCCTATCTCGTCGCGCGCTCCCGCGCCGCCTATGTCGCCCATCTCCGCGCCCTGATCCGGGACCCGCAGCTGCGGCGGCACCTGGGCGAGGGCGCTTTCCATTTTGGCCGGACGCGCTTCGGCCCTGCCGCCGCGCGCGCCGCCTGCCGCACCCTGGCCGCCCTCGCCGAGAGCGTCCGGCCCGATGTTGCGCCGCGTCCTGCCTGATCCCGGAGACCTCATGCCACCGGACCTTCCCAATGACGGCCTCAACCTGCTGCTGCTGCAGGAGGCCGACGTCGCGATTTCCGCCGCCGCCGCCCGCGCCAGGGCGGACGCGTTGCGCGCGCGCATGGAGACGGAACTGGACGCCCTGCCCCCGCCCATGCGGGATGTGGTCGAGCGACTGATCGACGCGATCGGCGAGGTCTCCGCGGGCGTGGAGGCGGCCCGGCAGGTGGCCACGGAGTTCAGGCGGGACCGCGGCGACTGGCTGCAAATCGACCCGCTCCGTCACATCCCCGAGGATCGCGGCGTCACCCCTCCCCCGCCCCCCGCACGCTTCGAGCTGAACGCTGCCGATCCGGATTTCGTCGGCTATGGCTGGTACGGTCCCGAGGGACAGGGGCGGGACAGCCGGCGCTGGAGCGGGCAGGCGGCCGCGGCCTCGATCGTCATTCCCGATCTCGGCCCCGGTGCCATCGCGCTGGAGATCCACCTGGAATTGCCCTTCGGCGTGCCCTTCGCGGAGGATTCGATTACCGTTCTCGCCAACGGCGAGCCGCTGGACATCACCATGGCGGAGGCGGATGCGAACCGCGCCGTCCTCAGGGCCCGGTGGGACGGGTTCGAGGCAGCGGGCGCGAATCTCGGGCTTGTGCTGCTGGGCTCAGTCCATGCTGACCCGGGCGGACGGGACACGCGCCGCCTCGGCGTCGGCTTCCGCCGCCTGATAGCGGCGCCTGCCGCCCTTGAAGGCTGATCAGCAGGCCAGGTGCACCTGGAAGTCGGTCGTCAGCTCGTTGTAGCCCCAAAAGTTCCGCAGAGAGGTCCGCAGTGCGTTCGGAGCGCGCCGGAAGCCCTGCCGGTCCATCCGCGTCACGGGCATGAGGGGCGCCAGGATGCGCCGCCAGAAATCCGTGTCGCCCCAGGCATCGACGACGCTGAGGTGCTGGCCCGGGACGGCCTCCGCCCGCCGGTCAGGAATGTCGAAGGGCGATTCGTGGAAGACCACGGATTCCACGCCGAAGTAGCGCGCCTCCAGCAGCACGGAGGAGCTGACGCCCACTACCCGTCGCAGCTCCTCCGCCGCCATCAGGACGTAGACGTTCTCGTAGGTGAGGCGCAGCGCCTGGAAGGGGAAGCCCGCCGCGAGCGTCCCGAAATCCGTGTGGGAATAGGGGTGCGGCTTGAAGGCCGCCCCGCCGTTCCCGACCGCCGCACGCAGCGCTGGGACAAAATCCGAGAGGTCCACCACCCGGCCGCCGCGGATCAGGGAACGGTCGATCCGGGTCTGCCCGATGATCAGCGTCTCCGCCCCCAGCCGCAGGTCCGGCCGTGCCTTCAGCGCCGTGGCGGCAAGCAGGCCTGCGGCGCCGTAGAAGGCGCCGTCCTCCGCGTGGTCGGGCAGCATCGCCTCGAACACCGCCGCGTCATTCGTCTGCACGGCGAAGAAGACATCGTCCATGAAGCGCACGGGGTGCACGCCGAAGTCGATGAAGGGAATGCCGAGCAGGCTCAGGATGCGCTTCATCGATTCGGCCAGTTCGAAGCCGATCACGACGGAATCGGCGAAGGCGCGCTCCACCGCCGCGACCACGCCCTCCGGCGCGAAGCCGGCGTCGAAGATCCGGGCCCAACCCCGCCAGCTCTTTTCGGCGCCCCACATCTCATAGAGGCCAGGCGTGTCGATCCCGCTGCCCCATGTGACGACCGGCACCTCGCACCGCGCGGCCGCCGCGGCCTGCGCGCGCACGAGCCGGTGGAACCAGAGGATGTTCTCCGTCTGCCCCGGGCGAAACCCGGTCTCGCCGGGGCGCAGCACGTCACCGGTGAAGACGATCCGGCGGATTGGACCGGCCAAGTGCGCTAGCCCGCCACCGGGGCGCTCACGAGGCGCGCCGGCGCCCCGGCCAAGAATTCCAGGAAGCCCCGCGCGGCCCGCTCCAACGCCGGCAGGCCGTGGTTCTGCTCCACGTGGCGCCGGGCTCGACGGCTCATCATCCGGCGCAGCCCCTCCTCCCGCAGCAGCAGCTCGACGGCGGGCCGAAGCCCGTCCGGCCCGACCATGAATCCGTGCTGCCCCTGCACGAAGCCGCCGTTCACGGTGGCGGAGTAGACGATCACGGGGAGGCCGCAGGCCATCCCTTCCACCACCGCGCGCGGCAGGCCGTCCATGCGGGATGTGTGGACCATGATCCGGCACCGCTTCAGCAGCGTCATCACCTCCGGCGGCTTCAGGCGCCCGGTGAGGGTCAGTCGGGACGGATCGGCCACCGCCGCCTTCACCTCGGGCCGAGGGGAGCCGCCGCCGACGAGGGCGACGCGCCAGGAGTCGGTGAAGGGAACCACATCCTCCTGGTTCTTCCGCTTCTCGTGCAGCCCGCCGACATTGACGATGTCGTGCAGCGGCGGGGCCGGCATGGGATCCGGGCGGGTAGCCTCCAGGTCCACGTATTTCGGCATGATGAAGGCGCGCCCGGCCCCGGCGAAGCGCGGGAAGTGCCGGTTCAGCTGCTCCGTGTACTCACCGAATACGAAGTCCGCGCGGTCCAGAACCGGGTCCGTCACGCTGCCGCCGACCACGAAACCGGTGAGCGGGGCCGTGCCAAACTCCCGGAGCGCCTCGTGCAGCGCGGCGTTGATCCGGTAGCTCAGCCCCTTGAACAGGATCGCGTCCGGCGCGAAGCCGCGCACCGCCTGCACCAGCGCCGCCGAGACCTGCCGGTGCGGGATCTCCCCCGGATTGTCCGAGGGGGTGAAGGTCACGGGCACCGCGCCGTCCAGGAAGACCTCGTGCTCCACCGCGGCGCCGGGATGCAGGCGGAACACCGCGACCTCCGCCCCGCCAGCCGCCAGGAAGCGCATGAAGTGCATGTCCCGGAACGCGCCGGCCATGGAGCGGTCGGCGTGACTCATCAGCAGGGCGATCCGCATCGTCAGGCGCTCACGGCCTCCTTCTTCACCGCCATACCCTTGTATCCGCTCGGGTTGCGGGCGCGCCATGCGTAGGCCGTGCCGACGATGTCGTCCAGCGCGCCCAGGCGGGGCGACCAGCCCGTCTCCTGGCGCAGCCTCTCGTTGGAGGCCACCAGCACCGGGGGATCACCCTCCCGCCGCGGGCCGAGCGTGTGCGGCACGGGGCGTCCGGCCGCCCGTTCCACCGCCGCGATCACCTCCATCACGGAGGCGCCTGTCCCGCTGCCGACGTTGTAGCGGCAGGACGGCCCGTCCACGAGCTTGTCCAGCACGCGCAGATGCGCGTCCGCCAGGTCCGCCACATGGACGTAGTCGCGGATCGCCGTGCCGTCCGGCGTGTCGTAGTCCGTGCCGAAGACGGTGAGCGGCGGGCCGAGGCCGAGCACGGCATTCACCGCATTGGGGATCAGGTGCGTCTCCGGATTGTGATCCTCGCCCAGCCGACCACCAGGATCAGCGCCGGCCGCATTAAAGTAGCGAAGCGAGGCGGAGCGCAGCCCGTGAATGCGGTCCGCCCATTCCAGCCCGCGCTCGGCCATCAGCTTGGATTCGCCATAGGCCGAGACCGGCGCCACCTGCTCGGCCTCGTCGATCGGGATCCGCGTGGGCAGGCCGAAGAGGGCGGCGGTGGAGGAGAGCACGAAGCGGCGGACCCCGGCGCGAACCGCCGCATCGGCCAGCCACATCGTGTGGCTCAGGTTCTCCGCGATGTAGCGCATGGGATCCCGCATGCTCTCGCCCACGAGCGAGAGGGCGGCGAAGTGCAGCACCCCGTCGAATTGCCCGCGGGCAAGGGTGTCCCGGAGCAGCTTATGGTCGGCCAGGTCGCCCACCACCAGCTCGGCCCCGGGGGAGACCGCCTCACGGTGACCCTGCCGCAGGTTGTCCAGCACCACGACGTCGTCGCCACGGTTCAACAGCGCCAGAACCACGTGGCTACCCACATAGCCGGCACCGCCTGTCACAAGATATCGAGCCATCTGTCATCCTCGCGGCCCGCCGAGGCCCGGGGGAAGCCTGTTTCGCAGCACCGTCGCCACCCTAGCCCAAATAACCTGGCGGCCGAAGAACACATGTTGCAGCGCGGGACGGCCGCCATTCCGGAGCATGGGGCATGGGCTGGCGCGGCGGGCCGAGGTAAGATGAGGCAATGCTGACGACTTCCCGCGCGCGCCGGCTGCTCGTGCTTCTTCCCAGCGGTCGCTTCGGTGGGGCCGAGGCGCATACCCTCCGGGTGGCCGATGCCGCCGCCGCCGCTGGCATGGCCGTCACGCTCGCCGCCGGGTCGGCCCTGCACCCGGTGCTGGAAGGGCGCGGGCACCGGATTATGGATGCCGCTCTCGCCTGGCGCCGCGGCCTGCCGGAGACGGCGCGGCGCACCCAGGCGGAGGCCGCGCGGACCGCGCTCGTGGCCTCTTCCCCCGAGCTCGCCCTTCTGCCCCTGCCCTGGCCGGACCAGGCCGGCGGCGCGATGGAGGCACTGGCCGAAGCCGGCACGCCCAGCCTCGTCGTCTCCCACCTTGCCCCGCCGGGGGATCAGGCACCGGCCGGGCTGGACCCGGAGGCGCTGGCAGCTGCCGCGGCCATGCGCGCGGACTGGGTGGCGGTCTCGGCTCCGACAGCCGCGCGGCTGGAGCGGTTTCTCCGCCTGCCGCCCGGCCGCGTGACGACGATCCCCAACGGCGTGGATCCCCCGGCACCGCTGGACCGCGCGGCCGCCCGCACGGCGCTGCGCGCCCTGCTCGGCGTCTCCCCGGAAACCCCGGTCGCTTTGTTCCTGGGGCGGCTGGATGCGGCGAAGGGCGCAGACCACCTCCCGGAGCTGGCACAGGCCTTCGCGCGGCGGACCGGGGGCGTCATCGCCTGCGCCGGGGCGGGCACGCTGGAGGAGACGCTGCGGCGCGCGGCGCCGGTGGGGCACCCGCTGCGGCTTCTCGGCCGGCTGGCGGATCCGGCGCCGCTCCTGGCCGGTGCTGACCTCCTTGCCCTGCCCTCTCGTCTGGAAGGGGCGCCGCTCGCCTTCTTGGAGGCCGCGGGCCACCTGCTCCCCGTGGCCGCCAGCCCGGCCGCCCTGGAGGCGCTGGGCAATGCCGCGCCGGGCATGGCGTTCCTCGCGGATCCGGAGGACCTGGCCGCCATGGCGGACGCGCTTGCCGCATGCCTGGACCCGGCCATCGCCGGGCCGAGGACCGAGGCCGCCTGGCGCCTCGCTGCATCCTGGGACGGGGCGGCGATGGCCGACCGCTACCTCGCCCGGCTCCGCGGGCTGCTGCTCGGGGCACCCAGGGCGCCCGCCGCATGACGGGAGCGGAGATCGCGCCCGAGCTGCCCCCGGATATTGCCGTGGTCATCCCGGCCTGGCGCCAACCGGCCTTGCTGGAGGAGGCGATCCTCTCCGTGCTGGCCCAGCGTGGCCCGCGCCGGGTGGCGGCCGTGGTGGTCGATGATGGATGCCCGATGCCGGAGACGCGCGCGGCGGCGCTTCGCTTCGCCACCGCCCATCCCGGCCGTGTCTTCCTGCTGCGGAAGGCGAATGGCGGCCTTTCCGCGGCGCGCAACACGGGGATCGATTTCGTCCTCCGTGCCTGGCCGGGCTGCCGCGCGGTCTTCTTCCTGGACGCGGACAACCGGCTCGGCCCGCTGCTCATCCATCGCGCGGCGGCGCTCCTCGAGGCGTCCGGGCCCGAGACGGGCTGGATCTACCCGGACTTCGACTTCTTCGGCATCCCCGGCCACGCCTCGGCGGCGGGAGAGCACTCCCTTTTCATGCACCTTCTGGAGAATACGAGCGACGCGGGCAGCCTCGTCTCCCGCCGCGTGCTCGACGCTGGCCTCCGGTTCGACGAGGGAATGCGGCAGGGCTTCGAGGATTGGGACTTCTGGCTGCGCGCCGGGGCGGCGGGGTTCCGCGGGCGGCACCTGCCCATGTCCGGCTTCGCCTATCGCCGCCGTGCCGGGGGAATGCGGGTGGAGGCAGAGCGGCGCCGGGCGGCGATCCTTGCCGGGATGCGCGCGGCCTTGCGGCCCCTCGCCCGGCCGCAGCGCCTGCTGGCGCTGGAATCGGCGGAGGTGCCCCGGTTCCTCCTGTACCGGGCGGGTTCCCCCATTGCGGAGCCAGTGGTGGACCCGCTGCGCCCGGGGCGCGCGCCGCTGGACCGTGCCGCCGCCCGCCGCCAGATCGTTGAAGCGTCGCGGCACCCGCAGGCCGTCCACGCGCCGCCCTTCCTTCTCTTCGCCGCCCTTGGGGCGCTGGAGGCGCTGGCGGCCGGGCGACTGCTGCACAACGTGCTGTGGCAGGCCGAGATCCTGCTGCGCGGGGCGGATGCGGTCGGGATCGCCCTCGCCGCCGGTCCGGCCGGGCGGCTGGGTCTGGAGCGCGTGGAGGGGATGCCGGAGGGGCCGGCGCTGCTGCTCTACCGCACGGAGAGCTGGCAGGAATCGGCTGCCCTGGGGGCGCCCGTGGCCTCCGCGGCGCGGCGCCGGGCCGGGCTGCGCGTCATCCTGCCGGATGTGCCCACGCCCTCCGATCCGCTGGCGGAAGCCGAGGACGAGTACGCCGCCTTGGCGGAGACCTTCGCGACGCGCCATCCCGATCGCGGCGAGTGGCGCGGCGACTGGCGTCGCCCGCGCGCCCGCGCCCATCTCGGCTATGGCGAGCTGATCGGTGCGGGCGCCGTACTGCCCTGGGTGACAGCGGACGCCCGCGACGTGGCCCTTGCGGCCCCGGTCTTCGAGATGGGCGGGGTGGAGCGCGTGCTGGTCGGCTATGCCCGCGCGCTGCGGCAGGCCGGGTGGCGGCCGCATCTCGTGGTGACGGGGGCGGGAACGGCGCTGGTGCCGGCCGACGCGCTCGCCGCCTTCGAGACGGTGCAGTTCCCGGCGCGCGGCGGCATCGAGGGGGTGGACCCGAACACGGCCCATCTCGGCGCCCCCCTGCCCGGCGCTTCCGGCCTGGGCGAGGGCACGCTGCGCGACGCGGTGGGCCAGCTGGCGCCCATGGCGGCAGTGCTGGCCACCCATGCCCGCGGCGTCCACGCCATCGCCGGCGCGCTGCGGGGCATCGGCATCCGAACCGTCGCGGGGTTGCACGTGGTGGAGCGCGAGGCGGCGGGAGCACCCATGGGCAACCCCCACGCGCTGCTCGCGCATGAGGGAGACTACGACGCGGTGGCCGTGGTTTCCGAGGGCCTGCGGGACTGGGGGATCGCGCAAGGCATCCCCGCCTCGAAGATCCTCCTCCTCCCCAACGGCCCGGGGCATGAGGCAGCACCCGGCACCGCCGCGGCCGCCCTGGCGGCGCGCGAGGGCCGGGACGGAAGGCTGCGCGCCCTATTCCTCGGCCGCCTGGACCCGCAGAAGGGGCTGGATCGGCTCCGCGACATTGTCGCCCTCACCCCCTGGGCGGAATGGCGGGCTGCCGGCCGCGCGGTGCTGGGGCGGGAGCCGGAGCCGATCCCCGGCCTCGATATCGAGCCACCGGCCGATGGAAACGGGGTGGACGCGCTGCTCGCCTGGGCCGACGTGCTCGTCCTTCCCTCCCGCTTCGAGGGCTCCCCGCTCATCATCCTGGAGGCGCAGCGCATGGGCTGCGTGCCGCTGGTCACGCAAACCGGCGCCGTGGCGGAGATGGTGGCGGATGGCGTGGACGGACTTCTGGTCGAGGTGCGCGCGGACCCTGCCGTGTCCGCTGCCTTCGCCGACCGCCTTGCCGCCCTGTCTGTCGACCGTGGGCTCCTGCTCGCCCTGGCCCGTGGCGCCGCGGCCCGCGCCGCCGCGCTGCCGGACCTGGCGACGCGCACGCGCCCCCTCCTCGACTGGCTCCAGGCCGGCCAAAATGGCCCAGCCGAACCCTCCGACGTGACACCAGAGGTCCTCGCCCCGTGATGCTGCACGCCGACCCCCTGCACCTGCCGCGCCTCGCCAGCGGGCGCCCCCTGGTGATCGTGGCGGAGGGGGTGATGGACCCCTCCCCGCTCGCCACCCCCTCGCTCGATGTCTGGATGGTCTCCCAGCGGCAGGGCCTGACGCTGCTGCATCCCGCCGGCACACGCGCACCGGACCCCTCCTCCGCGGTGCCGGTGGAAACGCCGCCTGCCGCCACCCTCGCCCTTGTTGCGAGCGAGCGGCTGCGGATCGGGGCGCTGAGCCGCTGGTGGCAGGAGGCTGCGGGCCTGCCGGCCCCGCCCTTCGTGCTGGCTTCGACCGGCCAGGCGGCGCTGCCGGGCGTGCTCGCCCTCGTCACCGAGGCCCTCACCACCTCCCGAGCCAGGGAGGCCGAGGCGTCGAAGGCCATCGTGGCCGCGCGGCAGGAGATGGAGCTGCTGCGCGAGGCCATGTCCGAGGCGACGCCCTACCTGGCCCACCGCCCCCCGGCGGAGCCGCGGCTCGCCTTCTCGGGGGAGGTGGGGGATGGCCCCCCCATCCTCGGCGCCTTCCGCCAGCCGCTGGGGACCGGGTTGGCCGGGCTGGCCGCTATCGCCGTGCACCCCGCCGGGGCGGGAACGGGCCAGGGCATGCTGCGCCTTCGCCTGATCGGGGGCGAGAGCGGACGCGTGGTCGGGTGCTGGGCCGTGCCCGCCCGCGCGCTGTCGCCGGGCTGGCTGACGCTGGACCTACCGACGCCGCTGGGCCCCGTGAAGGAGACGGCGGTGCTGGAGGTGACGCCGCAAGGACCAGGGCTGCCCGGCCTCTCCCGCGATGCACGGTGGTCCGGGATTGAGGGCGAGCACGGCGTGGCCTTCAGCGCCTGGGCCGGCACGCCGGGCAGCCGCTACCTCGCCCCGGCTCACTGGATGCCGGAGGAGGTCGGGTTGGTCCTACCCGCGAACGACGTGCCCCTGGCCCTGCCGAGTTCGGTCTGGGCCGAGGCCCGGGCGCTGGAAGGCGAGGCGAAGACCGTGGCGCTGGGGGAGGAAACCCCGCGCCCCATGCTGCGCGCCGCCGCGAAGGGCCGAGCGGTGCTGCTGCTGCCGCACCTTCACCTGCCGGGGCTGGACCGGCTGCGGATCGGGCTGGGGAATGCCGGCGCGGGGGCCGAGGCGGCCGCTTGGGTCTACCCCCTGGATTCGCTGCCCGGCGACGTCGCGGGGCTGGATCGCCTGCCGCCCGGGGCGGCGGGCACGGGGTGGCGCGGCGTGCCGGAGGAGGGGCTTGAGCTTTCTCTGCCGCTCTCCGTCCGCCTTGGCGGGCGCGCGGGGCTTGCCATCGCGCTTCGGGCCGGACCGGCGGCCGCCTCCGTCGAGATCGAGCGGCTCGCGGCTTCCGCCTCGCGTGCGGGCACGCCCGAGCCCGTAGCCCCTGCGCCGGGCGAGGATGCGGGGGAGACGGCGCCTGCCGCTGCGCGGCCCGCAGCCTCGGCTTTCCCCGCGCCCGCGACGCGGGAAACCAATGCGGCCGCTGCCGATGCCGTGCCGGCCGCGTCCGTTCCGGCTCCCGTCAGCCCGCCGGTTGCGGCGGAGCCTGCGCCGGCCGCGCCCGTGTCCCCGGCCGCTTCGCGCCCCGAGCCCCCAGCCCCCGTCCCCCGCGTAGCCGAGGCGCTTCGCCCCGCGGTGGCGCTCTCGATTCCTTTGCCCAGTCTGGCCGTGCCCCCCCCCGGGCTGGTCGCGGGCGGGACGGGCGGCACCCCCGCCTCCTCCGTCGCTCCGCCAGCTGCCGCGCTTCCTGCCGACCCTGCCCCACTGCCGGTGACGAGGGTCGATCAACGCCTCTTCGCGCCGCAGGCGGGGCCAGCCCCTGCCGAGGCCCCGCCGGCCGGGCCCGCGGCCCTGGCGCCTGTGAGGCCGGCCATGGAGCCCCCTCGTGCCACGACCGCGCCGGTCGCGGCCGCGCCGCCCCTTGAGCCTGCACCGGCCCTGCCCAGGGAGACGGCTGCCCCGACGGCAGCCCAGGCCACCGCCGCGCCCGCCCAGCCTCCGGTCCGCGTGATGCCGACCAACGTGCTGTCCGGCCGCGCCCCAGCACGCTACGAGGTGGTGCGGTTGCATCAGCACCTGCCCGGCGCCTCTTACAGGCACTTGGATGTGACGGTTGTGAGCCTCGCCTCCGGCCCGACCCGCTGGCCTGCCGTGCGGGTGAAGGTTCAGAGCAAGGACGGCGAGCCGCGGATGGAGTTCCGGCAAGCCACCGGCTGGCCGCAGATGTTCCGGGACTGGCTGGGCCGCGCCAGCGACAAGTTCGGCCCCTTCCTGCGCATCAGCGCGCCCGAGTTGCGCGCCTTCCTGGACTGCATGACCGACGAGCGCGACGCTGCGATGATACAGGCGCTGCTGGCCGTGCTGCCGCGCGCGCTGGAGGATGCCTGTCGCCAAGCCGGCCTCTCCGTCGTGCAGACCGGGGAGTGGATGGAGACGGCAAAAGCCCTGCAGGCGGAGAGCCGCCCCGCCGCGTGACCGCGCGGCGGGGCGGGTCCGCTCAGACCCGCTCGATCACCATGGCGATGCCCTGGCCGACGCCGATGCACATGGTGCAGAGGGCATAACGACCGCCGCGCCGGTGCAGCTCGTGCACGGCGGTCTGCACCAGCCGCGCACCGCTCATCCCCAGCGGATGGCCGAGCGCAATGGCGCCGCCGTTCGGGTTCACGTGTTCCGCGTCGTCGGGCAGGCCGAGGTCGCGCGTCACCGCCAGCGCCTGGGCGGCGAAGGCCTCGTTCAGCTCGATCACGTCCATGTCGGAGAGCTTCAGCCCCGCCTTTTCCAGCACCTTGCGGGTCGCCGGCGCCGGGCCGAAGCCCATAATCCGGGGCGGCACGCCGGCTGTGGCCGTAGCGACCACCCGGGCGCGAGGCGTCAGCCCATAGCGGCGGGCTGATGCCTCATCGGCTACCAGGATGGCGCAGGCGCCGTCATTCACGCCCGAGGCATTGCCCGCGGTGACCGAGCCGCCCTCCTTGCGGAAGGGCGTGCCAAGCTTCGCCAGGGCCTCTGCCGTGGTCTCCGGGCGCAGGTGCTCGTCCTGCTGGAACACCACCGGGTCGCCCTTGCGGCGGGGGATGGTGACGGGAACGATCTCCTCGGCGAAGCGGCCGGCGGCCTGGGCAGCGGCGGCGCGCTGCTGGCTGCGGAGGGCGAAGGCGTCCTGGTCGGCGCGGTTCACCTGGAAATCCTGCGCGACGTTCTCGGCCGTCTCCGGCATTGAGTCCGTGCCGTACGTCTTCTTCATCAGCGGGTTCACGAAGCGCCAGCCGATGGTGGTATCGTAGATCTCGGCGGTGCGCCCGAAAGCCTCCGCGCTCTTACCCTGCACGAAGGGAGCGCGCGTCATGCTCTCCACGCCGCCGGCGATCATGAAATTGGCATCCCCCGCCTTGATGGCGCGGGCGGCCGTGCCCACAGCATCCATGCCGGAGCCGCAGAGGCGGTTCACCGTGCTGCCGCCGATCGTCTCAGGCAGGCCCGCGAGGAGCAGGGCCATGCGGGCCACGTTGCGGTTGTCCTCGCCAGCCTGGTTGGCGCAGCCGAAGATCACGTCGTCCACGCCTGCCCAGTCCACGCCGGCGTTGCGCTCCATCAGCGCCTTCAGCGGCACCGCGCCGAGGTCGTCCGCCCGCACGGCGGAGAGCCCGCCGGCATAGCGGCCGATGGCTGTCCGGGCGGCGTCGCAGATGAAAGCATCGGCCATGGCGGTTCCCCTCTTACCGACGCCAGAGGAAGCGCATCGCGCGCGCCTCGGCAAGGGGTTCCGCGAGGTAAGGGCTTCCCCGGATCACTCCGGCTTCAGCCCGCGACGGGGGTCGGCCAGCGGCCCGGCAGCCAGCCGCCTCGCCTGGCCATCCAGCGCGAGGCGAAGTCGCCCCACAGCCTGCCAGGGCAGCCCCGCCCCGCCCGGCCGCCCGGCCGTCGAAGTCGCCTTGACCGGGCCCTGCGCGGGGCGGGCACCCGGAGGCAGGATGTCCGGACGAAGGGTGGTTTCGTGTTCCATGTCCGCAACTCTCCGGCAAAATCCTGAAGGGAGGGTTGATGACAGGCCCTCCACACGAACGAGCACCCTTCCACAAACCGGTCATTGATCTGTAGTCTCGTCTCAACATGGGGCGTCTAACCCCGGGCAACGGCTCCATCGGGCCTCCACCAAGGAAGGAACCACCATGCGGCGACGCAGTCTTGCCGCCGGCGCGCTCGCGCTGGCGAGCCTCTCGGCCCCCTTCTCGGCGCGCGCGCAGCAGCCCGTCGAGATCCAGTTCTGGCACGGGCTGAGCCAGCCCGCCGGCGGGTTGCTGGAGAAGATCGCCACCGACTTCAACGCCAGCCAGGCGCAGTACCGCGTGGTGCCGACCTTCCGCGGCAGCTATCCCGAGACGGCCGTGGCCGCCATCGCCGCCTTCCGCGCCGGCACCGCCCCGCACATCGTCCAGATGTTCGAGGTCGGCACGGGCACGATGATGAGCGCCGGCCGCGCCATCAAGCCGCTGCATGAAATCATCGCGGAGACGGGCGTCGCCATCGACACCCGCGACTTCATCGGGCCCGTCGCCGGCTACTACAGCACCGCCGACGGCAAGATGATGGCCCTGCCCTTCAACAGCAGCACGGCGATCACGTTCTACAACAAGGACATGTTCCAGCGCGCGGGCCTGGATGTGAACAGCTTCCCCGCAACCTGGGAAGGCGTGGAACAGGCCGCCCGCAAGCTGAAGGCCGCCGGGATCGAGTGCCCGATGACCACCTCCTGGCCGAGCTGGCTCATGGTGGAGGAGTTGCTGGCCATCCACGACGTGCCGCTGGCGAGCAAGGCCAACGGGTTCGAGGGGCTGGACACGCAGCTTAACCTCACCAACCCGCTGCTCGTGCGCCACCTGACCAACCTGGTGAACTGGCAGAAGGAAGGGCTGTTCCGCTACGGCGGCCGCGATTCGACCGCCGATCCGATGTTCCCAGCCGGCCAGTGCGCCATCTCCTTCGCCTCCTCCGGCCTGCGCGGTCGGATCGAGCGCGAGGCACAGTTCAAGTGGGGCGCGGCGATGCTGCCCTTCTACGAGGGCACGCGCCCCCGCAACTCCATCATCGGTGGGGCGGCCTTCTGGGTGATGCAGCGCGGGCCGAACACGCAGCGCTCCCCGCAGGAGCTGCGCGGCGTGGCCGAGTTCTTCCGCTACGCCACCAGCCCCGCCGTGATGGCGCAGTGGCACCAGGACACGGGCTACGTGCCTGTGACCCGCGCGGCCTATGAGGCGAGCAAGGCCGCCGGCTTCTACGGGCGCAACCCCGGCGCGGACGTGCCGATCGAGCAGATGCTGCGCGGCGGCGACCCGACCCCGAACAGCCGGGGCATCCGCCTGGGCGGCTTCATTGAGATTCGCAACATCGTGCAGGAGGAGATGGAGCGGGCCTTCCAGGGCCAGGCGACGCCGGAGCAGGCGCTGCAGAGCGCCAATACCCGCGGCAACCAGGTGCTCGGTAACTTCGAGCGCGCGAATAGCCGCGCCAACTGACTTACCCGCGCCGGGCGGGGTGACCCGCCCGGCAGCTTGAAAGGCGCCATGCAGAAAAAGGTTATCTTCCGCGGCACCCTGCTGCCGATCGCGCTCCTGGCGCCGCAGCTTGTGGTGACCGTCGTCTTCTTCTTCTGGCCGGCGGGGCAGGCGGTGTACCAGTCCATGCTGCGGGAGGACGCGTTCGGCCTTTCCAGCGAGTTCGTCGGGCTGGAGAACTTCCGTGAGGTCCTGGCGGACCCCAGCTGGGTGCACGCCGCCCTCAATACCCTTGTCTTCTCCGGCTGCGTGGCCGGGCTGGCGCTTGGCCTGGCGCTGTTCCTCGCGGTGCAGGCGGACAAGTCGCTGCGCGGGGCCACGGTTTACCGCAGCCTGCTGATCTGGCCTTACGCGGTGGCGCCGGCCGTGGCCGCGGTGCTCTGGCTGTTCCTGTTCCAGCCGCAGATCGGGCTGATCGGACGCGGGCTGAACGCCATCGGCATCCCGTGGGACTACCGGCTGAACGGCACGCACGCGATGATCCTGGTGATCGTGGCGGCGGCCTGGAAGCAGTTGG
The DNA here is from genome assembly GCF_017813365.1 of Roseomonas indoligenes. GTDB lineage: Bacteria > Pseudomonadota > Alphaproteobacteria > Acetobacterales > Acetobacteraceae > Roseomonas > Roseomonas indoligenes. The sequence continues at coordinate 102,192 of NZ_JAGIZA010000012.1, forward strand.
CCTACAACTTCATCTTCTTCCTCGCCGGGCTGCAGTCCATCCCGGCCTCCGTGCTGGAGGCGGCGGCCATCGACGGGGCGCGGCCGGCTCGGCGCTTCTGGACGATCATCTTCCCCCTCCTCTCCCCCACCACCTTCTTCCTCCTGGTGGTGAACCTGACCTACGCCTTCTTCGAGACCTTCGGCGTCATCCATGCACTCACCGGCGGCGGCCCGGCGAAGGCGACGGAGACCCTGATCTACAAGGTCTATATCGACGGCGTGGAGAACCTGAACCTCGGCAGTTCCTCCGCTCAGAGCGTGATCCTGATGGTGCTGGTGGTCCTCCTCACCGCCTTCCAGTTCCGCGCGGTCGAGAAGAAGGTGCATTACTGATGGAGGCACCTCCCCTCATTCGGGACGACGCGCTGCTGCGTGCCACGCGCCGCCGCCGGCTCGTCTCCCGCGTGGTGGCGCATGCCGCGCTGATCCTAGGCGTGCTCATCGTCGCGTTCCCGATCTGGATGACGCTGGTCGGCTCCACCCATGACTCCGGCACCATCGGGCGCGGTGAGGTGCCGTTGCTGCCGGGCACCCACGCCGTGGAAAATTATGCCACGGCCTGGGGCAAGGGCGGCGGCGTCATGCGCACCACCCCCGCCTCGCTCATGCTGTGGAACAGCCTGCTGATGGCGGTACTGATCGCGGTGGGGAAGATCGCCATTTCCATCCTCTCCGCCTATGCTGTGGTGTTCTTCCGCTTCCCCGGCCGCATGGCGGCATTCTGGGCCATCTTCATCACGCTGATGCTCCCGGTGGAGGTGCGGATCATCCCGACCTTCCAGGTGATCGTGGACCTGAATCTCGGCAATACCTGGGCCGGGCTGGTGATCCCGCTCATCGCTTCCGCCACCGCCACGCTGCTCTTCCGCCAGTTCTTCCTGACCATCCCGGATGAGTTCGTCGAGGCGGCGAAGATCGACGGGGCGGGGCCGCTGCGCTTCCTGAAAGACGTGGTGCTGCCGCTCTCGCTGACGAACATCGCCGCGCTCTTCGTCATCCTCTTCATCTACGGCTGGAACCAGTATCTCTGGCCGCTCCTCATCATCAACGACCGCTCCATGGAGACGATCGTGGTGGGGCTGTCCAAGATGATCGGGCGGGGTGACAGCCAGAACGATTGGAACACCATCATGGCGACCGCCGTGCTGGCCCTGCTGCCGCCTGTCCTGGTGGTGGCGCTGATGCAGCGCTGGTTCGTGCGCGGCCTGACCGAAACCGAGAAGTAAGCTCCATGGCCACCCTTTCCCTCCGCGACGTCCGCAAATCCTTCAACGCGACCCAGGTTCTGCACGGCATCGAGCTGGAGGTGGCGGACGGGGAGCTGGTGGTGATCGTCGGCGCCTCGGGCTGCGGCAAGTCCACCCTGCTGCGGATCGTGGCGGGGCTGGAGACGCCCACTTCCGGCCAGGTCGTCATCAGCAACCGCGACGTGACGGGGCTGGAGCCTGCGGACCGCGACATTGCGATGGTGTTCCAGAACTATGCGCTCTACCCGCATATGAGCGTCTTCGGGAACATGGCCTACGGCCTGAAGATCCGTGGCCTGCCGCGCGCGGAGATCGAGAAGCGCGTGCAGGCCGCCGCGGAGATCCTGGGAATTGGCGCGCTGCTGGAGCGCAAGCCGAAGCAGCTCTCCGGCGGGCAGCGGCAGCGCGTAGCGATGGGCCGCGCCATTGTCCGGGAGCCCGCGCTGTTCCTGTTCGACGAACCGCTGTCGAACCTCGACGCCAAGCTTCGCGTGCAGATGCGGGCGGAGATCCGGCGGCTGCAGCGGCGGCTCGGCGTCACCTCCCTCTTCGTCACGCATGACCAGGTGGAGGCCATGACGCTCGGGGATCGGCTGGTGGTGATGAACGCCGGCCGGCCCGCTCAGGTCGCTCCGCCGATGGAGATCTTCTCCCGCCCCGCGGACACTTACGTGGCCGGCTTCATCGGCAGCCCCTCCATGAACTTCATCCCGGCAACGCTCGAGGAGGGCGGCCGCGCGGCCCGACTGGCCGAGGGCTCCGCGATCCAGTTCGCCGACGGCCCGCGCCCCGGCCCGGCCGGCATGCCCCTGATCCTCGGTCTGCGGCCGGAGCACATAGAGCCGGGTGACGGGCCCGACTCGCTGCCGCTGGCGGTGGAACTGATCGAGCCTCTGGGGTCGGAGACGGTGGTGCATGGCCGCGCCCCCGGCGGGCTGGCCGTCACCGCGCGGCTCCCCGGTGCCTTCTCCGGCGCCGTCCTGCCCGTCCAGCTGCCAGCCGGGCATCTTCACGTCTTTGATGCGGGCAGCGGGCGTCGCCTGGACCCCTGATCGCCTCTTCCGGCCGGCGCCGCCGCCCGCTACCCATCGGGTGATGGATGCCTGGCCGAACGAGCCCCCCGCCCCCTCGGATGAGCCTGCCCGCCTGTGGCATGAGGGCCGTTTCGCGGAGGCCGCGCTGCGCTACGCGGCCCTCGCGGCGCAGCTGCCGGACCCGGCTGGCGCGCTGCTGTGGCAGGGACACGCCCTGCGGCGGGCGGGCGATCCCGCCGCCGCCCTGACCGTCTATTCCCGCGCCGCTGCCGAAGCCCCCGCGGACCCCGCGCCGCACCGCCATGCCGGGCACACGCTCCGCCTCAGCGGCCGGCCGGAGGAGGCCTGGGAGCGTTACGCCATGGCCGTGGCGCTGGAGACCGGGGCCACCTCGGGCCCTGGGGTGCAGGCGGCCATCACCGCGCTGATGGCCGGGGATCCCGGCCCGCCCGAGCCGCCGCGCCCGGCCCGCCCGGTCACCATCGCCGCCGACCTGCCCGCCCCGGCGCCCCGCCCTGCCACGGCGGCGGCCGCAGCCCCGGCGCGCCCGGTGCCGCGGATGCCCACGATGCTCGCCCCGCCGCCACGCCCCCGCATGGCGATGCTGCGCGCCGGCGGTGCCGCCGGCCCGCGCGCACCGGTGCCGGCCGGGGGCGGCATCGCCTTCGACATCAGCGACCTTCTCCTCCACTTCGAGGGGCGGCGGACGCTCACTGGGATCCAGCGCGTGCAGGCCAGCCTCGTCGGCGCGGCGCTCGGGGCCGGGCTGGACGCGGCTTACCTGGCCTTCGACCGCGAAAGGGTTGCCTGGCGGGCGGTCCCGGCGGAGGCGCTGTCCCTGCTCCTTGCTGCTGCGGCGGCCGGCAGTGACGCCGAGGATCCGGCCTGGATCGCGGCGCGGGACCCGGTGCTGGAGGCCGCCAGGCGCGGGCGGACACATGTCTTCGCGCCCGGCACCTCCCTGGTGAACCTTGGCAATTCCTGGGGCATTCCCGATTACTTCCGCGGCCTCCGCGCCGCCCAGCGGGGTGCCGGCCTGCGCTTCGTGCCCTTCCTGCACGACTGCGTGCCGCTTGTGATGCCGGAACACTGCGTGCGGACGCTGGTGCAGGACTATGTGCGCTGGTTCTCCTCCATGGGCGTCCACGCGCACGGGGTACTCTGCAATTCGGAGTGCACGCGGGCCGATGGTCACCGCTTCCTCGACTCGCTTCTCCCCGGGCTGGAACTGCCGATGCAGGTGGTGCGGCTGGATGCCGACCCGCGCGGCAACGCGGCCCCCGATCCCTCGGCGCTGGACGGGACGCGCGCACCCCGCCCGCCCGAGCCCTACGTCCTGTTCGTCGCGACGGTCGAGAGCCGGAAGGACCACCTGACTGCCTTCCGCGCCTGGCTGGCCCTGCTGCGCCGGCACGGGCCGGCGCGCGTGCCCCGGCTGGTCTGCGTCGGCGCCCAGGGCTGGCACGCCGAGGCGGCGATGAACCTGCTGGAGGGCAATGCGGAGCTGTCCCGCCACGTGGTGCTGTTGCACGGCATCTCCGATGGCGGGCTGGCCGCGCTGTACCGGGACTGCCTCTTCACGCTCTACAACTCCCACTACGAGGGCTGGGGGCTACCGGTCACGGAGAGCCTCGCCTGGGGCAAGGTGCCGGTGGTGCCGAGCCATTCCGCCCTGCTGGAATCGGGCGAGGGCGCGGCCGTCTACGTGGACCCGCAGAGCGAGGCGAGCATGGCGGCCGCCGTGGAGCGGCTGCTCTTCGAGCCCGGGGCGCTGGACACAGCGGAGGCCTCGGTCGCCGCCCTGCCCGCGCGGCGCCGCTGGGACGCGGTGCTGGCCCAGGTGGTCGCGGCGCTCGAAGACTTCGGAAAGGCCGCCGTGACGCCGGTAGCGGAGCGGCTCTCCCTTCCGCTCGGGCTGCACCTCCCGCTGGGGCGAGCTGACTCGGCGGTGCCGGACCCGGCCATCGCGCTCGGCGACCTGGTGCGGGACGGCGCGGGATGGCGGCCGCCGGAAGAATGGGGCACCGCGCTGGCGGGCGGTCCCGCCCGGCTACGCCTTCCCCTGCCGCCGGGCACGGAGGGGCTGCTGCGGCTTCACCTCGAGTTCCGGGCGGAGGGCGGGGGTGGGCTGACCGCCGCACTCTTCGCCGACTCCGCCCCGGCAGGCGGGGCCCGCGTCGCCGACCTTCCCGCCGGCGATTTCGCGACCGCCTTTCCGGTGACGGTCGCCCAGGGCACCGTGGCGCTGGAACTGGAGATCGAGGCACCGGAGGGGACGGGACTTCGCGGCCTGATGCTCTGCCGCGACGACGACCTGCTGGCGCGGCTCTCCTTCCTGGAGGCGCAGGGGCTGCCCTCGCCGCGGATCGGCTGAAATACAGCCACTGGTTGCTGGAGTGTTAACGGCCCGGCCGGCGAGGCTGGGCCATGCACGCCATCCGACCCTCCCGCTTAACCAGGGATTCACGGCTCTCCGGTATGATCCTGCGCATGATCAGCAGCAACTCTCTTGCCGCCTTCACGCAGGACGTTTCCCGCGCCGCCGGCATCGGGGAGGTTCGCCCGGTCCGCGCCGCCGCGGGCGGGTCGGAGCGCTCCGCCGCCCCGCCCCAGCGCGTGCTGGAAGCCGTGCCAGCCGCGCCAGCCACCCCTCTACCACGCGGCTCCCTGCTCGACCTCCGGGTCTAGTCTGCCACCCCCGGGGACTTGTTAAGGGGTTGTGACCGGAAAGGCCCGACGCCATTCTTCCGCCCATGTCCGGGCAGTTCGAACGGGTACGGCAGGCCGATGACGACCGCGACCGGCTGGTCTGCCGGGACTGCGGCTACGTGGCCTATGAGAACCCTAAGATCGTGGTGGGTTCGGTGGTCGCCCTGCCCGATGGATTGGGTGGCGAGGCCGTTCTGCTCTGCCGCCGCGCCATAGAGCCGCGCCGCGGTTTCTGGACCCTGCCCGCCGGCTACATGGAAATGGGCGAGACGGTGGAGGAAGGCGCCCGCCGCGAGGCGTGGGAGGAAGCCCGCGCCCGGATCCGGACGGAAGGGGTCCTGGCCGTCTACTCCGTCTCCCGCATCGGCCAGGTCCAGGTGATGTTCCGTGCTCGGCTGGATGAGCCCGGCTTCGAGGCCGGGCCGGAGAGCCTGGAGGTGCGCGCCTTCGCCTGGGACGAGATCCCCTGGGACGATATCGCCTTCCCGACGGTCCGATGGGCGCTCCACGCCTGGCGCGAGGGGGCCGGTTATCCAGGCCCCGCCGTTCTCAATCCGCCCGAGGATGCGCGGGGTACGCGCCCCCTGCCCGGGCCCGCCCTGGCCGGAGGTGCCGGATGATCGCAACCCTTGCCCTATCCACGTTCCTTCTCGGTGCCGCGCCACTGGATGGCGGACCGCCAGGAGCGGGCATCCAGCTCGTACAGGAGGCGGCCCCGGAGGTCGCCCCGCAGGCAGCGCCCGCTCCGGCCGCTCGCCGGCGCCCGGCCCGGCGTCGTCCTGTGCGGCGCCGTGTGGCCCCGGCACCCCAGGAGGAGGTGCTGACCATCCCGGCCCCCGCGCCCGCTCCGGCGCCGCAGGCCGACATCGCCCCGATGCCGAACCGCAACATCGAGGCGCCGCGGCCCCCGCCCGCACCCGAGACCGCGACGATCCGCCCGGACCTGATCGAGCCCCGCTCGTTGCCCGATGCCCGTACCCAGTCCGGCACGCGCGGTTACACGGAGCGGCAGGACCGGCTCTACCGCGACCCGGCGGCAGGCGCGCGGCTGAACATTCCCTTCTCCTACTGAGGCGGGCGCCCGGCACGGCCGGGCGTCCAGACGTCGTCCGGAACCGACCAGAGAAGGGGATCGCGAAGCCCCTTCGCCAGCGCCTCGGCCATGGCGGCCAGGATGCGCTCGCCCTTCTCCGCCGTTGCCGCGCGCGGGTCGCCGCGCACGCCCGTACCGGGCGCGCGCTCCGCGAAAGACCAGAAGCGCTGGAAGGCGCTGCTGCCGACGGACCGGGCGTTCTCGGAGATCGCGCCGGCGATGCGGTCCTTCCGCACACCCTCCGGGTTCAGGGCCAGGTAGAGGCTCGTTTCCGCCTCGCAGGCGTGCAAAGTGCCGGACTGCGTCTCCAGGATGCCGGCGATCGCTGCCGCTGCGGCGTTGTGGATCGTCACCGTGACCACCGGGATCCCCGTCTCCGCGCCCAGTTCCCGCGCAATCACCATCAGCGGCTCCACGTTGCCGCCATGGGAGTTGGAGAGGAGCAGCTTGCGGAAGCCGCAGGCCTGGATGGAGCGGACCACGCAGGCGATCACCGCCTGCATCGCCCGGAAATCCAGGCTGATCGTGCCGCCGAAGGGCAGGTGGTGCTCGCTGATGCCCTGCCACATCGGCGGCAGCACGATCGCCGGCGCGTCCGCGGCCACCAGTTCCGCGGCGCGGATGGCGGTGGCGTGGCCGATCAGGCTGTCCGTCCAGACCGGCAGATGCGGCCCGTGCTGCTCCAGCGCGGCAACGGGCAGGATCACGGTGGCGTCGCGGGCGGCCCAATCGCCGATTTCGGCGGCGGTCAGCCGCTCCCAGCGCACTTCCGCCATCAGGAAAGACCCACCAGGGATCGCGCGTAGTCCCGTGCCTCGAAGGGACGGAGGTCGGCGGCGGTCTCGCCTACGCCCACGGCATGGACGGGCAGGCCAAACTCCTCTGCCAGGGCCACGACGACGCCGCCCTTGGCGGAGCCGTCCAGCTTCGTGACGATCAGGCCGGTCACATCCACCATCTCGCGGAACACCTTGCACTGCTGCACGGCATTCTGGCCGGTCGTGGCGTCCAGCACGAGAAGAACGGCGTGCGGCACCTCCGCGTCCAGCTTGCGGAGGACGCGGACGACCTTGCGCAGCTCCTCCATGAGCCCGGCCTTGTTGTGCAGGCGGCCGGCGGTGTCGATCAGGAGAATGTCGGCGGCTTCGGCCCGGGCGCGCTGCAGGGCCTCATGCGCTAGGCCGGCCGCATCGGCGCCCTCCTTCGCGGGGGCGACCACGGTGCTGCCGGTGCGCTCGCCCCAGATCTGCAACTGCTCCACGGCGGCGGCGCGGAAGGTGTCGCCCGCCGCCATCATCACGCGGCGACCCTCCGCGCTGTAATTCTGGGCCAGCTTTGCAATGGTGGTGGTCTTCCCCGTGCCGTTCACGCCGACGACGAGCACTACGTAGGGCTTCCTTCCCCAGTCCGGCCTGAAAGGCTGCGCGACGGGGGCCAGGATCTCGGCGATCTCCTCGGCCAGGGCGGACTTCACCTCGTCCTCGCCCACCTCCTTGCCGAAACGGGTGCGGCGGAAGCTGGCGACGATGCGCTGTGCAGCCGGCAGGCCGAGATCGGCCGTGATCAGCGTCTCCTCCAGCTCCTCCAACGCCGCATCGTCCAGGCGGCGTTTGCGGAACAGGCCGGTGAGGTTCTCCGTTAGCCGCGCGGTGGAACGGGACAGGCCCGCCTTCAGCCGGGAGAAGAAGCCGCCCGTCGTCGCAGGCTCCTCTGCCAGGGCCTCCGGCCCTGGGGCGGGCGGCGCCGGCGGGACTTCCGCCCGGGGCGCCGCCGGCGCCGGGGCCGGCTCCTCGCGCAGCATGGAAGGGGCATGCGGCGGGGCGTGCAGGTGCACGACCTTCGGCACCGGCTGCGCGACCTCGGGCTCGCCGAGGTCGGGCTCCTCCGGGATGCCGGGCATCATCGGGCGGGGTGGTGGCGGGAAGCCCGCTTCCCCCGTCGGCATCGGGACCGGCTGCGGCAGAACGAAGCCCGGAATGCCAGAGACCTGCGGCAGCAGGTGATCCGGCTGATGGGCCTGGATCGGCGGGGGAGAGGCCGGCGGGTCGCCGGTGGTCGGATCCGGTTCCGGGACCTGCGGCTCGGGGTCCGGCTCCCGCACCGGGGCGGACGGCTCGGAGGGCGTGGGCGGGATAGCCGGCGCGTCCGGCTCGGTGGCCGGCGGCGGGGAGACCGGCTCGGGGGTGGCCAGGCGGCCCGTCAGCCGCCCCCACAAGTCCTTCAGGGCCATGCGCTCTCCTTCGCGGTGGGACCCCTCACGCCGGATAGGCGTCGAGGTCGATCATGCCGGTGAACGCGGTGGCGGCGGGGCCGGACATCAGCACGTGGCCGTCCTCCCGCCACTCGATCCGCAGGTCGCCGCCGGGCAGCGAGACGGTGGCCGCGCGGGCGGAGAGGCCTCGGCGCGCCGCGTTCACCAGCGCGGCGCAGGCGCCAGTGCCGCAGGCGAGCGTCAGCCCGGCGCCGCGCTCCCAGACCACCAGCTTCAGGTGGTCCGGCGCCAGGACCTGGACGAAGCCGATATTGGCACGCTCGGGGAAGAACGGGTCGTGCTCCAGCGCCGGGCCGATGCGCGGGATGTCCAGCGCCGCGAGGTCCGGCACGAAGAAGGTGGCGTGCGGGTTGCCCATGGAGAGGCCCGCCGGATCGGACACGCCCTCGGCCGAGAGGGGCAGGTGCAGGGTGTCCATCGCCCGGGCCAGCGGCACCTCGTCCCAGCCCAGCCGGGCCGGCCCCATGTCCACGCGGATGGTGCCATCCGGCAGGCGCTCGGAGGGCAGCTCGCCGGAAATGGTGCGAACGGAGAGCGCGTCCCGCCCGGACTCCGTCATCACCAGCTCCGCCACGCAGCGGGTCGCGTTGCCGCAGGCCCCGGCCTCGGAGCCGTCGGGGTTGCGGATCCGCATGAACACCTCCGCCCCGCCCTCGCCCGGCTCCATGACGATGAACTGGTCGCAGCCGATGCCGGTGCGGCGGTCCGCGATGGCGGCGGCGCGGTCCGGGCTGACGGGAAGCGGCGTGGCGCGCGCATCCAGCACGACGAAGTCGTTGCCGAGGCCATGCATCTTGCGGAAGGGGATGATCATCGCGCCGCCGATATAGGCTTCGCGGGCGCGCGCCGGAAGCGGTGGCCCTTGCCCGAGGACCCGATATGCCTGAGGGACGGGTCTAACTTGGGGCAAGGGCCGATGGGGAGCCAGGGAGAGAACGCCATGGGGAACGGGGCCGCGGGGGCGGGATCGGCGACCATGCCGGCGCAGGTGGTGCTCGTCATGGGCGTCTCCGGGGCGGGGAAGACCACGGTCGGCCGTCTTCTCGCGCAGCGGCTGGGTTGGACCTACCTGGAGGGGGACGACATGCACCCGCCCGCCAGCGTCGCGAAGATGGCGGGCGGCACGCCGTTGACGGATGAGGACCGCTGGCCCTGGCTCCGCGCCATCGCCGCGGAGATCGACGCACTGCTGACGGCGGGCCGTTCGGGCGTCGTGACCTGTTCCGCCCTGAAGCGCCGCTACCGCGACATCCTCATCGGCGGGCGAGGCGGGGTGCGGCTGGTCTACCTGAAGGGCGGAACGAACCTGCTCTCCCCTCGGCTTGCCGTGCGGGCGGGGCATTTCATGCCGCCGAGCCTGCTGGAAAGCCAGTTCGCCGCGCTGGAACCGCCCGAGGATGATGAACACCCCATCGTCGTCGTCCCGGACCGCCCGCCGGAGGCGCTGGTCGAGGAAGTGATTCAGGCACTGGGGCGGTAGTCCGCCCGCCCGGTGGCTCGGGCCGCTTGCAAGCGGCTCGCATCCGCGAACGAGCGGGCCTATAGCGGGCCCATGAACCCCGCCTCCCACATTCCCGGTCAGGCCGCCGACCTCGGCGCCCTGCCGGTCGGTTTCCAGGGCCGCATCCGCGCGATCCGGGTGGATGGACCGGGCGGGCCGCTTCCCGGGCCGGAGCTGGAGCGGAGGCTGCTGGAGCTCGGCTTCACCGAGGGCGCACCGGTGGAGATCCTGCACCAGGGCCTGTTCCGCGATCCCATTGCCGTGCGCGTGGCCGGGAGCACGGTGGCGCTGCGCCGCCGCGAGGCCCGCGCCGTGATCGTCGAGCCGGCCTGACCGCGGCATGAGCGAGTCCCTCCTCGCGCACACCGCTGCCCCCGCCGGGGCCGCCGCCCCCTGGGTTGCGCTGGTCGGCAACCCGAACTGCGGCAAGACGGCGCTCTTCAACGCGCTCACCGGCAGCCGCCAGCACGTGGCGAACTATCCCGGCGTAACGGTGGAACGGAAGGTCGGCCGCTCCATGACGCCGGGCGGCCGCGAACTGCGGCTGATCGACCTTCCCGGGACCTACGCGCTGCGCGCCCGCAGCCCGGACGAGGCGGTGACGCGCGACGTGGTGCTGGGCCGCCTGAAGGGCGAGGTGGCGCCGGACCTGCTGCTCCTCGTCGCGGACGCGACGAACCTGCGCCCCGCCCTTCGGCTGGCGCTGGAGCTGAAGGATGCCGGTCGGCCAATCCTGCTCGCGCTCAACATGATGGACATCGCCCGGCACCGCGGCTTCCGGATCGACCTAGACCGGCTCTCGCGGGAACTGGGCGTGGCAGTGGTGGAGAGCGTCGCCGTGCGCCGCCAGGGGACGGATGCGCTCCTGGCGCGGCTGGACGGGATGCTCGCCGATCTCCCGCCGCCCGGTCCCGTCACCTGGCAGGAGGGAGCCGCGGGCAATGTGCGCGCCGCCCAGCGCGAGGCGGACCGCATCCTCGCCGCCTGCGTCGCGGCCCCGGCCGACCCGTCCTCCGGCACGCGCCGGATCGATGCGGTGCTGCTGCACCCGGTCCTCGGCCTGATCATCTTGCTGGCGGTGCTGTTCCTGATGTTCCAGGCGGTCTTCGCCTGGGCGACCCCGGCCATGGACGCGATCGACGCGGGCTTCTCGGCGCTGGGCGGGCTGACCGACGCGATGCTGCCGGAAAGCGGCGCGCTCGGCCTGCTGCGAAGCTTCATCCATGACGGGCTGATCGGCGGCGTCGGCAGCGTGCTGGTCTTCCTGCCGCAGATCCTGGTCCTGTTCCTCTTCATCCTTCTGCTGGAGGATTTCGGCTACATGGCGCGGGCCGCCTTCCTGATGGACCGCATCATGGGCGGCGCCGGGCTGCACGGCCGGTCCTTCATCCCGCTGCTCTCCTCCTTCGCCTGCGCCATCCCCGGCATCATGGCGACGCGGGTGATCGACAGCCGGCACGACCGGCTGGCGACCATCCTGGTTGCGCCGCTGATGACCTGCTCGGCCCGCATTCCCGTCTACACGCTCATCATCGCCGCCTTCGTCCCGAACCGGCCGGTGGGCGAAGGCGCCCTGGCCTGGGTGAACTTGCAGGGGCTGGTGATGTTCGGGCTCTACGCCGCCGGAATCGCCTCCGCCCTCCTCGTTTCCTTCGTCATCAAGAAGGTCCTCTGGCGGCAGCACGCGACCGAGCCCTTCATGCTGCAGCTGCCGGACTACAAGCTGCCCAGCGCGCGGAACCTGGCCATCGGGCTGTGGCAGCGGGCGTTGGTCTTCATGCGGCGCGCCGGGACCACGATCCTGTCCATGATGGTGCTGATCTGGTTCCTCTCCTCCGTCCCGCGGCCGCCGGAGGGCGCGACGGAACCGGCCATCGAATACAGCTTCGCCGCGATGATCGGCCGCGCCGTGGAGCCGGTGCTGAGCCCGGTGGGGTTCAACTGGCAGATCAGCATGGCGCTGATCCCCGGCATGGCGGCGCGGGAGGTGGCGGTGGCCTCCCTCGGCACCGTCTATTCCGTGGCGGGCGGGGAGGATGATTCGGCCGGGCTGGGCCAGGCGCTCGCGGGCAAGTGGAGCCTCGCCACGGCCCTCGCCTTCCTCGCCTGGTATGTCTTCGCGCCGCAATGCGCGGCGACGCTGGGGGTGATCCGGCGGGAGACGGGCAGCCGGCGCTGGATGCTGGTGAGCTTCGGCTACATGCTCGCGCTGGCCTACCTCGCGGCCTTCGCGACCTACCAGATCGCGGTCCTGCTCGGCGCGGGCTGAGGCGCCGCCCCTAGCGGGCCGGGGTCGGCGTGGGATCCAGCGTCGCGGCCGCACCGGCTTCCCCGGGCATGATCTGGCGGAGGACTTCGTCCGGCACGGCGTCGAAACGCAGCCCGGCCTCGACGAAGAGACGGGCGGAGATGTGGCCGCGCCGATCCCACTCCGACTTCGTGCCGTTGCGCGGCGCCGCGGCCACCACGCGCCGGATCCCGGACTGGATGGAGAGCACGGCGCAGTGGTTGCAGACCGGCTTCCCCACGACATAGAGCGTGCAGCCCCTCGCCTCCCTTCCCGCGAAGAGGAGCGCGGACTGCTCGGCATGGACCATCATGTCGAGCTTGGTGGGCTTGTCGGAGAGGCGGTCCAGGTCGTCCTCGATCCGGTTGGGGAAGCCGTTGAAGCCCGTGGCGACGATGCGGTTGAGCTCCGGCGCAACGAGCACGGCGCCCACCCGGCCGCGCGGGTCCTTCGACCACTCCCGGATATGGGCCGCGAGGCCGAGATAACGGCGGTCCCAGCGCCCCAGGCCGGTGTCCTGGTCCTGCGTCATGCCCGGTCCCTCACGATGTGCCCTCCCTTGCCCGGACCACGGTGACGCTGCACGGCGCCCGCGCCGCCACCTCGCCGGAGACGGAGCCGAGGACGCTCCGCAGCACCGAGTTCGCCCGCGCGCCCATCACCACGTGATCCACCCCGTTGGCCTCCGCGTATTCCAGCAGGGCCACCGCGGCGGAAGACCCCTCCAGGACGTGGTAGGTGATGCGGCCCTCCTCCAGCCCCAAAGGCGCCGCCCAGTGGCTGAGCTCGGCGAGCCGCTGCACGCGGGCGGAGCGGCCCTGTTCGTCATGCGGCGTGTCGCCGGTGATGAAGCCGTCCAGCAGCACGTTCAGGCACGCCACGCGCGCCCCGGGCAGCGAGAGGAGCACGTTTCGCAGGCTGGCCCTGATGGCATCGGCCAGGGCCGGGCTGCCCTCCCGCAGGTCCAGCGCCACGGCGATGATAGGGGCGGAATGGGCGGTGGGCGCGGGCGGGCGGGCGGTGCCGGGGGTGCGGTCCAGGTTCACCCGGCGCTCCAGCACCGTCAGCCAGCCGTCGCGCCTCGCCTTCGTGGCGCGCGGGGTCAGGCGCACCGCCTCCGGGTTCCGCAGTTCGAAGGCGAGCTGGGCTGCACCGGGATGGCGGCGGGCCGGCTCCACCTCCAGGCAGCGCAGGATGATCTCCTGCAGCCAGGGCGGGATGTCGCGGCGCAGGCGCCGGGGCGGGTGCGGATCCCGCCACAGGCGCTTGCGAACCGCGGAGAGGTGCAGCGGCTCCCCGAAGGGAAGATGCCCGGTGGCGAGCTGGTAGAGCACCACGCCGAGGGAGAAGAGGTCGCTGCGCGGATCGTCCCGCCGACCCATCGCCTGGCCGGGCGACATTTAGGGGGCGGAGCCGTAGGGAAGGCGGAACTCCTCCGCGATCAGGTCCGGCAGGCGGCCATGATGGGCCAGGCCGTAGTCGATCAGCACCGCCTCGCCCCGCAGCCCGTCCGGGGTTTCACGAAACAGGATGTTGGCGGGCTTCACGTCGAGATGCGTGACGCGCTGCCGGTGGATGGCCGCGAGCGCCAGCGCGACCTTCGCGCCGACGGCCGCCACCTCCTCCATGCTCAGGGGGAGGTGGCGCAGGCAGGATTCCAGGTTGGGGCCGGTGATGCGCTCCATTGCCAGGTAGGTCTGCGGGGCCTCGAACCCGGCTGCCGCGACGAAGCGGGGCACGTGCGGGCCGGTGAGGCGGGGCAGGATCATCTGCTCCATCTCGAAGGAGACGATGTGGGCGGCGTCCGTCCCCTCCAGGTGGGGGAATTTGATCACCAGCGGGATGGGGTGGTCTGGATGAGTCGCCTCGAAGACCGAAGCCATGCCGCTCTCGCGCATCGGCCTGCCGAGGGTGAAGCCGTCGACGGTCTCGCCCTGGTGCGGGCGGCGGGGGGCCATGGTCAGGTGCCGGAGAAGAGGCGGGTGGCGAGCGATTCCGGCAGTCCGGCGCGGCGGATCTTCGCCGCGGCCGTCTCGACGTCGTAGGGCACGCGCATCCAGCGAATCTCGGCCGTCTCCTCGTCCAGCAGGGCGTAGCAGGCGGCCGGGTCACCATCCCGCGGCTGGCCGACGGAGCCCATCACGGCCAGCCAGCGGCGGGCGCGGGAGAGCGGGATGGGGGAGTCGTGGGTGGGGGCGAAGGCCGTGCACTTGTCCGCCGCCGTCAGGCCGAAGAGGCGGGGGACGTGGACGTGGCCGCAGATCGTGACGCGGGCCGGATTGCCCTCGAAGCTGCGGCGGGCCTCCTCGGCGTTGGTGACGTAGCGCCACTCCTCGGGGGCGGAGGCGTCGGCGTGGACGTAGAGGGTATCGCCCTCCGCGTGCTCCATCGGCAGGGTCTTCAGGAAGGCGGCGGCATCGGGGGAGAGTTGCTCGCGGGTCCAGGCGATGGCGGCGGCCGCGCGGCCGGTCATACCCCTGGGGCCGGTGAGGATGGCCTGGTCGTGGTTGCCGAGGATGGCGACGGCGCCATGGGCGATGCGGTCCATGACGGTGCGGAGGCACCAGGCCGGGTCGGCACCGTAGCCGACATAGTCGCCGAGGAAGATGAAGCGGGTCGCACCGGCGCGGTCCGCATGCTCGAGGCAGGCGGAGAGGGCCTCGCGGTTGGCGTGAATGTCGGAGAGGATGGCGATCATCGCAGCGCGGAGTTTGGCCCTCTCCTCGCCTTCCTGAAAGGGCGTTGCCATTCCGGGGGGCACCCCTTATACCCCGCGCTCCCACGCGCCCCGGGCTTCTCTGGGCTGCCCGGCCGTGGTCCCGGCCCCCGCCGCATGGTGCGGCCCGCTCCCGCAAGGAAGCGGCGCAAGGTGGGGCCGTCCATCCCCCGACCATGAGGAGGACCAAATGCCCAAGATGAAGACGACGTCTTCGGCCAAGAAGCGCTTCAAGATCACGGCCACCGGCAAGGTTCTCGCCGGGCCTGGCAAGAAGCGCCACAACCTCTCCGCCCGCTCGCAGAAGGTGAAGCGCCAGAACCGCGGCAATCAGGTGCTGCGCGATCAGGACGCGAAGACCGTCATGCAGTGGCTGCCCTACGGCCTGTAAGCGAGAGAGGAGACAGATAAATGGCTCGTGTTAAGCGCGGCGTCACCGCCCACGCCCGTCACAAGAAGGTCCTCAAGCTCGCCAAGGGCTATGTGGGTCGTTCCTCCACCGCCTACCGCCCCGCGCTTGAGCGGGTCGAGAAGGCGCTGCAGTACGCCTACCGCGACCGCCGCAACAAGAAGCGCGACTTCCGCGGCCTGTGGATCCAGCGCATCAACGCCGCCTGCCGCGAGAACGGGATCGTCTACTCCCGCTTCATCGCCGGCCTGAAGGCCGCGGGAATCGAGCTGGACCGCAAGGTCCTGGCCGCCATCGCCTATGACGACGCCGCGTCCTTCGCGGGCCTCGTCGAGAAGGCCAAGGCGTCCCTCCCCGCCCAGGCTCCCGCCGCCTGAGCACCGCCGGGCGTTAACGCGCCCGGACTGAATACGCCAAGGGCCGCTTCCGCCGGGACCACTCCCGGCGGCGCGGCCCTTGGTCTATCTGGACCCCGACAGAGGACAGGGCCGGGAATGGCTGACGATCTCGACATGCTGCGCGCCTCCATCGAGGCGGCGATCGCGGAGGCGGCGGACCCCCGCGCCCTGGACGCCGTGCGCGTCTCCGCCCTGGGCAAGAGCGGCGAGGTCACCGGCCTGCTGAAGGGCCTGGGAGCGCTTCCGCCGGAGGAGCGCAAGGCGCGCGGCGCCGAGGTGAACGTCCTGAAGGCCGGGATCGAGCGCGCTCTGGAGAGCCGGCGCGCGACGCTGGAGGCCTTCGCGCTGGACGCCCGGCTGGCGGCGGAGCGGATGGACGTCTCCCTGCCCCCGCGCCCCTTCGCGCCTACGGGGCCGGAGGCCGGGTCCATCCACCCGATCTCCCGCACCATGGAGGAGCTGATCGCGCTATTCGGCGCCATGGGCTTCAAGGTGGCGGAAGGCCCGGACATCGAGGGCGACTGGCACAACTTCTCCGCCCTTAACATTCCCGACCACCATCCGGCGCGGCAGGACCACGACACCTTCTACCTGACCCCGCCGGAGCCGGGTGGGCGCCGCCCGGTGTTGCGGACCCACACCAGCCCCGTGCAGATCCGCACCATGCTGAGCCAGGAACCGCCGATCCGCGTGATCGTCCCCGGCCGCACCTGGCGCGCGGACCACGACGCGACCCACTCCCCCATGTTCCATCAGGTGGAGGGGCTGGTGATCGGCCGCGACATCCACATGGGGCACCTGAAGGGCACGCTGATCGACTTCCTGCGCGCCTTCTTCGGCATCGCCGACCTGCCCGTGCGCTTCCGCGCCTCCTACTTCCCCTTCACCGAGCCCTCGATGGAAGTGGATATCGGATGGAGCCGGAAGACGGGCGAGCTCGGCAGTGGCGGCGACTGGCTGGAAATCCTGGGCAGCGGCATGGTCCACCCGAAGGTGCTGGCCAATGTCGGGCTGGACCCGCGCGTGTGGCAGGGCTTCGCCTTCGGCATGGGGATCGAGCGAATCACCATGCTGAAGCACGGCATCCCCGACCTGCGGCCCTTCTACGAGGCCGATCTGCGCTGGCTGCGTCACTACGCCACCAGCCCACTCTCCCCCTTCACCCTGCACGACGCGGCGTAAGAGACGATGAAGTTCACCCTCTCCTGGCTGCGCGACCACCTCGAGACCGAGGCGACGCTCGAGCAGATCCTCGCCACCCTCAACACCATCGGGCTCGAGGTTGAGGGCGTGGAGGACCGGGCCGCCGCCCTCGCGCCCTTCCGCATCGCCCATGTGGTGGAGGCTACGCCGCACCCGAACGCCGACCGGCTGCGCGCGCTGAAGGTGGATGTGGGCGACGGCACCCTCCGCAGCGTTGTCTGCGGCGCGCCGAACGCGCGCGCGGGGATGACGGGCGTCGCGGCGCTGCCCGGCGCCTTCGTGCCGGGCACGGGTATCACGCTGAAGCAGGGCGAGATCCGCGGCGTGAAGAGCGAGGCTATGATGCTTTCCTCGCGGGAAATGGGCCTGGGCGACGACCATTCCGGCATCGTGGAGCTGCCGGAGGACGCGCCGGTGGGCGCCTCCTACGCCGAATGGGCCGGGCTGGGCGATCCGGTGATCGAGATCAGCGTCACGCCGAACCGTGGCGACGCGCTGGCCGTGCGCGGCATCGCGCGGGACCTCGCCGCCGCAGGGCTGGGGACGCTGAAGGCCCGCGAGCTCGTGCCGGTGACCCCCGCCTACGACACCCCGCTGCACTGGACCATCGACGACCCGCGCGCCTGCATCCAGGTGCTCGGCCGCGCGGTGCGGGGCGTGACGAACGGCCCCTCGCCGAAGTGGCTGCAGGACCGGCTGACGGCGATCGGGCTGCGGCCGATCAACGCGCTGGTGGACGTGACGAACTACTTCACCTTCGACCTCGGCCGCCCGCTGCACGTCTTCGACGTGGCGAAGGTGCGCGGCACGACCCTGACCATGCGGCTGGGGCGCGAGGGCGACGAGTACCTGGCGCTGAACGGCAAGACCTATCGCCCGACGCCGGAAGACATCGTCATCACCGACGAGGCCGGGGTGGAAAGCCTCGCGGCCATCGTCGGCGGCGAGTCCACGGGCTGCGACGAGAACACGCGCGAGGTCTTCGTGGAGTGCGCGCTGTTCGACCCCGTGCGCATCGCCCTCACCGGCCGCCGGCACGGGGTGCACAGCGACGCGCGAGCGCGGAACGAGCGCGGGCTGGACCCGGCCGCACAGCGCGTGATGCTCGAAGCGGCCACGCGGATGATCATCGACCTTTGCGGCGGAGAGGCGAGCACGGTCAGCGAGGCGGGCGCCGAGCCCGCCTGGCAGCGCGAGGCGACCTTGCGCTACGAGCGGATCGCGGGTCTCGGCGGCTCCGGCATCCCGGCCGAGGCGGCGGTCAACTCGCTGGAGCGGTTGGGCTTCGCCATCGTCGCGAAGGATGGGGCCGAGGTGACGGTGGCCGTTCCCTCCTGGCGGAACGACATCGCCTCCTCCCGATCCGCCTATCGCGCCGGCGGCACGGAGCTGACGCAGGAGCCGGGGATCGATCCGGCCCGCGCCCGGGCAGCCGCGGAAGGCGCCGATGCGGTGGAGGCCGAGTGCGACCTGCTGGAGGAGGTGCTGCGGCTGGAGGGCCTGGACGCCATCCCGGCCGTGTCCCTCCCCGCCGAGGGCCGTCTCCCCCTGCCCGCCCTCACCCCGCGCCAGAGCCGCGCGGCGCTGGCCCGGCGCGTGCTGGCGTCCCGCGGGCTGGCGGAGGCGGTGACCTTTGGCTTCACCGCGCGCGGCACCGCCGCCCTGTTCGGCGGGGCACCGGAGGAGCTGCGGGTGGAAAACCCGATCGCCGCCGACCTGGACCAGATGCGGCCGACCCCGGTCGCAACGCTGCTGCTGGCGGCTGGGCGGAACGCGGCGCGGGGTTACGCGGACGTGTCGCTCTTCGAAATCGGCGCCTCCTACGCCGCGCCCACGCCGGAAGGGCAACTCGCCACGGCCGCGGGCGTGCGGCTCGGGCAGACGCCGCGCCACTGGGAAGCCAAGCCGCGGGCTTTCGACGCGCTGGACGCCAAGGGCGATGCACTGGCGGTGCTGCTGGCGCTCGGCGTCTCGCCCGCGGCGCTGAGCGTCACCACGGACGCGCCGGGCTACTACCACCCCGGCCGCTCCGGCGTGCTGCGGAGCGGCCCGAAGCTGCCGCTCGCCCGCTTCGGGGAGTTGCACCCGCGCGTGCTCTCCGCACTCGGCATCGACGGCCCGGCAGTTGCCTTCGAGGTGCTGCTGGATCCGATCCCTGAGCCGAAGCGGCGGAAGAAATCGGCCCCGGACCTGGCCGCCTTCCAGCCCGTGCGCCGCGACCTCGCCTTCCTCGTGGACGCCACGGTACAGGCCGACGCGCTGCTGCGCGCAGCCCGGAACGCGGAGAAAGCGCTGGTGGCCGAGGTATCGCTCTTCGACCTCTACGCCGGCGACCGCCTGCCCGAGGGCAAGGTCTCCCTCGCGCTGGAGGTGGTGCTGCAGCCGCGCGAGCGGACGCTGACGGATGCGGAGATCGAGGCGGTGATCGCCAAGGTCGTCGCGGCCGTGACCAAGGCCACGGGCGCGACCCTGCGGGGCTGAACCCGGCGTGCTAGGCTTCCTGGGCGCCCGCCAAGGCGCCCAGGAAACGGAAACGCCTATGCCGAACGACGCCGCCCGCCCCTTCCGCTATCCCGTGCCCGATCTGGCGGAGCTGCCGGACGACATCCGGGAGAAGATCCTGGCCGTGCAGGAGAAGGCGGGCTTCGTCCCCAACGTCTTCCTGCTGCTGGCCCGCCGCCCGGCGGAGTTTCGCGCCTTCGTGGCCTACCATGACGCGCTGATGGAGAAGCGGGAGGGGCTGACGATCGCGGAGCGCGAGATGATCGTGGTCGCCGTCTCCGCCGCGCATTCCTGCCAGTACTGCGTTGTGGCGCACGGGGCGATCCTGCGCGTGCGGGCGAAGGACCCGTTCATCGCGGACCTGGTGGCCACGAACTACCGCAAGGCCGGGCTGCCGCCCCGACACCGCGCCATGCTGGATTATGCGCTGAAGGTCGGCACCCAGTCCCATCTCGTCGGGGACGCCGACCACGCCGCTTTGGCCGAGGCCGGCTTCACCGAGGACGAAGCCTGGGACATCGGGGCAATCGCCGCCTTCTTTTCTATGTCCAACCGCCTGGCCAACGCCACGGACCTGCGCCCGAACCGGGAGTTCCACGGCCTCGGGCGCTAGGCCGTCAGTCCTCCACCGTCTCGTGCGCCCCGGCCGCACCGAGGCGCCAGTAGCCCGCGGCCTTCACCCGGTCCTTCGAAAGGCCGTGATGCTCCATCAGAAGGCGGCGGAGGCTCCGGGCCACCTCGATCTCGGCGGCGACCCAGGCGTGGCCGCTGCCGGGCGGCAGGGGGATCGCCCTCAGCGCGGCGCCCAGCCGGCCGGGACCGCCGGGCGGCGCGCCGTCGCGGCTGAGCCAGACCAGGTCCAGGCCCGCGCGCTCCGGCAGGGGCTGGCGCTCCGCCTCGTCCGCCACCTCGATGACGGCGATGACCCGCGCGGTGGCCGGCAGCTCCTCCAGCCGGCGGGAGATGGCGGGAATAGCCGTCTCATCCCCGGCGAGGAGGTACCAGTCCAGGTCGTCCGGCAGGATGAAGGATCCTTTCGGCCCGCCGACGCCGAGCTTCTGGCCCGGCGTCGCGGCCGCGGCCCATTCAGTGGCCGGGCCCGACTCGTGCACGGCGAAGTCGATGGAGAGTTCGCCCGCCGCCTGGTCGTAGCGGCGCGGGGTGTAGTCGCGGGCAATTGGGCGCGGCTTGCCCTCCGGCATCACCGGCCCGTTCGGGCCGAAATCCGGCATGGAGGGCTCCGCCTCGCCCGGGGCGGGGAAGAACAGCTTCACGTGGTCGTCGAAGCCGGGGCTGGCGAAACCCGCGAGATCCTCGCCGCCCAGGGTCACCCGGACCATGCGGGGCGTGATCCGCTCCACGCGCCGCACTGTCAGCATGCGGCGGCGGAGTTCGTGGCGGACCCGGCGGCCCAGCCTGCCTTGCGTCGCGCTCATCAGGTCCGCTCCACCTTCAGGGCCATCTCGTCGATCATCGCGACGATCCCGTGCAGCTGCTCCTCGGTCAGCGGCCCGCGCGAGAGGCGCATGCGTAGCGCGTTCCGCAGGTTGTGCACGGCCCGCTTGAGCTGCAGGACCGAGCCGTCCGGCCCTTCGCCGGACAGGGCGTCCATGCGGGCGAACAGCGTGTCCGCCTCTTCCCGGCTGGCGGCCAGGGCCGCTTCCCCCTCAGGCGTCACGGCGTAAAGCTTGCGGCCCCCCTCGGTGGACTGCACGGCGATCTGGCCCAGCTCCTCCAGCAGCGTCAGGGTCGGGTAGATCACGCCTGGGCTGGGGGAATAGGCGCCGGCGAGGCGCTCCTCGATGTCCTTGATGATTTCGTAGCCGTGCCGCGGCCGTTCCGCGATCAGGCGAAGAATTACAAGGCGTAGGTCGCCCGCCTCGAAGAAGCGTCCACCGCGTCCGCCGCGCCCGTGGCGGCGGTGGTCGGCCGAGGAGGAAGGGTCCCGGTGGAAGCGGCGGCGCTCATGGCGGCCGCAATGGTGACGAAAGGGGTTCAAGCCCAGGGTTCTCCTGAATAGTTCCGATATATCGAACTTCCGATTAGATATATCGGGACTATTCCCTGTTCAAGAGCTTCCATTGCGCTTGGTCCCCGACCCAACGGAACCTATCAAAGGGGATGCGGCATCCCGCCCCCGAGTCCAGCCTTCCCGGCGTCACCCCTGCCTCTCACGGCGGACGCGCATGAAGCTGCCGAGCACAGGGGCCGGCCTCGCGGGCCTGCCGGCCGACCGTCGGCTGTTCCGGGAACTCTACTACCGGGACACGGACCGCGCGGTGCGCTTCCGCTACGGCCTCCTCGTCCTGGACGCGGTGACGCTGGTCTTCATCGTTGCCACCTCCTTCCTCGGGCGCAGCACGGCAATCGAGGTGGCGGACACGGTCTTCGGGATCGTCCTGCTGGCCGAGTTCGTCGCCCGGCTCCGCGCCAGCCCGCGCCCCTGGCGGGAGCTGATCCAGCCCGTCACCCTGGCCGACGCGGTCGCGGTGCTCTGCTTCCTCATCCCCGGGCTGGGGGCCGCGGCGGGGTTCCTGCGGGCCCTGCGGGTGCTTCGGCTGCTCCGCTCCCGCCGGATCCTCATGCGCCTGCGCAGGGATTTTCCGGCCTTCCGGCGCAACGAGGATGCCGTGATCGCCGCCACGGACCTCGCGGTGTTCATCTTCATCATGACCGGGCTGGTCTACGAGACCCAGCACCGGTTCAACGAGAACATCCGGGACTACGCGGACTCGCTGTACTTCACCGTCACCGCCCTCACCACCACGGGGTTCGGGGACATCACCCTGCCCGGGCGCAGCGGGCGGCTGCTGACGGTGCTGATCATGTTCTGCGGCGTCACCCTGTTCCTGCGGCTGGCCCAATCGCTCTTCCGGCCCTCCAAAGTGCGCTATCCCTGCCCGGAATGCGGACTCCAGCGGCACGAGCCGGATGCGGTACACTGCAAGGCCTGCGGCCACATCCTGGGTATCCCGGATGAGGGCAACTGAGAGCGGCAAGCTTGGCCTGGGACCCCGCCTGGCTTATCTGAGGGCTGAAATCGCACCCGGAGTGGCCGGGGCGGCCCTTTCCGCCCCCCGGCCCGGAACCAGATGACCGACACGCCCCTCGACCGCATCCGCAACTTCTCGATCATCGCCCATATCGACCACGGCAAGTCCACCCTGGCGGACCGCCTGATCCAGAACACCGGCGCCCTCTCCTCCCGCGAGATGACGGAGCAGGTGCTGGACAACATGGACATCGAGAAGGAGCGCGGGATCACCATCAAGGCGCAGACCGTGCGCCTGAACTACCGCGCCGCGGATGGCCAGGACTATGTCCTGAACCTCATGGACACGCCCGGCCACGTGGACTTCGCCTATGAGGTCTCCCGCAGCCTGGCGGCCTGCGAGGGCTCGCTGCTGGTGGTCGATGCCTCCCAGGGCGTTGAGGCGCAGACCCTGGCCAACGTGTACCAGGCACTGGATGCCGGGCACGAGATCGTCCCCATCCTGAACAAGGTGGACCTGCCCGCGGCCGAGCCGGACCGGGTGAAGCAGCAGATCGAGGACGTGGTGGGCCTGCCGGCCGACGATGCCGTGATGATCTCCGCCAAGACCGGGCTGAACATCGAGGGCGTGCTGGAGGCGATTGTCACCCGCCTGCCGCCACCGAAGGGCGATGCGAGCGCGCCGACGAAGGCGCTGCTGGTGGACAGCTGGTACGACCCCTATCTCGGTGTCGTCATCCTCGTGCGGGTGAAGGACGGGCACCTGCGCAAGGGCCAGAAGATCCGCATGATGGCGGAGGGCTCCACCCATGTCGTGGAGCAGGTCGGCGTGTTCCGCCCGAAGATGCAGGCCGTGGAGAGCCTCGGGCCGGGCGAGATGGGCTACATCACCGCGGCCATCAAGACCGTGGCCGACACCAATGTCGGCGACACCATCACCGACGACCGCAATCCGGCGGCCGAGGCGCTGGCGGGCTTCAAGCCTTCCATCCCGGTGGTGTGGTGCGGACTCTACCCCGTGGACGCGGACGATTTCGAGAAGCTGCGCGACAGCCTGGCGAAGCTGCGGCTGAACGACGCCTCCTTCCATTTCGAGGCGGAGAGCAGCGCGGCGCTCGGGTTCGGCTATCGCTGCGGCTTCCTCGGGCTGCTGCACCTGGAAATCATCCAGGAGCGCCTGTCCCGCGAGTTCGACCTGGACCTGATCGCGACCGCGCCGAGCGTCGTCTACAAGCTGAAAATGACGAACGGGGAGGAGCGCGACCTCCACAACCCGGCGGACATGCCGGACGTCGTCTCGATCGACACGATCCAGGAGCCCTGGATCAAGGCGACGATCTTCGTGCCGGACGAGTATCTCGGCAACATCCTGACGCTCTGCAGCGAGCGGCGCGGGCAGCAGGTGGAGCTGACCTATGTCGGCAGCCGCGCCATGGCCGTGTACCGCCTGCCGCTGAACGAGGTGGTCTTCGACTTCTACGACCGGCTGAAATCCATCTCCCGCGGCTATGCCAGCTTCGACTACGCGATGGACGGCTATGAGGAGGGTGATCTCGTGAAGATCGGCATCCTCGTGAACAACGAGCCAGTGGATGCCCTCTCCTTCATGGCGCACCGTTCCCAGGCGGAGCGGCGCGGGCGGTCCATCTGCGAGAAGCTGAAGGACCTGATCCCCCGCCAGCTCTTCAAGATCCCCATTCAGGCCGCGATCGGCGGGCGCGTGATCGCGCGCGAGACGATCGGGGCCATGTCCAAGGACGTCACCGCCAAGTGCTACGGCGGTGACATCAGCCGCAAGCGCAAGCTCCTCGAGAAGCAGAAGGAGGGCAAGAAGCGCATGCGGCAATTCGGCAAGGTGGAGATCCCGCAGAGCGCCTTCATCGCCGCGCTGAAGATGGATTCCTGAGCCCGTCCCGGGGGCGCCTTTGCGCCCCCGGAACCTGCTTGACAGCGCGCCCCGAATCCTGCGACCGCCCGTTCATAAACGGGAGTTCACGTTCATGACCGGAATGACGCGCCGCGGCGCTCTTCTCGCGGGCGCCGCCCTGGCCGCCCCTGCCCTCGCCCCTCGTCTCGCCGGCGCCCAGTCCGCCTATCCCAACCGGCCCATCAGCATGATCATCCCCTTCGCGGCCGGCGGCCCGACGGACGTGGTCGCCCGCCTCTGCGCCGAGGTCATGGGGCGCGAGCTCGGCCAGACCATCGTGGTGGAGAATGTGGGCGGGGCCGGCGGCACGCTCGGCGCCCAGCGTGTCGCCCAGGCGCGGCCGGACGGCTACACGATCCTCTGCCACCATATCGGCATGGGCACCACGCCCTCCCTCTACCGTCGCCTCGCCTATGATGCGGTGAACGGCTTCGAGACGATCGGCCTCATCACCGAGGTGCCGATGACGATCATCGCGAAGAAGGATTTCCCGGCGACCAACCTCGCCGAGCTGGTGCGGGTGCTGAAGGAGCGCGGGCATGGCGTGAACCTCGCCAATGCCGGCGTCGGCGCCGCCTCCCACATTTGCGGCCTTCTGTTCCAGTCCGCGATCCAGACCCAGCTCACCACTGTCCCCTACCGCGGCACGGCCCCGGCCATGACGGACCTGATGGGCGGCACGGTGGACGTGATGTGCGACCAGACCACCAACACCACCCAGGCGATCCAGGCCGGTTCGGTGAAGGCCTTCGCCGTCACGACAGGGACGCGCAACGCCGCCCTTCCGAACCTGCCCACCGCCGCAGAAGCGGGGCTGCCGGGCTTCGAGGTCTCGGTCTGGCACGGGCTCTATGCGCCCAAGGGCACGGATGCCGCGATCACCAACCGTCTTTCAAAGGCGCTGCAGACGGCCCTGGCCGATGAGCGGCTGAAGGCCCGCTTCGCGGAGCTGGGCACCGCCCCCGTGCCGCCGGAGCAGGCGACACCGGAGTTCCATCGCCGCTACTGGCAGGCGGACATCGCCAAGTGGCGCCCGATCATCCAGGCGGCGGGCCAGTACGCAGACTAACACTCGCGAATCAACCGGAGCGCGTTGCGCATCGTAACGAAATCCCGCCACCCTTGACAGGGTGACGGGCGGGCGTCACCCCGGCACCAACGGGGAACGAGCCGCGCGGTGCGCGGGCGAGTGGGAGAGTCTGCATGGCGAGTCTGGCCGGGCGGCGCGTTCTGGTGGTCGAGGACGAGACCCTCGTCGCCATGCTGGTGGAGGACACGCTGGCCGATGCCGGCGCGGTGGTGCTGGGCCCCGTCGCCACAGTGGCGGAGGCCCTTTCCCTTCTCGAATCCGAGCGCCCGGATGTGGCGGTGCTGGACCTGAATCTGGCAGGTGAGACCTCGGAGCCCGTGGCGGACCGGCTGGGGGCCATGTCCGTGCCCTTCGTCGTCGCCTCCGGCTACGGCGCCGCCGGCCTGCCGCAGCGGCTGGCCGGGGTGCCCGTGCTCGCCAAGCCCTATGCCCCCGAGGATCTGACGGCCGCCCTGGCGAAGCTGCCGGTCGGCTGACCTGCGGCCCGGACGGGCCAGGCTTCGCCGTTCTGCCCCGGCGCGGGTCTTGCTAACCTATCCCGCATGACCGCTGGCCCGATTGCCTTCACCCTGAACGGCACACCCCGCACCCTGCCTCCGGGCACCTCCCCCACCATGACCCTTCTGGACTGGCTGCGCGGCCCCGCCGGGCTGACGGGCACCAAGGAGGGCTGCGCTGAGGGTGATTGCGGGGCCTGCACCGTGGTGATTGAGGAGGCGGATGGCGCCCGCGTGCCGGTGAATGCCTGCCTCACCCTGCTGGGCCAGGTGCATGGCCGCAGCCTCCGTAGCGTCGAAGGGCTGCGCGGCCGCGATGGCGGCCCCCATCCCGTGCAGAGTGCCCTTGCGGAAGCGGATGCCACGCAGTGCGGCTTCTGCACGCCGGGGATCGTCATGACCGCCTGGGCCCATGCGCGGGAGGGCGGGGACGTGCACGAGGCTCTGGCGGGAAACCTGTGCCGATGCACGGGCTACCGCCCGATCGTGGAGGCCTTCGGCGCCCTTCGCGACGACGACACGCCGCCCGCAGCGCCGCCTTCCGCCCCCCCCACCCGGTTGGAGGCGCCGGGCCAGGTCTTCCATCGCCCGGCGACGCTGGACGCGCTGGTTGCCCTCCGCGCCGCCCATCCCGATGCCTGGCTGCTGGCCGGCGGCACGGATCTCGGCCTGCGGGTTTCCGAGCGGCGCGAGGTGCCGGCGGAGGTGATCTGCCTCTCCGACGTGCCGGAGTTGCGCGGGCTGGAGCCGACGGCAGTGGGCATCCGGATCGGCGCCGCCGAGAGCTATCGCCGGTTGCTGGACGCCTGCTCGGCGGACCTCGCCTTCCTGCCGCTTGCGGGGCTGCTCCGGCGCCTGGGATCGCGCCAGATCCGGGGCATGGGAACGCTGGGCGGCAATCTCGGCACCG
Organism: Roseomonas indoligenes; assembly: GCF_017813365.1. GTDB lineage: Bacteria > Pseudomonadota > Alphaproteobacteria > Acetobacterales > Acetobacteraceae > Roseomonas > Roseomonas indoligenes. The sequence goes on from NZ_JAGIZA010000012.1 coordinate 129,020, forward strand.
CTTCTCCCATCGGCGACGCCCTGCCGCCGCTGATCGCTCTCGGAGCCACGCTGCGCCTCGCCGGATTAGACGGCACGCGGGAGATGGCGGTGGAGGACTTCCTCACCGGCTATCGCACGAATGCTCTGCTGCCCGGCGAGGTGATCCGGGACGTGTTCATCCCCCGCCCACCGGAGGCGGCCCTTTTCGCCGCCGAGAAGCTCTCCAAGCGGCCGGATCAGGATATCAGCACGGTCGGCCTCTCCGCCGTGATCACCATGGAGGGTGGGCGCGTGGCCTGGGCCCGGATCGCGCTCGGCGGCACCGGCCCGCGCGCCGCCCGTTGCGCGCCGGCCGAGGAGGCGCTGACCGGCCAGAGCTGGAGCCGGGAAGCCGTGGAGGCGGCCGCCTCGGCGCTGGAAGCGGCCATTACGCCGCTCTCGGATTGGCGCGGCAGCGCGGAGTACCGGCGCATCGCGGCCGGGAACCTGCTGCGAAGGCTCTGGCACCGGCAGGCGGAGGCGGCGTGATGGACGCCCTCCCCCGCCACACCGGCCCCGGCGCCTCGCTGCGTCAGGACAGCGCCCTGAAGCACGCGACGGGCGAGGCGCGCTTCGCCGACGATCTCCCGATGCCGCCCAGCCTGCTGCACGCGGCTCTCGTTCTCTCCCCCGTCGCGCATGGTCGGCTCGCGCCGATCGACCTCTCCCCTGCCTTCGCCACCCCCGGTGTCGTGGCGGCTATCGGGCCCGGCGACATTCCCGGGCGCAACGACATCGCCCAGCCCAGGCGGGCGCAGGAGCACATGCTGGCCGAAGGGCTGGTCGAGTACTGGGGCCAGCCGCTCGCGATCGTGGTGGCGGAGACGCGCGACGCCGCCCTTGCCGCCGCCGCGGCCGTGCGCCCGCGGATCGAGCCCTTGCGGCCGGTGCTCTCGGTGGAGGAGGCGCTGGACGCCGGTTCCTTCCTCTTTCCGCCCATGGTGATGGCCCGCGGCGATGCGGCCGCGGCCCTGGCCGCCGCCCCGCGCCGCCTTTCCGGCACCTTTCAAGCCAACGGCCAGGAACACTTCTACTTGGAGGGCCAGATCGCCCTCGTCGTGCCTGGGGAGGATGGGGAACTGACCGTCCACTCCTCCACCCAGAACCCCACCGAGGTCCAGGTGATGGTCGCCCGCGTGCTGGGCTGCGACCACAACCGGATTTCCGTTCAGGTGCGGCGCATGGGCGGGGCCTTCGGCGGCAAGGAAAGCAATGCCTCCTGGGTGGCGGCCTGCGCGGCCGTCGCGGCGCGGCGCACCGGGCGGCCGGTGAAGCTGCGCCTCGGCCGCAAGCAGGACATGGCGGCCACGGGCAAGCGCCACCCCTTCCTCTACCGCTGGCAGGCCGGCTTCGACGATACGGGCCGCATCCTGGCTTTGGACGCCACCATGGCCGCCGATGGCGGGCACAGTGTGGACCTCTCCGGCGGGGTGGTGTTCCGCAGCGTGACCCACGGGCTGAACGTGATCGACGTGCCGGACGTGACGATCACCGGCGTGGCCTGCAAGACCAACACCGTTTCCAACACCGCCTTCCGCGGTTTCGGCGGGCCGCAGGGCGTGCTGCTGATGGAGGATGTGACCCACGGCATCGCCCGCGCCCTGGGCACAACGCAGGAGGCGGTACGCGAACGGAACCTGGCGGGCGGCGAGAACAACGCCATCACCCCCTACGGCCAGGCGCTGGAGGGCGACCTGCTCCGTCAGGTCTGGGCAGAGTGCCGGGACGGGGCGGAGTGGGATCGTCGGCGCGCGCAGGTGGACGCCTTCAATGCCGGGCATGAGGTGGTGCGCCGCGGCCTGGGCAGCTTCCTGCTGGCCTTCGGCATTTCCTTCGGCATCATGTCCATGAACCAGGCGGGCGCGCTGGTGCATGTGTACGAGGACGGCTCCATCCGCCTGAACCACGGCGGCACGGAAATGGGCCAGGGCCTGTTCATCAAGATCGCGCAGATCGTGGCCGGCGTGTTCGGGGTGCCAGTGGAGCGGGTTCGGATCACCGCGACCTCCACCGCCGAAGTTCCGAATACAGCCCCCACCGCCGCCAGCACGGGCACGGACCTGAACGGCTGGGCCGCGCAGATCGCGGCCTCGACCATCCGCACCCGCATGGCGGAGCAGGCCGCGGCCGACTGGGGCGTGACGCCCGACGAGGTGCGGTTCGAGGAGGACGAGGTCTTCGCGGGCAACCACCGCACGGGCTTCGGGGAGCTGGCGCATCGCTGCGTGCAGAACCGCGTCTCGCTCTCCTCCACCGGTTTCTACAAGACGCCCGGAATCCACTGGGACCCGGCGGCGATGAAGGGCGAGCCGTTCTTCTACTTCTCCTATGGCGCCGCGGTGGCGGAGGTGGAGCTGGACCTCCTGACCGGGGAGCACCGGCTGCTTCGCGCGGACATGGTCCAGGATTGCGGCCGTTCCCTGAACCCCTCCGTCGATCGCGGGCAGATCGAGGGGGCCTTCGTCCAGGGGCTAGGCTGGCTGACCTGCGAGGAGCTGTGGTGGGACGCGGAGGGGCGGCTTCGGACGCTCGGCCCGTCCACCTACAAGATCCCCGGCTCCCGCGACGTGCCGCCCGTCTTCAACGTGCGCCTGCTGGAGGGCGCGCCGGCGCGCGCGGATACGGTCTTCCGCTCCAAGGCCGTGGGCGAGCCGCCGTTGATGCTCGCCACCGCCGTGTGGAACGCGCTGCGGGACGCGGCCGGGGCGGATCGGCTCGACCTGCCCGCCACGCCGGAGCGGCTCCTGATGGCGGCGCGCGCCGGCAGGCGTTGACGACGCGGTCCGTCGCGGGGCGCTGAACCGGCCGCTTGCGGCCCGCGTGCCGGCCCCATACCGTTCCACCGAACCCGCCACGCCGAGCGGACAGGGGAACGTCATGAGCAACAGCTTCCGCGGACTCGATTTCGGCCTCGGCGAGACGGCCGATGCGCTGCGCGAGCAGGTGGCCGCCTTCGCCGCGGACGAGATCGCCCCGCGCGCCACCGAGATCGACCGTAGCAACGACTTTCCCATGGACCTCTGGCGCAAGTTCGGCGACCTCGGCCTGCTGGGGATCACGGCTCCGGAGGAGTATGGCGGTGCCGGGATGGGCTATCTCGACCACGTGGTGGCGATGGAGGAGCTGAGCCGCGCCAGCGCCAGCGTCGCCCTTTCCTACGGGGCCCATTCCAACCTCTGCGTCAACCAGATCACCCGGAACGGGAACGAGGAGCAGCGGCGGCGCTACCTGCCGAAGCTGATCTCCGGCGAGCATGTCGGCGCGCTTGCGATGAGCGAGCCCGGCGCCGGCTCCGACGTGGTGTCCATGCGCACGCGGGCGGAGCGGAAGGGCGACCGCTACGTTCTGAACGGCAGCAAGATGTGGATCACCAACGGGCCGGACGCGGATGTGCTGGTGGTCTATGCCAAGACTGATCCGGCAGCCGGTCCCAAGGGAATGACCGCCTTCCTGATCGAGAAGGGCTTCAAGGGCTTCTCGACCGCGCAGAAGCTGGACAAGCTCGGCATGCGCGGTTCCAATACCGGCGAGCTCGTCTTCGAGGATTGCGAGGTGCCGGCGGAGAACGTGCTGGGCGCCGAGGGCCGGGGCGTGAACGTGCTGATGTCCGGGCTGGACTATGAACGCGCGGTGCTGGCGGGCGGCCCGACCGGGATCATGCAGGCCTGCATGGACGTGGTGATCCCCTATGTTCACGAGCGCCAGCAGTTCGGCCAGCCGATCGGAACCTTCCAGCTCATGCAAGGCAAGCTGGCCGATATGTACACCGTGATGAATGCCGCGAAGGCCTACGTCTACACGGTCGCAAAATCCTGCGACCGCGGGCAGACCACCCGCAAGGACGCCGCCGGCGCCATCCTATACGCGGCGGAGAAGGCGACCTGGATGGCGCTGGAGGCTATCCAATGTCTTGGCGGCAATGGCTACATCAACGACTACCCGACCGGGCGGCTGCTGCGCGATGCCAAGCTCTATGAGATCGGCGCGGGAACCAGCGAAATCCGCCGCATGCTGATTGGCCGCGAGCTCTTCAACGACACGGCCTGAGAGCTCAGCGGCCTGTAGGCACCGGCGCGACACCGTGCAAAGAGAGCATGCACTGTTGGGGTAACGGAAACCCCTGCACTTCAACCCCGGTGCCAGGTATCAGCCACTCGTCTTGTGGCCCGGCCTGCTGCCCGCCGCTGTCGCGGAGCCGCTTCCGCCGATGCTGCGCTGGTTGTCGTGCTTCGGTCCCTGGGCCGGCGCGGTGCCCGCACCCGCGGAAGGGCCGGTCTCATTGCTGATGCCGCCCTCGCCGGAGCCCTGCTTTTCCGCCCGCTCGTTCGCCTTCTTCTCGGTGGTCACCGACGTCTCCTCTCGAGCAGCTACGCGTTCCATCCCCTATAACGCCGCCGGAGATGCCGGGCTTCGCCCCAGCCCCTTCAGAAGGTGAAAGTCAGCGCGCAGAGCGCGCCGGCCGGCCACCGCGCACCAGGGATTCACACCGGTTATCCTCGCCGGTACCGAACTGGATGGTCGGCAGCAGTCCCGCAACCGGCGCCACCAGCGCGGCAAGCCCGCCAATGATGCCGCCACGCGCCGCCAGTTCCGTCATGTCCGGACCGATATCCGGATTGCGGAAGCTGCCGTCGATGAGGATGGAGGTGGGAATGGCGCCGATCGTGAAGGACTTGGAGTCGCTGCGCAGGCGCACGTTCAGCGCTTCCCGCGCGATGTTCACGTTGCCCGTGGCGTTCACGATCACGTCCTCCGTATCGACGATGACGGTCCGCAGGTTCGCCACGCCTCGCTGCAGGACGACGTTGCCGACGAAGCACTGCACGGTGGTTCGCCCGGGCACGCCAAGTGCGGAGAGCAGAGCATTGCCGATCCGGAGGCCGGACAGGTCCACAAGCAGAGCGGAGAGGTTGCCGCCGGACATGCCGAGCGTGACCTCGCCATTACCGCTGCCGAGGATGTCGGCAAAGGACTTGCCGGTGCCGTCGATCCGCGCGCGGCCGTTGATGCGGCCGGCGCCCTCGAAGGTGTTGGTCGCCTGCATCAGGCGGGAAACGTCCAGCCGTTGGAACTGCACGTCGGCGCGAGCGTGCAGGCGCCCCCCATCCTGAGGCGTCAGGGCGATGTCACCCGAGATCTGCCCGGTTCCGACGCTGACGGCCAGCGGGTGCAGGGTGATGGCGCCGTCCTTCACCTCCATTGCCGCGCGCATGCTGTCGAAGGGAATATTGCGGCCGACGATGCTATCCGCCCGGTAGTTCAGGCGCACGTTGGCGGCGTCGATCTTGGGGAAGTTAATGGGATCGTCCGGCAGCACGCGGCCGCGAGACTCATTTCGCGCCACCTCACGCCGCTGCTGCGTGCTCTGGCCGGGTGTGGTGGCACGCCCGGGCTCCTCGCCGATGAAGCCGCCGAGATCGGCGAAGTCCACGCGGCGGGAGCGGAGATCCGCTTCCACAAAAGGCTTCTCGTCACCGGTGGTGACCGTGATCGTCCCGGACAGGTCGCTGTTGCCCATCCGGCCGTTGAAGTCGCGGAAGCGCACGCGGCCGTCCACGTAGTCCAACATGCCCGCGATCTGGTAGTTCGGGGTCTTCGGAATGGGCACGCCCGTCAGCGGCTGCAGCAGTCCCATGTCGGGCCCGCGCAGATCCAGCCGGATATTGGCGCCCTGCAGCTCCAGCGGGTTCTGCAGCGTGCCGTTCAGGCTCACCCGCGTCGGGCCGTTGGCGATCTGCATCTCGATCGGCCAGGGCTTGCCCGTTTCCTGCAAGGCCAGCACGGCGCCGCCGAGCGCGGTGCCCGTGATGGGCTGCCCGGCATAGGTTCCTTTCGCCTCCACGGCGATGCGGGGCTGGTCGCTGTCCTCGTCCCGCGTCGCGATGGCCATCTGGAAGTCGGCCCGCAGCTTCGGGATCGCCACATGCGCCTGCCCCTCCACGATCCGCAGCAGCCCGATCCGGGGCGCAGCGGACGGGCTGGCGGGCGGCGGGGCAGGCTGGCTCTCGCCGGCGGGCTTTCCCGTGCTGAATTCGTAGTTGGCCCGGCCATCCTCCAGTGCGCGGGCCTCCACCACCGGGCGGGTCACCTCAATAGCGGGGATCACGATGGCGCGCTCATGCCAATAGGCCATCACGTCGAGCTTCGCGGAGAGCCGCTCGGCGCGAGCGAAGGGAGGGTCGTCCGGGAACCCGTCGGGGTTGGCAACGCGCACGCCGTCCGCCGAGACCTCGGTGACGCGGCCCAGCCGGACATGCAGGTGCTCGATCGTCACCTTGCGGCCGAGCGCGGCGGAGGCGCGAGATTCGGCCAGGGGAATGAACCAGTCCCAGGACCAGAAAATCACCAGGAGGATGACCAGGACAAGGGGAACCCCGGTCCAGATCATCCATCGGGGTATCCGTCGCGCTGCCATGCGGCCCCTCCATCCTTAACGGCCGCACGGCCTCCGCCTATAGCGCGCGAGGCGGCCCAGGGTTCACCGGGCCGTGGCCGAAAGGAAAACCGAAGGGCTAGATCACCCCTGCCCGCAGCAGGTCGTGCAGGTGGATAATACCGACCGGCCGATCGTTCTCCACGACGAAAAGGCTGGTGATCTTGGCGTCCTGGAGCCTGGCCAGGGCTTCCTCGGCCATGGCGTCGCGCCCGATCACGCGGGGGGCGCGGCCCATCACATCCACCACCCGCTCATTCGCGAAGCCCCGGGCGAAGGCGCGGCGCAGGTCGCCATCCGTCACCACGCCGACGAGGGTGCCGGCCGCGTCCAGCACCGCTGTTACCCCGAAATGCTTGCGCGTCATCTCCACGATCGCGTCGGAGAGGGTAGCGCCCTCCGAGACCGTCGGCACAGCGTCCCCGGAATGCATGAGGTCCTGCACCTTCCGCAGCCGGGAACCGAGCTTCCCGCCGGGGTGATACTGCCGGAAGTCGCTGGCGGTGAAGCCGCGCATGGAGAGAAGGGCGACGGCGAGCGCATCCCCGATCGCCATCTGCATGGTCGTGGAGGTGGTGGGCGCAAGCCCGTTCGGGCAGGCCTCCGGCATCACCGGCAGAACCAGCGGCAGGTCCGCCGCGGCGCCCAGCGTACCCTCGGCACGGGAGGTGATGGCGATCAGCAGCACGCCGAAGCGGCGGGTATAGGCGACGATGTCGGACAGTTCCGGGGCCTCGCCCGACCAGGACAGGGCGAGCACCGCGTCCTCCGGCCGAATCATGCCAAGGTCACCGTGGCTGGCCTCCCCGGGATGCACGAAATAGGCGGACGTACCGGTGGAGGCGAGCGTGGCGGCAATCTTTCTGCCGACATGGCCGGACTTGCCCATCCCAGTGACCATCACCCGCCCGCCGGCGTCCTGCACGCGCCGGATCCCGGCCGCCGCCCGCTCGAACTGGGCGCCCAGCGGTCCGTCCAGCGCGGCGCGGAGCGCGGCAAGGCCATCGGCCTCCAGCTCCACCGTGCAGCGGGCATTGGCGAGCACGTCGCTCGCGACATCCAGGGTTTGATCCATGCAGCCTCCTCCTCCGGCCCGGCCCCGCAGGGGGTCAGGCGCGGAAGGACGATGGCCCGGCCAGGAGTTGCCGGGCGTGTTCCAGATCCTCGGGGGTGTCCACGCCGAGCGGCACCTCCCCCACCTCCATCGCGTCGATCCGCATGCCCGCTTCCAGGGCGCGCAGCTGCTCCAGCTTCTCGCGCGTCTCGAGCGAGGAGGGTGGCAGGGCCACGAAGCGCTCCAGTGCCGCCCGACGCCAGGCATAAAGGCCGATATGGTGGTAGAGCGGCCCCTCGCCCCAGGGGGCGGTCGCGCGGGTGAAGTAGAGGGCCCGGAAGCGCCCCTCCCCCAGCGGCGTGCCGACCATCTTCACCACGCTCGAGGCCTCCCGCTCCTCTGCCCTGCGGATGGGTGCGACGGCGGTGCCGATCGCCACCTCGGCATCGGCGAGCGGCCGGGAAATGGCGCGGACGGTCTCCGGCCTGACGGTCGGCAGGTCGCCCTGGAGGTTGATGACCAGGTCGCAGCGCCGCTCCGGGTCGATGTGCCCGAGCGCCTCGAAGATGCGGTCGGACCCGGAGGGGTGGTCCTCCCGCGTCATCACGGCCTGACCGCCGGCGGCGCGAACGGCCTCAGCGATCGCCGGCGTATCGGTGGCCACCCAGACCGGGCCCACATCCGCCTCCATCGCGCGCCGCCACACGGCGACGATCATCGGCTCCCCGCAGAGGTCCGCCAGCGGCTTGCGCGGCAGGCGCGTGGAGGCGAGGCGCGAGGGGATGAGGACCAGCGGCCTCAAGCAGCGCGCTCCCGCTGCGACTTCGCCAGCCGGTCCAGGGCAACGAGGTCGCGCATCAGCCCCTCGAACTGCGAGAGCGGCACCATGTTCGGCCCGTCCGAGGGCGCCCGGTCCGGGTCCTCGTGCGTCTCGATGAAGAGCCCGGCGACGCCCACGGCCACTGCGGCCCGGGCCAGCACCGGCACGAATTCCCTCTGCCCGCCGGAGCTGCCGCCCAGCCCGCCGGGCTGCTGCACGGAATGCGTGGCGTCGAACACCACGGGCGCGCCCATCGCGCCCATGATGGGCAGGCCGCGGAAGTCGGAGACGAGGGTGTTGTAGCCGAAGCTCGTGCCGCGATCGGTCAGCAGCACGTTGGGGTTGCCGGCCCTGGTCAGCTTGGCCAGCACGTTCTTCATGTCCCAGGGCGCCAGGAACTGCCCCTTCTTGACGTTCACCGCCCGGCCCGTGGCGGCGGCGGCCAGGAGAAGGTCGGTCTGGCGGCAGAGGAAGGCGGGTATCTGCAGCACGTCCACGGCCTCGGCCACGGGGGCACACTGGGCGGCGTCATGCACGTCGGTCAGCACGGCAAGGCCGAGGCTGTCGCGGATCTCCGCCAGGATCGGCAGGGACTTCTCCATGCCGAGCCCGCGCGCCGCCTCCGCGCTGGTGCGGTTCGCCTTGTCGAAGGAGGTCTTGTAGACAAGGCCGAAGCCGACCCGCGCCGCGATCTCCTTCAGCGCCTGCGCGGTCTCCAGCGCATGGGCGCGGCTCTCCAGCTGGCAGGGGCCGGCGATCACGGAAACCGGCAGGCTGTTCCCGAACCGGGCCGAGCGCGTCTCGACAATCGCGTGCGTCTCCGAGGGGGCGGATTCAGACATATGGGGGCCCTCTCGGCGGTCTTGCGGCGGGCGCGGTTTGTAGCCCAGCCCCGAAGACCAGCACAATCGAGGCGCCCCGCGCCGCGAGAGGACCTCCCCCGCGCCCGGGGAGCCCCCCTCGATCAGGCGCGGATCAGGCCGGAATAGGGGCGCACCGCGGCGGTATCGGGGAAGACCTGCGCGATCGCGGAGGGGGCGAGCTGGAGGTGCTCCACCATGACCCCCGCCAGCACGGCGCGCAGGTCAGTGGTCGGGCGCAGGTCCCGGTCCTCGTTCAGCTGTCCCGGTCCCAGGCCCGGCCAATCCGCCAGCACGCGCCCGCCCTTCAGCCGCCCGCCAAGCAGCAGCGCCGCCGTGGCCATGCCGTGATCCGTGCCGCCGGTGCCGTTCAGCCGGGCGGTGCGTCCGAACTCCGTCACCACAGCCACAACCGTATCGGGCCAGACCGGGCCCATGCCCGTCCGCAAGGCACCCAGCGCGTCGTCCAGCGCGCCCAGCCGGTTCGCAAGATTGCCGCGGGCGGTGCCCTGGGCGGCATGAGTGTCCCAGCCGTTCAGCCCTAGGGCGGCCACGCGTGGGCCATCCGGCTGGGCCATGATCCGGGCAGCGGCCGCGGCCTCCGTCACGAAGTCCGGGCGGCCGGGAACGCGGACGGCGCCGGGCTGGCCGGGCGGCGTCTCCTGCATCATGTGGTCCAGCATGGCGCCGGAGCGCAGTGCCTCCGCCAGTCGGGGATCACGGGCCTCGTAGAGGTCCAGCAGCCGGGCAACGAGGTCCTCGTTGGCGTAGCGGAACTGCTGGAGCTGCCAGGTCTCCACCGGGGCCGGCCCCTGCATGATCACCGGGACCACCGGCGCAACGGCGAGGCCCTTCGGCGGCGCGACCCGCCCCCCGCGCGGCAGGGAAACGAGCGCGCGGTTCAGCCAGCCCGTGCGCTCCCCCGTGGTCACGCGCGGCAGGCCGCTCTCCAACACGTCCTGGCCGTCGAAATGGGAACGGCCGCGGTAGGGCGTGTGCGCGGCGTGCATGGCCAGGGCCTCGCCGTCCCGGAACATGGCCAGAAGCTTCGGCATGTTCGCGTGAAGGGCGAATATGTCGTCCAGCCGCACGGACTCGCCTGCCTCCGCCCCGCGAAGGGCCGCGAAGGCCGGATCGCCGACCGGCTGCAGCATGGAGATGCCGTCCAGCCCACCGCGAAGGATCACCACCAGCAGGCGGGGGTCGCGCCCCGCGGCATGGGCCAGGCGGGGCAGATAGGGCCAGGCGAAGAGCGAGCCGAGGCCGCCGAGCACGGCGCGGCGCATCACGGGATGGGTCATGGCCTTCAGGACCTCCGGGAAGAGGGCAAGGCGAGAGGCTCGCCCCGGGCACTGCCAACCTGAAAGACATGCGGCCACCACCCGTGCGGTTGCAAGCGCCGGCTGCCGGGCGATGCAATCCGCAACGCCGGGACTCGCGGGCCGGGCCTCAGATGAACTGGCCGCGCAGGAATCCCAGGGCAGGTAGCGGCTGCCAGCTGCGCGGCAGGTCCGCCCGGCGGATGGCGGAAACGCTGTAATTCGGCAGCGGCATCCCCGAGCCCCGCAGGAACGAGGCATAGGCCCGCACCTGCTGCTCCCGCCAGCTCCGGTCCGCATCGGCGGCGGCACGGCTGGCATGGATCTCGGCGACCCGGGTCTTGCGGCCGATGGCTGCGACCACGGCCCAGAGCCGGTCCTCGCGCGCCCGGGCCAGATTGAGGACGGGAGCGGCAGGCGCCCCCTCGGCCGTCCCGCTCATGCGCCCGGCCCTTTCCGTGTAGCGCCGGCCTCGCGGCGCCCGGTTATCGCGTGCATCCCGGGAATTTGTGGCCGCGCCCGTGCCGGTGCAAGGGCCGTATCGGCTCAGCCGACCGGGGAAGGCGGCGGCATCGCCGCAGGATCGAGGATGGCGCCCTGGGAGGCGAGGATCCGGCGGACCGCGGCCGCATCCACCAGGCCGGGGCCCCCAGCTTCTGCGGCGGAGAGAGCGGCGGCGACACCGGCCGCCTGCCCGGTGGCGAAGGCCGTCCCCATGACCCGGAGCGAGGCACCCGCCTCTCGGTCCGCGTCGGCCGTTCGCCCGGCCGCGAAGAGATTCGGCGTGTCCGCGCTGATGAGGCAGCGCAGCGGGATGTCGTAGGTCCCGCCCCCCTCCCGCTCCCGCCCCGGAGGATAGATGAAGCTGCTCTCGTAAGTGGTGCGGTCGTGCCACTCCACGCCCCAGGCGCCGAGGGCGACGGCGTCCTCGAAGCGGCGGCCCGCGGTGATGTCCTGCCATGACAGCCCGAGCACGCTGTCCATGTGGCGGCTCTCCCGCGTGCCGAAATCGGGGCCGGTCGAGGCAAGATAGGCGCGCTCCCACCCCGGCAGGCCGCGCAGGGCCTCCAGGTACACCCAGGCCTGGGCGCGGCCGTCCATCTCCGCGCGGCTGGTGCTCAGGGCGTCGCGCGCGTCGTAATCCTCGCTCGCGAGATAGCAGACCACGTCGCCGGAGATCGGCAGGCGGGTGACGACGCTGCGCTTCTTCGTCAGCGGCCCGAGGCCGCGCGCCATCGCCGCCTGCACGGCCCGCGTGACGGCAGCGGCCGAGACATCGGCGTCCGGGGCCACGCCGCCGAAGCGCGTGCCGAGCGTGCCGAGGTTCACCGCGCCGTTGTTGCCGTAGCGGGTGGAGGCGCCGGCGAATTGGGCCAGGTCGCAGTCGCCGCTGGCATCGACGAAGACGGCCGCTTCCAGGGTGTGAAGGCCGGAATGGTCCGCCACCTCGATCGAGCGCACCAGCCCTCCTTCCCGCCGCGCCGCCGCGACAAAGGAGTGCAGCCGCACCTCCACCCCCGCCTCCCGGCACAGCACGTCCAGAGCGCGTTTCACACCCTCGGGATCGAAGACCACGAAGACGCCCCGGTGACGCTGCGGCGGCGTCACCGCGCCCCAGCGGCGCAGCTTCGCCATCACCTCCTCCGCCACTCCGGCCACGGCCTGCTGTGGCCTCTCGCCGAGGGTGTAGAGGCCGCAATAGGTCAGGACGTTCCGCATCGTGGAAGCGCCGCCAAGGCAGCCCGCGGCCTCCACCAGCCCGACCCGCGCACCCTGCCGGGCCGCTCCCACCGCCGCGCCCACGCCGGCCGAGCCGCCGCCCACCACCAGCACGTCGTACCGATCCGGCATCGCCATGGCGTCCCCTGTTCCCTGTCCCCGGGCTATCGCGCCCGGCCAGCCGCGTCCACCAAGCGCCTTCGGAGCGATGCAATTGCCCGCTTGCCGGGAGACCTGCTATTGAGAGCCACTCGCAAGACCGCGACCTCCTACAGGCAAGGCCAGCAATGCCGACCATCGAAGCAAGCCGCCGCCATCCGGCGCTCTCCCGGCGGAACCTCCTCGCGCTGCTCGGCGCGGCGGGCGTCGCCACGCATATCCGGCCCGCCATGGCCGCGCCGGCGGTCGAGAAGTCCGTGAAGGTCGCGCCGGGCCTGTATGAGCTCGCCGTCAGCACGACCACAAACCTCGTGCACGTCGCCAGCGCCGGGGCGCGCGGCGCGAACAATGCCAAGGTGATCGGCCTCGATCCGCGCACGCTTGAGGTGCGCTCCACGGTCGAGCTGGGCGCTGACGCCGTGTTTGGGCTGGCGGTGAACGACGCCACTGGCACGCTCTTCGGCACGGAGACGCGCGGCGGGCGGCTGATGGCCATTGACCTGCGCAGCGGCGCCGTGAAGGCACGCATCGCCGAGGGCGAGGGCGCGCATCTCCGCCAGGTGGTGGTGGACGAGGCGGGGAACCGCGCCTTCGTCTCGGCCTTCGGCAGCCGGGACAAGCCGAGCGCGATCTGGGTGGTGGATACCGCCGCCAACACGATCGCCACGGTCATCACTGAGGGGCTGGAGGGCGGGATCATAGGCCTCGCCTATGATCGAGCCGGCGATCGGCTCTTCGCGACGGCGCTGCAGTCGAACGAGGTGGTGGAGGTGAGCCTTCCCCGCCGCGCCGCGGTGCGCCGCTTCGCGGCCGGCGGCGAAGGCCCCATCAACATCGCCTACGATGCGGCCGGCGGGCGGCTCTTCGTCGCCAACCAGAAGAGCGGAGGGCTTGCGGTTCTGAACGCCGCCTCCGGCCAGCCGATCAAGGTGCTGGAGACGGGCGCCGGCGCGCTCGGCATCACCCTCTCCGCCGACGGCGCCCTGGCCTATGTGGCCAATCGCGGCGCTGGAACCGTGAGCGTGGTGGACGCGCGCAACCTGACGGTGCTGGCGAGCCTGGAGACCGGCACGCACCCGAACACCGTGGCGGTCGATCGGCGGTCCGGCCTCGCCTATGTCACCAACAAGGCCCGCATGGCGCCGCGCGGGCAGCCGCAGCCGGCGGCGGAGGACCCGAACGGTGACACGGTGAGCCTGCTCCGCGCCTGACACGCGCCGACCGGGGACGCCGGCCTAGGCCGGGTCCACTCTCCCGCGAGCAATGAGCGTCCCAGTTCGGCCCGCGCCCTCCGGCGCGGGCCGATGCTCGTTATGCGTGTTCTCGAATATGTGAACGGGTCGAAATTGCAACTTTTTGGTGTAATTGTTACTCGGGTGTTAGCTGGTCGCGGAGATCGGCGGGTGTAGGCAGAGCGAGGAAGGCCCGGAATGCATTGGCAGGTTGCCTCTCTCCCCACCCAACCTCATGTGAGACCCAGTGTGCCCGGCCCTGAGGCTGCCCCTCTTCCCTCATGCGCCTCGGACGACACGGACGGCTTGACCGGCCTTGGATCGCTGCGCGCTGATGTGGAAGCACTTGTGACGGTGCGGCTCCTCGATGGAGCGGGTGGCCACCTGGCCAGCATGGTCGTCCCCAGGGGCGCGCCCTACAGCTTCACGGGCCTGCTGCCCGGCCCGTACCAGCTTGATACCGCGACGCCCGATGGCGTGGAAACGGCCGAGAGCGCCGGCCGGAGCGCCTGCTTCACTCTCGCCTCAGGCGGCACCGTGACCAGCGGTGCTGCGACGATCCACGCCCCCGGGACGATTATCGGCTCGACCGACCTCCACGATTGCGACGAGGCGTTCGGGATGGCCGGTGCAACTGTCCGGCTGCTGAGCGCGGCGGGGGCACGGGTCGCCGTCACCATCGCGGGCGCGGGCGGGGCCTACGCGTTTAACGGGATCGCCCCTGGCTGGTACCGCGTCGAGATCTCCGCCTCGACAGGGAGTGCTCAGGAGGGCGGCACACCTCTCCGCACGGCCTTGTTCCGGGTTCCCGAAACCGCGCTCCCGGCCGGGCCGGTGGCGGCCGCGCGGAAGGGGATCACCGATGCCAGGGGGGAGGAGTCCTCGTCTCAGGCACGGGGTCGGACAGGTGGCCCATCAGGACAGGGTCGCACGCGGCGCGAGGCGAGACTTCCGGGCGACGGGCGTCAGCCGCCCATGACCCGCCGCAGCGCCGGGGCAATCAGGTCCGTCGCCGCGGCGCCCACCATTTCCCCGTGAAGGCAGGGCACCTCCACGACCTCCACCCTCCTCGCGTAGGGCGTCCACATCGCGGGTGACAAGGCGCGGCCGGCATGGTCGCGCGCCGCACGGAAGTGCGTGAGGACACCGTCGTAGCGGCCGTGATGGTGGCCGCGCACCAGGCGGTTGTTGCCCTCGACGACACGCACCACGCCGTCCAGCACGGCATCCGGCAGGCGCCCGAGCGGGGTGCCGCCGCGGCGCAGGAAGGCCATCACCGCGCCGCGTTCCATCGGAAGGTCCGGGTGCTGCGCCGGGTCGTGGCCGGCAATGGCGATCAGGGCGCGAAGCATCGCGCCCGCATCCGGCTCCGGCTCGGCGCGCCAGGCATCGGCGGGATAGGCGTCCAGCAGGGCGAGCGCGCCCACCTCCCTGCCTATCTCGCGCAGGCGCACCGCCATGGCCTGGGCGATGATCCCGCCCACGGACCAGCCGGCCAGGTGGACCGGGCCGGGCTGGCCGGCCGCGACGACCCGCGCCGCGTAATCGGCCGCCAGGGCCTCCAGGGTCCTGGGAGGCAGCACCTCGGCGTCGAGCGAGGGCGCCTGCAGGCCGAGCACGCTCCGCTCCGGCGAGAGGGCGCGGGCGAGGTTGCCGTAGCACCAGGCGATGCCGCCCGCGGGGTGGACAACGAAGAGCGGGGCGCGCGACTCGTCGCCCCGGCCCAGCCGGATCAGCGGGCGCAGCCCGTTATCGCCCGGCGGGAGGGAGGCGGCATCCATCACAGCGGCGAGGCGGGCGACGGTCGGGTGCTCGAAGAGCGCGCCGAGGCCGGGATCGCGCCCGAATTCCTGCTGCACGCGCAGCATGAGATCGACCGCGAGGAGGGAATGGCCGCCGAGGGCGAAGAAGTCATCCTCCGCCCCGATCTCCGGCAGGTTCAACACCTCGGCGACGAGGGCGGCGAGGCGGCGCTCCGTCCCCGTCTCCGGCGGGCGGCCCCTGCCCTGCCCGAGATCCGGCGCGGGCAGCGCGGCGCGGTCCAGCTTGCCGCTGGTGTTCACTGGCAGCGCGTCCAGCGCCACGAAGGCGGAAGGGACCATGTAGTTCGGCACGCGCGCCGCGACACCGGCGCGCAGCGCGGCAACATCGTAATCCCGCGCGGGAACGAGATAGGCGATGAGGCGCTTGTCGCCCGGCCGGTCTTCCCGCGCGATCACGCGCACCTGTCGCACCATCGGCGACGCGGCGATGGCCGCTTCGATCTCGCCCCGTTCGATGCGGAAGCCGCGCAGCTTCACCTGGCCGTCGGAGCGGCCGAGATAGAGGATCGCACCGTCCGCCCGGAAGCGCGCGAGGTCGCCCGTGCGGTACATGCGCTCCCCGGCATGGAAGGGGTCGGGGATGAAGGCGCGCGCCGTCAGGTCCGGGCGGCCGAGATACTCGCGGGCGAGCTGCACGCCGGCGATGAAGAGGTGGCCGGTGACCCCGGGCGGCACGGGGCGCAGGGCGTCGTCCAGCACGTAGAGGCGGGTGTTCCAGACAGGCCTGCCGATCGGGACGGGGCGGCTGCCGTCGCCCTGCGAGGCATCCCAGAAGGTAACGTCGACCGCGGCTTCAGTCGGTCCGTAGAGATTGTGCAGTTGCGCGCGCATCGTGGCGTGGAAGCGGTCGCGGATATCGGCCGTCAACTCCTCACCGGAGCAGAAGACGCGCGCCATCTCCAGCCCGCGCGAGTCCGGATGCGCCAGGAAGGCGGCGAGCATGGAGGGAACGAAATGCGCGGTGCTGATCCCCTCCTCCCGGAGGAGCCGGGCGATGGCGGCGGGATCGCGATGCGCGCCGGGCGGTGCGAGGACGAGAGTGGCGCCGGCGATCAGCGGCAGGAAAAACTCCCAGACCGAGACGTCGAAGGTGGCGGGAGTCTTCTGCAGAATACGGTCCCCGGCGGTGAAGCCGTAGTGCTGCCGCATCCATTCCAGGCGGTTCACGATGGCCCGGTGGCCGATCACCGCGCCTTTCGGCTCCCCGGTGGAGCCGGAGGTGTAGATGGCGTAGGCGGCGTCGTCCGGCGATGGTCCGGCAGGCACCGTGCCCACCGCCGGCCAGTCGGCAGGCGGGAGCACGGGCACATCGCCCGGAAGAGCCGCGGGCGCCAGCGCGATGCGCGGCTTGGCGGAAGCGAGGATGCGGGCCAGCCGCTCGGCCGGGTGGGCGGGGTCCAGCGGCAGGTACGCGGCGCCGGCGCGCATCGTGCCGAGCAGCGCGACGACGAGCTCCGGGGAGCGGTCCAGCGAGACGGCGACGAGGTCGCCCGGCCCGACGCCGCGCGCGGCCAGCGCCGCGGCGAGGGCGGCGCTTCTGCGGTCCAGCTCGCGATAGGTCGCGGAGCGGCCCTCGAAGCGCAGAGCGGTCGCGTCGGGCCCCGCTTGCATCGTGGCGGCGATGAGCGCGACGAGGGTGGTGTCGGGGACGGGATGTTCCGTCCGGTTCACCTCGAAGACGTGTCGTTGCGCCTCATCCGGCGTTGCGGTCGGCACATCGGCCAGGCGCCCGGCGGCGAGGGCGGCGGTGACGAAGTGGGCGGCGCGCACGGCGTGGGCCCTGGCCTCCTCTGCCGAATAGAGGTTCGGGTTCGCCTCCACATCCAGCCGCAGCGTCGCGGCGCCGGGATCGGTACGGAGATCGAAGGTGATGTCGTCCACCGGGCCGGTGCCCAGCAGGTGCAGCTCCGCCGTCAGGCCGGGGAAGGCCGGAATCTCGTGGAAGGGCTGGATGTTGACGATGGCGCCGTGCAGCCGCCGCCCGGCGCCCAGGCGGCCGAGGTCGCGGCGGAGCTGCTCGCCCCGGTAGCGGCCGTGGCGCCGCAGGCGGGCCAGCTGGGTCACCGCGTCCTCCACCGCCTCGTGCAGCGGGGCGCTCTCGTCCGGGCGGATGCGGAGCGGCAGCACGTTCATCTGGGTAGAGGGCGCGCGCGCGGCGGCGCTGCCGAAGCGGTTCATGAAGGTGACGCCGACCACCGTCTCCGCCTCGCCGGTCAGGCGGCAACAATAGGCGCCCAGAAGCGCGGTCAGCAGATCCGGCCAGGCGATGTCGTGGGCGGCGGCAAGGCGGCGCAGTGCCCCGCCGGCCTCCGCGCCGATGGCGGACTCCGCGCGGTGGGCGGAGCGCGCGGTCATCGCCGCACCCTCCGCAATGCCCGTCACCTCGGGGGCGCCCTCCATGGCCCTGCGCCAGTGGGCCGCATCCACTGCCCGCTTCGGCGAGGCGCGGTAGGCCGCGTCCTCCGCGACGGTGGCGGCGAAGGGCCCGAGGGGCTGGCCGGGATCGGCGCCCGTCAGCCGCGCGGCATAGAGCGCCGCGACGCGGCGGACCAGCAACTCCGTCCCAAAACCGTCCAGCACGAGGTGGTGCGCGCGCTGGTACCAGAGGTGATGGCTCGACGAGAGGCGGTAGAGCCGCTCCGACGCCATGCCGCCGCGCGCGGGATCCACGGCGCGGCGCATGTCGCGCAGCATCGCCTCCCGCGCGGCGGCGAGCGGGTCAGCCTCCGTGGAGACGTCCACCACCTCCAGCCAGGGGCGTAACGCCGGGTCGGGACGCTGGACCACCCCGCCTGGGGCTTCCAGGATGCGGAGCGCCAGCGAGTCCGCCTCAGCCACGGTGCCGTCCACGGCGGCGCGGAAGGCGGGCAGGTCCAGCGGGCCGCGCAAGTCCAGGTACTGTCCGGTGTTGAAGACGGGATTGCCGGGATCCAGCCGCTGCGCGAACCACAGGCCCTCCTGGGCCTCGGTCAGCGGCAGGTCGGGCGTGGAGGCGTGCCCGCCGTCAGCCATTCGCGCGCTTTTCCGTGGCGCGCTCCGCCACGGCCCACCAGGCATTCAGGGTCAGCCTCTCCGCCAGTTCCCCGAAATCGAGTTGCAGGCCGCCCTCGGTCCAGCGCAGCACCATGTTCATGGCGCGCATGGAATCCAGCCCCAGGTCGTTGAGGTCGTCATCTCCGCCGACCTCCTCCGGGTCCATCCGCAGGGCGCGCGCGATGTCGGCACGCATCCTCTCCCGCGTCATCGGCGGATTCGTTCCGTCGGCCATCTCCGCCTCCTCTAGCCCGCAGCTTCCTCGGCCAGCAGCCGCGCGCGCAGGCGGGCGCGCAGCTCCTTCCGGCTGATCTTGCCGGCGGCCGTCGTTTCGAAGGCGTCCACCAGCACGACCTGGTCGGGCACCTTGAAGTCGGCGATGCCGCGCGTGCGCATCCAGGCCTTCAGGGCGGCCGCGCGCGGGCGCTCCCCATGCGGGATGACGAAGGCGCAGATGCGCTCGCCCAGGAACTCGTCGGGGATGGAGACCACCGCGGCGTCAAACACGCTGGGATGCGCGAGGAGATGGTCCTCCACCTCCTCGGCCGAGATCTTCTCGCCTGCGCGGTTGATGTGGTCCCCCGCACGGCCCTGCACGACGAGGTACCCCTCGGCCGTGCGGCGCACGATGTCGCCGGTGCGGTAGAACCCGTCCGGCGTGAAGGAGCGCGCGTTCGCGGCATCGTCGTTGTGATAGGCGCGGATAGTGTAGGGGCCGCGCGCCAGCAGGTAGCCGGGCTCGCCCTCCGGCACGGGCTCGCCCATGTCGTCCACGATCAGCACCTCGTCGTCGGGGCTGATGGGGCGGCCCTGGGTCTCGAGGATGATCGCTTCCGGATCGTCCAGCCGCGTGTAATTCACAAGGCCCTCGGCCATGCCGAAGACCTGTTGCAGCGTGCAGGGAAGCGCGGCCGCGACGCGGCGCGCCGCCTCCGGCGTCAGCTTCGCGCCGCCGACGAGCAGGACCTCCAGGCTGGAGAGGTCGTGCTTCGTCGTGGCAGCTGCCTGGGCCCAGAGGAGGGCGAGGGGCGGAACCAGGCCGCTGATCGTCACGCGCTCCCGCTCGATCAGCGGGAAGGCCGTGTCCGGGCTCGGCACGGGGCTGAGGACGACGCGGGCGCCGGCATAGAGCGCGCCCATGTGGCCGGGCGAGCTCATCGGGAAGTTGTGCGCGGCCGGAAGCGCGCAGAGGAAGACGCTGTCCTGCGTGACGCCACAGATTTCGTTGCTGGCACGGAAGCTGTAGATGTAGTCGTCATGCGTGCGCGGGATGAGCTTGGAAAGGCCCGTGGTGCCGCCGGAGATCTGCAGGAAGGCGACCCTCGCCGGATCCGGGTCGCCGGGCAGCAGGGCACTGTCGCCGTCCAGCGCCTCGAAGGCGGTGAACTCCGCCGCATCGCCGGCGATGATGACGTGACGCAGTCCTGGCGTGGCGGCTCGCAGGTCGCGCGCGAGGGTGCGGTAGTCGAAGCCGTCCGTGCCGCGCTCGGCGGCAACATAGGCGGACGCCTCGGACTTCCCGACGAAGTGGGCGATTTCCGTCAGGCGGTGGGCTGGCAAGGCATAGACGGGGATCAGCCCTGCCCGGAACAGGCCGAAGACGGCGGAGAAGAACTCCGGGATGTTTCCGAGTTGCACCACGACCCGGTCCCCGGGCCGGAGCCCGAGCGCGAGGAAGCCCGCCGCTGCCCGTTCGGCGCGCGCGTGCAGCTCCGCATAGGTCCAGCGCGCCTCGCCAGCGACCACTGCCACGGCATCCGGCCGCTCCGCGGCGCGCTGGCGCAGGAAGGCGGGGAAGGTCTCGCCGCGCCAGTACCCGGCCGCGCGGTAGCGCGCCGCGACATCGAGGGGCCATTCCTGTCGGAGGGGGATCACGTCGGCGGGGTCCTGGCGTTGCTCGGTCGGGCGGCATGGGTCATGGCCGCCGCGACGCCCAGCATTTCTTGATACGCATTCTCAATACGGCGGGTGCTGGCATGGGGCAAGACCGATCGGCCCGCCCTCACCCGGCCGCGATCTCCTCGGGCGGCCGGCCGGTGGCCAGTGTCAGCGCGTCCGCGATGGCAAGCGGGATCATGGTGCCGTGGTTTTCCTCGGCCATGTCGCGGAAGCCCACCCGCAGCCCAGGGACCACGGCCAGGGCCGCCGCCGTCTCACGCCCGTTCGGCGGGCCCATCCGGGCAAGGCTCGCGGCCTGACCAGGGCGGCCGGAGATGGAAACGAGGAGGCGGAGCGGGCGGACCACGCGGCCGCCGGCGAGCCGCATCCCCGCCAGGAAGGCCGCCTGCTCGTCCAGGATCGACCGCCGGTTCCACCAGATGGAGGGGTCCGCCAGCGCGTAGGCCTCGAACATCTCCGGCCGGGTGAACAGGACGTGCAGCCCGAAGAGGGCGCCGAGCGAGTGGCCGAACAGCGTCCTCCGCCCGGGATCCAGGGGCATGCGGCGATCGAGTTCCGGCCGGAGGATCGTGTCGAGAAAGGTGAGGAAGGTGTCGCGCCCGCCCGTCTCCGGCGGGTTCTCCCGCCGCCGCTCGCCGAAGGTCTCGGCCACCGTCGGCGGGGTCAGGTCCAGGAAACGGTGGGCCAGGTTCAGGCGGCCGTCCCCGGGATGACCGATGCCGACCAGCGCCACCCCCTCCGCGCCAACCGCCTGCCGCGCGCGCAAGGCCATGGGAAACGTGATGTCTCCGTCCAGCAGCCAGAGGGAGGGATGCCCGCCGGCCGGTGCCGGCCCCTCCGGCCGGGCCAGGCGGATCCGCCACTCAGGCCCCTCCCCGTTCCCGAGGTCGAAAGTCTCGACGCCGGCGGGCTGCGGCGATGGGCCGGGTTGGGCTGCCAGGTCGCGCGCGAGAGCGAGAGTGGGCAGCGCGGCCAGCACCGCCCGTCGGGCGAGGTTGAGGTTCAATGCAGCCTCATCGGCACCTGCGGGCGCTGATGGCAGCGGCGCTGCGCCGCATCCTCATGCCCCCTGCCCTTCTGTCCCCGCATCTCCCAGGACGTGCCCGACAAGGCTGACCCAGTAGGCGGCGCCGATGGGGATCAGGGCGTCGTTGAAGTCGTATTTCGGCGTGTGGACGTGGTGGAAGCTGCCATCCTCCGCCACGCCGTTGCCGACGAGCATGAAGGCGCCCGGCCGTTCCTGCAGCATGTAGGCGAAGTCCTCGCCGGCCGTGATGGGCGGGAAGTCGGGGTCCACCATGCCCATGCCTGCCAGCGCGCCCGCGGCCCCGGCGGCGAGGGCGACGTGTTCCGCCGTGTTCACCAGTGCCGGATAGTCGTGGCGGTAGTCGACCTCCGCCGTGCAGCCGTGGGCGGCGGCGAGGGCTCCGGCCAGCTCTCGCAGGCGGCGGCCCATGATATCGCGCACCTCCGGCCGGAAGGAACGGCCGGTGCCGGAGACCCGCGCCTCGGAGGGGATGACGTTCGGTGCACGCGCGTCGCCGGCTGCGACATGCCCCACGCTGAGCACGCCCGTCTCCCGCGCAGGCAGGTTGCGGCCGATCACGCCCTGAAGGGCGGTGATGAAAGCCGCCATCGGCTGCGTGGGATCGGTAGCGCGGTGTGGCACGGCGCCGTGTCCGCCCGTGCCGCGGAAGGTTACGGACCAGGTGTCCACATTCGCCAGCATCGGGCCGGGGCGGATACCAAAGCGACCCAGGGGGAGGCCGGGCTCGTTGTGCAGGCCGAAGACCGCCTCCACGGGGAAGCGATCGAACAGGCCCTCCTCCACCATGCGGCGGCCGCCGCCCAGGCCTTCCTCGGCGGGCTGGAAGATGAAGTGGACGGTGCCCGCGAAATCCGGGTTCTCCGCAAGGTGCCGGGCGGCGCCGAGCAGCATGGTGGTGTGGCCGTCATGCCCGCAGGCATGCATCACGCCGGGGTTGGCGGAGGCGTAGGGCAGGTCCGTCGCCTCCTGGATCGGCAGGGCGTCCATGTCGGCGCGGAGGGCGATGGCGCGCTGGCCGGGACGGCGGCCCTTCAGCGTGCCGATGACGCCGGTGCCGGCGATTCCCTCCGCGACGGTCAGGCCCCACTCCCTGAGGCGGGATGCAACAAGGGCGGCGGTGCGACTCTCCTCGAAGCCCATCTCCGGGTGCCTATGGAGATCGTGGCGGATGGCGACGAGGTCGTCCTGCCCCTCCGCGAGCCGGTCGATCAGGTTCTTCATAGCGGAAGGTTCCTTGGGGCCGGAGCGAGCCGTCATTCCACCGGCCCCTGCACCGCGGCGGCGCGCGGGGCACGCAGCCCGACGGAGAGCGAGACGCCCAGGAGCATGAGACCGACGAGCAGGTAGGGCAGTGCGGGACCGGCCATGTAGAGCAGGCTTCCCGCCACCGGGCCGACGACCATGCCGAGCCCCTGCGCGGCGCCCGCGGCGCCCGCCGCCCCGCCCTGCTCCGACGCATCGACGGAGTTGGCCGCCATGGCGGTGAAGCCGGGAAAGACCCATCCCATCCCGGCCGCGGCGACGAAGTAGCAGGCGCTGAGCATCCAAGGCTGGTTCGCGAGGGCGACGGCACCGAAGCCGATCCCGGCGACAAGTGTGCCCGCGGCGATCATCCGTTCCGGCGCCAGCCGCAGGCGGGAGGCGATGGACTGGGAGATGACGAGCGCGACGCCCACCAGCATCAGCGCGGTGCTCGCGGCGCGCGCGGCGGCTTCCGGCGACAGGCCCAGCCGGTCCAGGGCGTAGAAGCCGATGCTGACCTGCGCGATGGCCACGCTGAACATCGCGGTGAAGCCCACGGCCAGGGCGTGACGCAGCCGGGGGTCGAGGAGGGAGATGGCCTTCCGCGCCGGTCGCAGTTGCGGCGGCTCGGCGGGCAGGCGCCACAGGAGAAAGAGGAGGGCGAGGAACGGCAGGGCGGCCGTGGCGATCAGGGGTGCGCTCAGCCCAAAGGGCACCAGCAGCGCCGCGATGGCCGGGCCGAGCACCAGCCCTGCCCCGCTGCCCGTGCCGAGCAGCGCCATGGCCGATGCGCGCCGTCCCGGCGGCACCCGGTCCGCGACGAGCGCGCCGCCGGCCGCCGGGATCGCCGCATAGGCACCGCCCACCAGCGCCCGGCCGATCACCAGCCCGATGAAGGCCGCCAGCGGCGGCACCGCGCCTTGCAGCACGCCGTGGATGAAGAGGCAGAGGGCCGAGTAGGCGATGGCGAAGCTGATCGCCCCGGTGAGGAGCACGGCCCGGCGGCCGTGCCGGTCGCTGGCCAGGCCCCAGGGCCGGGCGCCCAGCATCCACATCACGCCGGAAGCGGTGACGGCCAGCCCGGCCTGCCAGGGCTGCAGGCCGGCGACGCGCGCGATCGGGCCGATCAGGGCCACGAAGGCCATCATCGCTAGGCTGCCCGCGAAGGTCGTGACCATCAGCGGCAGGAGGACCTTCTCGGTCCTCAGCAGGGATGGCTCGCCCCTCCCATCGCCGTCGCGCGCCATTGCCGCCTCCGCTCGCTGCCAGGGCGATCGGCCTGGGCCACCCCGCGCCCTATTGCGGCCGTTGCGTGTGAATCGCAATACGCTCGGGCGAGGGCGGCAGCGCCCTGCGGAACGCCGGCCGGCGGCTATTCCGGCAGGAAGTCCGGCACCGAAAGGTAGCGCTCCCCCGTGTCGTAGTTGAATCCGAGCACCCGGGCGCCGGCCGGCAGTTCCTGCAGCTTCGCCGCGATCGCCGCCAGCGTGGCGCCGGAGGAGATGCCGACCAGCAGCCCCTCCTCGCGCGCGGAGCGGCGGGCATAGTCCTTCGCCTCGTCGGCCCCGACCTGGATCACCCCGTCCAGCAGCGAGGTATCGAGGTTCCCCGGCACGAAGCCCGCGCCGATCCCCTGGATAGGGTGCGGAGACGGCTGGCCGCCGGAGATCACGGGCGAGGCCGCGGGCTCCACGGCGAAGACCTTCAGGCCCGGCCACTCCGCCTTCAGCACCCGCGCGCAGCCGGTGATGTGGCCGCCCGTGCCGACGCCGGTGACCAGCGCGTCGATCCCTTCCGGGAAGTCCGCCAGAATCTCGCGCGCGGTGGTGTGGACGTGGACCTCCACGTTAGCGGGGTTCTCGAACTGCCCGGGAATCCAGGCGCCGGGGGTGCTGTCCTTCAGCTCCACAGCGCGGGCGATGGCACCCTTCATGCCCTTCTCGCGCGGCGTCAGGTCGAAGCTGGCGCCATAGGCGAGCATCAGGCGCCGCCGCTCCACCGACATGCTTTCCGGCATGACGAGGACAAGCTTGTAGCCTTTCACCGCGGCCGCCATGGCGAGCCCGATGCCGGTATTGCCGGAGGTCGGCTCGATGATGGTGCCGCCGGGCTTCAGCAGTCCGTCGCGCTCCGCCGCCTCGATCATCGCGATCCCGATGCGGTCCTTGATGGACCCGCCGGGATTCGACCGCTCCGACTTCACCCAGACCTCGGCCTCGGGGAAAAGGCGGCGCAGCCGGATGTGCGGCGTGCCGCCGATCGTCTCGAGAACGCTGTCAGCGCGCATGCCATCCTCCGGCCCGGTTCCGCATCGGGCGGGGGTTGCAGCACGGGCCAGGGCCTGGCGCAACGAGGGGCTCCCTCAGGGCGGCGCGACGGGCCTGCGGGAGGCCACGGCGGCGAAGACCACCATGCCCGCGATGGCCAGCGCGGCGAGGGCGAGGAAGGCCGGGGCATAGCCGCCGGCAACGCCCCAGGCCCAGGCCACCGCCAGAGGCCCGGCCGCCCGTGCCAGCGCATTGGCCGAGGAGAGCGCGCCGGAGATCGTGCCGTAGCGCGCCGTGCCGAACAGATGGACCGGCAACGCCCCCCGCATGATCGTCAGCACGCCGTTCGCCGCGCCGTAGAGCGCGACGGCCAACCCCAGCAGCGGCGCGCCCCATCCCAGCCCCAGGAGGGCGAAGGCCGCGGCCTGGGTCCCGAGCGCGAGCAGCGTCGCGGCGGGGACGGATAGGCGCCCGCCGGCGGCAAACTCCGCGACGCGCCCGGCCACCTGCGCCACCCCGACGAGCGAGGCGAGCAGCGCGGCGGAGGCGCCGAGCCCCCTCTCCTGCAGGAACGGGACGAGGTGGACGGCGATCGCGGCGCTTGCCGCGCCGATCACGGCGTAGACGAAGGCCAGGCCGGCGAAGCGCCAGCCCAGGGCCGGTCCATCCGCCGGAACCGGGGCGCCGGTGGCTGCCTTCCGGCCGCTTGCCCGGGGCAGCAGGGCGTGCGGCACGGCACAGGCGAGGTTGAGCAGGGCCAGGGCCGTGCAAGTGCCCCGCCATCCCACGGCATCCACCAGCCATCCCGTCACCGGCCAGAAGACGGTGCTCGCCAGCCCGCCGACGAAGGCCACCACGGCAATGCCCCGCCGCGCTTCCCTGCCGAAGGCGGCCGTCACGGCCGCGAAGGCCGCCTGGTACAGCACCGCGGCCATGGTCGCGCCGAGGCCAATCCACACGGCGTAAAGCTGCCAGGGCGCGGCCACCTTGCCTGCTAGGAAGAGCCCCGCGGCAGCGGCAACCGAACCCGCCACCATCACACGCCGCGCGCCGATCCGGTCCAGCAGGACGCCGATGGGAATGGCGGCCGCCGCTTCCGCGAGCAGGCCGGCCGAGAAGGCGCCGACCACGGCTTCCCGCGCCCAGCCGGTCTCCGCGATCAAGGCAGGCATCAGCACGGAAAAGGCGTAGAAGAGCGAGCCCCAATGGATGAGCTGGGTGACGCAGAGCGCCGCCGGCACGCGCCAGGGCAGGCCCGGCGCGCTCATCGCCGGCTCGGGGCTGCTGCGCCCCCTATTGGCTGGCAAGCGGCGTGAGCGGATGGCGGGACCAAGGGCATTCTCCGGTTCGCGCCGATTTTGCCGCGTCCGGAGGCGTCGCAGAAGGGTGGTCAGGGCTCCGCGGGGGAGCCGGCCTGGTCCGGCACGATGATCCCTGGCCCGGCAGCATCGGCCAGTTCCGCGAGGAGTCGAGCCTCCTGCCCGGCGTAGCGCGGTGAGAAGTGGAAAGGCTCCACCCGCCGCACCCCTGCTGCCCGCGCGATCTCCCCGGCGGCCCGGGTGGTGAGATGGCCGCGGTCCAGGGCGATGGCGGCGTCCGCGGCGGCGAAGGTCGCCTCGATGAACAGGGTGTCGGCGCCCTTGGCCAGGGCCGTGGCGGCGGCGCGGTTTTCCGGCCGGTCCGAAAAGTCGGTCAGGTAGGCCAGGCGCTGGCCTGGGGTGACGGAAACAAGGTCGCGAAGCGCTCCCAGCGACATCGCCGGCGCGCCCTGCGCGGGCGAGGGCCGGTCGAAGATGGGGATGGGGTGATCGTCCGGGCGCCCTTCCAGCACGGCCGCCTTCAGCCCGGCCAGCCAGGGGCCGGTCGGCAGGCCGCGCTCTTCCAGGCGGGTGCGCCAGACATTCAGGTGCGCCTCCTCCTCCAGCGCGAAGCCGAGGCAGGGCGTGCCGTGGTCCAGCACGGCAGCGCGCAGACGCAGAACCCCGCTCCGCAGCACCGTTCCCTCGGGGTCTACTGGGAGGGACGGCAGGGGTTCCGGCTGGAAATCGCCATGCAGGCGCAGCCGGGTGCGCGGCCAGGATGGTCCCTGCACCACTTCCGTGACGTCGAAGACCAAGTCGGCAGGGATGCGGGGCGCCAGGTTCCAGGTATAGGCCTGCAGTCGATGGAAGACGCGCTGCGCGAAGCCCGCCGGCCCAACCAGCGTCAGCCGCCTCTCCCGCCCGATCAGCGGGCGCAGCAGCGTGTCGAAGCCCGCCCAGTGGTCCATGTGGGCGTGTGAGACGGCCACGATCTCAACCCGCAGCAGGTGCCGAGGCGAGAGGGCGGAGAGGTCGCCGCAGTCGAGGAGCACGACGCCCGGCCGGTGCAGCGCCTCCACCAGCACGCCCGCGTCGCCCGTGCGCCCGTTCAGCAGGCGCGGGTGCAGGGTCGGGCTCATGGCGGGGTCAGAGGCCCGAGGGGAAGGTCTCCTCCGGCCCCTCCTCCGCTCGCGTGGGCAGCGGCGTCACCGCCTTGGTCTCATAGAACCAGACATAGGCATCGAACTGCCCGGTCAGGCTGCATTCGGTGTAGTGGCTCCAGCGCTCCGTTTCAGGCCGGTAGATCACGCCGATAAACCGCTCGAGCCGATCCTTCGCAAGCGCCCGGCGTAGCGGCTCGTGGACGCCCTCCCGCAGGTCCAGCAGGAAGCGCGGCACGCCGCTGTCATGCGCCAGCCGCTCGTAGCTGTCGGGGCGGGAGGGATTCACGCGTTTGACCTCCATAGGCTCGTCCCAGTCCGTGGCGCAGGCGACGGTGCCGGCATGGGTGCCGAAGCCGACGAGCGCAGCTTGATCCCCGAAGCGCTCGCGGCAGAGCTGACCGATGTTCAGCTCGCCGCGGTCCCGCCCCATCTCCGTCATGGCGGCGTTGCCGATATGGGAGTTGTGCGCCCAGACCACGGCCTTCGATCCCGGGCCCTTCGCGTCCAGCAGGGCGCAGAGCGTCTCGAACATATGGGTGTCGCGCAGGTTCCAGCTCGTCGCGCCGCCGTAGTACATGGCCCGGTAGTAGGCCTCCGCGTTCTTGACGAGGCGTGCGCTGGCCGTCGCGTCCAGGAAGTCCTCGCCGTCGCCGCGCGCGTAGTCCAGCCTCCGGTCCAGGATGTCGCGCAGCGTCTTCACCGCCGCCTCCTCGCAAGGTGCATAGCCGCGGGAAAGCGACATGCGGCCATAGCGCTCCGGCTCATTCATCCAGGGCATGAGGCAGCCGTAACGTTCCCGCGCGACCTTCGCTGCCTCCGGGTCCACGCGGTCCAGGTAGCCGAGAACTGCCTCGATCGAGCCGGCAAGATTGTAGAGGTCTAGCCCGTAGAAGCCGGCCTGCGCGCCGTCCGCCCGGTCCGCGTTCCAGGCGTGCATCCAGCCCAGGAAATCGGCCACATCCGTGTTGCGCCACATCCAGGTGGGGAAGCGGCGGAAAGGCGGCTCCGCACCCTCTTTCGGCGGGCCGCCCCTCACCTGGCGGTCGAGCACGGCGGCATCGGGCCAGTCCGCCTCCACAGCCACGACCGTGAAGCCGTGGCGCTCGACCAGCCGACGGGTGATGGCCGCCCGGGACCGGTAGAACTCGGAGGTGCCGTGGCTGCACTCGCCCAGCAGCACCACGCGCGCTTCGCCGAAGCGATCGAAGGCCTCCGCGAAGCCCGGCTCGCCCGGCTCGGGCAACGGTTCCGCCGCGTCCCGGATCAGGCCGACGATGGTGTCCGTCGTCATCTGGCTGCCTCCCTCTTTCCACTCAACAACGCCCGTTGAAAATGGCAGTCGCGGCCGGGGCTGCCCGCTAACCTTTGATGTGGCCCGATGAACCTTCGGCCACCGTGGCAACACCCGTGGCAGGGGCGGCGTTGACCGGCCACCGGCCTGTCGATGCGGCCGGAACCTGGCTTTCGCGCGGAAGGGTTCGGCATGGCGAAGACGGTGGGTGACCAGCTCTGGGAGAAGCTGACGGCTTGGGGGGTGAAGCGGGTCTTCGGCTACCCGGGCGACGGCATCAACGGCCTGCTCGGTGGGCTGAACCGCCACAACAAGGACGAGTCGAAGCAGATCGCCTTCGTGCAGGCGCGCCACGAGGAGATGGCGGCCTTCATGGCGGCCGCGCACGCGAAGTTCACGGGCGAGTTGGGCGTCTGCATCGCCACCTCCGGCCCCGGCGCGATCCATCTGCTCAACGGTCTCTATGACGCGCGCGCCGACCACCAGCCCGTGCTGGCGATCGTCGGGCAGCAGGCACGCGCCGCGCTCGGCGGGCACTACCAGCAGGAGGTCGACCTCGTCACGCTGTTCAAGGACGTGTCCCGGGACTTCGTGCAAATGGCCGCCGTGCCGGCCCAGGTGCCGCACCTGATCGACCGCGCGGCACGCATCGCCATCGCGGAGCGCACCATCACAACGCTCATCTTCCCCAACGACCTGCAGGAGCTGGAGGCGGTGGAGGAGATGCCGCGCCAGCACGGCTATATCCCCTCCGGTTCCGGCTACTCCTTCCCGCGCGTTGTCCCGGCCGAGGCCGACCTCCGGCGCGCGGCGGAGGTGCTGAACGCCGGCAAGAAGGTGGCGCTGCTCATCGGCGCGGGCGCGATGGGCGCGGCGGACGAGGTGATCGCGGTGGCGGACCGGCTGCAGGCCGGCTGCGCGAAGGCGCTGCTGGGCAAGGCGGCGTTGCCGGACGAGCTGCCCTGGGTGACGGGCTCCATCGGCCTGCTCGGCACGGAGCCGAGCTGGAAGCTGATGACCGGCTGCGACACGCTGCTGATGATCGGCTCCTCCTTCCCCTATTCGGAATTCCTGCCGGAGGTCGGCAAGGCGCGCGGCGTGCAGATCGACCTTCAGTCGCGCAATCTCTCCATCCGCTACCCAATGGAGGTGAACCTGGAAGGTGACTCCACGGAGACGCTGCGGGCGCTGCTGCCGATGCTGGAGCAGAAGAGCGACACGAGCTGGCGCGACGGGCTGACGGAAGACGTGCGCGGCTGGTGGAAGACGCTGGAGGATCGCGCCATGCAGCCGGCCGATCCCATCAATCCCCAGCGCGCGTTCTGGGAGCTCTCCTCCCGCCTGCCCGAGCGCTGCATCATCACCGGCGACAGCGGGTCCCACACCAACTGGTACGCGCGGGACGTGAAGCTGCGGCGGGGGATGATGGCCTCTCTCTCCGGCGGGCTGGCCAGCATGGGATCGGGCATGCCCTACGCGATCGGGGCGAAGTTCGCGCACCCCGACCGGCCGGTGCTGGCGATCTGCGGCGACGGTGCGATGCAGATGAACGGCATGGCCGAGCTGATCACGGTTGCGAAGTACTGGCAGGGCTGGTCCAACCCGAGCTTCGTCTGCATGGTCCTGAACAACCGCGACCTGAACCAGGTGACTTGGGAGCAGCGGGTGATGGAGGGCGACCCCAAGTTCGAGGCGACGCAGAGCCTGCCGGACATCCCCTACGCCCGCTACGCCGAACTTCTCGGCCTAAAGGGGATCGAGGTCAGTGACCCCGAGCGCCTGGGCCCCGCCTGGGAGGAGGCCTTCGCCGCCAACCGTCCCGTGGTGATCGAGGTGCGGGCCGATCCCAACGTGCCGCCGCTTCCGCCGCACATCACGATGAAGCAGGCGCTGGCCTTCGCGAAATCGATGGCGGGTGAGCCGGAGCTTGGCGGGGTGTTGCGGAACACCGTGCGGCAGGTGGCGAGCGCGATCCTCCCCGGGGGGTCGTGACGCGGCGCGACGGTAATTTTGCTGCAACGCTGGCCGGGTCTGGGCCAGCATGAGGCCGGTGCTGGCAGGGTCCTCGCGGATTGCCGGCAGAGCGCGCCAGCTCAGGCGATCAGGGCGTTTCCCGGCCGGGCGTCGAGGGGACCCAGCAACGCCGCGAGCGTGGCTTCCGCTGCCGCATCTGACAGGACGGTGCCGGCGTAGCGCCGGAACTTGGCCGCTGCCTCTTTGGCGGTCATCGGGCGATCGGGATCGCCCGTCACGCCGTTGACCGCCTCCTCCAGCGAGCGGCCGTCCGGCATGAGCAGTTCCAGCCGTGCGCCGCGCCGGCCCGGCGGCAGGGCGTGGTCTTCCAGCAGTTCGACGGCAGCCTCCATCGCGCGCAGGCGGGGGTCGGCCAAGGCGACTTCCGTATAGGCGGCGGGTCCAAGGTCGCCCTGCAACAGAGCGGCCGCCACTGCCCAGGAGAGGCTGAACTGGGCCGTGATTGGTGCAGCCGGGGCGCGGTTCCCTGCGTATTGCAGCGCCTCGGCATAGGTATGGAGGCGGATGCTGCGCGGCATCGTACCGCCCAGGTGCGGACGCAGCGCGAGTGCGGCAGCCGCCGCATAATGGGCGTGGCGCACACCGGCAAAGGGCTTGATGTAGGCCTCCTCGAGCAGCCAGATGCCCGGCGGCTCCACTTCGGCCGGGGACGAAAGACCGAGAGCCGTTTCCCGTGCGGTTGCGAAGCCGGACTCCGGTGCGTCCAGTCCCGCGACGGCGGCGGCGCCGGCGAGGCTGCCCAGCATCACCGCATGCGCGGGGTAGGTGTTGCGCCCATCCATGCCCGCGCTGATCGGGGCGTAGAGGCTGAAGGGAATCTGGCAGGCCGCGATCCGCACGGCGCGAGATGCGGCCGCCGGGTCCCCTCCCCCGAGTTGGGCCGAGGCGGCGGCGGCGCCGAGACTGTGCCACGCCCCGTCCACATGCATCCCCGGGCGGATGCGCCATGCCTCACCGGCGCGTGCCGCTATCTCATAGCCGAGCGCGTAAGCCGACAGCCCCTCGCCGAGCGTCGCTCCGCCGAGCAGGGCGGCGACCGCGAGCGGTGCGACTGCGAGCCCAGGCCGACCATGCGAGCGGGCAAGCCCTTCATTCGCCTCGTCCCACGGCATCGCGGCGGCGAGGACGGCGGCCGCGCCGGCCGGTCCCAGCGGCGGGCAGCCGGGCAGGCGCAGCACGCCGGGATGACTCGGGGCAAGGGCAGCGGCCATGGCGCGGGGCCGCCCATGGGCCAGCCCTGCCAGCGCGCAGCCGAGGCTGTCCAGCAGCAGGAGGCGCGCCGCGTGCTCGGCGGCGGAACCGGGCGGCGGGCCGTTCCAGGCCCAATCCACGGTCGGGCCGAACACCCTAGTCCGCCCGCGCACCGGTGCTGCGGACCACCTCCCGCCAAACCGCCCGCTCCGCCGCGATATGGGCAATCAGAACGTCGCGACCGCCGGGGAGCGGGTCCACCTGGCGTTCAACCAGGATGCGTGCCCAGGCGGGGCCGGTCAGCAGGGCCTGCCACGCCGCTTCCCAGGCCGCCAGGATCGCGGGCGGCGTGCCAGCTGCGGCGAAGACGCCGTACCAGGGCGTTGCGTCGAAGCCCGGCAGGGTCTCGGCCACGGCGGGCACCTCCGGCAACAATGCGCTCCGCCCCGGCGAGGAGACGGCCAGGGCGCGGAGCCCGCCCGACTGGACCTGCGGCAGGGAGGTTCCGAGCCCGTCGAAGGCGATGTCCAGCGTGCCGGAGACGAGATCCGTCAGCATCGGCGCGCTGCCGCGATAGGGGACGTGCGTCATTTCCGCCGTGGCCCGGCTGCGGAGCAGCTCCATCGAGAGATGCGTGAAGGAGCCGGCACCGTTGGAGCCATAGGAAAGGCCACCCGCACGCCCCCGGGCCGCGGAAAGAACCTCGGCCAGGGTTTCCCGCGGGTAGCGCTGCGCGCTGACGACGAGCAGGTTGGGCTGCTGGCCAAGCATTCCCAGCGGGACAAAATCCGCATCGGGATCGTAGCCCAGCCGGGTGTAGAGCGCCTTGTTGATCTCGATGATGCCCTGGGTGGCGATCAGGAGGCTGTGTCCGTCGGGTGCGGAGCGGGCCACGTTCTCCGCCGCGAGATTTCCGCCCGCACCGGCACGGTTCTCCACCACGACCGACTGGCCGAGGATCGGGGTGAGCGCCTCCGCCGCCTGGCGGGCGAGGATGTCCGTCAGCCCGCCCGGGGAGAAGGGCAGCACGAGCCGCACGGGGCGGGACGGCTTCCAGCCCGCCGCGGGCTGCGCTCGGGCGGTGCGCATGACCGGGATGGCCGCGAGACTGAAGGCAAGGCCATGCCGGCGGGTGATCGTCATGCGCATGCCCCTTGTGCCAGGGCGCCGGCGCCGCGCCCGGCGATGCGGCCGAGCGCAACCGCCGTGAGCAGGCCATTGCCCGAGAGATAGCCCGAGGCCTGCGGGCCCGAGACGCCGCAGGCCGCGCCGCCCGCGGCGAAGAGGTTGGGGAAGGCACTGCCATCCGGCCGCGTGACCCGCGCACTGGAATCCACGACCAACCCGCCCTGCGTATGGAACAGCGCGCCGGTGACTCGGACAGCGCGGTAGGGGGGCGAGAGCTGGGGAATTCCCGCAAAGCTGCGGCCGAAGGCATCGGTGGAGCCCGCGGATTTGAGACGCTGCAACTCCGCCAGGGTTTCGGTCAGCGCGGCCTCGGGCAGCCGCGTGGCGGCGGCCAGGGCGGAAACGCTCTCCGCCTCCAGGATCGCGCCGGCTGATTCGGCCCGGCGGAAATCCTCGAACTGGCCGGCGATGCCGGCAATGCGCGCGTCGAAAACCGTCCAGGCGATACCCTCGGGCTGCTGGAGCACCTTCGCCGCCTGCTCGGAGTAGCCATGGCTCTCATCGGAGAAGCGGCGGCCCTGCAGGTTCACCTGGACGCCACCCTCCGTGATCGTCGCCCAGGTGATGAGTATGCCGACGGGATGGGCGACGGAGCCGTGGCCCTGGTGGCCCGGCAGGTGCCGCGTGGCTGCCCCCAGCGCCTCGCCCCAGAGGATCGCCTCGCCCTGGTTCCCGGGATGGCCGAAATAGAGGGCGTCCGAGAGCGCGGGGACATGCTGACGCACAAGGCCCTTGTTGCCACCATAGCCGTTGCAGGCGAGCACGAGCGCACCGCAGCCGAGAGTATCCTCCGCGCCATCCGGCCGGCGCAGCGTCAGCCCGGCGATGCGCCCATCTCCCGCCGCGTGCAGCGCGATGGCGCGTGCGTCGCAGAGGATGTCGATGCCCGCCCTCTCGGCCGCATCGCGCAACCGGTCGACCAACTCCTCGCCGGAGCGGCTGGGCAAGCCGTGCATGCGGTTGGCGGAGTGGCCGGGGTAGCGGAAATCGGTGATGACGGAAAAGGCGAGGCCATGTGCGTCGGCCAGCCATTCCAGCGCGGGGCCGACGGCGCGCGTGACGGTTCCCACCTCCTCCGCGTCCGGCTCGCCGACGGCCTTGGCCATGATGTCCGCGGCGAAGAGGTCCGGGCTGTCCTTGATCTCCGCCTCGCGCTGCCAGCGCGTGCCCGCGGCAGGCACCAACCCCGCCGAGAGCGCGGTGGAGCCGCGGGGCACCGGGTCGCGCTCCAGCACCAGCACCTCCGCGCCCGCCTCCTTCGCGGCCAGAGCCGCGCAGAGGCCGGCGGCGCCGGCGCCCACGATGACGACGGGGACGGAGACGTCGTAGGCCTCCAGCGCCGGCAGAATCACGCGGAGAGCTCCGCCATCACGTCCGCGACGGTCGCGATGCGGGCAACGGGGCGCAGCGCGGCGATCGCCGTCTCATGCGCCTCCCGACCGAAGGCGGCGCAGCCATCGGAGAGGACGGTCACCTCGATATCCCGGACATGCGCGTCCCGCACCGTGGTGGAGACGCCGCCATTGGTGACGATGCCGCCGACGATCAGGCGCTCAATCCCGCATTTGCGGATCATCCACTCCAGCCGCGTCATGTAGAAAGCGGAATAGGCCACCTTCTCGATCGGAATGTCGCTCGGCCCCAGCTCGTCCAGCAGGGCCTGCCCCCAGCTTCCCGGCGCGAAATCGCCGCGGCGCAGAAACGGGCGGAGCGCCTTTAGGTGCGGTGCGATGATCGGCTCGCCGCCACGGCCCGGCCAGAGGGTGAAGTGCGTGGAAGCGATCCAGCCGCCCGCTTGGCGCATGGCCTCCGCGAGCGGTGCAAGCTTTGCGGGGAGCGCGGCGATCGAAGAATCCCCCTGCCCGCCCCGCGCATAGGCGCCGTCCGGGTGGACGAAGTCGTTCTGAAGGTCAAAGAGGAGCAGGGCCGTGTTCGTGGCGGGGATGGGATTCACGCAGCGTTCTCCACGATCACGTTGCCCAGCCGGTCCACCCGCGCGGTAAGGCCGGGATCGACCACGGTGGTGGCATCCGGCTGCTCCAGGATGGCGGGGCCCGCAATCACCGCGCCGACCGGCAGGTCCAGGCGCGAGAAGATCGCCGTCTCGTGCCAGCCGCCGCTGAACCAGACCGGGCGCGAGCCGCGCCGCGCGCCTTCCAGCGTCGTGCCCGCCTCGGGCGCGAGCGCCGCGAGATCGAAATGCGGCCGGCGGCCGATCGCGGCGGTGCGCAGGTTCACGATGCGCGCCGGCACGCCCGTGAGGAGGCGGCTGAAGCTCGCCTGATAGGCGGATTCGAAGGCGGCACGGATGGTGGCCTCGGTAACGCCGGTCGTGCCCTCCACGACCTCCAGGGGCAAGGTCACCGCGACGGTGTGGGTCTGCCCGGTGTAGTGCATGTCGAGCGCGAAGACGGTGTCGATCCGCTCCACCGGCAGCCCGGCATCGGCGACAACGGCGCGCACCGCCGATGCCTCCTCAACCATCAGCCGGTCCAGCGCCCCGGCGTCGATTCCCTCCAGCGAGAGGTTCACGGTGCGGACCTGATCGTGCCGGATATCCGCGATCACGCAGCCCAACGCCGAGTTGATGCCGGGGAAGCGCGGCACGAGCGCGGCCTTCAGCCCGACCTCGCGGATCAGCGCGCCGGCATGCAGGGCGCCGCCGCCGCCGAAGGGCACGGCGGCGAAGCGGGCGGGATCGTGTCCGCGCTCGATCGAGACGAGGCGGATGGCCTTCGCCATATGGCCGTTCGCGACGCGCAGCACCGCTTCCGCCGCCGGCATGGCGCCCAGCCCGAGCGGCACGCCCACATGCTCCAGGATGGCGGCCTTGGCCGCCTCCACATCCAGGCGCTTGAGGCTGCCGCCGATCGGACGCTCCGCGTTGATGCGGCCGAGCACGACATTGGCGTCCGTCAGCGTCGGGCGCGTGTTGCCGCCGGCGTAGCAGACCGGACCGGGGCGCGAGCCCGCGCTCTCCGGCCCGACCTGCAGCATCCCGCCAGCATCAACGCGCGCGATGGAGCCACCGCCGGCGCCGATGGTGGTGATCTCGATCATCGGCGTGCGGATCACCAGGCCGAAG
This sequence comes from Roseomonas indoligenes, assembly GCF_017813365.1. Lineage (GTDB taxonomy): Bacteria > Pseudomonadota > Alphaproteobacteria > Acetobacterales > Acetobacteraceae > Roseomonas > Roseomonas indoligenes. Next base: position 165,201 of record NZ_JAGIZA010000012.1, read on the forward strand.
TCGATCGTGGTCTGCGCGGCCAGCGCTGTTTCCCCGTTCACGACGAGCGACACGTCGAAGGAGGTGCCGCCGAGATCGCCCGTCACCACGTCGGGGAAGCCGGCCTCCCGCGCGATGGCGGCGGCGGCAATCACGCCCGCGGCCGGGCCCGAGAGCGCGGTGCGCACGGGCACGCGGCGGGCGGATTCCGTGGACATGACGCCGCCATTGGACTGCACGATGTGGAAGCGGCCGGTGAAGCCGTCCTCCCGCAGCGCCGCGTCCAGCTTGCCGAGATAGGAGCCGACGACCGGCTGGAGATAGGCGTTGAGCGCGGTGGTCGAGGTGCGCTCGAACTCACGGATCTCCGGCAGGATCTGGGTGGAGCAGCCGATCGCCTCGCCTTCCCAGACCGAGGCGGCGGCGACCAGCGCCGCGCGTTCGTTCGCCGGGTTGGCGTAGGCATTGATAAAGACGATCGCCAGCGCCTCTGCGCCCTGCGCCAGGAGTTGGCGCACGGCGGCGCGCACCTCCTCCTCGTTCACCGGCTCGCGGATCGAACCGTCGGCCAGGGTGCGCTCCGTGACCTCCAGGCGCATGTCGCGGTCCACCACGGGGATGAAATCGCCCCAGAGGCCCCAGGTCCGCAGGCGGTCACGACGGCGCATCTCAATCACGTCGCGGAAGCCGCGCGTGGTGATGAGGCCGACCCTCGCGCCCTTCCGCTCCAGCAGCGCATTGGTGCCGACGGTGGTGCCGTGAACGACCGAGGCCAGATCCCTCACAGCGCCGAACTGGCGGAGGCCGTTGAGGAAGCCAACCGCCTCATCGCCACGGTTGGACGGGACCTTGGCCGTGCGGAAGGTCTTCGCCGCCTCGTCAAAGAGGAAGAGGTCCGTGAAGGTCCCGCCGACATCCACACCGACGACCTTGGCCGAGCCATTCATTCCGCTGCCCCGCCTGTCACGTAACCCATCCGCCGATCGCGCTCCGCCGCCCTCGCGTCGCGTGCCGCGGGATCGCCCCAGCCGCCGCCACCCGGCGTCTCCAGCCGTACGCGCTGTCCGGCGGTGATGCGGACATCCGTCACCTTCGAAACCATGGGCGGGGAGCGCATCCCCTCCTCCGTCTCCCACTGGAAGCGGTTCGGCGCCGCGGAGCCTCCACCGCCGACGCCGAAGGGCGCGACCTTCCCGCGTTCGCCGAGCAGCGAAACGCTGGCCGGGACCAGCGCCTCGATCTCGTAGACGGCTCCCAGCCCGCCGCGATGCTGCCCGGCGCCCGCGGAGTCTGGCCGCAGCGCCCACTGCGTGAACATCACGGGATAGGCGGCTTCAAGGATCTCCACCGGCGGGATGGTGGCCGTCGAGATGGGGTTGTTGGCGTGGTTCAGCCCGTCGCTCTCCGGGTTGCCGCCGAGGCCGCCCCCGAAGAAGGAGAACATCACCCAGCGCGAGCCGTCCCCGCGGTGACCGGCCATGGAGAGCGCGTTGATTGTGCCGAAGGGCGCGGCCGTGGCGCGGGATGGATCGGCCTTCGCCAGCGCACCGAAGATCACGCCGATCAGGCGCAGCACGGTTTCCGTATACCCGGCCATCGGGTGCGGCGCCCCGGCGCCGAGCAGCGTGGTTTCCGGCACAACGAAGCGGATCGGGCGCAGGCAGCCGGCATTCGCCGGAACCTCCGTGAAGACGTGCTTCAGCGCGACGTAGCAGCCAGCGATGGTGGTGGCGCGGCTGATGCTCACCGGTCCCTGCGCCGGCGGGGACGAGCGGGAGAAGTCCAGCACCATCTCCTCGCCGCTGATCGTCAGGTCCAGGGCGATGGTCAGGGTCTCGTCGGTGATGCCATCGTTGTCCAGCACGTCTTCAAAGGCGTAGGTGCCGTCCGGCAGGCCGGCGATGGCGGAGCGCATCAGCGCCTCTGCGCGCGTGGAGAAGGCGGTGAAGGCACCCTGGACCACATCCTCGCCGTGCTCGTCGATCAGCGCCGCGAGACGGCGTTCGCCAAGATCCAGCGCGTTGATCTGGCCGTTCAGGTCGCCCCAGTTGGAGGCGGGCACGCGGGAATTGGCGGCCAGGATGTCCACGATGTCCTGGTTCACCGCGCCATCGCGCATCAGCCGCACGGGCGGAAGGCGGAATCCCTCCTGGAAGCTCTCCGTCGCCTTCGGGTTATAGCCGCCGGGCACATTGCCGCCTACGTCCAGCCAGTGGCCGACGGAGGCGATCCAGCAGAACAACTCGCCACGGCGGAACACCGGCCGCACGAGGCGAAAGTCGTTCAGGTGCGTGCCGCCGTCGTAGGGATCGTTGAACAGGAAGGTGTCGCCGGGGCGCAGGTCGCCGTCGTGCGCCACCTTGTCGATGACCACCCTCACGGCAAAGGCCATCGCGCCAACGAAGATAGGCAGCCCGCTCGTTCCCTGGACGAGCGTTTCCCCGGTCGTGGCGTGGTAGAGCCCGTGGCAGGCGTCCTTCGCCTCGGCGATGATGGGGTTGAAGGCGGACCGGAACAGGGTCGCGTCCATCTCGTCCGCGATGCCCTCCAGCCGACCCTTCAAGATGGCGAGGGTGACGGGATCGGGAGTCATTCTGCGGCGCCCCTTGCGGCGTCCCGGGCGTCGTAGCGCGCGCCGAGCTCCAGCATCTCCGGCGTGCCGATCAGGGCGTTCAGCCCGCTGAAATCCAGCATGCGGTCCGAGAAGGGCCTGTTGGAGCCATGCGCCGCGAGGGAGTGGTAATAGGCCTGCGCCGTCAGGGCCAGCGCGCGCACGATGCCGCCGGGGAAGATCACCAGGCGAAAGCCCATCTGCCCCAGTTCTTCGCCGGTGGAGATGGGCGTGTCCCCGCCCTCCACCATGTTCGCCATCAGCGGCCGCAGTCCACCCAGGCGCGCGTTGATCGCTTCCATCTGGGCGATATCGCGCGGTGCCTCGACGAAGAGAACATCCGCCCCGGCCTCGGCATAGAGCGCGGCACGGTCCATTGCGGCCTCGATGCCCTCCACCGCCACGGCATCGGTGCGGGCGATGATCAGCGTCTCCTCGCTCGCCCGCGCATCCACGGCGGCGCGGATCTTGCCGGCCATCTCGCCCGCCGAGACGATGGACTTGCCCTGCAGGTGGCCGCAGCGCTTGGGCAGCGTCTGGTCCTCAAGTTGCAGCGCGTTCGCCCCGGCGCGCTCATACATCCGTACCGTGCGCTGGACGTTGAGGGCATTCCCGTGGCCGTTATCCGCGTCCACGACCAGCGGAATGGAAACGCGGTCCCGGATCAGGGCAATCGTCTCCGCAACCTCCGCCATGGAGACGAGGCCGATGTCCGGCCGTCCCAGGCGCGTGTAGGCGATGGCGGCCCCGGAGACATAGGCCGCCTCGAACCCCGCTTCCTCCGCCAGGTGGCCGGTCAGCGCGTCGTAGATGCCGGGTGCGGTCACGGGCCTCTGCTCCGCCAGGCGCCGCTTGAGGGAGATCATGGTCATGGTGTCCTCACAGGCCGAGATAGACGCGGCGCAGTTCCGGGTCGTCGCGCAGGGCGGCGGCGGGGCCGCTCATCGCGAAGGTGCCGTTTTCCAGGATGAAGCCGCGCGCGGCGATCTCGAGCGATTGCACGACGTTCTGCTCCACCAGCAGGATCGGCAGCCCGTCCGCGTTTAGGCGCAGGATCAGCGCGAACATCTCCTCCACCAGCATCGGGGAGAGCCCGAGCGAGGGCTCGTCTAGAATCAGAAGGCGCGGCTCGGCCATCATGCCGCGACCGATTGCGAGCATCTGCTGCTCGCCGCCGGAGAGCGTGCCCGCCGCCTGCCCTGCCCGTTCCCGCAGGCGGGGGAAGGTCTCGAACACGCGCTCCAGGTTCGCCGCGCGGCGGGGTCGGGCACGGCGGTAGGAGCCGAGTTCGAGGTTCTCCCGCACGTTCATGTTCGGGAAGATGCGCCGGCCCTCGGGCACCTGGACCAGCCCTGCCTCGACAATGGCGGCAGGGTCCATGCCGTCCAGCCGCGTTCCGTCGAACCGGATCTCCCCTGCGCGCGCGGGCACCACGCCCGAGAGCACCTTGTTCAGCGTCGTCTTGCCCACGCCGTTGGCGCCGAGCACGGCTACGATCTCGCCGGTCGAAGCCGCCATGTCGAGGCCGCGCAGCACCTCCACCGGCCCGTAACCGGCACGCAGGCCCCTTACCTCAAGCACCGGCGCCTCCCGCCGCGATGCGCGCGGCCGCGCCATGGCCGAGATAGGCCTCGATCACCTGCGGGTTCGCCGTAACCTCGCGCGGAGGGCCATCGGCGATCATGCGCCCGCTCGCCAGGACGTGGACGTGATCGCAGAGGTTCATCACGGCCTGCATGACGTGCTCGATCATCAGAATGGAGACACCACGGTCGCGGATGGCGCGGATGACGGGGATGATGTCCCGCACCTCCGAGGGGTTGAGCCCGGCCAGGACCTCGTCCAGCAGAAGCAGCTTCGGCTGGGTTGCCAGTGCTCGTGCCAGCTCCAGCCGCTTGCGCCCAGCCACGGTCAGCGCGGACGCCTGCTGGTCCAGCATGGGTCCCAGCCCGACCTCGTTCCCAACGGCATCCGCGACGCGCACCGCCTCCTCACGCCTGGCGTGGCGGAGATAGGCTCCGACCAGGATGTTCTCGCGCACGCTCAATCCGGCAAAGGGCTGCACGATCTGGAAGGTGCGGGCCATTCCGAGCGCGGCGCGCCGGTGCGGCGGCTCCCTCGTCACGTCCTCGCCCTGGAACTGCACGCGCCCACCGCTCGGCGACAGGAAGCCGGAAACGAGGGCGAAAAGGGTCGTCTTCCCCGCGCCGTTCGGCCCGATCAGACCGATCAGCCCGCCCTCCGGCACCTCCAGCGAGGCCCCGTCCACCGCCAGCAGGCCGCCGAAGCGCCGCGAGAGGTGTTCCGCCCGCAGAAGGCTCATCGTGCCAGCCCCTGCCCAAGCCGCCGCAGCCCGCCCATGACGCCGCGCGGGAGGAAGGCGATGGCGAGCACGAGGAGCGCGCCGAACACGATGAGATCGACGCCCGGCACCGGTCCTACGATATGGCCGAGGGCAATCTTCGCGATCTCCCCTACCCCATGGAGCGCCAGGGCGCCGAGGACCGGGCCCAGCACCGTGCCGGCGCCGCCCAGCACGCAGGCGATCAGCACCTCCACGGAGATCCAGGTGCCGTAGGCGATGTTAGCGTCGAGGTAGAGGAAGTTCTGCGCGTAGAGGCAGCCCGCCGCCGCCGTGATGGCGCCGGAGAGGGCGATGGCGCGCAGCTTCACGCCCAGCACGTCCACGCCCAGCGCGCGGGCCGCGTCCTCGTTCTCCCGCACCGCCACGAGCTGCGCGCCGAAGCGGCCGCGAGCGATCCAGGCCGTCAGCACCAGCACCCCGGCCACGGTTGCGGCCACCAGCCACAGGAACACGGCGCGGGATGGGAATTGCAGGTTCGCCACGCCCGGGGAAAGGCGGATCAGCAGCCCCGCCGCGCCGCCCGTGACATCCGCCGCATTGGCCAGGATCCGCAGCACCTCCGCGAAGGCCAGGGTGACCAGGGCGAAGTAGGACCCCCTCAGCCGAGCGCGGAAGGAGAGTGCGCCGATGGCCCAGCCCACCAGGGCGCCGAGCGCGATGCCGGCCGCCAGCCCGATCCAGGCGTTCACTCCGAAACGGAGCTGCAGGATCGCGGTGGCGTAGGCGCCGGTTCCGAAGAAGGCCGCGTGCCCGAAGGAGAGCTGCCCCGCATAGCCGCCCAGGATGTTCCATCCCTGCGCCGCCAGCGCGACGATCAGCACCGAGAGCAGGAAGTTCAGGGCGGTGTTGGACGCCACGAACGGAAGGAGGGCGATCAGGGCGAGCAGCGCCAGCCCCGGCCAGAGGTCCCGCGCGCTCATGCCCGCGCACCGAACAGGCCGGTCGGCCGAAGCAGCAGCACGAGGATGAAGATCACGAAGATGCCGAGCTGCCCGAGGCTCTCCCCCAGCAGCAGCCCGCCCAGGCTCTCCACGACGCCGACGATGAGGCCGCCGAGCAGCGCGCCGGGGATCGATCCCATCCCGCCGAGCACGACAATGGTGAAGGCCATCAGCACGAAGGCATTGCCCACGCGCGGGTTCACGTAGAAGGTCGGCAGCAGCAGGCACGCGGCCACGGCCAGGCAGGCGCAGCCCAGCCCGAAGGTGACTGCGTAGATGTGGCGCGGGTCGATGCCGCAGAGCTGGGCGCCCAGCTTCTCCTTCGCAACGGCGCGAATGGCCTTGCCCGTGTCGGTGGCCGAGAGCAGTGCCCAGAGCAGCGCAGCAGCCAGCAGGGAGACGCCGAAGCCGATCAGGCGCGGGCGGGAGAGCAGCATCGGGCCCAGCTCAACCACGTCGAAGCCGGAGTCCGTGCCCAGCGTGCGGGTGTCGGAGCGGAACAGGGCCAGCATCGCGTTCTCGATCACGATGGAGAGGCCGAGCGTGACGAGGAGCGTGTTGCCGTCATCCCCGTGGCTCGCCGGGCCGATCACCCAGCGCTGCAGCGCGTAGCCCAGCGCCATGAAGCCCGCGGCCATCGGCAGGATGGCGAGGTAGGGGTCCAGCCCGAAGGCCGCGTTCAGCCCCCAGGCCGCGAACATCGCCAGGGTCAGCAGCGCCCCGTGCGCGAAGTTCACGATGTGCAGCACGCCGTAGACGAGGGTGAGGCCCAGCGCCACCAGCGCATAGGCCGCCCCCGCCAGCAGGCCGTTCGCCACGGCCTCCGCGATCAGCTCGATCGGCACGGTCAGCCCTGGATCGGGAAGACGGGACGGGAATCTGCCACCTCAGTGGGGAAGATCACCTTGATGTCGCCGTCCTGCACCTGGGTATTGACCGGGCGCGCCCCCGCGTTCTGCCCGTTCACGAACCTTGTCGGCCCGTACGGCATGATATGGCCGGAATAGTCGGAGGTCGTGAGCGCCTGGAGCACCTTCGCGCGGTCCGCCGCGCCGGCGCGGTTGACCGCATCGGCCACCAGCTTCACGCAGGAATAGTTCAGCGGGATGTTGTAGGCCCAGAACTTGCCGGACGCCTCCACCTGGGCTTTCAGCGCGATGGCCTCCGCGTTCTTCGGGTCGTGCCAGTGGTTGCAGTCCATCACGCCCAGCGCCGCGTCCGGAAATTCCTTCACGAAGCGGTAGTTCGAGGCGGCGCCGTTCAGCACGGCGTAGATCCCCTTCGGCCGGATGCGCTGCTGCCGCATGGTGCGGGAGAGGAGGACGAACTCGCCATAGTAGGAGGAGGGGATCAGCAGGTCCGGCCGGAGGGAGCGCAGGCGCAGCGCGATGTTGTTCATGTCGCGCGCGGGGGTGGGGTGGGCGATGGTCTCCAGCACCTCGAAGCCGTGTTTCGGCAGCTCCGTCTGCATCAGCTTCGCGAGGCCGGAGCCGAACAGCCCGTCCTCATGCACCAGCACCACCGTCTTGCAGGGCTTGCCGGCGCCGTCGTTCAGCCGGATCAGGTTCTCGACAGCGGCGGAGGTGACGGTGCCGAAGCCCGGGGCCAGGCGGAAAGTGTTGGTCAGCCCGCGCGAGACGATGCTGTCCGCCACGCCGACATCCACGACATAGGGCAGGTCGTAGCGCGCCGCGGCCTGGCTGGCGGCCAGGCAGATCGGGCTTGCAAAGCCGCCGACGATCGCCACCACGCCCTCGCCCTGCAGCTTCTCGACCTCCTGCACGCCGGCCTCGGGGTTTGAGCGGGCATCGGCGACGACCAGCTCGATCTTCGCCCCGCCCAGCGCCCGCAGGCCGCCATCCCCGTTGATTTTGGCCACCGCCGCCTCCGCGCCGATCCGGCCGAGATCGCCGTCCTGCGCCAGGGCGCCGGTCAACGGCTGGAGCAGGCCGATCTTCACGGGCGCGGGCTGTGCGCGGAGCAGGCCCGGGGCGGCCAGCAGCGCCGTGCCTCCGGCAGCGGTGCCGAGCAGCGCGCGGCGGGTGGTCGTCGGAAGCGTCCTCATGAACCTGTCCTCTCATCGTCCTGCGGGTCCGGCCCGCGACCCGTCCTTGTCGAGCGGGTCCTGTTCACGTTGGCGGGCGAGGCGCCCGTCGGGGCCATGGGGCTCCAGCGGCGCTCGCCTTCGGCGCCGGTGCGCTGCATCTGCAACTCGAAGGAGAATCGGTCGGGGCGATAGAGGGCGTGCAGGTGCTCCACCGCCCTGCCCTCCTCGTCCTGTACCAGCCGCGTCAGCGCGATCAGCGGGGCACCGATCTCCACCTCCAGCACCGCGGCTAGGTCAGGCCCGGCGAGGGTCGCGCCGATGCTCTGGCGCGCGCGGCCGATCCGCAGGCCGGACCGCTCCAGCAGCACGAGGAGCGGCTGGCTTGCCAGCTCCGACTCCGAATAGGTCCGGCCGATCCGCGCGGGCACATGGGTGGTCAGGTAGGAGAAGGGTCCGCTCGCCATGCACCGGACGCGGACGGCGCGCTGCGCGGCCTCGCCGGGCGCGAGGTCCAGGGCCAGCGCGACCGCTGGCGGCGGCACGGCATAGCCGAAGGAGAGGAGCCGCACCTCGGTGCGCCGCCCCATTTCCTTCAGGTGGGTGAAAACGTCCGCGAAATCGGCGGTGGCCGGAGGCAGGGTCGCCACGCCGCGCACGAAGGTTCCCACGCCCGGGCGGCGCTCCAGCAGCCCTTCCCGCGCGAGTTGATCCAGCGCCCGCCGGATGGTCACGCGCGCCACGCCATGCTCCGCCGCAAGGTCGGGCTCGCCGGGAAGGCGCGCGCCCGGCGGAAGGGCGCCGCAGCCGATGCGGTCCCGCAGCACGAGATAGACGCGGCGCGCCTTGAAAGGCTCGACTGTCGCACTCAACCGCCTGCCCCCTCTGCCGCCGCCTCTCCTGTCCTATGTCCGGGACAGCATGCTGTCTAGGATATCGGACAGGACCATTGCATCAAGCCTACCCGCGATCCTATTTTCCGCACAGCAAAAGGGAGGCCGGACATGGCGGGGAACGGGCCACGCACGCTCTTCGACAAGGTCTGGGAAGCGCATGTCATCCTGACGCGGGAGGACGGGCAGGCGCTGCTGCAGATCGACCGCCACTTCTTTCACGAGGGCTCCCACCACGCGTTCAACCAGTTGCGCGCCCGCGGCGCGCGGGTTGCCCGACCATCCCAGAACATCGGCGTGGCCGACCACTACGTGCCCACGCGCGGCCGGGGCAACGCCATCGCGGACGACACCATCCGCCGGATGGTCCAGCAGCTCTCCGACAATGCCGCGGATCACGGCCTGCGCCTGTTCGGGCTGGACAGCCCGGCGCAGGGGATCGTTCATGTCGTCGGGCCGGAACAGGGGCTGACCCTGCCCGGGCTCACGGTCGTCTGCGGCGACAGCCATACTTCCACCCACGGCGCGCTCGGGGCACTGGCCTTCGGCATCGGCGCTTCCGAGGTCGCGCATGTGCTGACGACGCAGACCCTCTGGCAGCGCCGGCCGAAGCGGATGCGGATCGCGGTGGAGGGAAGCACCGGCCCCGGCATCGCCGCGAAGGACATCGCCCTTTCCATCATCGCCCGGATCGGGACGGATGGGGCGCAGGGCCATGCCGTAGAGTATGCGGGGTCCGCCATCCGCGCGCTCTCGGTCGAGGGGCGGCTCACCCTCTGCAACCTTTCCATCGAGTCCGGCGCGCGCAGCGGCATGGTGGCACCGGATGCGACAACGCTGGACTTCCTGCGCGGGCGGCCCTTCGCGCCGCGGGAGGACGCCTTCGACCGCGCCGCCGAGGCTTGGCTCGCACTCCCCGGCGATCCCGGCGCCGAGTTCGACCGCGAGGTGGTGCTGGACGGCGCGGAGATTGCGCCGATCGTCACCTGGGGCGTAAGCCCGGAGGATGCCCTCCCCGTCACCGCCACCCTGCCGGACCCGGACCGCGCCGCCGATCCTGCGCGCGCGGCGCAGATCCGGGAGGGCCTGGACTATATGGGCCTGCATGCCGGGCAGCGGATCGCCGACATCGTCGTGGACCGCGTCTTCATCGGTTCCTGCACCAACAGCCGCATCGAGGACCTGCGCGCTGCCGCCGCCGTCCTCTCCGGCCGGCGCGCGCGCATCCCCGGCCTTGTTTCCCCCGGCTCCACCCTCGTGAAGCGGCAGGCGGAGGAGGAGGGGCTGGACCGGATCTTCACCGCGGCCGGGCTGGAATGGGTGGAATCTGGCTGCTCCATGTGCGTGGGCATGAATGGCGACCTCGTTGGAGCGGGGGAGCGCTGCGCCTCCACCACCAACCGCAACTTCAAGGGACGCCAGGGCAAGGGCGCGCGCACGCACCTGATGTCCCCCGCCATGGCTGCCGCCGCCGCCGTGACCGGGCATCTGACGGATGTCCGCCCGCTGCTGGAGGGCCGCGCGTGATGGAGCCCTTCCGCAGCCTCACCGCCAAGGCTTGCCCGCTGCCGATGAGCAACGTGGATACGGACCAGCTCATTCCCGCCCGCTTCATGAGCCGCCCCCGCAGCGCCGGCTACGGCGACTTCCTGCTCTACGATCTGCGCTTCGACGCCGCCGCCGTACCCCGCCCGGACTTCCCGCTGAACCGGCCGGAGCGGGCGGGCAGCGCGGTGCTGGTCACCCGCCGCAACTTCGGCAGCGGCTCCTCGCGAGAAGCCGCTGCCTACGCGCTTCTGGACCACGGGATCCGCTGCGTCCTGGCGCCGAGCTTCGGCGACATCTTCAGCAGCAACGCCGTGAACAACGGCCTGCTTCCTGCGCGAATGGAGGAGGATGCGGTGGAAGCCCTCCTCGCCTGGCTGGACGCGGGGAATGCGGAGGTGACGGTGGACCTCGAATCCCGCGTCCTGGCCGCGGGCGGCACGCGCTGGGATTTCGCCATCGATCCGGTCTGGCGCACGAAGCTGCTGAACGGCTGGACGGACCTGGACCTCACCCTCAGCCACCGCACGGCCATCGATGCCTTTATGGAGGCCGACCATGCCCGCCGCCCCTGGGCCTGGCTCGACGGTCCCGCCGGTCCCGCCGCCCTGGGCTGAAGGCGCCGCCAGACCGGAGCCCCGGCCTCGACAGCCGCCCGGCGCGGCTCTAATCCCGAATGCACGAGGAACGCGCGCCGAGATCCATTCCCGGGAACGGGAGGGACGCGGCGCGGATGGCGCGGCACACCGGAACCACGCAAGATCGGCCCCGCACCGGGGCGGCTGAGGGATAGGGCATGGCGCAATCGGTGATCGTGCTGGGCGCGGGGATGGTGGGCGTCTCCACCGCCCTCCACCTGCGCCAGCGCGGGTGGGACGTGGTGCTGGTGGACCGCCGCGCCCCGGGCGAGGGTGCCTCCTTCGGCAATGCCGGGCTGATCCAGCGCGAGGCGGTGTTCCCCCACCCCTTCCCGCGCAGCGTGTCGGAGATCGCGCGCATCGCCCGCAACCGCTCGGTGGACGCGGTGTACCACGCGGATGCCCTGCCCGGCCTGGCCTATCCCCTGCTGCGCTACTGGTGGAACTCCGCGCCGGAGCGGTACGAGGCGATGGCGCGGGCCTATGCGCAGCTGATCGTCACCTGCCTGGATGAGCACATGGCGGTGGCGCGGCAGGCCGGCTCCACCGAGCTGCTGCGCCCCATCGGCTGGATGCGCCTGTTCAGCACGGAGGCGCAGTTGGACGCCGCGAGGCGGGAGGCGGAGGCGGCGCACCGGGAGCACAACGTCGGCTACCGTGTCCTGGACGGGGATGCCCTGGCCGAGGCCGAGCCGCACCTGCTGGTGCGCCGCGCCGGGGCGGTGCACTGGACCGATCCCTATTCCGTCAGCGACCCGCACGCCCTCACCACATCCTACGCGCGCCTGTTCGAGGGGGAGGGCGGCCGCTTTGCCACGGGCGATGCGGCCACCCTGGCCCGCGCCGGCTCGGGCTGGCGCGTCATGACGCAGGACGGACCAATGGAGGCCGCGCAGGCCGTGGTAGCCCTGGGCGCCGCGGCCGGCGATGTGACGCGGCGCTTCGGCTACGCCCCTCCCCTCTTCGGGAAGCGCGGCTACCACCTTCACTACGGGATGAAGGGCAACGCGGTGCTGAACCACCCCTTCATCGACGAGGCCAGCGGCTTCTGTCTCGTGCCCATGCGGGCCGGCATCCGCCTGACAACCGGCGCAGAGTTCGCCCGGCCCGACGCGCCGGAGACGCCGATCCAGATGGAGCGGGCCGAGCCGGTGGCCCGGTCGCTCCTTCCGCTGGAGGAGAGCGTGGAACAGAAGCCCTGGATGGGCGTGCGGCCCTGCACGCCGGACATGCTGCCCGTGATCGGCCGCATCCCCGGGCAGGACGGGCTTTGGGGTGCCTTCGGACACGCCCATCAGGGGCTGACCCTCGGCCCAACGACTGGCCGCCTGCTGGCGGAGATGATAGGCGGCCAGACCCCCTTCATCGACCCGAACCCGTACCGGGCGGAGCGCTTCGCCTGATGCCGCGCCAGTGGCGGGATGGTGGGCGCGGATCCACCCTGGCGAGAGCTGGTCTGCTGAACGGGAGGCACCGCGTTGAGTGATGGACGGGAAGCCCGGGCACCGAGCCTGAGCATCAACGGTGCCGTCGCCACCATCCGCCTGCACAGGCCGGCAGTGCACAACCGGATTGAGCCGGGTGACCTGGTGGCGCTGGCGGAAATTCTCGACACGATCGGGGCGGATCGTGCGGTGCGGGCGGTCATCCTCACCGCCAGTGGCCGTTCCTTCAGCTCCGGTTTCCATATTGGGGAGTTGAAGCCCGGCGAGGGCACGGACGAATCCTCCTTTGGGCGCCTCGCGGACCGGTTGGAGGCGCTGCGCCAGCCGACGATCTGCGCGATGAACGGCGGCGTCTATGGCGGTTCCACCGACCTCGCCCTGGCCTGCGACTTCCGCATCGGCGTGACGGGCATGGCCATGTTCATGCCCGCCGCGCGGCTCGGCCTGCACTACTACCCGAGCGGCCTGGGACGCTATGTCAGCCGGCTCGGCCTGAACGCGGCCAAGCGCCTCTTTCTCACCGCGGAGAAGCTGGAGGCCGAGGAACTGCTGCGTATCGGTTTCCTGACGGAACTCGTACCGCCGGATGTGCTGGAGGCGCGCGCCTCAGCGCTGGCCGCCGCCCTCTGTGCGAATGCGCCCCTCGCGGTGCAGGGCATGAAGGCCGCGCTCAACGGCATCGCCCGTGGGAACATGGATGCCGAGGCCGTCGCGGCGACGATCCGGCAGGTCCGTGACTCGCAAGACCTGCAGGAAGGAAAGGCAGCCTGGGCGGAGAAGCGCGCGCCGGTTTTCACCGGCCGCTGAGGACCGGGAAAGGCCGGAGCCGATGCATTCGGCCGGGGTGCCTTGCCCTTACCCGGCCTGGATGCCCGCGGCGCGGATAAGCTGACCCCACTTGCCGATCTCGCCCTCCAGGAAGGTGCGGAAGTCGTCGGAGCGTAGGAGGCCCGGGCTGGCGCCGAGTGTCGCGAGCCTCTCGCCCAGGGCCGGGTCCTTCAGCGCGCCTTCCACGGCCACCGCCACGCGCGCGGCGACGTCCGGCGGTGTGCCGGCGGGCGCAAACAGGCCATGCCACTCCAGGCTCTCGTAGCCCGGCAGGGTCTCGGCCACAGCCGGCACGCCGGGCAGGCGTGCCACCGGATCCCGGCCGGTATGGGCGATGACGCGCAGCCCCTCCTGCCCGTGCAGCGGGAGGGCGGAGGTGGCGGTGGAGACGATCATGCCGATCCGCCCGCCGCGCAGGTCGTTCTGCGCGGCCGGGGTGTCGCGGTAGGGCACGTGGGTAATCTCGACCCCGGCCGTTCGATTGAACAGCTCCAGCGCCAGATGCTGGGAGGAGCCGGTGCCGGTGCTCGCGCAGGCGATCTCGCCAGGCTTCGACTTCGCCAGCGCTATCAACTCCGGCACTGTCCGCGCCGGGCAGCTTGGGCCGAGTAGCAGCACGTTGGGCACGGTGACGATGCGCGCCACTGGCAGGAAATCCCGCCGCGGATCGTAGGGCAGGCGCGGCATCAGCGCCGGGTTGATCGCGAAGCCGCTGGCATCGTCGAGCAGGGTGTAGCCGTCGGGCCTGGACTGCGCGACGGCATTGGCCGCGATGGTACCGCCCGCGCCCGCCCGGTTCTCAATCACCACGGGCTGGCCGAGCACTTCCGTCACCCGGGGAAAGACCAGCCGCGCCACCGTGTCCACCGCACCGCCGGCACCGTAGGAGACGATCATCCGCACCGGCCGCGCCGGCCAGGCCTCCTGCGCCCGCAGTGGCAGCGGAAGCAGCCCGGCCACCGTTGCGACGAGGGTATGCCTGCGCGACATTGTCATCACCGTCTCCTCCCGTTTCGCCGGCTCAGCCGCGCACGATGCCGGCCGCGCGCAGCCGTGCTAGTTCCTCCTCGCCCAAGGCTGGGTTGAGGATCTCGTCGTTGTGCTCACCGAGGCGCGGCGCAGGGCGGGCCAGCACGCCGGGCGTGGCGGAGAGCCGCGGCACCATCCCGTGCATTGGCACGAAGCCGCCGGGCATGTCTTCGTCCGGCACCTCGATCAGCGCCTCGCGCTCCGCGACGAAACCGTCCTCCAGCAGGTCGGCGGCGTCCATGATCGGGCCGATGGTGACGCCAGCCCGGTCGAAGTGCTCCAGCACCTCCGCCTTGTCGCGCTCGCCGATGAAGGCGCCGATGATGCCGTCCAGCTCCTGCCAGTTCCGCAGCCGATCCGGGTTAGTGCGGAAGCGCGGGTCCTCGATCAGCTCCGGCCGCCCGATGGAGCGCAGCAGCTTCTCCGTCATGCCCTGGGTGGAGGAGGAAAGGCAGACCCAGCCGCCGTCGCGGGCCTGATAGGCGTTGCGGGGGGCGGTGTTGGTGCTGCGGCTGCCCGTGCGCTGTTTCGTGCGGCCAGTCAGGCGGTAGTTGGCGGTCTGCGGATCCATTACCGCCAGCATCGGATCGATCAGCGAGAGGTCGATGACCTGCCCCTGCCCTGTCCGCTCGGCGTGTCGCAGCGCGATGGTGGCGGAGGCCGCGCCGTAGATGCCGGCATAGCAATCCCCCATGAACATCGGCGGCAGCACCGGCTCACGGTCCGCGAAGCCGTTGACGGCGGCAAAGCCGGAATAACCTTCCACCAGGGTGCCGAAGCCCGGCTTGTGGCGGTAGGGCCCGTCCTGTCCCCAGCCGCTGATGCGGATGATGACGAGGGCCGGGTTGATCGCCAGCAGGGACTCCGGGGAGAGGCCCATGGCCTCCAGCACGCCGGGGCGGAAGCTCTCAACCAGCATGGCGGCGTCGCGCACCAGGGCGCGCACCACGCCCTGCGCCTCGGGGCTCCGCAGGTCCAGGCAGATGCTCTTCTTGTTGCGGCACCAGCTCTTCCAGGAGGTCTCCACGCCCTGCACCTTCCAGGCGCGGAGCGTGTCGCCTTCCGGTGGCTCCACCTTCACCACCTCGGCGCCGTGGTCCGCCAGCACCATGGTCAGCGTGTTGCCGGCCACCAATCTCGCGAGGTCCAGCACGCGCACCCCGTCCAGCGGGCCGCACGCTGTCGGGTCGAACGCCTTGCGGTGCAGGCGGGAAGGCGCGTGCTCGTCCATGCTCAATCGATCCGGATGTTGGCGGCGGTGGCAACCTGCTTCCAGCGGGCGATGTCCCCCTTCAGGAAGGCGTCGAACTCGCCGGGCGGGCGCGGGGAAGGCTCGGCGCCCTCGCCGCGCAGGTAGTTTGCCAGCCTGCCTTCCCCGAGCGCCTCGTTGGCCGTGGCGTTCAGCTTCTCCACGATCTCGCGCGGGGTGCCGCGGCGGGCCAGCAGGCCCCACCAGATCTCGGCACTGTAGTCGAGCCCGCTCTCCTTCGGGGTGGGCGCCTGCGGCCCGCTGGCCGGGCGCGCTTCCGACGTCCAGCCGAGGATCTTCACGCTGCCGTCCTTCACCAGCCCGGCGGCGGAGGGGACCGTGGTGAACAGGAGCTGGATGGTGCCGGCCACGAGGTCCGTCGTCGCCGGCCCCATGCCGCGATAGGGGATGTGCACCAGCTTCAGCCCGCCGGCCTTCTGCGCGAAGAGCTCGGCGGAGAGCTGGTTGATGCTGCCAGGGCCGGCGGAGCCGTAATCCACCTTGCCGGGATTCGCGCGGACGTATTCCGCCAGTTCCCGAAGATTGTTCGCCGGGAAGGACTTCGTGGCCAGCACCAGCAGCGGCGCCGTGGCCGCCAGCGCCACGCCTTCGAAGTCGTTGACGGCGTCGTAGGGCGTGTTCTGCGTCGCCGCGCTGGTGGAGAAGGTCGAGGAGGTGACGAGCAGCGTGTAGCCATCCGCGGGCGCGCGGGCGATCTCGCCCGAGCCCACCGTGCTGCCGGCGCCTGGCTTGTTCTCCACAACGAAGGGCTGGCCCAGGCGGCGCTGGAAGTGCTCGGCCAGCGGGCGCGCCACGGCGTCGTTGGAACCGCCGGGGGTGAAAGGCACCACCACGCGCACGCTTCGGCTGGGCCAGCTGCCCTGCGCGCGGGCGAGCCCCGGCAGCACGAGCGGTGCGGCCAAGGCGCTGGCCAGGACGCCGCGGCGCCGGATCGTGAACTCCATCGTCGTTTCCTTCCGTGTTCTTGCTCAGGCCGCAGTTGGGAGACCAAGACGACTCGCCAGGGCCAGCACCGCGCGGGCACTGGCGGCGAAGGGCGCGTCCACCATCTGCCCGTCCACGGTGTAGGCGCCGATCCCCTTCGCCTCAGCCTCCTCCGCCGCCGCCACCACACGGGCCGCGCGGGCGATCTCGGCCTCGCTTGGCTGGAAGGCGGCGTTCACCACGGCGATCTGGCTGGGATGGATGCAGGACTTCCCGGCAAAGCCGAGCCGGCGCGACGCTTCGGCCTCCGTGCGGCAGCGATCGAGGGACGCGAAAGCGGCCAGGGCACCATCGAAAGCCGGCACCCGCGCCTCCGCCGCCGCCATCCGCACCTGCAGGCGCACGTGGTGCAGCGCCGTTTCGTCGTCCCGCGCAATGCCGAAGGGCTCGAACAGGTCGCCGTAGCCGATCTGCAGGCCGGTCACGCGCGGATCGGCGCAGGCGATCTCGGCGGCCAGGCGCAGGCCGCGAGGCGTCTCGATATTCGCCAGGATGCCGCAGGGCGCGGCGCCGGTGGCAGCCTCCGCGCGAGCGATCGCGGCCACGGCCTCCCGCACCATGGCCGCGTCCTCGACCATGGGCAGGTTGATGGCGTCCAGACCGGGGCCGACCAGGGCAGCCACGTCGTCCGCGAAGTGCGGGGTGCCCGGCGCGTTCACGCGCACGATGTGCAGCTTGCCCGCCGCGCGGAGGGCCGGATCGCGCAGCGCGGCGGCGACATTGGCGCGGGCCTCGGCCTTGCGCTCCGGCGCAACGGAATCCTCCAGGTCGAAGCTCAGCGCATCGGCGGCCGAGGCGGCACCCTTGGCGAAGAGTTCCGGCCGCGTGCCCGGCAGGAACAGCTTGCTGCGCATGGCGTCGAGGGAAGCGGGGGTCATGGCGCTCCTGTTCAGGCGAAGCCGTAGAGGGTGGCGGGATTGTCCGCCAGGATGCGGTCCGCCAGGCGCGGCCCGGCCCATTCGGCCAGCAGGTCCAGCAGCTCGGCGTCGTCGGGCTTGTGGACCTTGGTCACGTGCGGCCAGTCGCTGCCCCAGACCAGGCGTTCCGGCGCCTCCGCGACGAAGGCGTGGGCGATGCGCCCGGCATCCGAATAGGGCGGGCCGGCGCGGGTGTTCAGATAGGCGCCGGAGAGCTTCACCCAGGCCCGCCCGGCCTGCAGCAGCCGTGCCACGACGGCGAAGGCCGGGTGATCCGGTCCCGCATCGGGCGGCAGCCGGGCCATGTGGTCGAAGACCAGAGGACATGGGAGGTCCGCCAGCATGCCCGCGGCCGCCGCGATCTGATCCGCCATGAGGTGCAGTTGCAGGTGCCAGCCCAGCGGCGCGACGCGGGCGGCGAGCGCGGGGATGTCGGCCATGGCGAGCGGCGCATCGGCCGGATTCCAGAGGCTTAGCCGCAGCCCGCGCACGCCGCCCGTGTCCAGGCGGCGGAACTCGGCCTCCGGCGTGTCGGGCGGCAGCACGGCGATGCCGCGACCGTCCGGGCCGAGCTGCGCCAGCGCGTCCAGCAGCGCGGCTGGGTCGGTGCCGTGGTGCTTGGCCTGCACCAGCACGGCGCGGCTGGTGCCGAGGCGGTGCTGGAGCAGCCGGTAATCGGCCAGCGTCATGCCCGAGGTGAGCGCCGCGCCGGGAAAGCGGGCGTCCAGGACGTGCAGGTGGGAATCGCAGGCTCCCGGCGGCACGGGGTGGCGCGGAGGCGCCGTGCCGGTGGAGTTCGGCACGGCGGTCATGGCATGGAACCGGTATGGCCGGCGCGCATGGATTGTCCCTTCCCATTCCGGCGCTGTGCCGCGCCTTCCCGCGCAGGATGGCGGCAAATGCCGGCCACGTATAATGCAATGCTGGCATCGATTGATGAGGCGCAGTCATGCACCTGCCCATGGACGACGTGCAGGCCTTCGTAATGGTGGCCGAGTTGGGCAGCTTCACCCGTGCGGCAGAGCGGCTGGCGCTGACGCAGACTGGGCTGACCCGGCGGATTCAGCGGCTGGAAGGCTTCGTCGGCCTCTCCCTGCTGGACCGGACCAGCCGGCGGACGAGCCTGACCGCCGCCGGCCGGGAGTTCCTGCCGCTCGCGAAGCGTGTCGTTGAAGACCTGACGCACGGGCTGGAGCGGCTGCGGACCACCGCCCGGCTGAGCGCCGGCGATGTCACCCTGGCCACCATGCCGGCCGTTGCCTACCAGCGTCTGCCCGGCGTGCTGGAGGCCTATGCCCGCCGGCATCCCGGCAACCGGGTGATGCTGCTGGAGCGGTCCGGCGCGCTGGTGACGGAGGCGGTGCGGCGGGGCGACGCCGAGTTCGGCATCCACATCGTGGGGGATCCGCAGGAGGATCTCGCGGAGGACCTACTCTCGGCCGATCCGCTGGTTCTGGTCTGCCACCCCGGCCATGCCCTCGCCTCCCGCGCTTCGGTGGTCTGGGCGGAACTGCGGGCCGACGAACTCATCACCCTTGGCGGCAGCAGCGGCAACCGCGCGCTGGTGGAGATGCAGCTCTCCCATGTCGGCCTGCCCGGGCGCGGCCGCTTCGTGGTGGAGAACACGCCGAGCGCCATGGCCCTGGCCGCGACGGGGGTGGCGGCCGCCATCCTGCCCTCCTCGGCCGGGCGCGGCCTGCTGCCAGGGGTGCTGGTCGAGGTGCCGCTGGTTGAACCCGTGCTCCACCGCCGGCTGGGGCTCGTCCGGCGACGGCGAGAGGCGCTGACCCCCGCATCGGCGGCGCTCTACCGGATGTTGCTGCCGGGATGACGTCCTGCGCCGGCCGGTGGCTCCGCTTCAGCCGGCGGGCGTGAACATGGGAATGGGCTGGCCGTCCTCGCTCTTGACGAAGACGAGGCGGACGGGCTGGCCCACCTTCAGTGTCGCGAAGTCGCAATCGACGATGTTCGTCATGATGCGCGGCCCCTCTTCCAGTTCCACATAGGCGATCGCGTAGGGGGTTTTCGCCCGCATGATGCTGAAGGTGTAGATCGTGCCCCGACCGCTGGCGGGCACGAGTTCAACCTCGCCCTCATCGTCGAAGGGGTCGACCGGGCGTGGCGGGTAGTGGAAGGCGCCTGTCGCGGTGTTGCGGCCGATCAGCAGCCGGCCCTGCTTCGCCGCCTCCCAGAAGGGGCGGGTGGAGGGGTCCGGGGTGGGGCTCGGCGGCACACGCTGCGCGATGCTGTCGCTCATCGCCGTCATTCCCTTTCCAGGACTAGGGTCGCGCTGCCGTGGCGGGTCCCGAGCGAGCCGCCCGTCCCGTGGGCGAGCGCGAGATCGCAGTTCGGCACCTGGACGGCGGGATGGGCTTCCCCGCGCAGCTGCCGCACCGCCTCGATCACCTTGGTGATGCCGCCGCGGTTCGCAGGGTGGTTGTTGCAGAGCCCGCCGCCATCCGTGTTGAAGGGCAGCCGGCCGATGCCGCTGATCAGGTTGCCGTCCGCCACGAAGGCGCCGCCCCTGCCCTTCTCGCAGAAGCCGAGATCCTCCAGCTGCATCAGCATGGTGATGGTGAAGCTGTCGTAGATGCTGGCATATTTGATGTCGGCCGGCGTGACCCCCGCCTCCTCGAAGGCGCGGGGGCCGGAGGAGCGGGCGCCGGTGTAGGTCAGGTCCAGCCGCCCGCCCATCTGGTGCTTCACCGCCTCTCCCGCGCCGCGCACCGAGACGACAGGGCGCCCGAGGGAGCGGGCGATCTCCGGCCGCACGACCACGAGCGCGCCGCCGCCATCGGAGATGACGCAGCAGTCCAGCCGGTGCAGCGGGTCCGCGACCAGGGGTGAGGCCAGCACCTCCTCCACCGTCACGACGTTGCGGAGCATCGCGTGCTCATTGTGCTGCGCGTGGTGGCTGGCCGCCACCTTGATCCAGGCCAGTTGCTCGCTCGTCGTCCCGTACTCGTGCATGTGGCGCCGCGCGCACATCGCGTACATGTTCGCGATGGCGGCGCCGTAGGGGTATTCGAACTGCACGTCGGGCTGCGCGGGGTTGCCGGCGCGCGGCGCCGTGCCGGTGGCTTGGCCTTCCGATCGCGGGCGCCCGGCGAGGGTTATCAGCGCCACGTCGCAGCGGCCGAGCGCGATCGCCCCCGCTGCATGGGCCACGTGAGCGAGGTAGGAGCTTCCCCCGATATCCGTGGAATCGACATGGCGCAGCCGGTCCAGCCCGAGATAGTCGGCCATGCTGAGCGGCCCCATGCCGGGGGCGTCCCCGGCGCAGAAGTAGCCGTCCACATCGGCGCGGGTCAGGCCGGCGTCGCGCAGTGCGCCGAGGGCGACCTCGGCATGAAGCTGGGCCGTGCTCTTGTCCCCGGCCTTGCGCGTCGGGTGCTCATAAGCGCCGGCGATGCAGGCCTTCCCTCGGATGCTCAAGCGCACTCTCCTTCCTCACCCGCCCTGGATTCCGGGCGGCCTGCCGTGTTGTCGCCGGAGTCGCCTCAGCCCTTGGTGCCGAGCGGCCCGAGGTAGTCGCGCTTGCCGATCGGCGCACCGAGATGCCGGAGGATGTCGTAGGCGGTAGTCACGTGGAAGTAGAAGTTCGGCAGGGCGAAGCCGAGCAGGTAGTCCGCCCCCGGCAGCGTGGTCGGGCGGCTCTGCGGGCCGTAGGTGATGCTGCGGCCCTCGCTGCCCTCGAAAGCCTCCGCCGGGACGGATTGCAGGAACTCCACCGTTGCCGCGACACGCTGGAGTAGGTCGTCGACGCTGGCCTCCTCGTCAGGAAAGGAGGGAGCGGGAAGCCCCGACAACCGGGCCGCCGCGAACTTGGAGGTGTCGCTCGCGCGCTGAACCTGACCAGCCAGGGTCAGCATGTCGGGCGCGAGCCGCGCCTGCACGAGTTCCGCGGGATCGATGCCCGAAGCGGCCGCATGAGCGGCACCCTTCTCGAGCAGGGTGGACAGCACGCCGAGGCCGCGCAGCAAGACGGGAACGGAGGCCTGGTACATCGAGAGCGGCATGGTCTTGCGGTCCTTCAGAAGGTCTCGGTCCACGGGCGTAGCTCCGCTTCCAGCGACCAGGCGCTGCGCGGCTGGCGGAGTAGGTCGAGATAGGTCGCGGCGATCGCGTCCGGGTCCAGCAGGCTATCCGGCTTCCCGGGCGACTCCGGCCGGCGTTCGCTCCGCACGCCACCATCCACCACGACATGGGCGACGTGAATGCCCTTCGGCCCCAGCTCGCGCGCCGCGCTCTGGGCAAGCCCACGCAGGGCAAACTTGCCCATTGCGAAGGCGGCGGAGCCGGCGAAGCCCTTCACGCTCGCCGTGGCGCCGGTGAGCAGGATGGCGCCGTGCCCGCGCGGCACCATGCGCCGCGCCGCCTGGCGCACCGCAAGGAAGGCGCCGAAGGCGGTGATCTCGATCGCCTTGCGGACCGCTTCAGGATCCAATTCGGCCAGCGGCCCCGGCGCGCGGGCGCTGGCATTGTAGACGACGACCTCTGGCGCACCGAGCCGCGCCTCGACGGCGGAGAACAGCGCCTCCACGGAAGCCGGATCGGCGGCGTCCGCCGGGAAGGGCACGGCGCCCGTCTCCTCAGCCAGGGGCGCCAGCTTCTCCGTGTTGCGGGCGGCGAGGGCGACCGTGAGCCCCGCCCGGCCCAGCTGCCGCGCGAGGGAGGCGCTGATGCCCGGCCCGGCGCCGATGATCAACGCGCTCGCATAGGGGATGGCGGTCATGGAGCGGCCTTCGGTGCGGCGCCGCCGAAGGCGCGGCGCCCGGCGGCCAGGATCTCATCGGACAGCTCGGGGTGGTCGGCTGCGGCGCGGGCCAGCACCAGCGTGCCGACAAGGCCCGCATAGGCCGCGACGGCCCTCTCGCGCCTCGCTGCCTCGGAGCGGCCGGGCATGATGCGGGACAGGCGTTCCAGGGTGGCGCGCAGGCCGCGGCCGAAGGTGGCCCGGAGCGGGCCGGGGCGGCGTCCGGCCTCGGCGGCCAGCGCCGCAACGGTGCAACCGCCGCCCGGCCGGTCCCGGTGTGCCGGGGAGAGGTACTGGTCCGCCAGGCGGGCCAGCGCGTCCGGCCCGGAGGCCTCGATCAGCGCCGCCCATCGCTCGGCCGCCGCGTCCATCGCCTGCGTGCAGGCCTCGGCGGCAAGGGCATCCTTCGACTCGAAGTTCTTGTAGAAGCCGCCATGGGTCAGCCCGGCCTCCCGCATCAGCGAGTCCACGCCGATGCCGTCGAAGCCGTGCTCGCGGAACAGGCGGGCGGCCGTCTCCACCACCCGTGCCCGGTTCTCGGCCGCCTGTGCCCTGGTCACCCTCAAGCGGCACCTCCTGCACCACGAATTAAGATTTCGACCGTCATCATTGTCAAGCCGAGGCGCCACCGGCGGGTGTGAGGCGCTAGGTAGGGAACCCAAACAACTCTCTACGTTCGTTGGCGTTTTTGTCTCCTGATCGGGTTTGGCTGATCAGGAGGTGGACATGGCGCGTTTGTTCTGGCTGTCTGATGAGGCCTGGGCGGCC